>NZ_NEHJ01000011.1:0-331484 GCF_002112345.1 Pseudomonas sp. R43(2017)
GAAGACCGAACCGTTGAAAGCGCCAGAAGAACCGGCATTTCCAACTCCTTCCAGGCTTCGATGATCTGAAGCGACCCACTCTCGAAACTTACATAACTCATTGAATCTCAAGGAGTTTTCCGTTTCGACTGCGCCGGAAGTGGGGCGAATTATAGAGACTCAGAATCTGCCGTCAACCCTTAATTTCGCTTTTCTTGCAAAACCTGCCTTTTACCCGGCAAACGCGGGATTCGGCGAGCCACCGGTGGTAGTCGCAGCACAAGAAGCAGCCCGCCGATGGAGGCATAGACCGCCCACTCTTTAAGATCGGCGCGCACAATCCACAACATATGCAGCAATCCCAACCCAAGAATCACATACGCCAACCGATGCAATTTCTTCCAGCGCCCACCCAAACGACGCTGACTATAACGATTGGACGTCACCGCCAATGCCAGCAACCCCAGAAACCCGAGCGTGCCGACAATAATGTACGGACGCTTGCGCAACTCCACGCCCAGTTGCGACCAGTCGAAACCCAGGATGAATGCCATATAGCTGCATAAATGCAGAACCACATACGCAAAACACCAGAGCCCCAACTGCCGGCGAACAGCGACCCACCCTGCCCACCCCGTCAGTTTCTGCAACGGCGTCATGCTCAGCGTAATCAACAGCAACACCAATGTCCCGAGCCCAAGACGATCCACTAGAACCTTCCCGGGATCCGGCCCGAGCAGATCCTCAAAGGCCTGATAGAACCACCACAACGGCCAGATAGTCGCTGCAATAAAAACGCTCACACGCCAGAACGGATATCGCATCAGTAGTTCTTCCGCAGATCGAGCCCTGTATATAAAGAAGCGACTTCGTCCGAGTAGCCGTTGAACATCTGCGTATCACGCACATTCGGCTTGAACAGACTGTTAGGCAGTCGCCGCTCCCGGGCCTGAGTCCAGCGTGGATGGTCGACAGTAGGGTTCACATTCGCATAGAACCCGTACTCATCCGCTGCAATGCTCTGCCAGGTCGTCTTTGGCTGCTCACTGACAAGACTGATCCGCACGATGGATTTGACACTTTTGAAGCCATACTTCCATGGCACCACCAGACGTAACGGCGCGCCGTTCTGATTCGGCAATTCACGGCCGTACATGCCCACAGCCAGGATCGCCAACGGATTCATCGCTTCATCCAGACGCAGGCCTTCTACATAAGGCCAGTCGATCAGGGCAAATCCTGAACGCTGTCCCGGCATGCTCTTGGGATCCTGCAAGGTTTCAAAACGAATGTACTTGGCGTTGGACGTTGGCTCGACCTGTTTGAGCAGCGCCGAAACGGGAAAGCCGATCCAGGGAATCACCATCGACCACGCCTCGACACAACGCAGGCGATAGATGCGCTCCTCCAACTGGTAAGGTTTCATGAAGTCTTCCAGTGCGTAACGCCCCGGCTTACCCACCTCCCCGTCCACCACCACACTCCATGGTTCGGTCTTCAGCGATCCGGCATTCGCCGCCGGGTCACCCTTGTCGGTGCCGAACTCATAGAAGTTGTTGTAGTGGGTCGCGTCCTTATAGGGCGTGATCGCCTCATCCTTGACGTTCACGGCCCCCCATTTAATAGAAGGCTGCTTCTCGGCAAACCAGGCGGGCGCATGTCCGGGCTCGACATCGGCATAACGGGCAACCTCTTCGGCACTGGCCCAACGTGGCAGACTGCTCACAGCCAGGCCGGCCGCCGTAGCACCGAGCAATTGTCGGCGAGAGAGATAAATGGATTCAGGCGTGACGTCCGACTCGTGGCAGTCGGACGCTTTGGGGATTTTGATCAGCATGACAACTCCGCAGTTTTGGAGGACAGATGCACCCATAGACTGCGGAGTATGAGGGAAATTACATCACTCGACGTTTTTGTGGCGACGAAGATGCAACAGGTATTGCACCGGGCCCGAAGCCGCATAGGCGAGGAACACCAGCAGCAGGATACGTGGAGGATCACTGAACACTACGGCGAACACCAGCACCACCGCCAGGATCGCAACAAATGGCACGCGCCCTTTCAGGTCCAGTTCCTTGAAGCTGTTGTACTTGATGTTGCTGACCATCAGCATGCCGGCAGCTGCCACCATCAGAGCTACCAGGAACGACATCTTCGAACCCTGGATCCCGTAATCGCTGAATGCCCAGACAATCCCCGCGACCACACCGGCAGCAGCCGGACTGGCCAGTCCGATGAAATAACGTTTGTCAGCAGTGCCGACCTGAGTGTTGAAGCGCGCCAGACGCAACGCCGCACCCGCCACATAGATGAAGGCGACCATCCAGCCGACCTTGCCCATGTCACCCAAGGCCCAGCCGAATGCCAGCAATGCCGGCGCGACGCCAAAGGCAACCATGTCCGACAGCGAGTCGTACTCGGCACCGAATGCACTTTGCGTGTTGGTCATGCGTGCCACGCGGCCGTCGAGACCATCGAGCACCATGGCGACGAAGATCGCGATGGCCGCGAAGGCGAAGTACTTGCTCGCATTCGCCGAATCCCCGGCGCTCAAGGCAGCCTGGGCACTCATCGAATTGATGATGGAATAGAACCCCGCGAACAGGTTCGCAGTGGTGAACAGATTCGGCAGCAGATAGATACCACGATGCCGGACTTTACGACCTTCTGCGTCATGCCCTTCTTCGACATGTTCATCGATGGGCAGCAGGCTTTCGGCGTCTGAAGCCTGGTTCGGCTCTTCGGGACGTTCGCTCATGGACATTACCTTGCAACGGATTGGACATTTTCGACAGGTGTCTGGGACGACGGTTC
Organism: Pseudomonas sp. R43(2017); assembly: GCF_002112345.1. Classification (NCBI taxonomy): domain Bacteria; kingdom Pseudomonadati; phylum Pseudomonadota; class Gammaproteobacteria; order Pseudomonadales; family Pseudomonadaceae; genus Pseudomonas; species Pseudomonas sp. R43(2017). Next base: position 2,794 of record NZ_NEHJ01000011.1, read on the forward strand.
GGCCACAAACGATGCAGCTTTATACCAGAACCGCCCGCCCATACGAAAAAACGCGGCCGAGGCCGCGTTTTTCATACAAGGGTCGACGACTTAGTTTTTGGCTTTGTCGACGATCTTGTTGGCACCGATCCACGGCATCATGGAGCGCAGTTGCTCGCCGATGATTTCGATACCGTGAGCGGCGTTGTTACGACGCTTGGCGGTCATCGAAGGGTAGCCGGTTGCGCCTTCGCTGATGAACATTTTGGCGTATTCGCCGTCCTGAATACGTTTCAGGGCGTTGCGCATGGCCTGACGGGATTCGGCGTTGATCACTTCCGGACCAGTCACGTACTCGCCGTATTCAGCGTTGTTGGAGATCGAGTAGTTCATGTTGGCGATACCGCCTTCGTACATGAGGTCAACGATCAGTTTCAGTTCGTGCAGGCACTCGAAGTAGGCCATTTCCGGCGCGTAGCCAGCTTCAACCAGAGTTTCGAAACCGGCTTTTACCAGTTCAACGGTACCGCCGCACAGAACGGCTTGTTCGCCGAACAGGTCGGTTTCGGTCTCGTCCTTGAAGGTGGTTTCGATGATGCCGGTACGACCGCCACCCACGCCGGCGGCGTAGGACAGCGCAACGTTCTTGGCGTTGCCCGAGGCGTCCTGGTAGATCGCGATCAAGTCAGGGATACCGCCGCCCTTCACGAACTCGGAACGAACGGTGTGGCCCGGGGCCTTCGGCGCGATCATGATCACGTCGAGGTCGGCACGCGGAACAACCTGGTTGTAGTGGATCGCGAAGCCGTGGGAGAAGGCCAGAGTGGCGCCTTTCTTGATGTTCGGCTCGATTTCGTTCTTGTACAGCTGGGACTGGAACTCGTCCGGGGTCAGAATCATGACCAGGTCGGCGCCGGCAACAGCGGCAGCCACGTCGGTCACTTTCAGGCCGTGGGCTTCTGCCTTGGCAACGGTGGCCGAACCTTTACGCAGACCGACAGTAACGTCGACACCGGAGTCTTTCAGGTTGCACGCTTGAGCGTGGCCCTGGGAGCCATAACCGATGATGGCAACTTTCTTGCCCTGGATGATCGACAGGTCGCAGTCTTTATCGTAGAAAACTTTCATGAATTTCCCCTTTATATCCAGGCCGTTCAGGCCAATCGCTAATTTGGTTTAGATGCTGAGTACTTTGTCGCCGCGGGCAATACCGGTGACGCCACTACGGACGGTTTCCAGAATCGATGCGGTGCCGATGGACTGAATGAAGCTGTCGAGCTTGTCGCTGGTACCGGTCAGTTGAACGGTATACACGCTGGCGCTGACGTCGACGATCTGTCCACGGTAGATATCGGTGGTGCGTTTGATCTCGGCGCGCTGGGCGCCAGTGGCCTTGACCTTGACCAGCATCAGTTCGCGCTCGATGTGAGCACTTTCCGACAGGTCCACCAGCTTGACCACTTCGATCAGCTTGTTCAGGTTTTTGGTGATCTGCTCGATGATTTCATCGTGGCCGACAGTGGTCAGCGTCAGACGCGACAGGGTCGGGTCTTCGGTTGGCGCCACGGTCAGGCTTTCGATGTTGTAGTTGCGCTGCGAGAACAGGCCGACTACGCGAGACAAAGCACCGGGTTCGTTTTCCAGAAGCAAGGAAATAATGTGCCGCATGATTAGGTACGCTCCGTCTTGCTCAGCCACATATCGCGCATCGAGCCGTCTTTGATCTGCATCGGGTAGACGTGCTCGCTGGTGTCGACCGAAATATCGATCACGACCAGGCGATCCTTCAGGGCGAACGCTTCTTCCATCTTCGACTTCAAATCTTTCGATTCGGTGATGCGTACGCCGACGTGACCATAGGCTTCGGCCAGCTTGACGAAATCAGGCAGCGACTCCATGTACGAATGCGAGTGACGGCTGCCGTAGCTCATGTCCTGCCACTGACGCACCATGCCCAGAACACCGTTGTTCAGGATCACGATCTTCACCGGCAAACCGTATTGCAGGCAGGTCGACAGCTCCTGGATGTTCATCTGGATACTGCCTTCGCCGGTGACGCACGCAACGTCAGACTCGGGGAAGCTCAAGGCGATACCCATCGCGGCCGGCAGACCGAAGCCCATCGTGCCCAGGCCACCGGAGTTGATCCAGCGGTTCGGCTTGTTGAACTTGTAGTACTGCGCAGCGAACATCTGGTGCTGGCCCACGTCGGAGGTCACAAAGGCGTCGCCCTTGGTCACTTCGCACAGGGTTTCGATCACGGTCTGTGGCTTGATCTTGCTCCCGTCACCCTTGTCGTAAGGGAACAGGCCGCGATCACCGCGCCATTCATCAACCTGCTTCCACCAGCTGGTGACCGCTTCCTTGTTCGGGGTTTCGCCGATTTCCTTGAGGATCGCGACCATTTCGGTCAGGACGCTCTCCACCGGGCCAACGATTGGCACGTCGGCCTTGATGGTCTTGGAAATCGAAGCCGGGTCGATGTCGATGTGAATGATCTTGGCGTTCGGGCAGAACTTCGGCGCGCCGTTGATCACGCGATCGTCGAAACGCGCACCGACGGCCAGGATCACGTCGGCATGGTGCATCGCGAGGTTCGCGGTGTAGCTGCCGTGCATGCCGAGCATGCCGATGAACTGACGGTCAGTGCCAGGGTAGCCGCCCAGGCCCATCAAGGTATTGGTAACCGGCAGATTGAGCATTTGCGCCAGTTCGGTCAGCGGCGCGGAGCCGTTGCCCAGAATCACGCCACCGCCGGAGTACAGCACGGGACGCTTGGCCGCCAGGAGCATTTCTGCCGCCTTGCGGATTTGCCCGGAGTGACCGCGAACGGCCGGGCTGTAGGAACGCAGTTTGGCTTTCTTCGGGAAGATGTATTCGAACTTCTCGGCCGGGTTGGTCATGTCTTTCGGGATATCGACCACGACCGGGCCCGGACGACCGGATTGCGCCAGGTAGAAGGCTTTCTTCATGACTTCCGGGATTTCCGACGCGTGCTTGATCATGAAGCTGTGCTTCACGATCGGCCGGGAGATACCGATCATGTCGGTTTCCTGGAACGCATCGGTGCCGACCATGGTGCTTGGCACCTGACCGGAAATGATCACCATTGGAATCGAGTCCATGTAGGCCGTGGCAATACCGGTGATGGCGTTTGTGGCGCCTGGACCGGAAGTCACCAATACCACGCCGGCTTTACCGGTGGCACGGGCATAGCCGTCAGCCATATGGGTAGCCGCTTGTTCGTGACGAACCAGGATGTGGGTCACTTCCGGTTCTTTGAACAGGGCATCGTAAACATGAAGGAGAGCACCACCCGGGTACCCGTAGATATATTTGACGCCTTCGTCACGCAAGAAGCGGACGAGCATCTCACCGCCAGATAAAAGCTCCACGTTGTTCACCTCTAAAACGCCAGAATACCGTCCACAAAAAGGCGAACGGGTCTTAATAGGTTTACTTCTCGGCAGAGCATGAGCGACGGTGGTCGCCGACTACGTCAGCACTGACTGAGCAAGTATTGGGATCGTCCCAAGTGTTGCGGGCCTTTCCCACCCAGCGCGAGGTAACGCGTTGCGGGTGTAACAGGTCGACGCGGATATGCGCCTCATGATCTGCCGAGAGGGTCTGCTTCTGGCAGTCCCTGTACAGCGGACTTTGGATTCTTCTGTTTCGCCCTCTCCAAGTCAAGCCGTCAATGTGCTTAATTGTGGGTAAGCACATGAGAACGCAAGAAAAAACCTGAAAAGCGCTACTCTGTTAGCGTCAATTGCGCAATTTTGCCAAGGAATCAGCATGCGAACGCTCCTCGTCATACTGCTGATCGGCCTCAGCCCCTGGTGCATGGCCGGTCAGATCTACAAATGGGTCGATGCCCAAGGTGTCACACACTTCGATGCGCAGCCGCCGCAGGGGCAATCGGCGACCACCCTGCAAACGTCGCCCTCGCCCGCTCCGCGCCCGACTGCAATGCCCGGCAGCGGTGCGCTGGGCGATCAGAAAGCCATCGACGACAAGGTCAGGAAACAGGTCGCAGAGCAACAGGCTCAGCTCAAGACCTTCTGTGAACAGGCACGCACGAACCTGGCGCAGCTGCAGAACAATCCGCGCCTGAGGGAAGAAACCGAGGGGGAGTTGCGTCGGCTGAGTGATACACAACGTCAGGAGCGTATCGCAGAGACGCAGAAACAGATTGGCGAGAACTGCCAGTGATCACTGGCAGTCGGCCGTTCAGCGAGAGGCGGTGATCAGCAGGTCGAACTCTTTGAGCAACACCTGCAACTGCCGGTCCTTGCCCTGCAGATTGCGCTGGGCGAAGACCATTTCGGCCATTTCCTGAATGCCCGAGGCATTGGGCAATGGCAGGTTCTGCTCGAGGATTATCTTCATCCGCGGCAGAAAGATCCATTGCAGCCACTGCTCGAAATCGAGGGTGTCGACCGAAAACGGCTCGACACTGCTCAAGGCTTCGACCGAAGGCTGGACGTCATCCCACCAGCCCTGGGCACGCAGTTCGCGCTCGATCAACAACAGTTGATCGGCGACTTTCGAGAAGCGAGCGTCCATCACAGCGAAACCTTGGCCTTCTGACGGGCCAGTGCGGCGCCGGCGGAATCACCTTGTTTCTCACGCGCCTGAGCGATCAGTTCCCACAGGCTGGCCTGCAAGTCCGGCCGACCATTGGCCATGGTCAGCGCGCGGCGGGCGGTTTGCTCGGCTTGCGGGGCATCGCCCTGCGCCATGCGTACCTGTGCCAGGCGGTAAAGCACTTGCGGCTCACGCGGAGCTACGCGTTGGGCGCGCTCAAGGCTGGAGGACGCGCCATTGAGGTCGCCGCCGGCCTGCTGTTGTTGCGCCGTGCTCAGCAAGGCGAGTACCGGACCGTCCAGTTGTTCGTCAGCAGACAGACCGCCGCCGCTGCTGGCCGAAGGAATGCCGCTCGGCGTCGAAGGCATGCTGTAGCTGCCAGAGCTGATCGGTGCCGATTCGACCGGCGAAGGGTTGTACGGCCCTGCGGTGATACCGCCGGACGCCGGGCCCGGCACGATCGGCGAGCTGCTGATCGGTGTCGAAGCCGCTGCGCCACCAGGAACCATGACCACTACACCGGTATCGCCTTGCGGGATCGCCTGCGATTGCGCCTGACCCTGCACGGGTCGTTTCACCGTCGTCTTGCGGAAGCCGCCGTTGGCCGAAAGACGCTCGCTGTTGGACACGGTGGTGCCGGAATCCACAACCGGAATCGAACCACGCTGTACGGTGGAGCAGCCGCTGAGCAAAGCCACGGCGGTCACCGCTGGAATCAACCACTTGTTCACTTGAAACCCTCTTCGCTTAATTCATCCAGCCCTTGACCCAATCCATCACCGACTCGCTCGAGGCCGGGCTTTCGCCCGCGCAGGAGGCGCCGGGTGGCGGTTCGCTGCCGCGAATATACGGCATCTGCACGGCGCCCGGACAGTTGGCATCGGAGCCTTGGCCAGTGCGCGAATCGACCCACGCCTGCACCACGTTGTCCGGCTGCGGCATGTCCAGTGGCAGCGGGTCGGCCTTGCGCATGAAGCTGGTCCAGACCTGCAACGCACCGGTGGCACCGGTGAACGGCGTCTTGCCGTTATCGTCACGTCCGAGCCAGACCACTGCCAGCAGATCCTGGCTGAAACCGGCGAACCAGCTATCACGCGAATCGTTACTGGTACCGGTCTTGCCGGCCAGTGTCAGGGTCTTGGGCAATACGTTGTAAACCGAGCTGCCGGTACCTTCACGCATGACGCGCTGCATGGCGTTCTGGATCAGGTAGATCGACGCCGGATCGAAACGTTGCTCGATCTGGAACGGATAACGCTTGAGCGGCTCGCCCTCGGCGGTCAGCACACTGCGAATCCCGCGCATCGGCGTATTGAAGCCACCGTTGGCGAGGGTCTGGTACATGGTCGCCACTTCGATCGGCGTCATGCCACCGGCACCCAGCAACATCGACGGGAACGCCGGGAATTCACGGGTCACACCCAGGCGCCCGATGGTCTTGAGGACATTCGGAACACCCACCGCCAGGCCGAGACGCGAGGTCGACAGGTTGTAGGAATGCGCCAGCCCTTGATAGAGGAACACCGTACCGTGGGAGCGACGATCATAGTTCTGCGGTTTCCAGACCTGACCGTCCGCGCCCTTGATGGAAAGCGGATCATCCGACAGCCAACTGGTCAGCGTGTACTGGCTCGGCTTTTCCAGTGCGGTCAGATAAACCGCAGGCTTGACCAGAGAACCAATCGGTCGCACCGCATCCAGTGCCCGGTTGAACCCGGCATAACTGGCCTGACGGCTGCCAATCATCGCCTGGACTTCGCCGGTTTCCGGATTGGTCACGACCATCGCGGCTTCCACATCGTCGGCGCCCTTGCGGCCCGACAGACGCTTGAAGGTGTCATTGACCGAGGCTTCGGCTTTCATCTGCAGGATCGGATCGAAACTGGTGAAGATCCGCAGGCCTTCTTCGGTCAAGTCTTCGTCGCGGTAGTCTTCACGCAACTGGCGTTTGACCAGGTCGATGAAGCCCGGAAACGAGCTGTCGGCCAGCTTGCCGCGCGAGGTCACGCCCAGCGGCATTTTCTTCGCGGCCTCGACCTGTTCGGCGGTGGCGACACCCTGTTGCTCAAGCACGTCGAGCACCAGGTTACGTCGTTCCAGCGCCCGCTCCGGGTTGCGACGCGGGTTGTAATAGGAAGGCCCTTTGACCATGCCGACCAGCAGCGCGACCTGATGCAGTTTCAGCTCGGACAATGGCTGGCCGAAGAAGAACTGGCTGGCCAGACCGAAACCGTGCACCGCACGCTGGCCATCCTGACCGACGAAGACTTCGTTGAGGTAAGCCTCAAGAATTTCCTTCTTGTCGTAATGCAGCTCAAGCAGCATCGCCATCATCGCTTCGGTGAGCTTGCGGGTCAGGCTGCGTTCGTTGGTGAGGTAGAAGTTCTTGACCAGTTGCTGGGTCAGCGTACTGCCGCCCTGGGTCATCTTGCCGCCGGATGTGTTGACCCAGATCGCCCGGGCAATCGACTTCGGTGACACGCCCCAGTGACTGTAGTAATCCCGGTCTTCCACCGCGACCAGGGTTTCCAGCAGGTACGGCGGCACCTGATCGAGCTTGATCAGAATCCGGTCTTCAAGGTTTTTCGGGTAGATACCGCCGATCAGCAGCGGCTCCAGACGCACCACCGACAGCTTCGAACCGTTCGTCGCCGAGAGCTCGGCGACGTAATCACCGGAGAAGCGCACACGCACCGGCTGCGGTTTCTCGAGGCCTTCATAGAACTGGAAACCACGCGTGTTCAGATCGACGGTATTGCCGTTGACGGCTGCTGCGCCGGGGCCATTGCTCACGGCTTCGCGGCGATAGCCCAGGGCATCGAGTTCAGTGAGGAAATCGTCCTTGCTCAGCTTCTGTCCGACGAACAGCTCGAGCGGCCGCGCGTATACCTTGGCCGGGATGGTCCAGCGCTTGCCGGAGAACTTCTCCTGCACCACGGCATCGAGGTAAACGGCGAAGCCGGCCAGCACCACAAGGCCGACCAGACTGAGTTTCAGGGCCCAGCCCAACCATGGGCGCAGGCCCCGGGAAGGTGGTTTTTTAGGAGTGCGGGGGGATCGAGTACGAGTCATGGCGGCGGATTATACGCACTTTATTCATACTCAACAGGAGCGCTCCGAGGTTTGCGTCGGGCTGGCGAGCGGCCATAATGGCGGCCTCGAATTTCCCCAGTCTCTGAAGGATCGCCTGTGAGCCAGTCCCTGATCGCCGCCCTGCAAAACCCTGCCCTGTTTGCGCACCCTGTCGAAGGGTTTCAGGTCATCGAAACCCATATCTCGTGGGTCCTGCTCACCGGCCCTTACGCTTATAAAGTGAAGAAGCCGGTGAACTTCGGCTTTCTCGACTTCACCAGCCTCGAATCCCGCGAGCACTTCTGTGGCGAAGAGCTGCGCCTCAACCAGCGCCTGACCGAAGATTTGTATCTGGAAGTGATTCCAGTCACCGGCACTGTCGAAGCCCCGCAACTGGGTGGCGAAGGCCCGGCCATCGAATACGTGCTGAAAATGCGCCAGTTCCCGCAGACCGGCCTGCTGAGCACCCTGCAAGCCAATGGCGAGCTGACCACTACGCACATCGACGAAATGGCCGAGCAGATTGCCCGCTTCCACCTCAGCGCGCCGAAAGTCCCGGCCGAGCACGATGCCGGTACTCCGGAAAGCGTGATGGCGCCGGTTAGCCAGAACTTCGAACAGATCCTGCCGTTCCTCAGCGACAAGGCCGACCTGCTGCAACTGGATGCCCTGCAAGCCTGGGCCGAAAGTAGCTTCGAACGTTTGAAGCCTCTGTTCGCCCAGCGCAAGGCTGAAGGCTTCACCCGCGAATGCCACGGTGACATTCACCTGGGCAACGCCACGCTGATCGACGGCAAAGTGGTGATCTTCGACTGCATCGAATTCAACGAGCCGTTCCGCTTCACCGACGTCTGGGCCGACACCGGCTTCCTGGCGATGGACCTGGAAGACCGCGGCCTGAAATCCCTGGCCCGCCGTTTCATCAGCCAGTACCTGGAGCTGACCGGCGATTATCAGGGCCTGGAAGTGTTGAACTTCTACAAGGCTTATCGTGCACTGGTGCGTGCGAAAGTTGCCCTGTTCAGCATGCCTGCCGACGCGACGCCGGTGCAGCGCGCCACCACCCTGCGCCAGTACCGCAACTACGCCAACCTGGCAGAAAGCTACAGCACCATTCCTTCGCGTTTCATGGCGATCACCCACGGCGTATCCGCTGTAGGCAAAAGCCATGTGGCCATGCGCCTGGTCGAGGCGCTGGGCGCGATTCGCCTGCGTTCCGATGTTGAGCGCAAACGTCTGTTCGGCGAACAAACCGTCGCCAATGATGTTCAGGCCGGGATTTACAGCGCTGACGCCAGCACCGCGACCTATGCTCGCCTGCATGAAATCGCCGAAGTGATCCTGCACGCCGGCTTCCCGGTGGTGATTGATGCCACTTACCTCAAGCGCGAACAACGTGACAGCGCAGCCAAGGTTGCCGAGGCCACTGGCACGCCGTTCCTGATCCTCGACTGCAACGCGCCACAAGCGGTGATCGAGAGCTGGCTGGCCCTGCGTCAGGCAGACAAGAAGGATCCGTCCGACGCCACGCTGGCCGTGATCGAAGCCCAGCAGGCCAATCGTGAAGCGCTGACCCCGGATGAAATCCTGCGCAGCAAACGCGTGCAGACCAACGAATCCGGCACCCTGGATACCGTCGTGGCGCAAATCCGCCAGCGCCTGCCAGGTCTGTAAGGAACTATTTCGGCCGTGAAGCCCTCGCTCGCTTCACGGCCGTCAAATAGTGGCACTATACTGGCGCCATAAAACCAACAGGTGATCTGACATGAGCCAGCCGAAACTTCTCGACACCCCGCTTTATGCCTTGCTGCACAAAGACGACATAACCGGTTTCAATAAAGAACGTCCGAAAGACGGCCCGATCGACATGGTCGGCGGTGATTTTCGTGGCCTCGACCTGCGTGAATTGAACGCCGATGGCGTGGATTTCCGGGACGCCTACTTCCGTTCCGCTGATCTGCGCGGCATCGACTTTCGCAACGCATCCCTGGAAGGCGCGAGCCTGGCCCACGCACAGATTTCCGGTGCTTACTTCCCGCCGGAGCTGAGTGCAGACGAAATTCTGATGTCGATGAATTTCGGTACGCGCCTGCGCTATCGCACCCGCTAAGACTGCGAAAGACTAACCCGTCCAGCGCCCCCGCTTTGCGCTGGACTGCGTGCTATTTGTGCTTTCCCGCGCCCTCCCCATCCTGATCCTTCAGTGAAAACCTGACCTTTCTTAGAAGCTTTTGCGTCGAATCCGACCAAACAACCACGCTTTTCCTACTGATGGCTACACTCCTGAGATGATCGCCCACGCACCATTCGGCCGTCGCAAGGAGGCTTGATGAATGATGAACTGCAACACCTGAAGAATCTTGGCAAGACGTCGGCGCAATGGCTGCATGCCGTGGGCATCCACAGCGCCTCGGATCTGCGTCGCCTGGGCGCCGTGGATGCCTATCGGGCCGTGCGCACGCGTGGGTTCCGGGCGTCGAAGGTGTTGTTGTATGCGATCGAAGGGGCGTTGATGGATGTGCACTGGAACGACATTCCCGCCGAACGCAAGGACGCTCTGAACAAACAGCTTGAAGCCATTTCCTCTCGCCACAAGAACTGACGGGCACCCACCTTCATGTATCTGCTCGGGGAACAATCGGCGCCGGCCGAATCAATGATCAACCGTTTGCAGAACCTGCCCGGTCAATTTCTGCAGGACCTTGCACCGTGTGGGCCCATGCTGAAGCTGGAAGTCACGGATGATCTGATGGCACGGTTACCGGGCGATCAACTGTTTCTACTGATGGACGGCGTCATCAATGGCCGCTTCGGTGGTCGAGCGCTGTTCTATTGGCAAGAAGGTGATCTGGTTGGCTTGCAGCAGGGTCCTGACTGGGCAGATTGCATTCTTTGCTCCGACGGCCCATTGAGTTTGCTGCCCTTCCGTCGACGTGATTTGTTCCAGCATGTGTATTCAGAACCCGCGCGCTCGGAGCAGTTTCTGCAGTATCTGTTGGGCCAAATGACGCTGCTGGCCCATGCGATTGGCGAACTGAAGCCACGGGAGTTTCGCAGCACCAATGGCTTTAAACGGGTCGAGGCCGGAGAAGTGTTGATCCGCGAAGGCGATCCCGCCGATCACGTGTTCGTGATCATCGAGGGTCACGCACAAGCGTTCGTCAACGGGCACAAGGTTGGCGAAGTGCCCAGGGACGAGATTTTCGGCGCCATGGCGATATTTACCGGCGAACCCCGTAACGCAACCATCGTTACCTGCGAGCCGAGCACCGTGATGCTGATTCCCGGCGATCAGTTTCTGAGCATGACCCGCAGCAATCCGAAAATCGCCCACAGCCTGATCGAAAGCATGGCGCGGCGCATCGACCAGCTCAACAAGCAGCTCACGGCACTTGACCGCCCAAGCTGAAGCCCAGTGTTTTCAGGGCTTTTCAGCCATTCCCCAAACAAAACCGAAGAAATGGAAAAACACTCGTTGACTTGTTAATGAGAATCGCTATGATTATCACAACTGGTCGCGAGATCAGTCGATATTCTGAAAAGCCCTTGGTTCGGACTCTCAGATTATCTCCTCATCAGGCTAATCACGGTTATTTGACCCGGTTTTTCCGGGTCTTTTTTTGCCCGCAAGAAAGTCATTGGCCGAACTGTTTGCGCATCTCGGCACAATAATCCGGTTTCGGCGTAGCCGGTGTGAACCAGACATAATCGGCCATGGCCGCCGTCACCTCGATGCCCTGCTCCGCAAGCATCAACACCGTCGGTGTTTCGGGTGCGCCCAGATCCAGTACATGCAGCGGCACACCCACATCCTTGCGCGCATGGAACGCACCAGCGAACAACAACGCCGGCGCAGGCGCCGCCAACAAACGTGAAGCCATGCGCCGATCCCGTTGCTGCTGCACCGCCAGCATCGCCGGCATCTGCGACTGAGGCAGCAAGCCACAGTGAGAATCGCTGATCTGCCCGGCCAATTCGTTTTTCACCGACTGGGCGTTACTGCGTTCCCCTTGCAGAACCGGAGGCTGGCGATAGAACACACGAATTTCACTGTTATCGAGATTGGCCGCCAGCAGTGGATACGGTTGCGTGAAAACAAACCGGACAATTGGCCCGTAGAGATTCCAGTCCCAACCGTCCTGCCACGCCAGCTCGACCGGAAGATCAGCGGGAGGCTTTGGTGCACGCCGCACGCCATCAACCCGCGATTGTTGATCGGGGGTCAGCATTTCCAGCAAAAGGCTACCCTGTGGGCGCTTTTCGCCCAGACTCTGCAGCAGCCACAATTGCACGGCATGGTGATCGGCATTGTCGTGCTGCTCACCGACGATCACCCGCGCCGGCTCGGCCAGACGCGTCAGCAACTCTCGCGGGGTAATCATTGTTCCGCTACGCAAGTCGCGAATCTCGCCAGTGACCGGTGGCGGAGCGACATGCTGGCAACCGCCAAGCAATAACACCGCCAACAGCAAAATCCCACGCATGCTTTCACCTCGATGACGAAATCAGCGGGCGATGATCAGCGGATGCCCGCGCTCCGGGTGCGGCTGCACCAACACCTCCAGACCGAAAACAGCCTTGAGTGAGTCAGGGCGCAACACTTGCTGCGGCGTGTCCAGTGCCACCGGACGCCCGCCCTCAAGCAGCAAGATACGATCACAATAGCGCGCCGCCAGGTTCAGATCATGCAGGATCACCATCACAGCAGCGCCGCGATCGGCAAACTCGCGCACGGCTTGCAGCGTAGTGTGTTGATGCAACGGATCGAGCATCGAAGTCGGCTCATCCAGCAACAAGGTCTGCCCGGCCTGCCCCGGCCACAACTGAGCCAGCACGCGGGCCAGGTGTACCCGCTGGCGCTCGCCACCGGACAAGGCAAGATAACTGCGCCCGCTCAGGTGACCAGCATCCGCAGCCGATAACGCGGCGGCAACAATCTCGTCATCGCGCAATCTGCCGGTCTGATAAGGCAAACGCCCCATCCCGACTACCTCTTCGACGCGAAAGGCGAAATCCAGCGTCGATACCTGCGGCAATACCGCCAGCCGCTGCGCACGCTGGGTGCCACTCCAATGGCCAAGGTTTTCACCGTCGAGAAGAACACTGCCTTCGCTGGCACTCAGTTCACCGCATAACGCCCCGAGCAACGTGCTCTTGCCGGCACCGTTGGGGCCGAGCACGCCGAGCACCTCACCCGGTTCCAATTGCAGACTGACATTGGCCAATACCGTCTTACGGCCACGACGGATGTGCAGATTGTGCGCACGCAGCATCAGGCACGTCCTCGCAACAACAGATAAAGGAAGAACGGCGCACCGATGAATGCAGTGACGATACCGATCGGCAACTCCGCCGGCGCCAGCGCCAGCCGCGCCACCAGATCCGCCAGCAACAGCAGGCTGGCCCCAGCCAGCACAGAAGCCGGCAACAACACCCGATGATCCGGCCCGGCGAGCAAACGCACCAGATGCGGCACCACCAGTCCGACAAAGCCGATCATCCCCGCCGCCGCCACCGCGGCACCGACACCCAGCGCCGTGCAGAACACCAGCTCACGCTTGAGCCGCTCGACATCGATCCCCAGATGCCCGGCTTCCGATTCCCCAAGCAACAACGCATTCAAAGCCTTCGCCCGGCGCGGAAGCCACAACGCGACGCCGGCGCTGATGATCAGCAGCGGCCACAACCGCGCATAACTCGCACCGTTGAGGCTGCCGAGGTTCCAGAAAGTCAGGGTTCGCAGGGTGGCGTCATCCGCCAGATAGGTAAAAAGTCCCACCGCCGAACTGGCGAGCGCAGTCAGAGCGATGCCTGCCAGCAACATGGTCGCGACATTGGTCTGCCCGTTGCGACGGCCGAGCCGATAGACCAGCGCCGTCACCCCAAGACCGCCGAGAAACGCACACACAGACAGCAGATACGGGCCGAACCATTCCGGCAAACCGCCGAAGAACGAACCGCCGACAATCGCCACCGCCGCGCCTAAAGCAGCGCCACTGGAGACGCCAACCAAGCCGGGATCGGCCAACGGGTTGCGAAACAGGCCCTGCATCGCCACACCGGATAACGCCAGCACGCCGCCGACGGCCAGCCCGAGCAAGGTCCGCGGCAGGCGAATCTGCCCGAGAATCAGCTCAGCCTGCTCCAGCCCGTCCGGCGCCAGCGGCACGCCGATCATGCGCAATGCCGCGCGCAAGGTATCGAACAGCGGCAGGCTGACCGGTCCCAAGGCCAGCGACAGCCAGATCGCCAACAGACACAGCAGAATCAGGCCGATGAACAAGCCACGGGGTTTGACCAGTGTGGTCATTGGCCGCTCTGGGTCGGGTAGAAACCGTCAGACAGGGTTTTCAACGCAGCAGGCAAACGCGGCCCGAGACCACCGACCAGCAGTGTCGGATCCAGCTCCAACACCCGTCCGGACTTGGCCGCACGGCTGGAATTGAGGATCGGGTTTTCCTTGAACAACGCCGCTTTTGCCGCCTCGCCGGTCAGTGCGCGGTCAGCAAACACCAGCACTTCCGGGTCGAGTCCGGCCAGGGATTCCACGGAAAACGGCTTATAGCCGGTGTGAGTGGCCAGGTTGTGTCCGCCCGCCTGTTGCAGCATCCAGTCGGCAGCGGTGTCCTTGCCGGCAATCAATGGTTTGCCGCCGGCATGTCCGAGCAGCAACAGCACACCCGGCGCTTTCTGTTTCGACTGCACAGCCACCACGCGCGCCTTCTGTGCATCGAGTTGCTGTTGATAACTTTGCAGCAACTGAGTCGCCTGAGTTTCGGCGCCCAGCAGCCGGCCCAGATGAGTGACGTTCTTTTCCAGCGTCGGCAGATCCGGCTGAGCGGAGAACAACTCCACCTGCACCTTGGCACTGCGAACCTGCGAAATCACCGGCGGCGGCCCCATTTCCTCGGTGCCGATCAGGATGTCCGGGCGCAGGCTGAGAATGCCTTCAGCCGACAGACTGCGCTGGTAACCGATGCTCGGCAGCGACTTGAGGGACTCTGGATGCTGACTGGTAGTGTCCACGCCCACCAGTTTCGCCTCACCGCCCAACGCACTCACCCATTCCGACAACGCACCGCCGGCACTGACCCAGCGTTGCGGCAATTGGGCCGCTGCAGCCTGGTGGCTGACCCAGCGTTGCGGCAATTGGGCCGCTGCAGCCTGGTGGCTGACCAAAAGTCCGACACACAGCACGGCAACGCGGGTACTCAGGCGCATAGACAGCTTCCTTTATAGGATTTTCCCGGGCATCGGGGCGGCAGGCCAAGTATCCTCGGCAGCGGCCACCGCGCGGCGGACGAAGGCGGCCATTTGATAATTGTTTGCATTTAAACGTCAAGCTCGGACATATCCGGACACGAGCTGACACTTGAGGATAGCCATGAAGTTTCTGTGCACAGGCGCCGATTTGCTCGAAGCCACCAGCCGCGGGTTCGAGATCGACGGCAAAAAACTGTTTGCCGTGCGCCGGGCCGGCCAGGCGTACGTCTACCTCAACCGTTGCCCGCACCGGGGCGTCGGGCTCGAATGGCAACCCGACCAGTTTCTCGACCCGAGCAACAGCCTGATCCAGTGCGCCACACACGGCGCACTGTTCCTGATCGAGGACGGTGAATGCGTCGCTGGCCCCTGTGCCGGACAATCACTGACGTCCATCGATTGCCGTGAAGATGCCCAAGGGCTGTGGGTCGACGTTTAATCGTCGAGCAATACGTCCAGTCGACGATCGATCAACATTTCCTCATGACTTAACCGCACACCATAAGCCAGCACCTCGACCCCGGACGCCACCGCCTCACGCAAGGCAGCGGCGTAGGCAGCGTCGATTTCCACGGCCGGGCGTACCGCTTCGATACCGGTCAGATTCACGCAGTACAACTGCACCGCCCGAATCCCGTCGCGCGCCAAATGCGCCAGCTCACGCAAATGCTTGGCGCCGCGCTCTGTCACCGCATCGGGAAAGGCCGCCACCGCCGTACCGTCAAAGCCCAGCGTGACGCTCTTCACTTCCACGTACGCCGGCCCTGTCGGGTATTCGAGGCGAAAGTCGATGCGGCTTTTTTCCTGTCCGTAGGCCACTTCGCGCTTCAGTGCGGTAAAACCGTTCAACTCGCTGATGACACCGGCCTGCAAAGCCTCTTCGACCAGGGCATTGGCGCGCCCGGTATTCACACAGAACAGCCGCCCCTGCGGGGTTTCGCCGATTTCCCAGGTGCCGGGCAGCTTGCGCTTGGGGTCATTGGAGCGACTGAACCAGACCTGTCCGCCTTCGACCTGACAATTGAGCATCGAACCGGTATTCGGACAGTGAATCGTCAGCAGTTCGCCGCCAACGGTTTCGATGTCAGCGAGAAAGCGCTTGTAACGGCGGATCAACCGGCCTTCTTCAAGAAGAGGATGAAAGCGCATCAGCCTTGCCAGCTCTTCAAGCCGCGACCAATGCGCTCCACTGCTTCCTGTAAGCGAGGGAGGTTTTGCGTGTAGGCAAACCGCACATGATGACTGGCCTGATAACGACCGAAATCCAGCCCCGGGGTGAACGCCACGTGCTCGGTTTCAAGGAAATGCCGGCAGAACGCGAAGGCATCACCGCCGAACTGGCTGATATCGGCATACAAGTAGAACGCGCCTTCCGGCTCTACGGCGATATTGAATCCCAACTCCCGCAATGCTGGCAGCAGGAAATCGCGGCGACGGCCGAATTCGGCGCGGCGCTCCTCGAGAATCGCAATGGTGTCCGGCTCGAAACAGGCCAGCGCAGCATGCTGGGCCATGCTCGGTGCGCTGATGTAGAGGTTCTGCGCGAGTTTTTCCAGCTCGCTGACCGCCGCATCCGGCGCCACCAGCCAGCCGAGACGCCAACCGGTCATGCCGAAATATTTGGAGAAACTGTTGAGGACAAACGCGCTGTCGTCGACTTCCAGCACGCTGGCGGCATCGGTTCCGTAAGTCAGGCCGTGGTAGATCTCGTCCACCACCAGATGCCCGTGCCGCGCCTTGATGGCTGTGGATAACCCCGCCAGCTCATCGCGGGTCAGAATCGTGCCGGTCGGGTTGGCCGGTGACGCGACCAGTGCGCCGACACTGTCGTGATCCCAATGGCGCTCCACCAGATCAGGCGTCAGTTGATAGCGTACGTCCGGCCCGACAGGAACGAGCTGCGCCGCGCCCTCGACCAGTCGCAGAAAGTGCCGGTTGCACGGATAACCGGGGTCGGCCAGCAGCCAGTGTTTGCCCGGGTCCACCAGCAACGCACTGGCCAGCAACAGCGCCCCGGAGCCGCCCGGGGTGATCAGAATCCGTCGCGGATCGATATTCAGGCCATAACGGGTCTGGTAGAAACCGGAAATCGCCTCGCGCAACTCAGGAATGCCCCGGGCGGCGGTGTAACGGGTTTTCCCCGCCGTCAGCGCAGCCTGGCCGGCGCGGATGATCGGTTCGGCGGTCGTGAAGTCCGGCTCGCCAATTTCCAGGTGGATCACGTCATGGCCGGCGGCCTGCAATTCATTGGCCCGCGCCAGCAACGCCATCACATGGAACGGTTCGATCGCACGACTGCGCGCACTGTAGGGCTGAGCCATTGGCCTTCCTTCAACGAGTGAAAAGAAACGATTCTACCCATCTGCCGGAACGAGCGAGAACCCGCAGCGGTCACAGCCTCAAGAACGCTGGACTGTAACAAGGCAAACGTACGCTCCAGGATTGACTAAAATCAGTGATTGTCAGGTCTCCAGCACCACCAGACATGGCTTGGCAAACATTTGCAGGCACCACCGGCCGCGGGCTCGACATCCGGGAGTAGCGCGGGCCGAATTGATCTGGTAAGTTCGCCCGCTTGCAGCCGCAGGGCCGGCAGGTGTCGGTGATGGAGCAATCCTGCGCAATGGATTACAAGAGTAGAGGCGGTCCATTTCATGCCCACCCAAGCAAAGCAACAGCAGCAACAGGCGATCAGCGGTTTCGAACCTTACGTTCCGGCCGAAGGCGAAGAGTACATGGGCAAGCCCATGCGCGCGCACTTCACCAAGATCCTGACCAAGTGGAAACTGGACTTGATGCAGGAAGTCGACCGCACTGTTGATCACATGAAAGACGAAGCAGCCAACTTCCCTGATCCGGCCGACCGTGCCAGCCAGGAAGAAGAATTCGCCCTTGAGCTGCGTGCCCGCGACCGCGAGCGCAAACTGATCAAGAAGATCGACAAGACGCTGCAGTTGATCGAAGACGAAGAGTACGGCTGGTGTGATTCCTGCGGCATCGAGATCGGCGTCAAGCGCCTCGAGGCCCGCCCGACCGCCGACATGTGCGTCGACTGCAAGAACCTTGCGGAAATCAAGGAAAAGCAGGTCGGCAAGTAATCCCGACCTGAACGAGAAACGGAGCGTGTGAACGCTCCGTTTTTGTTTCTGCCGTTTTTTACTCTTCAAGTAACATCGCCCTCATGACTGCCAACACCTCCCCCGCCTACATCGGCCGCTTCGCCCCGACTCCCAGTGGACACCTGCACTTCGGCTCGCTTGTAGCGGCGCTCGCTTCTTATCTGGACGCCCGCTCGGTGAACGGCCGCTGGCTGGTGCGCATGGAAGATCTCGATCCGCCCCGGGAAGAGCCGGGGGCGCAAGCCGCGATTCTCAAGGCCCTGGAAAGCTACGGTTTCGAATGGGACGGCGAAATGATCCGCCAGAGCGACCGGCATGAGGCCTACGCCCAAGTGCTCGACAGCCTGTTTAATCACGGCCTGGCCTACGCCTGCACCTGCTCGCGCAAACAACTGGAGCCCTATCACGGCATTTATCCGGGACTATGCCGCAATGCCGGCCATGGCCAGGAAGACGCCGCAATCCGCCTGCGCGTGCCGGAGCTGGAATATCACTTCGTCGACCGGGTGCAGGGCGAGTACCGCCAGCACCTCGGCCGCGACGTGGGTGATTTCGTGATCCGTCGCCGCGACGGCCTCTACGCCTACCAACTGGCGGTGGTGCTGGACGATGCGTGGCAGGGCATCACCGACATCGTCCGCGGCGCCGACCTGCTCGACTCGACGCCACGCCAGCTCTATCTGCAAGAACTGCTGGGCCTGCGCCAGCCGCGCTATCTGCATCTGCCGCTGATTACCCAGCCGGATGGCCACAAGCTCGGCAAGTCCTACCGCTCGCCACCGCTGGAGGCCGATCAGGCCACGCCATTGTTGCTGAGAGCCTTACGTGCGTTGGGCCAAGAGCCGGGACCTGAGCTGGCCCACGCCTCCCCGCAAGAACTGCTGAAATGGGGCAGTGCCCACTGGGATGCCTCGAAAATCCCGCGCACACTGACCCTGCCCGAAGCGCAACTGCTGTGACGACACTTGCAGTGGCGCGCCCATCCGTTACCATCGCCGCACGTTTTCGGGCACGCGCATAAAAAAGAGAGGCCGGGATGTACATCTATCGCTTGGTCCTGCTTCTGGTCGTGGGGATCTACCTGTTTTCTCCCGCCATCATGGATTGGTGGATCGACGCTACGGGCGCTTGGTATCGCCCTTATCTGCTCTGGCTGATCCTGATTGTCGTGACCTTCATCCTGCAGAGCCAAAAAGATGCCGATGAGCTTTAGCCTGACCCAGATGCTGCTGATCAGCGCCGCCTACCTGGCTGCGTTGTTCGGCGTGGCGTGGATCAGTGAACGGGGCATGATCCCGCGGGCGATCATTCGCCATCCGCTGACCTACACCCTGTCGCTGGGGGTCTACGCCAGTGCGTGGGCGTTCTATGGCACCGTCGGTCTGGCCTATCAGTACGGCTACGGTTTTCTGTCCAGTTATCTCGGGGTGTCCGGCGCGTTTCTGCTGGCGCCGGTGCTGCTGTATCCGATCCTGAAGATCACCCGCACCTATCAACTGTCGTCGCTGGCGGACTTGTTCGCCTTTCGCTTTCGCAGCACCTGGGCCGGTGCGCTGACCACGATTTTCATGCTGATCGGCGTACTGCCGTTGCTGGCCCTGCAGATCCAGGCCGTGGCCGATTCCATCGGCATTCTCACCGGCGAACCGGTGCAGAATCGCGTGGCCCTGGCGTTCTGTGCGCTGATCATCCTGTTCACGATCTTCTTCGGCTCGCGCCATATCGCCACCCGTGAAAAGCATGAAGGTCTGGTGTTCGCGATTGCCTTCGAATCGGTGATCAAACTGGCCGCTCTCGGCGGCGTCGGCCTCTATGCCTTGTACGGTGTATTCGACGGCCCGCAACAGCTAGAACTTTGGCTATTGCAGAACCAGACCGCCCTCGCCGCCCTGCACACGCCGCTGCAGGAAGGCCCGTGGCGCACGTTGCTGCTGGTGTTTTTCGCCTCGGCGATCGTGATGCCGCACATGTATCACATGACCTTCACCGAAAACCTCAACCCGCGCTCGCTGGTCAGCGCGAGCTGGGGCCTGCCGCTGTTCCTGCTGCTGATGAGCCTGGCGGTGCCGCTGATTTTGTGGGCCGGCCTGAAACTCGGGGCTACCACCAATCCGGAATACTTCACCCTCGGCATCGGCATCGCCGCTAACAGCAAGGCGCTGGCATTGCTGGCGTATGTCGGCGGCCTGTCGGCGGCCAGCGGCCTGATCATCGTCACCACGCTGGCGTTGTCGGGCATGGCCCTGAACCACCTGGTGCTGCCGCTCTACCAGCCACCGGCCGAAGGCAACATCTATCGCTGGCTGAAATGGACCCGCCGCGCGTTGATCGTCGCGATCATCATGGCCGGCTTCTGCTTCTACCTGATGCTCGGTGCCGAGCAGGATCTGGCCAACCTCGGCATCGTCGCCTTCGTCGCGACCCTGCAATTCCTGCCCGGCGTGCTGTCGGTGCTGTACTGGCCGACCGCCAACCGCCGGGGCTTCATCGCCGGGCTGCTGGCGGGTATCCTGGTGTGGGTGGTGACCATGCTGCTGCCGCTGGTCGGCAATCTGCAGGGTTTCTATATTCCGCTGCTGAACATGATCTACGTGCTGGACGACACCAGTTGGCACATGGCGGCCATCGCCTCGTTGGCGGCCAACGTCCTGATGTTCACTTTGATTTCGCTGTTCACCAATGCCAGCCCGGAAGAGGCCAGCGCCGCCGAAGCCTGCGCTGTGGATAACGTGCGTCGCCCGCAACGTCGGGAACTGCATGCTGCTTCGCCGCAGGAATTCGCCACGCAACTGGCCAAGCCGCTGGGCGCCAAGGCTGCGCAGAAAGAAGTCGAACAGGCCCTGCGCGACCTCTATTTGCCGTTCGACGAGCGCCGCCCTTATGCCTTGCGCCGTTTGCGTGACCGGATCGAAGCCAACCTGTCCGGCCTGATGGGCCCGAGCGTGGCCCAGGACATGGTGGAAACCTTCCTGCCCTACAAGGCCGGCGGCGAAAACTACGTCACCGAAGACATCCACTTCATCGAAAGCCGCCTCGAGGATTACCACTCGCGCCTCACCGGTCTGGCCGCCGAACTCGACGCCCTGCGCCGCTACCACCGCCAGACCCTGCAGGAACTGCCGATGGGCGTCTGCTCGCTGGCCAAGGATCAGGAGATCCTGATGTGGAACAAGGCCATGGAAGAGCTGACCGGGATCGCCGCGCAACGAGTCGTCGGCTCGCGCCTGAGCACCATCGCCAACCCGTGGAAAGAATTGCTGCAAGGCTTCATCAACCTGCCCGATGAACACCTGCACAAACAGCACCTGGCCCTCGACGGCCAGACCCGCTGGCTGAACCTGCATAAAGCGGCCATCGACGAGCCGTTGGCACCGGGTAACAGCGGCCTCGTGTTACTGGTGGAAGACCTGACCGAAACCCAGATGCTCGAAGACAAACTGGTGCACTCCGAACGGCTGGCCAGTATCGGTCGTCTCGCGGCCGGCGTGGCCCATGAAATCGGCAACCCGATCACCGGCATTGCCTGTCTTGCGCAAAACCTCCGGGAAGAACGCGAAGAAGACGGCGAACTGACGGAAATCAGCGGACAGATCCTCGAGCAGACCAAACGCGTTTCACGCATCGTGCAGTCGCTGATGAGTTTTGCCCACGCTGGTAGCCATCAGCACAGTGACGAGCCCGTCTGTCTGGCGGAGGTGGCTCAGGATGCCATTGGTCTGCTGGCCCTGAACCGGCGCAATTTCGAAGTCCAGTTCTACAACCTGTGCGACCCCGATCACTGGGTCGAAGGCGACCCGCAGCGGCTCGCCCAGGTGCTGATCAATCTGCTCTCCAACGCCCGTGACGCCTCGCCCGCGGGCAGTGCGGTGCGGGTCAAGAGCGAAGCCGGCGAACACACGGTCGATCTGATCGTCGAGGACGAAGGCAGCGGCATTCCATCGAGCATCATGGACCGCTTGTTCGAACCTTTCTTTACCACCAAGGATCCTGGCGAAGGCACCGGTCTGGGCCTTGCACTGGTCTATTCCATCGTTGAAGAGCATTATGGACAAATCACCATCGACAGCCCGGCTGATGTTCAGAGCCAGCGCGGCACCCGTATCCGGGTGACATTGCCGCGTCATGTCGAAGCGACGTCCGCTGTGAACTGAGACCGTCGAGAGTATCGAATCAATGCCGCACATTTTGATCGTCGAAGACGAAACCATTATCCGCTCCGCCTTGCGCCGCCTGCTGGAACGCAACCAGTACCAGGTCAGCGAAGCCGGTTCAGTGCAGGAAGCACAAGAACGCTTCAGTATTCCCACATTCGATCTGATCGTCAGCGACCTGCGTCTGCCGGGTGCTCCGGGCACCGAGCTGATCAAGCTCGGCCAGGGCACGCCGGTGCTGATCATGACCAGCTACGCCAGCCTGCGTTCGGCGGTCGACTCGATGAAGATGGGCGCGGTGGATTACATCGCCAAGCCTTTCGACCACGATGAAATGCTTCAGGCCGTCGCTCGGATCCTGCGTGATCGCCAGTCGGCGCCAGCTGCCGGTGAAGTCGTTACCGGCAAGACTGCCAACGGCAACGGCAAATCCGCCACCGACAACAGCAACGGCGAGATCGGCATCATCGGCTCCTGCCCACCGATGCAGGACCTTTACGGCAAGATCCGCAAAGTCGCCCCGACGGATTCCAATGTCCTGATCCAGGGCGAGTCCGGCACCGGTAAAGAGCTGGTGGCCCGCGCTCTGCACAACCTGTCGAAACGCGCCAAGGCACCGATGATTTCGGTAAACTGCGCCGCCATTCCGGAAAGCCTGATCGAGTCCGAGCTGTTCGGTCACGAGAAAGGTGCATTCACCGGTGCCAGCGCCGGTCGTGCCGGCCTGGTGGAAGCGGCGGACGGCGGCACGCTGTTCCTTGACGAGATCGGCGAACTGCCTCTGGAAGCCCAGGCTCGCCTGTTGCGCGTACTGCAGGAAGGCGAGATTCGCCGAGTTGGCTCGGTGCAGTCGCAGAAAGTCGATGTCCGACTGATCGCCGCGACCCACCGTGACCTCAAGAGCCTGGCGAAAATCGGCCAGTTCCGTGAAGACTTGTATTACCGCCTCCATGTAATCGCGTTGAAACTGCCGGCCCTGCGCGAGCGTGGCGCCGACGTCAACGAAATCGCCAATGCGTTCCTCGCTCGTCAGAGCGCACGCATCAACCGCACCGACCTGAAATTTGCCGCCGATGCCGAACAGGCGATCCGGCACTATTCCTGGCCGGGTAACGTGCGAGAACTGGAAAACGCCGTCGAGCGCGCCGTCATCCTGAGCGAAAGCCCGGAAATCTCCGCCGACCTGCTGGGCATCGACATCGAGCTGGGGGATCTGGAGGACGACGAGTTCATCGGCCTGCCGGCGCAACCGGCCGGTAACGCCAGCAACAGCAGCCACGAGCCGACCGAAGACCTGTCGCTGGAAGACTACTTCCAGCATTTCGTGCTCGAGCATCAGGACCACATGACCGAGACCGAACTGGCGCGCAAACTGGGCGTCAGCCGTAAATGCCTGTGGGAACGCCGCCAGCGCCTGGGCATTCCACGGCGCAAGACCGGGGTCGCCAGCGAGAGCTGAACGTTACCTGTCGAGTGTGCGGGTAACCGTTGAATGTGTGAAAAAACTGTTACCTCAGTCTTTTCACGTAACAGAAGCCGGGGTTATCGGTAACGAAATCCCGGCTTTTTTTCGCCCCAAGAAAACGGTTATAACGACCTAACCCCTTGTTTTATTGGGGTTCGCAAAAGTTGGCACGCCCCCTGCTATATGTTTGGTACAAGAACAATAACAAGCAATGCACAAGACAATAAAAATAAGACGAATCGACTCACGCATAATAAAAACAAGACGGCGAGAGGCGCAGCTAACTGATTCTTTTGGAGAGGCGTTGTATTTGGGGCTTGCCCCACGACCAGGCCGAGAACAACAAAAACTGTCCTAAGACAGAGCCTGTACTGGTTGGATCGAGAGATCACTGCAATTCAGCGACCAAAGCAATCCGTTTGCTCTTGGCTCCCGATTGGGAGGGTCATGAAGGAAAAGCTTCATGGCGAGGGCACTCAACAAAAACAAGAAGCCCGAATCAATAATAAAAAGAGCACGCAACTACTTCTTGGGGAGCTTCGGCTCCCCTTGTAGTTTCTCCCTCCCGGAAAAACCTCCCCTCCTGACGCATCTTCACCCCTCTAGCCTGCGGCCTGCAGCGCAAATCGGCAGCGTCCTACACCATCCCTCGACTAAATGCTAGAATCCCCGCCCATCATGCGGTCATTCTCTGGTATGGCCGAACATTCCTTCAAACAGTGCATCCCATGCTGAAGAAGCTGTTCCAGTCATTCCGAACTCCCCTGCGTCGTACGCAACACATCCGTAGCACGCCTGAAGTCCTCAACAGCGGCCAACATTCGCTGCAAAAGGCGCAATTCAGCCGATACGCGGTCAACATCGTCGAACGTCTGCAGGGCGCCGGCTACCAGGCCTACCTGGTTGGCGGCTGCGTGCGAGACATGCTGCTGGGCATCACGCCCAAAGACTTCGACGTCGCCACCAGCGCCACCCCCGAGCAGGTTCGCGCCGAATTCCGCAATGCGCGGATCATCGGCCGCCGCTTCAAGCTGGTGCACATCCATTTCGGTCGCGAAATCATCGAGGTCGCGACCTTCCGCGCCAACCACCCGCAAAACGAAGACGACGAAGACAGCAACCAGTCCTCGCGCAACGAAAGCGGGCGCATTCTGCGCGACAACGTCTACGGCACCCTGGAAGAAGACGCGCAACGCCGCGACTTCACCATCAACGCCCTGTATTACGATCCGGTCAGCGAGCGCATCCTCGATTACGCCAACGGCGTGCACGACATCCGCAATCATCTGATCCGCCTGATCGGCGACCCGAAACAGCGCTACCAGGAAGACCCGGTACGGATGCTGCGGGCCGTGCGTTTCGCCGCCAAGCTCAACTTCGGCATCGAAAAGCACACCGTCCAGCCGATCCGCGACTTGGCACCGATGCTGCGCGAAATTCCATCGGCCCGCCTGTTCGAGGAAGTGCTCAAGCTGTTCCTCTCCGGCCATGGCGCCATCACCTTCGAAATGCTGGTCGACCTGCAACTGTTCGCGCCGTTGTTCCCGGCCAGCGCCGATGCGCTGGAATACAACCCGGAATACACCCACACGCTGATCAGCGAAGCACTGACCAACACCGACCTGCGGATCAAGCAGAACAAACCGGTGACCCCGGCGTTCCTGTTTGCCGCCCTGTTGTGGCCAGCCCTGCCGGCTCGCGTGTTGCGTCTGCAGGAACGTGGCATGCCGCCGATTCCGGCGATGCAGGAAGCCGCCCACGAGCTGATCGCCGAGCAGTGCCAGCGCATCGCGATTCCAAAACGCTTCACCATGCCGATCCGCGAGATCTGGGACATGCAGGAACGCCTGCCACGCCGCAGCGGCAAACGCGCCGACCTGTTGCTGGACAATCCGCGCTTCCGCGCCGGCTACGACTTCCTGCTGCTGCGTGAAAGCGCCGGCGAGCAGACCGATGGCCTGGGCGAATGGTGGACCGACTATCAGGACGCCAACGACAGCGAGCGCCGCGACATGATCCGCGACCTCAGCGGCAAGGAAGACGGTGCCAGCGGTGCTCCGCGCAAGCGTCGCCGCAGCAGCGGTTCCAAGCGCAAACGCGCCGGCGCACCGAGCGCTACGGGCGAATAACGCATGGAACGCATCTACATCGGCATGGGCAGCAACCTGGCTGACCCGGCCGAACAACTGCGCAGCGCGGTCGATTCATTGGCGCAACTGCCGAGTACAGCACTGGTCGGTGTCTCTGCCTTTTTCCAGAGCGACTCGCTGTTGCCGGGTCAGCCGCGTTACACCAACGCGGTCGCGGCGCTCGACAGCACCCTCGCCCCACTGGAACTGCTCGATGCCCTGCAAGCCATCGAAAACGGCCAGGGTCGCGAACGCCTGGAACGCTGGGGCCCACGCACGCTGGACCTGGACATCCTGCTGTTCGGTGACCGTCTGATCGATGAACCGCGCCTGAAAGTCCCGCATTACCAGATGCAGGAACGCGCCTTCGTACTTTATCCCCTGGCCGAACTGGCCCCTGAAGATCTGCGCCTGGCCGACGGCCGCACCCTTGACGATCTGCTGGCAGCCTGCCCGTTCGTCGGCCTCGAACGCATTACCTCAAACTGATACCACACCCTGTGGGAGCGAGCTTGCTCGCGAAGGCAATCTGACCGTCAATATTTGCATTGGCTGACTGACCGCTTTCGCGAGCAAGCTCGCTCCCACAGGTTTTTTTGTAGGACGAAAATCCTGCGAATCAGGCCCGCCGGCCCGCTGAATCGCATCAGTAACGCCGGTAACACTCCCGTCGTAACAATGCGGTAACACATGCAATTGACTTCCTGAGGTCTCATCACGACTATAGGCGTCCCGCTGCCGCCAACCCGGCATACAAGGGCGCAATCCAGGCCTTATAAGCACGACAAAAGAGCGTGCGCCTGAGTAGATGACGAATCACGCGCGTTACTCGCAGTAGTTTCCAAAGCGCCTGAACGAGGATTTCTTACATGCCAGCCATCACCCTGACCACGCTCCAGAGCCTCAAGCAGAAAGGTGAAAAGATCACCATGCTGACCTGCTATGACGCGACCTTCGCCCACGCCTGCAACGAGGCCGGTGTCGAAGTGCTGCTGGTGGGCGACTCCCTCGGCATGGTCCTGCAAGGTCACGACAGCACCCTGCCGGTGACCATTGCGGAAATGGCCTACCACACCGCCTGCGTCAAGCGCGGCAACACCGACGCCCTGATCCTGGCCGACCTGCCGTTCATGGCCAACGCCACCCTCGAACAAACCATGACCAACAGCGCCATGCTGATGCAGGCCGGCGCGCACATGGTCAAGGTCGAAGGTGCGCTGTGGCTGGCGGAATCGATCCGCCTGCTGGCCGAACGCGGTGTACCGGTCTGCGCCCACATGGGCCTGACCCCGCAAGCCGTGAACATTCTCGGTGGCTATAAAGTGCAGGGTCGCAACGAAAACCAGGCACGCCAGATGCGCGCCGACGCGATCTCCCTGGAGCAGGCCGGCGCGGCCATGCTGCTGCTGGAATGCGTGCCGAGCGAACTGGCTGCCGAAATCACCCAGGCGGTGAAAATCCCGGTGATCGGCATCGGCGCCGGCACCGACACCGACGGTCAGGTCCTGGTGCTGCACGACATGCTCGGCCTGTCGATCAGCGGCCGCGTACCGAAATTCGTGAAGAACTTCATGCAGGGCCAGGACAGCATCCAGTCCGCACTGAAGGCTTATGTGAACGAAGTCAAAGCCGCCACTTTCCCTGGGATCGAACACGGATTCTCTGCATGAACACCGTCAAAACCGTACGTGAACTGCGCGCTGCCGTGGCGCGCGCCCGCAGTGAAGGCAAGCGCATCGGCTTCGTGCCGACCATGGGCAACCTGCACAGCGGCCACATCGCGTTGATCACTAAAGCCAGGCAGCGAGTGGACTTCGTGGTCGCGAGCATTTTCGTCAACCCGCTGCAGTTCGGCGCCGGCGAAGACCTCGACAAATACCCGCGCACCCTGGCGGCGGATCAGGAAAAACTGCTGGAAGCCGGTTGCTCCCTGCTGTTCGCCCCGACCGTCGAAGAAATGTACCCCGACGGCATGGCCGGGCAGACCCGGGTCAGCGTGCCACAGCTTTCCGAAGGCCTGTGCGGTGCCAGCCGCCCGGGGCACTTCGAAGGCGTGGCGACCGTGGTCAGCAAGCTGTTCAACATGGTCCAGCCGGACCTGGCGATCTTCGGTCAGAAGGACTACCAGCAACTGGCCGTGATCCGTGCGCTGGTGCATGACCTGAACATGCCGATCCAGATCATCGGCGAACCGACCGTACGTGCTGCCGATGGCCTGGCCCTGTCCTCGCGCAACGGTTTCCTCAGCGAGGAACAACGCGCCGTGGCGCCCGTCGTTTACCGCGCCCTGAGCAACATTGCCGAGTCGATCAAGCAGGGCGAGCGCGACTTCCCGGCCTTGATCCTGGCACAGCGGCAACAGCTGGAAGCCGCCGGCCTGCGCCCGGATTACCTGGAAATCCGCCACGCCCTGACCCTGCGCCCGGCCACGGCGGAAGATCGTGATCTGGTGATTCTGGTTGCTGCGTTCCTCGGCACCACCCGGTTGATCGACAACCTGCACATGAACCTCGATACCCCCGCCTGAATACCGCAACAGCAGAATGAGGGAGCGAGCCTGTTCGCTCCCTCATTCGTCTTTCATCCCCTTCCAGATCGTATTGCCGGGCACCTGACCATCGGGCAAACTGCCCGCCGATCCACTGCGCGCGAAAGCAGGGACTTGCTCGCATTACCCGCCGTCTGTCGGCGTCTGCCGTTATCGATGTTAAAAAAGTACAGGTAACAGGTCAGAAGAAGCCAAGACAGATCGCGGCGCTGGGTTTACTGTATTCGCCCTGCGCCCGTGTAATCGTGTCGACGCAGTTGCCCCCTCGCCCAAACATGGCGGGGAGGTCTTTTCAGTGTTCAAAAGGCCGTTCAAGTAAAAAGGAAAACCGCAGCGATGGCGTACTACCGCACTCCTCATGACGTTACCGCTCTGCCTGCCTGGCAGGCGTTGAAAGACCACCGCCAAGCCATGCAGGATTTCAGCATGCGCGAAGCCTTCAACGCCGATCCGCAGCGCTTCACTCAGTTCACCCTCAGCAGCTGCGGACTGTTTCTCGATTATTCGAAGAATCTGATCAACGCCGAGACCCGCAACTTGCTGGTGGGTCTGGCCAACGAAGTCGATCTCAAGGGCGCGATCAAGGCGCTGTTCGACGGCGAAATCGTCAACTCCTCCGAAGGCCGCCCGGCGCTGCATACCGCCCTGCGTCGCCCGGTGGGCGACAAGCTGTCGGTCAATGGCGTCAACGTGATGCCTGAAGTACACAAGGTGTTGAACCAGATCACCGATCTGGTCGGCAAGATCCATGACGGCCTGTGGCGCGGTTACACCGAAAAGCCGATCACTGACGTGGTCAACATCGGTATCGGTGGTTCGTTCCTCGGCCCGGAACTGGTCTCCGAAGCCCTGCTGTCCTACGCCCAGAAAGGCGTGCGTTGCCATTACCTGGCGAACATCGACGGCAGCGAATTCCACGAGCTGACGCAAAAACTGCGCGCCGAGACCACGCTGTTCATCGTTTCGTCGAAATCGTTCAACACCCTCGAAACCCTGAAAAACGCCCAGGCCGCCCGTGCCTGGTACCTGGCCCAGGGCGGTTCGGAAGCCGAGCTGTATCGTCACTTCATCGCCGTATCGAGCAACAACGCGGCGGCCGTGGCCTTCGGTATCCGCGAAGAAAACATCTTCCCGATGTGGGACTGGGTCGGCGGTCGTTATTCGCTGTGGTCGGCCATCGGTCTGCCGATTGCCCTGGCCATCGGCATGTCCAACTTCAAGGAACTGCTGTCCGGTGCCTACACCATGGACCAGCATTTCCAGAGCGCGCCGTTCGAACAGAACATGCCGGTGCTGCTGGCCCTGCTCGGCGTGTGGTACGGCAACTTCTGGGGCGCGCAAAGCCACGCGATCCTGCCGTACGACCACTACCTGCGTAACATCACCAAGCACTTGCAGCAGCTGGACATGGAATCCAACGGCAAGAGCGTGCGTCAGGACGGCACTCCGGTGTCGACCGATACCGGCCCGGTGATCTGGGGCGGCGTCGGCTGCAACGGCCAGCACGCTTACCACCAGTTGCTGCACCAGGGCACCCAGCTGATTCCGGCCGACTTCATTGTGCCGATCGTCAGCTTCAACCCGGTGTCCGACCACCATCAGTGGCTGTACGCCAACTGCCTGTCCCAGAGCCAGGCACTGATGCTCGGCAAGACCCTGCCGGAAGCCGAAGCCGAACTGCGCGACAAAGGCATGAGCGAAGAACAGGTGCAGAAACTCGCACCGCACAAGGTGATCCCGGGCAACCGTCCGAGCAACACCCTGGTGGTCGAGCGCATCAGCCCGCGGCGTCTCGGCGCGCTGGTGGCGATGTACGAACACAAAGTCTTCGTTCAGAGCGTGGTCTGGGGCATCAACGCCTTCGACCAGTGGGGCGTGGAATTGGGCAAGGAACTGGGCAAGGGCGTCTACAACCGCCTGGTCGGCAGCGAGGAAACCGCGGCCGAAGATGCGTCCACTCAAGGCCTGATCAACTACTTCCGCGGCCGTCACCGCGGCTGATTTGATCGCGTTGCTGTAACCCTGTGGGAGCGAGCTTGCTCGCGATTTCGGTTATTCATTCAACATCGACGTTGACTGAAACTCCGCTATCGCGAGCAAGCTCGCTCCCACAGTTGTTTTGCACGTGACTTGAACCTGTTGACCTCTCGGCGCATCTTTATCCTTGCCGCACAACAAGAATAAGGAACCGTCATGTTCGATATCAGCACGTTCCCCAAAGCCGATGCCGTCCGCCGGGCAGCCCAGTTGAGTCAGGACGACTACCATCGCCTGTACCGCGAATCCATTGAACACCCCAGCACCTTCTGGGCCGAACAGGCCACTCGCTTCCTCGACTGGAGCACCCCGTGGCAGACCGTCCAGCGCTATGACCTGAAGACCGGCGAGGCTTCCTGGTTCGCCGGGGCGAAACTGAATGTCAGCTACAACTGCATCGATCGCCACCTGGAGAAACGCGGTGACCAGACCGCCATTGTCTGGGAAGGCGACGATCCCGCCGAATCCACGCAAATCACCTACAACAAACTCCACCACCACGTCTGCCGCCTGGCCAACGTGCTGAAAAGCCGCGGCGTGAAGAAAGGCGACCGGGTGTGCATCTACATGCCGATGATCCCCGAGGCGGCTTACGCCATGCTCGCCTGCGCGCGGATCGGTGCGATTCATTCGGTGGTGTTTGGCGGTTTCTCCCCGGACTCGTTGCGCGACCGCATTCTCGATGCCGATTGCCGCACCGTGATCACCGCCGACGAAGGCGTGCGCGGTGGCAAGTTCGTGCCGTTGAAACAGAACGTCGACAAGGCCCTGCAAAGCTGTCCCAAGGTCAGCACTGTCGTGGTCGTCGAACACACCCAGAACAAGGTCGACTGGGCCGAAGGCCGTGACCTCTGGTATCACCAGGCCGTGCGCGATGTCAGCGACGATTGCCCGCCGGAACCGATGGACGCCGAAGACCCGCTGTTCATCCTCTACACCTCCGGCAGCACCGGCAAACCCAAAGGCGTGCTGCACACCACCGGCGGTTACCTGCTGCAAGCGGCGATGACCTTCAAGTACGTGCTCGATTACCGCGACAGTGAAGTGTTCTGGTGCACCGCCGACGTCGGCTGGGTCACTGGCCACAGCTACATCGTCTACGGCCCGCTGGCCAACGGCGCGACCACCCTGATCTTCGAAGGCGTACCGAGCTACCCGAGCACGTCGCGGTTCTGGCAGGTGATCGACAAACACAAGGTCAACATCTTCTACACCGCGCCGACCGCACTGCGCGCACTGATGCGTGAAGGCGCCGGCCCCTTGCAGGAAACATCCCGTGAAAGCCTCAGATTGCTCGGCAGCGTCGGTGAGCCGATCAACCCGGAAGCGTGGGAATGGTATTTCAACGTGGTCGGCGAACAGCGCTGCCCGATTGTCGATACCTGGTGGCAAACCGAGACCGGCGGCATCATGCTCAGCCCGCTGGTCAGCGCCCAGCGGATCAAACCGGGCTGTGCCACCCAGCCGATGTTCGGCGTGCAACCGGTGCTGCTCGACGAACACGGCAAGGAAATCAAGGGCGCCGGCAGCGGCGTGCTGGCGATCAAGTCGAGCTGGCCGGCGCAGATCCGCAGCGTCTACGGTGATCCGCAGCGCATGGTCGACACCTACTTCAAGCCGTACCCCGGCTACTACTTCACCGGCGACGGCGCCCGCCGCGACGAGGACGGCGATTACTGGATCACCGGGCGCATCGATGACGTGATCAATGTTTCCGGCCACCGCATCGGCACCGCAGAAGTCGAAAGCGCCCTGGTGCTGCACGACAGCATCGCCGAAGCCGCCGTGGTCGGTTACCCCCACGACGTCAAAGGCCAGGGCATCTATGCCTTCGTCACGCCCATGAACGGCGCCGAACCCAACGACGAACTGAAGAAGGAATTGCTGGCCCACGTCAGCAAGGAGATCGGCAGCTTCGCCAAACCGGACCTGATCCAGTGGGCCCCGGCCCTGCCGAAAACCCGTTCGGGCAAGATCATGCGGCGGATCCTGCGCAAGATCGCCTGCAACGAGCTCGACAGCCTTGGTGATACTTCGACCCTGGCTGACCCGAGCGTGGTGCAGGGGCTGATCGACAAGCGCCTTAACCAGTAGAATCACAGGCGCGGTCAACCGGGCCGCGCCGCCCTTCACCACTGAGTTGCCATGGAATTCATTCGCAGCCGTATCGAAAACCAGCTCATGAGCCTGACCGGTCTGTCCCTCGGACAGCTCGATCTGGAAAACCCCAAGGGCGATCCCGGCCTCTTCGGCCCGGACTCGATCAGTTGGCAAGTGCACGGCGACTTCACCAGTATGTTGATCGGCGGCATCAGTGCCTTGTTGCTGCAAGCCCTGCACCCACTGGCACTGGCCGGCGTCTGGGATCACTCGAACTTCCGCCAGGACATGCTCGGTCGCCTGCGCCGAACCAGCCAGTTTGTCTCCGGCACTACGTTCGGCTCCAAACGGGACGCCGAATGGCTGATCGAGAAAGTCCGCACCATTCACCTGCAAGTCGTCGGCACCGCGCCGGATGGCCGGCCCTATGCGGCCAGTGATCCGGATCTGCTGACCTGGGTACATGTGGCGGAAGTCAGCAATTTTCTCGCCGCCCATTTGCGTTACCGCAACCCGCTGTTGTCACCGAAGGATCAGGACCGTTACTACGCAGAAATCGCCGTGGTCGCTGAACGCCTGGGTGCCCGCGATGTGCCTAAGTCGCGCCAGGCCGTGGCCGATTACCTGCAACGCATGCGCCCGCAGCTGGTGTGCGACGATCGTAGCCGCGAAGTCCTGCGCCTGTTGCTTGATGCCCCGGCGCCCAGCGTGCTGGCGCGGCCGTTTGGCGACCTGATGATGAAGGCCGGCATCGACCTGCTGCCGGACTGGGCCAGCGACATGCTCGATGCCCGGCAGAATCCCTTGCAACGTCAGCTGATCCGCGCCAGCGTCAAACGCAGCGCACCGATGCTGCGCTGGGCGATGCGCAATGGTTCGGTGCAACGGGCCCAACGGCGGATGGGGCTGAGCTGAAGCTCAGTAGCTGCTAAACTCCCGCGCCCCGATTCCCTCCAGCAAGGCGCAAGCATGTCTTCCCTGAATCAGGCGCTGCGCGCCGCCCTCGATCAACGCCAGGATTTGCTCGCCGAGCTGCACCGCCAGGGCACCGACTGCTATCGCCTGTTCCACGGCAGTCAGGAAGGCGCCGGCGGCCTGACCGTTGACCGCTACGGCCCGCAGCTGATGGTGCAGAGTTTCCACCAGACGCTGGAACTCGCCGACCTGCTGCAACTGCACGCCACGGTGAACGAAACGCTGGGCTTGCAAACCTTGCTGGTCTACAACGACCGCTCCCGTGGCAACTCGCGCATCGACCGCGAAGACAACGTGTACCGCGCCGACGACGCAGCGCTGGTCGATCTGGTCGGCCACGAGTGGGGCCTGAACTACCGCGTGCGCGGACGCCATGCCGGCCAGGATCCGCTGCTGTTCCTCGACCTGCGCAACACCCGCGGCTGGGTCAAGGATCACGCCAAGGGCAAAAGCGTGCTCAACCTGTTCGCCTACACCTGCGGCGTCGGCCTCAGCGCGGCCGCCGGCGGTGCACGCGAGGTGTGCAACCTGGACTTCGCCGAAGGCAACCTGGCAGTCGGGCGCGAGAACGGTTTGCTCAATCCGCAACTGCCGACCATGGAATTCATCCAGTCCGACTACTTCCCGGCGATCCGCCAACTGGCCGGTCTGCCGATCAGCCAGCGTCGCGGGCAGAAACTGCCGAGCTATCAGCGCCTCGAACAACGCCAATACGATCTGGTGCTGCTCGACCCACCGGCGTGGGCCAAAAGTGCGTTCGGCACCGTCGACCTGCTGCGCGATTATCAGAGCCTGCTCAAGCCAGCCCTGCTGACCACCGCCGAAAATGGCGTGCTGATCTGCTGCAACAATCTGGCAAAAGTCAGCATGGACGACTGGCGCGAACAGGTGCTGCGCTGCGCCGAGAAAGCCGGGCGCCCGGTGCGCGAATGGAGCGTGATGACCCCGGGCCGGGATTTCCCTTCACTGGACGGGCAACCGCCGCTCAAGACCCTGATTCTCCAGCTCTGAAATTTCCCCCGGCAGGAGCCGCCTTCGGCAGCTCCTACAGACATTGCAGACAAATCTGAACAATCCTGTCTCGCGCGATGTACTTCGGAACCGGAATCGCGTGCCATACTCCAAGGCACTCCGATTCAGACAGATGAAGCCGCACATGCCCAAAGGATTGATTCGCGCAATTGGCGCCCTGTTGACTGCTCTGGCCCTCTACAGCCTGCTGGGGTTTCTGATTCTGCCGGGCATCGCGCTGCGCGTAGCCAACCAGCAACTGGCCAACTACGCCACGGTGCCCGCGCACATCCAGCGTATCGAACTCAATCCGTTCAGCCTTGAAGTCACACTGTGGGGTCTGGTCATCGGCGAGCCGGGCAAGGAACAGGTCGGTTTCGAACGCCTGTACGCCAACCTGCAACTCGACAGCCTGTGGACAAAAGCCCTGCACCTGTCCGACATCGAACTGGACAAACCGAAGACCGAAATCCTGTTCGCCAAGGACGGCAAACTCAATCTGCTCGGGCTGTTCAACCTGCCGGCCAGCGAACCGACGCCGGCCGATCCGAATGCCAAGCCGTTTCCGCTGCGTATCGACCGGATCAAACTGGCCGGTGGCAACGTGCATTTCGAGGATGCACGCCCGAGCGAGCCGATCGAGTTCCTCTACGACAAACTCGATTTCGAACTGAACAACCTCAGCACCTTGCCTGAAGACAACGCCGACATGACCCTGGTCGCCATCGGCCCGGCCGGTGGGCAGATCGACTGGAAAGGCAACTTCAGCCTGATCCCGATTGCCTCCGAAGGCACGCTCAAGGTCACCGATGGCCAGATGAAAGCGTTCTGGCCCTACGTGCGCGACGCCGTACCGCTGGTGCTGGAAAACGGCGTGGTCAGCCTCAGCACCGATTACAAGCTCAATCTGTCCAAGGAAACCGAACTGCTGTTGAGCAACGTGGCGGTCAGCGTCGCGCCGTTTGCAATCAAGGCACCGGACGGACGTCCGCTGGCAAAACTCGACCGCCTGGACGTCAGCGAAACCACCGTGGACCTGGCCAAGCAACAAGTGGTGGTCGGCAAGATCCGCAGCCAGAAGCTCGAAACCTGGGCCGCCCTCGAAGCGGACGGGCAACTGGACTGGCAGAAACTGTTCGCCAGCCAGCCGTCCAAACCTGCCGCCAAAGCAGCGGCTGAACCGAAAAGCACTCCGGCCGCCGCCGACTCGCCGAAAACGGAACCGACCGCGCCGGGCAAGCCATGGCAAGTGCTGCTCAAGGACGTGCAACTGCGTGACTACAAGGTGCATCTGGCGGACCGCTCGGCGAAGCCCGAAGTCACGCTGGATGTCACGCCGCTGAACGTCGATCTGCAGAATTTCGACAGCCTCAACGGCTCACCCTTCAACGTCAAACTCGACGCTGGCCTGGGCAAGCAAGGCAAGATCAACGCCGACGGCGTGGTCAACCTGGCGCCTGTGACCGCCCAGCTCAACGTGAAGACCCAGGACATCGACCTGCGCGTCGCCCAGTCCTACATCAACCCGTTCATTCGTCTGGAACTGCGCAGCGGCATGCTCGGCAGTGACCTGAAAGTGAACCTGAAAAGCACCGAGCCGCTGGCACTCAGTGTCACCGGTCGCGCTCAGGTCGATCAGTTGCACACCCTCGACACCCTGAAGACCCGCGACTTCCTCAAGTGGCAGCAGGTGGTGGTCGAAGGCCTGAATTATCAGCATGGTGACAGCCTGTCGATCGACAGGATCAACCTGTTCCAGCCGTATGCGCGCTTCATGATCAACGATGACCGCACCACCAACATCGATGATTTGCTGATCCCGCAGCCTGCGGACTCCGGGGCGAAAACCACAGCGGCCAAACCCGCCGGCAACTCGAAACCGCTGGGCATTCACATCGGCGGCATCGTGATCAATGACGGCTCGGCCAACTTCGCCGACTTCAGCCTGACGCCAAACTTCGCCACCGCGATCCAGCAGCTCAACGGGCAGATCGGCACCATCGACAGTCGTCAGGCGAAACCGGCCAGCGTCGACGTCAAGGGCAAGGTCGATCGTTATGCGCCGGTGACCATCAAAGGCGCGGTCAACCCGTTCGACCCGATGGCCAGCCTCGACATCGCCACCAGTTTCAAACGGGTCGAGCTGACCACCCTGACCCCCTACTCCGGCAAGTTCGCCGGTTACCGGATCCGCAAGGGCCGGCTCAATCTCGACCTGCACTACCTGATCACCAAGGGCCAGCTCAAGGCCGAGAACAAAGTGGTGGTCGAGCAACTGCAACTGGGCGAGAAGGTCGACAGCCCGGATGCCGTGAGCCTGCCGCTGAAACTGGCGATTGCGCTGCTCAAGGACGTGGACGGCAAAATTTCCATCGAGCTGCCGGTCACCGGCGACCTCAACAACCCGCAATTCAGCGTGATGCCGATTGTCTGGCAGACCCTGCGCAACCTGATCGTCAAAGCCGCCGCCGCACCGTTCAAGCTGATTGGCGGTCTGGTCAGCGGTGGCGGATCGGAAGATCTGGGCACCGTGTCCTTCGCACCGGGCTCCAGCGAACTGAACAAGGATGCCGAAGCGGCGCTGGTCAAATTGTCCCAGGCCTTGAAAGAGCGTCCGGCCCTGCGTCTGGAAATCGAAGGCACCGCCGCACAAAGCAGCGACGGCCCGTTGCTTGCCGAGCAGCGTCTGGAACGCGAATACCAGTACAACTACTACAAGATGCTCCAGCGCCGGGGCGACAAGGTGCCGGCTCAGGCTTCGCTGATCCAGGTACCGGACAACGAAAAAGGTCCGCTGCTCGAAGGTATCTATCGCACCCGTCTGAAAACCCAGCCGCCTGCTGAATGGAAAGATCTGGGCAAGGAAGAACGCACGGCGAAAATGCGCGCCGACGTGATCAAGTTCTGGAGTTCCAGCGATGTGCTGTTGCGTCAGCTCGGACAGGACCGTGCCAGCAGCATCAAGGATTACCTGGTGGACAAGGGCCAGTTGGCCGACGACCGCGTGTACTTCATCGACGCCAATCTTGGCGAAGCGGAAAGCGACGGCCGCGTGGTGACACAAATGCATCTGGACGCCGAGTGATGAACAGTCAGTGGCTGGCCGCAATGGCGCTGGCGCTCGTCGCCAGCCAGGCTTCGGCATCCGACACCCTGCGCTGTGGCAGCCAGTTGGTCAGCCTCGGTGATCGCGCCAGCGAGGTACTGCAGAAATGCGGTGAACCGGTCAGCCGCGACGTGCTGGGCTACAAGCGCAGCGCCAATCGCCGTGAAGAGTTTCAGGTCGAGGAATGGACCTACGGCCCGAGCAACGGCATGTATCAATACCTGCGCTTCGAAGGCAATCGCCTGCGGCAGATCAACAGCAAGCGCGGCGACTGACTTCTCTGCACTTTTCCAGCCCCTGAAATAGAACAGGCCCCGACACGAATGTCGGGGCCTGTAATGGCCACATTCCGTGTGGCCGTTCGCATGAACTCTAAAGGGGCGGCAGACGTATTGCTCGGCCCGCCTGTCGCGTCTTCTCCCGGTCCAGGCGAGAAGTCTTGCCTTACTCGGCTTTCAGGCCGTCAGCGGAGACCGCTTTGACGCCTTTGATTTTCTTGGTGATGTCTACGGCCATTTTTTTCTGTGCTTCTGTCACTGCAACAGTGGAGGACAGAGACACGACGCCTTTGTTGGTTTCTACTTTGATGTCAGTGCCTGGAATGCCTTTTTCGGTCACCAGGTCGCTTTTGACTTTGGTGGTAATCCAGGTGTCGGAAGTGGCTTCTTTCGCCTTGGTCATTTCACCGGCAGCCAGAGTCATTGGAGCCTGGGTCGCCTGGGTGGATTGTGCGAATGCGCCGGTGGCCATGGTCAGGGTCAGCGCGGTAGCAGCAGCGGCAGTGATAGCGAACTTCTTCATACGAGTAACTCCTGTTTTTCTGGAAAGTCTGCTGCGTGTCTTGTCAGCAGGGTTACCGGAGATATTGCGAACGCTGTGCCAACTTTTGAAAATACAATAATTCCTTATAAATCAATAAGTTATAAAAATATAAAATTCTCGGAATCATGCAAATTGCATGACCCCTGAATTATCTACATGCAACTTGCGGCTTTTTGGAAAGTTCCTAACACGCTGAAAAGATTGAAGCTTTTTGTGAAGCACCGCGCAAAAGAAAATGCCCCGCAAAGCGGGGCATTTGATGAGCAGGGATCAAGCAATCAAGTACCGCTGCCAGGGCAACCTTTGGGGGCGTAGTCAGGGTTGACTGTCGAAGCACAGCTCCAGACACCGGCCACGTTACCGGTGGCGCCGCCGGTGCGGGTCAGCGTAATGGTTTTGCCCAGCACAGGCGCCGGGGCATTCGCGATGGTGCAAACGATGGTGCCTGCCCCGGTGTTCGCCGTACCCGACACGCTGACAGTACCGCAGTTGGTCGTTACATAAGCTGCGGAACCGGTCACCAGCGTGCTGTTCGGGTCAGTACCTTGATTGATGGTGTCCTCGAACGGCACTTTCAGCGCGCTGATTTCCGCCAGCCCCGCCGTCACTTTCGACCGTGCCTGATACTTCGTGTATTGCGGCAGTGCGATGGTGGCCAGGATGCCGATGATCGCCACGACGATCAGCAGCTCGATCAGAGTGAAACCTTGTTGTTTTTTCATAGACACGCTCCATGCATGAGTCGGAATCTCATGATCTGAGATGAACCGAGCATAGCCCGTGCCAAGTGCTTCGCCAGCCCGAGGATTGGGCGAGAGATCGGGGCAATGCCGTTTCCTACAACCTGTAACCGCACTATCTGACACTTTTTGTCACCTGCACCGAGGCGGTTTGGCGCTGTCACTTGACTAGGCTATAAGTCATGAACTGTCTGCATCCGGGATTCCCATGAATGACATCGCTCTGAGCGGTCTGGCCAAGCAATTGGTCCAGGCCGAACTGCTCACGGAAAAAAGCGCCCAACAAGCCTGGCAGCAAGCCCAGCGCAATCGTCTGTCGCTGGTCAGCTATCTGGTACAGAACAAACTGGTAAAAAGTTGGCAGGTCGCCGAAATCGCCTCGGAGCATTTCGGCATGGCGTTCCTCGACCTCAACTGTCTGGACAAGGAAACCCAGCCCAAGGGCCTGGTCAGCGAAAAACTGGTTCGCCAGCACCATGCCCTGCCCCTGTGGCGACGCGGCAACAAACTGTTCGTGGGGATCTCCGACCCAAGCAATCACCAGGCGATCAACGACATTCAGTTCAGCACCGGGCTGACCACCGAAGCCATCCTGGTAGAGGATGACAAGCTCACCGATGCCATCGAGAAATTCTTCGACACTCACGCCTCCGGTCTGGAAGACATGGCCGATGTCGACCTCGACGGGCTGGACGTCGAATCCGTCGATGACAGCAAACAGGACGCCATCGGTGGAATGGACGCCGACGATGCGCCGGTGGTGCGCTTCGTCCACAAGATGCTGCTGGATGCGATCAAGAGCGGCTCTTCCGACTTGCACTTCGAGCCTTACGAGAAAAACTACCGGGTGCGGGTGCGCACCGACGGCATCCTGCGCGAAGTGGCCAAACCGCCGATTCAACTGGCCGGACGCATCGCCGCACGCTTGAAAGTCATGGCCAGCCTCGACATCTCGGAACGGCGCAAACCCCAGGACGGGCGTCTGAAAATGCGCCTGTCGAAAACCAAGTCGATCGACTTCCGGGTCAACACCCTGCCGACCCTGTGGGGCGAAAAAGTGGTGATCCGGATTCTCGACCCGTCCAGCGCGCAGATCGGCATCGACGCCCTCGGCTACGAGCCGGAGCAGAAAGAGCTGTACCTGGCCGCCCTGAAGCAGCCACAAGGCATGATTCTGGTCACCGGCCCCACCGGTTCCGGCAAGACCGTGTCGCTGTACACCGGGCTCAACATCCTCAATACCGTCGACATCAACATCTCCACCGCCGAAGACCCGGTGGAGATCAACATGGAAGGCATCAACCAGGTCAACGTCAATCCGAAGCAGGGGCTGGATTTCGCCCAGGCGCTGCGCTCGTTCCTGCGTCAGGACCCGGATGTGATCATGGTCGGCGAGATCCGCGACCTCGAAACAGCAGAGATTGCGATCAAGGCGGCACAGACCGGTCACCTTGTACTGTCCACGCTGCACACCAACAGCGCGGCGGAAACGCTGACCCGTTTGCACAACATGGGCATTCCCGGCTTCAACATCGCCACGTCGGTCAGCCTGATCATCGCCCAGCGTCTGGCGCGCAAACTGTGCAGCCACTGCAAGAAGCCCATCGAGATTCCCCGCGAAACCCTGCTCAAGGAAGGCTTCCCCGAGGAACGCATCGGCAGTTTCACGATCTATGAGCCCGTCGGTTGCGATCACTGCAACGGCGGCTACAAGGGCCGCACCGGCATCTATGAAGTGGTCAGGAACACGCCCGAACTGCAGCGGCTGATCATGGCCGAGGGCAACTCACTGGAAATCGACAGCCAGATGCGCCTGGACGGCTTCAACGACCTGCGCACTTCGGGACTGATCAAGGCCATGCAAGGCATCACCAGCCTTGAAGAAATCAACCGGGTCACCAAGGACTGAACATGGCCGTCAAGGCAGCGAAAATCAGCGTCTACGCCTGGGAAGGCACCGACAAGAAAGGCAGCAGGATCAGCGGCGAACTGAGCGGGCAAAACCCCGCGCTGATCAAGGCCCAGTTGCGCAAACAGGGCATCAACCCAGGCAAGGTGCGCAAGAAATCCGCGTCGTTGCTGAACTTCGGCAAACGCATCAAGCCGCTGGACATCGCCCTGTTCACCCGGCAGATGGCGACCATGATGAAGGCCGGCGTACCGTTGCTGCAGTCATTCGACATCATCGGCGAAGGCTTCGAGAACCCGGCGATGCGCAAGCTGGTGGACGAGGTGAAACAGGAAGTCGCCGCCGGTAACAGCTTCGCCGCGGCCCTGCGCAAGAAGCCGCAATACTTCGACGAGTTGTACTGCAACCTGGTGGATGCCGGCGAGCAATCCGGTGCCCTCGACACCCTGCTCGAACGCGTGGCGACCTACAAGGAGAAGAGCGAAAGCCTCAAGGCCAAGATCAAGAAAGCCATGACCTACCCCACCGCCGTGATTCTGGTAGCGGCGGTCGTCACCGGCATTCTGCTGGTAAAAGTGGTGCCGCAGTTCCAGTCGGTGTTCTCCGGCTTCGGTGCCGAACTGCCGGCGTTCACCCTGATGGTCATCGGTCTGTCGGAGTTCATGCAGCAATGGTGGTGGGCGATTCTGGGTATGCTGATCGTGGCGTTTTTCGGCACCCGCCACGCGCTGAAGAAATCCCAGTCCCTGCGTGACCGACGCGATGCCTGGCTGCTGAAACTGCCACTGGTAGGCACCATGATGTACAAGTCCGCCGTCGCCCGTTTTGCCCGGACCCTGTCGACCACGTTTGCCGCCGGCGTGCCGCTGGTCGAAGCGCTGGACTCGGTCGCCGGCGCCACCGGCAACGTGGTGTTCAAGCGCGCGGTGCTGCGCATTCGCCAGGACGTAGCCACCGGCATGCAGTTGAATTTCGCGATGCGCACCAGCGGAATCTTTCCGAATATGGCCGTGCAGATGACCGCCATCGGCGAAGAATCCGGCGCCCTGGACGACATGCTCGACAAGGTGGCCGGGTTCTACGAGGAGGAAGTGGATAACATGGTCGACAACCTCACCAGCCTGATGGAGCCTTTCGTCATGGTGGTACTCGGGGTGATCGTCGGCGGACTGGTCGTGGCCATGTACCTGCCGATCTTCCAACTCGGCTCAGCGATCTGACATGTCCATCGACGAACTCTTCGCCCTCTATCCGCTGGCCTTTGTCTTCACTGCTCTGATACTCGGGCTGGTGGTCGGCAGCTTCCTCAATGTGGTGATCTGGCGCCTGCCGAAAATGCTCGAGCGCGAATGGCGCCAGCAGGCCCACGACGTGCTCGGGCTGCCCGTCGAAACGCCGTTGCCGGTCTACAACCTGATGTTGCCGCACTCGCAATGCCCGCATTGCGCTCACCGCATTCGTGCGTGGGAAAACATCCCGCTGCTCAGCTACCTGTTTTTGCGCGGGCGCTGCTCGTCATGCGCGGCGCCGATCAGCAAGCGTTATCCACTGACCGAACTGGCCTGCGGCCTGCTCTCGGCGTTCATCGCCTGGCACCTGGGTTTCGGCTGGCCGGCATGCCTGCTGATCGTGCTGACCTGGGGCTTGCTGGCGATGAGCCTGATCGACACCGAGCATCAGCTGTTGCCCGACGTGCTGGTGCTGCCGCTGCTGTGGCTGGGCTTGATCGTCAACAGCTTCGGGCTGTTCGTCTCGCTGCACGATGCGATGTGGGGCGCGGTGGCCGGTTACATGGCACTGTGGTCGGTGTTCTGGCTGTTCAAACTGCTCACCGGCAAGGACGGCATCGGTCACGGCGATTTCAAGCTGCTGGCACTGCTGGGGGCCTGGGGAGGCTGGCAGATTCTGCCGCTGACCATTCTCCTGTCGTCGCTGGTGGGCGCCGTGCTCGGGGTGATTCTGCTCAAGCTGCGCGACCGGAAAACCTCGACGCCAATTCCCTTCGGGCCCTATCTGGCAATTGCCGGCTGGATTGCCTTGCTCTGGGGTGGTCAAATAACCGACTTCTATTGGCAGTTTGTCGGTTTGAAATGAATACCCCTGTGGAAAAACCCTGGATTCTCGGTCTGACCGGCGGCATCGGCAGCGGCAAAAGCGCTGCCGCCCAGCACTTCATCGATCTTGGTATCCACGTCGTGGACGCCGATCATGCAGCACGCTGGGTGGTTGAACCGGGGCGCCCGGCGCTGGCGAAAATTGCCGAGCACTTCGGCCCCGATGTCCTGCAGGCCGACGGCACGCTGGATCGCGCGGCGCTACGCAAGCTGATCTTCGAAGTGCCGGAGCAACGCCGCTGGCTCGAAGCGCTGCTGCATCCGCTGATCGCCGAGGAAATCGCCCATCACCTGGCGCTGGCAAAATCACCTTACGCGATTCTGGTTTCACCGCTGTTGATCGAGTCCGGACAGTACGCGATGACCCAGCGAATCCTGGTGATCGATGCGCCGCAGCAACTGCAGATCGATCGTACCCTGCAGCGTGACCAGACCAGCGAACAGCAGGTCCAGGCGATCCTCAAGGCCCAATCCAGCCGCGAAGACCGCGTGAGCCGTGCCGACGATGTGGTGGTCAACGACCGCGACCTCGCCTGGCTGCACAGCGAGGTCGAACGCCTGCATCACTTTTACCTGACTTTATCCGGAGGCCAGTCATGAGCCAGACCCCA
Source organism: Pseudomonas sp. R43(2017) (assembly GCF_002112345.1). NCBI lineage: Bacteria > Pseudomonadati > Pseudomonadota > Gammaproteobacteria > Pseudomonadales > Pseudomonadaceae > Pseudomonas > Pseudomonas sp. R43(2017). Next base: position 46,532 of record NZ_NEHJ01000011.1, read on the forward strand.
ACCGTTAATTGCCCGACCTGCGGCGCCCCGGTGGAATTCACCCCCGCAAACAAATTCCGGCCGTTCTGCTCGGACCGCTGCAAACTGATCGACCTCGGCGCCTGGGCGTCGGAAGAACACAAGATTCCGGTGGCCCCGGATGCCGAGGACGAACTGTTTTCCGGCGACTTCGACCCGCGCCACTGATCCCGCTCAGGGCCGCATGAAGCCGTAGTCCTGATCGTCGTCGAGGTTTTCCGCCAGAAAGCGCAACTCGTCGGCCAGGTCTTCGGCGTTGCGCACCGCCTTGCTCTGCTGCACCACCGCACTGAGCAAGGCCCGCAGGCTCAGGCCCGGATCGAATCCCACCTCCTGCGCCATTTCCAGACTCTGCCGGGTTTCCTGCCTCGCCCACTCGTAAACGCTCATGCCGCTGCTCCTGAAGGGATTTGGCCGAGCATGAAATGCCGCGCGCGGGGTGGATTTGATGTGGATCAAGACTTGGGATCGTCGTCCTTCCAGGGCGCCGAAAGGTAGCGGGTGCGGTTGAAGGTCTCCAGCCATTCCGGGCAGAACACCACCAGTGCGCTGATCACCATGCCATTGATGAACGCTTCCGGAAAAATCAGCAGCCACAGGTAACCGATGAAGTCTTCCAGCCATTCGGGCATGGCGAACAGGCCGTCGTACCAGAGCAAGGTCAGGCTCAGAATCAGACAGGACAGCGCCGACAAGGCCGCCGCGAAGAATCCCGAGCAGAAGATATACACGAACGGATTACGCGGTTGCGCCCGTTCGACCAGAATCGCCACCCCTTCGGTGATCAGCACCGGCAGCAGGATCAGCAACGCGCCGTTGACCCCGACCGCCACCAGATCCTGGCGGCCCAGCAGAACCAGCCCGATCTGCGCCACCAGCCCGCCGACAATCGCCAACGGCCAGTCGAGCAGCAAGGTCACGGCCGTCATACCGATGAAGTGATACGACACGCCCGTATCGAAATCCCTGCGCACCATCCACAACAGAAACAGCGCAAACACGGTGCCGAACAGCAAGTGCTGACGACGGCTGTCGCTGAACAATTCGACCCACGGCGCACGGCAGATCGCCCAGAGCAGCACCGGCAGGTAAATCAGCCAGCCGAGGGCCAGACTCGTCGATGACAGCAGTTCTGCACCGATCATGATCCCATCACCTTCATTCGCACCGCAGACTCCCTTGATTGGCGCTCCTGTGTCGAAGTCTACACCGCCACCCGGGTGAATCTGCCGATGCAAAGCTTTCTGCTTGTCGCAATTGAACGCTAAGCTTGGGCCTATGGATGACTCAGATTATTTACGCCTGCTGACCATCGCGGCCGAGCAGGCCAACGCGTTCCTGTCCAATGCCCGCAAATGGGAGCGTGAGCGTTGGGTCTGCCAGCGCCTGCTGCAAGGCTTGAATATCCCCTATCGCGCCGACGAATTCGCCCCCGCCGGTGAGCCGCCGGACGTGTTGTTTCGCGATGCCAACTTCGAGGTGTTCTTCGTCCTCGATGAAGGCCGTCGGCTCAATGATGAATGGCGCGACGAGCTGCAACGTCGGCGCAGTGCGTTTTCCCTGAGCCAACTGGTACGCCGCGAGGCCAAGCCACGACGGATTCCGGCCAACGAATTTCTGCTCAGGCTGGCGCCGACCCTGCGCAAGAAAGCGCACAACTACAAGGAACGCGGCATGGACCTGGGCGAGCTGGACATCATCGCCTTCGCCAGCCTCAAGCGCGAAGTGCTCGACCTCAACAGCCACTTTCCACCACCCACCGAATATTTGCGTCAGGGCTGGCGCTCGCTGTCACTGGTCGGGCCGACGTTCGCCCGCGTCTTGTTCGCTCACCCCGATGCACCGGACTTCCTGCGCAGCAACCTGGGTCGCAGCATTCTGTTCGATGTCGGGATCAGCCTGTAAGCCCTAAGCAGGATGGCGCAAACACTGGCCGGATGTTACAAAAGCGCAATCATTCGCCCGGATGACATGCGCCGTTCAACGCTCGCAGACAAACCGCTGTAACGTCTGCGCATTCAGCAACGTCTATCCCTGACGAGGCCTCATATGACCAGCCGCCTGAACCCCGAAGACCAGAAGCATGTCGAAGAGTACCTGCAGTTGTCCCAGCACCGTGTCGAGCGCCGGCCATTCCGGCCGTGGATGCTCCTGGTGGTGGTGCTGGCAGCGACCATCGGTCTGGGCCTGTTGAGCCGATTTATCAGTTACCTGACGCTATGAGCTGCATCGCGCTCGCTTGGGTTACGACGACAACGATTTCCTTTAAAAACCTTGCGAGCTATCACCATGTCCCATCGTATTGTCATTGTCGGCGGCGGCGCCGGCGGTCTGGAGCTGGCTACCCGTCTGGGTAAGACTCTGGGCAAGCGCGGCACTGCCAGCATCATGCTGGTCGACGCGAACCTGACGCACATCTGGAAACCGCTGTTGCACGAAGTGGCCGCCGGATCGCTGAACTCTTCCGAAGACGAACTCAACTATGTCGCCCAGGCCAAATGGAACCACTTCGAGTTCCAGCTGGGGCGCATGAGCGGGCTCGACCGTGAGCAGAAGAAGATCCAGCTTGCCGCCACCTACGACGAAAACGGCGTGGAGCTGGTGCCGGCGCGGGAAGTGCCGTATGACTCGCTGGTGATCGCGGTCGGCAGCACCACCAACGATTTCGGCACCCAGGGCGCAGCGCAGCACTGCCTGTTCCTCGACACCCGAAAACAGGCCGAGCGTTTCCATCAGCAACTGCTCAATCACTACCTGCGTGCTCACGCCGGGCAAACCGATGTGGTTCAGCAGATCAGCGTGGCCATCGTCGGCGCCGGCGCCACGGGCGTTGAACTGGCGGCCGAGCTGCACAACGCCGCCCATGAACTGGCGGCCTATGGTCTGGACCGGATCAAACCGGAAAACATGCACATCACCCTGATCGAAGCCGGGCCACGGGTGCTGCCGGCACTGCCGGAACGCATCAGCGGGCCGGTGCACAAGACCCTGGAAAAACTCGGGGTCAACGTGATGACCAACGCCTCGGTCAGCCAGGTCACCGCCGACAGCCTGATCACCGCCGATGGCAACGAGATCAAGGCCAGCCTGAAAGTCTGGGCCGCCGGGATCCGTGCGCCGGGGTTCCTCAAGGACATCGATGGCCTGGAAACCAACCGCATCAACCAGCTGCAAGTGCTGCCGACGCTGCAGACCACCCGCGACGAAAACATTTTCGCCTTCGGCGACTGCGCCGCCTGCCCGCAACCGGGTTCGGATCGCAACGTGCCGCCACGGGCCCAGGCTGCGCACCAGCAGGCGTCGCTGCTGGCCAAGTCGCTGAAACTGCGGATCGAAGGCAAGACCCTGCCGGAATACAAGTACACCGACTACGGCTCGCTGATTTCGCTGTCGCGTTTTTCGGCTGTGGGTAACTTGATGGGCAACCTGACCGGCACCGTGATGCTCGAAGGCTGGCTGGCGCGGATGTTCTACGTTTCGTTGTACCGCATGCACCAGATGGCGCTGTACGGCCCGTTCCGCACCGCCATGCTGATGCTGGGCAGCAAGATCGGACGCGGCACCGAGCCACGCCTGAAGCTGCACTGATGTAAAACGCTGTGGGGGTGGGCCTGCTCGCTCCCACAGCGTTTTGTCTTTTACTGTATCTGCCCCCGCTTTCCCCACCTTCGCTTACAAACGCCCCCGCTCCTCGACACAGACGCGATACACCGCCACCGCTTAATGGCCACACCCGAGCACAACTGCTCCGGCTGATCGCCCTTAACGTGTGGTTGCGCAGCGCAACCGAAGGAGAATGAAATGACCCGCACTTCGAAAATTGGCAACACCTCCCTTGGCCTGGTCGGTGCCGTACTGGCCGGCGGCCTGATGCTGTCCGGCTCGGTGTTCGCCGCACAACCGCTGGCCCAGGGCTACATGGTCGCCTCGGCCGAGACCTCGGTGAAAACCCCGGAAGGCAAATGCGGTGAAGGCAAATGCGGCGACGCGTCGATGGCCAAAACCGACACCGATGGTGATGGCAAAGTCTCCCGCGCCGAATTCCTGAAGGTCGCGCCGCACTCCGACTTCGACAAGATCGACACCAACCACGATGGCTTCATCGACGAGCAAGAGGCTTACGACAACGTCAAAGCCAACTACGAAGCCAACGGCAAGAAAATGCCCAAAGGCCTGTTCGAACACCTGAAAGAGCGTGACGGTGCCTGATATTCAGTCCGTCCCGGCAAAACAGCCCCGACAAAAAAGCCGCGCTGTCTCTCACGAGAAGCGCGGCTTTTTTATGTCTGCCGGGATTACAGCTGGAAGCGCCGCACCATGCCCTGCAATGCATTGGCGAGTTTCGACAGCTCATGGCTGGAAGCGCTGGTCTGATCGGCGCCGGCCGCCGAGCGCACCGACAGGTCGCGAATGTTCACCAGATTGCGGTCCACTTCCCGCGCCACTTGCGCCTGCTCTTCGGCGGCGCTGGCGATCACCAGGTTGCGTTCATGGATCTCATGCACCGACGCGGTGATGGTTTGCAGCGCCTCGCCGGCTCGCTCGGCCAGCACCAGCGTGGTGGTCGCACGCGAAGCACTGGCCTGCATCGACTCCAACGCCAGGCTCGAACCGTTGCGCATGCCCTGCACCATCTGCTCGATTTCCTGGGTCGATTGCTGCGTGCGATAGGCCAGCGCCCGGACTTCGTCGGCGACCACGGCAAACCCGCGTCCGCTCTCCCCGGCCCGCGCCGCTTCGATGGCAGCATTGAGCGCCAGCAGGTTGGTCTGTTCGGCAATCGCGCGAATCACGTCCAGCACCTTGCCGATGTCTTGCGACTGATTGGCCAGTGATTGCACCAGTTCGCCGGTGTGCTGCACGTCGCTGGCCAGGGCGTTGATAGCGCTGGCGGTTTCACTGACCCGCTCTTGCCCCAGATGCGCCGATTCGCTGGACTGGCGCGTCGCGTCGGAAGTCGACACCGCATTGCGTGCGACTTCTTCGACCGCCGTGGTCATCTCGTTGACGGCGGTGGCGGCCTGTTCGATTTCGTTGTTCTGTTGTTGCAGGCCCTGGGTGCTGTCGAGCGTGACGGCATTGAGCTCATCGGCGGCAGTCGCCAGTTGCGTGGCAGAACCGTTGATGCCTTGCAGGGTTTCGCGCAGGTTCTGTTGCATGGTCGCCAGCGCCTTGAGCAAACGGCTGACTTCGTCGTTGCCCTGGGTCTCGATCGGTCGAGTCAAATCCCCTTTCGCAACACTTTCTGCGGCGCTGACGGCGGTGCTCAACGGGCGAACGATACTGCGGGTGAGCAACATCGCCAGAGCCACGGTCGCCAACGCTGCCAGTGCGATGAACAGGCTGACGATGGTGCGCGAGGTTTCGTAATGGGCGGCGGAGTTGCTGCTTTCTGCCGCAACCTGCTTGGCGAACAGATCCGCCAGGTCATTGAGTTGCTTGCCGGAGCCGTCGACCACGGTTTTCATGTCGACCAGCAGCAGCTTGGTCAGCTCGTCGCGTTTGCCTTGCTGGGCAAGGACGAACGATTGCGCGATGCCGGCGCGGTAGGCCGCGAAGGTTTTCTTGAACTGATCGTACAACTGCTGGCCTTCCGGAGTAGTCACCAGTCGGTCGTAAGCGGCGATCTTCTCGCTCAGCTCCTTGTCGCGGGTGTCCATCTGGCTGCGGTAAGTCGCAACGTTGTTCGGATCAGGATCCAGCGCCATGCGCAGGGAAATGGTGCGGATGCGCAGCATGATCTCGCGAATCTCGTCGCCGCCACGAATGCTCGGCAGCCACTGGTTCTCCACCGCGACCTCGCTCTCGCGGATGCTCGACATCTGCCCCAGGGCAAACACGCCAAGCAGCGCCACCAGCACCGCGATCAGGGCGAAGCCCAAGGCGGCACGGGGAGCAATATTCAACTGACGAAGCAACATGACGAACGCCCTTTTTCTTGTATTGGCCGGATTCAAGGGGCGATCGATGGCAGGCCCCTTTCGTTAGCGGGCTATCGGCAAGTTGTACGATGACTTGAGCGAAGGGCAAAAAAAATCCCCGTATCTTTCGATACGAGGATTTTTAATATGGTCGGGGTAAGGGGATTCGAACTCCTGACATCCTGCTCCCAAAGCAGGCGCGCTACCGGACTGCGCTATACCCCGGTAAAAAAAAGGCGACCTTTCAAAGATCGCCTTCTTCGATCAGCGCTTTTGGCCTCTGATCTTAAGATTCGATCCCAGCGTTAACTGGTTTCAAAAATGGTGGGTCGTGTGGGATTCGAACCTACGACCAATTGGTTAAAAGCCAACTGCTCTACCAACTGAGCTAACGACCCAAAAATGGTCGGGGTAAGGGGATTCGAACTCCTGACATCCTGCTCCCAAAGCAGGCGCGCTACCGGACTGCGCTATACCCCGGCTTGAAATTGGCTCCGTGACCAGGACTCGAACCTGGGACCCAATGATTAACAGTCATTTGCTCTACCGACTGAGCTATCACGGAACTACACATTTCAATTTACTACGGTGAAACTTGCAGCTTCTCGACATCGTTTTCGCATCGCTGCGTTCGTGTGTCTGAGGCGCGCTATTCTACAACCTAGAACACCTCTGTCAACCCCCTAAATTGCTTTCAAGTTAATGATTTGCAACTTATTTCAGATTTCTGCCCAGTGAGCTGAAACCGTGTTGGTGACTGACTGCGGGGCGCACTTTACAAGCCTTTTCCTTTGAGTTCAACAGCCTAACGAAAAAAAAGGCCTCGCATTGCGAGGCCTTCCTTACTTCACCACCCAAAGCTGTCAGTTGAACGTGATCTCGTCGTTCTCCACGACGCCGGTCGCGGTCTCGCCCGGCAGGAAGCGTCCCGACAGGATCAACTGCGCCAACGGGTTCTCGATCCAGCGCTGGATCGCCCGTTTCAGCGGCCGTGCGCCATAGACCGGGTCGTAACCGACGGCAATCAGCTTGTCCATCGCCTCCGGGCTCAGTTCCAGCTTCAGCTCGCGCTCGGCCAGACGGCTGCGCAGACGGCCCAGCTGGATCTCGGTAATGCCCGCGATCTGATCCCGCGCCAGAGGCTCGAAGATCACCACTTCGTCGACCCGGTTGATGAACTCCGGACGGAAGTGGGTGGAAATCGCATCCATCACCGCTGCCCGTTGCGCTTCACGATCACCCACCAGTTCCTGGATCTGCATCGAACCGAGGTTGGAGGTCATGACGATTACGGTGTTGCGGAAATCCACCGTACGACCGTGGCTGTCGGTCAGGCGACCATCCTCCAGCACTTGCAGCAGGATATTGAACACATCCGGGTGCGCCTTCTCGACTTCGTCCAGCAGGATCACCGAGTAAGGCTTGCGCCGTACCGCTTCGGTCAGGTAACCGCCCTCTTCGTAACCGACGTAGCCTGGTGGTGCACCGATCAGCCGTGCCACGGAATGTTTCTCCATGAACTCGGACATGTCGATCCGCACCATCGCCTCTTCAGTATCAAAGAGGAACTCGGCCAGTGCCTTGCACAGCTCGGTTTTACCGACACCGGTCGGGCCGAGGAACATGAACGAGCCGCTCGGGCGGTTTGGATCGGACAACCCGGCACGGGAACGCCGCACCGCGTTGGCCACTGCAACCACCGCTTCGTCCTGACCGATCACGCGCTGGTGCAACAGGCTTTCCATCTTCATCAGCTTGTCGCGCTCGCCTTCGAGCATTTTCGACACGGGAATACCGGTCCACTTCGAAACGACTTCGGCGATTTCCTCTTCGGTCACCTTGCTGCGCAGCAACTGGTTCTCGCTCTTGCCGTGCTGGTCGACCATTTGCAGGCTGCGTTCCAGATCCGGGATCACCCCGTACTGCAACTCGGCCATGCGGTTCAGGTCGCCTTTGCGGCGCGCGGCTTCCAGTTCCTGACGGGACTGTTCGATCTTCTGCTGAATCTGTGCAGAACCCTGCACCTCGGCTTTTTCCGAGTTCCAGATTTCTTCCAGATCCGAGTACTCACGCTCGTGGCGGACGATTTCTTCCTGGAGTTTTTCCAGGCGCTTGATCGCCGCTTCGTCGCTTTCTTTCTTCAGTGCCTGGGACTCCACCTTCAGCTGAATCAGACGCCGTTCCAGACGATCCAGCACTTCCGGCTTGGAGTCGATCTCCATGCGGATGCGGCTGGCGGCTTCGTCGATCAGGTCGATCGCCTTGTCCGGCAACTGCCGGTCAGTGATATAGCGATGGCTGAGCTTGGCTGCGGCAATGATCGCACCGTCGGTGATCGCCACTTTGTGGTGAACCTCGTAACGCTCCTTGAGGCCACGCAGGATAGCGATGGTGTCTTCTTCGCTCGGCTCGTCCACCAGCACTTTCTGGAAGCGCCGCTCGAGGGCCGCGTCCTTCTCTATATATTGGCGGTACTCGTTGAGCGTGGTCGCACCGACGCAATGCAGCTCGCCACGGGCCAGGGCCGGTTTGAGCATGTTGCCGGCGTCCATCGAGCCTTCGCCTTTGCCGGCGCCGACCATGGTGTGCAGTTCGTCGATGAACAGAATGATCTGCCCTTCCTGCTTCGACAGCTCGTTGAGCAGCGCTTTCAGGCGTTCTTCGAACTCGCCGCGATACTTGGCGCCGGCAATCAGCGCACCCATATCGAGGGACAGCAGACGCTTGCCGCGCAGGCCATCCGGCACTTCGCCGTTGATGATGCGCTGGGCCAGACCTTCGGCAATCGCGGTTTTACCCACACCAGGCTCACCGATCAGCACCGGGTTGTTCTTGGTCCGGCGTTGCAGGACCTGAATGGTGCGACGGATTTCATCGTCACGGCCGATCACCGGGTCGAGCTTGCCGTCTTCGGCACGCTTGGTCAGGTCGACGGTGTATTTATCCAGCGCCTGACGCGACTCTTCGTGGTTGGCGTCGTTGACGGCCTCGCCACCGCGCAGGTTATTGATGGCGTTTTCCAGCGCCTTCTTGCTCACGCCCTGGCCGAGCAGCAACTTGCCGAGCTTGCTGTTCTCGTCCATCGCCGCGAGCAGTACCAGTTCGCTGGAAATGAACTGGTCACCCTTCTGCTGGGCCAGACGGTCGGCCTGGTTGAGCAGACGCGCCAGATCCTGCGACATGTTCACGTCGCCGGTCGGGTTCTGGATTTTTGGTAATTGATCGAGTTCTTTGGTCAGCTCTTTACGCAAGCTGTTGACGTCGAAGCCCACCTGCATCAACAGGGGTTTGATCGAACCACCCTGCTGTTCAAGCATGGCTTGCATCAAATGCGCCGGTTCGATGGCCGGATGATCGTGGCCGACAGCCAGGGATTGGGCATCGGACAACGCCAACTGTAATTTGCTGGTTAAACGGTCTATACGCATGGGTCACCTTCCTTTTGAGCAGGCCGGACCTAAAAAACCATCCTGAATAAAGAAACCTGCCAGATACCGCTATAGATGCGGTCGATTCTGGAAGATTCAAGCGTCAGGAGGTTGATGCAAGTCAGACAAGTCTAGCGGGTGAGCCAAACGAGGGAGGCGAAGCGGCCAGTGCGCGATGCACGGCGATAAGAGAAGAAGCGCGGATCGGTCACGGTACAGAAACCGCCACCATAAACAGCCGTGACACCGCGAACCGCCAGACGCAGTCGCGCCAGCTTATAGATGTCGGCCATGAACTTGCCCGCGTTGTGGCTCGGGACAAAGGCTGTCGCGGCTTCGGGCAATTGATTGATGAAGACTTCCCGGACTTCCGGGCCGACTTCGAAGGCTTGCGGGCCGATGGCCGGGCCGAGCCAGACCAGAATGTCTTCGGCAGGTACATCCAGACTGTCGAGGGTGGCTTCCAGCACGCCGGCCGCCAGCCCACGCCAACCGGCATGCGACGCTGCCACGCGCGTACCGGCACGGTCGCAGAACAGTGCCGGCAGGCAATCGGCGGTCATTGCCGCACAAGCGATACCCGGTGTTGCCGTCCAGCTGGCATCCGCCGTGGCCACCACGGACGGATCAGCATGCGCCACGGCAATCCCGTGCACTTGCTGCAACCAGGCAGGCTTCATAGAGAAGTGATCGGTCAGTCGCCGACGGTTTTCGGCGACGGCCTCAGGACGATCATCGACATGATCGCCCAGATTGAGGCTGTCGAACGGCGCCTCGCTGACGCCGCCCTCACGGGTGGTGACACAGGCCTTGACGCTGGCCGGCGCGGGCCAGTCCGGCGTCAGCCAGTTCATCCGACGAATGCCTCGCGATCCTGTTTGAGCAGGGTCAGCAGCCAGACCAGATCTTCCGGCAACGGCGATTCCCAGCTCATGCGCTCACCGGTGGTCGGGTGATCCAGTTCGAGGAATCGCGCGTGCAGGGCCTGACGCGGGAAGTGTTTCAGCGATTCGACCATGGTCTGGCTCGCCGCCGGCGGAATGCGGAAACGACCGCCGTACGCCGGATCGCCGACCAACGGGAAGTTGATGTGCGCCATGTGTACGCGGATCTGGTGGGTACGGCCGGTTTCCAGCTTCACCCGTACGTGAGTGTGGGAACGGAAACGCTCCAGAACACGATAGTGGCTGACGGCAGGCTTGCCGCCTTCCATCACCGCCATGCGCTGGCGCTGCTGGCCATGACGACCGATCGGGGCGTTGATCTTGCCACCAGCGGTCACCACACCGATCACGATGCACTCGTAGATCCGGCTCACGCTGCGGCTTTGCAGCTGCGCGACCAGTTTGGTCTGCGCCTGGATGGTCTTGGCCACCACCATCAGACCGGTGGTGTCCTTGTCCAGACGATGCACGATGCCGGCACGCGGGACATTGATGATATCCGGCACGTGGTGCAGCAAGGCGTTGAGCAAGGTGCCATCGGCGTGGCCGGCAGCCGGGTGCACCACCAGGCCCGCAGGCTTGTTGATCACCAGGATGTCGTCGTCTTCATAGACGATATCGAGCTCGATGTCCTGGGCGACCCATTCACCCTGGGCCTCCTGCTCGGCGGTCAGCTCAAGGACGGCACCGCCATGAACGATGTCGCGCGGGCGGATGACCGCCCCGTCCACAGTCAGGCGACCTTCTTTGATCCAGGCGGAAAGGCGCGAGCGGGAGTGCTCTGCGAAGAGTTGGGCGGCGACTTGATCGAGGCGTTGGCCGCCCAATTCGGACGGCACCTCTGCGCGAAGTTCAATTTTATCGGACATGCTCGGACTGGGCGTCGGCTACAGCCTTTGGTTTCGGCTGCGCGCTTGTGGTTAAATACGGCGTCTTTTGCCCCGGGGCTTTTCAACGGGGCGCTCATCATAACAGGACGGCCCCGCCCAAGACAGCGGCCGTCATAGGGACGCAAGCCGCCATGCAAGTGAAACACCTGCTGCTGATCGCCATCCTCGCATTGACCGCTGCTTGCTCATCGAAGGAAGTCGTAGACGAAAACCTGAGCGAAACCGAGCTGTACCAGCAGGCTCAAAAGGACCTGGACAACAACAGTTACACCAGTGCCACCGCCAAGCTGAAGGCTCTGGAGTCGCGCTATCCGTTCGGTCGCTACGCAGATCAGGCACAGCTTGAACTGATTTATGCGAACTACAAGAACTCGGAGCCGGAAGCTGCAAAGTCCGCCGCCGAGCGCTTCATTCGTCTGCACCCACAGCACCCGAACGTCGATTACGCCTACTACCTTAAGGGCCTGACCTCGTTCGACCAGGACGTCGGCCTGCTGGCGCGCTTCCTGCCGCTGGACATGACCAAGCGTGACCCGGGTGCTGCCCGCGACTCCTACAACGAGTTCGCCCAGCTGACCAGCCGCTACCCGAACAGCCGCTACGCGCCGGACGCCAAGCAGCGCATGATCTACCTGCGCAACCTGCTGGCAGCCTACGAAATCCACGTGGCCGACTACTACCTGACCCGTCAGGCCTACGTCGCCGCCGCCAACCGTGGCCGTTATGTAGTGGAAAACTTCCAGGAAACCCCATCGGTCGGCGACGGCCTGGCGGTGATGACTGAAGCCTACCAGCGTCTGCACCTCGACGAACTGGCGGCCACCAGCCTGGAAACCCTGAAGCTCAACTACCCGAATCACCCGAGCCTGAAAGACGGTCAGTTCGTACCGTCGGTCGCCGAAGCCGACAACCGTTCGTGGCTGAGCAAGGCCACTCTGGGCCTGATCGAATCCCGTCCGCCGCTGCCGCCGGGAGAGACCCGCGCCAACCAGGACGTGCAGAAGCAGTTCCAGGACGCGAAAGACGCGATCCCGAACGATCTCAAGCCTAAAGATGAAAACGGCGACGTGATCGAAGCGCCGGAACCGGAGTCCAGCAACAGCGACCGCTCCATTTTCAGCTACTTGACCTTCGGTCTGTTCGACTGATCACTTCGGTGATGCCAAAAAGGGAGATCTTCGGATCTCCCTTTTTTATTGCCGCGTTTTATTGAGCTGTGCGCCTGTCGAGTCCTTGGCTAAACTGCCGGATCATCAGTCAAAAAGCCGCCCATCATGCTTCGTCTACTCTTCTGGATCGCCCTGATCGCCGCCGCCGTCTGGCTCTGGCGCAAATTCAAGGCACCTGTTGCCCCCACGCAATCCCCCCGCGAACAGGATGCCGCACCGATGGTGCGTTGCGCCCATTGCGGCGTGCACCTGCCACGCGACCGTGCATTGAGTCTTCGTCAACAGTGGTATTGCAGCCAGGCTCACCTCGAGCAAGGCCCCGGTTCCAGTGATCGCTGAGGCGACCGACGCCACTCGCAAACAGGCCCAGCGACTGCTGCGCCTCTATCACCTCTACCGTCTGAGCGTCGGCATCACCCTGGTGCTGCTGATCTCCAGCAACATGGACAACCGCCTGCTGACGTCGGCCGACGACGAGCTGCTGCGCAATGGCAGCTGGTTGTACCTGGTGCTGAATATCCTGCTGGTGGTGTTCCTGGAGAACATCCGCCGTCCGGCCCAGTTGTTCGGGCTGGCCCTGGTCGACATCCTGCTGCTGTGCGGCCTGTTCTACGCCGCTGGCGGTGTGGCCAGCCCGGTCGGCAATCTGCTGATCGTCTCGGTAGCCATCAGCAACACGCTGCTGAAACGCCGTATCGGCGTGCTGATCGCGGCCATCGGTGCACTCGGCATTGTCGGTCTCAGCTTCCTGCTGAGCTTCAGTCATCCCCTGAGCGCCAACGAATACTTGCAGGCGGGCACCCTCGGCGCTCTGTGTTTTGCCGGAGCGCTGCTGGTGCAAGGCTTGATCCGCCGCCTCGAAGTCAGCGAGACCCTCGCCGAGCAACGGGCCAGCGAGGTGGTCAGCCTCGAAGCTCTCAACGCCTTGATCCTGCAACGCATGCGCACCGGCATTCTGGTCCTCGACGAACAACGCCGGGTGCAACTCGCCAACCAAAGTGCCCGGACGCTGCTGGCGCAGTCGCCCCTTGAGGGGCATTTGATCGATGACTATTCGACCGCGCTGGTCGAACGCCTGAATCTGTGGCTGAACAACCCGACCCTGCGCCCGCAGAGCCTGAAAATCGCCGCCAACGGCCTGGAACTGCAACCGAGCTTCATCGCCCTGGAGCAGAGCCCGAACCGCCAGACCCTGGTGTTTCTCGAAGACCTCGCGCAAATCGCCCAGCAGGCCCAGCAACTGAAGCTCGCCGCGCTCGGGCGCCTGACCGCCGGCATCGCCCACGAGATCCGCAACCCGCTAGGTGCCATCAGTCATGCCGCACAGTTGCTGCGGGAATCCGAGGAACTCGATGGCGCGGACCGGCGTCTGACGCAGATCATCCAGGATCACTCCCAGCGCATGAACCGAGTCATTGAAAACGTCCTGCAACTGTCCCGCCGCCAGCAGAGCGCGCCGCAACGGCTGGATCTCGAGCCATGGCTCGAGCACTTCGTCGAGGAAAGCCGCGAACAGGCCAGCGAGCACCAACGGATCCATCTGAACATCGAATCCGGGGATTTCCGGACCCTGATGGACCCGGGGCAACTGACGCAAATTCTCGACAATCTGTTGCGCAATGGCTGGCGGCACAGCGCCCTGCTGCACGATCCGGCGCAGGTCTGGCTGCGGCTGTTCATCGACCCCGAGAGCCAGCTGGCTGTGCTCGAAGTCCAGGACAACGGCCCCGGCGTGGCGCTGGATCAGCAGGCGCATCTGTTCGAACCTTTCTTCACCACCAGCAGCCAGGGCACCGGCCTTGGGCTCTATCTGTCCCGTGAGCTGTGCGAAAGCAACCAGGCCCGCCTAGACTTCAAACCACGCCAAGGCGGCGGCTGCTTTCGCATCACCTTTGCTCACGGACGGAAACAAAGTTGAACACGAGCCCACGGCAAAAAATCCTCATCGTCGACGACGAACCGGATATCCGCGAACTCCTGGAAATCACCCTGGGACGGATGAAACTCGACACCTTCAGCGCACGCAACCTCGGCGAAGCCCAGGCGCTGCTGAACCGCGACACCTTCGACCTGTGCCTGACCGACATGCGCCTGCCGGACGGCACCGGGCTGGAACTGGTGCAGCACATCCAGCAACGCTACCCGCAATTGCCGGTGGCGATGATCACGGCCTATGGCAGCCTGGAAACTGCAATCAACGCCCTGAAAGCCGGGGCTTTCGACTTCCTGACCAAACCGGTGGACCTCACCCGACTGCGCGAACTGGTCGCCACCGCGTTGCGCATGCCGGCGACCGGCGGTGTCTGTACCTCGATTGACCGGCGCCTGCTCGGTGACTCGTTGCCGATGCGCAACCTGCGCAAGCAGATCGACAAACTGGCCCGCAGTCAGGCGCCGGTCTATATCAGCGGCGAGTCCGGCAGCGGCAAGGAACTGGTCGCCCGGCTGATTCACGAGCAGGGCCCGCGCGCCAGCCAACCGTTCGTGCCGGTGAATTGCGGGGCGATTCCTTCGGAATTGATGGAAAGCGAGTTCTTCGGGCACCGCAAAGGCAGTTTCACTGGCGCGGTGGACGATAAGCCGGGTCTGTTCCAGGCCGCCCATGGCGGGACGCTGTTTCTCGATGAAGTGGCGGACTTGCCGCTGTCGATGCAGGTCAAGCTGCTGCGGGCGATTCAGGAAAAAGCCGTGCGCAGCGTCGGCGGCCAACAGGAAACCGTGGTCGATGTACGCATTCTCTGCGCCACCCACAAGGACCTGGACGCCGAAGTCGCCGCCGAGCGCTTTCGGCAGGATCTGTATTACCGGCTGAACGTGATCGAACTGCGGGTGCCTTCTCTGCGCGAACGTCGTGACGATATCGAGGCATTGGCCAGCCATGTGCTCAAGCGCCTGGCCCACGGCACCGGCCAGCCGGCGGCGCGCCTGCATCCACAAGCGCTGGAGGCCTTGAAGAACTACCGCTTTCCGGGGAATGTGCGGGAGTTGGAGAACGTCCTCGAGCGTGCGCACACCCTGTGCGAAAACCGCATGATCGAAGCCGATGACCTGCGCCTGAGCGAAGGCAATTGCGCAGCCGAGGGCGGCATTGCCGATCTCACACAGATCGACAACCTCGAAGATTATCTGGAGAACGTCGAGCGCAAACTGATTCTGCAGGCGCTGGAGGAAACCCGCTGGAACCGTACCGCAGCGGCCCAGCGGTTGAATCTGTCATTCCGTTCGATGCGCTACAGGCTCAAGAAGCTCGGCCTGGATTAAATGCGTCCGGTCGGGGCATACGGCGCCGGATCGATGATTGGCGCCCGCCCCAGCATCACATCGGCAAACAGCTGACAGGAGGCAGGTGCCAGCACCAGTCCGTTGCGGTAATGCCCGCAGTTGAGCCACAAACCATCGAAGCCTGGCACCCGGCCAATATAGGGAATGCCCTCCGGCGAGCCGGGACGCAACCCGGCCCAGTGCCCCACCACTTCGGCATCCGCCAGCGCCGGCAGCAATTCGACCGCCGAGGCCTTGAGGCTTTCCAGAGCGTTTTCGGTCGGAGTCTTGTCGAAACCTTCATGCTCCAGCGTGCTGCCGATCAGGATATGCCCGTCTCGACGCGGAATTGCATAACGCCCCTTGGCCAGCACCATGCTCGGCAGGAAGTCCGCCGCGCACTTGTAGAGAATCATCTGGCCTTTGACCGGTTCCACCGGCAGCGACAGATTCAGCGTCTTGAGCAGCTCGCCGCTCCACGCCCCCGCCGTCAGCACCACCTGGTCGCCGTTGATCACGCCTTTCGGCGTTTGCACACCGACAACCTTCTCGCCCTCACGGACAAACCCGCTGACCTCGCACTGCTCGTGAATCGTCACGTTCGGCAGTGCCTGCAACGCGGCTTTCAGCGACTTCACCAGCCGTGGGTTGCGTACGTTGGCCACATCGGCCATGTAGATCGCCCGGGAAAATCCACCGCCAAGTACCGGCACCGCATCATGGGCCGCCGAGATATCCACAGCCCGCAGCGGACGTTTTTCCCGCTCGGCCCAGGCCAGCGCTTCGGCTTCGTCGTCCAGGTCCAGCCAGTACAGACCAGTGGTATGGACTTCAGGATCAACGCCGGTGTCGGAAAACAAACGCTCGCCCAGCTGTGGATAAAAGTCCTGCGACCAGTGCGCCAGCGCCGTGACTGCCGGGCTATAACGCCATGGATACAGCGGAGAAACGATGCCGCCGCCGGCCCAGGAGGACTCCTGGCCGACGTTCGAACGATCCAGCAGCACCACGCTGCGTACTTCGGAGGCGAGGTTGTACGCGGTCAGCAGGCCAATCACCCCGCCCCCGACAATCACCACTTGCAGTTGCCTGGTCATGTTTGTTCCAACCGTAAAAAAGACAGTGGGCGCAAAAGGCGCCCGAATAAAAGCGGCTCAGCGGCCCCAGCAATCCTTGGTGGCAAGCCCGGCAGTCGCGTTGATCATGCTGCGCACACCGGTGTTGGTGAGGGTGAAGTCCCCGCACTTGTCGCCGGCCATGGTCGTGCCGGCCTTGCGGGTCGCGGTCAGCAGGTAGGTCTGGTCAGCGATGGTCGGGGTGATGGTGTAGAAATCATTGCCCGTGCTGAGTCCGGTGACACCGGTGTAAACATTGTTGCGGGTGTAGAAGCGCTCGAGGGTCTGCGCCTGCTCGTTCAGCAGCGAGGCCACTTCGGCGCGGCGGCCCTTCTTCAGGTATTCGGTATAGCTTGGTGCGGCAATGGTGATGATGATCCCGATGATCGCAATCACGATCATGATTTCGATCAGGGTGAACCCGCGGATGGATCTGCGCATGCCTCAACTCTCGCTTACTGTATTTGTCGCCACATGATACGACGGCTGCCGCCGCCGGATTTTTCCACCAGGGTGGTGATCCCGCCACTGGAATCGTTCACGATCTTGCGCGATGCGCCGTTGACGATGGCGTTCAGGGTGGGAATGCCGCCACTGAACACCACACCGCTGGAAATCGTGTCATTGGTGTCGACCACGCCGTCGGCGTTGGTGTCGAGCACCGCATAGTTGAGCATCTTACCGCTGAACGCATCGAGTTCGACCAATTTGCCGGTACCGAAGCTGGAGCACGGGTCAGTGGTATCGACACTGGCCGTGGTGAACACGATACGCCCCAGCACCAGACTCGCCTGATTGATCACCCGCTCGCCGGTCAATACGTTGTTGTACACCAGAGGCAGATACCAGCCTTTTTCCGCCGGATAAGTGGTGTCATTCTGGGTCGTGGTAATGAACTGCCCTGAACTGCCCGAGAACACACCGGTGATGGCCTGGGCCTGCAGGCTGCTGACCGTCAGTTGCCCCGAACCGCCATCGGCATCCCATACCGAATAGAACGCCTGCAGATCCTTGTTGGTCTTGTCGGCGGTTTCGTTGAATTTGCCGGTACCGACAAAAATCTGTTTGCCCCCCAATGAATTGTCCGCCAGCAGCGGCTGCGCCGTGATCGGTTGCGTCGTGCCACCCGACGTGGTGAACAGCGGTTTCCCGGAAAACGCTACGCCCCAGCTGTCGGTGGTGGTCGCGCTCAGGTCGAACTTCCACAGGCGCCCCTTCAGATCACCGCCGTACGCGGCCTGCACCACGTTCTGCGAATTGACCTTGAGCTTCACCGACGACAGTCCGTTGGTGGTTTCGGTACTGTCGATGACGATTTTCTTGATCAGCGAACCGTCGCGCACATCCAGCACATAGAGCGCAGCAACTCCCGAGTTGCTGCCGTAGCCATTGGCGATGAAAGCCGCCCAGCGACCATCGGCCAAGCGTGCCACTTCCGGACGGGCGTAGGCATAACCCAGATCATTGAAAGCGTTCGCGGTGCTGGCAGTGGCCGGTGCACTTACTTCCCACAGCGCATTGAGAATGTTCCCCGCCGAGGCATCAAACAATTGCAAGGCATAGAACGTCTTGCCACCGGCCCCGGTGCCGCCGATGGCGAGGGTCTTCCAGGCCGTGCCGAACTGCGCGTCATAGACACCGACCTGCCCGTCCACCAGAAACTTGTGGCTGACGCCGTTGATGTAGTTGGGGTCGGCGATCAATCGCAACGACGGCAGCACGCTCGACGGCATGTAGGCGTAACGCCGGGTGCCGTTGGCCGGGTTGATGACGCTGACGAAACCGTCGTTGCCGTTCACCACCAGGTTGGCATTCATGTTCGCGGCCTTGGTGGTCAGGTAACTGGTGTAGGTGGTGTCGCCCGACAGGTCGGAGGCGGTCTTGTCCGTGGGAGAGGCCAGCACCAGCGGCGAGTTGATGATGTCGCCCAGCAATACGCTGCGCACCTTGAGCCCGGTCTTGTTGGTGCCCTTGCTCCACTCCACCAGGTCGCTGCCACTGATGCCGCTGGGCAGGCTCTGACCGAGCGTTGTCTGCTGCGCTGCAGAGAAATTGCCGTAAGCCAGTGTCACTGCCGCGTTGCTCAAGGTATTCCACGATTGATAGGTCGGTGCCGTGGCGCCGGGGACGATGGCGGTGTCGGTCGTCCACAGCACCGTCGAGGTGTTGACCGTCCCGCTCGAGGTGAAGCCGAAGGACTTGATGGTGCCGCGCCAGTCCCGGGGATCGTAACTGGTCTGGAAATAGCTGCTGCCGCTCACCAGCGTCGTAGCGCTGGTCACCCCACTGCCGCCGGAGCCGGCCTTGGAGGTGATGTCGCTCAGTGCCGAGGACAACGCCGTGTTGAGCCCAGCACTGTCGGTGGCCTGGTAATACTTGCCCTGGCCGTAGTTCGCCGCGTCCGACAGCATGTCATTGGCGGCGGTGAAACCCACGGTGTAGGTGTTCATGTTCTGTTTGGGAAAGTCCGGCGAACTCCAGCTCTTGCCGGCCGCATCGACTCCGGTCGAACGCATGTCGATGTCGAAGGCGAACTTGGCGATGTCGTCCAGGTACAGCGTGTCGCCCTCGTTATCGCCGTTGAGGTTGTTACCGTCGTTGTTGATGCCGTCCCAGTTCGGCAATCGGCTGCCGCCCAGCGGGTCGTTGGTGGGGAACGTGCGGTCGTAGGTCGGCAGGCCGTCGGTAATCACCACCCCGTAGTTTTTCTGGCAACGATACTGGATCGGACTGGTGTAGGTGCTCGGCGTGGTGTTGTAGTACGGCGTCATGCCGCGCATGTAGCGGGTGATTTCGTAATAGGTTTCCGCCAATGGCGTATTGGCCACGGCGCTCAGGCCGCTGATCGCCGAGATCAGTGCGTTGTAGTTACTGTCGGCCTGGGCCTGGGTCACGCTACCGCTGACTGGCGCCAGGTCGCTGACGGACCGGGCGATGTAACCGCCGTTGCCCGGGTTGTTACTGGTGGCCGGGTTGAATGTCGACAGGCCGAAACGCAGGTTACGGTTGCTGGTCACCAGTGCGGTGGAAACGTTGCGGGCGACGTTGATCCGGTAGTCGTTGGGAATCGCCCCGGTGGTGAAATCACGGGTGCCGTTGCTGATGGCGAGGCCGACCACGTAGGCGATGTAATCCCCGTAATACCGGGTATTGCCGCCGCCGACCGGGTCCGGCAGTTTAAGGCACAGCGGTGCCAGGCTGTTGTTGTAGAACGCATAAGCACCGCCGGAGCAGCCGGAAGTCGGCAGGCTCGACAGAAACACCGGATCGCCGGTGATGGCCGTCGAACTCAAGCACAACCCGAGCACCGCGTTGCACTGCCGGGCCGGTGTGCGAGTGACCGTGGGATCGAAACCCGCAGCGTAAATAATGCTGTTCATGCTGCCTGAGTCGTCGATCAGCAAGATGACATTCGGCGGCACGGCGGCGGCACTGAGCAATGGCGAATCAGACGGCGTGAACGCATACGCCGGCGCGGCCAGATACAACCCCGCAAGAAACCCCGCCAACCACGGCCGCCAGCCAGAGCGTCGTTCAGTACTTCGCATAGACACTCTCCACCACACTGCGTGAACTGCCGACGATGCCGACAGCCGTGACCCGGTACAGCGTCGCCGAGGTGTTGCTCGGAACGTTCACCGCCGTGAGCGTGGTGCCGATGTTCTGTACCCCGTAGAAACCGTTGCCGGCAGCGATCCAGGTCACCCCGGACGTCGAATTGAACCCCGCTGCACTGACCACCGACGACTCCGCCGGTGGCGCACACTGGGTGGCATTGGCACACACCGCCAACGTATATGTGCTCAGTTGCACCGCACTCTCGCCAATACGCAGCGCCGCCTCGGCGGTCTGGAACGACTGATTGCGCAGGCTCACGCTGCCGGCCATCTTTTCCTGCAGGTTGGCGCTCTGCATCGATGACAGACCGATCACCGTCAGAAGCAACAGAAACACCAGGCTGACCAGCAGCACCATGCCGCGCTGGGCTGGGCGTTGATGGAGAGAAACATTCATCGGCCGGCCCTCACTGCAAGCGGTTGCGCAGGGCGGCAACCACGTTGAAGGTCTGGTTGGCGACCCGGTTGTTCGGGTCAGTGAGGGTCAGGGTCAGACGCACGCTACGGATGCGCGCCGGATCGCCGGGGTTGCTGCTGTAAGTCGAGGCTGAGACATCGGTCGCCGACGTGGCGAGCCCGAACATCACCGTAAATGCACTGACGTTGTTCACCAATACCTGCTGGGTCGGCGTTCCACCACCGGTGCCCATCAGAATCTGGTTGTTGCTGAAGCTGTAGACCAGACGGCGGATGGGGAAGGCGATTTGCCCGGCCGCCGGAGTCTGCAGGTTGCTGTAGGCCGTTGCACTGTTGCGGCAATCGGAAACCACCGTCCAGGTCGGTGTTCCACCGCCACTGCCGACGTCGGCAGTGACCAGCGTCAGTTTTAGATTGGTGTTGTCCCAGCTGATCGGTGTGATCTGCGCGGCGTTGAAATCGCCGCTGGTACTGGCGTCGGTAATCGTCCCGAGGCAGCCGAACATCCCGACCATGCGAATTTCCTGGATCATCTTGCTCAACACGAACCGTGCATCCTCCTGCATGGCCGCCGAAGAGTTCTGGCTGACGTAGGTATTCTTCGCCGCGAGAAAAGTCTGCACGACGCCCAGTACGATGATCAGCCCCAGTGCCAGGGCGATGAGCATTTCGATCAGGCCGAAACCCTGGTTATGCTGCTTCATGGCGTGGCCACCGGATCGACCGTTGCCCGACTGGTCAAAACGAAGCTGTTCGGTGAACTGGCAGTGTTGGCGGCCCGTGAATCACTCCAGTTGATGGTGATGGTGTACACCCGCTGGTTGAGGGTGATGCTGCCGGTGGCGGTCGGCCCGCCGAAATTGACGATGTTGGTGGTGAAATCGTAGAGATCCTGGTCCCGGGTAACGCTCAGGTTGCCCGAGGTCGGTGGCGTGACGGTGTAGTCGGCCCCGGAGTTGGCACGGATGCGGTCCATCATGTCGTAGGCGATGAAACTCGCCTGACTGGTCATCCGCGAGCTGTCGGTGTATTTCAGCGCATTGAGCTGAACCGCCGCCGCCCCCAGCAACCCGACCGTCAGCACCAGCAACGCGACGAGGATTTCGATCAGCGACATGCCTTCCTGTGCAACTCTGCTCCCTGCCCTCATCCGCAGCTTCCACCCGATTGAATTCGTCCGTTCAGACACACGTTCAGCGTCCTGCTTTGCGTTCCCAGCGTATAACTGAACACCACCGCCGTGGACGGTGCCGCCAGACCACCCAGATTATTGAAATCCAGTGTGGTCACTCCTGAGGTTAGCGTCAGAGTCGCGCCACTGCTCATCGCTGGAACAACCCGCAATACATTGGCCGAAGTGCCAGTACTGTCGTAGACCGACAACTCGCCGGTCCAGACGCCGCCCCCGGCGGTTGGCCGCAAGCGGATGGTGGTCCCGCGATCAATCGCTTCCAGTCGCGCATAGTTGAGCGCCCGCTGCAGGTCGCCGACTTCGGTGTCGGCCTTGCTGCCCTGGATCGATCGGGTAAACGCCGGGACGGCCATCGTGATCAGGATCACAACCAATGCGACCGCCACCAGCACCTCGATCAGCGTGAAACCTTTTGTACGATGATCCATCGATGCCCTCCGTTGCCGTCGGCTATACCTGCCCTGTAAACCTAGAACATTCGGCCGGCTTGCGTCGGTTGATTTGCCCTGCCCGGCGCACGGATCGCGTCGAACACCCTGCTTCAAGGAGGAAATGCTCATGCCGCAACAGGGATTCAGTCTGGTCGAACTGCTCATGGGACTGGCGATCGGCGCAATTGTTCTGTCACTGGTCAGTCCGGCGCTCGCCACGCTGAAGGAGTCGAACCAGCGGCAACAGGCCGCGGAATCGCTGATCAGCGGAATCCGCAATGCCCGCAGCCAGGCGATCACACGCAATCAGAGCGTAGTGATTCACGGCATCGACGGGGACTGGAGCCGGGGCTGGCGGATCATTCTGGATGTCAGTGGCAAGGGTGCGGAGGACAGCAGCAATCCGCTGCTGGTCGAGCACGCCAGTGATGGGCAAATACCCATTGTCGGTAACTGGTTCGTCAGTCGGTACATAAGGTTCAGCAGTCTGGGGCAACCGCTGATGCCCGGGCGGGCATTTCAGGCAGGAAAACTACACATCTGTTCGACCCGCGAACCGGTCAGCCAGCTTCAACTGGTGCTGGCGGCGACCGGTCGCGTGCGCCTGACCAGCGAAAAGGCTGAACAGGCGCTGTGTCGAAAGGATAAAGCGGTCAGATCGAACGGACGCGCAGCTCTTTAGGCATCGAGAAGGTGATGTTCTCTTCTCGTCCGGCCAGTTCGTCGGCACCGGTGGCGCCCCAGGCCTGCAGCTGCTGGATCACGCCACGCACCAGCACTTCCGGCGCAGAAGCACCGGCAGTGATGCCGATACGCTCGACACCATCGAACCAGCTCTTCTGCAGGTCTTCGGCACCGTCGATCAGGTACGCCGGCGTGGCCATGCGCTCGGCCAACTCGCGCAGGCGGTTGGAGTTGGAGCTGTTCGGGCTGCCGACCACCAGCACCACGTCGCATTCGTCGGCCAGTTGCTTGACCGCGTCCTGACGGTTTTGCGTGGCGTAACAGATGTCGTCCTTGCGCGGCCCGCCAATGGCCGGAAAACGTTCACGCAAGGCATCGATGACCCGGCTGGTGTCATCCATGGACAAGGTGGTCTGGGTGACGAAGGCCAGTTTTTCAGGGTTGTGCACCTGCAGTTCGGCGACATCCTTCTCGTCTTCGACGAGGTAGATCGCGCCGCCGTTGCTGGCGTCGTACTGGCCCATTGTGCCTTCGACTTCCGGGTGACCGGCGTGGCCGATCAGGATGCATTCACGGCCGTCGCGGCTGTATTTGGCGACTTCGATGTGCACCTTGGTCACCAGCGGGCAGGTGGCGTCGAACACTTTCAGGCCACGACCGGCGGCTTCGGTACGCACGGCTTGCGAGACGCCATGGGCACTGAAGATCACGATGACGTCGTCCGGCACCTGATCCAGTTCTTCGACGAAGATCGCGCCACGACTGCGCAGGTCTTCGACGACGAACTTGTTGTGCACCACTTCATGACGCACGTAGATCGGCGGCCCAAAGACTTCCAGGGCGCGGTTGACGATTTCGATCGCCCGGTCCACGCCGGCGCAGAAGCCACGGGGGTTGGCGAGTTTGATTTGCATGCTGTGCCTCGTGTCTTGCGCGCGAAAAATTCAGATCAATGCGGGGGGCCGGTCCGGCCCCCCGCAGAACAGCGTTTACAGCGCTTTGACGGAGAAGATTTCCACGTCAAAGGTCAACGTCTTGCCGGCCAGCGGGTGGTTGAAATCGACGGTCACTTGCGCGTCGTCGAACTCTTTCACCACACCCGGCAGCTCAGTATTGGCCGCATCGTTGAAGATCACCAGCAGACCCGGCGACAACTCCATGTCCGCAAACTGCGAGCGTGGAATGACCTGCACGTTCTGCGGGTTCGGCTGGCCGAATGCGTTTTCCGGCTCGATGGTCAGGGTGCGCTTGTCACCCGCCTTGAAGCCGAACAGCGCCGCCTCGAAACCCGGCAGCAGGTTGCCGTCGCCGACCTTGAAGGTCGCCGGGGCCTTGTCGAAAGTGCTGTCGACCGTGTCGCCGTTCTCCAGGCGCAATGCAAAATGCAAGGTGACTTCCGTGTTCTGGCCGATGCGTTGCTCAGCCAATACCTGTTCAGTCATGAACGGCTTCTCCGGTTTTTTTACTTTTGAACATGTCCAGTGCCAGCATCACCGCGCCAACGGTGATGGCGCTGTCGGCGAAGTTGAACGCCGGGAAGTACCAGCGGTTCTGCCAGTGCACCAGAATGAAGTCGATCACATGGCCCAGGGCAATGCGGTCATACAGATTGCCCAGCGCGCCACCCAGTACCAAGGCCAGCGCAATGGCCAGCCAGGTTTCGTTGCGGCCCAGGCGCTTGAGCCAGACCACCAGCACCGCACTGACCACCACCGCAATCAGGGCGAACAGCCAGCGCTGCCAGCCGGAGCTGTCAGCCAGGAAGCTGAATGCCGCGCCGGTGTTGTAGGCCAGGGTCCAGCTGAAGTAATCGGGAATGATCACGATCTGCTGGTACATCTCGAGCTTGCCTTCGAAGTAGAACTTGCTGGCCTGGTCGATGACCAGGACCAGCAAGCTCAACCAGAGCCAGCTCAGCCGTCCGAAACGGCCAACGGCATTAGGCATAGTGACGAACCTCGCCGGCGCCATCGATGTTGTCCACGCAGCGGCCGCAGATTTCCGGATGCTCCGGGTTCACGCCGACGTCTTCACGGCAGTGCCAGCAACGGGCGCATTTCGGGAAGGCGGATTTGACGATCTTCAGCTTCAGGCCGCTGACTTCGGTGGCCACCGCTTCGGCCGGAGCCTGCACGAACGGCG
Source organism: Pseudomonas sp. R43(2017) (assembly GCF_002112345.1). Taxonomy (NCBI): domain Bacteria; kingdom Pseudomonadati; phylum Pseudomonadota; class Gammaproteobacteria; order Pseudomonadales; family Pseudomonadaceae; genus Pseudomonas; species Pseudomonas sp. R43(2017). The sequence goes on from NZ_NEHJ01000011.1 coordinate 71,761, forward strand.
CAACGCTGGCAGTCGAGGTGATCAGTACAAAGCGCAACTCGTTGCTCAGCTTGGCCAGATCGGCGCTCAGGGCGTCTTCGGCGTACAGCGTCACTTCGGCTTGCAGGTTGCCACCGACGGCCTTGGCCGCGCGCTGGATTTCCATTTCTTTGTTGACCGCGACCTTCACTTCCATGATGCGATCCCAGTACTCGCGACCCAGCTCGAAGCCTTCCGGCAACTCGGTCAGGCCTTCGTACCAGGTGTTGAGCATCACCGATTCATTGCGCTCGCCCGGCAGGTATTGCCACAGCTCGTCGGCGGTGAAGGCCAGGATCGGTGCGATCCAGCGCACCAGCGCTTCGGAGATGTGGAACAGCGCGGTCTGGCACGAACGACGGGCCTTGCTGTCGGCGCCGGTGGTGTACTGGCGATCCTTGATGATGTCGAGGTAGAAACCACCCAGCTCCTGCACGCAGAAGTTGTGGATCTTCGAGTAGACGTTCCAGAAACGGTATTCGCCGTAGTGCTCTTGCAGCTCGCGTTGCAGCAGCAGGGTACGGTCCACGGCCCAGCGATCCAGCGCCAGCATGTCTTCGGCCGGCAGCAGGTCGGTGGCCGGGTTGAAACCGGTCAGGTTGGAAAGCAGGAAGCGCGCGGTGTTACGGATACGACGATAGGCATCCGCGCTGCGCTGCAGGATCTGCTCGGACACGGCCATTTCACCGGAGTAGTCGGTCGAAGCGACCCACAGACGCATGATGTCGGCGCCCAGGGTGTCGTTGACTTTCTGCGGCGCGATCACGTTACCCAGGGACTTGGACATCTTGCGGCCGGACTCGTCCACGGTGAAGCCGTGGGTCAGCAGTTCGCGGTACGGCGCGTGGTTGTCGATGGCGCAACCGGTCAGCAGGGACGAGTGGAACCAGCCACGGTGCTGGTCCGAACCTTCCAGGTACAGGTCGGCACGCGGGCCGGTCTCGTGGCCCATCGGGTGCGAACCGCGCAAGACGTGCCAGTGCGTGGTGCCCGAGTCGAACCAGACGTCGAGGGTGTCGCTGATCTTGTCGTACTGCGGCGCTTCATCGCCCAGCAGTTCGGCAGCGTCGAGCTTGAACCAGGCTTCGATACCTTCGACTTCGACGCGCTTGGCGACTTCTTCCATCAGTTCCACGGTACGTGGGTGCAGTTCGCCGCTTTCCTTGTTCAGGAAGAACGGGATCGGCACGCCCCAGTTACGCTGACGGGAGATGCACCAGTCCGGACGGTTGGCGATCATCGAGTGCAGGCGCGCCTGGCCCCAGGCCGGAACGAACTTGGTGTCTTCGATGGCTTTGAGCGAGCGCTGACGCAGGGTGTCGCCGGATACCGGCTCTTTGTCCATACCGATGAACCACTGCGCGGTGGCGCGGTAGATCAGCGGGGTCTTGTGACGCCAGCAGTGCATGTAGCTGTGTTCGATGACGGTGGTGTGCATCAGCGCACCGACTTCGGTCAGTTTTTCGACGATGGCCGGGTTGGCCTTCCAGATGAACTGGCCGCCGAAGAATTCCAGCGACGGCACGTAAACGCCGTTGCTTTGTACCGGGTTGAGGATGTCGTCGTTGACCATGCCGTACTTCTTGCAGGTCACGAAGTCGTCCACACCGTAGGCCGGGGCGGAGTGAACCACGCCGGTGCCGGCGCCCAGCTCCACGTAGTCGGCCAGGTATACCGGCGACAGACGGTCATAGAACGGGTGACGGAAATTGATCAGTTCCAGCGCCGAACCCGGCGCGGTGGCCAGAACGGTGCCTTCAACGCCGTAACGGGTCAGGCAGGATTCGACCAGCTCTTCGGCCAGAACCAGCAGCTTGTCGCCGATATCGACCAGCGCGTAGTTGAATTCCGGGTGAACGTTCAGCGCCTGGTTGGCCGGGATGGTCCACGGGGTGGTGGTCCAGATCACGATGGCAGCAGGTTTGGCCAGCGAAGGCAGACCGAACGCGGCAGCCAGTTTGGCTTCGTCGGCGATCGGGAACGCCACGTCGATGGTCGAGGACTTCTTGTTCTCGTACTCGACTTCCGCTTCGGCCAGGGCCGAACCGCAATCGAAGCACCAGTTCACTGGCTTGAGGCCCTTGAACACGAAACCGCCCTTGACGATTTCGGCGAGGGCGCGGATTTCACCGGCCTCGTTCTTGAAGTCCATGGTCTTGTACGGGTTGGCGAAGTCGCCCAGCACGCCGAGACGGATGAATTCGGTCTTCTGCCCTTCGATCTGCTCGGTGGCGTAGGCACGGCACAGTTCGCGGGTCTTGTCCGCGCCCAGGTTCTTGCCGTGGGTCACTTCAACCTTGTGCTCGATCGGCAGGCCGTGGCAGTCCCAACCTGGAACATACGGCGCGTCGAAGCCCGACAGGGTCTTCGAGCGGATGATCATGTCCTTGAGAATCTTGTTCAGTGCGTGACCGATGTGGATCGTACCGTTGGCGTACGGAGGGCCGTCGTGCAGGACGAACTTCGGACGATCCTTGCCAATCTCGCGCAACTTTCCGTACAGGCCAATACTGTCCCAGCGCTGCAGGATCTGCGGTTCGCGCTGTGGCAGGCCGGCCTTCATTGGGAAGGCGGTGTCCGGAAGGTTTAGCGTGGCTTTATAGTCGGTCATTTAAGGCTCTTCATTAGCGATGGGCGCTAGGTGCGGCTAGTGCACGGGCGGCGGCGACATCCGCGCTGATCGCCGTTTTCAATGCCTCCAGGGAGGCGAAACGCTGCTCTTCACGCAGCTTCTGGTGGAAAACCACCGTCAAACGCCGGTCATACAGATTGCCGGCAAAATCCAAAAGATGTACTTCAAGGTGGGCCTTGCCATCACCTTGGACCGTGGGCCGCACGCCGATGTTGGCGACGCCGGGCCAGGTCTTGCCGTCGATGTCGACGTCGACCAGGTAAACCCCGGTGAACGGCACGCGACGGCGCTTGAGTTGAATGTTTGCCGTGGGCGTACCCAACTGGCGGGCCAGTTTCTGGCCATGCAGCACGCGACCGGCAATCCGGTACGGGCGGCCAAGCAAGCGTTCAGCCAGGGCAAAATCGGCGGCGGCCAACGCGTTGCGCACCTGGGTGCTGCTGACACGAATGCCGTCCAGCTCGACGGTTTGCGCGGCTTCCACGGTAAAACCGTGAACCTGCCCGGCCTGCAACAGAAAATCGAAATCGCCGAGGCGGTCGCAACCGAAGCGGAAATCGTCGCCGACTTCCAGATGCTGCACACCCAGGCCATCCACCAGAATCGTATCGACGAATTCACTGGCGCTGAGCTTGCTCAGGCGCTGGTTGAAGGCCAGGCACAAGACCCGGTCGACGCCTTCGGCGGCCAGCAGTTGCAGCTTGTCGCGCAACCGGGCCAGACGCGCCGGCGCGGTCTCCGGAGCAAAGAATTCCCGTGGCTGCGGCTCGAAAATCACCACGCAGCTGGGTACGCCCAACTCGAGCGCACGCTCACGCAGTCGGGCCAGGATGGCCTGGTGACCACGATGAACACCGTCAAAGTTGCCAATAGTGGCGACGCAGCCCCGATGCTGGGGGCGCAAGTTGTGAAGGCCTCGAACCAGCTGCATAACGCGCTTCTTGCTCATAAAGTGGCCGATTATAACCACACCCGACGGCCGACGACAGGCAACACCGTAACCCAAAGTGAACGAGCCGACAAAACTGCCGGCCCGCGCCCGTCTTTCAAGAGTGAAACCTCAGCTCAACGCCTTGCGGTTGAAGTCGCGCAGGCGGAAACCGAGCAACAGCAACATACCGAAATAAGCGACCACGCCGGCAACCACCAGCACGCCCAGGCGCAGGAAGCGCTCCAGCATGTGGCCCTGATCCCACGGCGGCATGAAATGCATGCCGATCAACAGGACAGCCGACATCACCGCCACCGCGAGCAGCAACTTCAAACCGAATTTCAGCCAGCCCGGCTGTGGTTGGTACATCTGCTGTTTGCGCAGTTGATAGAACAGCAGCCCGGCATTCAGGCAGGCACCGGCACTGATCGCCAGTGCAAGACCGGCATGGGCCAGTGGCCCGATCAACACCAGGTTGAACAACTGCGTGACCACCAGGGTGAAGATTGCGATTTTCACCGGCGTACGGATGTTTTGTTGCGCATAGAAGCCTGGCGCCAGCACCTTGATCACGATAATCCCGAGCAGACCGACAGAATAGGCAATCAACGCCCGCTGGGTCATGGCCGCATCAAAGCCGCTGAACTGGCCGTACTGGAACAGCGAAACCGTCAACGGCTCCGCCAGGATCCCCAGCGCCAGCGCACACGGCAGCACCAGCACGAAGCACAGGCGCAGGCCCCAGTCGAGAATCCGCGAGTACTCGTGACGATCCTTGCTGGCGTAGGTTTTGGCCAGGGTCGGCAGCAGGATCGTACCCAGCGCCACACCCAGCACGCCGGACGGCAGTTCCATCAGACGGTCGGCGTAGTACATCCACGACACCGAGCCCGCCACCAGAAACGAGGCGAAGATGGTGTTGATGATCAGGGAAATCTGGCTGACCGAGACGCCGATGATCGCCGGCAGCATCTGCTTCATTACCCGCCAGACACCGGTGTCACGCAGGTTCAGGCGTGGCAGCACCAGCATGCCGATCTTTTTCAGGTGCGGCAGTTGATAGAGCAACTGCGCCAGGCCACCGACCAGCACCGCCCAGCCGAGCGCCATGACCGGTGGATTGAAGTACGGCGTCAGGAACAGCGCGAACACGATCATGCTGATGTTCAGCAGGGTCGGCACGAACGCCGGCACCGAGAAGCGGTTCCAGGTATTGAGGATCGCACCCGCCAGGGAAGACAGGGAGATCAGCAATATATAAGGGAAGGTCACTCGCAGCAGATCGGAGGTCAGCTGGAATTTTTCCGGCGTATCGGTGAAACCCGGTGCCGTCGCCCAGATCACCCAGGGCGCGGCAATCATGCCCAGCGCAGTGACCAGCGCCAGAACCAGTGTCAGCAGCCCTGTCACATAGGCAATAAAGGTGCGGGTCGCCTCCTCGCCCTTCTGACTTTTGTATTCAGCAAGAATCGGCACGAATGCCTGTGAAAACGCGCCCTCGGCAAAGATTCGCCGCAGCAGATTGGGCAGTTTGAAGGCGATGAAGAAGGCGTCGGTCGCCATTCCGGCGCCGAATGTACGCGCAATGAGCGTGTCGCGGACAAACCCGAGAATCCGGGAAAGCATCGTGATAGAGCTGACGGCGGCCAACGATTTGAGCAGATTCATTGAAGGAATTTGTGCCTGTCGATAAACAGCAGGCGAACAATGCGCCTACTTGTGCGATACTCCGCGCCGCAACAGCACAGAGCCAAAGCTCGCGAGTTTACAGGTCAAGCGCCGGAAATAAATATCCCGCCTCTTTATACCTACCACTTAGCGGAACGTCTCAAGCGCCCTTGACAAGACATCTCTTCATCGGCATGATTCGCGGCCTATTTTGTTTGCTATTTCCTAAAAAGTCTTTCGAGGAGCTCGACGGTGGCCAACTCACCTTCCGCCAAAAAACGTGCAAAACAGGCTGAGAAGCGTCGCAGCCACAACGCCAGCCTGCGTTCCATGGTTCGTACCTACATCAAGAATGTAGTTAAAGCCATCGACGCAAAAGACGCTGAAAAAGCTCAAGCTGCATACGTTCTGGCTGTGCCAGTTATCGACCGCATGGCCGATAAAGGCATCATCCACAAGAACAAGGCTGCTCGCCATAAGAGCCGCCTGAATGGTCACGTCAAGGCACTGAAAGCTGCTGCCTAAGCGACGTAATCATTAAAAAACCGACCTCAGGGTCGGTTTTTTATTGCCTGCGATTTGCCGAAAGCAACGCAAAAAAAGAGGAGCCAACCGGCTCCTCTCTTTATTTACGCGCAAATCAATGGACTGGCGCCCACGGCAGAATCGGGATCGCCGTCACCGCATTCTGCGGACTGCCCTCGATCAGGCGATCGCTGTAGACCAGATACACCAGCGTATTGCGCTTCTTGTCGAGGAACCGCACCACCTGCATGGTCTTGAACACCAGCGAAGTGCGCTCCTTGAACACTTCTTCGCCATCCTTCAACTCACCCTTGAAGTTGATGGGACCGACCTGACGACAAGCAATGGACGCCTCGGCACGATCCTCGGCCAGACCCAAGCCACCCTTCACGCCACCCGTTTTGGCGCGCGACAGATAGCAGGTCACACCTTCAACCTTTGGATCATCGAAAGCCTCGACCACGATCCGGTCATTCGGCCCGACAAACTTGAACACCGTCGATACCTGGCCGATTTCCTCGGCCGAGGCCAGCAATGGCAACGCCATCAACAGACCCAACAATCCTTTTGCCATGCGCATTGCGCTTTTCCTCAGACCAGAATCAGGTTGTCACGGTGAACCAGTTCCGGCTCAGCCATGTAACCCAGCAAACCGACAATCGCATCCGACGACTGACCGATGATTTTTTGTGCTTCCAGCGCGCTGTAGTTGGCCAGGCCACGGGCAATTTCACGACCGTCCGGTGCCACGCAAACCACCATTTCACCGCGACGGAAGCTGCCCTGGACCAGTTTGACGCCGACCGGCAGCAGACTCTTGTGACCTTCCGACAACGCAGAAACCGCGCCATCATCCAGCACCAGCGTGCCGCGGGTTTGCAAATGACCGGCCAGCCATTGCTTGCGCGCCGCCAGCATGCCGCGCTCAGGCGAAAGCAGCGTACCGATGCGCTCGCCCGCCTTCAGACGATCGAGCACCCGCTCCAGACGTCCACCGACAATAATCGTGTGCGCCCCGGAACGCGCCGCCAGACGCGCCGCGCGCAGCTTGGTCTGCATGCCGCCACGACCCAGCGCACCACCGGTACCGCCCGCCACCGCATCAAGGGTCGGATCATCGGCACGCGCTTCGTAAATCAGCTGCGCGTCGGGGTTGTTGCGCGGATCAGCGTCGAACATGCCGTCGCGATCCGTCAGGATCACCAGCAGATCAGCCTCGACCAGGTTGGCCACCAGCGCAGCGAGCGTGTCGTTGTCGCCGAAACGGATCTCGTCGGTAACCACGGTGTCGTTTTCGTTGATCACCGGAATGACTTTCAGCTCGACCAGCGCACGCAAGGTGCTACGGGCGTTGAGGTAGCGCTTGCGATCAGACAGGTCGTCATGGGTCAGGAGAATCTGCGCCGTGTGCCGACCGTGCTCGGCAAAGCTCGACTCCCAGGCCTGCACCAGCCCCATCTGACCGATTGCTGCGGCAGCCTGGAGCTCGTGCATCGCACTGGGTCGTGCGGTCCAGCCCAAACGGCTCATGCCGGCCGCCACTGCCCCGGAGGACACCAGCACCAACTCGACGCCAGCCTCATGCAAAGCCACCATCTGCTCGACCCAGACGCCCATCGCCTTGCGATCAAGCCCCTTGCCATCTGCTGTCAGCAAAGCGCTGCCGATCTTCACGACCCAACGCTGCGCACCTGTCACCTTGCTCCGCATCATCTTCAACCTTAGCTTGAGGACAGCGCGACCCAGCGCTGCCCGTGACGTTATTCGTGGTTACTCGTGACCAACAATCGATTTCCAGATACCAAAACGCCGCTCGATTGAGCGGCGCTTAAGTTTACTTCAACGAATCAGTCACGCACGTAAATGATTTCCGGACCATCTTCGTCATCCACATCTTCTTCGTCCCAGTCATCGTCGCCGATGTCGTGGACCGACTTCACGCCGCTGCGACGCAGGGCACGCTTGTCGTCCAGAGCCTGCAACTGGGCACGGGCTTCGTCTTCGATGCGCTGATCGAGATCGGCCAGTTCTTCCTTGTAGGCCGGGTCATTGGCCAGGCGATCGGCACGATCTTCGAGGTAACGCATGATGTCGCGCGTCAGGCGCTCGGTGCCTTCTTTGGCAATGGCCGAGATCACGTAAACCGGACCTTCCCACTGCAGACGCTCAACGATTTCCTTGACGCGCTCTTCGTGCTCTTCCTCAAGGATCTGGTCGCACTTGTTCAGCACCAGCCAGCGATCACGCTCCGCCAGGGACGGGCTGAACTTGATCAGCTCGTTGACGATCACTTCAGCAGCATCCGGCGCACTGCTTTCGTCCAGCGGCGCCATGTCCACGAGATGCAGCAGCAGACGGGTACGCGCCAGGTGCTTGAGGAAACGGATACCGAGACCCGCGCCGTCGGAAGCACCTTCGATCAGCCCCGGAATGTCGGCAATGACGAAGCTTTTCCAGCGGTCGACACTGACCACACCCAGGTTTGGCACCAGGGTAGTGAACGGGTAATCGGCAACTTTCGGCTTGGCAGCCGAAACGGAACGGATAAAGGTACTTTTACCGGCGTTCGGCAGACCAAGCAGACCGACGTCAGCCAGAACCTTCATTTCCAGTTTCAGGTCACGCTGCTCACCCGGCTTGCCCGGCGTCGTCTGACGCGGCGCACGGTTGGTACTGGATTTGAAACGGGTATTGCCCAGACCGTGCCAGCCGCCCTGCACCACCATCAGCTTCTGACCGGACTTGGTCAGGTCGCCGATGACTTCCTGGGTTGCAGAGTCAATGATCGTGGTGCCAACCGGCACGCGCAGAACCAGATCTTCACCCTTCTTGCCGGTGCAGTCGGTGCTGCCACCGTTGGAGCCACGCTCGGCATCGAAGTGCCGGGTGTAGCGGTAGTCCACCAGGGTGTTCAGGTTTTCGTCGGCCATCATGAAGATGGAACCGCCGTCGCCGCCGTCACCACCGTTCGGACCGCCGTTTTCAATGAATTTTTCCCGACGGAAACTCATGCAGCCATTGCCGCCGTCGCCAGCCTTTACGCGGATCGATACTTCATCAACAAACTTCATAACCAACGCCTCTCGCCGTACGGACGAGCCGAAAAACAATCAAGACATAAGACTCTTGCAAAAATGAGCGCAGCGACCCCAATCCACGACCTGCATCGCACGCCGGCAGCCCATACAAACAGCTTTGCAAGAGACTCACCCCACAAACGAAAAAGCCCCGTCGCAAGACAGGGCTTCTCCAGCACTCTCGCAGTTAGGCTGCGACAACGCTCACGTAACGACGACCGAAGGCGCCTTTTACTTCAAACTTGATCACGCCTTCGATTTTCGCGAAGAGGGTGTGATCTTTACCCATGCCAACGCCGTAGCCAGCGTGGAATTGGGTGCCGCGCTGACGCACGATGATGTTGCCGGCCTTGATGACCTGGCCGCCATACATCTTCACGCCAAGGCGTTTGGCTTCTGAGTCGCGACCGTTACGGGTACTACCACCAGCTTTTTTGTGTGCCATGAGTTCAATTCTCCTAGTGAGGAATTAGGCTGTAATTAAGCCTGAATACCGGTGATTTTGATCTCGGTGAACCACTGGCGGTGGCCCATACGCTTCATGTGGTGCTTACGGCGACGGAACTTGATGATGCGGACTTTATCGTGACGACCTTGGGAGATCACTTCAGCCTTGACGGTTGCGCCAGCAACAACAGGTGCGCCGATGTTCACGTCGTCGCCATTGGCGACCAACAGAACGCGGTCAAAAGTCACGGATTCGCCAGTAGCGACTTCCAGTTTTTCGATCTTCAGGTATTCACCTTCAGCGACCTTGTATTGCTTACCGCCGGTAACGATTACTGCGTACATGGTATTTCTCCGATAATCCTGCTCACCCAGCTCTTTATAAGAAGAGGTATTGGCTGGCATGGCTGCATGGGGCTGGAACGGCCCAAGTGCAATTGCGTAAGGCAGGTGCTGCCCAGGAAGTTCAGGGTGCGCGATTGTACGCAAGCTACAAGAGTCATGCAAGGGGCCGTCCATCGCGCCTTGACAGGCCCGGACGTGGGTCCTAGCATGCCGCGCAACCCTTCTGGAGCACCTGTCGCTGATGCAACCCCAAGCTTTCTACCGCGCGGTGGCGGACGATTTTAGCGCCGTCGACGGCATCATCAAGAAGCAGCTGACTTCCCGAGTGCCGCTGGTATCGAAAATCGGCGATTACATCACGTCGGCCGGCGGTAAACGCCTGCGTCCTTTATTAGTGCTGCTGTGCGGCAAGGCCCTGGGTCGCGAAGGCGACGACTTGCGTCTGCTGGCCGCCACCATCGAATTCCTGCACACCGCCACCCTGCTGCATGACGACGTGGTCGACATGTCCGGCATGCGTCGTGGCCGCTCGACCGCCAACGCCATGTGGGGCAACGCCCCGAGCGTGCTGGTCGGTGACTTCCTGTACTCGCGCTCGTTCGAAATGATGGTCGAACTGGGTTCGATGCCGGTGATGAAGATCCTGTCCCAGGCCACGCGCATCATCGCCGAAGGCGAAGTGTTGCAGCTGTCCAAAGTCCGTGACGCCAGCACCACCGAAGAAACCTACATGGAAGTCATCCGCGGCAAGACCGCGATGCTCTTCGAAGCCTCGACCCACAGCGCCGCAGCACTGGCCGGTGCCACCGCCGAGCAGAGCGAAGCCCTGCGTACCTTCGGCGATCACCTGGGCGTGGCGTTCCAGCTGGTCGACGACCTGCTCGACTACAAGGGCGACGCCGAAACCCTGGGCAAGAACGTCGGTGACGATCTGGCCGAAGGCAAGCCGACCCTGCCGCTGATCTACACAATGCGCGAAGGCACGCCAGAGCAAGCCGCACTGGTACGCCAGGCGATCCAGAAAGGCGGGATCGAAGACCTGGAAAGCATCCGCATTGCCGTGGAAGCGTCCGGTTCGCTGGAGTACACCGCACAACTGGCTCGCGATTATGTGGCCCGTGCGATCAAGTGCCTCGAAGCGCTGCCGGCCAGCGAATACCGCGATGCACTGGTTGAACTGAGCGAGTTCGCGGTCGCCCGCACGCACTGATCAACGCCGCACCATCAAGAAACCGCAGCCTCCGCCGGAGCCTGCGGTTTTTTGTTGCCTGCCATCCGCGGTTAAAACCCTATACAATGTGCGACTTTTAGCGATCCCCTCTCCAAGGAGCCTTAGTGAGCACGTTGCCACCCTGCCCGAAATGCAATTCCGAATACACCTACGAAGACGGCACCCAACTGGTGTGCCCGGAGTGCGCCCACGAGTGGTCTGCCGGCGGCGAAGCCGAAGTGGCGTCCGATGATGCCGTGAAGAAAGATTCGGTCGGCAACGTCCTGCAGGACGGCGACACCATCACCGTGATCAAGGACCTGAAGGTCAAAGGCACCTCGCTGGTGGTCAAGGTCGGCACCAAGGTCAAGAACATCCGTCTGTGCGACGGCGACCACGACATCGATTGCAAGATCGACGGCATCGGCCCGATGAAACTCAAATCCGAGTTCGTCAGAAAAGTCTGACTCTGCTGTCATCCATCCCGCGCCCGTCGTGGGATGGAGCTTCACCCTCCCCCGCTATCCCCAGCAAAACCACGCAGTAGCCAAACGCCAGCCGTTTTGACCTTACGCAATCTTTACCCATAAAAAATCGCGAACCGCCAATAGGCGCTTGCTATTTGACGAATAAGAATTATTCTCATTGAAACCCTTTCAATGGAGATGAGAACCATGACTTATTTGATCGACGCCTGGCTGGATCGCCCGCACCCGTACCTCAGGATCCTGCATCGGGAAACCGGTGAAGTCTGCGCGGTACTGGAAGAAGAAGCCCTGCATGAATTACAGGATCAAGGGGATCTGGACGTCAGCGGCCTGAGTTCCAGCGAACCGATGGTGCTCAAGGAGCTGGTGCGCAATCTGTTCCTGTTCTGCTATGCCCGGGCGTTGCGCCCGACCAGTGAGCTGCATCACAAGATCGAAGTATGAGAGCGGCGGAGAAACCCTGCACAAGCCACGCTTGTGCAGGGTAACGGGATTACAGAACGTCGAGCAGCTCGACGTCGAACACCAGAACGCTGTGCGGCGGAATGCTGCCAACGCCTTGAGCGCCGTAAGCCAGTTCGCTCGGCACGTACAGACGCCATTTGCTGCCGGCATTCATCAGTTGCAGGGCTTCGGTCCAGCCGGCAATCACGCCGCCAACCGGGAATTCTGCAGGCTGGCCACGCTCGTAGGAGCTGTCGAACACAGTGCCGTCGATCAGTGTGCCGTGGTAGTGAGTACGCACGTTGTCTTCACGGGATGGCTTGGCGCCTTCGCCCTGAGTCAGCACTTCGAATTGCAGACCGGAAGCCAGGGTGGTGATGCCGTCTTTCTTGGCGTTTTCAGCCAGGAATGCACGACCTTCGCCAGCGGCGGCTTCAGCCTTGGCAGCAGCTTCGGCTTGCATGATCTCGCGGATCACTTTGAAGCTGGCGGACAGCTCTTCCTGACCCACACGGCTTGGCTTGCCGGCGAATGCGTCGGTCAGACCGGCCAGGATGGCGTCCAGGCTGACACCCGGTGGCGGGTTGTCGCGCAGCTGGTCACCCAGCTGACGGCCGATACCGTAGCTGACGCGGGTTTCGTCGGTGGACAGATTTACTTCGGACATGACACTGCTCCGCTGTGCGGACGGCCTCAGGACATGCCGTGCGTGCACAGCGCGTCCCGGCGCGCCCGGAACCAAAAGGGCGAGCAGACTAGCACAGATGTTCCGCCATTGATCAGGCCCGCGGCCCTACAGTGCCGAGCGCCAGGCCAGCGGTACTTTCAGGCTTTCTTCGCTGCTGGCCCCAAGTCCGCACATTTCATCGTGCACCGAGGTGTGGACCAGGTTGAACGGCAGCACCGGAAAGTTGTGCAGGACATCCCGGGCATGCTCCACCGAACGCAGCATCAGCATCTTGCCCTGGGGATCGCTCAACGGGTACGCCGCGCCGTGCATCCGCGCTTCGAGCAGGTAGATTCCGCCCTCCATGGAGATCAGGTTCAGCTCATCGACCTTCCTGGCGATGGCAAACGCATTCAACTCTTGCAGGTTCATGAACGCACCTCACGCTGTGGCGAGCCGGGACGCCTACAGGGATATGCCTCGGCGCACCAAAGCACAAGCCACAAACGACACCGCCCGTCTGTTTCGCAACAGACGGGCGGTTTTGTTACAGCTTTCGACAACTCATCAGTGCTTGGTGAGCTTGTCCAGGTAACCCATGGCAAACGCCGAGACCACGAAGGTCATGTGGATGATCACGTACCACATCAGATGCTGGGGATCGACGTTCTTGGCGTCCATGAAGATCCGCAGCAGGTGGATCGAGGAAATCGCCACGATCGACGCCGCCACTTTCATCTTCAGCGACGAGGAGTCCATGGTGCCCAGCCAGCTGAGCTTCTCTTTGCCTTCGTCGATGTTCAGCTCGGACACGAAGTTCTCGTAGCCGGAAATCATCACCATCACCAGCAAGCCGCCGACCAGCGCCATGTCGATCAGCGACAGCAGCACCAGGATCAGCTCGGACTCGGCCATGGAGAACACGTTGGGAATGACATGAAACACTTCCTGGAAGAATTTCAATGCCAGCGCCAGCAGCCCGAGGGACAGCCCGATGTAGATCGGCGCCAGCAGCCAGCGCGTGGCGTACATTGCATTTTCGATAAAGCGTTCCATTGACTCTCACACAAGGGGGGTTGTAATCGGCGGCGAGTATATCAGTCCCCCGTGACAGCCAGAAACCGCCCGAAAATCCGCCACCTGCGTGTGTGTGTCAAAGTTTTTCTGCTAGTGTCCAAACCATTGACAGCCCAGCGACAGTGGACAGGACGACTGGAAATGGATGTGCGATTGCCGTTAATGACTGCCGGAATTTGCCTCGCCTTATCGGTCGGAGGCTGCTCACCCGGTGAAGAAAAAAAACACCCGCTCAGCCTCGAACAGAAGACCGCGCAGTTCGAACAGTCGCTGGACGCCATCACCGATCCGAAGCTCAAGGATGCCGTGACCGAACTCGGCGGCTCGCTACTGCTGCTGGAGCGCGCGCAGCAACGTCTCGACAACAAACCGCCCAGAACCGAATACGGCGAAGACGCCCTCGGTGTGCTCAAGCACTACCCGACGCCTCAGGCGCTGGTCGACACCTTCATCAATGGTCTGTTCGTGCTGCACAAGGACGCCAGCTCCGACTACCTCACCGACCTGCAACCGGTGTTCCCCTTCAACCTCAACATTCCGGGCGGGTTCCTCTTCCCCCATGGCGTGGAATGGCAATCGGTGACCCTGAGCAACAAACGGGTGATCGCCTACCAGCCCGAATGGTCGGAAACCGATCCGGGCATCCAGCTGAGCCCGTCCAGTTCCAACGTCACCAACCCCGATGACCTGACCGTGACCTACCCGTTCATCGAGGGTCTGGACGTCGACAAGAAAACCCGGCCGCGTCCCGTAAGCCTGCAAGGCCAGGTGGAAGTCATCGCCCCGAAACGCCTGCACAGTTTCGATCTGAGCCAAAAAGATGTCGGCCAGACCCGGACCGATGCCAACCTCAGCGTGAAACTGCTGAAGCTGGAAAAGAACTACGCCGAAGTCGAATTCAGCAACAACCTGCCGCTTGCCCCAGAAGTCGCCAGCACGCCGCTCAATCCGCTGATCGTCCAGGCCCGCGATACGACCGGGCAATACCTGGTGCGCGCCGGCGCCATCAACGAGAGCCCCGAACAGATCACCTTCTATCAAAAACAACTGGCGCACCTGCAACAGCAAAAGGCCTGGAGCGAGGATCTCGAGAAGCAGCTGAACGACGACCAGCGCACCTTCGAACAGCAGCATACGCGCCGCTACAACAAGGTTTACTTCAACGGCCCGATCGACACCCTTGAAGTCAGCGTGCTGGACTTCTCCGAGGCGACCGTCACCCGCAAGCCACTGGACCTGCCGATCCGCGAATTCGATTCGCACACCACGGCGAAAACCGTGCAGCCGCTGGATCTGGCGATCACCGTCTACGACGATCAGGCCCCCAATTGGCTCAAGGGCGCATCGCTGACCGAAGATGATCTGAAGAAAAGCATCCATATCCGCCAGTCAGTGGAAGAACCCAGCGCCGCCCGCATCGAGTTCGATCACCGCAAGACCTTCAATGACGAACTGCTGGGCGACGACCTGGCGCCCGGCGAAAGCCCGGTGACGTTCTTCACTGAAAAACACAACGGCAAACTCGACGAGCCGATCGAACTGCCGGCCGAGGCGTATCAGGTGGATCCGCTGCAAGCGACCATCACGTATGACTTGAACCTGTTTCCGGAAACCCCGGCAGTGGCCGTCGGTTCGATGCCCCTGTTCCTCGCCACGGTGGCGAAACAGTCCTACGAAGCCAGGGCATTGCCCAAAGGCCTGGAAATCAGGAACAACGAACTGGTGGTGGACCTGAAACTGTTTCCGGCCAACGAATGGCGATTCTTCGTCAAGGACGACAGCGGCAACTACCTGAAGCAGATCCTTTCGGTCAGCCACGACGCGAGCGCAGAAGGTCCCGCGTTGTTCGGCGTGCATTATTTCTACGGCCGCCCGACGCAGGTGGAAACCTATCAGCGAACCGACCTCGCCACCGTGCAGTACGGCTTTGAGGTCAAGCTCGAGAAGGCGCAGACCCAGGGCGCTGCGCCCTGACCGGTGCTAATGATCGAAAACGCCCAGATTGCGTCCGCGCCCGCCGTTGATCTGCCGCAACTGGGCTTGCAGGTGCAAGGACCAGATCTGCGGATCATTGGCCAGTTCGTAGCCGTGCATCGTCAGGCTTTCGACGATGGTATCGAGGATCGACTCGGCGGCGACCGGCCCGTGGAACGGGCCCTGGGCCTTGATGGCGGAGGGTTGTTCACCGGCCATGCCGGCGGCGAAGAGTAAAGTCCACATGCCGGTATCGCCGGCCAACGGCTTGATGGCGCATTCGATTCGGGTCACGAGACCCAGGCACTGACGGGTGAGGCAGAGGTTGCGCGACATGGCGGCGACCCTCGGTAAAGCCGGTGTTCAGCCCTTGCTGAAGGACTGTTTCGATCCCGTGATACTGTCGATGTCCTTGAGCTGAGAATAGAAGAAAAGTCCGCCGCGCCAACCGCGCAGAACCAGAAGGCGCCGAATGGTCATTGTGTGAATATTGACGCCAGAGTGATGGCACATTTGCCGACGTTCGCGACAAAACAAAATGGGAGCACAAGGCTCCCATTTTTCTGACTGCCGCCTGGCTTACGCCGGTTTGGCCTCGGCCAGCGCCTCCTGCGCCAGTTCCTTCTCGGCTTCTTTCAGGTCTTCTTCGCTGATCATCTCGGCAATCACCCGCAGACGCTCCACCACGCGCGCGTTGACGCTGCCTTCCGGGAACTCGCCCTCCTCGTTCGGCTCACCGGCAGGCTCGCCCACCAGCAGGCTCAGCGCTTCATCCGCCTGACGCACCGCGTAAACGTGGAACTGCCCGGCGCGCACTGCCGCCAGCACTTTCTCGTCGAGCATCAGCGTGGCGACGTTGGCGTGCGGAATGATCGCGCCCTGCTCGCCGGTCAGCCCGCGCGCTTCACAGAGACGGAAGAAGCCTTCGATCTTCTCGTTGACCCCGCCCACTGCCTGCACTTCGCCAAACTGGTTGATGGAACCGGTGATCGCGAAGCACTGCTTGAGCGGGGTTTTCGACAAGGCCGAAATCAGCGTGCAGGCCTCACCCAGCGACGCACTGTCTCCATCAACGTAGCCGTAGGATTGCTCCAGGGCGATGCTCGCGGAAATTGCCAACGGGAATTCCTGAGCGTAACGGCTGCCCAGATACCCGGTGAGAATCATCACGCCCTTGGAGTGGATTGGCTGGCCGAGGTTGACCTCGCGCTCGATGTCGACGATACCGCTGCCGCCCGGGTACACCGTGGCGGAAATCCGCGCCGGCACACCGAACGCCGAGTCGCCCACTTCCAGCACCGTCAGACCGTTGCACTTGCCGACGGCCGCGCCGTCGGTGTCGATCAGGATGATCCCCGCCAGCATGTCGTCGAGAATCCGCGCCGAGACACGTCCGGTACGAGTGGCCTTGGCTTTCAGGGCGCGCTCGATGTGGCCGGCGTCGGTCATTTCATCGTTGGCCAGGTGACGGATGAAATCCGCCTCGCTGACCAGCTGGAACAGATCACCGATCCGCGCCGACAAACGCCCCTGGTGCTCGGCCAGACGTGCGCTGTAAGTCGCCAGACGCGCCACCGCGTCGGCGGTCAACGGCGCCATGCCTTCTTCCGACGTGCGGGTTTTCAGCAATTGGGCGAACTGCTCCAGGCTTTCGTCGACCATCGGGATGTCTTCGTCGAAATCCACCAGGACGCGGAACATCTCCTGAAAGTCCGGATCCAGGTCCTGCAGCGTGTAGTACAGCTGCCGCGCACCGATGATGATGACTTTGACATTCAACGGAATGAATTGCGGGTTGAGCGTCACGGTCGCGAAACGGCCCATCTCGCCCAGTGGCGATTCCATTTTCAGCTTGCGCGATTGCAGGGCGCGTTTGAGCGCATCCCACACAAAGGGCTCACCGAGCATCTTTTCCGCTTCAAGGATCAGGAAACCACCGTTGGCGCGGTGCAACGCACCGGGACGCAACTGGCGATACGTGGTGTAGAGCGCACCCTGATCGGTGGTGTATTCGATGCGGCCGAACAGGTTTTCGTAGGTCGGATGCGGCTCGAACACCACCGGCGCACCGCCGCTGGCCGGATGGCCGACCACCAGACTCGGCGCGTATTGTTCTTCCAGCAGCTTGCGTGCAACGGCGTCGGTCTTGCTGTCGTCGACCAGTTGCTCGACCACGGTTTTCAGCAAATAGACCTGCATCGCTTGCAGGTAACCGCAGACCGCGGCGTTTTCCGCGTACTTCTCCGACAGCGGCGCGAGCAAAGGCTGCAACGCCAGAGTAATGGTTTCTTCGTTGAGCTGACGCAACTGGTTGCTCGACTCGCGCTTCCACTGTGGCAGGCTGGCGAGTTCTTCGTTCAGGCGTTCCTCGAGGCCGGAAATGTCCTCGTGGAAACGTTCGCGCTCGGACTCCGGCAACTGGGCGAATTCAGCCTCGTCCAGCGCTTTGCCTTCGAGCATCGGGGTGAAGGCAATGTTGCTGCTGTCGCGGTACAGGGCGACGTCTTTTTCCAGGGCCAGACGCTCGATGACGTCCAGTGCCTTGTCATAGCGCTGGTTGAAGGCGCGGTCGATGGCGCTCTTCTTCTGCTGATAGGACGGGTGTTCGAACACCGCGGGAAAAGTCGACAGCAGGTTGTCGATCAAGCCGTTGATGTCACCGATGAACGCCGCGGCGCTGCCCGATGGCAGCTCCAGGGCGCGGGGCTCGCGCGGCTCGTCGAAATTGTTGACGTAGACCCAGTCCGCCGGGGTCTGCAGGCGTTTGCCTTCGGCCTTCAGGTAGCGTTTGACGAATGAGAAACGGCCGGTGCCGGGCTCGCCCATGACGAATACGTTGTAACCGGGGCGTGGCATGGCCACACCGAACTGCAAGGCTTCGACCGCACGTTCCTGGCCAAGCACACCGCGAAAGGGCTCCAGATCATTGGTGGTAGTGAAGCTGAACTGTTCAGCGGAAAACGGACGGGTCAGCGCTTCGGGCGCTAGACGCAAGCTGGCAGCAACAGGATCAGGCATCGGGCTTCCTTAACAATCAGGCGGGGCAGATAGCGGCATTCTGGCGCTGCCCGTGCCCCACTGGCAAGGCGCGCCACACGACAAAGCATAGACAACCGGCCAACCCCACGGCCGGCCCCGCAAAACCGGGCTGGATCACGAATATGCTGCAAAAAATCACGGAACCACGGGAACCTGCCTAAACTCCAAACTGCGCGGCTGGAACTAATACCGGCCCACTGGCGCCAGAAGGTCTGTACGAAAACTCGCCAAGTGGCGTTTTGATGTAGAGAGCGGGGCCAGAACCCTGTCCATTGGTACGCACATAAAGAGAACAAAGCTATGAAACGGATTCTTCTCGGTACTCTCTTCACCGCTGTATCCATCAACGCCATGGCTCAGGCGCCAGGCGGTCCGGATTGCGGCTGGGGCAACATGCTGTTCGAAGGTCAGCGTGGCACCCCGGCTCACTTCCTGGCATCCACCACCAACGGCACCTCGGGCAACGCCACGTTCGGCATGACGTCCGGCACCAACGGTTGCTCCACCAACGCCTCGCTGACCTACGGCGGCAAATCCTGGTTTGCCATGAATGGCATGATGAACGAGCTGTCCGAAGACATGGCGAAAGGCAACGGCGAAGCGCTGACGACCTATGCCGTGGTACTGGGCGTGGCGCCGGAAGACCGTGCGCACTTCGCCGCCGTCACTCACGAGCACTTCCAGCAGATCTTCAGCAAGGCTGACGTGACCGCCGAAGACGTACATACCAACACCCTGGCCGTGCTGAAAGCAGACCCTCGTCTGGCCAAGTACGCGACTCAGGCTTAAGCTCGACCGCACCCGCTTCTTTCGGGAAGCGGGTTTTGTTTTTTCGGCCCGCCCTCCTTGGGTCTTTTGTTACTTTCGACTTAAGTTGCCACCTATGCTCAAACGCCTTGCCTGGCTGGCGCTGTGTGTCTGCGCCCCGCTGTCCGCCGCGCCCCACATCGACCCTCAACGTTTGCAGCAACTGGCCAACGATCGTTTCTGGATTTCCCTCGGCCATTACGAAACCGCCAAGCTCGGCGGCTGGCGCAGCTACGTCAGCGACAAGAAGTTCTTCCTCGCCCCCGACGGCAACGAACACCCCGACCATGAACTGACGGCCACGGTCCAGGCGTTGTACGCCCCGGCCAGTCTTGGTGAGCAACACGCCCAGTGCGTCTACCCGGCCCGCACGCGCTGGCTGAAAGATCAGCTCAACCTGACCGACCTGCCGGCACCGGACTGCGCCGACTTCAAGAAATGGTTCAAGGATGTCTCGCCCCACAGTGCGGTGATGATTTTCCCGGCGGCCTACCTCAACAGCCCTTCATCGATGTTCGGCCACACCCTGCTGCGCATCGATCAGGCCGATGTGCAGAGCGACAAGACTTCGCTGCTCAGCTACGCGATCAATTTCGGCGCCTACATCGAAGGCTCGGACAACAGCATTCTGTATGCCTGGAAAGGCCTGATGGGCGGTTATCCGGGTCTGTTCGCGCTGGTGCCCTATCAGGAAAAACTCTCGGAATACCGCAGCCTGGAAAACCGCGACCTGTGGGAGTACCGGCTCAACCTGACGCAAGCCGAAACCGCACGGATGGTCGAGCATGTGTGGGAGCTGAAGCAGATTCAGTTCGACTATTTCTTCTTCGACGAAAACTGCTCCTATCGCCTGCTCGAACTGTTGCAGGTGGCGCGCCCGAGCCTGCGCCTGACCGAACAATTCCCGCTGACCGCCATCCCCACCGACACCGTCAAAGCGGTGAAAGAAGCCGGACTGGTCGAGCACATCGAATACCGCCCGTCCCGCGAGCGTGAATTGCTCAGCCGCGCCGAGCCTCTGACAAGCGAAGAGCAGGACTGGGTGCTGAAAGTCAGCGCCGACCAGCAACAATTGCAGGACCCGGCCTTCAAGGCCCTGCCCCGTGACCGGCAAGCACTGATCGTCGACGCGGCGTATCGACTGGAACGCTACCGCGCCAACGGCCAGGAGCGCGATCCGCAACGGGCCCAGCGCAGTTTCGAATTGCTGCGGGCGATCAACAAGAACCCGGCACCGGAGCTGCAAATCCCGCAACCGGGCCTGCCCGAGGACGGCCACGAATCACGCACCTGGCAGGCCGGCCTCGGTACCCGTGGCGACCGCGCGTTCGGCGAGTATGGCCTGCGCATGGCCTATCACGACCTCAACGACAACGCCGAGAGTTTCCCCCTCGGCGCGCAGATCGAAATTCTGCAAATGAAGCTGCGCCAGTACGAAGGCAATCACTGGCAGTTCCAGCAACTGGATCTGGCGACCATCCGCTCGCTGACGCCGCGCAATGCGCTGCTGCAGCCGTTGTCGTGGCAAGTCACCGGAGGTCTGGAACGTGTGCCGGGCAAGCATGACGACGAGACGCTGGTCAGCCATGTCAACGGTGGCGGCGGTGGAACCTGGGCCCTGGGTGACGATGTACTGGGATTTGCCCTCGGCACCGTGCGTGTTGAACACAACAATGATTTCGCCGAATTCGTTTCCCCCGCAGGCGGTTTCAATACCGGCGTGTTGTGGAAAAACCCGTTGGGCAATCTCAGTGTCGAGGCCAAGGGCGATTACTTCTTCAACGGCGAAGTGCGCCGCAGCTTGAGCCTGAATCAACAGTGGGAGTTGTCCCGCAACCTGGGCCTGCGCCTGAGTGCCCAGCGTGAATTCAGCCATCTGGCAACGCCGGAGACCGAGGTGATGCTGGAAGTGAAGTGGTATCACTACTGAAACGACCAATGTGGGAGCGAGCTTGCTCGCGATGGCAATCGGTCAGTCGAAATTGAGGTGACTGACACTCCGTCATCGCGAGCAAGCTCGCTCCCACAGGGAGTTGCGGTGTTCTACAGATTGCTTACGCACCTTTCACATCCTTCCGACGAATCCGCTTCTAGACTTTCCCTATCAGCCGTTTGACGGCGCGGGAGAGTGTGATGTGGCGGTGTGCGGGTTTGCTGGGCGTGTTGCTGTTGCTGGGTGGCTGTCAAAGCACCCATGAAGATCTGATCGCCAAGGGTTATCCACCGGCGTTCGCCGACGGTTTCGATGACGGTTGCATCAGCGGTCGTCAGGCGGCCGGTTCGATCAGCGGCGAGTTTCGCAAGAACGTGCCGCGCTATCTCAAGGATCCGCAATACGCCGAAGGCTGGAGCGACGGTTTCCGCCAGTGTCAGGCGATGCTGGAAAACAAGGATCGCGAGGAGTATCGCAACGAACACTGGGACGAGCGCGAGCGGGCCTGGCAGCAACAAAAGGATCAGGGCGCCGCGCGGGCTTATCGTTCGCAGTAGGTCGTTTCCAGACATCCGGCGAAACCTTTAGCCTGCGACCATGGCCCAACGGTTGTCACAGGAGGTCACCATGAGCCGTGCTTTCGTCAACGAAGACAACGCCGCTGCGCAAGCCGATCAGCCGGTCGAACGGCAGGTCAGCACGCAGCCCAATTACGTCACGCCGCAGGGGTTTGCCCAGTTGCAGGCGAAAGTCGCCGAGCTGCAGACGCTGCACGCCGAACAGACCGCCATGGGCGAACAGGCCGACAAACAGCGGCTGGCCGATCTCGAGCGGGATTTGCGTTATTTCAATCAACGGGTCGGCAGCGCTCAGGTCGCGCCAGCCCCGACGTCCAACGAAAAGGTGCAGATCGGCAGTTGGGTGACCTACGCCGACGAACACAACACCGAGCGCCGGGTGCAACTGGTCGGCGAAGACCAGGCCGATGCCGCCAACGGCCTGATCAACTGGGCTTCGCCGCTGGGTCGCGCGCTGCTTGGCGCGCGACTCAACGACGAAGTGCTGTGGCAGCGTCCGGCCGGCAATCAACTGATCGAAGTGATCCGCATCGATCGCTCTTGAACCACAGTGTTTAAACCACGCCCTGCGCCAGCATCGCGTCGGCGACCTTGACGAAACCGGCGATGTTCGCGCCTTTGACGTAGTTGATCCGGCCGTTTTCCTCACCGTAATGCACACAGGCGTGGTGGATCGACTGCATGATCCCGTGCAGCTTGCTGTCCACCTCGCCCGCCGTCCACAGCAGGCGCATGGCGTTCTGCGACATCTCCAGACCGCTGACCGCCACACCGCCGGCATTCGAGGCCTTGCCCGGCGCGAACAGAATGCCCGCTTCGATAAAGATATCCACAGCCTCAAGGGTGGTCGGCATGTTCGCGCCCTCGGCCACACAGAAGCAGCCGTTGCGCAGCAGGGTGCGGGCAGCTTCGGCGTCGAGTTCGTTCTGGGTGGCGCACGGCAGCGCGATTTCGCACGGCAACGACCATGGCAGTTGACCGGCGCGGAATTCCAGGCCGAATGCCGCCGCCAACTCGCTGATCCGCCCACGCTTGACGTTTTTCAGTTCCAGCAGCGCCAGCCACTGCTCTTCGCTCAGGCCGGGCTCGCAATACAGCGTGCCTTCGGAATCGGACAGGGAAATCACCTTGCCGCCCAGGTCCATCACTTTGCGGGCCGCGTATTGCGCAACGTTGCCGGATCCGGAAATCGCCACGCGCTTGCCTTCGACGGTCTGCTCGCGGCGCTTGAGCATTTCCTCGGCGAAATACACGCAACCGAAACCGGTGGCTTCCGGGCGGATCAGGCTGCCGCCGTAGGTCATGCCCTTGCCGGTCAGTACGCTGGTGAACTGGTTGCTCAGGCGTTTGTACTGACCGAACAGGAAACCGATCTCCCGTGCGCCGACACCGATATCACCCGCCGGTACGTCCACGTCGGCGCCGATGTGGCGGTACAGCTCACTCATGAACGCCTGGCAGAAACGCATGACTTCGGCGTCGCTCTTGCCCTTCGGATCGAAGTCCGAACCGCCCTTGCCGCCGCCCATGGGCAACGAGGTCAGGGAGTTCTTGAAGGTCTGTTCAAAGGCGAGGAATTTCAGCACGCCCATATTCACCGAAGGATGGAAGCGCAAACCGCCCTTGTACGGGCCGATGGCGCTGTTCATCTGGATGCGGAAACCGCGATTGACCTGCACCTTGCCCTGATCGTCGACCCACGACACCCGGAACACTACCGCCCGCTCCGGTTCGCAGATGCGCTCCAGAATGCCCGAGGTCAGATAGTGCGGATTGGCTTCGAGAAACGGCCACAGGCTACGCAGGACTTCTTCGACGGCCTGGTGGAATTCGGGTTGATCCGGATCGCGTTTTTTCAGACGGGCGAGGAAGGATTCGACGGATTCGATCATGGGAAAAGTCTCGGCAAATTTGTTGTCGTTGGAAGAGATTGAGCCGGACTGTAACAAACGATCTGTACACAGCAACAGACAAAAATGTCGCATTTATGAAAACAAATAGTACACAAGCTATAAATCACGGCGGATTGCAGGCAAAAAAAAGCGGAGCCCGAAGGCCCCGCTTTTTCATGCAACCAACCTGAAATCAGGCCAGTTTCTTGTGGCGTACCCGGTGTGGCTGGGCCGCTGCTTCGCCGAGGCGTTTTTTGCGATCGGCTTCGTACTCGGTGTAGTTGCCTTCGAAGAACACAGCTTGCGAGTCGTCTTCGTACGCCAGGATGTGCGTCGCGACGCGGTCAAGGAACCACCGATCGTGAGAGATCACAATGGCGGCGCCCGGGAAGTCCAGCAGGGCTTCTTCCAGGGAACGCAGGGTTTCAACGTCGAGGTCGTTGGACGGTTCGTCGAGCAGCAGGACGTTGCCGCCCTCCTTCAGGGTCAGCGCCAGGTGCAGACGACCGCGCTCACCACCGGACAGGTCCTTGACGAACTTCTGCTGATCGCCGCCCTTGAAGTTGAAGCGACCGACGTAGGTACGCGACGGAATCTCGTAGTTGCCGATGCGGATCTGGTCGGAACCGTCGGAGATCTGCTGGAACACGGTCTTGCTGCCGTCCAGGTCTTCGCGGCTCTGGTCCACACAGGCCAGTTGCACGGTTTCGCCGATCTCGATGCTGCCGGAGTCCGGGGTTTCCTTGCCCATCAGCATGCGGAACAGGGTCGACTTACCGGCACCGTTACCGCCGATCACGCCGACGATGGCGCCTTTCGGCATGGAGAACGACAGGTTGTCGATCAACACGCGATCGCCGTAGCCCTTGGTGACGTTCTTGAATTCGATGACCTTGTCGCCCAGGCGCGGACCGGCCGGGATGTAGATCTCGTTGGTTTCCGAACGCTTCTGGAATTCCTGCGACTGCATTTCTTCGAAGCGCTGCAGACGTGCCTTGGATTTCGACTGGCGGGCCTTGGCGCCTTTGCGCACCCACTCCAGTTCTTCCTTCATGGCTTTTTCGTGGGCCGATTGCTGCTTGGATTCCTGGGCCAGACGATCGGACTTGGCTTCCAGCCAACCCGAGTAGTTGCCCTCGTAAGGAATGCCCGCACCGCGGTCGAGTTCCAGAATCCAGCCAGCGACGTTGTCCAGGAAGTAACGGTCGTGCGTGATCGCTACCACGGTACCCGGGAAGTCGTGCAGGAAGTGTTCGAGCCACGCAACAGAGTCGGCGTCCAGGTGGTTGGTCGGTTCGTCGAGCAGCAGCATGTCCGGGGCGGACAGCAGCAGACGGCACAGGGCCACACGACGCTTTTCACCACCGGACAGGTGTTCCACTTTCGCGTCCCAGGCCGGCAGACGCAGCGCATCGGCGGCGACTTCCAGTTGACGCTCCAGGTTGTGACCGTCGCTGGCCTGCAGGATCGCTTCGAGCTTGGCCTGTTCGGCGGCCAGCTTGTCGAAGTCGGCGTCCGGGTCGGCGTAGGCGGCGTAGACCTCGTCCAGACGCGCTTGCGCATCCTTGATCACGCTGACCGCTTCCTCGACCACTTCACGCACGGTCTTGGTCGGATCAAGTTGCGGCTCTTGCGGCAGATAACCGATGTTCAGTTCCGGCATCGGGCGCGCTTCGCCTTCGAATTCGGTGTCGACGCCGGCCATGATTTTCAGCAGCGTGGACTTACCCGAACCGTTGAGGCCGAGTACACCGATCTTGGCGCCCGGGAAGAAGGACAGAGAAATGTTTTTCAGGATTTCCCGCTTCGGCGGAACAACTTTGCCCAGCCGATGCATGGTGAAGACGTATTGAGCCATGGAGAACCTTGGGTCAGTGACTGATGAATGATTGGAGCGCAGGCGATGCCCGGCCAGACCGATGCGCGTCGTTCACTTGACCACTTGATGGCCATCAATGCGTGCGCGCTGAAAAAGTCTGAGTCTAGGAGCTGGAACGCTCCCGCGTAACCGGCAAAGCTACCTTAATGACAGAAGGCAGTCCAGCCGAGCGGGGCTGGCACTTCGCCACAACTCAAGGCATGCTAGCCGCCCTTTGGGCGTCCGGCTTATAGTGCACGTCGCGCCAGTCCAGCCAAACCGCAGGATTACAGCTTGTCCAATGTCACTCCGCCAGCCTCTGTGAGCAGCACCCAACCGGCGCCCGGCTCGTCCCTGCGCGGAACATTGAAAGGCGCGCTGGCGACGCTGGTGCTGATGCTGCTGGCATTGCTGTTCTGGCAACTGCTCGATCAACTGCGCGAAACCCAGAAAAACCAGCGTCAGTACACCATCGATTACACCGCCGATCTGGCTTCGCAAGTCAGCCTGAACATGTCGCTGAACGCGCAGATCGCCCTCAATCTGCTACCAATCGTCGAACAGCCGCAGTCCGCCGACGAACAGCAGGCGCTGCTGCGCAAGCTGCAGAAATCCCTGCCTGACCTGCAGAGCATGGCCTTGCTCAGCCCGTCGGGAAAAATCCTCAGCGACAGCGCCACCGACAGCAAGGACGCCGACTACCTCAGCGATCTGGTGCGCCGCAGTCACGCCCAGGCACATTATTTCAGCAACGCCGATGACGGCTCGGTGGTGCATCTGTTGCTGCATCAGGCCAGCGGCAGCACTCGCGGCTACTGGGCACTGCGCCTGACCCCGACCTTCTTTGCCTCGCTGACCAAACAGGGCGAGACCGGCATCCGCCCGCTGTGGCTGGTGGAAAACCGCATCAATCACCAGATCATCAGCCGTGACGAAGGCCTGCCTTCCACCAAAGCCAGCACCCTAACACCCGAAGATCTGGCCAACAGCGTGCTGACCGTGCCCCTGAGCAGCAGCGACTGGCAACTGCGCGGACTGTTCGACCGGCAACATGTGCTCGAAGAGCTGCTGCCGGCGTTCATCGGCAAATGCCTGCTGGGCCTGGCGCTGTCCCTGCTGCCATTCATTGCCTTGCTGAACATGCGACGCCGTCAGCGCCAGGTGCATGAAGGACGCCGCCGTTATCAGGACATTTTCGAAGGCACCGGTGTGGCCCTGTGCGTGCTAGATCTTTCGGGACTGAAACAGGTTTTCGAGAAATCCCAGATCCAGACCAGCGACCAGCTCAAGGCCTGGCTCGACCAGCCACAGCAACGCCAGCAATTGCTGCAGGAACTGCGAGTCACCGAGGTCAATCAGGTGGCGCTGCAACTGCTCAACGTCAATTCCTGCGACCACGCCTGGCAGTTGCTGATCGACGGTCACCCGCACAGCCAGTGCGCGATCGGCAATCAAGTGCTTGATGCCGTACTCCAGCAACAAAAGCAGCTGGAACTGGAAATCAAACTGCCGGACATCAACGGCCGCGACCAGCACCTGTGGCTGGTGCTGCGCCTGCCTCATGAGCAGCACGACTACAAGGCCGTGATCCTGAGCATCAACGACATCACCAGCCGCAAACTGATCGAACTGTCGCTGCTGGAGCGTGAAGGCTTCTGGTCGGACGTGGTGCGCACCGTGCCGGATCACCTGTACGTGCAGGATGTGATCAGCCAGCGGATGATTTTCAGCAACCACCACCTGGGCCAGACCCTCGGTTACAACCGCTCCGAACTGCATCAGATGGGCGAATATTTCTGGGAAATCCTCCTGCACCCCGAAGACGCCGACTATTACCACCGCTCGCGGCAAATGCAGCGTCACGCCGGTTACAGCCAGTTGCTGCAATGCCAGTTGCGTTTCCGTCATCGCGACGGCAAGTGGCGGCGTTTCGATATCCGCGAACAGGCGCTGGCCCGGGACAAACACGATCAGGTCACGCGAATCATCGGCGTGGCCAAGGACATCACCGAGCAGATCGAGGCCAGCGAATCGCTGCGTGACAGTGAACAACGCTACCGGATGCTCGCCGAAAGCATCAGTGACGTGATCTTCTCCACCGACAGCAAGCTGTCGCTCAATTACGTCAGCCCGTCGGTGCAAGCGGTGCTGGGCTACGACGCCGAGTGGATTTTCCAGAACGGCTGGCAGTCGACCATCGCCAACCCGCAGCAACTGAACGGCATCTATCACCTGATGGACCGGGTCAGCAAAGCCCTGGACAAACCCGAGCAACTGGCCATCCTGCGCAGCCAGGTACAGACCCAGATGTTCCTGTTCGACTGCCTGCGCGCCGATGGCCGCAAGATCCCGATCGAATTGCGCCTGGTGCTGGTGTGGGACGAACACGGCGCCTTCGAAGGCGTGCTCGGGGTCGGTCGCGACATCAGCCAACAACGCCGCGCCGAAAAAGACCTGCGCATGGCGGCCACGGTATTCGAGCATTCGACTTCGGCGATCCTGATCACCGACCCGGCCGGTTACATCGTTCAGGCCAACGAAGCGTTCAGTCGCGTCAGCGGCTACGCGGTGAGCGAAGTGCTCGACCAGCTACCGAACATGCTCACCGTCGACGAACAACAGGACGCGCACCTGCGCTACGTGCTCAAGCAATTGCATCAGCACAGCACCTGGGAAGGCGAAGTCTGGCTCAAGCGGCGCAATGGCGAGCACTACCCGGCGTGGGTCGGCATCACTGCGGTACTCGATGACGAAGGCGACCTGGCGAGTTATGTGTGTTTTTTCAGCGACATCAGCGAGCGCAAGGCCAGCGAACAGCGGATTCACCGCCTCGCCTACTACGACGCCCTGACCCACTTGCCGAACCGCACGCTGTTCCAGGATCGCCTGCACACCGCGCTGCAATCGGCCGACCGGCAGAAGTCGTGGGTGGTGCTGATGTTCCTCGATCTCGACCGGTTCAAACCGATCAACGACTCCCTCGGCCACGCCGCCGGCGACCGCATGCTCAAGGACATGGCCACCCGGCTGCTGGCCTGCGTCGATGATGACGACACCGTGGCGCGGATGGGCGGCGACGAATTCACGCTGCTCCTGCAACACCGCTCCAGCCGCGAGATGGCGCTCAATCGTGCCATTCATGTGGCCGAGCAGATTCTTGGCAGCCTGGTGCGACCGTTTGTGCTGGAGGGTCGCGAGTTCTTCGTCACCGCCAGTATCGGCATCGCCCTGAGCCCGCAGGACGGCAACGAACTCAGCCAGCTGATGAAAAACGCCGACACCGCGATGTACCACGCCAAGGAGCGCGGCAAGAACAACTTCCAGTTCTATCAGGCCGACATGAACGCCAGTGCGCTGGAGCGCCTGGAACTGGAAAGCGACCTGCGCCACGCCCTCGAGCAGAACGAATTCGTGCTGTATTACCAGCCGCAGTTCAGCGGCGATGGCAAACGCCTGACCGGCGCCGAAGCCCTGCTGCGCTGGCGTCATCCGCGTCGCGGACTGGTGCCGCCGGGAGACTTCATTCCGGTGCTCGAAGAACTCGGGCTGGTGGTGGACGTCGGCGACTGGGTGATCAGCGAGGCCTGCCGTCAGCTCAAGACCTGGCACCAGAGCCGCGTGCGCGTGCCGAAGGTCTCGGTGAACATTTCCGCCCGGCAGTTCTCCGACGGCCAGCTCGGCACGCGGATCGCCACCATCCTCAAGGAAACCGGCCTGCCGCCGGCGTGCCTGGAACTGGAGCTGACCGAAAGTATCCTGATGCGCGAAGTCAGCGAGGCGATGCAGATCCTCGCCGGCCTGAAGAACCTCGGCCTGAGCATCGCGGTCGACGACTTCGGCACCGGTTACTCGTCGCTGAACTACCTCAAGCAATTCCCGATCGACGTGCTGAAGATCGACCGCACCTTCGTCGACGGCCTGCCGTCCGGCGAGCAGGACGCGCAGATTGCCCGGGCGATCATCGCCATGGCCCACAGCCTCAACCTGGCGGTAATCGCCGAGGGCGTGGAAACCCATGAACAGCTGGACTTCCTGCGCGAGCACGGTTGCGACGAGGTTCAGGGTTATCTGTTCGGGCGGCCGATGCCGGCCACCCGCTTCGAGGCGCAGTTCAGCAATGACGCGCTGTTCATGTTCGACTGAAAATCGGCGGGGCGGTCTTCGCGAGCAGGGATTGATATCGATCACGGAATCCTGCCGCCAACCCGGCTATTGTGCGAACCGGCTGGCCAGGAAAAGGCCGGCACGGACGCCACATATCTGGTCATGAACGCCACTTGTCTGCGACATGATGTCGTTTCATATGCCATCCAAAACCCGTTGGGTTAGAATGCCCCCCTTTTCTGCCCCCGATCCTTGAGGACCGCCATGTTCAGCCGTGATTTGACTATTGCCAAGTACGACGCCGATCTTTTTGCCGCCATGGAGCAAGAAGCCCAGCGCCAGGAAGAACACATCGAGCTGATCGCTTCGGAGAACTACACCAGCCCAGCGGTGATGGAAGCTCAAGGCTCGGTACTGACCAACAAATACGCCGAAGGCTACCCGGGCAAGCGCTACTACGGTGGTTGCGAGTACGTCGACGTTGTTGAACAACTGGCCATCGACCGCGCCAAGGAACTGTTCGGCGCCGACTACGCCAACGTTCAGCCGCACGCCGGTTCCCAGGCCAACGCTGCTGTTTACCTGGCCCTGCTGTCGGCCGGTGACACCATCCTGGGCATGAGCCTGGCTCACGGCGGTCACCTGACCCATGGCGCCAGCGTTTCCTCCTCCGGCAAGCTGTACAACGCCATCCAGTACGGCATCGACGCCAACGGCCTGATCGACTACGACGAAGTCGAGCGCCTGGCTGTTGAACACAAGCCGAAAATGATCGTGGCCGGTTTCTCTGCCTACTCGCAGATCCTCGACTTCCCACGCTTCCGCGCCATCGCCGACAAGGTTGGCGCCTACTTGTTCGTCGACATGGCTCACGTGGCCGGTCTGGTCGCCGCTGGCGTCTACCCGAACCCGGTTCCGTTCGCTGACGTCGTGACCACCACCACTCACAAGACCCTGCGCGGTCCACGTGGTGGCCTGATCCTGGCCAAGGCCAACGCCGACATCGAGAAGAAGCTGAACTCCGCGGTATTCCCGGGCGCCCAGGGTGGCCCGCTGGAGCACGTGATCGCCGCCAAGGCGATCTGCTTCAAGGAAGCGCTGCAGCCTGAGTTCAAGGCTTACCAGCAACAAGTGGTGAAAAACGCCCAGGCCATGGCCGGCGTGTTCATCGAGCGCGGTTTCGACGTGGTTTCCGGCGGTACTGAAAACCACCTGTTCCTGCTGTCGCTGATCAAGCAGGAAATCTCCGGTAAAGACGCCGACGCCGCTCTGGGCAAAGCGTTCATCACCGTGAACAAGAACTCCGTGCCAAACGATCCACGCTCCCCGTTCGTCACTTCCGGCCTGCGCTTCGGTACTCCGGCTGTGACCACTCGCGGCTTCAAGGAAGCAGAGTGCAAAGAGCTGGCCGGCTGGATCTGCGACATCCTGGCTGACCTGAACAACGAAGCGGTGATCGACGCCGTTCGTGAGAAAGTCAAAGCCATCTGCAAGAAACTGCCGGTATACGGCGCTTAATTGCGACGTTAAAACCGCAGCAAAAAAACCGGCCAGTGATGGCCGGTTTTTTTTGTCAGTTTTTTGCTCAGACAGGCATCGGTCGCGCGAAGTCCAGCGACAACACATCCGGCAGACCAGCATCCAGGGTCTGCAAGAGCGCCTGACCGACACCCGAGATGCCTAACATCATGCCCAGCTCGGGAATGACGCTGTCACCCAGAAAGTCTTCCTTGAAGAAATTGCGGGTCACTTGGGAAAGCGCCTGATTAACCCGCGCAATACCCAGCTCATTGTTGGTGCCGCGATAGCGTTTGAGCAGGCACATCAAGTTACCAATGTCTCCATGGCACAGGCTGTAACCCGACCCGAGGCCTCGCTCCCAAAGATGACGTTCACAGCGTTCGGCGTCCTGCTCAAGCACTGTTCTGGTTTCGGCGTCCAACGCAGCTCCCATCTCTTGAATCAGCCAATGCCGGGAAAGAAGAATACCGCCGTCGCCATGGCACCACTTTGTGAGAGACGCCGATTTCGCGTTGTCCCGCAGATCAAGCCAGAAGCCGTCCGCCGTGAGCTGGTTTTCTGCCTGCACCCACCGCGCAATCAACTCGCAAAGCAGCGGATCTTTCGTGACCTTCCACGCCTTGCCGATAGCCTGCACCCCCCCGGCAATGCCATGAGAAAAACCAGTCCACAGCGGCTTGCCCGTTGAATTGAGCCGCAATGTTCCGTCGTCCAGAGTCAGCGCTGATTGAATCGCATGGGAGAGCCTTTCAATCATGGGGCGCAATGTTTCACGCTTTTCAATCTGATAAAAATTCACCAGAACGGTCAAGGCGCCACACCAGCCCTGCACAAAATCGAATTCATCGTCTTCGCGTGGAAAATACGTCAGTTTCGCTAACAACTCTTCGACAGTCGTCTGGTAGGTCTTGCGACCGGTCATCAGCTCATAGTTGATCAGCACGTACAGATAGGAAGTCAGGCCGAAATACGCACTAACCGCCAGCTTGTTCGGAAAGTCCTCCTGGGAGCGGTGGATGGCACACAGAATTCGCTCGGCTTCATCGCGGTAGTTGGTGGCCCCGCTGACCCGGTACAGACTCAGGTAGAAAATCACCAGCCCTCCCATTCCGTTGTACAAACTGTTGCCCATGTGAGTGATGAAGTTGCGTCTGGTACGTGGATGGGTATCCATGAACGTCCAGCCGACGTCGCCTGCATCACCCTCTACACGGTTCTTTTCAATGATCCCGGCAATGCGCAGGGCGCCCTCAAGATATGGCGCGCAAGCATGATCGGGGACGGCCGGGAGATCATGTCTTCGATCAAGCGCTTCCCTTGCCCCGGGTATCAAACACGCCTGCAATATATGGATCTGAAACGCCTTGTCTTTGGGTGACAGCATTCCCAGCTTGCGTCGGCAACTCTCAAAGGGGCTTTCAATGGGCAATCGAGCAACGGTCTGCCCCTGGGCATTGAGTAGTCGGTCAGACAACAAGGATTGAGTGAAGCTGGGGAAACAGGCCCTCTTAAGGTCGTTGATCTCGTGCCGTGGAATATCGTGCTCAATGAGCGCGTCGCCGAGATCAGACCATAAGGTTGCCAGCAGCAAGTCCTGCTTCAGTTGGCATTGAGTGAAGTGCGGGTGAGTCATCATTCCGATGAAATCAGCGTAGCGCCGGGTATTTTTGATCAGTACCCGGGACTTCAGCCCTCCGGCATGCCCGTCCAGCAATTGGAGTATGGAGTCACGGTGGCTGACAATTTCATCGTAAGCCTGCTCGAAACCGAAGAAAAACGCGTCCCTGTAGTCCATGACCGAATACGTTTCGCCGGCAAAAACAGGCAGGTGTCGCATCATTGGACGGTAGTCGACCGCGTGCGCCTTCAAGCGATAAAAACCATCTTCCAGCACCAAGTGTTTGCCGGGGACTAAAAACTGCGGGTGTCGAGTCAGGCCACTTTGGTCATTCTCCACGCCTGCCGAGTTAGGCACAAAGCCTGTTGTAAACACCGACTGACTGTTGAGCTTGATGATTTTGAACAGTGCCCGATCGTGAGGGACATCAACCTTCAAGTCGACCATGGCCGGGGTAAACAGGCATTCCAGATCGATCATGACGGGACTGCTGCCACAGGCAATGATGTTTTCGTAATGAAAGTCGATGCCGTTCAGGGCATGGATTACGGCAACCTGGGCACCAAGGCGCTGAAAGAAGAGCGATAACTCGTTCTCCGTTTCGCAGGGTACGTTCCGGATTTTTTCGATCCAGCAGTGATCATCCAAAGAAACCATCAGGGGCGCGTAGACGGCAAAGTCGTTGTTGCCAGTCTGCGTGCGCAATTGCTCAAGCAAAGCCGTGTAAAACAACGCCTCTCGATTGCTTCTGGGCTTGAAAATCAACTCCTGGCTGCCGACCTGCACACAGCAGACGGTTTCGCCACTGGCATGAGCATCCCCCAGCCCCAGGGAAATGCTGCCGACGCGCTGGCTGGTCAAAGCAAACGTGGTCTTTAGCTTTGGAAAATCCTCGGTAAAACAATTGAGGATCTTGTACAGGTAGGCGGCCGTGTCCTGAATCCGCCCTATCAGCAAATGCGTCAGGACCGGATAGGAGGCGAGAAATGCTGCCAGCCCTTCGTCCGCCAGTTTTTGATCGAAAGTTCCCGGATCCAGATCAGCGCCTTCATCTATCAGGGTGTTCAGATAATGTACCAGCGACTTCTCCGAAAGACTTTTAACCAATGAAGTCACGTGAGACTGGACACTTGGAAGAAACGTATCTACGTCGATCCAGCCACGTACGGATTGGTATTTGATATCACGTTCAAAAACATGCCTGAGATAACTATACCAGCGAGCACAAAACAGGCCGAACACCGTTTGCCCAGCGGTTTCCTCCGACAACAACGAAGTAACTATCTCGACCTCTTTCTCGCACACACCCCCCCTCGCAGGCTTATTATTTTCATCGTCAAAAAGTTTATCTCGATACTCTTCCAGCAACGCTTTTCTATCTACACCAAAATAGCACCTGACCGCTCTGTCATCCTTGTGCAGAAGGGTGATCATTTTGCTAAATGCGGCATACTCTTGCGCCTTTACTGCGCTCATGATGTTTACTCGACAGACAGAAAAATAGGGCAATCCCGGACACGGAAGGGAAGAAGGGCGGGCCGAAGCCCGCCCTGCATTATTACGGGATGCAGCAACCCATGAAGGTGCACGCCAGGGTCGAACAACTCACAGTGGTTTCACAGCCCACTTCCGCTACAACAAGCGCCCTGCCAGAATTCATGTAGGACTGGAAATCCGCACCAAACTCACCGGACAGATCCATGATTAACTCTTGCATGTAGTATCTCCTCATTATGGTCGCCTTAAGTGGCGAGTATTAAAAGTATCACCTACCGACAAAAAGCCTCCCCCTTCAAGTGCAACCAAATAATAACAATGCCCTTATTCATCACCCCCCATCACAAACACATAAAACAGCGTAGATCTTCAGCCCCTGAACATTTTGCAAAACTCATGCACACCACAAACAAACAAAGCCAATAAAACCGATACATGGAATTTTTTCTTAACTTTACAGAACCCTGAATTCACCACCAACTGCAAGCAGGTCAAGCCAGTTAATCAACATCTTTAAAAGTCACATTTAAAATCCTTTTACAACTGATACCTATACACAGCTAACAGCATCTACTGTTGACGGTGGTCGTTGACGTTATTTCTTTGATCCGCGCACTGATCCATATCTCCGGGATCGGATACAGAATCCCGCCAAAACACCACTGGTCAGACCGGTCATGCCGATTCGTCATTTTTCACTTGCGATCCGTAAAAAACAGCGCCTAGACTGCACCCGCACTGGACATACCGGTAAGACCACAATAATTAAGTCCTGAATCTGATGCGCCCCGCGCACGGCAGCCAGGACACCGACCAGGATTCCTCCCATGCTCAGATGGTGCTCGCGTTCAATCTTCCTCCAAGTGGTTCTCGGACTGATGCTCGGCATCGTCTGCGGGCTGACCCTTCCTGAATACTCGGCCCAGCTCAAACCGCTCGGCGACGGTTTCATCAAACTGATCAAGATGCTTATCGGCCTGATCGTGTTCTGCGTGGTGGTCAGCGGCATCAGCGGCGCCGGCGACCTGAAGAAGGTCGGACGCATCGGCCTCAAGTCGGTGATCTACTTCGAAGTGCTGACCACCATCGCCCTGGTGATCGGTCTGGTGTTCGCGTTCAGCACCGGGATCGGCAGCGGCGCCAACATCCATCTGGAGCAGCTGTCCGCCGCCGACATGGGCGACATCGCCGAACGCGGCCAGCACATGCACACCACCACTCAGTTCCTGATGGATCTGATTCCGACCTCGGTACTCGGCGCCTTTGCCGACAACAACATCCTCCAGGTGCTGTTGTTCTCGGTACTGTTCGGCAGCGCGTTGAATCTGGTGGGCGAAGCCGCCTCCGGGATCTCGCGACTGATCAACGAACTGAGCCATGTGATCTTCCGCATCATGGGCATGATCGTGCGTCTGGCACCGATCGGCGTGTTCGGCGCCATTGCCTTCACCACCAGCAAATACGGCCTCGATTCCCTGCAACATCTGGGCAGTCTGGTCGGTTTGTTTTATCTGACATGCATCGCTTTCGTCAGCGTGATTCTGGGTCTGGTGATGCGTGCCTCCGGCCTGCGCATGTGGCCGCTGCTCAAGTACCTGCGCGAAGAACTGCTGATCGTCATGGGCACCGCCTCCTCCGACGCAGTACTGCCGCAGATCATGCGCAAACTGGAACACCTGGGCATCGGCAGCTCGACCGTCGGGCTGGTGATTCCGACCGGTTACTCGTTCAACCTCGATGGTTTCTCGATCTACCTGACCCTGGCCATCGTGTTCATCGCCAACGCCACCGGCACGCCGCTGGCCATGACCGATCTGCTGACGATCTTGCTGGTATCGCTGATTACCTCCAAAGGCGCCCACGGCATTCCGGGCTCGGCGCTGGTGATTCTCGCCGCGACGCTGACGGCGATCCCGGCGATTCCGGTGGTCGGGCTGGTGCTGGTGCTGGCGGTGGACTGGTTCATGGGCATCGGCCGGGCGCTGACCAACCTGATTGGCAACTGCGTCGCCACCGTGGCCATCGCCCGCTGGGAAAAGGACATCGACGTGCAGCGGGCAAACAAGGTGCTCAACGGCGAGCAGGGCTATAACTTTCAGCCGAGAAAAACGGCCGCTCAAGCGGCGGCCAAAGAATTCTGAATGACCGCCGTGCCTGTACTAATGCAGGCACGGCGCATGGAGCGAACACGTGATTACTACATCCACCGTCGTCAACTCAGTGGTAGAAAAACTCCGGGCCGCCCTCGCCCGTGGCCAGTGGCGCTCCGGCGAGATGCTGCCGGGCCAGCGCGAACTGGCCGAACAACTGGGCATCAGCCGCCCGAGCCTGCGCGAAGCGGTGATCGTGCTGGAAACCCTCGGTCTGGTGCGTTCGATGCCGGGCAAAGGCGTGGTGGTGCTCGACGCCCAGGCCAGTGACAGTCAAAGCCACGACAGCGCCGTGGCCGGCGCCAGCCTCGAAGACGTGCTGCAACTGCGCTACACCCTCGAACCGTTCATCGTCGGTCTGGTGGCGCAGTCGATCAGCAGCAAGGAAGTCGGGCAACTGCGCCTGACCCTGATGGACATGCGCGAAGCCCTCGAAGCCGGCGACAGCGAGGCCGGCGTCAGCGCCTACATCGCCTTCCACGAAGAACTGTTCACCCTGACCTCTAACCCGATTTTCCAGAGCGTGGTGCAGCAGACCAGCAACGCCCTCAAGCAAAGCGCCGAAGTGCTGCGCAACTCACCGGAGCATCTGGCCGAACGCCTTGAGGAAAACGAAGCCGTGGTGCGCGCGATCCGCAGCAAGAACAGCGCCCAGGCCAGCGCCGAAATGCGTCGGCACATCCTGCGCGAAGGCCAGCGTATGGGCATCGAGCTGAATATCCCGGATGACAACCTGAACACCTGAAACGCCTCACACTGGAGACCGGCCATGAACAGTCTTGCCACGCCGTCGCACCCTCGCCGGACCTCGGCGGCCCTGCCCTTCTCCCGCCTGCACGCGCCGGTGGAGGATCTGTATCCGCGACTGTTCGATGCGATCCTCGAACAGCGCCTCGATACCGCCAGCCGTTTTACCGAGGAGAGCCTGAAGCAGATGTTCGGTGTCAGCCGCGCCGATGTGCGTCGGGTGCTGACCCAGTTGTCCCATGAACAGATCATCGTGCTGCGGGCCAACCATCGACCGCGCATAGCCGCGCCGGACGCCGAGCAGACCCGTCAGGCCTTGCACGCCCGGCGTCTGGCCGAGAACACGCTGGTGCGGCTGGCTTGTCAGCATGCGCAGGCTGAAGATCTGAAACGCCTGCGCGCCCTGATCGACCGTGAGCGCCAGGCTGTGGATAAAGACCGACGGGGCGCAGCGATTCGCCTGTCCGGGGAGTTTCATTTGCAGTTGGCGAAAATGGCGAGGAATGCACCGTTGGCGCATTTTCTCGGCACGTTGGTGCCGCTGACCTCACTGGCGATTGCGCGATGTGGTGAGCAGACGCACAGCTGTTGCGCGTGGCAGGAACATTTGGCGTTGGTTGAAGCGGTAGAGCGTAGAGATGTTTCTAAAGCCGGCATGTTGATGAATCGGCATCTGGAAAATCTTGAGCAAGCACTGCTGGGTTCAGAGTCTGGAAATTGTGTTGCTGGTTAGAACGCCTTCGCAAGCAAGCCCGCTCCTACATTTAACCGTAGTCCTACTGACACAACGCGGTTGAATGTGGGAGCGGGCTTGCTCGCGAAG
The DNA here is from genome assembly GCF_002112345.1 of Pseudomonas sp. R43(2017). NCBI lineage: Bacteria > Pseudomonadati > Pseudomonadota > Gammaproteobacteria > Pseudomonadales > Pseudomonadaceae > Pseudomonas > Pseudomonas sp. R43(2017). Next base: position 109,831 of record NZ_NEHJ01000011.1, read on the forward strand.
AGGCCCTTCGAGCCTCCACAAATTCAGTTTTGCTGTACAGCTACCCTGGCAAACCCCGCCCGGATCTTCTCTTCCGGCAAATCGTCGGCGATAAACACGATCACGCTTTCCCGCGCCTCGCCTTCGGCCCACTCGGTGTCCCAGTCGAAGCCGTAGAGTTTCAGCACGCCCTGAAACACCAAGCGACGATCCTCGCCCGCAATGTTCAGCACGCCTTTGTAGCGCAGCAATTGCTTGCCGTGCTCTTCCAGCAACTCGTTCATGAATTCGCTGAGCTGATCGATATCCAGCGGCTGATCGGTACGCAGCACCAGGCTGGAAATCCGGTCGATGGACGGCGCCTTGCTGACCGGCCGCAGACTCACCCCGCCGCCAAGATCGGCATTCAGGTTGAAACCGCGCACATCGAGCAATTCGGCCAGATCGATATTGCCGTGTTCGACCACGCGAATCGGCGCACGACGGTTGATGCGGGTCAGGCGCTCGCTGAGCGCGGTGAATGCAGCCTCGTCCACCAGATCGGTCTTGCTCACCAGCAAGCGGTCGGCGAAACCGATCTGCGCCTGGGCGATGGTCTGGGTCAGGTGCAGCTCGGCGTGAGCGGCATCCACCAGGGTGATGATGCCGTCGAGCAGGTAACGCTCGCGCAGTTCTTCGTCGATGAAAAAGGTCTGCGCCACCGGGGCCGGATCGGCCAGGCCGGTGCATTCGATGACCAGCCGAGCGAAAGCGATTTCACCGCTGTCCAGCCGTTCGAGCAACAGGTACAAGGCTTTGGTCAGGTCGGTGTGGATGGTGCAGCAGACGCAGCCATTGGCCAGGGTCATGACTTGCACCGGCTCGTCGCCCAGCAGTTGGGTGTCGATGCCGGCGTCGCTGAATTCGTTTTCGATCACGGCGATTTTCAGGCCGTGCTCGGCTTTCAACAGATGGCGCAGCAAAGTGGTCTTGCCGGCGCCGAGGAAACCGCTGAGCACCGTGACCGGGATGGGAGAAGACAAACTCGATCTCCTTCAATTGCACAAATAAAAATGGGAGCAGGCCGAAAGACCTGCTCCCACCTCACTTCTGGTGAACCGCGATCAGCGGCTCAACAGCACTTCGGCCCACCCTTGCCACCGTAACGGGCTTCCTGACGTTCGCGAAAGAACATCTCGTAGCTCATTACCGGTTTGTCCGGGTGTTTGGTTTGCATATGCTCGACGTACGTGTCGTAGTCGGGCATGCCGACCATCAGGCGCGCGGCCTGACCGAGGTATTTACCGAGGCGACTCAAGTCATTGAACATGGTGCAATCCTCTGGTTACGCGTCCGGCAGGGCCTGGAATGGCGATTCTTTATCCGTACGCTCTTTTTTGCCCCAGGCGGCGATGCCGACCTTGAGCGCATAGAACAGGATGCTGAATACCACGAACAGGAACAGCGCGGTCAGCGTTGCGTTGGTGTAAGCGTTGAAGATCACGTGCTGCATCTGCTCGACGCTCTTGGCCGGTGCGATCACCTGGCCTGCGGCCAGTGCATCGCTGTACTTCTTGGCCAACGACAGGAAGCCGACAGCCGGGTTAGCGTCGAACAACTTGATGAAGCCTGCGGTCGTGGTGCAGATCATCAGCCAGGCGGCCGGCAGCAGGGTGACCCAGATGTAGCGCTGGCGCTTCATCTTGATCAGGACCACGGTGCCGAGCATCAGCGCGATACCGGCCAGCATCTGGTTGGAGATACCAAACAGCGGCCACAAAGTGTTGATGCCACCCAGCGGATCGATCACGCCCTGATACAGCAACCAGCCCCACATCGCCACACAACCGGCGGTCGCGATCAGGTTGGCGGTCCAGGATTCGGTACGCTGCAACGCCGGCACGAAGGAGCCGAGCAGATCCTGCAGCATGAAGCGCCCGGCACGGGTGCCGGCGTCCACAGCGGTCAGGATAAACAGCGCTTCGAACAGGATCGCGAAGTGGTACCAGAACGCCATGGTGTTTTCACCCGGCAGGACACTGTGCAGGATCTGCGCGATACCGACCGCCAGGGTCGGGGCACCACCGGCACGGGCCAGGATGGTGGTTTCGCCGATGTCATGGGCCACGGCCTGCAGCGCATCCGGGGTAATTGCAAAGCCCCAGTTGCTGACAGCGGTCGCCACGGCCACCACATCACCGCCGACCACGGCAGCCGGGCTGTTCATGGCGAAGTACACGCCTGGCTCGATCACCGAAGCGGCAACCATGGCCATGATCGCCACGAACGATTCCATCAGCATGCCGCCGTAACCGATGTAGCGGGCGTTGGTTTCGTTATCCAGCAGTTTCGGCGTGGTGCCGGACGAGATCAGTGCGTGGAAGCCCGATACCGCACCGCAAGCGATGGTGATGAACAGGAACGGGAACAGACCGCCCTTCCATACCGGGCCGGTGCCGTCGACGAACTGGGTCAACGCCGGCATTTTCAGCTCGGGCATGGTGACCAGGATGCCGATCGCCAGGGCGATGATGGTACCGATCTTCAGGAACGTGGACAGATAGTCGCGCGGGGCGAGGATCAGCCAGACCGGCAGTACCGCCGCGACAAAGCCATAACCGATCAGCATCCAGGTGATTTGCACGCCGGTGAAGCTGAAGGCCTTGGCCCACACCGGGTCAGCGGCAATCTGGCCACCGAGCCAGATCGAACCGAGCAGCAGAATCACGCCGATCACCGAAATCTCGCCGATGCGGCCCGGGCGGATGTAGCGCATGTAAATGCCCATGAACATCGCGATCGGGATGGTCGCCATCACGGTGAAGATGCCCCACGGGCTCTCGGCCAGGGCTTTTACGACGATCAGCGCCAGCACCGCGAGGATGATGATCATGATCAGGAAGCAGCCGAACAGCGCGATGGTGCCGGGGATGCGGCCCATTTCTTCACGCACCATGTCGCCCAAAGAACGACCGTTACGACGGGTGGACATGAACAGGACCATGAAGTCCTGCACCGCGCCCGCCAGCACCACGCCGGCGATCAGCCACAGCGTGCCGGGCAGGTAACCCATCTGCGCCGCCAGTACCGGGCCGACCAGAGGTCCCGCGCCGGCGATGGCCGCGAAGTGGTGTCCGAAGAGAATGTGTTTGTTGGTCGGAACGTAGTCCAGACCGTCATTGTTGAGCACGGCGGGGGTGGCCCGGCGTGGATCGAGTTGCATCACATTGTTTGCGATGAACAGGCTGTAGTAACGGTACGCAACCAGATAAATGGCCACGGCGGCGACCACGATCCACAAGGCGTTGATCGCCTCGCCTCGGCGCAATGCCACTACGCCCAGGGCGCACGCTCCTACGATTGCCAGCACTAGCCAGGGTAAGTGGCGCAGCGGGCTATTATTATTTTTCATTTTATTATTCCAGCCAGGGTGGACAAGAAAGACAGCCACCTCGAGTTTAGCGCTACTGGCGGCAAAGACCATACCCGACATTGGTCTGACGCCCTGCCCGACTGGCAGCGTTTGACGTGGCGGGTCTATAGTCAGCGTACCGTCAAGAGGATCGCGCCATGAGCGAGCACCCGTCCGAGCGTCGCCGCTTCAAACGTATCGCGTTCGATGCCAGAACCGAATTGAGCCAGGGCGAGTACATCTGGCCGGTGAAGCTGATCGACCTGTCGCTCAAGGGGCTGCTGATCGAACGGCCGGAGCCGTGGCTGGGGGATGAAACACAGGACTTCAACGTCGACATTCACCTGAGCGACGACACCGACATCCAGATGGATGTGCAACTGGCACACGACGATCACGGGCAATTGGGCTTCCAGTGCCGGCACATCAGCCTGGAATCGATCCAGCGCCTGCGACGCCTGATCGAACTCAACCTCGGGGATGAGGCCGAGCTCGAACGAGAGCTTGGCGCGCTGATGGAGCTCTGATTACTCGAAGAGTGAATCCAGCGCCTGCTCCAGACGCGTCACCGCAATGATCTGCAACCCTGCCGGTGCTTCTTTTGGCGCGTTGCCCTTGGGCACGATTGCGCGCTTGAAGCCATGCTTGGCGGCCTCCTTCAAACGCTCCTGACCGCTCGGCACCGGGCGCACTTCGCCGGACAGGCCGACTTCGCCGAACACCAGCAAATCGTGGGGCAACGGCCGGTTGCGCAAGCTCGACATGACCGCAGCCATCAACGCCAGGTCGGACGCGGTTTCCAGCACCTTCACCCCGCCGACTACGTTGAGGAACACGTCCTGATCGTGGGTCGGAATGCCGCCATGCCGGTGCAACACCGCCAACAGCATCGCCAGACGGTTCTGATCCAGACCCAGCGTGACCCGACGCGGGTTGGCCAGGTGACTGTCATCCACCAGCGCCTGGACCTCAACCAGCATCGGCCGGGTGCCTTCCCACGTTGCCATCACCACACTGCCCGGGACTTCCTCCTGAGCGCGCGTGAGAAAAATCGCCGAAGGATTGGAGACTTCCTTCAGGCCCTTGTCGGTCATGCCGAACACGCCCAACTCGTTGACGGCGCCGAAACGGTTTTTCACCGCCCGCAGCAGACGCAACCGGCCATCGGACTCGCCTTCGAAATACAGCACGGTATCCACCATGTGTTCCAGAACGCGCGGGCCGGCCAGTGCGCCTTCCTTGGTCACGTGGCCGACCAGGAAAATCGCCGTGCCGCTTTGCTTGGCATAACGCACCAGCAACGCCGCACTTTCGCGCACCTGGGACACGCCGCCCGGTGCCGATTGCAGTTGTTCGGTGAAGATCGTCTGGATCGAGTCGATCACCATCACCTTGGGTTTTTCCTGGCGGGCGGTGGCGATGATGGTTTCGATGCAGGTTTCGGTCATGACCCGCAGTTGATCCTGCGGCAGCCCAAGTCGACGTGCGCGCATGGCGACTTGCTGCTGGGATTCCTCACCGGTGACGTAGAGTGCCGGCATGCTCTTGGCGAGGTTGCACAGGGTCTGCAGCAGAATCGTCGATTTGCCGATGCCGGGATCACCGCCGATCAGCACCACCGAACCGTCCACCAGACCACCGCCAAGCACTCGGTCGAGTTCGCCGGATGCGGTGGAGAAACGCGGGATTTCTTCGATGCTGACTTCGGCCAGCGTCTTGATCTGAGCTTGCTGCCCGGCCCAACCAGTGCGTCCGGCCGGTGCCGCAGCACCGCCGCTCTCGATCATCGTTTCGGTCAGGGTGTTCCAGGCGCCGCATTCGCCGCACTGCCCGGCCCACTTGGGAAAGGTTGCGCCGCACTCGGTGCAGCCGTACATGCGCTTGGCCTTAGCCATCTGAACCCCCGGCAAAAACCGCGATGATAACGCAGCCATCGCCGATCAGCGCGGCGCGCCGCTGCGGATTTCCCCGCTGGCCAGACGCGCGGCGCTGTTGTCGATCAATCCCCGGCGATTGCCGGGGTTTGAAAGAGCCGGAATCAGTCGGCCAGTTTGGCCGCCAGGGCCTTGACCCGATCCAGGTCACCTTTGGCCACTTTGGTCACACCGGCGCCGTACTCCGGATCGGCCTTGTAGAGGAAGGACAGCATGATGTGCTTGCTCTCGTCATCGGTACTCGCCAGCGAGCCGCCGAAGCTCTCGATCAGATCCAGGCGTTCCTTCTTGCTGAACGAGCGATACAGATCACCGGCCTGCTTGAAGTTCTGCTCGCGCTGGATCTTCGCCTGTTGCGTGCTGCCCTGCAGGGCGGTCTGGCTATAACGTGCACTTTGCGTCTCTTCACGCGGTTGCAGACGGCTTGGCTGATAGTTGACACCCGAATGGCTTGCGCCGGCATTCATCGCGCCGTCCTGATTGCCATTGTTGACCGCCACTTTCGCAGCATTGATCGGCAATTGCAGGGCATTGGCGCCAAGGCGATACATCTGGGTGTCGGCATAGGCAAATATCCGACCTTGCAACAAACGATCTTCAGATGGCTCGATTCCCGGAACAACATTCGAGGGCGCCATGGCCACTTGTTCAGTTTCCTGGAAGACATTTGAAGGATTACGGTTCAAGACCATTTGTCCAACTTTTCGCTCCGGAATACCGGGCCAGATCTTGGTTGCATCAAGAGGATCGAAATCAAACTTGGACAAGTCTTGCGGTTTCAGAACCTGAATGTACAAGTCCCACTTCGGAAAATTACCTTTTTCGATATTCGCCACCAGGTCACTTGTCATATGACTGTAGTCATGCCCCTGAATTTTGACGACTTGTTCAGGATCGAGATTCTTGATCCCCTGCAAACTTTTCCAGTGAAACTTGACGTAATGCACTTCCCCCTTGTCGTTGATCAACTTGTAGGCATGCACACTGTTGCCGTCCATTTCACGATAACTGGCCGGCGTCCCTGAGTTGGAATACAACTCGGTCAATGTTCGAGTGGCTTCCGGTACATGGGAGAAGAAATCGAAGCGACGGGAATCATCATCCAGATTGGTGCGCGGGTCAGGTTTGAAGGCATGCACCATGTCCGGGAACTTGATCGCATCGCGGATGAAGAATGTCGGGAAGTTGTTACCGACCAGATCCCAGTTACCGTCAGCGGTGTAGAACTTGGTCGCGAAACCCCGTGGGTCACGCAACGTTTCCGGAGAGTGGTTGCCGTGCACCACGGCCGAGAAACGCACAAACACCGGTGTGACCTGGCCGGCGGTAAACACCTTGGCCTTGCTCAGGTCGCTCAAGTCGTTGGTCGCCGTGAATGTGCCATGAGCACCGGTGCCCCGGGCATGCACCACACGCTCGGGAATACGCTCGCGGTCGAAGCGCTGCAGCTTCTGGATCAGTTGCACGTCCTGCAGCAGCACCGGACCGTTGGCACCGGCGGTTTGCGAGTTCTGGTTATCGCCCACTGCTGCACCATTGTCCCGGGTCAGGGGCGCGGCGCTTACGGAAAAGGACAGCAGGCTGGCGGCCAATACGCCAACGGTACGGCGGAGGGGAAATCCCCCTGAGGCAAGCATGGAATTCATTTCAGGTTCCTCTGTTGTTTGAGGCGCATCCAGGTGCGCCAACCAGAGGCTAGAGAGTCATGACGGCGAACATAAATAGAAAATCCACACGCCTGTGATTGAGAAAAATAGCTTCTCGATCAGGGCCTTACGGAGTAATTCGCGCGCGATTAGTGGCACTTTGCAAACTAATCGCGAATTGATGTGTCGATAAAAGCGAGCATTGTAAGAAGGTGTTTCGCGCAGGACGCGTTTTGCTGATTTACACTGCGTACACCAAACTCATCTGTAACAAGGAAATAACTATGGGCGTGCTCAGCGAGTTCAAGGCCTTCGCGGTCAAAGGCAATGTGGTCGACATGGCCGTCGGTATCATCATCGGTGCGGCCTTCGGCAAAATCGTTTCGTCGTTTGTCGGTGATGTGATCATGCCGCCAATCGGCCTGCTGATCGGCGGGGTGGACTTCAGTGACCTGGCGATAACCCTGAAAGCCGCCGAGGGCAGTGCCCCTGCGGTCGTGATGGCCTACGGCAAGTTCATCCAGAGCATCCTGGACTTCATCATCGTCGCCTTCGCGATTTTCATGGGCGTCAAAGCCATCAACCGCCTGAAACGCGAAGAAGCCGTCGCTCCGACCTTGCCGCCGGTGCCAACCAAGGAAGAAGAACTGCTGGGTGAGATTCGCGATCTGCTCAAGGCCCAGAACAACCGGCCTTGAAGACTGAAACGGCGCCTGAGGGCGCCGTTTCCTTACCAGTAGTTTTCCACCGCCACCTGCCCTGGCCGCCGCGTCAGGCTGAGGCTCATGCCTCGTTCTTTGAGCAGCGCCCGGGTGTCATCGATCATCTGCGGATTGCCACAGAGCATGACCCGCGAATGGGCCGGATCAAGCGCCACACCTGCCGCCTGCTCCAGCTCGCCGTTTTCGATAAGTGTGGTAATGCGCCCGTTCAGGGCACCGGCATGCGGCTCGCGCGTCACCACGGGGATGAACTGGAACTTGTGAGCATACTCGGCCAGGTAGTCACGCTGCATGAGTTCGGTGACCAGCTGTTGATAGGCCAGCTCCCGCGCCTCCCGCACGCTGTAGACAAGAATGATCCGCTCGAATCTCTCCCAGACTTCAAAGTCCTGCAGGATCGACAGAAACGGCGCCACCCCGGTGCCTGTGGATAACAGCCAGAGATCCCGGCCATCAACGAACCGGTCCAGCGTCAGATAGCCGAAGGCCTGGCGATCCACCAGCAATGTATCGCCCGCCTTGAGCCGGCTCAGCTCACTGGTGAACTCCCCGCCGGGCACCACGATGGAAAAGAACTCGAGGAACTCATCGAACGGCGAAGACACCATGGAATAGGCCCGCCATACCGTAGTGCCGTCATCCTTGGTCACTCCGAGCCTCGCAAACTGCCCGGCGCGAAAACGGAAACCTGCGTCTCGGGTCGTACGCAATGTGAACAGGCTTGGTGTCAGTGGTTGCACATCGATCAAGGTCTGGCGACTGAATTTTTCTGCGCTGGCGGTCATCGGCAACTCCTTGGGCTATGACCATAGTGTCACGCAATAGTGATTGATAAAAAACCTACAAACTGTAGTGATTAAACGCTCATTTAATTTCCCAATGAGAAACTAACGCAAACAAGTACTGGCACACTGACACAATTCAGATCTTTAAATGATGAACCGCATTTAATAAATATATTCGGCTAATCACAAACGACTAATTTAAGCACACTGTAAGAGCGAAAAATTCCAAACACTTGTGTAGGAAAAGCCCTACACTCGTTTACGTGCACGACTCTTGGATCCAAGATCGCACCCCTGCGGAAAATCTCGGAGAATCTTCAAATGGAAATTTGGAAGGAGTCGCAGATAAAGCAGCTGACTTTCGCCACGAGAGTCGACACTGCTTACCCGATTCTGCTGACATTTGCCAAAAACATAGGCTTCCAGTTTTGTGGAGTTTCCGTCAGCTCGCCTGATCGAAACACACTGCCAAAGCCCTTGCGTATCAATAACTACCCTCTCGTCTGGAATAAACAATATGAAGAGGAAAATCACTGGAAGTTTGATCCGGTAGTAGCACACTGCAATCGTTCAATGCTGCCCATAACATGGAGCAAAGAAAAGAACTATTCTCAAAAACACCAGAGTTGTGGGAGTCGTTAAAAGAACAGGGACTGGAACACGGCTGGTCGCAATCCTTTCATCACGAAGAAAGCGGTCTGTGCAGCATTCTCAGTTTGGCCCGGCCTCACTGTCCGATCACGTCGATCGAGTTGTACGAACATTTTGGCTATATGTTCTATGTCACCAGTCATCTGAGCGAACTGTTCGCCCGTACGCTTCCTTCACGACCCGAAAAGGCCCGGCCGCCTCGGCTGTCTACGCGGGAGGTGGAAGTGCTCAAGCTCTGCGCTTCCGGCAAGACCGCCTATGAAACCGCGAGGATCCTGAGCCTGAGTGAGCGCACCGTGAACTATCACGTGCAAAACGTGATCGTGAAAATGAACGTCTGCAACAAGATCTCCGCTGTCATCGCCGCCGCCAAGGCCGGGATCATCTAGTCGACAACCCCGAAAACAAGCAGGTAAAGCAACCGAAAAAAAAGTACCATTTGCGATCCTCCTGAGTGTTGATGCGAATTTTCGCGCCGTTGTCCACTCGGTCGGTTCCGCCGCACGACACCCTGGGCCGCGGGACATCCGTCGATAACCCAGAGTCTCCACCCCCATGCCATTGCTCGATACGCCCTTCTCCCAACTTGATCTGATCCGCCAGCCCGAACAGCAGAACGAACCGCTGCAAGCCTTCGATGCAGCCGACGAATACCTGCTCAATCATCTGGCTGAACAGAATCTGCCGGTCGAGGCACGGGTTCTGGTGCTCAACGACAGTTTCGGCGCGCTGGCCATCAGCCTCTCGGGCAAAGTGCAGGTCAGCACCAGCGGTGATTCGTTTTTGGCGTTTCAGGGCCTGGAAAAAAACCTGCTGCGCAATGGTCAGGCATTCGACGCGCTGCGCGGTATTCCCGCCAGTGAGCCGTTGATCGGGCCATTCGACCGGGTGCTGATCCGTGTACCGAAAACCCTCGCGCTGCTGGAAGAACAACTGATTCGCCTGCAAGGTCAGTTGGCGCCCGGCGCGCAAGTTGTGGCGGCAGCGATGGTCAAGCACTTGCCCCGTGCCGCCGGTGATCTGCTGGAACGCTACATCGGTCCGGTTCAGGCTTCGCTGGCGGTGAAAAAGGCACGCTTGCTGATCGCCACACCTGAGGCAAAGACTCCGGCCGCCTCGCCTTATCCGACCCGCTATCGTCTCGACGAACCGGCCATCGAACTGCTTAATCACGCCAACGTGTTCTGTCGCGAAGGGCTGGATATCGGCACCCGCGCCTTTCTCCCGCACCTGCCGAAAAACCTCGGCTCAGCGCGGGTTGCGGATCTTGGCTGCGGCAACGGTGTACTGGCCATTGCCAGCGCCCTGCAAAACCCTGATGCGCATTACACGCTGGTGGACGAATCGTTCATGGCCGTGCAATCCGCCGCCGAAAACTGGCGCGCGGCGTTGGGTGAACGTGAAGTGATCGTGCGCGCCGGCGACGGTCTCGCCGGGCAGGAAGCGCAATCGCTCGACGTAGTGCTGTGCAACCCGCCATTCCACCAGCAACAGGTGGTCGGCGATTTTCTCGCCTGGCGCATGTTCCAGCAGGCCCGCGAAGCGCTGGTCGTTGGCGGTGCGCTGTACATCGTCGGCAACCGTCACCTGGGTTATCACAGCAAACTGGCGCGGCTGTTCCGGGGTGTCGAGCAGGTCGCAGCCACGCCGAAGTTCGTGATCCTCAAGGCGCGCAAGTAATCCGGGCAAAAAAAACCCTCCAGCGGGAGGGTCAAAAATCCGTGCCGCAAGGCGACGGGGTGGGAAATGTCAGTGCGTGGTCAGGCCTGCGGCGTTCATGAACATGCGCATCAGGCTGGCGACGATGAACAATGCACCGACGCTGCCGACCCAGATCATGGCCAGCCAGCCGAGCCGCTGCCACAGCGGCTTTTTTTCGGCTTCTTCAATGTCGTGCAGGGAATGTTTGCTGCTCATGCTTGCATCCTCCGGTTCAGGGAGATGGCGCCGCCGTCGGCGCCATCGTGATCAGCCCTAGTGATAACCATCTTCATGGGTGACCTTGCCGCGGAACACGTAGTAGCTCCAGAAGGTGTAACCCAGGATGAACGGGATGATGAACAGCGTACCGACCAGCATGAAGCCCTGGCTCTGCGGCGGTGCGGCGGCGTCCCAGATCGAGATCGACGGCGGCACGATGTTCGGCCACAGGCTGATGCCCAGACCGCTGTAGCCGAGGAAGATCAGCACCAGGGTCAGCAGGAACGGCATGTAGTTGGCATTACGTGCCACCGCGCGGATCAGACCGTACATCGTCACCAGCACCAGGATCGGCACCGGCATGAACCAGAACAGATTCGGCATGCTGAACCAGCGCGTCGCGATTTCCGGGTGAGCCAGCGGCGTCCACAGGCTGACGATGCCGATCACCGCCAGCAGCACGAAGGCCAGCGGGCGCGCCAGGTCATGCATCTGCTCCTGCAGCTTGCCTTCGGTCTTCATGATCAACCAGGTGCAGCCGAGCAAGGCATACGCCACCACCAATGCAGCGCCGCAGAACAGCGTGAATGGCGTCAGCCAGTCCAGTGAACCGCCGGCATATTGTCGGTTGACCACGGGCAAGCCGTCGATGAACGCGCCAAGCGCCACGCCCTGGAAGAACGTCGCCGCCACCGAACCACCGATGAAGGCCTTGTCCCAAAGGTGACGCTTGGCGTCCTTGGCCTTGAAGCGGAACTCGAACGCCACGCCACGGAAGATCAGCCCGATCAGCATGAAAATCAGCGGCAGGTACAGCGCCGACAGCACTACCGAGTAGGCCAGCGGGAACGCGCCAAACAACGCCGCACCGCCCAGTACCAGCCAGGTTTCATTGCCGTCCCATACCGGGGCGACGGTGTTCATCATCACGTCACGGTCGGTCTTGCCGGGGATGAACGGGAAGAGAATCCCGATGCCCAGGTCGAAACCGTCCATGACCACATACATCATGATCCCGAAGATGATGATCACGGCCCAGATCAGCGGAAGATCAATACCCATGATTCAAATCTCCTTGGTCAGGCTGCGGTCGTGTTCGGCGCCATCGTCGTCGGCAGCGGACAACGGACGGGCCGGCGTGCGTTTCTGGCCAGGACCACCGTCGTTGGTTTCCTTGCCTTCGTCGGTCTTCGGTCCTTTGCGCACCAGGCGCATCATGTAGCCCAGACCCGCACCGAACAGCGCGAAATACACCACCACGAACATGATCAGCGTGATGCTCATCTGCATGAAGCTGTGATTGGAGGACGCATCCGCCGTGCGCATCAGCCCGTAGACCACCCACGGCTGACGACCGATTTCCGTGGTGAACCAGCCCGCCAGAATCGCGATCAGACCGGACGGCCCCATCCACAACGCCAGGTACAGGAACGGCCGCGAGGTGTAGAGCGTGTCGCGCTTGCGCAGCCACAGGCTCCAGAGACCGGTGAAGATCATCAGGAAACCGAGGCCGACCATAATCCGGAACGACCAGAACACGATGGTCGAATTCGGCCTGTCTTCAGGCGGGAATTCCTTGAGCGCCGGGACTTGCTTGTCCAGCGAGTGGGTCAGGATCAGGCTGCCGAGATACGGGATCTCCACCGCGTACTTGGTTTTTTCTTCCTTCATGTCCGGCCAGCCGAACAGGATCAGCGGCGTCGCTTCGTTACCGACGTTTTCCCAGTGACCTTCGATCGCGGCAATTTTCGCCGGTTGATGCTTGAGGGTGTTGAGGCCGTGGAAGTCGCCGATGACCGCCTGGATCGGCGCAACGATCAACGCCATCCACATCGCCATCGACAGCATGGTACGGATCGCCGGGTTGTCCTTGCCGCGCAACAGATGCCAGGCCGCCGACGAGCCGACGAAGAACGCCGTTGCGACGAACGCGGCAGTCGCCATGTGCATCAGGCGATACGGGAACGAAGGGTTGAACACGATTGCCAGCCAGTCGGTCGGGATCACCTGACCGTTGACGATCTCGAAGCCCTGCGGCGTCTGCATCCAGCTGTTGGAGGCAAGAATCCAGAACGTCGAGATCAGAGTGCCGATGGCCACCATCACCGTGGCGAAGAAGTGCAGTTTGCGTCCGACCTTGTTCCAGCCGAACAGCATCACTCCGAGGAAACCGGCTTCGAGGAAGAACGCAGTGAGCACCTCGTAGGTCAGCAAAGGTCCGGTGACGGAACCGGCGAAGTCCGAGAAACGGCTCCAGTTGGTGCCGAACTGGTAGGCCATGACCAACCCCGAGACCACGCCCATGCCGAAGTTGACGGCAAAGATCTTCGACCAGAAATGGTAGAGATCGCGGTAGGTGTCGTTGCCGGTTTTCAGCCACAGGCCTTCCAGCACCGCGAGATAGCTCGCAAGACCGATGGTGATTGCCGGGAACAGGATGTGGAACGAGATGGTGAACGCGAACTGGATTCGGGCGAGATCTAGTGCCTCTAAACCGAACATAAGCTTTCCTCTATCAGATAACGGTTCCAAGGCTGGCGGCCTTGAACCACTGCCCCCACGGGTATGGAGTGCGGCGAACTCGGATTCGTTCTTCTTTTTACAGGCATCGCGACGCAGGGAGTCTGCCGACGGGTCCGGGATCGGTTCCGCGAAGGGTCTTGATCTGGATCAATCAACGTAGAAAGAGTAGTCCCATTTCCGACGGGGAACCGCGTGGTCTTTTGCCGCGTGACAAGTTGCCTCACAGATCTGGCAATGCCCTGAAATACATCACTGGCCGGGTTCGGTGTCCGGGGGCGGAAAAATCGATGTCTGGCTAACTAAATTTTTTGTCATAGCAACTTCCTGTTACAGACTGGTGATAATCTCGCGGTTCCCCTCGATCAAGACCGGCCCGCAGATGCCCAGCCAAGAGCCCTTGCTGTTACGTCACCATCGTCCGTTTCTTGCGTTCTGGTTTGCCCGGATCTTCACCGCCAGCGGCTTCCAGATGCTCACTGTGGCCATCGGCTGGAACCTCTATCAACTGACCGGCAACGTGCTCGATCTTGGCCTGGTCGGTTTGGTGGAATTCGCCCCACGGGTGCTGTTCATGCTGCACACCGGCCACGTTGCCGATCGTTACGACCGGCGCAAGGTCGCGGCCATCTGTCAGTCGTTGCAGGCGTTGATCGCTCTGGCACTGGCCATCGGCAGCGCTACCGACCATGTCACCCGGGAAATGATCTTTATCCTTGCGTTCCTGCTCGGCGCCGCGCGCTCGTTCGAGATGCCAACGACTCAGGCCTTGTTGCCAAGCATCGTGCCTAGCGCATTGTTCCCACGGGCGGTTGCCGCCGCGCAGTCGGCGCAGCAATCGGCAACCATCGTCGCTCCGGCCCTTGGCGGTCTGCTTTATGCCTTCGGCAGCGTCTGGGTGTATGGCCCGACCGTCGTTCTGTACGTGATTGCCTGCACGTTGATGCTCAACCTGCCCGCACGACAGACCCCGTTGAACAAGGGCAAGGCGACCCTGGACTCATTGCTGGCGGGGATTCGCTTTATCCGCAGCCGCCCGGACATCCTCGGCGCGATCTCGCTGGATCTGTTCGCCGTGCTGCTCGGCGGCGCCACGGCGTTGTTGCCGGTGTTCGCCAAGGACATCCTGCTGACCGGTCCGTGGGGCCTCGGGTTGCTGCGTTCGGCGCCGGCGGTCGGTGCGTTGATGATGTCGCTGTTTCTGGCGCGGTTTGCCGTCGAGCGAAACGTCGGTCGGGTGATGTTTACTGCGGTCGGCGTCTTCGGAGTGGCCACTATCGCCTTCGGTCTATCGACGTCGTTCTGGTTCTCGCTGGCGGTGCTGGTGGTGCTCGGCGCGGCGGACATGATCAGCATGGTGATCCGCGCCTCCTTCGTGCAACTGGAAACCCCGGACGAAATGCGCGGCCGGGTCAGCGCGGTGAACGGCCTGTTCATCGGCGCCTCGAACCAGTTGGGCGAATTCGAATCCGGCCTCACCGCCCACTGGTTCGGCACCGTACCGGCGGTGGTGATGGGTGGCATCGGGACGCTGGTGGTGACCGGGACGTGGATCAAACTGTTCCCGACCCTGGCCAACCGCGACCGGATGCATGTGCCGGTGGAAGAAGTGAAGGCTTAGCTGCACCGCTGCCACCTGCGGAATAAACCCGCCAAGCACAATCAGCTCGAAAAGATGCGGTACATAGATACCGCATTGAGTGTAATGTATCGCCTTACACTCGCCCCATGATCAAATCCTTTCAGCACAAAGGCCTTCGCGGCTTCTATGAAACCGGTTCGACTCGCGGGATTCGTGCCGATCACGCTAAACGGCTGTCGCGCATGCTGCAGTTCATGGATCGGGCCGCCGTTCCGGGGGATCTGGATCTTCCCGGTTGGCGTCTGCATCCACTGAAAGGGGAGCTTTGCGAATACTGGTCACTCAGTGTGTCCGGGGACTGGCGGGTTATCTTTCGATTTGCAGGGTCGGATATCGAACTGGTTGATTATCTGGATTACCACTGACAGGAGGCAGGCTCATGCCCATGCACAACCCGCCACACCCCGGTGAAACGCTGCTGATGGATGTATTGCCGGAGCTTGGGATCAGCGTTACCGAATTGGCTCGGCATCTTGGATTCGCTCGTCCCCACCTTTCTCGTGTCCTGCACGGGCATGCGCCGATCAGCCCGGATCTGGCCGTCCGTCTGGAACGCGCGGGGATTGGCAAGGCTCGCATGTGGCTAGGGGTTCAAACCGATTACGACCTTTGGCAAGCCGAGCACCGTGAGCAGCCAGCCATTCAACCAATCGCTGCTCACGCCTGACGCTCTCAGGCCAGCAAGTCTCCCGCCACCTTCGATCTGGCAGTCTTACCCGCCAGTTGCTCGACCAGCGTCAGGGCAAATGCCAGCGCGGCGCCGGAACCCTGGGCGGTGATGCAATTGCCGTCGACCACCACCGGTTGATCGACAAACGTGCAACCGGAGAGGTTGTGACTGGTGGTGGGCAAACAGGTCATGCGTCTCTGGCGCAGGACGCCGAAACTTTGCAGGGCGACCGCCGGAGATTCGGCGATGGCGGCGAACAGGCGTCCGGCGCTGGCCTGGTCCTTGAGCAGTTGTTGCAGAGGTTGATGGGCCGCCAGATGTTGTGCGCCGACAGCGCCGCCGGGCAGGACGATCAGGTCGAAGGTCTGGGCCAGCACATCAATGAGCATGCCGTCGGCGGTCAGTCGTGTGCCTCGGGCGCAGGTCAGCATGCGCCGCCCCTCTATGCTGGCCGCCATCACTTCGATACCGGCCCGGCGCAGCACGTCGATCAGGGTCACGCTTTGCAGATCATCGATGCCCTCGGCGAGGGTAATCAGGGCTCTAAAGGTCATGGGCGCCATCCGCTGGGTGATCTTTTAAGCGTAGTCAGCTTTGCCCTGCCCTGTTCGCGGCAGCCGTTACTTGATGTAAAGCTGGGTCGACATCGTGTTGCGTGGAGCGTTGATCGAGGTATTGCTGAACGTGAACGTGCCCTCCTGCCGACCGGCCAGATCGAAGGTATAGAGAGAGCCGACGGTTTTGCTGCCGGGCGTGCACTCGGTCAGATTGCCGTTATCAAAGGCGCACACAGGGCTTCGCGTGCCGTTCACTTCAAAGCCGTCCATTGCCGCCTGGGGCTGGCTCTGGCCGTAGCCGATTTCCAGCACATAGACCTTGATGCCCGGGCCGCTATGATCGCAACGGGTCTGCACCTGACCGTCGGTAATGTCTTCGAGCCCGCAAGACGGCGACTGCACCTTGATGACTTTCACCTCGCTCAGTGGCGCCGCCGACGCCGCAAATGCAGCAGGTGCCCCGGTCAGCAACAGTGCGAACAACCCGCCAGCCTTCATCCAATGCTTGTTCATGCGATCCATTCCCGAAAAATCAGCGCGCAGTATGGCCGGTTTGGCCGCGACACAAAACTTCGCCGACGATCGATACCAACATCCGCCATATTCCTCACGCTGCTGGTATGATGCGCGGCTTTTTCCGGCCCACCACAATTTTCCAGGCGCTTGCGACGGTCTGTGCTTTGCTGTTGAGGTCGATACATTCACGGCGCCACGCGCGCCACGGGGAGCAGACATGCTGGAAAGGCTGTTTCAACTCAAGGCACACAACACCAACGTGCGGACCGAGATTCTGGCGGGCGTCACGACCTTCCTGGCCATGGCCTACATTCTGTTCGTCAATCCGAGCATCCTCGGCGAGACCGGCATGGACAAGGGCGCGGTGTTCGTCGCCACGTGTCTGGCAGCCGCCATCGGCTCCACGGTCATGGGCCTGATCGCCAACTACCCGATCGCCCTCGCGCCGGGCATGGGTCTGAACGCCTTCTTCACCTACACCGTCGTGCTGCACATGGGCCATACCTGGCAAGTGGCGCTGGGTGCGGTATTCATCTCGGCCGTGTGCTTCTTCCTGCTGTCGATCTTCCGCATCCGTGAATGGATCATCAACAGCATTCCGCTGCCGCTGCGTTCGGCGATTGCCGCCGGTATCGGCCTGTTCCTGGCGCTGATCGCCCTGCACAACGCCGGTATCGTGGTCAGCAACCCGGCGACCATGGTCGGCCTCGGTGACCTGAAACAACCGGCACCGATCCTGGCTACTCTCGGTTTCGCCCTGATCGTTGCCCTTGAAGCCCTGAAAGTGCGCGGCGCGGTGCTGATCGGCATTCTCGCGGTGACCATTGTCTCGATCGTGATGGGCTTCACCCCGTTTGGCGGCGTGACCTCGATGCCTCCTTCGCTGGCCCCGACCTTCCTGCAACTGGACATCAAGGGCGCACTGGACATCGGTCTGGTCAGCGTGATCTTCGCCTTCCTGTTCGTCGACCTGTTCGACAACTCCGGCACCCTGATCGGCGTCGCCAAGCGCGCCGGCCTGATGGGCAAGGACGGCCACATGCCAAAAATGGGCCGTGCACTGATCGCCGACAGCACGGCGGCAATGGCCGGCTCGCTGCTGGGCACCTCGACCACCACCAGCTACATCGAATCCGCTGCAGGCGTGAGCGCCGGCGGCCGCACCGGCCTGACCGCCATCGTCGTCGCGATCCTGTTCCTGCTGGCGCTGTTCTTCTCGCCACTGGCTGCCAGCGTGCCGGCCTTCGCTACCGCGCCCGCGCTGCTGTTTGTCGCCGTGCTGATGACTTCGGGCCTGGCAGAAATAGAATGGGACGACATCACGGTCGCCGCGCCGGTCGTGGTCACCGCCCTGGCGATGCCTTTCACCTATTCCATCGCCAACGGCATCGCCTTCGGCTTCATCGCCTGGACCGCGATCAAACTGCTGTCCGGCCGCGCCCGTGAGCTGAACCCGGCGCTGGTGATCCTGTCGATTCTGTTCGTGATCAAGCTGGGTTGGTTCAACGCATGACTTTTGATTCCCAGGCCTATGCCGCACAACTCGAAGACAAGGTCACGCGCCTGCGTGACCTGCTGGCCCCGTTCGATGCGCCGGAGCCAACGGTGTTCGACTCGCCGCTGCAGAACTTCCGCCTGCGCGCCGAATTCCGCCTGTGGCGCGAGGGCGGTGAGCGGCATTACGCGATGTTTTCCCAGGACGACAAACGCACGCCGATCCTGATCGAGGAATTCCCGATCGCCAGCCTGCGCATCAACCAGTTGATGCCGCAATTGAAGGCGGCCTGGCAGGCCAGCGCGGCGTTGAGCCACAAGCTGTTCCAGGTGGAGTTTCTGACCACCCTGGCCGGCGACGCGATGATCACCCTGTGCTATCACCGTCCTCTGGACGAACACTGGCACGCGGCGGCCACCAAGCTGTCGGCGGACCTGGGCGTCAGCATCATCGGTCGCTCCAAGGGCAAGCGCGAAGTGCTTGGCCTCGATTACGTGGTCGAGAAACTGGAAGTCGGCGGTCGCACCTTCAGCTATCGCCAACCGGAAGGCGCGTTCACTCAGCCCAACGGCACCGTGAACCAGAAGATGCTCAACTGGGCATACGAAGCACTGGGCGATCGCAGCGACGATCTGCTGGAGCTGTACTGCGGCAACGGCAACTTCACCCTGCCGCTGGCGACCCGCGTTCGCAAAGTGCTGGCCACCGAAATCAGCAAGACCTCGGTTAACGCTGCGTTGAGCAACCTGGCCGAAAACGCTGTGGACAACGTTACGCTGGTGCGCCTGTCCGCCGAAGAGCTGACCGAAGCCCTGAACGAAGTTCGGCCGTTCCGTCGCCTGCACGGCATCGACCTGAAAAGCTACGAGTTCGGCAGCGTGTTCGTCGACCCGCCACGGGCCGGCATGGACCCGGACACCTGCGAACTGACCCGTCGCTTCGACAACATCCTGTACATCTCCTGCAACCCGGAGACCCTGGCGGCCAACATCGCCCAACTGCACGACACGCACCGCATCACCCGCTGCGCGTTGTTCGACCAGTTCCCGTGGACCCACCACATGGAATCCGGCGTGCTGTTGACCCGGCGTTGATCGCAGGTGCCAGAAACAAGAAAGCCGTCCTGACCGACGGCTTTTTTGTGCCTGTTCAGGACACCGGATCAATCTTGCGCGGGCGCCCGCCCTTCCGTCCGTTGGCCCTTGCAGCTTCAGCCTTCGCAGTGCTGCTCTGGCGGCCGTTGCGTGAAGCGATCACCGAGGCCGCCATCGCCATCAATGGCTGACTGGCCGAGATCATGCCGGCGATGGAAACCTGCAGGTCCTTGCCGTCATGGCACAGCGCGGTGCCGGCAAAGCCGATGTTCAATCCGGTGAAGTCTTCCGGTTCGAAATCATCGAATTCGCGGTAGAGATTTACTGGCAGCAGCACGCCGCTGTCGTCCTCGAAGTGAATCACCAGGCACGGTTTCTGAAAGGCCACCGACACGGCTTGCAGGCTGCTGCGACGCCGCACGCCGCCACGGTCGACTGCCTCGTCCAGACGTTTTTCCGTGACAGGGCGATCCGCGTGCAAGCCGGCTTTGACTGTTTTCATAGTTCGATCTCCACACCTTCCCGAGCACCGACCAGGGCCAGCAGGGTTTTGTTTTCTTCTGGTTCGTAATACGCCGATCCGATTCTGAACGTCGCACCGGTGACTTCACGCATGATGGCCACTTCGTTCGAGTCCCCGTCCCACCATTGGTTATCGAGACACGCTGTCTGCAAACGAGACCACCAGATTCGGCGGGCCCGCCGCAGATGATCCGTTTCACGCAGCGACTGACGCAGCCCCTCAAGCACTGCAATCGGTGGCCGTCGCGACAGGGGCACTACATCCCATAACTCCACGCCGTTGTGCCAGAAGCTGAATTTGAAGCGGGCACTCCATGCACCTGAATCTACGTGCGCATGAGGCGGACAATGTTCGTCACGCAACATGATCACCACTGACAGTCCTTTGTAACTGCATACCTTCATGCTAACCCATCCGTTAGGTTTAAAAGTTTCAACATTTGCCATTCCCTGGCAAATCCGACCATC
Organism: Pseudomonas sp. R43(2017); assembly: GCF_002112345.1. NCBI lineage: Bacteria > Pseudomonadati > Pseudomonadota > Gammaproteobacteria > Pseudomonadales > Pseudomonadaceae > Pseudomonas > Pseudomonas sp. R43(2017). The sequence continues at coordinate 130,343 of NZ_NEHJ01000011.1, forward strand.
GGCGCCGACGACCGCTTTGGTCGTTACCTTCCGAGCCTAGTGCGGGAGCCGCAAAAGCCGCGGGCAAAATGGTAAGCAGTTCTTTCGCAGCCGCCGCGCATTTGCTACATACGAAGACTCATTCCCCGGTGTAATCAATCATGCAGCGACACTTCGACGACCTTCAGCTGGGCAGCATCGAGTTGTTTTGTCTGGCGGCCGAGTGCGGCAGTTTCACCGGTGCAGCGCAGGCGGCTTCGGTGACGCCGGCGGCGGTGAGTCGCTCGGTTTCGCGCATGGAGGAACGCCTGGGCGTGCGACTGTTCGCGCGCACCACCCGCAGCGTGAAACTGACCGACAGCGGCCGGCGCTATTACGAAGAATGCCGTCAGGCGCTGGCGCAACTGGTGGAGGCGCAACGGGAAGTCATGGGCCAGCAGCAGGAACCGTCCGGCACCCTGCGCATCAGTATTCCTACAACTTACGCCCATCATCGGATCCTGCCGCTGCTGCCGGCCTTTCGCGCGCGCTTTCCGCAAGTGAAGGTCGAGATGCACATCAGCAATCGCAACATCGACTTCGTCGGCGAAGGTTACGACATGGCGATCCGCGTGCGGGCAATTCCCGATTCCGGCCTGATCGCCCGACACCTGGAAGATGCGGCGCTGGTGATGGTCGCCAGCCCCGATTACCTGAAGCGCGCCGGCACGCCACAGACCCTCGAAGACCTCGAACAGCACGAGTGCATCCAGTACGAATTGCCCAGCAGCGGGCGGCGAATCACTTGGCTGTTTTACGACGAGGACACGCCACGGGAAGTCCTCGCCGAGGGTAATTTCTGCTGTTCCGATGACGTCCTCGGTGGCGTGACCCTGGCCAGACACGGCGCCGGGTTGTTCCAGACTTACCGCTTCATCGTCGAAAAAGAATTGGCCGACGGCTCGCTGGTGGAAGTACTCAAACCCTACAGCGGGCGCTCGCGTCCGTTCACGCTGCTGTACCCGCAGAATCGCCACATGCCGCTGCGCGTCAGGGCTTTCATCGATTTTCTGGTCGAGCAATTGCCGCATTAATGTCCGATTACCGAACACAAAACGGTGCAGCGAACGTAGATCAATTGATTAAAGTAACCAGCTAGTACAATTTAACTCCACAGGTCGAAATCCTCGGCCCAAGCCAAAAACAATAAGTGGAGTTTGCCCCCATGCCCCCTATCGTTCTGGTGCTCAACGGCCCGAACCTGAATCTGCTCGGCACCCGTGAACCGGCGACCTACGGTCACGAAACCCTGGCCGACATCTCTGCCCTGTGCGGGCGCGCCGCCGAAGAGTTCGGCCTGGCCGTGGAGTTTCGCCAGACCAACCACGAAGGCGAATTGCTCGACTGGATTCACGGCGCCCGCCAGCGCTGCGCCGGCATCGTCATCAACCCGGCTGCCTGGACACACACCTCGGTGGCGATCCGCGATGCCCTGGTCGCCAGTGAATTGCCCGTGATTGAAGTCCACCTGTCCAACGTCCACGCCCGCGAACCATTCCGTCATCACTCATTCGTCTCGGCCATCGCCACGGCCGTCATGTGCGGCTTCGGCAGCCACGGCTATCGGCTGGCCCTGGAGCATTTCAGCCAGCGGTTGAAGGGGTGAACCGCATGAACCGCAACAACGTGATACTCGCCGGGCTGATCGGCGCCGGAATTCAGGCCTCCCGCACTCCGGCACTGCATGAACATGAAGGTGATGAACAGGGCCTGCGTTACCTCTATCGACTGATCGATCTCGATCAACTGCAACTGGACAGCAACGCCCTGCCCGACCTGCTGCTCGCCGCCGAGCGAATGAACTACACCGGACTGAACATCACTTTCCCGTGCAAGCAGGCAATCATCCCGTTGCTCGATGAGTTGTCTGTGGAAGCCCGGGGCATCGGCGCCGTGAACACGGTGGTGTTGAAAGACGGTAAACGCATCGGCCACAACACCGATTGCCTGGGTTTCGCCGAAGGTTTTCGTCGTGGCCTGCCAGACGTTGCCCGCGACCGTGTAGTCCAGATGGGGGCTGGTGGCGCAGGCGCGGCAGTGGCCCACGCCTTGCTGAGCGAAGGCGTACAGCAACTGAGCATTTTTGATGTGGACATTGAGCGGGCCGAAAGCCTGGCCAACAACCTCAACCAGCATTTCGGCGCTGGTCGGGCCTTGGCCGGACACGATCTGGCCAGCACACTGAGCCACGCTGACGGGCTGGTAAACACCACGCCGATGGGCATGGCCAAACTGCCGGGCATGCCCGTGCCGGCAGCATTGCTGCGGGCGGAGCTGTGGGTGGCGGAGATCGTGTATTTCCCGCTGGAAACCGAACTGCTGCGCAACGCCCGCGCCCTGGGTTGCCGAACCCTGGACGGCGGCAACATGGCGGTGTTTCAGGCGGTGAAGGCGTTTGAACTGTTCAGCGGCGTGGCGCCGGATGCGCAACGAATGCTGGCGCACTTTCAAAGCATGAAAGGTTGAATCGCACCTGTGCTCCCTGTGGGAGCGAGCTTGCTCGCGAAGGCATACCGTCAGGCAATACATGTGTTGCCTGACACACCGCTTTCGCGAGCAAGCTCGCTCCCACAAAGGACAGCGTCAGGCCTGCAGGTAACGCAGCACCGACTCGCAAATCATCTCGCGATGACGCTGCTTGATGGCTTCGTCCGGCAGGTCGATCTGAAAGATCTCACCAAAGGTGTGGCGGTTCGACACGCGATAGAAGCAGAACGAACTGATCAGCAGATGCACATCCAGCGCGTCGAGCCCGGCCCGGAACAGGCCTTCAGCAGCGCCCCGCGCCAGAATCTCGCCCAGCGAATCGAGGATCGTATTGTTCATCGCCTTGATCGCATCCGAACGCTTCACATACTCGGCGTTGTGGATGTTTTCGATGCAGACAATGCGCACGAAATCGACGTTGCGGTCATGGTGGTCAAAGGTGAACTCCACCAGACGCCGGATCGCTTCCACCGGCGGCAGCTCGGCCAGGTGCAGGCGGTTTTCGGTGCTGCGGATATCGCCGTAGAGCTTCTCCAGCACCTCGACGTACAACTGCTCCTTGCTGCCGAAGTAGTAATAGATCATGCGCTTGGAGGTGTGGATACGCTCGGCGATCGCATCGACGCGGGCGCCGGACAGGCCCTGCTGGACGAACTCGACGATCGCTTCCTGCAGGATGTTCTCGCGGGTTTTTTCCGGGTTGTTCTTGCGACTCTTGCGCGGCTCTACCGCTGATGAAACGGGGGCTGCGGAAAGTTCTGAAGTCATTGTCATTGCGGGCTCACGGCCATCACTGCACAGGCTGGCGATTATGGGCCGCGCGGCACAGTGAAGGAAGCCGCGAGACCCGTGTTTAATCCCGCGTTTACGAATTTCCTACAACTTCGCCTGGCGAACGGCGCCACTGCGTGCTTTAGCCATCGCCGCCAGTCGCACCGCGACGTTGGCCGCGCCGTAACCGGCGTAACCGTTCTTGCGCTGAATGATCTCGAAGAAGAACCGCCCTTCGAACGGCTCGGTGTAAACGTGGAACAGCTCGCCGCCCTGAGCATCGCGGTCATACAGCACGTTGTAGTACGCCAGCTCGCTGAGGAACTCGTCGTCAAAATCGAAACGCGCCGCGAGGTCATCGTAATAGTTGAGCGGAATATCCAACAGCGGCACGCCCGCCTCTTTCGCACGACTGACCTGAGCAAAGATGTCATCGCAATCAAAGGCGATGTGATGCACCCCGGAGCCGCGATAACTCGACAGCGCGTGTGAGATCGCGGTGTTGCGGTTCTCGGAAATGTTAAGCGGCAAGCGGATCGAGCTGTCGCGACTGCGCAGCGCGCGACTCTTCACCAGCCCGTACGGATCGGGCAGCACCACTTCGTCGTCAGCCTCGAAATCCAGCAGGCTCTTGTAAAACAGCACCCAACTGTCGAGGCTGTCCGCCGGCAACGCCATGGCCATGTGATCGATGCGCTTGAGCCCGCCGCTTGTCACCGTGTCCGGCAGCAGATTGAAATCGGTGCCGTAGACATCCGCCTCTTCATCCACCAGATAAATGAGACTGCCATCCGGCGCCCGCACCGCCGCCAGCTCCAGTTCATTGGGGCCGACCAATCCGCGATACGGCTGACCTTTATAGGCAACGGCCCGCGCCAGCGCACTGGCGCTGTCCTTGACCCGCACGGCGGTGGCGCACAGCGACGGGCCGTGGGCCTCGAAGAAACTGTGGCCGAACGAATAAGGTTCGGAGTTGAGGATCAGGTTGATATCGCCCTGCCGCAGCAGACTGACACTTTTCGAACGGTGCTGCCCGGCCTTGACGAACCCCAGCCGCTCCAGCCAGTTCGACAGCTTGGCGCCGAGCGCTTCGTCGACGGCGAACTCCAGAAACTCGATGCCGTTGTACTCGCTGGCCTTTGGCGTCTCGAAGAGGATTTTGCGGTTATCCACAGGGCGGACTTCCTGCTCCAGACGCTGGCGGGTTTTCTCCTCCAGATACAACAGCGAACGCAAACCGTCGGCGGCATTGGCCCGAGGCGGCGCGGCACGGAAGCCGTCGTTGAAGATTTCCAGCGACAGCGGCCCGGTGTAGCCGCTCTGGATGATTGGCGCGAGAAAGCCCGGCAAATCGAATTCGCCCTGTCCCGGGAAGCAGCGGAAATGCCGGCTCCACTCCAACACATCCATGGCCAGGATCGGCGCGTCGGCCATCTGCACGAAGAAAATCTTGTCGCCGGGAATCTCGGCAATCGCCCGTGGATCGCCCTTGAGCGACAGGGTGTGGAAGCTGTCCAGCAACACGCCGAGGGCCGGGTGATCGGCCTGGCGCACGATGTCCCACACCTGTTGATAAGTATTGACGTGACGGCCCCAGGCCAGCGCTTCATAACCGATGCGCAAGCCTCGGGCACCGGCGTGCTCGGCCAGCAGGCGCAGGTCGTCGATCAGGATTTGCTGGTCGCCGACACTGTCGGGTGAAGCATTGCTGCAGACCAGCACCAGGTCGGTGCCCAGTTCCTGCATCAGGTCGAACTTGCGTTCGGCCCGCTCCAGATTGCGCTCCAGCCGATCGCGGCGGCAGCCTTCAAAATCGCGAAACGGCTGGAACAGAGTGATGGCAATTCCGAGGTCGGCACACATCTGCCTGATTTCCCGGGGACTGCCGTCATAATACAGAAGGTCGTTCTCGAAGATCTCCACCCCGTCGAACCCGGCGGCGGCAATGGCTTCGAGCTTTTCCGGCAGGGTTCCGCTCAAGGAAACGGTGGCAATGGATCGCTGCATGTTTCAACTCCCGGTGGAGACGTCGGCTACGGGGATTGCGCCGCTTTTATAAGGTGAGCGAATTATTGGTCCCGGTTTTTCTTTGGGCAATTTAAACTGTACTACCCGGTTAGTTTTGCGTGCGATTATCGAACACAATGCCGGTTTGGCGAATTGACGATTTTTCGCCCACTGCCCAACATCCCTTTCACCTTGAGTCCGGATCTGAACCACCGGTCGCAGCGTGCACAAGTAAGCACACCAAATAACAAATCCAAAAACGGGTGGAACACATGATTCCTTCACAGACTTCCCGCATGGCTCCGGCCATGAGCACTGCCACGGGTGGCATCGGCGACAAGATCCGCGGCGCCATGGCCGTCGGCAAGACCCGTTGGGGCATGCTGGCGCTGGTGTTTTTCGCCACCACCCTGAACTACATCGACCGCGCCGCCCTCGGCGTCATGCAGCCGATCCTCGCCAAGGAAATGAGCTGGACGGCGATGGACTACGCCAACATCAACTTCTGGTTTCAGGTCGGCTACGCCATCGGCTTCGTGCTGCAAGGACGGCTGATCGACCGGATCGGGGTGAAACGTGTGTTCTTCTGCGCCGTGCTGCTCTGGAGCCTGGCGACCGGCGCCCACGGCCTGGCGACCTCGGCGGTGGGCTTCATGGTCTGCCGCTTCATTCTCGGCCTGACCGAAGCGGCCAACTACCCGGCCTGCGTGAAGACCACGCGCCTGTGGTTCCCGGCCGGTGAACGCGCGGTGGCCACCGGCATCTTCAACGCCGGCACCAACGTCGGCGCGATGTTCACCCCGATGCTGCTGCCGTTGATTCTTCACGTGTGGGGCTGGCAGGCCGCGTTCCTGTGCATGTCGGCACTGGGCGGGATCTGGTTGCTGTTCTGGGGCCTGAAGTATTTCAACCCGGAAGATCACCCGAGCGTGAAACAGTCGGAGCTGGATTACATCCAGAAAGAAGTCGAACCGGAACAGGCCCGCGTACCGTTCTCGCGGATCCTGCGCATGCGCGGCACCTGGGCCTTCGCCCTCGCCTACTCACTGACCGCGCCGGTGTTCTGGTTCTACCTGTACTGGCTGCCGCCGTTTCTCAATCAGCAATACAACCTGGGCATCAACGTGACCCAGATGGGCATTCCGCTGATCATCATCTACGTCACCGCCGACTTCGGCAGCGTGGGCGGCGGGATTCTGTCTTCGTTCCTGATCGGTCGCGGCATGAACTCGATCAAGGCGCGACTGCTGTCGATGTTCCTGTTCGCCTGCTGCATCATCGGCGTGGTCATGGCCGCCGGTTCCGCCAACCTGTGGATCGCAGTGGCCGCCATCTCCCTGGCCATCGGCGCGCATCAGGCCTGGACCGCCAACATCTGGAGCCTGGTGATGGACTACACGCCCAAGCACATGATGAGCACGGTGTTCGGTTTCGGCGGCATGTGCGCGGCAATCGGCGGGATGTTCATGACCCAGATCGTCGGCCATATCCTGACCGTCACCAACAACAACTATACCGTGTTGTTCACCCTGATCCCGGCGATGTACTTCATTGCGCTGACCTGGATGTACTTCATGGCACCGCGCAAGATTCCTACCGTCACTGAGTAATCGTCCTGCACCGACCGGCCTGATTTCAGGCCGGTTGTCCTTTCAGCGCCGGCTCTGCTGCCACGCTGCCGCCAGTCCGCTGCAACAGATCACCGCGATCCCGATCACCGTCATCAGGGTCGGCGTGTGCGCGAACAGTAACCAGCCCAACAGCCCCGCAAACACGATCTGGCAATAGCCGAACGGCGCCAGCAACGCCGGCGCGGCATGCCGGAACGCCTGGGTCAGAAACAGGTGCGCGGTCATCCCGCACGTGCCCAGCGCCAGCATCAACAAGGCGTGGCCAAGACTCGGCAGCTGCCAGAAGAATGGCACCAGCGCACTCATCACCAGCGTGTTGCACAACCCGGCGAAAAAGTTGCTGGTGGTCGGGCTGTCCACCTCGCTGAGCTTGCGGGTCAGCAACTGATAGAAGCAGAAAAACAGCGCCGAGCAGAACGGCAACAGAATCGCCGGGGTGAACAATTCGCCACCGGGATGGACGATGATCAACACGCCGATAAACCCGCAGATCACCGCGATCCACTGGCCCCGCGTCACCCGCTCCTTGAGCAACGGCACCGACAGCGCCGTCACCAGCACCGGCGCAAGAAAGTTGACCGACGTGGCTTCGGCCAGCGGGATGTACAAAAGTGCCGTAGTGAAAAACAGGCTGGTGCCCAGCAGGCACAACGCCCGCGCCAACTGCCACAACGGGCGCTTGGTGCGCAGCACGCGCAACCCGGACTGCGGCAGAAAAATCCCCGCCATCAACAGCGTGTGCACCAGATACCGCGCCCACACCACCATGACAATCGGATAAAAACCCGAGAGGTATTTCGACAGCGCATCGTGGCTGGAGAACAGAAACGTCGCCACGACAATCAGCAAGATCCCCTTGAAGGGTTGGTTGACGCCGGAAAGCGGTGTGCTGACGGTCATTGGCGATCTCTGGAAATCAAAATGAGGAAAGAGCCTCCAGCGATAATTTAGAACCCGGTTCCAAATTCTCACACCCTTCAAGCCAAATTCTGTGCGATCAACGCACAGCTTTACAGACAACCCAATCCCGTCTGCCGTTTCGCGGCTAGACGAACAACTCCGAAGCCAGGCTCGCCGCCGACAGCTCCTCGGTAAACTTCAACAACAGCGGCGCCAGCTCATGCAACCTCGCCGCCGGCAGCCGCGCACTCGGCCCGGCAATGCTCAACACACCGATCACCCGCCCATCGGCCGGATGCCGCACCACGGCAGCAATGGCCGATGTGCCCACCGCCGAGCTTTCTTCGACACAGGAGTAACCCTGTTCCCGCGCCACGCGCAGATGTTCGAGCAGTTCAATGTTGGTTCGTGGTGCATTCGGCCCGATATCCGCCGGTATTTCGGCGGCCTGACGCTCAACCAGCGACAGGGCCTCGGCATCACTCATGCTTGCCAGCCATGCATGGCCGGAGGCTGTATAGAACAGCGGCGCATCGCGGCCCATGTCCGGGTCGTAACGCAAACCGCTGCGCGCGCCTTGTGATTTGGCGATCCAGGTCTGGCGCTCGCCATCGGTGACGCCCAGCCGCACCAGTTCGCCGGTTTCCTGCGCCAGTCGATCAAGTACCGGCTGCACGATATCGGCACCGCTGCTCGACAGATAACGAAAACCCATCGCCACCAATTTGGTCGACAAGTGATAACGCAGGGTTTCCGGGTTCTGCCGCACATAGCCCAGCCGGGACAATTCGGCGAGCAAGCGGTGGGTCGCACTTTTCGGAATGTCGATTTGTTCCGCGAGGGTTTGCAGCGGCAGTCCGCGCGGCTCGTGGGTAAGGCTTTCGAGCACGCTGAAAACCCGTTCGATCTGACTGCCGGCCATGGTGCGATCCCAGTGAAATTTTGCCGATTCTAAAATACATATCACTGATTGCGAAATCTGGAACCGATCGCTCGATAATCGCCCCCTTTCTCGGCTGACGAGTTGCTGATGCAGGTCGGCGTTGTTTAGTTTTCGGAATCCCATTCTGAAACCCATCAATGCAGGAAGCGCCGACCATGCAGCACATCGTCAACCAACACGGACTGAACCTGCCCAAACTCGGCCTTGGCACATGGCCGATGCTCGGCGACGAATGCACCCGCGCCGTGGAGCAAGCGCTGGAACTCGGCTACCGGCACATCGACACGGCAGCGGCCTACAACAACGAAGACGCCGTCGGACAGGCACTGGCGAATACACCGACACCCCGCGAGCAGATCCACGTCACCACCAAGGTCTGGTGGGACCAGTTGCAACCGGATGCCATGCGTCACTCGCTGGATCGCAGCCTCAAGGCCTTGCGCAGCGAGTACGTCGATCTGTTCATGATCCATTGGCCGACCACCGACTGGGACTTGCCGCGCACTCTCGAGACCCTCGCCTCGTTCAAGGAGCAAGGTCTGGCTCGCAACATCGGCGTGGCGAATTTTCCGCTGCCGCTGCTGCGCAAAGTCATCGAGGACTACGGCATTCCTCTGTCAGCCATTCAGGTCGAATACCACGTCCTGCTCGGACAAAACGCCCTGCTCGACTACGCCCGTCAACACGATCTGGCACTGACGGCCTACACGCCGCTGGCACGCAACAAGGTCTCGGAGATTGCGCAGATTCAACAGATCGCCGAAAAACACGGCGTGCTGCCGACTCAGGTCGCACTGAAGTGGTTGCTGGATCAGGACAAGGTCGCGGCGATTCCCAAGGCCAGCAGCAAGACCAATCAACTGGCCAACCTCGCTTCACTGAATGTGGAACTGGACGATGACGACCGCGCACTGATTGCCGCGTTATCCAAACGCGAACGCCAGGTCAGCCCGGACTTCGCGCCGGTGTGGGACGCCTTCGACCGCTGACCCGCCGAAAGAAATCCGCCGACGGATTGAATTCCCGGCGCTCATGCTCGTCAATAACAGGCCCGATCTCGTCCCCCGAGGTCGGGCCTGTTTGCCTGTGTACGAATGGACGGACGACCGGACTGGCGCCACACTCACACACCAGCAACACTCATCACCACGATCAGACAGAGGATTCCCACATGCTATGGAGAAAAGGTCGACGCAGTGACAACGTCGTCGATGCCCGTGGCGATGACATGGGCGGTGGTGGCGGCATGCGTTTCGGGGGCGGCAAGGGCCTGAGCCTCGGCGCGATTCTGCTGATCGTCGGCATTGGCTGGATCACCGGGCAGGACCCGCTGCAGATCCTTGGCCAGCTCACCGGGCAAATGACCGAGCAATCGGCCCCTACTTCGCAAACCCGCCAGGCACCGCCGGCCAACGATGAACAGGCCGAATTCGTGCGCTCGATCCTCGGCGACACTGAAGACACCTGGGGCGCAATTTTCCAGCAGGCCGGCCGGCAATACAAAGACCCGACCCTGGTACTGTTCAGCAACCGGGTCAACTCCGCCTGCGGCATGGCCACCTCGGCCACCGGCCCGTTCTATTGCCCGGCAGACCAGAAGGTCTATCTGGACATGGCGTTCTTCCAGGAAATGGCCCAACGCTTCAAGGCCGCCGGCGACTTCGCCCAGGCCTACGTGATCGCTCACGAAGTCGGACACCATGTGCAGACGCTTCTCGGCGTCTCGGCGAAAATTCAGGCCGCCCGCCAGCAAGGCCGGCAGATGCAAGGTGATGGCGGTCTGCTGGTGCGTCAGGAACTGCAAGCCGATTGCCTGGCGGGCGTCTGGGCCTACCATGCGCAGAAACGCCTGAACTGGCTGGAGCCGGGCGATATTGAAGAAGCCTTGAACGCGGCGAACGCCATCGGTGATGATCGCCTGCAACAACAGGGTCAGGGCCGCGTGGTGCCGGACTCGTTTACCCACGGTACGTCGGCGCAAAGGGTGCGCTGGTTTAAAACCGGATTCGCCCAGGGCCAGGTCGGCCAGTGCGATACCTTTGCGGCGAAAAACCTGTAAATGCATAAATGGCTGTTGGCTTTACTGTTCATCGGTGGCACCGCACAAGCGGCCGGCGTCGACGCGATCAGTCCCGGACGCCTGCAACTTCAGGCCGGCGAAATGGCGGTGGGCATCGGCCCGGCGCCCGCGAAAATCGAGCGGGTGCTGATCGTCATTCATGGCAAGCTGCGCAACGCCGAGACCTATCGCAAGAGTGGCGAAAGCGCCGCCGAACTGGCCGGGCAAACCGCCAACACCCTGGTGATCGCCCCGCAGTTTCTCAACGAAAGCGATGTCGCCCTCTATTCGTTGCCCGCCAGCGTGCTGCGCTGGAAGGGCAATGAATGGATGGGCGGCGGGTTATCCACAGGGCCGAACCCGCTCAGTTCCTATGCCGCCCTCGACGAGATCATTGGGAGACTCAGCGACCGCAAGCAGTTTCCGGACGTGAAACAGATCGTGATCTTCGGCCACTCCGGCGGCGGTCAGGTGGTTCAGCGCTATGCCCTGCTCGCCCGCGAACAGCCTGCGCTCAAGGCTGAAGGCATTCGCTTGCGGTATGTGGTGGCCAACCCATCGTCGTACGCCTACTTCAACGAGCAACGGCCCGTAGCGTTCGATCATGCGCAGTGCCCGGGTTTCAACCGCTGGAAGTACGGTCTGGTGGATCCACCGATCTACTCCGGTGGGCAAACGCCCGCACAACTTGAAGGCAGTTACGTCAAACGCGAGGTGATTTATCTGCTGGGGCAGCAGGACATCGACCCGCAACACCCGGCGCTGGACAAGAGCTGCTCTGCCGAGGCCCAAGGAGCTTATCGATTGGAGCGTGGGAAGATGTTTTTCAGCTATCTGCTGCGTCGCCACCCTGAAGGGGTGAATCAACGGCTGGTGGAAGTGCCCGGCGTCGGACATAACGGCGACGGCATGCTGACCTCGCCGGAAGGTCAGAAAGCAATCTTCGACCAATAAAAAACGGGGGCCAAAGCCCCCGTTTTTTTTCAAGCGAACAACATTCGCCGCAACTCCACACAATCCTTCGCATGCCAGTCGGTCAGCTCCGGCCACGGATTATCCGGCAGGTTCACCAGCACCGTGTGCGCCCCGGCGGCCCGACCGCAATCGAGGTCGAAGCGGTAATCACCGACCATCACCATCTCGCTCGCCGGCACTTGCCAGGCATTCGCCAATTTCAGCAGGCCACCCGGATGCGGTTTCGGCGGCGCTTCATCGCGACCCAGTACATCCTCCACCGCAAAGCAGTCCGCCAGACCGATGGCTTCCAGCGTCACATGGGCCAGCTCCCGCGCATTACGGGTCAGGATGCCGAGGCGATAACCCCGCGCGTGCAGCTCGCGCACCAGTTCCACCACGCCGACTGCCGGGGTCGAGCCGAGCGCCAGATCCCGTTCATGCTCCAGCAGCCAAGCATGTTTCGCCGCCGCTTCCTCGGCGGGCAGCGCCGCGAGGTGCGTGAGGATGTCGTCCTCCGGCGGGATCGCCAGTGCCACGCGGATCGCCGCGAAATCATGCACGGCGACGGTCAGGGTGCCGTCCATGTCGAACACCCAGTGCCGCACCTCAGCCAGACTCATGCCCAGTCCTTGCGATGACGGATCAGGCCTTCCTGGGTCACCGAGGCTACGAGTTGCCCGGCGCGGTTGAACACGCTGCCACGGGAGAACCCGCGGGAGTTGCCGGCCCACGGGCTGTCCATGGCGTAGAGCAACCAGTCGTCGGCGCGCAGGTCGTTGTGGAACCACAACGCGTGGTCGAGGCTGGCGACCTGCATGTCTTTCTGCCAGACCGATTTGCCGTGGGGCAGCATCGACGTGGTCAGCAGACCGAAGTCTGAAGCGTAGGCCAGCAGGTATTTGTGCAGCGCCGGGATGTCGGCCAACGCACCGTCAGCACGGAACCACACGTACTTGATTGGATCCGCCGGTTGCGGGTTGTACGGGTCTTTTTCAGTGACCGGGCGCACTTCGATCGGTTTCGGGCACAGCAGTTTTTCGCGCATGTGTTCCGGGATCAGGTGCGCGCGTTGCTGGGTCAGTTCCAGCTCCGACGGCAGGTTTTCCGGACCGACCACTTGCGGCATCTGGCTCTGGTGTTCGAAGCCTTCTTCGTCGTACTGGAACGAAGCGCTACAGGTGAAAATCGGGTGGCCCTTCTGGATCGCGGTCACGCGGCGGGTGCTGAAGCTGCCGCCGTCGCGTACGCGGTCAACCGAGTAGACCACCGGCAACTTGGCATCGCCCGGACGCAAGAAGTAGCCGTGCATCGAATGCACATGACGCGTCTCTTCAACGGTCTGACTGGCTGCCGACAGCGACTGGCCGAGCACCTGGCCGCCGAACAACTGGCGAAAACCCAGATCCTGACTGCGACCACGGAACAGGTTTTCCTCGATCGGTTCGAGGGTCAGCAGATCCACCAGATCTTCCAACACTTGGCTCATTCAGACTCTCCTCACACAACGCTATGCCGCGCAGTCTTGGCTGCGGCGGCCAATTCAGGTTCTGGCGCGAGCCATGATCGCGCCATTGTAAACGTCCGTGTCGGCTTAGCCATGCAGGGTCTGCAGCCATTGCTCCCTGGTGATTCGGTACAACAGATGTCGACGCAACGGGTGATCGACAGCCAGTTTCGGGTGATCGAAATCATGGGCCGGGTCGTGATGCATGCCGATGGCTTGCATGACTTTTTCCGACGGCAGATTGCTCTGCGCGGTGAAGGACACGATCTCTTTCAAGGCCAACCGGTCAAAGCCGCAACGCAGCGCAGTCCACGCCGCCTCGCTGGCATATCCCAGGCCCCAGTGTTCCTTCGCCAGACGCCAGCCGATTTCCACCGCCGGAGTGAACGGCGCCTCGAAACCGACCACGCCGAGCCCGGTAAAACCGATGAATTCGCCGGTGTCCTTGCGCTCCAGCGCCCACAGGCCGAAACCGTGTTCGGCGAAATGGCCGCGTACACGGCCGATCATTGCGGCACTTTCCAGCCGGCTCAACAGCCCGGGAAAATAGCGCATCACCTGCGGATCGGCGCACATCGCCGCAAATGCCGGCAAATCCGCGTCCTGCCACTGACGCATCAGCAGTCGCGCGCTTTCCAGCTGCAGTATCGGCTCCATCGTGCCCCTCCGTTTCCATGCCGCCAGTCTACATCGCTGGTAGGCTTTGCACTCTTTCCTACAGCCTTTATGAATAGTCCGCCATGCCATTGCCGTTGATCTACCACGAAGACTACAGCCCCGAGTTTCCGGCGGATCACCGCTTTCCCATGGACAAGTTCCGCCTGCTGCGCGATCACTTGGTGGACAGCGGTCTGACCCGCGATGAAGACCTGCTGCGCCCTGAACTGTGCCCTGCCGACATCCTCGCCCTGGCCCATGACCGCAACTACATCGAACGCTACATGAGCGGCGAGCTGTCCCGCGAAGACCAGCGGCGCCTCGGCCTGCCGTGGAACGAAGCGTTGGCCCGGCGCACGGTGCGGGCGGTCGGCGGTTCGATTCTGGCAGCGGAAAAAGCACTGGAGCATGGTCTGGCCTGTCACCTGGCCGGTGGCACTCACCACGCCCATTACGACTACCCCGCCGGGTTCTGCATCTTCAATGACCTGGCGATCATCAGCCACTACTTGCTGCAAAGCGGCCGGGTGAACCGGGTGCTGATCTTCGATTGCGACGTGCATCAGGGCGACGGGACTGCACGGATTCTGCACAACACCCCGGAAGCGATCACCGTTTCCCTGCACTGCGAAAAGAACTTTCCTGCACGCAAGGCCGAAAGCGACTGGGACATTCCGCTGCCCAACGGTATGGGCGACGCCGATTACCTGAAAGTCGTCGACGATGCGCTCAACTATCTACTGCCGCTGTATCAGCCGGATCTGGTGCTGTACGACGCCGGCGTCGACGTGCATAAGGACGACGCCCTCGGTTATCTGCAACTGACCGACGAAGGCGTTGCCGCCCGCGATGAAAGCGTGATGCGCCACTGCCTGGGCCGCGATATTCCGGTGGTCGGCGTGATCGGCGGTGGCTACAGCAAGGATCGCCAGGCCCTTGCCCGCCGCCACGGCATCCTGCATCACAGTGCGCAGCGCGTCTGGCAGTCATCGGGTTGTCATTGAGTTGTGCTGCGTTACCCACAATGGCTGTGGAACGGCCTGTGGATAACCTGAGCGAAAGGGACTACAGCCCACGCTGAACATGGCCTGCAGCGCGCTGGTTGTTTTTTGATCAGGCCTGACGCCGGCCGCTGCTGCTAGAATGCGCGGCTTATTCCGCCACGCTATTGCCGCTGCCATGACCCAGACTTCCACCGCCCTCCCCGCTCACGTCGCCATCATCGGCGGTGGCCCCGCCGGCCTGATGGCCGCCGAAGTACTGAGCCAGGCCGGCGTCCGCGTCGATCTGTACGACGGCATGCCCTCGGTGGGCCGCAAGTTCCTGCTGGCCGGGGTTGGCGGCATGAACATCACCCATTCCGAAGCCTACCCGGCGTTCCTGTCTCGCTACGCCGAACGCGCCCCGAACATCGCCCCGCTGCTGCGCGCCTTCGACGCCGATGCTCTGTGCCGGTGGATTCACGAACTGGGCATCGAGACCTTTATCGGCAGCTCCGGCCGGGTGTTTCCCACCGACATGAAAGCCGCGCCGCTGCTGCGCGCCTGGCTCAAACGCCTGCGTGACAGCGGCGTGGTTATCCACACCCGCCACCGCTGGCTCGGCTGGGATGAAAACGGCGCGTTGCGCATCGACAGCCCGGAAGGCGAGAAAACCCTCAGCCCCGACGCCACCCTGCTGGCCCTCGGCGGCGGCAGCTGGTCGCGGCTGGGTTCCGACGGCGCGTGGATGCTGCCATTGGAGCAACGCGGTGTAGGACTGGCGCCGTTGCAGCCGAGCAATTGCGGCTTCGAGGTGCAGGCCTGGAGCGAAGTGATGGTCAGCAAATTCGCCGGCGCACCGCTGAAAAATATCGCCATCGGTTTGAACGACGATGTTCCGCGCTTGGGTGAATGTGTGATCACCGCGACCGGCATCGAGGGCAGTCTGATCTACGCGTTGTCGGCACCGATTCGCGAGGCGATCAATGTGCACGGTGCCGCGACTGTTCACATCGATCTGCTGCCCGGCCGGCCTGTGGATAAATTGCAGGCGGCGTTGAGCAAACCACGGGGTTCACGCTCGATGGCCAAGCATCTGCACAGTCAGGTCGGGATTGATGGGGTGAAAGCGGCGTTGCTGCGTGAACTCACTGATGCCGCGACCTTTGCCGATCCGGCGCTGCTGGCCCGGGCGATCAAGGCCTTGCCGTTGACGCTGGTGAAAACCCGTCCTTTGGATGAAGCGATCAGCAGTGCGGGCGGTGTGACGTTCGAGGCGATGGATGAGCGACTGATGCTCAAGGCATTGCCGGGGGTGTTCTGTGCGGGGGAAATGCTGGATTGGGAGGCGCCGACTGGTGGGTATCTGCTGACGGCGTGTTTTGCCAGTGGCCGGGCGGCCGGCGCTGGAATGCTGAAGTGGCTCAACAACAGCGGCAAGCTACAAGCCAAAAGCTAACGACAAACCGCCCTTGACTCGTAGCTTGCAGCTTGAAGCTCGCCGCTGCCCTTATGGCTTACGCTTGCGCGGCCCGGTATTGAACACCGGCACCTTGCGCACAGGCTTGATCGCCACTTCCGGCGCCGGGGTATCCCCGCTGTCCACCCACTTGCCCAGATTGCGCTTGCCACCGCCGCCACCGGAAACTTTCGGCTTTTTCGGTTTCTTCGGCTTCTTGATCACCTGACCACTGGCATCGGTATCCGGCACGCGGTGCTCCGGTACGAAATCCGGCTCGACCTCGCGCTTCAAGGTGCTGCGGGTCAGCATTTCAATCGCCGACAACATGTTCACTTCATCAGCGCACACCAGCGAAATCGCTTCACCGGTCGAACCCGCGCGGCCAGTCCGGCCGATACGGTGAATGTAATCCTCGGCGACGATCGGCAGATCGAAGTTGACCACCAATGGCAGGTCTTCGATATCCAGACCACGGGCAGCAACATCGGTGGCCACCAGAATCTGCACTTCGCTCAGTTTGAAACGGTCCAGCGCCCGCTGCCGGGTCGCCTGCGGCTTGTCGCCGTGAATGCCGTCGGCGTTCACGCCCAGGCCCTGGAGTTTCTCGACCAGCGCGTCCACACCATTACGGGTCTTGGCGAACACCAGCACCTGCTTCCACTTGTTCTTGCGCATCAGGTGCACGAACAGTTCCGGCTTGCGCTTCTTGTCCACCGTCACCACCCACTGCTTAACGGTGTTGGCGGCCACGTTGCGCGGGCTGACTTCGATGCTCTGCGGATCGTTGAGCATCTGCCCGGCCAGCAGGCGGATGTCATCGGAGAAGGTCGCGGAAAACAGCAGCGTCTGGCGTTTCTTCGGCAGCGCGCGGTAAATGTTCGCCAGCTCTTCGGAAAAGCCCAGGTCGAGCATGCGGTCGGCTTCGTCCAGCACCAGGGTTTGCAGCTGATTGAACTTCAGCGCGTTCTGGCGGAACAGGTCGAGCAGACGGCCCGGGGTCGCGACCAGCAGATCGACACCACCGCGCAGCTTCATCATTTGCGGGTTGATGCTGACGCCGCCGTACACCGCGTAAGTGCGCAATGGCAGGTTTTCGGCGTACTGGCGCACGGCTTCGTGGACTTGTTCGGCCAGCTCGCGAGTCGGCACCAGAATCAGCGCACGCACCGAGTTGGCGGTGACTTTCGGCCCTTCCATCGCCAGCAGTTGCAGCAGCGGCAAGGCAAAACCGGCGGTCTTGCCGGTGCCGGTCTGGGCCGCGGCCATCAGGTCGCGACCGGCCAGCACAGCCGGAATGGCTTGCGCCTGCACCGGCGTCGGGGTCTGGTAGCCGAGCTTCTCGAGGGAGCGCAGCAAGGGTTCGATCAGGCCAAGGGTGGCGAAAGTCATGGGAGTACCGTAGGAAAAAATCAGAGCACGTGTGCGATGGCGCGCAGTTTACCCTAATTCGCACGCTGCTCCGTCGCTATGGAGGCAGGCTCGCTGACCACCGGCAGCTGCCGAGGGCGGCGCCACTGCGGCAGACCGATCAGCACCACCGCACCGATGATCACCAGCATCGCCAGCGCCTCTTCAATGCCGATGGTCTCGCCGACAAACACGATCCCCAGCAACACCGCCACCGCCGGGTTCACATACGCATAACTGGTGGCCGCCGCCGGACGGACGTTTTTCAACAGATACATGTAAGCGTTGAAAGCGATGATCGAGCCGAAGAAGATCAGGTAAGCCAGCGCCAGCCAGCCTTCCAGTGGCGGCATGGCTTGCAGGTGTTCGCCGCTGGCCGCGCTGCCGATCAACAGCACCACGCCGCCGACCAGCATTTCCACGGCACTGGCCATTGCGCCCTGAGGCAGCGGCAAGTGTTTACTCCACACCGAACCGAACGCCCAGCTCGCCGCCGCGAAAATCAGCAGCGCTGCACCCAGCGGGCTCGATTGCAGGTTGGAGCCCATGTTGAGCATCGCGATGCCGATAATCCCCATCGCCACCCCGGCCCATTCCAGCCGCGTATTGCGCGCCCCCCAGAAATAGCCGCATAGCAAAGTGAACAGCGGCACCGTCGCCACTGCCAGTGCGGCAACACCCGACGCCACGCCGCTGTGCTCGGCCAGGGTCACCGCGCCGTTACCGAAACTGAGCAACAGAATCCCGATGATCCCCGCCGCTTTCCACTGCGCCCAGGTCGGCGCCGGTGCCCCGCGCCAGCGCAGGAAGGCGTACATCAGAGTGCCCGCAATCACGAAGCGCACGCCGCCGAGCATCAGTGGCGGCCAGTATTCGACGCCGATGCGGATCACCAGATAGGTCGATCCCCAAATCACATACAACGCAAAAAACGCGGCGATCAGCGGCAAGGAAAAACGGCGCACGGCAGACATGAGACGACTCGACATCAAGGCAGGGAGACTGGTTATTCTAGAAAGGCCAACCGCTAAAAATAAGTTACAAAACCTGTTTATAGCGCCGGTACACTTTTGAAAACACGGAGATCGACGGCCGAAACCGCGATTTCGAAAGTCTGGCATTTTCAGGAGTCCGACCTTGGACAAATACGACCGCATGCTGCTCGGCGCCCTGCTCGAAAACGGTCGCGCGTCCTACGCCGACCTCGCCCGCAAAGTGAACCTCTCCGCCCCCGCCGTCGCCGAGCGCGTGGCCAAACTCGAGGCGGCCGGCGTCATCACCGGGTATCAGGCGAACATCAACCTGTCGAAAATCGGCTTGCCGATCCAGTGCGTGATCGAATTGCGCCTCCACCAGAACGGCAGTCAAAAGGTCTACGACGAACTGGTGAAAATTCCGCAACTGACCGAGTGCTTTCGAGTGACGGGCGATCCGTGCGTGATCATGAAGGCCGCGGTGGGTTCGATGCCGGAGCTGGAGGACTTGATCAACCAGGTGGCGAAATTCGGGTTCAGCAAGACGTCGATCGTGCTGTCGAGTGCGATAGAGAAGCGGGTGCCGTTGGGGCATTTGAAAGGCTATGGCATGGACGAAGTAAAATAAAATAATTGACTTTAATAAGGGAGGGGCACCTCACCACCCTTTAAACATAACTACTAGAACACATATAAAAAGCCAAACGCCGCCAGCATCAGCACAACTATAGCCACTGTAAAATTAGATACCGAATGAGCCAGAGAATCCCTCACCTCCGCCATAAACCTCAACTTATCGTCAGATGTCATATTGCACACATCATTCATGTCGTGAGTAATTTTGTGCAAGCCTCGCTTTTCTGAAGTAGTCATAAACCGAAAAACAGAATTAATCCAATCAGCCACTTCAATTTTACTATTAAACTGCGGCATCAACAGTTCTCCTCGCTTAACGATTTTCTTCATACGAACTTCGGCAGGAACTCTGAAAAGCATGTACACACCGAGAGTACCCAGAAGCATCGAAAACGAGACAACCACATATGACAATAGAGACGGACGCTTTGAAACCTGCTTCTCCGCCACTTCCCTACTAATACTTAACTCAGGCACTCCGGATATTCTTGCCGACGCTGTAAACGACAAGTCTCGAACTTTACCCAGCACACTAAAAATTATTTTGTCGCCAGGATTGAGGAGTGGAAAAGAGACTGTAACTTTGCTCTTTTCCTTATCGAAATTTAGGTTAGCTCCCAGGTTTTCCGGATAAACCGCATCTAACACCACGTCAATCACACTCGAATCTTTAGAAAAATCAAGAGCCACAGGATTTACCACATCCTTCATTGAAATAGGTGTCCTCCCGGAGTTAGTCAATGCAAAAGAGGTCTTGGAAAGTTCGTCAAGCGCCTCACCAGCATAAGTAATTTGCAAGCCGTCAATTTTCTCAGGACGAGACACAATAACACTTCTACCAATCACCGAGAGCTCAACTTCCGACTTTGTTTTATAGTAATCCCACGCGATAGGACCGAAGACACCAAGTGCACCGACGACCAAGGTAGCAAAACTTAGAAAACTGAAGCTCTTAATTGCCATTCCAAATACCCTACTTTGGCTATTTCCCTATCACTCACATTATTCAAACATCTCAAATTTCAAATCAAGACAAATTACGACTACTACCTTAGCTTTTCCAGATATCCACCGATCTTCTGAGCAGGTACTTTTTGTAGATTACACAATAGATCATGGCTCAACTCCCGCACCCCATGCTTGTGCCGCAGTTCATCCGCCAGATGCGCCAGCAGGTTCGCCGCCATCTCCGCATCCGCCATCGCCCGGTGCGCCTGGCCGGTATGCGGCAATTGGGCAAACGTAGTGAGCGTGCCGAGCTTGTGGTTCGGCGCCGCCGGCATCAGGCGGCGGGCCAGCAGCAGCGAGCAGGCGAAGTTCTGCAAACGGGTGCGTTTGATCCGGCCCAGTTCGAAGTCCCAGAACTTCTGGTCGAAGGCGGCGTTGTGCGCCAGCAGCGGCGTGCAGCCAACGAATTCGTTGACTTCGTTCATCACCTGCTCGGCCGACGGCGCGGTGCGCAGCATGGCGTTGCTGATTCCGGTGAGTTGTTCGATGAAGGCCGGGACGCGCACGCCGGCGTTCATCAGGCTCTGGTAACGCTCGACGATGCGGCCGTTTTCCAGCATGACCACGGCGATTTCCGTGGCCCGGCAGCTGCTGCTCGGCGAGATGCCGGTGGTTTCAAAGTCGATGACTGCAATGCGTTCCAAACCGGGTTCAACTCCGTTCAATTCTTTAGCAACAGTGCGCCTTCGATCGGCACATAACGGCTGGCGGCGCGGATCAGCGAGTTGGCGGTCAGGCCGGGAACGCCGTAGGCCACCGCTTGCACGCCGTGTTTGTTGATGATGCGTTCGAGCAGCATGTCAAAGTCGCCATCACCGGAGGCCAGGACGATTTCGTCGACGTGGTCGGCGGCGTCCATGATGTCGAGGGTGATGCCCACGTCCCAGTCGCCCTTGGCCGAGCCGTCGCTGCGCTGGATGTAGGGTTTGAGTTTCACGGTGAAACCGAGGTTGCGCAGGATCTGCTGGAACTGCTGCTGTTTGCTGTCGCCCCGGTCGATGGCGTAGGCGTAGGCCTCGACGATCTGCCCGTGCTGGCTGACATCCGCCCACAGTGCCGCGTAGTTGAAGTGGCAACCGTAGGCCTGGCGGACGGTGTAGTAGAGGTTCTGCACATCGGCGAACACTGCGATTTTTTTCACCGGAGTTCCTGTGAGCGCTGACGCGCATGAGCCGGATCAGGCACCAGGCCCGAAAAAGGCGCCCAGTATGCCAGCCCGAAGGAAGGTTCCGCGAATAATCGGCCCGGGGCGCTCAGGCGCCCCGGACGAATGGTGAATCAGACGAAGGAATCGTCGTCATCGAAGAACGACGAGTTGTCATCGCTGTAGTCGGTGTCAGTAAAGCCACCCTGGTTGTTGCCCCAGGAGTCGTTGTTGGCCATGCGCTGGTCATCGCCCCAACCGTTGTTGCCCTGATCGTTGACCTGCGCCGGCTCTTCCTTGATCACTTCGACGATTTCTTGCGGCTGCTGGTTTTGGTGGAACAGGCTGCTGATGCCTTGTGCCAGCATCACGCCACCGGCCACACCGGCCGCGGTTTTCAGGGCGCCGCCGAGGAAGCTGCTGCCGGCCGCCGGGGCCGCTGGTTGCTGGCCATAACCCGGTGGTGGTGCGCCGAAGTTCTGTTGTGGCGCGGGGGCACCGAAGTTCTGCTGCGGAGCCGGTTCACGCCAGCCGCCAGTGGAGGCCGGGGCGCTCTGGGTCGGGGCCGGACGCGGGCTGCTGCCACCGAAGATGCTCGACAGGAAACCACCGCCACTCGACGCCGGGGCTGCGCTTTGCGCCTTGGCCGATTGCAGTTCGGCCTGCAGTTGCTGAACCTGTTGAGTCAGTTGTTTGTTCTGTTCGTCGAGGCTCTTGATCGCGGCCTCCTGCACCAGAATCGCCTGGGTCATGAAATAGCCTGCGGCCGGCTGGCGCGTCAGGTGTTCCTTGATCCGCGCTTCAGCCAGGGCGTCACGCGGGGCTGCCTCCGTTTCGGCCTGTTGCAGCCGGGAAAACAGTCCATCGATCAGGGTTTGCTCTTCGCTGTTCATGGCGACCTCGTAGATTGCCGGGGATAACGTTGCCCTCGTCCACAGTGGAGGAGGCGCACCTACGTAATGGAGGCAGCGACAGAATGTTTCAATGGTCTTTACCGAACGTTTACGTTTGCGCCCCGCAGCACATCATCGGTTAAAGTGAGCCACTGTTTTTGACCTGCGATACCGACTGATGAATGCCTTCGATGTGCTGCGTGACTCGCTGTATTTCTTTAAACGCAATCTGGCGCGGATCGTCCAGCTGTGCCTGCCGCTGGTGATCTTCGAAGCCGCGTTGCAACAGGTGGTCGATCACACAAGCGACCCGGACGGCTATTCGGCCATCAGCGTGATCGTCGGCCTGCTGGTCTACCCGCTGTACACCGCCGCGCTGATCCTGTTTCTCGACGCCCGCACCCGTGGCGAATCCCCGCAAACCCTCGACTTGCTGGCGATGGCGGCGCGCCTGTGGCCGCGTTTCGCCGTGCTCACTGCGCTGAACACGTTGTTGATTCTGCTCGGTCTGTCCCTGTATTTCCTGCCAGGCCTGTGGCTGATGGTCACCCTGGCCTTCGGTGAATACCTGCTGGTGCTGCGCGGCTACGGCCCGTTGCAGGCGATGAAGGAAAGCCTGCGCCTGAGCCGTGGGCATTTCCTGCGAATTCTGGTGTGCATCCTCTGTGTGATGGGGCCGTTGTGGCTGCTCAAGGGCCTGACCCTGCAGGTCTACCCCGACCCGCAGAATCCGTTGATCGCCATTTTGATCGACAGTGGCCACAGCTTCCTGCAGCTGTTCACTAGCGTGGTGCTGTTCCGCCTGTTCATGTTGATCAGCGAATTGCCCGACAAACGTGACGGAAGGGTCTGACCGCTCTGCGCTTGGGTGATGCGGGGGTCTCGTATATGCTCGGGACCACTTCCGTATCGCTATAAGCCGAGCCATGACCCGTCTACTGCGCTACATCCTGCTCTGCGTGCTGCTGGCCGTCGCCCTGATCGGCGTGATGATTTTCAGCCTGACCTGGCGCCCGGACGCCCGGGAGACCCTGCCGGTCAGTTGCAGCGAGCAACCGCCGACGCTGGTGCCCGGCCAGGCGCTGAAGGTCATGACCTGGAACGTGCAATACCTGGCCGGCAAGCGTTACGTGTTCTGGAATGACCTGGCGCAAGGCGACGACGAAGCCCCGACCCCGGAAGACATGGCCTTCAGCCTCGATGAAGTGGCCCGGGTGATCCGCGACGAGCAGCCCGATGTGGTGTTGATCCAGGAACTGGATGACGGCGCCAAGGCCAGCGACTATCAGAACCAGCTCAAGCTGTTGCAGGAACGCCTCACCGACCTCTACCCGTGCAGCGCCCACGCCTTCGACTGGAAGGCCGATTTCGTCCCGGATCCGCATATCTTCGGCAGCGTCGGCCGACAACTCGCGACCCTCAGCCGCTTCCGCATCGAACACGCCGAACGCCTGCAATTGCCGGTGCAACCGCTGAATATCATCAGCCGCCAGTTCCAGCCGAAAAACGCCCTGCTCGCCACCACCCTGCCGTTCAGCGATGGCGGGCAACTGGTAGTGCTCAACACCCATCTGGATCGCGCCATGCAGCCGGACGAAACCTTGCAGGCGCAGGTGACGGCGGTGGCCAAGGTGCTCGACAAACACGAAAGCCACGGCACGCCGTGGCTGATCGGGGGCGACTTCAACCTGTTGCCGCTCGGCCAATACCGGCGTCTGCCGGTCGAACAACGCACGCCCTACTCCGTGGACAGTGCGCTGCACCTGTTGTGGGACAAGTACCCGATGATCCCGACCAACAATGAAGCCAGCGGCATCGACCGCGCCAAGTGGCTGACCCATTACCCCAACGACCCCGGCCTCAACGGCCCGGACCGCACGGTCGATTACCTGTTCTACAGCCCGAAGATCAAACGGGTCGAAGCCACGGTGCGTCAGGACGATACGTTGCGCATCTCCGATCATCTGCCGGTGATTGCGAAGTTCCTTCTGCCACCCAACTGATCTCAGTGAGCCTCTTCAAGATCGTCGTGCAACAGCCCGAAGATCTGCCGCTTCATGTCGATGAACGAGCGCTCCATGACCATGTCCAGGGTGCGCGGGCGTTCGATCGGCACATCGAGAATCTGCTTGATCCGCCCAGGCCTGGCGCCCATCACGTACACCCGGTCGCCGAGCAGAATCGCTTCGTCGATATCGTGAGTGACGAACAGCACGGTTTTCTTGCTGTTGCCCCACACCCGCAGCAACAGCTGCTGCATTTGCAGACGGGTCTGGCTGTCGAGGGCGCCGAAGGGTTCGTCCATCAGCAGGATCTGCGGATCGTTGGCCAGGGCCCGGGCAATCGCCACTCGCTGCATCATGCCGCCGGACAACTGCTTGGCGTAGTTGTCGGCAAATCCTGACAAGCCGACTTCATTGACGTAGTAATCGACGATTTCCTTGCGTTTGGCCGCCGGCATGCCCCGACGCTTGAGGCCGAACTCGACGTTCTGCCGCACCGTCAGCCACGGGAACAGCGTGTAGCTCTGGAACACCATCCCGCGATCCGCGCCGGGACCCTGCACTTGCTGGCCGCCGACGTAGATCTCGCCGGACGTCGGCTCGGCCAGACCGGCGGTGAGGTACAGCAAGCTCGACTTGCCGCAGCCCGACGGCCCGACCAGCACCGCGAATTGTTGATCCGGCACTTCGAACGACACTTCCTCCAGCGCGGTGAACGTACCGCCGCCGGGCTTGGTGTAGCGCAGGCTGACCTTGTCCACCTGCAACCTTGGCGCGGCGTGTGCCGGTGTGGCGACCGGCTCGATGAAACGACGGTTGGCAGCGGTTACTGAGCCCATGCGGCAATCCTCAAACGCAAGAAGCGGAACAGTTGATCGGTGACCAGGCCGAGCAGGCCGATGATCGCGATGGCGAGAAAAATCACGTCGACCTGAAAGCCGCGCATGGCCTTGAGGCTCAAGTAACCGAGGCCACTGGATGCGGCGACCAGTTCGGCCACCACCAGATAGGTCCAGGCCCAGCCCATGGTCACCCGCAAGGTGTCGAGCACACCGGGCAGCGATGCCGGGGCGATCACATGCAGCACCGCGTCACGCCGGTTGGATCCGAGGGTGTAGGAAGCGTTGATCAAGTCCTTGGAGATGCCTTTGGACACGTCCGCGACCATCACCAGTTGCTGGAAGAACACGCCGAAAATGATCACCGACACCCGCTGCTCCAGACCGATGCCGATCCACAGGATGAACAGCGGCACGAACGAGGTCACCGGCAAGTAACGGATGAAATTGACCATCGGCTCGAGGAACGCCTGGACGATGCGGAAGCTGCCCATCAGCAAGCCCAGCGGCACCGCCACCAGCGACGACACGATGAAGCCGACCATCACCACTTCAACACTGGCCCAGACATGCTGGCCAAGAGTGCCGTCGCGGCTCAGGCGCACGGCGGCTTCGACCACCGCACCGGGCGTCGGCAGGAACATCCCCGGCACGATGCCGCCGTAGGACAACCCGGCCCACAAGCCGACCAGCAACACCCAGGCCAGACCGCTGGCGCTCCACACCACCGACACCGGCAATCCGGTTTTCGGCGTGATGCAGCGGCTCAGCCATGAATTGCGCTTGAACATGACCAGTCTCCTAGAGCGGGCTGACGAAACGGTTGTCGACCAAATCGTCGTTGCTGACGTTGTAGGGCTTACCCTGCAGTTCGCTGGCGGTTTCATTGGCCAGTTTGATCAGCGGCTCGCTGTCACCCGGCGCGCCCGGTTTGCCCAGCAGTTTCTCGCTCATGGCCTGATCGTAGAAGCGCACGCCCTGAGCGGCGGCGGCCAGTTCCTTCGGATCGGACAGGTAACCGCCGACGCCCTTGGCCATGATTTCGTAGGCTTTCTGTGGATGGTCCTTGGTGTACTGCACGGCTTTGTAGAGACCGGCGACCAGCGCCTTGACGTCTTCCGGCTGCTTCTCGATAACCGTGCAATTGAGCGCCACCACATCGACGATCACGCCGGGCGTACTGCTGCTGTCGATCAGCACCTTGCCCTGCTGCTTGTCGCGCACCATCGACAGATGCGGCTCCCAGGTCACGGCGGCCGGCACGCGACCGGCGATGAACGCGGTGGCGGCATCGTCGGCGGTCATGTTCTGCACGGTGATGTCACTCATGCGCATGCCGTTCTTTTTCAGCAGGTACGACAGCCAGAACTGCGAGGTCGACCCTTCGTTGACGGCCACCGCCTGGCCCTTGAGTTCCTGCAGGCTCTTCACGTTTTTACCGACCAGCACGCCGTCGCCGCCATGGCTGTCATCCAGCGCAGCCACGGCCTTGAAGCAGAACTGCGGGCGGTACTTCAGCACTTCGTCGATGGTCGACGCCGAGCCGGACAATTGCCCGGACGCCTGGGCGGCCATGTACATCGAGGCTTCCTCGACCACCGGCAACTCGACGGTCAGGCCGTTTTCCTTGAAGTAGCCCAGATCCTGAGCCAGATACAGGGTGCCGTAACCGACCCACGTGGTGTGGCCGATCGACAAGGTGCCGGCCTGGGCGGCGGTGACGGAAAGGGCGGAAATCGCCAGAGGACATGCAAGACGGGTAAACAAGGACTTGTTCATGGAGCACTCCCAACGCTGTTGATTTAGTTGTCATGGGCAGTACGGCCAGCCGGGGTCTCGCGATTGCACGCTGCGGTCTCTGTCGGACTCTGGCGGGCAATGCCTTGGCTGGCGAAATCGATGTTGACCCAGGCCCGGCGTCAGGAAAACGAGGAAATAGTTAGACGCGAACGATGAAAAAACTGGGTAGTGCGCACCGCGAAAGGGCGCGTCGGGCGGGGGTGCACGGTGGGGGTGCAAGGCAGATAAAACGATGTTGAATCGGCTGACGCAAATCGCGAGCAAGCTCGCTCCCACAGGTTTATCGGTCGTTCACAACTGTGTGATCCACCCCGATAACTGTGGGAGCGAGCTTGCTCGCGAAGGGGCCCTTGAACTTTACGAATACCTCAGAGCCGACCGTATTCCTGCGCCGTACGATCAACCGCTTTCAAGGTCTTGCTCACCAGCTCGTCGATCTCTTCACTGCTGGCAATCAACGCCGGCGCCATGATCATCCGCCCCAGGGTCGAGCGAATGATCACCCCCTCCTCAAAACCGATCGTGCGGCAGCGCCAGGCCATGTCGTTCTCATTGGCAAAGCGCTTGCGGGTGGCCTTGTCTTCAGCCAGTTGCAACGCCGCGACCATGCCCGTGCCCTGGATATCGCCCACCAGCGGGTGATTGCCGAACACCTCGCGCAGGCACTGTTGCAGGTACGGGCCGATGTCATCCTTGACCCGCGCCACCACGCCTTCATCGCGCAATGCCTTGAGGTTGGCAATCGCCACCGCCGCCGCCACCGGGTGCCCGGAATAGGTCAGACCGTGAGCGAACACACCGCCCTGCTCCACCAGCACGTCGGCCATTTTCTTCGACAGGATCAGGCCACCCATCGGGATGTAACCGGAGGTCAGGCCCTTGGCGATGGACAGGGTGTCCGGTTCGAAACCGAAGTATTCGTGGGCGAACCATTCGCCGGTGCGACCGAAGCCGCCGATCACTTCATCGGCGCACAACAGCACGTCGTACTTGCGGCAGATGCGCTGGATTTCCGGCCAGTAGCTTTCCGGCGGGAAGATCATGCCGCCCGCGCCCTGGAACGGCTCGGCGATAAACCCGGCGACCTTGTCGGCACCCAGTTCGAGGATCTTCGCTTCCAGCTGCTGCGCCGCCCGCAGGCCGAATTCCGCCGGGGTCAGGTGGCCTTCGTGGGCGAAGAAGTACGGCTCGTCGATGTGCGCGATGTCGGGAATCATCCCGCCCATTTCGTGCATGAACTTCATGCCGCCGAGGGCCGTCGCCGCCAGGGTCGAACCGTGGTAACCGTTCCAGCGGCCGATCATGATTTTCTTCTCGGGCTTGCCCAGCACCTGCCAGTAACGGCGCACGGTCCGGATCAGCACCTCGTTGGCCTCGGAGCCGGAGTTAGTGTAGATCGCGTGGCTGTAGTGCCCCGGCAGCAGGCTGAACAGCAGCTCGGAGAGCTCGATCACCTGCGGGTGGGTGGTGTGGAAAAACATGTTGTAGTACGGCAACTGCTCCAGTTGCCGGCTCGCCGCCGCGTTCAAGTCCTTGCGCCCGTAACCGAGGTTGGTGCACCACAGCCCCGACATGCCGTCGAGGTAGCGCCGACCGTCGTTGTCCCACAGGTGAAGGCGGTCACCGCGCACCATCACCCGTGGGCCTTCGTCGTTGAGGGCCTTCTGGTCGACGAACGCATGAATGTGGTGCGCTGCATCGGCGGCCTGGTAGTCGCGGGTTTCACGTGAGGTGGTCATCGCCGGATCTCCTTTTTTGTTGTGAGCGGCTGTCATGAGCGCAGTTGAAACCAGGTGGTTTTCAACTGGGTGTATTTGTCGAACGAGTGCAGCGACAGATCGCGGCCGAAACCGGACTGCTTGCCGCCGCCAAACGGCACGGTCACGTCCAGCGCATCGACGCTGTTGACCGACACCGTACCGGCTCGCAATTGCCGCGCCACCCGGTGCGCGCGGTGCAGATCATCGGTCCACAGCGACGCTGCCAGACCGTAGACGCTGTCGTTGGCCAGTTGCAAGGCGTGGGCCTCGTCATCGAACGGAATCACCGCCAGCACCGGGCCGAACACTTCTTCGCGAAACAGGGTCATGTGCGGCTGCACGTCGGTGAAAATCGTCGGCTGAACGAAGTTGTCCGAACCGTTGAAACTCAGTTGCCGCCCGCCGCACACGCGGGTCGCGCCTTCGCGTTCGGCCTGATGGATGAAGCGCAGAATGCTTTCGGTCTGACGGGTGTCGACGATCGCCCCGGCCGCACTCGCCGGATCCAGCGGATCGCCCGGCTGCCAGCGTTCGGCTTGGGCCTTCAGTCGCTCGACGAACTCGTCATGAATCGAGCGTTCCACCAGCAATCGCGAGTTGGCCGAGCAGACTTCGCCCTGATTGAAGAAGATCCCGAACGCGGCTTTCTGCGCCGCCAGGTCCAGATCCTTGCAGTCGGCGAACACCAGATTGGCGCTCTTGCCGCCGCACTCCAGCCACACCTGTTTGAGGTTCGACTGCGCGGAGTACTGCATGAAATATTTGCCGACCTGGGTCGAGCCGGTGAACACCAGACAATCGACATCCGGGTGCAGACCCAAGGCTTTACCGGTTTGTTCGCCGAGCCCCGGCAGCACGTTCAGCACGCCGGCCGGCAACCCGGCTTCCAGCGCCAGCTCGGCCAGACGTAACGCGGAGAACGGTGATTGCTCGGCGGGTTTGAGGATTACCGAGTTGCCCGCCGCCAGCGCCGGCGCGAGTTTCCACGCGGCCATGTCCAGCGGGAAGTTCCACGGCACCACGGCGGCGACCACGCCCAGCGCTTCGCGGGTGATAGTTGCCAGCACGTTCGAGGCGCTCGGCGCGACCTGATCATAGAGTTTGTCGAGGCTTTCGGCGTACCAGCGGAACACCCCGGCGGCGCCCGGCACGTCGATGTTGTAAGCGTCCATCACCGGCTTGCCCATGTTCAGCGAATCGAGCAGCGCCAGTTCTTCGCGATTAGCCAGAATCAGATCCGCCAGCCGCAGCAGGACTTGCTTGCGCTCGGTGGGCGAACGCCCGGCCCAGGTGCCGGCCTCGAATACTTCGCGCGCATTGCGCACCGCCGCATCGACATCCTCTTCACCGCACGCAGCGACGTTCGCCAGCAATTGGTCGGTGGCCGGGTTGATCGCGGCAAAGGTCTGCCCCGACTGCGCCGCACGCAGCTTGCCGTCGATCACGGCCTGGTACGGATAGCTCAATTCAGCGGCCTTGCGCTGCCAGTCTGCAAGTTCGAACACGGTGGATGCTCCTTGGACTTTTATTCTTTTATAAACGGCTGCAGTCGATAGTCGCTCAGGCCTGCGCTAGCCAAAACCAGTAAAAATGTCTTCGCAGACAATAAAAAAGGTAACCAGCCGATGGCCCCCTCACGCGCGTATGGGGCTATTGTTCAGGGACAAAAAAACCGCCGACAGAACGGAGGCCGGCGGCGTACAAATTGCTTGGATGTGAAATCCGTTCGTTCTGAGGTTCCCGTGGCCGCTTACAACCTGCGTCAGTTGAAATACTTCATCACCACCGTCGAATGCGGCAGCGTCGCCGAAGCGTCGCGCAAGCTGTACATCGCGCAACCGGCGATTTCCACGGCGATCAAGGGGCTGGAAGACAGCTTCGGCGTGCAACTGCTCATCCGCCATCACGCTCAGGGCGTATCCCTTACACCCAGCGGCGCGCGGTTCTTCCGCAAGGCCCAAGAACTGCTGCGCATGGCCAAGGAGTTCGAACAGAACGCCCTCGCCGACAACGACGTGGTGGCCGGGCAGATCGATATCGGCTGTTTTGAAACCGTCGCACCGCTGTACCTGCCGCAACTGATTGCCGGCTTCTCGGCGCTGTATCCCGGAGTGAAAATCCGCATCCGCGACGGCGAACAACAGGAACTGGTGCAAGGCCTGACCTCGGGCACCTTCGACCTGGCAATCCTGTACAAGCACGACCTCGACGCGACCATCGAAACCGAACCGCTGATGCCGGCCCAACGGCCTTACGCACTTCTGCCGGCGGATCACCGCTTCGCCCAGCTCAAGCAGGTGTCGCTGCGGGACTTGTGCCTGGAACCGATGATCCTGCTCGACGTGCAACCGAGCCGCACCTACTTCGTCAGCCTGTTCGAAGAACTGGGGCTGTCGCCACGCATCGAGTTCAGCTCGCCCTCGATCGAAATGGTGCGCGGCATGGTCGGCCAGGGTTTCGGCTTCTCGATCCTGGTCACCCGCCCACATTCGGAATGCACCTACGACGGCAAAAAAGTCGTGTGCGTGGACATCGTCGAAGACGTCACCGGCTCAGGCCTGGTGGCGGCGTGGCTCAAACGCGGGCAACTGACCAAACCGGCGCAGTTGTTTGCCGATTATTGTCGGGAGCAGCTGACGGCCAAGGCCAGCCTATGAAAATCAAAAGATCGCGGGCTGCGATCTTTTGATGCTTTATAAACCTCAGGTTGTCTTCAGAAAGCCGACGCAAGCTATCCAAAGAACCTATTGATCGTTTTCCGTACCGAGTTGAGGGTCGATTTCAACGAAATTCCGACGCAAATACCCTTCCATGGCAATGTCTTCAATCGCCCACTCACCATGCCCGAGGTTCCCGACGAGGTCGCGGCGTTGCAGGCGCTTCAAGGCCGTCTGAACCGTCGCCGCGCTGGGCACGTGGCCACCGGGCATCTCGCTGCCAATCCATTCGCGTCCTTCGGTAGAAAAAATTGGAAGGCCCTTCACCAGCCCGATAAGTACGGTGAAATCCAGAGGTGCCATCTCCAGGATCAGGTTCTCGAAGTTGCCTTCGTCCGTCATGGTGCTCCAGGCTCGATGGTCTGCATCTCGCACACTGAGCCCCTCAGTGAGACACAGCAGGAATACATCGCGAATGTACTTGGGCATGTATCCCCGGGCAGCAAAACGCTCGAAAGCGGCGTTTACCTCCCACTCCCTTCCAGTGATTTCACGAAACCGCTGGCCCAAATGCTGGACGAACTCCAGGCCAAGATTAGGAAACTGGATCTCGTGGCTGAACTGATAGAACGGTGCTTTGGTACGCCGAAACATTCGATGCAGGCCATCTTGGGAGGAGCCTGTAAACACTGCAAAGACTTCACCGTGCGCGTGCTGCAGTAGCGAACGGAGCGTAGCAGTCAAGTCTTCGAATTCTTTTCGGCTCGCCAGATGCTGGACCTCATCGATGATCAGCAGCGCCTTGCCGTTACCGAGTATCCGGAAGCGCTCGAAGAGCTCGATCAGGTTCAGTCCGCCCTCCTTCGCCAGTTCGGCCTTCACTGTTACGCCGTCGGTACTGGCGCCGGCCTCCACCGACTGGACCAGAGAACCCGGTCGCATGAGCTTGAGCCAGTTGCGTCGTAAAAAACCTGCGCCGTGGATGGCCTCATACAACGCACCCGCGATCACCCGCTCAGGATGCGCCTTGTCAAACCATAGGTCTGCTGTTGCGACAATAAAGCCGTGCGCCTTGGCAATCGGTATCAGGTCGTTGATCAGAAAGGTGGTTTTACCCTTGCGCCGAGGCGCGAATATCGTCGCGGCGTTCTGCAGGCGTGACTCGAAAGTGACCAGGATTCCTTCAGCCAGGTTGGTGCGAGGGAAGAGCAACGAGTCCTTGGTTTCCGGGGTCATTATGAGCCTTTATGTCAAAATACATAATTTATGAATAAGAAAATAATTACGCATAATTGAGAAAGATGGAAGCCTTTCCTGAATGCCTTCTGTCACGTACCTCGCGGCTTGGCCCGCGCAGTGGCTTCAGCCACCAGCGGATCATCCGGCCAATAATGCTTTGGATACCGCCCCTTCAAATCCTTCTTCACCTCGGCATAGGTGCTGCGCCAGAAGTTGGCCAGATCCTGCGTCACCTGCACCGGCCGCCGCGCGGGCGACAGCAGATGCAACTTGACCACTTGCCGGCCGCCAGCGATGCGCGGTGTGTCGGCGAGGCCGAACAACTCCTGCAGCCGTACCGCGAGAATCGGTGGCTGTTCGCTGTAGTCGAGGCGAATCGACGAGCCCGACGGCACGCTCAGGTGATGCGGTGCCTGTTCATCGAGTTGCTGTGGCAGCGGCCACGGCAGCAGATTACGCACGATGCTCGACAGGTCGAGGTTGGCGAAATGGCTGAGGCGCGAGACCTTGCCCAGATAAGGCATCAGCCAGTCTTCGAGGGTTTTCAGCAGCGTCGCATCGCTGACATCCGGCCATTGGCTGTCGCCCTTGGCGTCCAGATCGAGCTGACGCAGCAACGCGACTCGCGCCTGCCATTGGCGCAGTTCCGGGGTCCACGGCAGCAGCTCCAGACCTTTGCGCCGCACCAGATTGACCAGTGCCTGGCTGCGGGCGTTCTCGTCGAGACCGGTCAACGGTTCACGGCTGAGGATCAGTTCGCCGACCTTGCGCTGACGCTCGGCCCGCAGCACGCCTTCCCGCTCGTCCCAATCCAGTTGATCGACGTTGTGCACTTGCTCGGCCAGCACCGAATCGAACAGCGCCGGATCGAAATCCGCCGCCAGATAAATCCGTTCCTCGCGTTGGCCCTGACGGCTGCCGAGGTCAGCGATGACGATCCACGGTTCCTTCATCAGGCTGTCGGCTTCGGCGAACAACGCCGCTCGACCGTTGGCCAGACGATATTCGGCGCCGCCGGCACGCCGCTGCTGAGCGACGCGATCCGGATAGGCCAGTGCCAGCAGAGCGCCGAGCCAGCGCGGGTGATCGGGATCGCTGACCGGTTGGCTCGGTTGCCCGCGCAGGTAGCCGCGATATTGCCGTGCCAGTTGCCGGGCGCGCTGCACGCCGCCCTGAGCGCCCCGGGCCGCGCGTTCTTCGCCGGACAGCAGCACCAGACGACTGTGCAGATCCGCCCCGGCGCCGCGCAAGATATCCCGCTCGCCGAGCAGCGCGGCGACGTCGCACGCCATGGTCGCCAGCCCCAGCGCCTGACCGCGCAACAGCAAATGGGCGATGCGCGGATGCGCCGGCAGTTCGGCCATGGCCTGGCCGTGACGGTTGAGAGTTTCACCGTCCAACGCACCGAGACGCTGCAACAGATCCTGAGCCTGCGCATAGGCAGCCGCTGGCGGTACGTCCAGCCAGATCAGATCACTCGGCGCCACGCCCCAGCGACCGAGTTGCAAAGCCAGGCCCGCAAGATCCGCCGAGAGAATTTCCGCGCTGCCATAAGCCGCCAGCTGTTCGTGCTGATCCTGCGACCACAGCCGATAACACACGCCCGGCTCCAGACGCCCGGCCCGACCCGCGCGCTGGGTGGCGCTGGCTTTGGAGATCCGTTGAGTGTCGAGGCGGGTCATGCCGCTGCCCGGATCGAAACGCGGCACCCGCGCCAGCCCGGCGTCGATCACCACGCGCACGCCGTTGATGGTCAGGCTGGTCTCGGCGATGTTGGTGGCCAGCACCACTTTGCGCTGGCCCACCGGCGCCGGATCGATAGCTGCGCGTTGCGCATTCAGGTCGAGTTCGCCGTGCAACGGGCAGAGCAAGACGTCGCTGCGCTCACCGATGGCGTCCGCCAGTTGTTGATGCACACGGCGGATTTCCGCTTGCCCCGGCAGGAACACCAAGAGGCTGCCGGTTTCATCGTGCAAGGCTTCGAGCACCGTTTGCGTGACGCGTTGATCGATGTATTCGCCGGGCTGGAACGGCCGGCCCCAGCGCATCGTCACCGGGAACATCCGGCCCTCGCTGCGCAGGATCGGTGCATCGTCGAGCAACCCGGCCAGGCGTTCGCCTTCGAGGGTGGCGGACATCAGCAGAATCTTCAGCGGTTGTTCAGCTCGAAACAGTTCGCGACCGTTCAGACTGAGGGCCAGCGCCAGATCGGCGTCGAGACTGCGTTCGTGGAATTCGTCGAAGATCAGCAGACCCACGCCTTCCAGCGCCGGGTCGTCCTGCAAACGCCGGGTGAGAATGCCTTCGGTGACCACTTCGATGCGTGTGTTGGGGCCGACCTTGCTGTCGAGGCGAATGCGATAACCGACCGTTTCACCGACCTTCTCGCCCAGCTCGCTGGCCAGCCGCTCCGCCGCTGCGCGCGCGGCCAACCGACGGGGTTCGAGCATGAGAATGGTCTGCCCGTTCAGCCATGCTTCATTGAGCAGGGCCAAAGGCACGCGGGTGGTTTTACCAGCACCGGGCGGTGCTTCGAGCACGGCTTCATGGCGTGTCGCTAGGGCTTCACGCAGGGCGGGTAAAACGTCATCGATCGGCAACGAATTCATACTGGCTCCAAAACAGAGCGGCGAGTATAACGGCGAACTGCCAGGCGTTCGTCAGGGTCTTAACTTCACACGATGACGCTTCGTTAACAGATGACTCAGGAGATTCCCATGCGCTTACCTTTTCGCCTGATCGGCGGTGTACTGGTTGCCACCCTGCTCACTCAGATCACTGCGTGCGGTTCGATTTTCTATCCCGACCGGCGCGGCCAGATCGACGGCAAGATCGACCCGGCGATTGCCGTGCTCGATGCCGTGGGCCTGTTGTTCTATATCCTTCCCGGCGTGATCGCGTTTGCCGTGGACTTCACCACCGGCGCGATCTATTTCGAACCGGGCCACACGGCGCAGGTCGATCCGGCCAAGCTCAAACCAGCCATCGGCCCGGACGGTCAGGTCGATAACCTCAAGTTGCAGGCTATTCTCGAAACAGAACTGGGCCGCAACCTGCCGCTGGACGATCCGCGCCTGATCCGGCACAAGGGCAGCACCCAGCAACTGGCGATGTTCGGCCTGCAACCTGCCGCATAAGGAATCGATGCCCCCATGACCTCCAGCCCCGAACACGCCCGCCTGCTGCGGCTGGCGACCCGCGCCTCGGTGGCGGTGGCCTGTACGCTGATTATCGCCAAAGCCATCGCCTGGTGGCTGAGCGGTTCGGTGAGCATGCTCGCCGGCCTCACCGACTCGGCCCTCGATGGCGTCACTTCGTTGCTCAATCTGCTGGCGGTGCACTACGCGCTGCGCCCGGCGGATGACGATCACCGCTATGGCCACGGCAAGGCCGAATCCCTGGCAGGCATGGCGCAGGCGCTGTTCATTGGCGGCAGTGCGGTGCTGATTGCGTTTCAGGCTTATGAGCGAATCCAGCAACCGGAACCGCTCGGCGCGCCCTGGATCAGCATCGGCGTGATCGTGTTTTCGCTGCTGCTGACGGCGGCGCTGTTGATGTTGCAGCATCGGGTGATCAAGCAGACCGGCTCCAACGCCGTGCGCGCGGACTCGCTGCATTACCGTTCGGATATGTTGCTCAACGGCAGCATCCTGATCGCCCTGATCCTGGCGGGTCTGGGCTTTCATCAACTGGATGCGTGGTTCGGTCTGGGGATTGCCGTGTACATCCTCTGGAGCGCGATCCAGATCGCCCGGGAGAGTTTTTCCGTGTTGATGGATGAAGAGCTGCCGGTGGATGTCAGTCAGCACATGCTCGAACTGGCCTGCGGTGTGCCGGGTGTGCTGGGCGCCCATGATCTGCGCACGCGGATTTCCGGCAATCACTGGTTCGTCCAGTTGCACCTGGAATTGCCGGGGGAACTGACGCTGTCAGTCGCTCACGGCATCAGCGATCAGGCCGCCGATGCGATCCACGCTGCCTACCCGCGGGCCGAAGTGCTTGTGCACGCCGACCCGCAGGAAGTGGTGAAAGCCGCCCGGGCTCAGTAGTTGACCTGATAACCGCGGCTGCTCAGGCAATTGCCCTGGGCCTGACGGTAGGCCTGCACCACTTCGGGTGCGGGCTGGTAGGTCGCGGTACGCGGATCGAAACCGCTTTGCTGTACCGCGTATTGGTAGCACTGGTAGCCGTCCTGCTGGACCTGCTCCGGCGACTGGCCGTTGGCCGGATAGGCTTCCACGTCATAACCGTTGTTGGTCGGTTGTGGCGGTTGCTGCACCGGCGGCTCGACCACTACGTAATCCTGGGTCGCTTCCTGATAGGCGTAGTACGAGCCTGCCGCCAGGAACAACAGCGAACCGCCGATCCAAACTTCGCGGGCGTAATCCGGCAGGTACTGGATGCGGATCCCCCGTGGCGGCTGAACCACGACATATCGCGGACCTTGCGGGCGATACCAGTAGCCACCGGAGAAGAAATAATCCTGGCCACGATACGGAACGCGGAAGTCACGATCCGGGAAGCGGTCGATCACATGGCCCGGCCGGTATTGCGGGCCGGGGCCCCAGCCATTGCCATGCCCGTCGGGGCGACCCGGCCAGCGATGGTCATCGGGGCGATTGCCGGTCTGCCAGTTCTGGTGGTAGCCATTTTGCGGGCGTTCGTCGCGGTAATAGCCCTGACGCGGTTCCTGGGTCTGGCGCACAGTGTCGGGGCGCGGCTGGATCGGCAGATTGTTGACCGGTGGTGGTGGCGGCTGATGAACCGGCGCAGGTTGAACAGGTGGGCGATTCTGGTTCTGCCACTGCCCATTGTTGTGCTGCTGACCGTTGTGCTCGAACTGGCGGCTGTTGTCGCCGCGAATGATCTCGTTGTTCTGCGGCCGCGGCTGATTCTGCTGCGGCTGGTTTTGCGGACGTGGCTGGTTGTTGCCTTCACGGCCTTCGTTGTGCCCCTGATGCTCCCGCTCGCGTCCGCCGCCCTCGGGGCCACGATTCTGCGGCTCATCGGCCAGCACCTGCGCACAGACACTTACACACAGCAAACCTACACTGGCCAGACGCCAGATACGCGACTTCATGAAATTCCTCACTGCGGGCCGGACCCTGTAATTAAGTAGGGCTTGTAGCTAAGACCGGGAAGGGGCACACCGGGTTCTGCAACAGGTTATCAGTCACGCCATTTATTTATTGAGCGAACGAGGTCAAATCGCGGGCAAGAAAAAAGGGAGACCCGTCGGCCTCCCTTCTAGAGAACTTCGTCCTGGCTCGACGCTTTTGACGTCGGCTCACCTCACGCCGTCTTCTGGACAGTGTGCAGCTCGGGGGCCGGCACGTCCCCGGTGGGGGCGGCGGCCGCGGCGGGCCTGATTGGGCGGGCCGCAGTGGACTGTGTTACCGAGCAGTGATTCTGGTGATAAGGATAGGCCTGAGGCCGCGACAGATGATTGCGAAGATTGCTCAATTAAACATCACTTGCGCAATTTTTAACCCTGGATAGATAATCCGCCGCAATAGTTAGGACAAAGGACCGATTGATGAGCAAACTCGACCGTTACGACCTGAGCATTTTGGCGGAATTGCAGCGCGACGCCCGCATCTCCAACCAGGAACTGGCCGAGCGCATCGGTCTGTCACCCTCCCCGTGCTCGCGCCGGGTCAAGCAACTGGAGGACGATGGCTACATCTCGCGCCAGGTGGCCCTGCTGGACCGCAAGATGCTCGGTCTGAGCCTGACCGCCTACGTGCTGATCGGCATGGACCGGCACACACCGGAGCGTTTCGAGAACTTCGAAGCGGCAATCCGCACCTTGCCGCAGGTGCTTGAATGCAGCCTGGTGACCGGGGTCGATGCCGACTATCAACTGAAAGTCGTGGTGCCGGACATGGATCACTATCAGAAGCTGCTGCTGGGGCACCTGACCCGCATCGAAGGCGTGACCAGCGTGCGCTCGAGCTTTGTGCTGAATCAGGTGCTCAACAGCACCGAATTGCCGCTGACTCATCTGCGTAGCTGAAATCGACGAATGACTGCGGCACACCGACGCAGGTCAATGCTGCGTCGTTCGCCGCTGGCGTATACTCGCGGCCGCCCTTTCAGCCGCACAGCGCCGGAGATGCCCGATGGATCCAGCAGTATTTGAAGAGTGGATGATGACCGGCCTGGTCAGCATCCTGATCATTTTCATGGGTTTCATCGTCTGGGATCTGGCGAAGAAGTCCAAGGCCGGGCGCTTCGGCTCGTTCATCCTGTTCTTCGTGCTGGGCCTGGGCGTGGCCGCGTTCATCATCAAGAGTGTGGTGATCGGCCTGATCGAGTCCGGCGCCTTATAAGCGCGCCGGCACTTCCTTCCACTGGCCCTGATCGAGCCCTTCGATCGTCCAGTCCCCAATTCTGACCCGTACCAGCCGCAACGTCGGCAACCCTACCGCCGCCGTCATCCGCCGCACTTGGCGGTTGCGCCCTTCGCGAATCACCAGTTCCAGCCAGGTTGTCGGAATGGTTGCGCGAAAGCGTACCGGCGGATTGCGCGGCCACAGCTCAGGCTCATCCAGTTGCCGCGCTTCGGCGGGCAAGGTCATGCCGTCATTCAATTCGACACCGTCACGCAGGCGCTGCAACTGCTCGGCCGTCGGCACGCCTTCGACCTGCACCCAATAGGTTTTCGCCAGTTTGTGCTTGGGGTCGGCGATACGCGCCTGCAACTGACCGTCGTTGGTCAGCAGCAGCAAACCTTCACTGTCGCGGTCCAGCCGCCCGGCCGGGTAGATGCCCGGAACGTCGATGTAATCCTTGAGCGTCGCCCGCCCCTCGCCGTCGCTGAACTGCGTCAGCACATCGAACGGTTTGTTGAACAGGATCAGCTTCGGCTCGGCGGGCGGTGCCTTGGCCACACGACGCGGGGCTGAAGAGGATGGCTTCGCGCCGGGGCGGCGGGAAGGTGGACGTGGGGGACGGGACATGGGCAAAACAACATCTGGCGATCTGGGCTGCTAATGCTAGTGCCCAGACCGCCAAATGACCACGACAAACCGTTAGCGGAACGGCGGCTCGTCGAAGCTGCGCAGTTTGCGCGAGTGCAGCGAGTTGAGTTCAGTGCGCAGCAGGTCCACCGCTTCGATACCGATCTTCAAGTGCTGGCTGACCGCGCGCTCGTAGAACGCGTTGGCCGAACCCGGCAGCTTGATTTCACTGTGCAGCGGTTTGTCCGAAACACACAGCAACGTGCCGTACGGCACCCGCAGGCGATAACCCTGGGCGGCGATGGTGCCGCTTTCCATGTCCACCGCCACGGCGCGGGACAGGTTGATCAGCGGTCGCTCCTGGGCCCAGCGCAATTCCCAGTTGCGGTCGTCGTAGGTCAGCACGGTGCCAGTGCGCAGGCGCTTCTTCAGCTCTTCGCCCTTCTCGCCGGTGATGTTGGCCGCCGCTTGTTGCAGTGCCAGTTGCACTTCGGCCAGGGCCGGGATCGGAATGTTCGGCGGCACCACCCGGTCGAGAATCCCGTCGCGACGCATGTAAGCGTGAGCCAGCACATAGTCGCCGATGGTCTGCGACTGACGCAGGCCGCCGCAGTGACCGATCATCAGCCAGCAATGCGGACGCAGCACCGCCAGGTGATCGGTGATGTTCTTGGCGTTGGACGGACCGACGCCGATGTTCACCAGGGTCACGCCGTGGCCATCGCTGGCGATCAGGTGATAGGCCGGCATCTGGTAGCGGTGCCAGACCACACCGGCCGCAATCGCCGAGGCTTCGCCGTGATCCATGCCTTTTTCGATGATCACGTTGCCCGGCAGCACCATGCGCACGAAACGCGGGTCGCGGCGCAATTGCTCCAGGCCATGGACGATGAACTGGTCGACGTAACGGTGGTAGTTGGTCAGCAAAATCCACGGTTGCACATGGCGCCAGTCGCTGCCGGTGTAGTGCACCAGACGCCGCAGCGAGAAGTCGACGCGGGCCGCATCGAACAGTGCCAGCGGCAGCGGATCGGTGTTTTCCCAGTCGTAGAGACCGTCGGCGATGCCATCGGTGGCGGCGGACAGGTCGGTGCTCGGGAACACTCGCGCCAGCACGGCGGCGGTGACGCCGGAGCCGGCCAGTTCATCGCCCTGCTCGACCACGTATGGGTATGGAATGTTCTGTTCGCTGACGCCGACTTCCACAGTTACGGTGAAGTCATGCATCAGCGGCGTGAGCTGTTCCAGCAGGTATTTGCGAAACGCCGCCGGGTGGGTGACGGTCACGCTGTAGGTACCCGGCAACTGCACCTTGGCGTAGGCGCGGGTGGTCTGCGGGACTTCGCCCTGGCAGTGGTAGGTCAGACGCAGTTCGGGATAACGGAACAGGGCACGTTGCTCGGCGTCGGGCTCGACGCGATCCTTGAGATAACGCTTGAGCGCCGAGTTCAGCGCCGTGGTGGCCCGCTCATGCAGCTCAGCCAGACGATCCACGGCTTGTTCGGCGGTTTGAACGACAATAAACGCTTCGGTCACGATCAGCTTCCTGTGTTCTGACTTGCAGAGCTTCATCTTGCCTGCATCGTGGCTTCACGGAAACAGTGGCGTTGTGGCTATTCATCAATCTGACAGGTATAGGCGATCCCTGTGGGAGCGGGCTTGCCCGCGAAGGCGTCAGCACAGCCAACATTGATGTTGAATGCACCGGCGCCTTCGCGAGCAAGCTCGCTCCCACAGGGTGTTTCAGAAACCTTGCGGCGTCGAGCGGGCAACGATGGCTTCGACATCCAGCCCACGCGGCAACGCGCCGTAGACCCGACCGCCGCCACTCAGGCGACTGGCGATAAAGGCATCGCTGACCGCCGAATTCCCGGCCTCCAGCAACAGCTTCGCTTGCAGCCCCAGAGCGATGTTTTCGGTCAGTTGCCGCGCCCGATATTGAATGTCGCTGGTGTCCTTGAATGAGGCCTGCAATTGCTGGATATGCGCGGCCAATCGCTTGTCACCATGGCCGTCGCCCAGTTCGTTGAACAGCACATCGAGCACGCCTGGCTCTTTCGACAAGGCACGCAACACATCGAGGCATTGCACGTTGCCGGAACCTTCCCACGTCGAGTTCACCGGCGCTTCGCGGTACAGGCGCGGCAAGATGCTGTCTTCGACATACCCGGCGCCGCCCATGCATTCGGCGGCTTCGTTGATCATTCCCGGCGCACGTTTGCAGATCCAGTATTTGCCCACCGCCGTCACCAGGCGTGCGAATTGCGCTTCATGGCGATCATTCAGATGATCCAGTGCCTTGCCCATGCGCAGGCTCAACGCCAGCGCGGCTTCGCTTTCCAGCGCCAGATCGGCCAGCACGTTCTGCATCAGCGGTTGTTCGCTGAGCAGTTTGCCGCCGACCTTGCGGTGGGCGCAGTGATGGCTGGCCTGGGTCAGCGCCTGACGCATCAGTGAGCTGGAACCGACCATGCAATCGAAGCGGGTCATCGCCACCATCTCGATGATGGTCGGCACGCCGCGCCCTTCTTCACCGACCATCCACGCCAGCGCGCCACGAAACTCCACTTCGCTGGAGGCGTTGGACTGGTTGCCGAGTTTGTTTTTCAGACGCTGGATGTAGAACTGATTGCGCGTGTCGTCCGGGCGATGGCGCGGCAGCAGGAAACAGGTCAGGCCCTTGTCGGTCTGTGCCAGCGTGAGGAACGCATCGCACATTGGCGCCGAGCAGAACCACTTGTGGCCCACCAACTCATAAGCCTGGCCCGGGCCGCTGGCGCCGACCGGATAAGCCTTGGTGGTGTTGGCGCGCACGTCGGTGCCGCCCTGTTTCTCGGTCATCGCCATACCAATGGTGACGCCAGCCTTGTGGGCCATGCCGACATTGCGCGGGTCGTATTCGGTGGCGAGGATTTTCGGCAACCATTGTTCGGCCAGATCCGGCTGCAAGCGCATCGCGGGGACGCTGGCGAAGGTCATGGTCAACGGGCAACCGCTGCCGGCCTCGGCCTGGCTGTGCAGATAACTCATGGAGGCGCGAGCCACATGGGCGCCGTCCTGTGGATGGGCCCAGGGCAACGACGTCAGGCCGTGTTCGATGGCCGTGCGCATCAGCTCGTGATACGCGGGGTGGAACTCCACTAGATCAATACGATGACCGTAGCGGTCATGGCTGGCGAACACCGGTTTGTTCTGGTTGGCGAGGAACCCGGCCTCCATCAGCGGCCCGCCGGCCAATGCGCCGTAGGCATCGATCCGCGATTCGGCCCAGCCGGCGCCGAACCGCCGCGACCACTCCTGCAGTGGCAGGTCGATGCGGTACAGGTTGGTGCCGTCCAGCGACGGTGGCTGGTTGGTCACTTCGTGGGTTTCGGCGAACTGATGCAGGTTCATGACGGGGCTCCTTGATCGGCCAGAGCTTCAGTTAAGCACCGCCCCCGGACCGATCAAAGTGTCATATCGGCCTAAATGCCGGCGCTTTCACCCTGTCAGCAACTCAATACCCGCCGCTGCATCGCGACCTGCAAGTCTTCGAATTTCACCGGTTTGCTCAGGTAATCGATGGAGCCGGCGGAAGCGCAATGCTCGCGATCCGCCCCCTGCGCGATCATGAATACCGGCAGACTGGCGCAGCCCGGCAGGTCATGAATCTGGCAACACAGCGAGGCCCCATCCAGCGGCGGCAACTGGCAATCGATCAGCACCGCATCGAACGCTTCGCGCTGCAGGCATTCGAGGGCTGCGGCACCGTGGTCGGCGGTGCGCACGCGGAAACCGAGCTTGAGCAACATCCCGCGCATCACCAATTGATTGACGCTGTTGTCGTCCACCAGCAACACGGTGCAGTCCTGCGGTGCGCGTATGGCATCGCGAACAAGCGTCGGCGCGGCTTCGACGGCCGGCAATTCAAACTCGACGTCCAGCTGGAAACGACTGCCGCGTCCCGGCTCGGAACGGTGCGTGAGTTTGCCGCCGAGCAGTTCCACCAGCTGTCGGCAGATCGCCAGACCGACGCCCAGGCCGCCGTATTCGCGGGTCATTGAACCGTCGAGCTGGAAGAAACGCTGATACAGCGTGGCTTCGCCCAGATCGGTAAACCCGATGCCGGTGTCGATCACCGCAAAGGATAGCGCCAGGCGATTGTCCGTCGATGGTTTGCCGGTGACCCGCAGGGCGAGACCGCCGACGCGGGTGAACTTGATCGCGTTATCCAGCAGGCATTCCAGGCATTGCGCGAGTTTGGCGCTGTCGCCATGCAGGCGATCCGGCAGGGTTGGCAGCACGTCGACCTTGAAGTCCAGCGACTTGCTGGACGCATTGCCGTCGAACTGCACGCGCAGCGCCTCGACCACCGCCCGCAGGCTGAAACTGCCCGGCGTGGCCTTGAGCTTGCCGGCCTGCAATTCGGTCAGGGTCAGGATGCCATTGACCATGCGCATCATGTCCCGGGCCGAACCGGCGGCGGTCTGTTGGTATTGCTC
Organism: Pseudomonas sp. R43(2017); assembly: GCF_002112345.1. Taxonomy (NCBI): domain Bacteria; kingdom Pseudomonadati; phylum Pseudomonadota; class Gammaproteobacteria; order Pseudomonadales; family Pseudomonadaceae; genus Pseudomonas; species Pseudomonas sp. R43(2017). Next base: position 174,522 of record NZ_NEHJ01000011.1, read on the forward strand.
CAGCTCCGGGTCCAGCTCGACGGTTTGCATCAGTTCCAGTGAACCAATCACCCCGTTCATCGGCGTGCGCAGTTCGTGGGTCAGGGTCGCGAGGAATTCGTCCTTGAGCTTGTTGCTGTGAGCCAGTTGCTGGTTCAGCACTTCCAGCTTCTGGCCGGCGTCGAACAGGGTCTGCGCCTGTTGTTCACGCATCGCATTAATGCGGTCGGCCAGTGCCAGCGACAGCAGCGCCACTTCGATGGCCGAGCCGATCTGGCTGGCGTACATGGTCAGGAACACGTTCGGCAGCAACCCCAGAACCATCATCGTGTTGACGATCCCGCCGAGCAGAAACGCCGACCAGGCGATGATGAAATAGCGCGCCACGCGCAGACCGCGCCACCAGGCGAGGATCCCGGCGGCGAAGATCACCACGGTAAAGGTCAGCGCCAGGGTCGTCGCCAGGCGTAGGGCCAGCGCGTAACTGGTCATCAGCGACAGACCGATCACCAGCGCACCGAACACGATCAGGGCGATCAACAGCCGGTCGAGCCAGCGGCTGTGGTTTTTGGTCTGCAGGAAACTGCGAGCGAACTGGCTGCCGAACAGGCCTGCGCAACCGATGAAGAACGGCGTCGCAGCGTTGGCCCACCAGGGGTTATCCGGCCAGAAATACTCGACCGCCGCGCCATTCACCGACAGCTGGTACAGGCCGAACGACGCGATATAGAAGATGTAATAGAGGTAGCTGGTATCGCGCACGCTGAGGTAGATGAACAGGTTGTAGACCAGCATCCCCAGCAGTACGCCATAAATCAGACCCAACACGTACAGGCGCACCGGCTGGTCTTCGAGGTACGCGGTACTCGACCACAACGTCACCGGCGCCTGGATCGAGCCTTCGCTGGACAGTCGCAAATAGACGGTCTGTTGCTGGTCAGGCTTGAACGTGAGGTTGAACAGATAGTTGTTCTGCCGGATCTCGCGACTGGCGAACGGCAACGCGTCCCCGGTCTGGCGCACCAGACGATAGTCGCCGGCGGCGTCGGGCAGATACAGGTCGAGGTGATCGAGCGGCGGATAAGCCAACTCCAGCAGCCAGGTACGCTGCGCCGCCGGATTGCTCGGACGGTAATGCAGGTCGATCTTCAGCCAGAACGCCGAGCGCGAGTAACCGGCATTGAGCGTGGCTTTATCGTGTTTTTTGAATTGCCCGGCAGCGGCCTGCGCGCGGACGTCGGCAATGCTCGCCTGACCGCTCGGGTCTTCGAACACTTGCAGGGATCGACCCAGGGGGAGGCTCTGGGTGAACTCGTCGAACTCGACGGCGTTTGCCAGGAGGGGCAAACAGAACAGCAACATCAACAAATAGCGCATTGAAGCCCCAGCGTGGCTTGTCCGGTTGTGTCAGGAAGCCCCCCATTCCCTTTGAGATGACGTAAAACCGGTATTACCTGTTATTGGTTTGGATCCACTCTAGCATAGCCGTTGATGGCCATTGAGCACCATGGAAATTTTTCTGACAAAGGCTCTAGAACGGGCGTTTCAGAGCAAAACACCGAGCTAGAGCTGTTGGCTTGGTCAGATTGTTACAACCATTGCGGATCCGGTTATCGAGGTTATCGGCCAAGCGCTGCGCCACAACACCCGAAAAACAGGTTTGGTGGTAAGCTCGCGCACCATGAATATCTACAGCTCACGCCCCGTTGTCCTCTGTCTCTCCGGCCACGACCCCAGTGGTGGCGCCGGCTTGCAGGCAGATATCGAAGCCCTTCTCGCTCAGGGTTGCCATGCGGCTCCGGCCGTCACCGCCCTGACCGTGCAAGACACTGTCAACGTCACTGACTTTCGCGTCCTCGACCGTGAGTGGGTACTGGCCCAGGCCAATGCCGTGCTCAACGATTCCGAAGTCGCGGCAGTGAAACTGGGCATGCTCGGTTCCCTGGAAATGGTCGACACCGTTGTCGAACTGCTCCAGGCGCACCCGCACTTGCCGGTGGTCTGCGACCCGGTGCTGCGCGCCGGCGGTGGCGGACGCCTGGGCAAGGACGAGGTCGGCTACGCCATGCGCGAACGCCTGCTGCCGCTGTCGATCATCGCCACCCCCAACCTTCCCGAAGCCCGGATCCTCGCCGAACTGCCAGAAGGCACCGCGGACGAGTGTGCTGAAAAACTGTTGCCGTTCATCAAGAACCTGCTGATCACCGGCGGCCACGGCGACGAAACCGAAATCCACAATCGCCTGTACAGCCGTGACGGCCTGCGCGAAACCTTCAAGTGCCAGCGCCTGCCGGGCAGCTATCACGGCTCCGGCTGCACCCTGGCCAGTACCCTCGCCGGCCGTCTGGCTCAGGGCGAAAACCTGGCCAGCGCCGTGCGTACCGCGCTGGATTACACCTGGCGCACCCTGCGCGATGCCGAACAACTGGGCAAAGGCCAGTTCGTGCCGCGTCGCCTGCCGCTGGATTTCTGCTCGTAACGTCGTGAGGTCTGCCTGATGAAACTACGTGGCCTGTACGCCATTACCGACGGTCCATTGCTGGCCGGCAAGTTTCTGCCGTACGTGGAGGCGGCGCTGGAAGGCGGCGTCACCCTCCTGCAATACCGCGACAAGAGCAGCGACGAAGCCCGGCGCCTGCGTGAGGCCGAGGCCTTGCGTGACCTATGCGAACGCTACAAGACCCAGTTGATCATCAACGATGACGCCGAACTGGCCGCACGCCTGAACGTCGGTGTGCACTTGGGCCAGACCGACGGCCCGCTGTCGCCGACCCGCGCCCTGCTCGGTTCGAAAGCGATTATCGGATCGACCTGCCACGCGCAGCTCGAACTGGCCGAACAGGCCGCCAAAGAAGGCGCGAGCTACGTCGCCTTCGGTCGCTTCTTCAATTCCAACACCAAACCCGGCGCGCCGAGTTGCAGCCTCGACCTGCTCGACGAGGCCAAACGCACTTTGCACCTGCCGATCTGCGCGATTGGCGGCATCACCCTCGACAACGCCGCGCCGCTGGTGGCCCACGGTGTCGATCTGCTGGCCGTGGTCCATGGCCTGTTCGGCGCCGACAGCACCGCCGAAGTGACCCGCCGCGCCCGCGCATTCAACGAATTACTAAAAGTCTGAGAGCCCGATCATGTCTCGTTCCGAAACCCTGTTTGCCAACGCCCAGAAACACATTCCCGGTGGCGTGAACTCGCCGGTTCGCGCGTTCAAGAGCGTCGGCGGCACGCCGCTGTTCTTCAAGCACGCCGAAGGCGCCTACGTCACCGACGAAGACAACAAGCGTTATGTGGATTACGTCGGTTCCTGGGGCCCGATGATCCTCGGCCACAGCCACCCGGACGTGCTGGACGCTGTGCGTAACCAGTTGCAACACGGCCTGTCCTACGGCGCGCCTACCGCGATGGAAACCGAGATGGCCGACCTGGTCTGCTCGCTGGTGCCGTCGATGGAAATGGTGCGCATGGTCAGCTCCGGCACCGAAGCGACCATGAGCGCAATCCGTCTGGCCCGTGGTTTCACCGGCCGCGACAGCATCATCAAGTTCGAAGGCTGCTACCACGGTCACTCCGACAGCCTGCTGGTCAAGGCCGGCTCCGGCGCACTGACCCAGGGCGTGCCAAGCTCGGCCGGCGTACCGGCTGCGTTCGCCAAACACACCCTGACCCTGCCGTTCAACGACATCGACGCCGTTGAAAAAATGCTCGCCGAAGTCGGTCAGGACGTGGCGTGCATCATCGTCGAGCCGGTGGCCGGCAACATGAACTGCGTGCCGCCGGCGCCAGGCTTCCTCGAAGGCCTGCGCAGCCTGTGCGACAAGCACGGCGTGGTGCTGATTTTCGACGAAGTGATGACCGGCTTCCGTGTGGCCCTCGGCGGCGCCCAGGCTTACTACGGCGTGACCCCGGATCTGACCACCTTCGGCAAGATCATCGGCGGCGGCATGCCGGTCGGCTGCTTCGGCGGCAAGCGTTCGATCATGGAGCGCATCGCACCGCTGGGCCCGGTCTATCAGGCGGGCACTCTGTCGGGCAACCCGCTGGCGATGGCCGCCGGCCTGACCACCCTGCGCCTGATCAGCCGTCCGGGTTTCCACGCCGAGCTGACCGACTACACCACTCGCCTGCTCGACGGCCTGCAACAACGTGCTGACGCGGCGGGCATTCCGTTCGTGACCACCCAGGCCGGCGGCATGTTCGGTCTGTACTTCAGCGGCGCTGACGACATCGTTACTTTCGAAGACGTGATGGCCAGCGATGCGGCTCTGTTCGGTCGCTTCTTCCACCTGATGCTCGAAGGTGGCGTGTACCTGGCACCGAGCGCATTCGAAGCCGGTTTCACCTCGATCGCCCACGGCGAAGCCGAACTGAAACTGACCCTCGACGCCGCCGAGCGCGCGTTCGCCAAACTGAAGTAATGGCTGGATCGCTGACGTTGGCCATTGCCAGCGTCAGCTTTCACCTACATTCCAGCGTTTTCTCCGACGCTTCTGCCAAAAATCTCCCGCAAACCGGGTGATATATTCCCCACACAGCAGAAAATCGAGTAAAGACTTTGTAAGGTGGCCCCTGCTTATTTCATAATGCGCGCTTATTGGATCCCTCGACGGGTCCGCGCGCCCTTCAGAGGTAAGTCGATTCCCATGAACCGCACCGGCCGCACCCTTGCCTTGGGCTGCCTGTTGCTCCTTCAGCCGCTGCTCGCACATGCACAAGCAGGCGGCAACTCGTTGTTGATCCCGGCGATGGGTCGCTGCACCCTCAATACTCAGCCGCAAGATGTCACGCAGGCCCTCGCCGCCTGCCAAAAGGCAGCGGATGAAGGGGATGCGCAAGCGCAATACGAGTTGGGTGAGTTCTACTACGACGGCAAGAATGCGCCGCGCGACCTCAATCAAGCCCTGAGCTATTTCGAGAAGGCCTCGCTGCAAGGCCACGCCCAGGCGCAATTCAAGCTCGGCACCATGTTCTTCCACGGTGAAGGCGTGCAGGCCAACAACATTCAGGCTTACATCGTGCTGAAGATGGCCGCGGTCAACGGCGCCGAAGATGCGCTCGACACCGCCGACGAAGTGTCTGAAAAAATGTCCCGCGAAGACCTGGAAACCGCAACCCAGGTGCTCGGGCAAATTTTCCGTAAATACCTGATGGAACTGCAGAGCGCCGATGGGCGTACGCCGTTCTCGCCCCTGCCGTAGCTCCTGACGTAGCTCCTTTTCCCGCCCTGCTTACTTTTCGGGCATCGGTACCGGGAACGGCATCACATTGCCAACACCGCCACGGGCTTCGCTGATTTTCGGCGTGCCGAGGCGTTCCACTTCGTCGATGCGCACGATCGAATGCATCGGCACAAAGCTGCGCACCACGCCTTCGAACTGTGCCTTGAGCTTCTCTTCGCTCGGGTCGACGACCACCTGGGTGCGCTCGCCAAAGACGAACTCTTCCACTTCCAGGAAGCCCCACAGATCACTTTGATAGATCTGCTTGGCGTACATTTCGAACACCTGGCCCTGGTTGAGGAAAATCACCTTGTAGATTGGAGCTTCGCGTTTGGTCATGGCGGGCGGACAACACATCGGGGTAAAAATGAGGGCGCGAACTATAGCATAGCCACCGGACGCGCAACGGTAGGAACCTGGGGACATGTTCCCTATAATGCGCGGTTCTTTGAACCACGTGACGACCCTATTCCATGGCCAAGAAGCTTTACATCGAAACCCACGGTTGCCAGATGAACGAGTACGACAGCTCGCGCATGGTCGATCTGCTGGGCGAACACCAGGCCCTGGAAGTCACGGCGCGCGCCGAAGATGCCGACGTGATCCTGCTCAACACCTGCTCGATCCGCGAACGCGCCCAGGACCGGGTGTATTCCCAGCTCGGCCGCTGGCGCGAACTGAAACTGGCCAACCCGGACATGGTGATCGCCGTCGGCGGTTGCGTGGCCAGCCAGGAAGGCGCGGCGATCCGTGATCGCGCCCCGTACGTCGACGTGGTGTTCGGCCCGCAGACCCTGCACCGCCTGCCGGAAATGATCGACGCCGCGCGCATCAGCAAGCTGCCGCAAGTGGACGTCTCGTTCCCGGAAATCGAAAAATTCGACCACCTGCCCGAGCCGCGCATCGATGGCCCGAGCGCCTACGTGTCGGTGATGGAAGGCTGCAGCAAGTACTGCACGTTCTGCGTGGTGCCTTACACCCGTGGCGAAGAGGTCAGCCGGCCGTTCGACGATGTGATCGCCGAGATCATCCATCTGGCGGAAAACGGCGTGCGTGAAGTGACCCTGCTGGGGCAGAACGTCAACGGCTATCGCGGTCTGACCCACGACGGTCGTCTGGCGGATCTGGCGGAACTGATCCGCGTCGTCGCAGCGGTCGATGGCATCGACCGCATCCGCTACACCACCTCGCACCCGCTGGAATTCTCCGACAGCCTGATCCAGGCCCACGCCGAAGTGCCGGAACTGGTGAAGCACCTGCATTTGCCGGTGCAGTCGGGTTCGGACCGGATCCTGGCGGCGATGAAACGCAACCACACGGCGCTGGAGTACAAATCCAAACTGCGCAAACTGCGCGCTGCCGTACCGGGCATCTGCATCAGCTCGGACTTCATCGTCGGCTTCCCGGGGGAAACCGAGAAGGATTTCGAACAGACCATGAAGCTGATTGCCGACGTCGGCTTCGACTTTTCCTACTCGTTCGTCTACAGCCAGCGCCCGGGCACCCCGGCGGCCGATCTGGCCGACGACACTCCAGAAGAACTGAAGAAAGAACGCCTGAACGCCTTGCAGCATCGCCTGAACCAGCAAGGCTTCGAGATCAGCCGACAAATGGTCGGTTCGGTCCAGCGGATTCTGGTGACCGACTATTCGAAGAAAGACCCGGGCGAGCTGCAAGGGCGCACCGAGAATAATCGTATCGTCAACTTCCGCTGCGACAATCCGACCCTGATCGGCCAGTTCGCCGACGTGCATATCGATGCGGCACAACCGCACTCGCTGCGCGGCTCGCTGATCCAGTAACACCGCATATCCCATGTGGGAGCGAGCTTGCTCGCGAAGGCTGCGACACATTCAACATTCCTGTGTCTGACAGACCGCTTTCGCGAGCAAGCTCGCTCCCACAGAAACAGCATCAATTTAAGAGCTTTCGCACCCACGCCACTGGCGTTATCCTTGATTTCATCCCAATTGCCCCAGGGCGGCTAAATACGACCTTGAACGCACCCATAGAACCTCATCGTTTCATCCTCGAGCCTTTTGAGGCTCGCCGCTTCGCCAATCTGTGCGGGCAGTTCGACGAACACCTGCGCCTGATCGAACAGCGCCTGGCCATCGAGATCCGCAACCGCGGCAATCAGTTCGAGCTGATCGGCGAACCCAAGCACACCACTTCCGCGGAAAACCTGATTCGCCGCCTGTACCGGGAAACCAAGGGTTCAGAGCTGTCGCCGGATACGGTTCACCTGTTCCTCCAGGAATCGGCCGTCGAGCAACTGGACAACCACGCCCCCGCCGAAGCCTCCGTCGCCCTGCGCACCAAGAAAGGCATGATTCGCCCACGCGGCTTGAATCAGCTGCGCTATGTGAAGGAAATTCTCGGTAACGACATCAACTTCGGCATCGGCCCGGCCGGTACCGGCAAGACCTATCTGGCCGTGGCCTGCGCCGTTGATGCGCTGGAACGCGAGCAGATCCGCCGCATCCTGCTGGTGCGTCCGGCGGTCGAAGCGGGCGAGAAACTCGGCTTCCTGCCCGGCGACCTGTCGCAAAAGATCGACCCGTACCTGCGCCCGCTCTACGACGCCCTCTATGAAATGCTCGGCTTCGAATACGTGGCCAAGCTGATCGAGCGTCAGGTGATCGAGGTAGCACCGCTGGCCTACATGCGCGGTCGCACGCTGAACAACAGCTTCATCATTCTCGACGAAAGCCAGAACACCACCGTCGAGCAGATGAAGATGTTCCTGACCCGGATCGGTTTCGGCTCCACAGCCGTGATCACCGGCGACATCACTCAGGTCGACCTGCCGCGCGGCACCAAATCCGGACTTCATCACGTCATCGAAGTCCTGAAGGATGTGCCGGGTATCAGCTTCACCCACTTCCAGCCCAAAGACGTGGTGCGCCACCCGCTGGTGCAACGCATCGTCGAAGCCTACGAGCGCTTCGAAACGCGCCTGGCCGATGAAGCGCCAAAGGACACTCGCCACGATGCTTGAGCTTGACCTGCAAATCGCGACCGAAGCGTCTGCGCCGACCGAAGCCGAATTCCGCCAATGGTGCGAACTGGCCCTGCGCCAGCGCACCGCCGACTCGGAAATGACCATTCGTCTGGTCGACGAAGAAGAAGGCCGCGAACTGAATCACACCTGGCGCCACAAGGATTACGCGACCAACGTCCTGTCCTTTCCGGCCGAAGTGCCCGACGAGTTTCTCGACATCCCGCTGCTGGGCGATCTGGTGATCTGCGTGGCCGTGGTTGAGCGCGAAGCCGCCGAACAGGGCAAGGAACTAAAGGCCCACTGGGCACATCTGGTCATTCACGGCTGCTTGCATCTGCTTGGTTACGACCATATAGATGACGAGGAAGCCGAGGAAATGGAAGCACTGGAACGCGAGTTGCTTGCCGAATTGGGTTATCCCGATCCGTACGCGGACGACGAAACCGAAACATCCCCTATCGTTACAACAAAGGATTCAGAGTAATCGCTATGAGCGAAGATCGATCGAGCAACGGGCAGAAGTCCTGGCTGGGTAAACTGACCCAGGCTTTTGCCCACGAGCCGAAGAACCGCCAGGAGCTGCTGGAGCTGCTGCGCGATGCACATCAGAACAAACTGCTGGACAGCGAAGCGCTGGCCATCGTCGAAGGCGCCATCCAGGTGGCTGACCTGCAAGTACGCGACATTATGGTGCCGCGCTCGCAGATGATCAGCATCAAGGCGACCCAGACACCCCGCGAATTCCTCCCTGCCGTGGTCGACTCGGCTCACTCGCGCTATCCGGTCATCGGCGAAAGCCATGACGACGTGATGGGCGTGCTGCTGGCCAAGGATCTGCTGCCGCTGATCCTCAAGGAGAACGGCGACAGCTTCAACATCAAGGACCTGTTGCGCCCGGCCACGTTCGTGCCGGAGTCCAAGCGTCTGAACGTGTTGCTGCGCGAATTCCGCGCCAACCACAATCACATGGCCATCGTCATCGACGAATACGGCGGTGTGGCGGGTCTGGTGACCATCGAAGACGTGCTCGAGCAAATCGTCGGCGACATCGAAGACGAGCACGACGTCGAAGAAGACAGCTACATCAAGCCACTGCCCAGCGGTGATTTCCTGATCAAGGCCCTGACGCCGATCGAGAACTTCAACGAGTTCTTCGACAGCGAATTCTCCGATGACGAATTCGACACCGTCGGCGGGCTGGTGATGAGCGCGTTCGGGCACTTGCCAAAACGCAACGAAATCACTGAAATCGGCGCTTATCGTTTCCGCATCCTGAACGCCGACAGCCGTCGGATTCATTTGCTGCGACTTACGCCAATCGCCCGGTAAATTTAAGGACTGAAATGCGCTGGACAACCCGCCCCGGCTGGCCCGGTAACCTGCTGGCCGTGGCGGCCGGTGCAATCACCACCTTCGCGCTGGCACCGTTCGATCTCTGGCCGCTGGCCCTGCTGGCGGTTGGCCTGTTCTATGCCGGCCTGCGCGAGCTGAGCCCGCGCCAGGCCCTGGGTCGCGGCTGGTGCTTCGGTTTCGGCCTGTTCGGCGCCGGCACCAGCTGGATCTATTACAGCATCCACCATTTCGGCGGCGCTTCGGTGCTGCTGGCCGGGTTCCTGATGCTGATTTTCACCGCGGCCATTGCCTGGTTCTTCGCCCTGCCCGCCTGGTTATGGGCGCGCTGGCTGCGTCGCAACGAGGCGCCGCTGGCCGATGCCCTGGCCTTCGCGGCATTGTGGGTTGGCCAGGAAGCATTTCGTGGCTGGTTCCTCACCGGTTTCCCGTGGCTGTATTCCGGTTACAGCCAGCTCGATGGTCCACTGGCCGGGCTCGCGCCGGTGGGCGGCATGTGGCTGGTTTCCTTCGTCCTCGCGCTGACCGCTGCGCTGATCTACAACGCACCGCGTCTGTTGCAGAGCGGTCGTAAAGGCTTTATCGCCGCAGGTCTGGTGCTGCTGGTCGGCCCTTGGGCGGCGGGCATCGCCTTGAAGGGCCATGCCTGGACCAGTCCGTCCGGCGCACCGCTGACCGTTGCCGCCATTCAAGGCAACGTCGAGCAAAGCATGAAATGGGACCCGGCGCAGCTCAACGCGCAACTGGCGCTGTACCGTGACCTGAGTTTCCGCTCGAAACCGGTGGATCTGCTGATCTGGCCGGAAACCGCCGTCCCGGTGCTGAAGGAGTCCGCCGAGGGCTACCTGAACATGATGGGCACCTTCGCCGCCGAGCGTAAATCGGCGCTGATCACGGGTGTGCCGATCCGCCAGACGGTGCGTCACGAAAAACGCTTTTTCAACGGCATTACCGTGGTCGGCGAAGGCGATGGTACGTATCTGAAGCAGAAGCTGGTGCCGTTCGGCGAATACGTTCCGTTACAGGACCTGCTGCGCGGGCTGATCGCGTTCTTCGATCTGCCGATGTCCGACTTCGCTCGCGGTCCTGCGGATCAGCCGCTGTTGCAGGCCAAGGGTTATCAAATTGCGCCGTTCATCTGCTACGAAGTGGTGTACCCGGAGTTCGCTGCAAGTCTGGCGGCACACAGCGATCTGCTGCTGACCATCAGCAACGACACCTGGTTCGGCACCTCCATCGGCCCGCTGCAACACCTGCAGATGGCGCAGATGCGCGCTCTTGAAGCCGGGCGCTGGATGATCCGCGCCACCAACAATGGCGTGACCGGCCTGATCAACCCGTTCGGGCAGATCACCGAGCGCATTCCGCAGTTCGAGCAAGGCGTGCTCTACGGCGAAGTGGTGCCGATGCACAACCTGACGCCGTACCTGCAATGGCGCTCGTGGCCGCTGATCATCCTGTGCGTGGTGCTGTTTGGCTGGGCGCTGATGACCAACCGGATGTCCAAGACCCTCTGACAATTGAATGGCTTCCGCGCCTTGCGCGGAAGCCCTCAGTCGCCGCTGTCGCCTGCTCGGTAGAACAGCGAATAACCGATCTGCCCCACCGCCTCGTTCAACAACTGCCCGCTCTGCCAGATCGACTTGAACTCCGGCAGCCAGCCGCCGAACGGCCGGGCATTGTCGGTGCCAAGGAAACCGACCGGTGCCGGCACCACTTCGAATCCGGCCTGTTGATAACTCCACACCGCACGCGGCATGTGCCAGGCCTGGGTCACCAGCACAATACGTTTGACGCCTTCCGGCAGCAGCATCTTGGCGCTGAAGGCAGCGTTTTCCCACGTGGTGCGGCTCTCCCCTTCCTGCCAGCGCACCGTCACACCGAAATCATCGCGCAGTGAATCGGCCATCAACTTCGCCTCGGTCGGCGGCGTACCGTAATGCAGGCCACCGCTGGTCAGAATCGGCAACCCCGAGGCCTTGGCCAGACGCGCCGCGTAGCGCTGTCGCTCAAGCCCGACGCCCGTCGGTTGATCCTCACCCCAGGCCAGGTCGCCACGCTCGCGCCCGGAACCCAGCACCACAATCGCATCGGCGCGTTGCGCAAGGCTTGTCCATGAATCCCGGGCCAGCGGCGGCTCGCGCTCCAGGGCTTTGGCGCCCCATTGCACGACCACCGGCAGGCTCATCAGCAGGAAGCCGCCAAAACCCAGAACGAAGCACAGCCCGGCCAGTCGCGGCCGCGAACGTCGCAACCACCAGGCGACGAGCAACAGCAGCAAAAGAAGGCCGGGCGGCAACAGAAGTTGTTTAATGAAATAACGAAAAGGCATCGAGCATCTCCAGAGATGCCCGAAGCCTAAGTGGGTTGATACGACGCGACAACCAGTAGGGTCGGATCCCGTTGAAAAAGATCCGCTTTTTGACCTGCCATGCGTTTACTTGGCCTGCAGGGTTCGCACTTTTACGGTCTCTCTGCCCGGTGCCTTGTCCTTGAGCCAGATGACCTTGGCCGAATGGGCTGCATCGAGTTGCTTCACTGCCTGTGACAGGTATCCGTGGGTTTCACGCTCACTGCGATCCAGGTAAGCCTTGACCAGATTGAACTCGGCGGGGCTCAAGCCACGCAATTCCAGCTCCAGGGGGCGCTCGTCGCGCAGCCGTCCAGCGGTTTTTGCCGCGTCCAGGGCCATTCCCAGACGATCGATCAACCGCTCGTACAACTCGGGTTTGGTTATGTTTCTTTGCTGTGACTCCACCATCCCTCACCTCATTGAAGATAAGACTCACTCCCCAGTTAGAGCTTAGCTTCGCTGCACAAACCGGCTGCACGCCGCGACCAACGGCCCTCGCCGCGATTTCAACGGGTAAAACGGCTGCAATCAGGGTTTCCCTAGGCCAAGCGCGGTCATGTATGCTACGGCGCTTCCTGTAACTCCACTTCCAGCCCGTCCGGCCCGCTCCGGATGTCGCATTGAAGAGGATTAGGCCACCCCTATCCAGTACAAAAGTAGCCATGCACGAACAATATCAGCCCCGTGAAATCGAAGCCGCCGCCCAGTCGTTCTGGGACGAGCAAAAGTCCTTTGAAGTCAGTGAACAGCCAGGCAAGGAGACTTACTACTGCCTGTCGATGTTCCCTTACCCCAGCGGCAAGCTACACATGGGGCACGTGCGCAACTACACCATCGGCGACGTGATCTCCCGCTACCAGCGCATGCTCGGCAAGAACGTCCTGCAACCGATGGGTTGGGACGCGTTCGGCATGCCGGCGGAAAACGCCGCGATGAAGAACAACGTGGCCCCGGCCAAGTGGACCTACGAAAACATCGCCTACATGAAATCCCAGCTGCGCAGCCTGGGCCTCGCGGTGGACTGGTCCCGCGAAGTCACCACCTGCAAGCCGGATTACTACCGCTGGGAGCAGTGGCTGTTCACCCGCCTGTTCGAAAAAGGCGTGATCTACCGCAAGAACGGTACCGTGAACTGGGACCCGATCGACCAGACCGTTCTGGCCAACGAACAGGTGATCGACGGTCGCGGCTGGCGTTCCGGCGCGCTGATCGAAAAGCGCGAAATCCCGATGTACTACTTCAAGATCACCGCCTACGCGGATGAGCTGCTGGAGAGTCTCGACGAACTGACCGGCTGGCCGGAACAGGTCAAGACCATGCAGCGCAACTGGATCGGCAAGTCCCGCGGGATGGAAGTGCAGTTCCCGTACAACGTCGATTCGATCGGCGAAAGCGGCACCCTGAAAGTCTTCACCACCCGTCCGGACACCCTGATGGGCGCAACCTATGTTGCCGTGGCCGCCGAACACCACCTGGCCGCTCTCGCCGCCAAGAACAACCCTGAGCTGCAAGCGTTCATCGCCGAATGCAAGGGCGGCAGCGTTGCCGAAGCCGACGTCGCCACTCAAGAGAAGAAAGGCCTGCCGACCGGCCTGTTCGTCGAGCACCCGCTGACCGGCGAAAAACTGCCGGTGTGGGTCGCCAACTACGTGCTGATGCACTACGGCGACGGCGCAGTGATGGCTGTGCCGGCTCACGACGAGCGCGATTTCGAATTCGCCCACAAGTACAACCTGCCGGTCAAATCCGTGGTTCGCACCAGTTCCGGTGAAACCAACCCGGCGCCGTGGCAGGACGCCTACGGCGAGCACGGCACGCTGATCAACTCCGGCGAGTTCGACGGCCTGGACTTCGCAGGCGCCTTCGACGCCATGGAAGTCGCCCTGATCAAGAAAAACCTCGGCGCCTCGCGCACCCAGTTCCGCCTGCGCGACTGGGGCATCAGCCGTCAGCGTTACTGGGGCTGCCCGATCCCGATCATCCACTGCGATGCCTGCGGTGACGTGCCGGTGCCGGAAGACCAGCTGCCTGTCGTACTGCCGGAAGACGTGGTGCCGGACGGCGCCGGTTCGCCGCTGGCGCGCATGCCCGAGTTCTACGAGTGCAGCTGCCCGAAATGCGGCCAGCCTGCCAAGCGTGAAACCGACACCATGGACACCTTTGTCGAGTCGTCCTGGTACTACGCCCGTTACGCTTCGCCGCACTTCGAAGGCGGTCTGGTGGAAAAAACCGCAGCCGACCACTGGCTGCCGGTGGATCAGTACATCGGCGGTATCGAACACGCCATTCTTCACCTGCTCTACGCGCGCTTCTTCCACAAGCTGATGCGCGACGAAGGCCTGGTAAGTTCCAACGAGCCGTTCAAGAACCTGCTGACCCAGGGCATGGTGGTCGCCGAGACCTACTATCGTCGTGAAGCCAACGGTGCCTACACCTGGTTCAACCCGGCGGACGTGGAACTGGAGCGCGACAGCAAGGCCAAGGTCATCAGTGCCAAACTGAAATCCGACGGCCTGCCGGTGGAAATCGGCGGCACCGAGAAGATGGCCAAGTCGAAGAACAACGGCGTCGACCCGCAATCGATGATCGATCAGTTCGGCGCCGACACCTGCCGTCTGTTCATGATGTTCGCTTCGCCACCTGACATGAGCGCGGAGTGGTCCGACTCCGGCGTGGAAGGCTCGCACCGCTTCCTCAAGCGCGTCTGGCGTCTGGCTCAGGCCCACGTCACCCAGGGCTTGCCGGGCAAACTGGACCTCGCGGGCCTGAATGACGAACAGAAAGTCATTCGTCGTGCGATCCACCAGGCGATCAAGCAGGCCAGCCATGACGTCGGCCAGAACCACAAATTCAACACCGCCATCGCCCAGGTGATGACGCTGATGAACGTGCTGGAGAAAGCCGCCCAGGCCACCGAACAGGATCGCGCACTGATCCACGAAGGCCTGGAAGCCGTGACCCTGCTGCTGGCACCGATCACACCGCACATCAGCCATGAGCTGTGGAACCGCCTGGGTCACGCTGACCCGGTGATCGACGCCGGCTGGCCGGTGCTGGACGAAAGCGCGCTGGTGCAGGACAGCCTGACCCTGGTCATCCAGGTCAACGGCAAACTGCGCGGCCAGATCGAAATGCCGGCCGCCGCCACCCGCGAAGAAGTCGAAGCCGCCGCCCGTGCCAATGAAAACGTGCTGCGCTTCGTCGACGGCCTGACTATTCGCAAAGTGATCGTAGTGCCCGGGAAACTGGTCAATATCGTCGCCAGCTAATTGGATCGGACGCCGGGTCTGCCTGGCGTCCTGTAAAACCTTTCGGGTCGCAAGGTCGGCCCACATGGTTTCAAGGGGAGCAACACAATGATCAAACGCAATCTGCTGGTGATGGGCCTCGCAGTCCTGTTGAGCGCCTGCGGTTTCCAGCTGCGCGGCACCGGCACCACCGAACTGGCAATCAAGGAACTCGACCTGAGCGCCCGCAACGCCTACGGCGAAACCGTGACGCAACTGCGTCAGTTGCTGGAGGCCAGCGGCGTCAAGATCGTCTCCGGCGCGCCGTACAAGCTGTACCTGGCCGATGAGCAGGAAAACCAGCGCATCCTCAGCTACGCCGGTGCCGGCCGTACTGGCGAGTACCAGGTGACCACCGTGCTCAATTACGACATCCGTGGCGACAAGAACCTGCTGCTCAAAAGCGACAAGCTTGAAGTGCAGAAAGTGTTCATCCACGACGGCAACAACCTGGTGGGTTCCGACCAGGAAGCCAACGATGCTCGCAACGAAACACGCCGCGAACTGGTCCAGCGCATGATGCTGCGCCTGCAACAACTGACGCCGGCTCAGCTGGATGCCCTGCAGCAGACCGCCAACGCCCGGGCCAAGGCAGAAGCCGACGCCCTTGAAGCGGCGCAGAAGGCTGAAGCGGAAACCCCGCGTCAGTCGCCGCTCGAACTGCCGCAGCAGTAAGACGTCCGGGGCGCTCAGGCGCCCCGTTCGCCGTTTCTTATGAAGCTCGCTCCCGCCCAACTCGGCAAACACCTGCAAGGCGCCCTTGCGCCGGTCTACATCATCAGCGGCGATGACCCGCTGCTGTGCCAGGAAGCTGCCGACGCCATTCGTTCCGCTGCCCGTCAGCAAGGTTTCGACGAACGCCAGGTGTTCGCCGCCGACGCCAATTTCGATTGGGGTACGCTGCTGCTGGCCGGCGCCAGCATGTCGCTGTTCGCTGAAAAGCGCCTGCTGGAGCTGCGTCTGCCATCCGGCAAGCCGGGTGACAAGGGCGCTGCCGCACTGATCGAATACTGCTCGCGCCCCGCTGAAGACACAGTGCTGCTGATCAGCTTGCCCAAGCTGGACGGCAGCGCGCAGAAGACCAAGTGGGGCAAGGCGCTGGTCGAGGGCCAGCAAACGCAGTTCATCCAGATCTGGCCGGTGGATGCCAACCAGTTGCCGAGCTGGATTCGCCAGCGCCTGTCCCAGGCCGGCCTTTCGGCCAGTCAGGACGCGGTCGAACTGATCGCCGCGCGGGTCGAAGGCAACCTGCTTGCCGCCGCGCAGGAGATCGAGAAGCTCAAGCTGATGGCCGAAGGCGGACAGATCACCGTCGAAACCGTGCAGGCGGCCGTGGCCGACAGTGCGCGCTTTGACGTGTTCGGCCTGACCGACGCAGTCCTCAACGGCGAACCGGCTCACGCTCTGCGCATGCTTGAAGGCTTGCGCGGTGAAGGTGTCGAGCCGCCAGTGATCCTCTGGGCCCTGGCCCGGGAACTGCGTCTGCTGGCCAACATCTCCCTGCAGTACAGCCAGGGCACTCCGCTGGACAAGTGCTTCAGTCAGGCGAAACCGCCGGTCTGGGACAAGCGCAAACCGCTGATGAGCAAGGCCCTGCAACGCTACTCGGCGCAACGCTGGGCGCAATTGTTGCTCGAAGCCCAGCGCATCGATGCGCAGATCAAGGGCCAGGCGGCCGGATCGCCGTGGATGAGCCTCAGCCGTCTGGCGCTGTTAATGGCCGGTCAGCGTCTGACGCTACCTGCCGAATGAAATCCAGGATCGCACACTGCGATCCTTTTTTTCCACAGACCATTTCCTACAGAACATCCCGCCTTCAGTCCTATAGACAGACGCTCGACATCGGCAGATCATTTGCCGCGCAAAACCCACTCACTCGCGAGAACCCTCATGAGCAAAAAGCCATCGAAACATGGCCACAACAAGGCCAAATCCATCGTCGCCCAACCCCTGTTCCGCAGCCGCCAGGAACGACCAACCAAGGGTAAAGGCAGCTACCGCCGCGAAGCCTTCCAGTCTGACAGCTGGGAGGCTTCTTACTTTCTGGCCGCTTGAAGCGCAGCACCCCTTCCTCATGTTAAGGTCTGCACCTGATTCGTATCCCCTGGACCTGTGCATGCCCCTCAGTCTTTCCCGTCGTTGGCCCGTTCGCCAACTGATCGCTGCCACAAGTTTCATACTGCTTGTCGCCTGCGCGGAGAAACCCACCGCCGCCGACGCGCAACCGCTTCAGACTGCTCCCGTTGCCACGGCCCCTGCGGTCATTCCGCCGGTAGTGCCGTCCGGTGACGACCTCGATCTGCAACCGACCCAGACTTTCGCCGAATGGCAGGCAGGTTTCCGCAAGGACGCCCTGGCCGCCGGTATTCGCCCCGACGTGTTTGACCGCGCCTTTGCCAACGTGAACTTCGATGCCAGCGTGATCCGCGCCGACCGCAGCCAGCCGGAGTTCGCCCGCCCGGTGTGGGAATACCTGGACGGTGCCCTGTCGCCGCTGCGAGTGCGCAAAGGCCAGGCGCTGATCAACCAGTACGCGGATATCCTGCAACGCATCGAGCAACGTTACGGCGTCGATCGCCAGGCGCTGGTATCGGTGTGGGGGATGGAAAGCAATTTCGGCCAGTTCCAGGGCACCAAGTCGGTGATCAACTCTCTGGCAACCCTGGCCTATGAAGGTCGCCGCCCGGCATTTGCTCACGCGCAACTGATCGCGGCGCTGCAGATCCTGCAACAGGGCGACATCACGCCGGAGAAAATGCTCGGTTCCTGGGCCGGCGCCATGGGCCAGACCCAGTTCATCCCGACGACCTACAACACCCACGCGGTGGATTTCGACGGCGACGGTCGCCGCGACATCTGGGGCAGCCCGGCTGACGCCTTGGCCTCCACCGCGCACTACCTGCAAAGCTCCGGCTGGCAACGTGGCCAGCCATGGGGCTTCGAAGTGCAGCTGCCGAGCGGTTTCAATTACACCCTGGCGGATGGCGCGATTCGCAAGAGTGTCGCCGAATGGCGGCAACTGGGTGTGATCCTGCCCAACGGTGGTCAGGCCCCTGCCGGTTCCGAGCAGTTGTCGGCTGCCCTGCTGCTGCCGGCAGGCTATCGTGGCCCGGCGTTCCTTATCCTCGACAACTTCCGGGCTATCCTCAAGTACAACAACTCGTCGTCCTATGCCCTGGCGGTAAGCCTGTTGTCCGAGCGCTTCAACGGCGCAGGCCTGATCAACGGCACCTGGCCGAAGGATGATCTGCCGCTGAGCCGTACCGAGCGCATCGAGCTGCAGAACCTGCTGACCGCGCGCAACTACGACGCAGGCACCGCTGACGGCATCATCGGCGCCAATACGCGCAAGGCGATCCGCAGTGCGCAGCAGTCCTTTGGCTGGCCGGCGGATGGTTACCCGACACACAAGCTGCTGGAAAGCTTGCGTAGCCAATAAAAACAAAACCGCCGCCTCTTCAGGCGGCGGTCTTTTTTTGTGGCTCGTTTAACGAATCACCACATCCTGCTCCAGCATCAATTCCTTCTTCCCCGCATCCAGTCGAACCAGCGCCCCCAACGGCAGCGTCAGGTTCGGATCACAGTGCCCGCTGCACCAGCCCGACAACACCGGAATCCGCACCGGCTCGAAGGTCTGCTTGAGCAGGCGGTTCAGCGCATCGACATCCACCCCCGCGATATCCCCGACCAATACGCCGCGCAATCGGGCCAGCTTTCCGGCCAGACGCATCTGGGTCAGCAAGCGGTCGATCCGATACAGCGGCTCGTTGACGTCCTCGATGAGCAGGATCACCCCTTCGACGTCGATTTCGTATGGCGTGCCCAGGGTCGATGCGATCATCGCCAGATTGCCCCCCAGCAAGCGCCCGTGGGCAATGCCGGGCTCAACCGTGGTTAGTGGATAAGCCACCGGATGGCTCAATACACTGCCGGCCTTCAATTGGCCACGCAGCATGGCGAAGAACGACGTCACCGTCGGCGGCTCCTTGTCCCCCAGCAGGTCAGCGTTCAACAGTGGCCCGTGAAAGGTCACGAACCCGGCGTAGCGACTGATGGCCAGATGCAGCGCGGTGATGTCGCTGTAGCCGACAAAGGGCTTGGCATGGCGCGCCAGCAGATCGTAGTCGATTTGATCCAGCAGGCGCGGTGTGCCGTAACCGCCACGCAGACAGATGATTGCGTCAACCTCGGGATCAGCGAACGCCGCGTGCAGATCGTTCAGTCGCACCTCGTCGCTGCCGGCCAGATAGCCATCCTTCTCGTAGACACCAGGAAACACCCGCAAACCGTAACCCCGGGCGCGCATCCATTGAACAGCCTTTTCGGTATCCAGCGCACCGGGACCGGCGGGCGCAATGACGCCTATCAGCCCTTCCGACGGCAGCGCCGGCACAGGCTTGTGCGGAAAAAGGGTGTGGGTCGGTCGAACGGTCATCCATGGATCTCCCTGTGTGAAGTCATGCACACACAGTAGTCAGGAACGGCGACAAACAGAAGAGGTCCGGCTGCGCCGCAGATTGCAGGAAAAGTCAGTAACGAGTGTAGGCCGGGCAAAAAAATGCCCGCCGGGCGGTAAACCCCGGCGGGCATTTTCTCATTCAGCGCTGAATCAGGAACCGAGCAGCTCGGCCTTGACCAGTTTCGCCTGCTCGTCGGCGTGGTACGAAGAACGCACCAACGGGCCGGACGCGACGTTCTTGAAGCCCATCTTGTAACCTTCCTCGGCGAACCAGGCGAAGGTGTCCGGGTGCACGAAACGCTGCACCGGCAAGTGGCTGCGGGACGGCTGCAGGTACTGGCCCAGGGTCAGCATGTCGATGTCGTGTTCGCGCATGCGCTTCATGACTTCGATGACTTCGTCGTCGGTCTCGCCCAGACCCAGCATCAGGCCGGATTTGGTCGGAATGTGCGGCATCATCTGCTTGAAGCGTTGCAGCAGGGTCAGCGACCACTGGTAATCCGAACCCGGACGCGCAGCCTTGTACAGGCGCGGTACGGTTTCCAGGTTGTGGTTGAACACATCCGGCGGCTCGGCCGCAGTGATTTCCAGAGCGATGTCCATGCGGCCACGGTAGTCCGGGACCAGGGTCTCAAGCTGTACGTTCGGCGACAGTTTGCGGATTTCGCGGATGCAGTCGGCAAAGTGCTGGGCACCGCCGTCACGCAGGTCGTCGCGGTCAACCGAGGTGATCACCACATACTTGAGTTTCAGGTCGGCGATGGCGATGGCCAGGCTTTCCGGCTCGTTGACGTCCAGTGGTTTCGGACGACCGTGACCCACGTCGCAGAACGGGCAGCGACGGGTGCAGATATCACCCATGATCATGAAGGTCGCGGTGCCGCCGGAGAAGCACTCGCCCAGGTTAGGGCAGGACGCTTCTTCGCAGACGCTGTGCAGCTTGTGCTTGCGCAGCAGGCTCTTGATGCGCTCGACTTCCGGCGAAACCGGGATGCGCACGCGGATCCAGTCGGGTTTCTTCGGCAGTTCGGTGGTCGGAATGATCTTTACCGGGATGCGTGCAACCTTCTCGGCGCCGCGCAGCTTGACGCCGGCTTCAACCTTGGGACGCGGGGCCGGGCGCTCGGTCACGTCGAGCGTCGGGATCATGGTTTGCACTGCATCAGTAGTCATATCAGTCGATTCCGCCCGTCAGGGTCGTCTGCTCAGCATAGTCGAGGTGTTTGACGAGCTGCGCGCGCAGCCGGGCACTTACCTCGGCAAATTCAATCGATCCTGCGTGATCGCTCAGCTGGGTCATCGCCAGCCCGGCATAGCCGCAGGGATTAATCCGTCGAAACGGCTCCAGGTTCATATCCACGTTCAGGGCCAGGCCATGAAAGGAACAACCGTGGCGAATCCGCAAACCCAGAGAAGCGATTTTCGCTCCGTCGACATAGACGCCGGGAGCATCTGGTTTGGCCACGGCGGTCACACCGTAGCTGGCCAGCAGTTCGATCAGGCACCGCTCCATGCGTGTGACCAGGTCGCGTACGCCAAAACCCAGTTTGCGCACATCCAGCAACAGGTACGCCACCAGTTGGCCGGGGCCATGGTAAGTCACCTGCCCGCCGCGGTCGACCTGAACCACCGGAATGTCTCCCGGCAGCAACAGATGTTCGGCCTTGCCGGCCTGACCCTGAGTGAACACCGGCGGGTGTTCGACGAGCCAGATTTCGTCGGCGGCATCGCTGCCGCGTTCGTTGGTAAAGCGTTGCATGGCATGCCAGACCGGCTCGTAAGCCATCTGGCCAAGTTCGCGAAAGCCCAGCGTGCCCGGCATCACAACACCATGTGTACGAAGCCGGTCGCCCGCAGTTCGCTGTTGATGTTGTACAGCTGATCCTGGTCGGTCGCGACGATGTGCAACTGGATGGTGGTGTACTTGCCGTTGCTGCTTTGACGCTCGTCGACACGCTCATCGTTGATTTTTGCGTGTTTCTTGACGATGTCGATGATCTTGTCTTTGTTGCCGACGCCCGTATCGCTGATCACCTTAACCGGATAATCAACCTGCGGAAATTCGATCTTTGGCGCCTTTACTTCGGTATCGGTCATGGCGTAACGGCCTCGTAAGCGTAAGCCCGGTAACGAACAAGGCCCCGCTCCGGAAGGGAACGGGGCCATGCAGGTCAACTCGAATCAGTTGAACAAGCCGTAGAAGAATAGACGGATGCTATCCCACATGCGGCGGAAGATACCACCCTCCTCGACAGCGTCCAGGGCGATCAGGTCGGCGCTGTGCACCACCTTGTCGTCCAGTTTCACTTCGACTTTACCGATCACGTCGCCCTTGGCGATTGGCGCGGTCAGTTGCGGGTTCATGGTCATGCTGGCAGCGAGCTTCTTCAGCTGGCCTTTCGGCAGAGTCATGGTCAGATCTTCAGCCAGACCGGCCTTGACCTGGCTGGTGGTGCCTTTCCACACCGGGGCCTGAGCCAGTTCGGTGCCCTTCTGATAGAAGGTCTGGGTTTCGAAGAAACGGAAACCGTAGGTCAGCAGTTTCTGGGTCTCGGCAGCACGAGCCACTTCGCTGTTGGTGCCGAACACCACGGCAATCAGGCGCATGCCGTCACGTACGGCCGAGGACACCATGCAGTAGCCGGCTTCGTCGGTGTGACCGGTTTTCAGACCGTCGACGGTCTTGTCGCGCCACAGCAGCAGGTTGCGGTTAGGCTGCTTGATGCCGTTCCAGAAGAACTCTTTCTGCGAGTAGATCGCGTAGTGAGCCGGGTCTTCGTGGATGATCGCGCGCGCCAGGATCGCCATGTCGTGAGCCGACGAGTAGTGCTCAGGGTTTGGCAGGCCGGTCGGGTTCATGAAGTGGGTATTGGTCATGCCCAGATCGGCGACAGTCTTGTTCATCAGGTCGGCGAAGGCGTCTTCGCTGCCGGCGATGTGCTCGGCCACCGCGACGCTGGCGTCGTTGCCGGACTGGATGATGATGCCGTGCAGCAGGTCGCTGACAGTCACCTGCGAGCCGACCTTGATGAACATCCGCGAACCGCCGGTGCGCCAGGCGTTTTCGCTGACGGTCACCGGATCGTTTTCACCGATCTGGCCACGACGGATTTCCAGCGTAGCGATATACGCGGTCATCAGTTTGGTCAGGCTGGCCGGTGGCAGACGCTGGTCACCGTTGTTCTCCACCAGCACGTTGCCGCTGCTGGCGTCCATGAGCACGTAGGCTTTTGCGGCCAGTTGAGGTGGCGACGGCATCATCTCGGCCGCGAAGGCGGCTGGCGAGAGGAGCAGCGGGACTAGCAGACACAGGCGTTTGGCAAAGGTGGTGATGTTCATCCGTCTCTCGAAATCGCTAATGGAAACTGCCCTTGCGGGCAAAATTAATCAGATGACTTTCTAACGAGTCATCGCGTGTTCAGTTGCTCACTCCAGTCACCCTTTGCCGGGCTTTTGTTCTTCGACGAGCCAACAACCTGATTCACCCCCCAATCGCTGGTGAACCGTCAATCAAGTGCTACGTATTACTTACTCGGTGACCACACTTGGCGAACCAAGGTTGGCCAGGCGCACGCTGTTCTGCACCTGGGCAATTTCACCCGGCGAACCGATCGGTCCCAGGCGCACCCGGTGCAGGGTCTGCTGATTGCGCACGATCGAGCTGATGAACACCGGAGCGCTCACCATCCCGCTGAGCTTCGACCTCAGGAGTTCTGCAGCGTCCGGGTTGGCGAACGCGCCCACCTGCAGATACTGGCCAGACGCTGGTGCAGAAGCGTTTTTTTTTGCGCCGATCTGTACAGGTACAGTGTCGGAGGCATGCTGTTGCGGCGGTGGAGTCCACTGCTCGATGGTACCGGCCGAGGCCGTGATCACCGGCGCAGTATTCTGCGCGACTTGCGGCTCGTTGAGCATCAGAGGCGCCGGACGGCCCTTGGCGGCCCACCACTGTTGCGGGTCGATACCCTCGACCTTGACTCGCGCGGTGCCGATTTCGGCATAACCGAGCTTTTTGGCCGCGGCGTAGGACAGGTCGATGATCCGGTCCGAATAGAACGGCCCACGGTCGTTGACCCGCAGGATCACGCTCTTGTTGTTGTCCAGGTTGGTCACCCGAACGTAACTTGGCAGCGGTAAGGTCTTGTGGGCGGCACTCATGCCGTACAGGTCATAGACTTCGCCGTTGGCGGTGTTCTGACCGTGGAACTTGGTGCCGTACCAGGATGCGGTGCCCGAGGCCACGTAGGTCTTGGATTCCTGCAACGGAAAGTAGGTCTTGCCCAGTACGGTGTACGGGTTGGCCTTGTACGGTCCGGTGTGCAGGGTCGGCGTCGCGTCAGGAATACGCGACACATCGACGTCCCACCATGGCGCGCCGTCCTTGTGGGCCCGGTTGATGTCCAGACCCGGCTGGGCACGAACAGTGTTCGATGCGTATTTCTGAGTAGGTGCGCGGCTGGTCGAGCAGCTGGCGACCATGATCGCCAACGCGGCGAATGCCACCAGCTTCAGGGGTTTGTTGATAGGCAATGCCTGCATTACTTGACGCCCCGTGCTTTTACCAGCTCTTCAGACAGTTGATGTACAGCCATGGCGTACATCACGCTGCGGTTATAACGCGTGATCGCGTAGAAATTCTTCAGGCCCATCCAGTATTCCGGGCCATTGTCGCCTTCCAGGCGAAATGCAGTAACCGGCATATCATCGCGCAGCGCATCATGACTTGACCAGCCCAGCGCTCGCAACTCCCCGACGGTTTTCGTCGGTTCGATGCCGGTGGTCAGGCCTTCATCCACCTGCTCGCCGCGCACATCCGCACGACTGACCACCGGCTCGCCGGCCACCCAGCCGTGACGCTTGAAGTAGCTGGCGACACTGCCGATCGCATCATCCGGGTTGTTCCAGATATTGATGTGGCCATCGCCGTCGAAATCCACCGCATAGGCGCGAAAGCTGCTCGGCATGAACTGCGGCAGGCCCATCGCCCCGGCATAGGAACCCTTGAGGGTCAGCGGGTCGACCTGTTCTTCGCGCGCCAGCAGCAGGAACTCACGCAGTTCCTTGCGGAAAAATTCGGCACGGGGAGGATAGTCGAAACCCAGCGTGGACAAGGCATCGATCACCCGGTAATTACCGGTATTACGTCCGAAAAAGGTTTCGACGCCGATGATCGACACGATCACTTGAGCCGGAACGCCGTATTCCTGCTCGGCGCGGGCCAGTACCGCCTCGTGCTGGCGCCAGAAGTCCACACCCCGGGCGATGCGCGCGTCGGTGATGAACATCGGCCGGTATTCTTTCCACTGTTTGACCCGTTCGGCGGGTTTGGAAATCGCGTCGAGAATCGCCTGCTTGCGCTGGGCCTCGCGGAACACCGCCATCAGTTGCTCGCCGGCAAAACCGTAGTCGCGGGTCATTTCACCGACGAATTCGGCCACCTGGGGCGAGCCTTCGTAATCGCCGGCCAGCGCTTCCTGCGCGCTGCCAAGGATGCCTACCAGGCCGAGCCACGGTGCGTATCGTGTCGCCCAGTCACGCATTACTTGCATTGAACTCTTCACCTTATTCAAACCTGTGCGATCCACTTGCGATGCGTATGGATCGACATCAAAACCCCAAACGCTGACAGCAGCGTCACCAGCGAAGTTCCGCCGTAGCTAATGAACGGCAACGGCACCCCTACGACCGGCAACAGGCCACTGACCATACCGATGTTGACGAAAACATAAACAAAAAACGTCATGGTCAAGGCACCGGCGAGCAATTTGCCGAAAAGCGTCTGCGCCTGGGCGGTAATCACCAGACCGCGACCGATCAGCAACAGATAGATAAGCAGCAGCGCGCAAATGCCCACCAGCCCGAACTCTTCGCCCAGCACCGCAATAATGAAGTCGGTGTGGCTTTCCGGCAGGAAGTCCAGGTGCGATTGGGTACCCAGCAGCCAGCCCTTGCCGAACACACCACCGGAACCGATGGCAGCCTTCGACTGAATGATGTTCCAACCGGTGCCCAGCGGATCGCTCTCCGGATCGAGGAAGGTCAGGATTCGTTGCTTCTGGTAGTCGTGCATGATGAAGAACCACATGGCGATCGCCACGGGTACAGCGGCGGCCAGCACGCTGAGGATCCAACGCCAGCGCAATCCGCCCATGAACAGTACGAACGCACCACCGGCCAGAATCAGCAGCGACGTGCCCAGATCCGGCTGACGCACGATCAGAATGAACGGCACACCGATCAACATCAGGCTGATCCCGACATGCTTGAGCTGCGGCGGCAGTGTGCGCTTGGACAGGTACCAGGCAATGGTCGCCGGCATCAGGATCTTCATGAATTCCGACGGCTGGAAGCGGATCACCCCGGGAATGTTGATCCAGCGAGTCGCGCCCATGGCGTTGTGGCCCATGATGTCCACCACCATCAGCAGCACCACCCCGACCACATAACCGAGCGGCACCCAGCGGGCCATGAACCGTGGTTCGAACTGGGCGATGACGATCATCGACACCAGACCGATGCCGAACGATGTGGCCTGCTTGGCCAGCAGGTCCCAGCTCTTGCCGCTGGCCGAATACAGCACGAACAGGCTGCCGGCGGCGAGGATCAGCAGCAGGACCAGCAAGGGTCCGTCGATATGCAGGCGTTGCAACAGCGTCGCGCGGCGACGCATCACATCCTCGCTGGAGAGCATGCGATCAAAATTATTCTTCACGGGCCGTAGCCTCCGCACTGATTGGGCTGGCGTATTCGGCCTTCAAGCGTCCGTCCTGATCCAGCAGCCAGGCGTCCATCACCTGACGCACTACGGGCGCGGCGACGCCGGAACCGGACTCACCGTTCTCGACCATCACCGACACCACGATTTTCGGGTTGTCGGCCGGTGCAAAACCGACGAACAGAGCGTGGTCACGGTGGCGTTCCTGCACCTTGGAGCGGTCGTATTTCTCGCCTTGTTTGATCGCGACCACCTGGGCCGTACCCGACTTGCCGGCGATCCGGTATTGCGCGCCGATCGACGCCTTGCGCGCCGTACCCCGGGCACCGTGCATCACCTGCTGCATGCCGTGGTTGACCTTGGTCCAGTCCGACGGATCGCGCAGGACAATGTCCGGCATCGGGTTTTCATCCTTGGGTTTCTCTCCCTCGATGGTCTTGGCCAGGTGCGGACGGTTCCACACCCCCTTGTTGGCGACCAGCGCGGTGGCCTGAGCCAGTTGCAACGGGGTCGATTGCATGTAGCCCTGGCCGATCCCGAGAATCAGGGTCTCGCCCGGGAACCATGCCTGCTTGCGGGTGGCACGTTTCCATTCGCGGGACGGCATCAGGCCCGGGGATTCTTCGAACATGTCCAGCGAGACCTTCTGGCCGATACCGAACTTGTTCATGTACGCCGACAACCGGTCGATGCCGAGCTTGTGCGCCAGGTCATAGAAGTAGGTGTCGTTGGACCGCATGATCGCCGTGTCGAGGTCGACGAAGCCGTCACCGGTGCGGTTCCAGTTGCGGTATTTGTGATCGTAGTTGGGCAGCATGTAGTAACCCGGGTCAAACACCCGGCTCGACGCCGTCACCACGCCCGCGTCCAGACCGGCAATCGCCACCGCCGGCTTGATCGTCGAGCCCGGCGGGTACAGGCCGCGCAGTACGCGGTTGAACAGCGGCCGGTCGATGGAATCGCGCAGCTCGGCGTAAGCCTTGAAGCTGATGCCGGTGACGAACAGGTTCGGGTCGAAGCTCGGCTGGCTGACCATCGCCAGCACTTCACCGGTGTTCGGGTCCAGCGCCACCACTGCGCCTCGTCGCCCGCCCAGTGCGGCTTCGGCGGCTTCCTGCAATTTGATGTCGAGGCTCAGGACGATGTCCTTGCCCGGCACCGGATCGGTACGTTTGAGTACCCGCAGCACACGTCCCCGAGCGTTGGTCTCGACCTCTTCGTAACCCACCTGACCGTGCAGCTCGGCTTCATAGAAACGCTCGATGCCGGTCTTGCCGATGTGGTGGGTGCCGCTGTAGTTGACCGGATCGAGGGTCTTCAGCTCTTTCTCGTTGATCCGCCCCATGTACCCCACCGAGTGCGCAAAATGCGCGCCCTGCGGGTAGTGACGCACCAGTTGCGCGACCACTTCCACGCCCGGCAGACGGAACTGGTTCACCGCGATCCGGGCGATCTGCTCTTCGGTCAGCTCGAACAGGATCGGCACCGGCTCGAACGGTCGACGCCCCTGACGCATGCGTTTTTCGAAGATCACCCGGTCTTCCGGCGTCAACTCCAGCACTTCGACGATCACGTCGAGCACCTGCTGCCAGTCGCCGGAACGCTCGCGGGTCATGCTCAGGCTGAAGCTCGGACGGTTATCCGCCACCACCACGCCGTTACGGTCGTAAATCAGGCCACGGGTCGGCGGAATCGGCTGGACATGGACGCGGTTGTTTTCCGAGAGGGTCGAGTGATACTCGTACTGGATCACCTGCAGGAAATACAGCCGGGCAATCAGCACACAGATCAGCAGCACCACCGCAATGGCCCCGAACACGACGCGGCTACGCACCAGGCGGGCGTCTTTTTCGTGGTCCTTGATGCGGATCGGCTGGGACATGAGGGCAGGATTACTTGTGGTAAGGGTGGCCGGACAACACGGTCCAGGCACGATACAACTGCTCGCCGATGAGGATGCGCACCAACGGGTGCGGCAGCGTCAATGGCGACAACGACCAGCGCTGGTCGGCGCGGGCACAGACTTCCGGCGCCAGCCCTTCCGGGCCGCCGACCATGAAATTGACCGTGCGCGAGTCCAGCCGCCAACGGTCGAGTTCGACCGCCAGCTGCTCGGTGCTCCAGGGCTTGCCGTGCACTTCGAGGGTGACGATCCGCTCGTTGTGCCCGACCTTGGCAAGCATGGCTTCGCCTTCCTGACGGATGAAGCGGGCCACGTCGGCATTCTTGCCACGGGTATTGAGCGGAATTTCCACCAGTTCCAGCGCCAGCTCGGACGGAAGACGCTTGGCATATTCATGCCAGCCTTCTTCCACCCACTTGGGCATGCGTGAACCGACGGCGATCAGTCGCAGTCGCACAGCGCTTCCCTTACAGCTGGTCTTTGTTGAGCTTGGTGAAGTGCTCGTGGGTGTTTTCCGGGCTGTGGTGCTTGGCGTCTGCCGCACGGCTCTGCTCGGCACCGGCCCACAGGCGCTCCAGGTCGTAGAACTGACGGGCCGAGGCGGTCATCATGTGCA
This sequence comes from Pseudomonas sp. R43(2017), assembly GCF_002112345.1. Classification (NCBI taxonomy): domain Bacteria; kingdom Pseudomonadati; phylum Pseudomonadota; class Gammaproteobacteria; order Pseudomonadales; family Pseudomonadaceae; genus Pseudomonas; species Pseudomonas sp. R43(2017). Next base: position 203,404 of record NZ_NEHJ01000011.1, read on the forward strand.
CGATCACCAGGTCCAGGTCCAGCAGCACCCAGTCGCTGTCGCCCTTGCCTTCTTCGCCCAGCGGCTTGGCGCCCTGCTTTTTCACTTCTTCGCGAACCTTGTCCAGCATCGCGTTGATCTGACGGTTGGAAGTACCGGTGGCGATGATCATGTAGTCAGTGATGCTCTGCTTGTCGCGCACATCAATGATCTGGATGTCCTGGGCCTTGACGTCTTCCAGGGCGGCCACGGCCACCTTGACCAGCTCGTCGCCTTTCAGCGGCTCGTTGGTGTTGGCGACTTCCGGCAGCGGAGCGCTCTTGAACGTGCCTTTGCGCTTTACTTTGGTTTGGTCTTTGTCAGTCATATAAAACTCGTTTTGCTCATGTATTCGGCGGCTCGTTCCACGATGATCGTGTTACTCGAGCACGCCTTGTTCAGTTCGACGCACGGTACAGACCGTGCGCATCGATGTAGGCCAGGACCGCGTCGGGCACCAGGAAACGTACCGACTTACCGCTGGCCAGCAGTTGACGGATCTGGGTGGCGGAGACCGCGAGCGGTGTCTGCCAGACGAATGCAATCTGTCCGCTCGGCCCTTTCAGGGCCAGCGGGTCGCTCACCGAACGCGCTGCCAGCAGGTTGCGCAAGGCATCCGGCGGTTCGCTGTCGGCGTCCGGGCGCTGTAGCACCAGGATGTGGCAATGCTGGAGCAACTCCTCCCAGCGGTGCCAAGTGGGCAGGCCGCAAAATGCGTCCCAGCCCAAAAGCAGAAAAACCTGGGTCTCGGCGGCCAGTTCAGCACGCAGCGACTCCAGGGTATCGATGGTCCAGGACGGTTTGTCCCGCTGCAACTCGCGGGCGTCCACCACCAGCGGCGGCACACCGGCTACCGCACATTCAACCATTGCCAGCCGATCCTGCGCCGACACCTGCGGGGTATCGCGATGGGGCGGCCGGGCGCTGGGCATCATGCGCAGCTCATCGAGCGCCAGCGCATCGGCGACTTCCAGCGCGCCGCGCAAATGGCCGACATGCACCGGATCGAAGGTTCCGCCCAGAACGCCAATGCGTCTGGGGCGAGACTTCCTGCCGGATTTCGGCGCTTTCGGGTCGAGGTCGGACAAGTCAGACCGTCGCCTGGCCGCGCAACTGGCCATCACCGACCACGACGTATTTCTCGCAGGTCAGTCCTTCGAGGCCCACCGGGCCACGGGCGTGCAGCTTATCAGTAGAAATGCCGATCTCGGCACCCAATCCGTATTCGAATCCATCGGCGAAGCAGGTCGGGGTGTTGATCATCACCGATGCCGAGTCGACTTCGGCCACGAACTGCCGCGTATCGGCGAGGTTTTCGCTGACGATCGAATCAGTGTGGTGAGAGCCGAAATGGTTGATGTGCTCGATAGCCTGGTCCAGGCCGTCGACCACGCGGATCGACAGAATCGGCGCCAGATACTCGGTGCTCCAGTCTTCTTCAGTCGCCGCTACCGCCTCGATGATCGCCCGGGTGCGCTCGCAGCCACGCAGCTCGACGCCTTTTTCGCGGAACTGTCTGGCCATCGACGGCAGGAAATCCTTCGCAACACTTTGATCGACCAGCAGGGTCTCCATCGCGCCGCAGATGCCATAACGATAGGTCTTGGAATTGAAGGCGATGCGCTGGGCTTTCGGCAGGTCGGCGTGTTCGCTGACATAAACGTGGCAGATGCCGTCCAGATGCTTGATCACCGGCACCCGGGCGTCACGGCTGATGCGCTCGATCAGGCCACGGCCACCGCGCGGTACGATCACATCGACGTACTCGGGCATGGTGATCAGGGCGCCAACGGCGGCGCGGTCGGTGGTTTCCACCACTTGCACCACGGCAGCCGGCAATTCGGCTTCGGCCAGACCACGCTGGATGCAGGCGGCAATCGCACGGTTGGAATGAATTGCCTCGGAACCGCCACGCAGGATGGTCGCATTGCCGGACTTCAGGCACAGGCTCGCGGCGTCGATGGTCACGTTCGGACGGGATTCGTAGATGATCCCGATCACGCCCAGCGGCACGCGCATCTTGCCGACCTGAATGCCCGACGGACGGAAGCTCATGTCGCGGATCGCACCGACCGGATCCGGCAGGGCCGCCACCTGGCGCAGACCGACGATCATCCCGTCGATGCGGGCCGGGGTCAGTTCCAGGCGCTCCAGCAGTGCAGGCTCCAGACCGTTGGCGCGACCGGCGGCCAGATCCTGTTCATTGGCTGCCGCAAGCTCGGCGCGGGCGGCGTCCAGAGCATTGGCGGCAGACAGCAGGGCGCGGTTTTTCTGCGCGGTGCTGGCACGGCCGATGACCCGGGAAGCCTCACGGGCGGCGCGACCCAATCGGGTCATGTAGTCAAGAACGGACTCAGTCATGGTCTGCTGGGGTCTTGGCAAAGAGGAAAGCGGCAGATTATAGCTGTCGCGTCCCGGGACTAACAGCGGTGACGGGCGGATGGTCGAAATGGACGGCGATTTGCCGATGTTCAGCCGTAATTAAGGCTCGGATTGTTATCATCACGACCTCTTTCGCCTGGATAAACACCGTTTGCCATGTCCAACCTGACCGTTCGCGCCCGTGCCGAGCGCCTGCCGCTGGGCCTTCCGGACGTTTTTTTCGACCGTGACGCTCAGACGCTTGCCCGGGATCTGCTGGGCAAAGTCATCCGTCACCGGGTCGGCGACCTGTGGCTCAGCGCCCGGATCATCGAAACCGAAGCGTATTACTGCGAAGAAAAAGGCAGCCACGCCTCCCTCGGCTACACGGAAAAGCGTAAGGCTTTGTTTCTGGATGGCGGCCACATCTATATGTACTACGCCCGTGGCGGCGATTCGCTGAACTTCAGTGCGCAGGGTCCTGGCAATGCGGTGCTGATCAAATCGGCCTATCCGTGGGTCGACGAGATCAGCGGCCCGGCGAGTCTGGCGCAGATGCTGCTGAACAATCCCGATGCTCAGGGCCGGCCGCGGCCGTCGCAAAAGCTTTGCGCCGGGCAGACCCTGCTGTGCAAAGCCCTGGGGTTGAAAGTGCCGGTGTGGGATGCAAAGCGCTTCGACCACGAAATCCTGCTGGTGGAAGACACTGGCCCCGCGCCAGGCCACATCATCCAGACCACCCGCCTGGGCATCCCCCATGGGCGCGACGAGCACTTGATGTATCGATTTGTCGATGCGGCCTACGCCCAGTGGTGCACCCGGAACCCGCTGCGCCGGGGCCAGGTCGAAGGACGCGATTACTTTCTGCTGTGAACTTCCCCTCTGCGCTACGCCGACCAGGGACATCAATGAAATGGAGTGTGTTGTATGGGCCCATGGCTCGATAGCGTGACCGGGTGGCTGGCCGCCAACCCGCAGTGGCTGGCTGCTGCGGTGTTCGTCGTGGCCTTTGTCGAGTGCCTGGCGATTGCCGGGATCATCGTTCCCGGTACGGTGTTGCTGTTCGCCGTGGCGGCACTTGCCGGCAGCGGTGCGCTTTCACTGAGCGAGACCCTGTTGCTGGGCTTTCTCGGCGGGATTCTCGGCGACCTGGTTTCGTATTTCCTCGGCCGCCACTTCCATCAGAACATCCGCCGCCTGCCGGGACTGCGTCATCACCCGGAATGGATGAACGGGGCAGAAACCTATTTCCAGCGCTACGGCATCGCCAGCCTGCTGGTCGGGCGCTTCATCGGTCCGCTAAGACCGATGCTGCCAATGGTCGCCGGGATGTGCGACATGCCCTTCCCGCGCTTCGTTGCCGTCAGTCTGCTGGCCGCAGCAGGCTGGAGCATCGCCTATCTGCTGCCGGGCTGGGCCACCGGGGCGGCGATTCGTTTGCCATTGCCGGAAGGTTTCTGGCTGCAGGCCGGGATCGTCGCCGCCAGCATTGCGGTGATGGTCGGCCTGAGTGCCAACAGCAGCCTGCGCCGCCATCGCCGGGCGACGATCTGGATCAGCAGCATGAGCCTGCTGATCCTGATCGCGCTGTTCATCGGTTATCCGTATCTGACCGCGCTCGATCAGGGCGTCATGACCCTCGTGCAGGAACACCGCAGTGCGGTGTTAGACGAAGTTGCGGTGGTCTTCACCCTGATCGGCGAATTCCGCAACATGCTGGTGTTCAGCATTTTGCTGACCGGCCTGTTGCTGCTGTGCCGCCAGTGGCGTCAGGCGATCTTCGCCGGAAGTACCCTGCTCGTCACCGCGCTGGCCAACACCGGAACCAAACTGTTTTTCGCCCGGGTACGCCCGGAAGTGCTGACCGACCCGATCACCAGTTACAGCATGCCCAGCGGTCATGCGTCCGGATCGTTCGCGCTGTTCCTGACCCTCGCCGTGCTGGCCGGACGCGGGCAACCGCCAAGACTGCGCCTGACCTGGCTGTTGATCGGCTGTATTCCGGCGCTGGCGATCGCGCTGTCGCGGGTCTACCTGGGGGCACACTGGCCGACGGATGTCCTGGCTGGCGCCATGCTCGCCGCCTGTGTCTGCGCAGCGAGCCTGTGGCTGATTCAGCGACAGTCCCCTCTTGAAGCGATGCCGCAGAAAGTCTGGTGGCTGGTGCTGCCGGCGCTGGTCGCCCTGTTCGGTTTCTTTGTACTGCGGCATTTGCCACACACCTTGTTGCGATATGCCTACTGAGCCCGCGCTCAACGCTCATCGGCGCCCTCGATGTCGATGAGCGTCATCAAACATTTGGCAAAGCAAATGCTCATGAACAAGTCCGTGCCCCATGCCACATTCCGGCAGCCGCACCACAAACGGACTTGTGAAAAGAACCATGACTTTGATCAATCAACTGAACCCTGTTTCACGGACTGACCGACCGTCAGCTCCGATCAAAATATCCGACCTGAACATCCCCCCGGAATCGCCCCTTCAGACTTCGGGCCAAAAACCCGGGCTTGCGGATCTCGACACCCTGTTCGGCCCTCTGCGCATCGGAGAATTCAGTGTCAGCCGCCAGACGCTCCAGGCTCTGGGCGGCCGAATCGATGGCGAAACCCTCTCGGCGACCAACACCTACTTTTCCGAACCTGACCAGGCATTCCTCGATGCACTGGAATTCGATACGGCCCAGATCGAACAGCGCATGAGGTCCGTTCCCTCACCGGAAAACGCTCAGATCCCGCCCCTGCTATACGAAATCGTCACCCAGCGTTCTCCCGATGCCGCGCCACTCATGCGTGAGATGCCCACCGGTGAATTCGCGGAGGCCATGAACAAGATCAACCACCTGCTGAACGCCACCCAACGCCTGGACATTCGCCGAGACCCGTTGCCCGAACACTTGCCGGACTGGGTCGATAAAACCAAAAGCCGCGGGATGACCAGCATGGGCGTCGGAATGCAGGCGTACGGACTTTACAGCGCTTACATCGGCGCCATCGACGCGCTGAAGAAAGGTGACACGGCTGAAGCGCTGATCAACGTTGGCGGGGGTCTCTCGGAGATCACTTCACTGGGGGTCGAATACGCCCTGAGCAAGACCGGCGAGCAGATGATCCGCCAGGGCTCCATGACCTTCGAACAATTCGGCAAGACCTCCATGGGCAAGTGGCTGTGTCGCGGAGCCGGGTTGATCGCCAGCGTGCTGACGTTGCCCTTCGATATCTATACCGCCATCAAATCCTTCAACGATGCCGCCAGTGCCCAGGGCAAGGAGGCGCAGGATCTGTATGTCACCGGCGGCCTGAGCGTGTTCAGTGGCGCACTGTCTCTGGCGCTGGGGTGCGCGGCCTTGATGGGCTTCCAGGCGGCCGGGCCGGTGGGCATTGCGGCGGCCGCGATCATGATTGTCGGGGCCCGGATCTATGGCGCCGCACGGTTTGTCGACGACATTGACGATTACATCGAGCTGACCGTGAACGAACGCTGGCGTGCCGGCTGGTTTGCGTTCACCGGGCAGGATCAGGACAAGGCGCTGATGGACCGCTACCTGATTGCCAAGACCACCGTCGACTACGCCCGGGCCTTGAAGACCCGCAGCCTCGGCTGGCTCGACAATGAATTCAGGGAGAGCGTCGATGTGATCGTCAACGGCAGATTCGAGGTCAAGCTTCAACCGACCCGCATCTACCGCTACCAATGGGATGAAGCAAAGGGAGAAACTCCCTACACCACCGAAAATCTGCCCGTCATCAATGATGCGGATGACACCTGCGATGCGCGCGAGGGGCTGCCCGACTCGGACGCCGTTCTCTCCATCACCAAAAGCGACCCTGCCAAAGGCGTCTTCTGGAACCTGGGCGGTGGCCATGACACGGTGCAGGGGGTAAAGGAAAAGCCCAACTACTTCAGCTACGGCTCTGGCCAGAAAACCCTGAGCGGTGGCGACCGGAATGACTCCTTTCTGTTCCAGTCGGCATCCGAAGCACTTTCCCGTGACCCGCTCAAGACCAGTGAGTTGTCGGGAGGAGACGGTATCGATCTGTTATGGCTGCAAGGCATGCACAGGCACCTGGATCACCTCCCCGCCCCTGCACGTCACCTGGGCTATGACATCGACCTGAAAAACGGCAAGCTCGCATTGCGCCCGGCCGATCCGGCGCGCGAACCGGTGTTGCACTCGACACTCAAGTCCATCGAAAAGGTCGAGACACTGGCCGGCGCGATCAATCGCGTGACCGGTTCCGACCAGGCCGACATCATTGCCGCCAATGGCAATGACCGCGTCGACGCCGGTGCCGGGGACGACCAGGTTTCCGTGCGTGGCCCGCATGTGATCGTCGAAGGCGGCCGCGGCAGCGATACCTACCATCTCGATCCCATGAGCCTCAGGGTTTCCATCACCGAGGACGGCCAGGAGCCCAGCAAGGTCTATCTGGGCGTTTCGCTGGAGGCCATCCAGAGCTGGACTGTTCGTGACGAAACGCTGGTCATTGAATCGTTGCGTGACGACGATCAGCACTCACCAGGACGGGAACTGGTTCTTGAAGCGGTATACCTCGAGGTCGACGGCAAACGCTCACTGCGTAATGACAAATGGACGTTCATTACCCAGGACGGTTACCACTTGCAACCGGTATGGCCCGCCAAAATCACCGAGCTCGACGATCAGCGCCTGAGTGTCGGAGTGCTGACTGCCGGCGTCGCGAAAAGCCCGCCGGTGCCGGTCAACGATCGCCCTTACAGACTGTCGGACAAGGCCCACTCGTACTACTTCGTTTCACGCCATGTCCGCCACACGATCCTGGTGGCAGAGCAGAACGAGCAGCGCGCCCGGAGCACGCTTTATGTCGATCATGACAGTACGGAAGTCGACGAAGTCCGGGCTATCTGTACGATTACAAAAAACCGCTCCGGTGCGTTCACGTTTCTTGGCTACTCGAATGTTCACTTCACCATCACATTCGCTCAGGCAGGCGGATCGCTCTCGCTGCACGGCGCGGTGAGAGAGCATCCAGGCAGGAAAAGCGATATGGGGGCCGGCCTCATGGCCTCCGGCTGGCTGATGAATCATCCGATGACTCTGGTCATGCGAGACGGCGTGTCCTACGACCTAGGTTTCCCTCGCAGCGACTATCTTCAGGATGCCAACAGCAGCGGCTACACCGTTATCCAGAGCCGTGGCTCGCTGCGCGAGCGCGCTGGCCGGTACATTTTTGTCCGGCCATCCATCGAAAAGAGAACCCTGAAGACAACACCGCAGCGGGTCAATTTCCAGTCCGTCGAACACCAGGCGACCTACTGGCTGGAAGGGCGATCCTCGACCTACGAACTGATTCCCGCCAGTCATACCTCCATCCGGCTGTCCACCGCCCAAGCCGACGCAAGCATCTCGGGTTCATCCACGTGGCACATTCACACACAACACCTGCTGGAACAGATCACCGTGCCGGACCTCGCCATCAGGGACAATCTGCTCACGATCGGCAGCATTCAGATTCATCTGCCGGACAGCAACGACCCGACGCTGCCACTGGAAACCGTGGAGGTGGTGGTCTCCTCGGGAAACCGTTACCGGATCAACGCCCTGTTCGAAGTGATCGGCCTCTGCGCCGTCGACGCCCGTGCCTATCCGTCGATTCAGGCGATCATCCAGGATATCCATGCGCATGAACAACGCGATGAACTCGAAACCCGCAACGTGCCGGTTCGCAACATTCGTCTGCGCGACGGAGCTACCGGCAGCATCTCCTACAACACCGACACTCGAGCATGGAGCTCGGAAAGTGCCCCGCCCCGCTCGATACCCGCCGAACACCTGATCATCGTCAAGGAGTGACAACATGCGCCCCAAACCACCTGCGCCAGCCACACCCCCCAGAGCAAACACGCCCGCCATCCCTACCGTTCAACCGCCCCGTTTGCGTCCGTCGGTTCAAACGCTGCCCGATCCGCCAGCACCGCGCGATCAATACCGACTACATATGCCGTCACCGGCAGGCACACCTGAACTGCCGCGATTCCGGATATCGGACTTGCCGGACGCTACTCCGGAAATATCGAAGAGCCTGCATACCTACCTGCTGAGCCCCGGGCTGTTGCGCAATATGCAACCGGCCAACGACGAAGGCCTGCGCTACGTCGTCGGGCGCAAGTTCGTCGATGTGAAAGATGTCGGCACGGTGTATGTGGAGTTCGATGAAAACCTGGGCACCTACCGGGCGATGGATCTGTATGGAAAGCTTGCGCCCGGTCCGGCGCTCTACAGAATCGGCGCAGAGGCAACGTGGAGCCTGTCCAGATCGCTGAAACGACCGCATCCGACAGACACGGACAGCAAAACGACAGTGCCGGACAAGCTGTCCGCTACCGAACCGCTGGCGGCTCAGTGGAAAGCCGCCACGGCCGAACTGCTGGACGTGCACTTCAAGCGGCTGTATCCGCAGCTGACTCACGGTGAACGCGTCGTGCTGCTGCGCGCCTTCAACCTTTCACCTCGTCAGCACATACGATTGCGCGACGACCTGATCGTCAATCCGTTGATGATTCCACCGTGGGCGGACAGCCACAGGAGCCGGTCGCGGGATGTGAACGATCCGACCCGTTTCGATGCACTCCATCAGGAAATCGAACCGCTGCTTCTGCCATTGAGAAACGGCAAGCGACTGGAGCACAGCCTGGGCGATTTCGAAAGAAGTGTCAGCGCAGAATTCCTCGAGGCGTTCCTTTCGAAGCTGGGCTATTTACGCAACAGCAGTGGCTGTCTGTACCGCACGGACATCCCCGGCCTTTTCAGGGCTGACGAGCGTACGCCTTTCGAACTCTATAACGACGGCCGGATGCTGCCGCGCCTGAAGCATCCCCGTGGCGCGACAACGGAGAAACCCGTCAGCGCCACGGTCAGCCTCAAACTGGTCAGGGGATACGCCGGCCGCGGCACCGAGTCCCCCGACCCGGAATACCTGCGCTACAACAACCAGAAAAACAAATACCCCGGCAGAAAGCCCGGCGAGCCGGATGTCGAGTCGGGCGAATCGGACAACGACTGGTCCGATGTATCCGACGTGGAACTGGACGCCGAGCGCAACTACGAAACGATCCGCCACAATCAGCAGTTCATATTTGCCTACGTCATCGACACGCGAAAGCTGGAAGTGGTCCTCAGGGAGGAGAACCTGTTCCTCAATGAGGCGGCCACCGAGAAGGGTGCCTGGTTTCCCGATGACGAACTCGAAGCGCTGATATCGACTTCGAAGCGAGGTATCGAATCGCAGCGTTTGTGGCTGCTTGACTCAACGTTCGCGCGGGCAGCGAAGGTCGATGATATTGGCGAACTGGCTCGGTTCAGCGACGCCATCGAAGAGCGCACCCACAGTGGCGCGTTCAACCGGCATGAGTATGACGCCCTGATCGACAAGGCGGCCCTGGCAGGCAAGCCGATCCTGACACTGGACCCGGGCCAGGATTGGTTCGCCAACGATATCGTCTGGCCCGAATAAGCCGCTTCAGGCGAACAGTTCGCCCTGCAACTCGTCGAGCAGCGCCTGGATCGCATCCAGTCGCTGCTGTGGATCGTCGAGTTGCAGCAGGTCGATCTTGTCCTCTTCGGCGAACGGCAACAGGTACGCCAGTTGATTGGCCAGCGACTGCTGCCCTGCCGCCTCGATGCCCATGTTCAGCGCCTCGACCATCGGGTGCTCGGCGAGGGCCTTGAGCAAGGCCACCAGGTCGGCGTCTTCATCCTGCAGTGGCTGTTCAGGTTCTTCGTCCAGCCACTCGACGTCGGCGACGATCAGTTGATCACGCTGCACTTCGGTTCGCTGCACGATGAACCGGCGCCCACCCTGCACCCGGATGCCCAGCAATCCGTTGTCCTGCTGCTGGAAATCAGTGATCCGCGCTTCGCAACCGACCATGGCGAAACCTTCGGGGGCTGCGCCAACTTCATGGCCTTCGAGGATGCACACCACGCCAAAGCCGCCGCCCTGTTTCATGCAGCGACCGATCATGTCCAGGTAGCGTGCCTCGAAGATCTGCAAATCCAGATTGCAGCCGGGAAACAGCACCGTGTTCAGCGGAAAAAGCGGCAGACTCATAGACATTTCCTTACACCACCATCGACACCGCCAACGGCAGGAACACCGCCGTGGCCACGCCCATCAGACTCATCGCCAGTGCCGCGAAGGCGCCGCACTCGTCACTTTCCTGCAACGCCACCGACGTACCGACCGCATGCGCGGTCATGCCCAGCGCCATGCCGCGCGCCTCAGGGCTGTGCACGCCGAGACGGGTCAACAACGCCGGACCGAAGATCGCGCCGATCACGCCGGTAATCAACACGAACACCGCCGCCAGCGCCGCGACGCCGCCGATCTGCTCGGCCACCAGCATGGCGATCGGTGATGTCACCGACTTCGGTGCCATGGTCATCAGGATCATGTGATCGGCACCGAACCACCAGCCCAGCGCCACGCCCATGCCCGTGGCAACCACCCCGCCTATCACCAGCGTAGTAAAAATCGGCCAGAACAATTGGCGGATGCGCCGCAGGTTCAGATACAGCGGCACCGCCAGTGCGACGGTCGCCGGGCCCAGCAGAATGCTGAGAATCTCGGTGCTCTTGCGGTACTCGACGTAAGTCAGGCCGCAACCGACCAGCACACCGATCACCAGCAGCATGGAAACCAGCACCGGTTGCAGGAAGATCCAGCGGGTTTTCTCAAAGGCCGCCAGCACCAGTTGATAGGCGCCCAGGGTGATGCCGATGCCGAACAGCGGATGGTGAATCACCGACGCCCAGGCGCCGTGCCAGTCGAACAGCATCAGGATTCCTCCGAATGCGGCGCGTGACGCTTGACCAGCCGTTGCATCAGCACGCCGGCGAAGGCCATGGACAGAATCAGCGAGACCACCAGCGCACCGACGATGGCCCAGAAATCCGCGGCAATCGCCGTGGCATAGACCATCACGCCCACCGCCGGCGGCACCAGCAGCAATGGCAGATAACGCAACAGGCTACCGGCGGCAAGGTTCAGCGGCTCGCCGACTTCACCGCGCACGATCAGGAATACCAGCAACAGCAAAAGGCCGATGATCGGCCCCGGCAGCACCGGCAACAGCAAATGATTGAGGGCCGTGCCGAGCAATTGAAACAGCACCAGCCACGTCAGGCCGCGTAGCAACATCCGTCATCTCCGTCTTACTTTCCAACCCGCAAGTCGTCGGCATTATAAGCACGCCTGCGCTATGGATCGGCATTCGCCAAAAGCATGGTCGGTTGACCTGAGCAAATCGCCATGATGATCTACAGTGGTTCGCAGGGCGGTCAAATCCCCCACCTGAAAAACTATAAAACCGATGAACCCAAGGAGAGTCTCAATGCCCTATGTTCCAGTTGCAGAGCTCAAAGATTATGTCGGCAAGGAACTCGGACGTTCCGAATGGCTCACCATCGATCAGGAGCGCATCAACCTGTTCGCCGAAGCCACCGGGGATTATCAGTTCATCCATGTCGACCCGGTCAAAGCCGCGCAAACGCCATTTGGCAGCACCATTGCACACGGTTTCCTGTCGTTGTCGCTGATCCCCAAACTGATGGAAGACATCCTGATCCTGCCGCAAGGCGTGAAGATGGTGGTCAACTACGGCCTGGACAGCGTGCGTTTCATCCAGCCGGTCAAGGTCAATTCCAAGGTCCGGCTCAAGGTCGACCTCGGTGAAGTGACCGAGAAGAAACCCGGCCAGTGGCTGCTCAAGGCCACCGCCACCCTGGAGATCGAAGGCTCGGACAAACCGGCCTACATCGCCGAACCGCTGTCACTCTGCTTCGTCTGAGTGCCGGGATGCGAAACGGCTCACGCGGTTTCGCATCCACTCCTCTCTGCCGGCTGTATAAGGTCACATAGCTACGGCATACTCGGTCGCCTAATTGCCCGGATCCCGCTATGCGCCAACTTGCTGCTCTTGCACCGCTTGCCCTGACCCTGATGCTCACCGCTTGCGGCGACGGCGAATCGCTGTTGCCCCCGGACGCACGCCTGCCCGATGGCGGACGCTATCGCGGCGAACTGGTCAACGGCCTGCTGCAAGGCCAGGGCCGGGTCGACTACCCCAACGGCAGCTGGTACGCGGGCACCTTCGACAAGGGCCAGTGGCACGGTCAGGGCGAATGGCACGGCAGCAACGGCGAGGTCTATCGCGGCAACTTCCAGCAAGGCCTGTTCGACGGCCAGGGCACGCTGACCACCCACGGCGGCAGCTACACCGGCGGCTTCAAGCTGGGCCGGCGCGAGGGCGAAGGCACCCTCAAGGAAAACGCGATGACCTATCGCGGCGAATTCAAGGACGATCAGTATTCCGGTCTCGGCCGTCTGGAACTGGACGACGGCAGTTCCTATCAGGGCCAGTTCGCCCACGGCAAACCCAACGGTGAAGGCCAGCGCGGCGACGCCAGCGGCAATCAGTTCAGCGGCCATTTCATCAATGGCCAGCTCGAAGGCAACGGCACCTTCAACAGCGCCGACGGCGACATCTATGTCGGCGGCTTCAAGAACAATCAACTGCACGGCAAGGGCCGCTACGAAAATGCCGACGGCGACGTCTGGCTCGGCCAGTTCAAGGAAGGCGCACTGACCGGCAAAGGCGAACTGATCGGCGCCGACGGCAGCCATTACATCGGCTACTTCAACGACTGGCGCTTCAGTGGCCAGGGTCGTCTGAATCTGTCTGATGGCAGTTTCTACATCGGCGGCTTCGACAGCGACAGCTACTCGGGACGCGGCACCCTGGTGCTGACCGACGGCAGCGTGCTCAGCGGCACCTGGATCAACGGCCAGCGCGTGCGCGATGCCGACGGTAAATTGCTGCCTGATACCCTCGAACTCGGCCTGCTGGCTCAGGGCCGTCTGCTCGACGAAGCGCTGGCCAATGTGCCGGCCTCGACTCCGGCGGTGGAGCTGTACACCCTGACCCTCGGCGGCGACGGCAAGCAAAGCGTGTTCCTGCGCGAATCCGATTATGTGGCCAACATGCTCGCCAGCCGTTTCGGTGCCTATGGCCAGATTCGCCTGGTCAATCACCGTGACCACCTCGGCGACCGGCCTATGGCCACTCGCGAAAACCTGCGCCGCGCAGCCCTGACCCTGGCCGAACGCACTGGCCCGGAAGACCTGGTGTTCATCTATCTGACCAGCCACGGCACCGCCGAACACGAACTGGTGCTCGATCAGCCACGTATGGAACTGGCCGACCTGCCCGCCGACGAACTGGCCGCCGTACTCGCGCCGCTGAAGAACCGCGACAAGATCATTGTCATCTCCTCATGCTATTCGGGTGGTTTCATTCCGGCGTTGAAGGACGAGCGCACACTGATCATGACCGCCTCCCGTGCCGACCGCGTATCGTTCGGCTGCTCCGAAGAGGCCAACTTCACCTATTTCGGCGACGCCCTGTTTGCCCAGGCGCTGAACCAGACCGACGATCTGGAACAAGCCTTCAAACTGGCCAAAGCCACCGTTGCCGAGCGCGAGCTGGCGGACAATTTCGAAGCCTCGGAACCGCAGATCTGGGCACCGAAAACCGTGCTCGCACATTGGCAACTGCTGCGCAAACAACAAGCGAGAAAAGCGTTGCAAAGTGCTGCGTTGAACGACGGAGCGACAAACAGCAACTAAGCTGAACAGTATCAAGGGAGAGACACTATGTACTTGACGCCTCAGCATGTCTTGCTCGCCGGCGCCACCGGGCTGACCGGTGAGCACCTGCTCGACCGTTTGCTCAACGAGCCGACGATCACCCGTGTCCTGGCCCCTTCACGCCGGCCACTGGCCGAACATCCACATCTGGAAAACCCGGTCGGCGATCCACAGACCTTCCTGCCGCAACTGGCCGGCCGTGTCGATATCGCCTACTGCTGCCTCGGCACCACCATCAAGCAGGCCGGCTCCGAAGAGGCGTTTCGCGCCGTGGATCTGGACATGGTGGTGGCGTTCGCCAAGCGCGCCCGGGAAATGGGTGCGCGGCACCTGATCGTGATCAGTGCCCTGGGAGCCGACCGCCGCTCCTCGATTTTCTACAACCGGGTCAAAGGCGAGATGGAACACGCATTGCGCGCGCAGGACTGGCCGCAGCTCACCATTTGCCGGCCTTCGCTGCTGCTGGGTGACCGCAGCGAGCCACGCCTGGGCGAACAGCTTGCCGCACCGTTTTCAAAATTGATTCCCGGCAAGTACCGTGGCATCGAAGCCTGCCAGCTGGCCCGCGCCATGTGGCGCCTGGCATTGGAGGAACAGGACGGAGTGCGCATCGTCGAGTCGGACGAGTTGAGAAAACTCGGCAAGTGAGTTCCCCCATCAAGTGGTTCAACACGGCCCCGGAACGTCATTTCCCGATGACTTCTGAGGATCTTGTGTTGAACTGCCCACTACCTGAAACGAGCCGGATCGATTCAACAACTGCGCCCTAACTATCTACCACACCTCCCTCCCCCTTCATGGATAACGTGCCCTCCAGCACGCCTGCATCTGCCATTTCGTCAACGGATGGCAACTTCCGACGGCAGGCAATCAATGAAAGGACGCCTTGATGGCCCCCAAAAACCCCATACCGAAAAATACCGGCACACCCGGCAACCCACCCGATGCATCAATACCCCTGTCGACTCCACGACTTGAGCTTCCAGGGCTGACTCGGCCCGCAGGGCCGGACACCCGCCTGCCCGAGCCACACCACTCGACGCAACTGCCTTCAGGCGAAACGTTGCCCCGGATACAGATCCAGGATCTGATTCCCGCAATCCTGGAGAGAACGTCATCCGGCCACCCGCGTCCGACCGAAAACATTCGTCACTACGAGCTGCCGGCCCAGGCGCGAACGCTTTTGCCTGCCGTCAATGCCGAAGGTTTGCGTGTTCACCGGGGGCGCATTTATGCCGAGGTGCAATACACCACGACCAGCACCGTCATGGTGGACTGGGACGAAGGCGCCGGAACCTATCGGGCCAAGCTGCCACAGGAAATGCACCCGTCCGGCCCGGCCCTGCATTTCGATCCTCAAAGCAATACCTGGCGAATCGGTGAGCCCGCCGACAGCGGAGTTCTGATCGAGTCTGCGGTACATCGACCAGCAGTCATTCCGCAGAGCACTCCGCCACAGGCACTTGCGTCCCTTGCACAATCAGACACGACAGCGGTTTACATCGACACCCGGCACTACGTCTGGGACAGCACCACCACCCACCATCATGGCTACGTGGTCATGCACCGGAAAATGCGCCTGGACGACACCGTCGGGCCCCAGTCGATTCATGCGTTCAGGGACGACAACGGATCGTTTGTCAGTGTCGAGCCCCCCACGCATCCCATCGATCAACCCGCCGAGCTGCTGCCTGCCTGGACTGACCGCGACATCTGGGACCTCTATGGCCTGCAGGGTGCCGATATCACCCGTTTTCGCGCCGAAGCCCACCGCAACGGGAGAAAACCGCAGTGGGCCAGAGTTCGCACCGAACGAATGGAGAACACCTACCTGTTTGAGGAGCTGCGCCGGTGGCTGGGTCCGGACATGGACCGCGACATGTTCAACCGCGTCCTGGATCATCAGAAACGCTCACCCGCCCAGTGGGTGAACCACCTTGAATCAGTCACCCTGCATCGCAGTACACCGGCCCCGCAAACACCGTTATCGAACCTGTCGACACCCGACACCCCGCTGTCGCGTCACCTGACACCCGATTTCCTCGCAACCACCGACAGCACACCCACCTACGGCGATCAGCGCTACTACACCTGGGATCCCGACAAATCGAACGCTCATGGTTACATCGAGATGCAGCGCAAGCCTGGCCTGGATGACAGTCATGGCCCACTCACCCAGGTGGCGTTTCCCGAGGGGACCGGGCTGACCATCGTCAGACCAATCAAGTATTCGGTCGAACAACGGGCATTTCGACCTTACTGGCGAGACATCGATATCTGGAATCTTTACCGGATCGAAGGGGCAGATATCCTGCGCTTTCGTCAGGACGTCGCGCTGCACCTGAAACCGCCGGCCTGGGTCAGGCAACGGGACTCCCCTTCCCGGCGCGAACAACTGATCGACTATCTGCGGCTGTGGACCAATCCGGATTCTCCGCTCAAGCCCCGGGATCAGGTCATTGCCCGGTTCCGGCCCTACAATCTGTCCACTGAACAACTGGCGCGACTGAGCAACGAAATCTCACCCACCGGGCAGTTCAACAACCTGATCAATGATGAAGTACCGACCTGGGTCAAGACCCATCAGGCTCGTACGCTGGTCGTGACCCGTTTCGAACAGTTCGATCCGTACCTGCCGGAAATCAAAGCCGAAATCATCCGATTGAGAAATCAGGGAGGGGGCACAAGTCTGCTGAAGGCCAGCCTGACCGCACCTTTTTTCCGGGAGTTGTTGCAACGTTGCGGCTTCAAACGCAACAAACACAACTTCCTGTATCGGGACGACATTCCCGCCGTGTTCAAAGTCGACGACCGGACGCCCTTCGAATTTGCCCGGCCCGGTTCCATGCAACCAAGGCCCATAGCGGCCGAGGGCTCTACCAGCGGAACGGCTGTCAGCGCGTTGTTCAGCCTCAGAACGGCCATGGGTTTCGCCAATGAAGCCAGCGGATTGCCTGCCTCTCCCGGCGGCCATCCGAACGCGCCACAGACCACCCACGAATCGAAACAGACGACTGACGCCGCCTCCCGGCCCCGTTCCCAGCGCATCATGTTCTGCTATCTGCTTGATACCCGTGGCGTCGAGGTCGTTTCCGGGCAGGACAACCGCGCCTACAACACAACGCGGATCACCCCGAGACCGGCAGACGACAGCAGGCTGTTCCCGAGCATGAAGCTCGAGGGCCACGTTTCGATGTCTGCGATCGGTTTCACTTCAAGGCGCATCTGGCTGGTCAACTCGAGCATGACTCGCGCGGCCACCGTGGACGACATACACATACAGGCGCGCGACCGCGCCACCGGCTCAAGCCAGAGTCATGACAATGCAATCGAAGGCCGCACAAGGGCGGGAGACCTGAACCGGGACGAATATGACGCCCTGATCGATGAAGTAGCGAAAGCCGGCAAGCGTGTTCTCGAGTTACCGCAGGGAAAAGACCTTTTCTCCACCGATATCAGCTTCCCGCCCGAACTGATCAGTCTCTCCTGAGAACGGTTACCGGCTCGACCTTGCCTGATCGAGCCGGTGTTTTTCATATCCCTCCGGTCGCCTGAAACCCGACGCCCAGCACCGTCAGCACGGACAGCGGCAACAACAGGGTATCGAGCAACGCACTGGCCGGCAGATCCACGCCGGGATAGCTCGGCGCCTCGGCGCCGAATCGGTCCATCGCACAGCACCCGCCATTCATTGCATACAGATCCAGCCGGGTGCCGGCGTACACCACCGGCGCGCCGGGTTTGGCGGCATCCAGCGTGCGCGCGGTGGCGCAGCCGGTCAGTTGCACTATCAGCAGAATCGCCAGCAGCTTATTCATCGCTGCTCAGATGGTGCTCGCCCCAGCGCGGCAGCATGTCCTGGGGAATGCCCAGCAGATTGAGAATCCGCGCCACCACGAAATCGATCAGGTCATCAATGGTCTGCGGCTGGTGATAGAAGCCCGGCGAGGCAGGCAGGATGGTCACGCCCATGTTCGACAGCTTGAGCATGTGCTCCAGGTGAATGCTCGAATACGGCGCTTCGCGCGGCACCAGAATCAACTGGCGACGTTCCTTCAACGTCACGTCCGCCGCCCGTTCGATCAGGTTATTGCAGGCGCCGGTGGCAATGGCCGACAAGGTGCCCGTCGAGCACGGCACCACCACCATCGCCGCCGGCGCCCCGGAGCCCGAGGCCACCGGCGACATCCAGTCTTCCTTGCCATACACGCGGATCTGCCCGGCGGCGGCGCCGGTGTATTCGGTGAGGAATGCCTGCATCAACTGCGGTTTGGCCGGCAGCGACACATCCGTCTCGGTGGCCATCACCAGTTGCGCGGCCTTGGAGATCAGGAAGTGCACCTCGCGATCCTCGCGCACCAGACAATCCAGCAGACGCAAACCGTACTGGGCGCCGGACGCGCCGGTCATCGCCAGCGTGATGCGTTCCGGGCCGCCGTCCTGAAAGCGAGTGTTCATTTCAGCGCCTCGGCGAGTTTGCCGTGCAGGCCGCCGAAGCCGCCGTTGCTCATGATCACCACGTGGGTGCCGGGCTGGGCCTGGCTCTTCACGCGTTCGATGATGCCTTCCAGCGAATCGCTGACGATCGACGGCACGGTGCACAGCGCAGCAGTGCCCGCCAGGTCCCAACCGAGGTTGGCCGGGGCGTACCAGATGACCTGATCGGCATCGACCACGCTGTCCGGCAGACCGTCACGGTGGGCGCCGAGCTTCATCGAGTTGGAGCGCGGTTCAATGATCGCGATCAGCGGCGCATCGCCGATGCGTTTACGCAGGCCGTCGAGGGTGGTGGCAATCGCGGTCGGGTGGTGGGCGAAGTCGTCATAGATGGTGATGCCGCGCACTTCCGCGACTTTTTCCATCCGGCGTTTGACGCTCTTGAATGCGCTCAACCCGGCGATGCCCATGGACGGCACGACACCGACGTGACGTGCTGCGGCAAGGGTGGCCAAGGCATTGGCAACGTTGTGCTGACCGGTCAGTTCCCACTCGACCACGCCCTGGGACACGCCTTCGAACATCACTTCGAACGCCGAGCCGTCATCTTTCAGCAACTTGACCTGCCATTGACCGCCAGCCCCGGTGGTCTGCACCGGGGTCCAGCAGCCCATCTCGATCACGCGCTGCAAGGCCGGTTCGGTGGTCGGATGGATCACCAGACCTTCGCTCGGAATTGTGCGCACCAGGTGGTGGAACTGCCGCTCGATGGCCGGCAGATCAGGGAAGATGTCCGCGTGATCGAACTCAAGGTTGTTGAGGATCGCGGTGCGCGGACGGTAGTGGACGAACTTCGAACGCTTGTCGAAGAACGCGCTGTCGTACTCGTCAGCCTCGATCACGAAGAACGGCGTGCCGCCCAGACGCGCCGACACCGAGAAGTTCTGCGGTACGCCGCCGATCAGGAAGCCCGGGCTCATGCCGGCATGTTCCAGCACCCAGGCGAGCATACTGCTGGTGGTGGTCTTGCCGTGCGTACCGGCAACCGCCAGCACCCAGCGACCTTGCAACACGTGATCCGCCAACCACTGCGGGCCGGACACGTAGGGCAGGCCTTTGTTCAGCACATATTCCACTGCCGGATTGCCGCGGGACATGGCGTTACCGATCACCACCAGATCCGGTGCCGGATCAAGCTGCGCCGGGTCGTAACCCTGGGTCAGCTGAATGCCTTGGGCTTCGAGCTGGGTGCTCATCGGCGGATAGACGTTGGCATCGGAGCCGGTCACGTGATGGCCCAGCTCTTTGGCCAGAACCGCCATCGAGCCCATGAAAGTTCCGCAGATACCCAGAATATGAATGTGCATAGTCGACCTCGTAAAACATGGCCGCAGGGTAGCCCAGGCAGGGGAAAACCGCATCCTCGTTTTCAGGGGTCAGGCGCTGCGGGCGATCCCGTGTTTGCGCAGCTTTCTATAAAGGGTATTGCGACTGACGCCAAGCTGCTCGGCCGTATGGGTCATGTGCCAGCGCGTGTGTTCCAGCGCATTGAGCAATGCCAGCCGTTCGGCATCCTCCAGCGGCTGTGCGGACGACGCTTCATCGGCTTTGACCAGCAGCGGCTGCACCTGCCGGAACATCGCAGGTAGGTCATCCAGCCCGATTCGCTCCTCATCGCACAACGCCGCCAGCGTGCGCAGCACATTGCGCATCTGCCGCACATTGCCCGGCCAGTTGAACCCGAGCAAGGCCCGGCGCGCCGGCTCCTCGATCAGAATCGTTTCTCCACCCGCCTCTTCGGCCAGAAGGAAATCCAGCAATTGGGATTTGTCACTGCGCTCGCGCAATGCCGGCAGCGCGACTTCCAGTCCGTTGAGCCGGTAGTACAGATCCTCACGGAAACTGCCGTCCGTCACTCGCTCCAATAAATTGCGGTGGGTGGCGCTGATGATCCGCACGTTGACCGCTTCCGGCTCGCCACCGATCGGCACCACTTGCCGGTCTTCCAGTACTCGCAGCAGACGGGTCTGCAAGGCCAGCGGCATGTCGCCGATTTCATCGAGGAACAGCGTGCCGCCATCGGCCTGCTGCAATTTGCCGCGCATGCCGTCCTTGCGCGCCCCGGTGAAGCTGCCGCCGCGATAGCCGAACAGCTCGCTCTCGATCAGGCTTTCGGGAATTGCCGCGCAGTTGAGGGCGACGAAAGCCTTGCTCGCGCGTTGACTGGCCTGATGCACAGCCTTGGCGAACGCTTCCTTGCCGGAGCCGGTTTCACCATTGATCAGCAGCGGCACGTCGCGCTCGAATACTCGCAGGGCCTTGCGAAAATCCGCTTGCAGCCCGGCATCGCCCAGGCAAATGCCGGCCAGGCGCGGCGCCTCGGGAACTGCCGGTTTCGGCAGGACGGGAGCCGGCTTGCGCGCTTCTCCGCGCAATACCGCAAACAGATGGCGCCCATCACGGGTACGCAGCGGCCAGCTCGCGCTGGCATGGGCACTGGCGCGCCCGAGCAGCTCATCCAGCGAACAATCGAAAAACGCCTCCACCGGTTTGCCGAGCAGGCCGCCACGAATGTGTCCGAGCAGGTTCAATGCGCTCTGATTGACCGCACTGATCCGCCCTTCCCCGTCAAACGCCAGCAGCCCTTCGCTGAACAGCCCGACGGATTCGGCCTGGAGATGGAAACGCAGCAGCCATTGATTATCGAAACAGCGCAGGAAATAGCAGCTCTCGATCATCTTCGCCGACAGATTGACCAGCGCCATGGTGTGGAACTGGCTCTGGCGCGAGACGTCCGGCCGCGCCGAAGAGACGTCGAGTACAGCCAGCAGTTCGCCGTGAGGGTCGAACACCGGGCTCGCCGAGCAGGTCAGCCCGGTGTGGCGACCACGGAAATGTTCGTCCTGATGGATGGTCAGGGCCTGCCGTTCCACCAGGCAGGTGCCAATGCCGTTGGTGCCTTCGCAGGCTTCGCTCCAGTCGGAACCCAACCACAGTCCGGCGCGTTCGAAGATCTTGCGCTCGGAAGGGGCGGTTACGCAGTTGAGGATCACCCCGCGCGCGTCGGTGAGCAGCACCGCGTGGCCGGCGCCGGAGAGTTGTTGATGCAGGCTGCTCATTTCATTGCCGGCGATCTGCAACACCTGTTGCAGCCGCTCTCGGCTTTCGAGAACGCGACCGTGTTCGAGCACGGTCGGTGCCATGGTCAGGGCCGGGTCGAGGTGATAGTCCTCAAGACAACGCAGCCACGAGCGGGCGATCGACGGGTCGGCACCTGGGCCATGCAGGTGCGGCTTGCCCTGGGTGACGGTGAGAACCTGCTGGGCATGGCGACTCAAATGGTTGTCGTGCATTTCTTATTATTCTCCCCGAGGCTCATCGGCCCATGCGTGAAGTGGTGCCCAGCATCCTCCAGCCAACCGGTCTTTGCAATGCTGGCAAGACCGCCCGGTCACGGGTTGTGCCAGAAGCGGTACAAACTGTCACCCGAGCTGTACCGATACCGTCACAGACGCTTGCCATTTGTCCGACAGAAATCACGCAAGGCCTTGATTTGCCTGCCCTGCACGGCAGTGGCCCGACCTTTGCTCTACGCTTAAAGCAAGCGCACATGCGCGTTTCTCTAATAAGTACAAAGCCAAGGAGAACATCATCATGCGTTACGCTCACCCCGGTACTGAAGGCGCCAAAGTCTCGTTCAAGAGCAAGTACGGTAACTACATCGGCGGCGAGTTCGTCGCGCCTGTCAAAGGTCAGTACTTCACCAACACCTCGCCAGTGAATGGCCAGCCGATTGCCGAATTTCCGCGTTCCACTGCCGAAGACATCGAAAAGGCCCTGGACGCCGCCCACGCCGCTGCCGATGCCTGGGGCTCGACCTCGGCCCAGGCCCGCTCGCTGATCCTGCTGAAGATCGCCGACCGCATCGAACAGAACCTCGAAACCCTGGCGATCACCGAAACCTGGGACAACGGCAAAGCCATCCGCGAAACCCTCAACGCCGACATCCCGCTGGCCGCCGACCACTTCCGCTATTTCGCCGGGTGCCTGCGCGCCCAGGAAGGCAGCGCTGCCGAAATCGACGGCAACACCGTCGCTTATCACATCCATGAACCGCTGGGCGTGGTCGGCCAGATCATCCCGTGGAACTTCCCGATCCTGATGGCCGCGTGGAAACTCGCCCCGGCCCTGGCCGCCGGCAACTGCGTGGTGCTCAAACCTGCCGAACAAACCCCGCTGGGCATCAGCGTGCTGCTGGAGCTGATCGGCGACCTGCTGCCACCGGGCGTACTCAACGTGGTGCAAGGGTTCGGCAAAGAAGCCGGCGAAGCCCTGGCCACCAGCAAGCGCATCGCCAAGATCGCCTTCACCGGCTCGACCCCGGTCGGCTCACACATCATGAAATGCGCCGCCGAGAACATCATTCCGTCCACCGTGGAGCTGGGCGGCAAGTCGCCGAACATCTTCTTCGAAGACATCATGCAGGCCGAGCCAAGCTTCATCGAGAAAGCAGCTGAAGGCCTGGTGTTGGCGTTCTTCAACCAGGGCGAAGTCTGCACCTGCCCGTCCCGCGCACTGGTTCAGGAATCGATCTACGACGAATTCATGCAGGCGGTGATGAAGAAAGTCAGTCAGATCAAACGCGGCGACCCGCTCGACACCGACACCATGGTCGGTGCCCAGGCGTCCGAGCAGCAATTCGACAAGATCCTTTCGTACCTGGAAATTGCCAAGGGCGAAGGTGCCGAACTGCTGACCGGCGGCAAGGTGGAAAAACTCGAAGGCAACCTGGCCTCCGGTTATTACATCCAGCCGACCCTGCTCAAGGGCACCAACAAGATGCGTGTGTTCCAGGAAGAAATCTTCGGCCCGGTGGTGAGCATCACCACCTTCAAGGACGAAGCCGAAGCCCTGGCGATTGCCAACGACACCGAGTTCGGCCTCGGCGCCGGTCTCTGGACCCGCGACATCAACCGCGCCTATCGCATGGGCCGCGCCATCAAGGCCGGTCGTGTGTGGACCAACTGCTACCACCTTTACCCGGCGCACGCCGCGTTCGGCGGGTACAAGAAGTCCGGCGTCGGCCGTGAAACCCACAAGATGATGCTCGACCACTACCAGCAGACCAAAAACCTGCTGGTGAGCTACGACATCAACCCGCTGGGCTTCTTCTAAAAAACCGGGCGGCGCCGAACGATCGGCGTCGCCCCTTTCATCCCGATGACAAACCCTGGCCTGGCCGCTCTGGCACGGGCCTTGCGTACCCGTCATTCAGGATTTGCCTGAACACCGCCGCTGCGTGAACAGCACCCACTCACTCAACCGCTGCACCCGAAAGTCCAACAGATCGAACAATAAAAAAGACAGAGAGGACTTATGACTTCCACCACACAGCTCAAACCCACACTCGGCACCCTGCATCTGTGGGGCATTGCCGTCGGCCTGGTGATTTCCGGCGAATACTTTGGCTGGAGTTACGGCTGGGGCACTGCAGGAACCCTGGGTTTCCTGGTCACGGCCCTGATGGTCGCGACCATGTACACCTGCTTCATCTTCAGTTTCACCGAACTGACCACCGCGATTCCCCATGCGGGTGGGCCGTTTGCCTACAGTCGCCGGGCCTTTGGCGAGAAAGGCGGATTGATCGCCGGGATCGCCACGCTGATCGAGTTCGTGTTTGCCCCGCCGGCCATCGCCATGGCCATTGGCGCTTATCTCAACGTGCAATATCCGGAGCTTGATCCGAAAGTCGCGGCGGTCGGGGCGTATTTCGTGTTCATGACCCTGAACATCCTCGGCGTCAGCATCGCCGCGACCTTCGAACTGGTGGTCACCGTACTCGCCGTTGCCGAACTGCTGGTGTTCATGGGCGTGGTTGCACCTGGCTTCAGCTTCAGCAACTTCGTGCTCAATGGCTGGTCGGGCTCCAGTGAATTCAGTCTCGGCTCGATTCCCGGGATCTTCGCCGCCATTCCCTTCGCGATCTGGTTCTTCCTCGCCATCGAGGGCGCGGCCATGGCGGCCGAGGAAGCCAAGGACCCGAAACGCACGATTCCCAAGGCTTATGTCAGCGGCATCCTGACCCTGGTGTTCCTGGCCATCGGCGTGATGGTGATGGCCGGCGGTGTCGGCGACTGGCGACAACTGGCGAACATCAACGACCCGCTGCCTCAGGCGATGAAAGCGGTGGTCGGCAACAACTCTACGTGGATGCACATGCTGGTGTGGATCGGTCTGTTCGGGCTGGTGGCGAGTTTCCACGGGATCATCCTCGGTTACTCGCGGCAGTTCTTTGCCCTGGCCCGGGCCGGTTATCTGCCGAAAAGCCTGGCCAAGCTCTCGCGTTTCCAGACCCCGCACCGGGCGATTCTGGCCGGCGGCGTGATCGGCATCGCCGCAATCTACAGCGACGGCCTGGTCAATCTGCAAGGCATGAGCCTCACCGCTGCGATGATCACCATGTCGGTGTTCGGCGCCATCGTGATGTACATCATCAGCATGCTCAGTCTATTCAAACTGCGTAAAACCGAGCCGAACCTTGAGCGCACCTTCCGCGCGCCGGGTTATCCGATCGTGCCGGGGATCGCGCTGTTTCTGGCGCTGGTATGCCTGGTGGCGATGGCCTGGTTCAACACCCTGATCGGTGGCGTGTTCCTCGGGTTCATGGCTGCCGGTTACCTGTATTTCCAGCTGACCGCCAAGCAACGCTCCGAAGCACCGGCAGACGCTATGCTCGAAGGTATCTAGAAGTTGCACCGGCACCGGGCCCGAGGCTCGGTGCCTGCACTAAAAGCATTCATTCAGGAGGACCGCGCCCCATGGCCGCATTTGCCCATACTGTCGGCGCCCAGACCTACCGCTTCGACAGCCTCAAGGACGTGATGGCCAAGGCCAGCCCGGCGCGTTCCGGGGACTTCCTGGCCGGCGTCGCCGCGCTCAACGATGGCGAGCGGGTCGCCGCGCAAATGGCGCTGGCCGACATCCCGCTGAGCCATTTTCTGCAGGAAGCGCTGATTCCCTACGAAGCCGATGAAGTCACCCGACTGATCATCGACAGCCATGACAAACAGGCCTTTGCGGTTGTCAGCCATCTCACGGTTGGCGACTTTCGCGACTGGTTGCTGAGCGAGGCGGCCGACGAGTCCAGCCTGCGCGCCCTCGCCCCGGGCCTGACGCCAGAAATGGTCGCTGCCGTGTCGAAGATCATGCGTGTGCAGGATCTGGTGCTGGTGGCGCAGAAGATCCGCGTCGTGACGAAATTCCGCGGCACCCTCGGCCTGCGTGGAAGGTTATCCACAAGGCTGCAACCCAATCACCCGACCGACGAACCGTCCGGCATTGCGGCGAGCATTCTCGACGGTCTGCTGTACGGCAACGGTGACGCCATGATCGGCATCAACCCGGCCACCGACAGCATCGCCTCGATCTGCGCGATGCTGGAAATGCTCGATGCGATCATCCAGCGCTATGACATTCCAACCCAGGCCTGTGTGCTGACTCACGTCACCACGTCTATAGAGGCGATCAACCGTGGTGTGCCGCTGGATCTGGTGTTCCAGTCGATTGCCGGCACCGAAGCGGCCAACGCCAGTTTCGGCATCAACCTGAACGTGTTGCAGGAAGGTTATGAAGCGGGCCTGAGCCTCAATCGCGGCACGCTCGGACAAAACCTCATGTATTTCGAAACCGGTCAGGGCAGCGCGCTGTCGGCCAACGCCCACCACGGCGTCGACCAGCAGACCTGCGAGACCCGGGCCTACGCCGTGGCGCGGCATTTCAAGCCGTTTCTGGTGAACACCGTCGTAGGCTTCATCGGCCCGGAATACCTCTACAACGGCAAGCAGATCATCCGCGCCGGCCTCGAAGACCACTTCTGCGGCAAGCTGCTCGGCGTGCCGATGGGTTGCGACATCTGCTACACCAATCACGCCGAAGCCGACCAGGATGACATGGACACCCTGCTGACCCTTCTGGGCGTGGCGGGGATCAACTTCATCATGGGCATCCCCGGCTCCGACGACATCATGCTCAACTACCAGACCACTTCGTTCCACGACGCGCTCTATGCACGCCAGACCCTGGGCCTGAAACCGGCGCCGGAATTCGAGCAGTGGCTGGCGAACATGGGCATCTTCACCCAGGCGGACGGCAAGGTCCGCTTCGGCAACAATCTGCCGCCGGCATTTCGCCAGGCGTTGGCGCAACTGGGATGAGTCAGATGGAAAAACCGCCCGTCGATCCACAGAACCCCTGGCTTGAGCTGCGTCGCCTGACCCCGGCGCGGATCGCCCTCGGCCGTACCGGCACCAGCCTGCCGACCCGCGCACAACTGGATTTCCAGTACGCCCACGCGCAGGCCCGGGATGCGGTGCATCTACCGTTCGATCACGCTGGGCTCAGTGCCCAACTGGCCGAACGCCAACGCGACAGCCTGCTGTTGCACAGCGCGGCGACGGATCGCAACAGTTACCTGCAACGCCCGGATCTGGGGCGCAAGTTGAGCGATCAATCGGCGCAAGCCCTGCGCGAATACGCGCTGACACATCCCGGCGGGGTGGATCTGGTCATTGTCGTGGCTGATGGCCTCTCGGCGCTGGCGGTGCATCGCCATACCTTGCCGTTCATCTCCCGACTGGAAGAACAGATGACCGCCGACGAATGGTCAATCGCACCGGTGGTGCTGGTAGAGCAAGGTCGGGTGGCGGTTGGCGATGAAATCGGCCAGTTGCTGGGCGCCAAAATGGTCGTGATGCTGATCGGAGAGCGCCCCGGCCTCAGCTCACCGGACAGCCTGGGTTTATATTTCACCTACAATCCAAAGGTCGGCCTCACCGATGCCTACCGCAATTGCATCTCCAATGTGCGGCTTGAAGGCTTGAGCTACGGCATGGCGGCCCATCGCCTGCTGTATCTGATGCGCGAAGCCTGTCGGCGGCAGCTGTCGGGGGTCAATCTGAAGGACGAGGCGCAGGTTCAGACGCTGGAATCGGAAGCCGGTGCAGACATGAAGAGTAATTTCCTACTCGATCCGCCCCCGGCCTGAACCGTTTCCGCATTGCCTTACTGCGCCGCTTTCAGGCAGGATCGACGCACGGCCGCCCGGGTTTCCCATCGCCGTCAGAGCAGTTGAAGACAGCCACTTGAAGACGAGACCTATCATGCGGATTATTCAAGCGACCCTCGAACACCTGGACCTGCTGGCCCCGCTGTTCGTCAAATATCGTGAGTTCTACGGCGCACTGCCTTATCCGGACTCGTCCCGGGCCTTCCTCGAAAAGCGTCTGCGGCGCAAGGAATCGGTCATTTATCTGGCCCTGGCCGATGATGACGACAAGAAGCTCATGGGCTTCTGCCAGCTCTATCCGAGCTTTTCCTCGCTGTCGCTCAAGCGCGTGTGGATCCTCAACGACATCTATGTCGCCGAAGATGCCCGCCGTCAGCTGGTCGCCGACAACCTGATCCGCACCGCCAAGCGCATGGCCAAGGAAACCCAGGCCGTGCGCATGCGCGTGTCCACCAGCAGCGACAACGAAGTGGCGCAGAAAACCTACGAATCCATCGGATTCAAGGAAGACACCGAGTTCAAGAACTACATTTTGCCGATCAGCGACGAACTCTGATTTTTTCTAACAGTACGGATGCAGGCCTTTGTGGCGAAGGTGCGACCCCCTCGCCACAAAGGCCTGCACCTCGGTCCCCCCTCGAAATGCCCCGCTACAAAACCAACGCGCTTTTCACCTATCAGATCGTATAATCCTGTGCTTTCCGGCTTGTAAGAAAAACTACACCCGCTTGTAGGCTTACACCGAATCATCCGCACAGGCCTGCCGAGTCGGGCCATCACCACAGGTGCCCACATGGATTTCAACCCGATCGACATCATTCTGCATCTCGACGTCTACCTCGACATGCTGGTGAACAACTATGGGACCTGGATCTACGCCATCCTGTTTCTGGTTATCTTTTGCGAAACCGGCCTGGTGGTCACACCGTTCCTGCCGGGTGATTCGCTGCTATTCATCGCCGGCGCAGTGGCTGCAGGCGGCGGTATGGACCCGGTGCTGCTGGCGGGCCTGTTGATGCTGGCGGCGATCCTCGGCGACAGCACCAATTACGTGATCGGACGAACGGCTGGCGAGAAGCTGTTCAGCAACCCGAACTCGAAGATTTTCCGTCGCGACTATTTGCAACAGACCCATGATTTCTACGACAAGCACGGCGGCAAGACCGTGACCCTGGCGCGCTTCCTGCCGATCATCCGCACGTTTGCACCGTTCGTCGCCGGTGTCGCCAAAATGCCTTACCCGCGTTTCTTCGGCTTCAGCGTATTCGGCACCATTCTGTGGGTCGGCGGCCTAGTGACCCTGGGCTACTTCTTCGGCAACGTACCGTTCATCAAGAAGAACCTGTCGCTGCTGGTCGTCGGCATCATCCTGCTGTCGCTGGTGCCGATGATCATCGGCATGCTGCGCAGCCGCCTCGGCGGCGCTGGCTCCAAAGCCGAATCGCGCTGATCCGATGTGGTCACTGAGCGCCTGGCGACGCCGGCGCACTCTGGCGAAGCACCCGATTGCCGATGACATGTGGCAGCGGGTGCGTCACCACTTGAGCTTCCTCGACGGCATCAGCGCCACGGAAGATCAGTGGCTGCGCGAAGCCAGCGTCCTGTTCCTCGAAGAAAAGCACCTGACCGCCCTGCCCGGCGTCGAACTGCATCAGGAACAACGCCTGCTGCTCGCCGCCCAGGCGCAATTGCCACTGATGCACCTTGGCGATCTGAACTGGTATCAGGGCTTCCATGAAATCATCCTGTACCCCGACGACTTCCTCAGCCCGCAGCGCCATCGTGATGCCAGCGGCGTCGAGCATGAATGGGACGGCGAACACAGCGGTGAGGCCTGGCAGCAGGGGCCGATCATCCTCGCCTGGCCCGGAGTGATGGCCAGTGGTGGCTGGGAAGGCTACAACCTGGTGATCCACGAGCTGGCGCACAAACTCGACATGCTCAACGGCAACGCCAATGGGCTGCCGCCGCTGCACGCGGACATGCGGGTCAGCGCCTGGGCCGAGGTCATGCAAAAGGCTTATGACGACCTCAACCGCCAGCTCGACCGCCATCCGGACGCCGAAACCGCCATCGACCCGTATGCCGCCGAGAACCCGGCCGAGTTCTTCGCCGTCACCAGCGAGTACTTTTTCAGCGCCCCGGATCTGCTGCACGAGGCTTATCCACAGGTGTATGCGCAGCTGCAGCTTTTCTACCGACAGGATCCGCTGGCCCGACTGAAGCAACTTCAGGCCACGGACCCGGTCTATCAGGCACACGAGTAAGGCCTGGACGACCTTCGGTGCATGGCATCGCGGGTGGAATATGCCTATAATCGCCGCCACTTTTTGGTCAATCCGGCCAAGTGTTTTGGTCTACTAACGGGGGCAACGCCCAATGAGCTACAGCAAGATTCCGGCTGGCAAAGACCTGCCGAACGACATCTACGTCGCGATCGAGATCCCGGCCAACCACGCGCCGATCAAATACGAAATCGACAAAGACAGCGATTGCCTGTTCGTTGACCGTTTCATGGCCACCCCGATGTTCTACCCGGCCAACTACGGTTACATCCCGAACACCCTGGCTGACGACGGTGATCCCCTGGACGTGCTGGTTGTAACCCCTTACCCGGTTGCTCCAGGTTCGGTGATCCGTGCTCGTCCGGTCGGCATCCTGAACATGACCGACGACGGCGGCGGCGATGCCAAAGTCATCGCAGTCCCACACGACAAGCTGTCCCAGCTGTACGTGGACGTGAAGGAATACACCGACCTGCCAGCCCTGCTGATCCAGCAGATCGAGCACTTCTTCGCGAACTACAAAGATCTCGAAAAAGGCAAATGGGTGAAAATCGAAGGCTGGGACGGCGCTGACGCTGCCCGCGCCGCGATCACCAAGTCGGTTGCTGCCTACAAAGGCTAAGCCTCGCGACCTGCGACACGCTTGAAGAAAACCCCGGTTGATCCGGGGTTTTTTGTGCCTGCCTGGCGGGGCCTTAAACGACTTGTTTATGACGCCCTACAGAAAAGTTTTAGTGTGTGTAATTTCCCACAAGTACGTCTTACATCCCGTCGCAAAATTTGCCTCGATTTTGAACGCAAGGTTTATTCAAACCGCTCTAGGCCGGCCGTAGACTCGTGTTTATGAGAAAGAACACAAGCGGTCCAAGATTCAAGGCACTCCTGGAAGCTGCGAACATCACCACCACGGGATTCGCAAAGTTCTGGGGCACGGAAGCCCAAAACGTTCATAACTGGTACACCCGGGGCGTACCCGCGTACCGCATGGAAGAAGTCGCGCGCCTGCTGTCCGTCAACAGCCAGTGGCTGAAAACCGGCGAAGGCCCGAAAGAGGCGCCGCACCTGTACACCGCCGGCGATACGCTGGATGCCCAGGCGATTCAGGGTGTCTATACGGTGCTCGAAACCAACGACATCGAACTGCCGCTCTACAAGGAAGCCCCGACTGCACCTGGCTCCGACAAAACCCATGTCATCAAGGACCCGGAGCAAACCATCCGCCTGCCCCGCAGCCATCTCGAAGCCCTGGAAATCCGCCACACCGACGCCATCTGCACGCACATGATCGGCAACAGCATGGCCGAGAAGATCGAAGACGGTTCCACCCTCGCCATCGACCGCGGCCTCACCCAGGTGGTGGACGGCGAAATCTACGCCATCGAACACGACGGCATGTTGCGCATCAAATACCTGCACCGCATGCCCGGCAACGCCCTGCGACTGCGCAGCCACAACAGCGCCGAATACCCGGACGAAATCTTCCGCGCCGCGCAGATCGAGTAGCAAAGGATTCATGTCCTGGGGTGGGTGTTCTGGTGGTCGACCCTGGGCAAGCGGCGGCCGGTGGTGCCGTTTCTCTGAGTCACCCGGTGTGGTGGGAGCCAGCCTGCTGGCGATGAGGCCCTGAAAGTCGGTACAAATCCCGGATTTTCTCCAGTTTGATCGCTCTAAACCGCACTTCAAGCTGGGAATCAGAAGCAAAACTCAGTATCCTGCGCCCCACATTCGCGCATCGACCCGCCCAGCGGCCCAGATGACGCCTGACGCGGCAGACCACTGTCTGACCAAGTCCCACAGCCGGACGCAAGATCCGGGTGTACGTTTTGAAGGCTGGCGCGGTTTACCAAAAATAAACCAAGCCAGTCCCCGAGAAGCCGGCCACAAGCCGGCTTTTTAATGCCTGTCGGAAAAGTGGTTTTCGAGAGCCGTTCAGCCAATTGCCGATCAACACACAAATTGTGCAGGCACTACTTGCACAATTGTTCAGCAAAAAAACTCTTGGCAATTACGATGCTTAAAGCACTACAAGGACGTTCTAGATTGCTCCCATCTGCCCTGAGTTCACGCCTGAAATACGTCGGACTGGTTTCGACTATATGTCTCAGCCTGACAGCATGTGTGGGAGTAGGCGTTTCCCTCCCTGAAAAAACCACACTCAAAACCGACGCCTACAGAGCACAAAGCTACCGCTCGGCTCCGCCACAGATCACCAGAACAGCAAAATCGACACCCGTCCGAGAATGGTGCGGAATTACCGTCTGGGCGCTGGTAGTTCCGGTGCCATTGAAGCTGCCGGTGTGCACGTCGTACTCCGAGCAATCCTTCGGCAAAGACGAATTCGGAAACGAAGCCGTTCTGCTCAACACCGAGCAAGAAGTGCCATCTCCGCTATACGCTTGTGGCCCATTCATGGTGCTGGGACCCATCGTTCACGGATATGAAGGCAATGCACTGTGCGGGGTTTTTCCTAAATGATTCGATAGTTCAGGGATAACTAAACGACTTCACCAACGTCAACTCCCCCACCGCCCGCATCGGCACCACGAACGTTTCCATCTTCTCGCTCGGCGTCCCTTCTTCGGTAATCACCGTCACCTGCGCGGTGGTCAGCGGCTGCACCGCCTCTTCCCCACCTTCGTCATCACCGCGATAGCCACCACCGAAGTAATTCACATACACCAGATACTGCCCCTTGATCGGCGCCGGCATGGCGAAGATTTCCGGGCCGTAACCGGTGGTCACGTCGACGTCCAGGGCGGCGCCGTTGGGAGCGACGCGGTCGCCGTACCAGATGTGTGCGCCGTCAGGTGTGATCAGGTGCAGGTCGAGGTCGGTGCCGTCGCTGTCCCAGGACAGCAGCACGCGCAGTTTGGCCGGGGTGGCGCCGCCGCTGGCGTTGAGGAACTGGGTGCGGTGGCGTTGCTGGCCGTCGGGGCTGCGGACTTCGACGCTGTTGCTGCCTTTGGGGAAGGAGAACGGGCGGTCGAAACGGCCGCTGTCGTCGATTTTCAGCGGCATGCTGACGCCATTGACGATCAGCCGGCCGGGCTCTTTGCTTTTCGGTGTGGCCTTGATTTCACCGCTGATACGGGCGGTGTTGGCCTGGCCGACCGGGGTGTTCACCGAAGAGGCCGGGTAGTTGACGGTCTGGCGGAAGTTTTCACCGTCGCCCTCGGGTGCGCCGCTGCGCCAGCCGCCGACCGGGGTGTCGAGTTTGACGCTGTCGGCGGCCATCGCCATCGGCCATGCATTGAACGCGCAGAGCAACAGCAAGACCTGTGGATAACGGAGTGTCATGGTCTATTCCAGCAAAAGGTGACGGGCGAGCCCTTCGATGTAGGTTTCATCCTGGCCGTTGGGGTGTGCTTCAAAGGCCAGGTGCAGGTATTCGTGAGTCAGGTCGAGGCGATCCTGCAACGACAGCACGCCGCGCACGTAGATGCGCTGGCGTTCGCGGTCGACGAAGGGCCGGCCGAAGGCGAGTTTGCAGACGGCGAATGTGCTGACTTCGTTGTAGCCGGTTTCGCTTTCCAGCTTCGGACGCCAGCCGCGCCGCTGTTTTTGCAGCCAGTCCTGCGCGGCGGGCAGCGCTTCGCAGGATGCCACCGGGTTGTCCCAACGGCTAAGGCTGGCGCGCGGATAGGCGTGCAGCAGAATCGCGTCGTAGCGCTGGCCGGCGTTGGCTTGTTCGACGGCTTGTTGCCAGGCCAGCTTGTCGGGGCCGGGTTGATCGGAGTGATAGGTGACAGTGCTCCCGGCCAACACCAGATCCGCCGTCCACGCGGCGATGTTGCGCGATTCGGCGGAAGCAGGACGAGGGGCGACGCGCTGGCGGGTGCTGCTGTCGTCGATGCTCAGGCATTCGCCGTTGCGCGTGGCGTTTTGCAGCAGATACGTGCGGATCGCCACGGCCAATGCTTTAGCCGCTTCGGCAGGTTCCGGTTTGGCTTCACGCTCAAGAACTCGAGCGACGTACTCTTCACGATCCAGCCGCGCCACAAGCTTGTCGTTGAGCAGAAACAGTTCGCCGTCGCTGTGGATATCCAGCGCATTGCCATTGGCGAATTCGACGCGATAATCGCCCTGCAACGGGCCCGAATCCACCACCCGATCACCGGCCAGAACACGGCTAAGCGGATAGCGCGCGAACAGATCGACCTCGACGCATCGCCCCGCGTCCACCGGCCAGGAAGCAGGTAACACCGTCGCCAACGCCGAACCGTAGTGCCGCAGAACCATCTGACTGGTGCCCCGGCCACCGGCCCAGATCGGCGAGCCATCCGCCGTCCAGCCAGCGAAACCGCCCTGGCGTGATTGCGGGTCCTGATCACCGAGCCAGCTCCAGGTTTTCACCCGCAAGCGTCCGCCGAGCTCACCGACGACATTGCCGTCCGCCGCGTTCAGCACCACGTCGAGCAGCACCCGGCGCAGCTGATCCTGAGCCGGCAACCAGGATAAAACCTTCAGCAAGTCAGCCACGGACACCCGAGTAGCCGGTTGCACCGATGGCAGATCCAGCAACCACGACGGCGCCTGTCGCGCCTGCCAATAGGATTTCCAGTCGCCAGCGGTTATGCCCAACCGCGCCGGCTCGAAATACAACCCGCAGGATTTCACCAGCGCCTGATCACGCTCGATCTTGCCGCCCGCGGTGCAGCAATAGACTTCTTCCTTCGACTGTCCGCGGCATTCATACGCCGGCTCTTGCGCACCGGTATCCACCAGCCACGCGTAGACGAACACCTTCCACAGACTGCCCAGTGGTGTATCCAGCGACGACGGCAACGGCTCGCGAGCGGTCAGTTGCATGGTGTTCAGCGACAGCAGTTCGCCCTTATAGGCCACGCGCAGCGGTTCATCCTGCGCCGTCGCCAGCGCAGGAATCACACACATCAGCAGCCACAGCAGCGGCCGGCTCATATCAGTTGACCGTGACCTGCCCAAGGGCGGCTTTCGCCTCCTGGGCCTGATGCTGTGGCGCGTAGACCTGAGTGAAACGCACCGGCGGCAGGTTGAACTGGCCCTTCTGCGAGAAGCGCACCAGATGCCGCATACGCAATTCACCGCTCAGCGCATCCACCGGCACCGCGTAAGCCAGTTGACCCGGTTCGAACCGCGCTTTCTCCAGCGCGGTCGGCTCGGTGCCGTCCTTGCCCTGCAATTTGATGCCCCAGGTGGTGCGCTCGACATCGGCGCCCGGCGGCAGTGGCACTTCGAGCATGCCGTAACGTAGCGGTTTCGCTGCCTTGCTGGTGAGGATCACTTCGTCCAGGTACAGGCTGTCGCTGGATAGAGGTTTAGTGCCGACCGGTTCCAGTTTGAAGGTGAACGCTTCGTCACCCGGCACCAGACGCGACAGGCGACGAGTGATGGTCACCGCCATCGGATCGACCGCCGGTTGTTGGGTCTGGAAGCTCAGCGCGGCACGCAGCGGACGCTCCTGAGTGCCCGACACCGACAACACGCTCGGCACCGGCGCCGCACCTTGCCACGTCCAGAACATCTCGCCGGTCGCGCCGTAGTTTTTCTTCCAGCCTTCGCCAGGAGCCAGCGCGATGGTCGGCGACGCCTGTGCGATGCTGCGTTGCAGCCAGGTCAGCGCCAGCGCGCGTTCGAGGGTCGATTGCTGCGGCAACAGGCGTTGCAGCAACGCTGTCGCGCGGGCCTGATCGAACGGTTGTAGCGATAGGTTCAATGCCTCGACAAACGGTTGAGAGCTGACGGCCAAACGCTGTTGCGCAGCGCCCAGCTGACGATTGAACGCGTCCGGCAAAGCGACTTTCGACTGGGTCGCCAGCGATGCGGTCAAGACCCGCGCCGCCGCCAGACCGAGCGCCGAATCCGGATCGCTCATCACCAGGCTGTCTTCACCGTCGTCCATCAGGTTCGCGGCATTACCCTCACCGGCCTTGGCTAGATCCTCCATCAAACCGCTGAGCAGCGTGTTGACCGGCAAATGCATCTGTTTGGCGAACGACAGGATCAGCGCCCGTTGCAACAATGGTGTGTTCGGCGCCTGCTTGGCGTAGACCTCCAGCACCCGCTGCCAGTGCTCCGGCGGCAGGGTCAGTTCCAGCACCTGGCTGGCGTTCCAGTCGGCGTAATAGGCGTAAGCGGTGAGGAACGCATCCGGCTCACCGTCGAAGCCCCACCAGGTGAAGCTCGCCGACGGCCCGGCCATTTGCACCAGACGCAGACGGCTGTTCTGCATGATCAAACGCAGGCGGTCGCGGATCTGCGGGCTCGACGCCAGCGACGGATAAGCGATGCTCAGCGGCAGCAAGCGACTGGCGGTCTGCTCGACGCCGCCGTACGGATAGCTGAGCAGATCGTCGAGGGCCGAACGGAACAACGCTTGCGGGCTGTCATCCAGACGCAGGCGAATGTCGGTGGCGTCCGCCGGCAGGCTCAAAGGCGTGTCGCCGCTGGCTACCTCAATGCTCTGGGTCTGCGTCACTTGCCAGCCTTCGCCGGTGGCGGTCAGGCGCACCGCGAGGGCGTCGGCGGTTTTGCCGTCCTGCACCAGCTCGGCTGTCCACTCGCCGGAAGCCAAGGCGAAGGCCGGCAGCGGCAGGTAGTTGATGCCGTTGTTGAGGGTCACCGGCAGGCGCTGTTCGGCGCCGGCGTAGTGGGTCACCAGTTCAGCCTTGACCGGTTTCTCGGCCTGGTTGAAGGCGAACACGCCGAGTTGCGGCTGATCGCCCTTGCGGAATTTACTCGGCCCGCTCCACTTCAGGTACAGCGGTTTTTCCGAGCGAACAAACTGCTTCTTCTGCCCGACCTGACCGTCATCGGCAATCGCCCGCGCGGTGATGCGCCAGCGGGTCAGCGAGTCCGGCATCTTGAAGGTGAAGCGGGTCTTGCCGTCGGCGTCGGTCAGCAGCTCCGGCTGCCACGCAGCGGTGTCGACGTCTTCGCGGCGCGGCCGCTCCAGCACTTTCACCCCACGTTCGCTGCGGTTGGCCTTGCCCGGTGCACCGGGGCTGCCCGGCAATGCCACGTCGTAGCTGATGAACGACAGGCTGGCGCTGGTGCGCACGTTGTTGCGGCGCGGGTGGTAGAAGAACTGGTCGATGGTCGGCGCGACTTCCGGTTGCAGCGCGTAGACCATTTCATCCACCACGCTGACCGTCAGGTGCGCCGGCACTGCCTTGCCGGCGAACTGCGTGGTCAGGTCGACCGTCACGGTATCGCCCGGCTGATAGGTTTCTTTGTCAGTCTTGATCGCCACGTCGATCTGCGGCGCGACGACCTTGATCCCGGCATTCTGGAAGCTGTACTGACCGCCCTTGGTGTACAGCACCGAGAACGTCAGGTTCGGCGCGAAGTTGTCCTTCACCGGGATGCGTGCGCGGTATTGGGTTTCGCTGAGTTTTTCCAGTTTCAGCCAGTCGCCGCCCTTGGCCAGCAGCGCAGTGGCTTCGACCTTGTCACGCTCCAGCGACAGCAGTGCATCGCTGACCGGCTCCGGGAAGGTGATCAACGCCAGTGCTTCGTCACCGGCCTTGTACTCCTGCTTGTCGAGGACGATTTCCACGGTGCCCGGCACAGCCTTGACGCCGTCGCCGGTGACCGAATGACCGGTGCCGCCAAGGACCCGGCCGAACTGATCCTTCAGCGACAGGTTATAGGTACCCGGACGATCGAACGTCACGCTGAAGCCTTTGTCTTTCGCCGCCAGTTTGCCTTCGCCGGTGGTCTGGTCTTCCAGACGCACCCAGCTGTAGCTGCTCGGCACAACGGCTTGAGCCTGTTCGCTGCCACCTTCGTTGGCGTAGCTGAACGCGACCTTGTCACCCACCGCGCTGAAACGCTGCGGCGCAGCCAGGCGGAAGCTGGCGGCGCCGCGGTCGATGAGGATTTCCTTGGTGGTCTTGACCCGGTACGCCGCGCCATCGCTGGCGAACACGGTGAGCATGTAGCGGCTCGGTTTGTCGGCGGCCGGCAGGTCGAGGGTCGCGTTGCCCTTGCTGTCGGTGGTCAGTTCGGTGCTGGTCAGCTCCACCGGGAATTGCCCGAGGTATTGCAGTTCGTTGTCGACCATCGACAGTTGCTGGGCGCGCAGGCTCAGGGTCAGCTTGGCGTTGGCCACCGGTTTGCCGTCCGGGTACAGCAGCACCAGGCTGCCCTTCACCGGATCGCCAGTGCGGTAATCCTGCTTGGCCAGATTCAGCGAGATTTCGAAGTGCGGCTTGATGTACTCGGCCACCCGGAACGCGCTGCTGTAGGCCTGATCCTTGTAGTTGAAACGCAGCTCATAACCACCGGCCACCGCGTTGTCCGGCAACTGGAAACGGCCCTGGGTGCCGGCCTTCGAATCGAGTTTCAGGTCGAGGCGCTGCAACTCGGTGCCGGTGGCATCGAGCACGCTGACATTGACGTCCGCCGCTCCCGGCAATACCGAATCCCGTGCGTTCTTGAATTCACGTCCGACGATTTTCAGCGATACCCAATCACCCGGGCGATACAGCGGCCGGTCGGTGAAGGCGTAGAGTTTGGTGTCGTAGATTTCGCTGTCGTAATAGAAGTTTTCCGAAACGAATACGCCGCCCTCTTCGTCCTCGCCGATCACGAACGAGCGCTCCGGGCTGACGTGTTTCAGGCGCAGCAGACCATCGGTGTCGGTGGCGCCGCTGCTCATTACGCCCAGGCCGTCGGTCCACAGCACATTGACCTTCGGCACCGAGCTGCCTTCGTGTTTGCGCGCGGCCCACACCAGCAATTCATCACCGGCAATCTTGCTCACCGCCACGGTGTTGGAAACGAAAACCATGGTGGTCGCGCGGTACTTGCCGATCAGCGCTTCGACCAGGTACAGGCCCGGTTTCAGATTGCCCAGCGGGATGTACACGTTACCCGGCGCGACGCTGACGAACTCGCTGGACGACCCGGCCAGATTGACCCCGGCCGGTGGCTGGATCGGCTTGGCCTGCCACAGCGGATAGCGGAACTGGCTGACCACCGGCAGACCCGGAATCAGGGCGAACTGTGGTTGTGCGTCGTAAGGCGTCGGCGCGGCGATGGCATTGCCCATCTTCAGCTCCGGCACTTCCTCGGTGACTTGCTGACGCGACTCGTAGGAGAACGCACGCTGCATCACCCGACGGGATTTGCGGTACCAGTTGTCCCACAGGTACGCGAGGGTGTTCGACAGGCCTTCGCCCTTGAACTGGCCGTCGCTGACCACGCGGTGCAGGTTCTTCTGGCGCTTGAGGAAGTCCAGCGGCTTGTCGATCTTGTACACGCGGATGTCGGCGCCGCCGTACGGCTCCATGCGGAAACGGCGGTAGTCGCGGCCCGGCGCCTCGAGGCGCACCACCGCCTGCTCGTCGCTGGCGAAACTGCTGTCGGCCAGCAGGAAGAAGCTTTCACCGGAGACCGGCGTGTAGCCGCTTGGCTCCACGGAATCTTCGGCATTTACAGCCGAAAACGGCAGGGCTAACAGCAACAGAAAAGGCAGTAAACGCAGCATGCGGGCACCGGTCATTGGGAGAGAAAGTTCAGTCGATAGACGCCGATGAAGTTGGGGTTGGCTGCGTCGGGTATCCATCGGGTGTCCTTCCATGTCATGAGTTGCTGCAGGCTTGCCGAACGCATGCCGTTGTCGGTTGGGGTGGTCGTGCCGGTGTGATAGGCAATGTAGCGGCCCATCCAGATCATCAGGTGCTGGTCGTCGCCCTGATCGAAAAACATCAGATCGCCGGGCCGTGCCTGGGACACGTCGCGGCCGATCAGATGGCTGTTGAACTGAATCAGTTTGATCGCGTTGACATAGGGCCCGACCTTGCCGCCGCCCTGCTGCCATTGCTGGGCGAACTTGCGTTGCTCGTCGCTCAGCGCCAGCTCCGGCGGCAGGTATCGGTTGGACACGCCATTGCTGCGCAGCCATTTGTCGTCATGGACTTTTAGCGCTTCGTTGGCGGCAAACCGCACCAGCCCGGCGCAATCCTGCTGATACCAGCGCGGGCTCGGGCCTTTGCTCAACTGCTCCTGAGCGATGCGCACGAACCAGGCGCGAAAGACCTGGGACTGTGCTGGATCGAGGGCCGGCGCTTCGACCGCTCGGGCACCCGCGCTCAGTAACAGCGCGAGCAAGCCGAGACTGCGGATCAGTGCCGTCACAGCGCTTTCCACTCCAGCGGCAGCCATTGCCAGTGGCCGTCAGGCTCGCTGCCTTCCGGCAACGTCAGGGCGTATTTGCCCATGCCGCCAAGGGTGCGCAGTTTCGGGATCAGGTAGGTTTGCGCGGCGTTGTAGAACACCGGCTCCATGTCCTGGGGCAGGCTGTCGAGAGTTTCCTGCTGCATCAACTGGGCCATGGAATCAGGGCCGAAGTAGATCGGCATCAGCACGTCCTTCGGCAGCACATCGGCCATTGGCGGGAAGCGCTTGTCGAGGGTGCCGAGAGCCTTGTCGACCAGTTTGTCGTCGAGGGAAAACAGCAGCGTCGAACCGTGGCGCGCGAGGCTGACTTTCATGAAGGCACGGCCGGTGATCGCATCCGGATTCTCGGCATCCTTGGCCGCGTAAGGGCCGAAGTTGGAGCTGACCTGACGCTGCCAGAGGTGGCTCTGGCCTTCCTGCTTCTCGACCACCGGGAACGCGTGGTCGTCGACCTTGCTTTCGTAGGCGCCGACCATCGAATCGAACAGCGTGCCGATATCAGCGTCGAGCTTGCCGCTGTCCTCGTCTTTCAGACTGGCCACCAGCAACGGTGTGTACAGCCGCGAATCGGCGTACCAGCACAGGCCCGCCGCGCCGGCCACGTGTTCGGTGAGTTTCTGCGCTACCGCTTCTTCGGCGCCGAGTTTCACCAGCAACGGTTTCTGCGGTTCGGCCGCCACCGGCAAGGTCACGCAGGCACTGGCGCCCAGCGGCATGGCTTGCCAGACCGGTTTGAAATCGAAGTCCGGCTGGTTGTCCAGCTCATCCATGGCCAGGAAGCTGTGCCAGCCCTTGTCGTCCATGTCGAAACGCAGCCCGGCGAAATTCGGGATGAAGCGCTGATAACCCATGGCCAGGACGCTGGAATTGACCGACAGACGCTGCTTGGTTTCAGGTGTCTTGGCCGGCAGCCCGAACGCTTCGGGGAACAGTTTCTCGCCATTGAGCAGCGCCGACAGGGCTTGTGGCGAGACGTGGCCGGACTCTTCGGAAGCGCCACTTTCCGGGTCGTAGAACTTGGCCGGATTCGACAGCACCACCAGCTTGTCGCCACGGGAGGCGAACAACAGGGATTTGCTGGCGTTGTAGGTCAGTTGATACAGCGGCACGTCCTCACCGCCGACTTTCAGGGTGCTGAACACGCTCAGTTGCGAGTCATCCAGCGCCACTTTCGCCAGCGGCTCCAGCAGCTTGGCCAGGCCGCCGCGATCCATCACCAGCAGGAAATCCTTCAGGCGACCATCGGCGCCGCGCCACAGCGCCACGTCTGCCGGTTGATCGAAGAGTTGCTCGATCAGGCTGTCCTGCAGCTTCAGATCATGCTCGTAAATGATCCGTCGCAGACTGCCGATCAGCCCGAGACGGTCGGCGTGGGTTTCGTAA
This sequence comes from Pseudomonas sp. R43(2017), assembly GCF_002112345.1. Taxonomy (NCBI): domain Bacteria; kingdom Pseudomonadati; phylum Pseudomonadota; class Gammaproteobacteria; order Pseudomonadales; family Pseudomonadaceae; genus Pseudomonas; species Pseudomonas sp. R43(2017). The sequence goes on from NZ_NEHJ01000011.1 coordinate 244,800, forward strand.
TAGAAGACGAAATCCTCGGTCAGCGTGGCCTTGAGGAACGGCACCGTCAGCAGGTCCTTGGGCAACTGGCTCAGGGAACGGGTTTCCAGCAGCGCATCCGGGCGGCTCAGGCCGAGCTTGTCACTGGCCAGTGCCGCCGCCGGCACTTTGGGCTTGTGCATCAACCAGCCGAGCCCGCCCGCCACGCCGGCCACCAGGCACAGCCCGGCCACCAGCAACGGCCAGCGCCGGGAAGGTTTGGCAGTGGGTGCGGCGGTCGCCGGGGTCTCAGTGTTTTCGCTCATCTTCTCGCTCATGTTCCCAAAGCTCGGCAGTTCATCCGTGGTGCGGGATGCTTAATAGTTGAAAGTCTTGACCAGCAGCAGATCACCGATGGCCCGCAGGGGCACGATGAACGTTTCGCGTTTTTCGTCGACGGTGTTTTCGTTGAGCACCAGCGTGATCTGCGAGGTGATGACCTCGTTCTGGTTGCTGGCCTCCTCGAAGTTATAGCCGCCGTCGCCGAAGTTGCCCCAATAGTTGACGTAAACCAGATAGGTGCCATGCAGCGGCGCGGTCATGGTGAACATTTCCGGGCCGGGGCCGTCGACGCCGTCCGGGTCCAGACCGCCGCCGTTGGTCAACGCCGTGTGGGCGAAAAACGCATGCTGGCCGTCCGGGGTAATAATGTGCAGGTCGAGTTCGGCCTTGGGATCGTCCCAGCCGAGCACCACGCGAATCCGCGCCGGTGTGCGCAGGTTGTTCGCTTCATAGAATTGAACACGCTTGAGCGACTGGCCTTCTGCACTGCGCACTTCGACGCTGTTGGAGCCGGCGCCGAATGCATAGGGCCGGGCGAAACGCCCATCGTCGTCGGTGTACAGGTTCAGCGGATTGCCATTGACCGCCAGGGTGTGCGGCCCGCGCTGATTGCCAATGGCCTTGAGCTGGCCCTGGATCATCGTGCGATTGCGCTGGATGCCGCGATCGATCGGCGGCGTGGGATAGGCGACTTGCGGGTTTTCACTGCGGTCGAGCAAGCCATTGTAGCGCCAGCCGCCCACCGGCTCCGAGATCTCGGCAGTCGGCGCGGCCGACAGCGCCGGCGCGCAGGCCAGGCCGATCAGCAGCAAAAGAAATGAACGCATGTGATGCCTCCTGCCATGCCTGAACGAAACCTTGCACCCGATCCTCGGTACTTCACAGCGGTGAAAACTGCGTTTCGTCTGAAAGACCCATGACTGTCGGGTCGTAGAAGGCGCGAAGGTTAGCGATTCGGCAGTTTTTTAACAATCGGATACATCTTGAAATGCGGTGGGAATCACGCCCTCGGGTGGACGATGAGCCGAATAGGCGTCATATTCGGCTCACCAAATGAGCCGAATAGCATTTCTATTCGGCTCACGCACTCAGGAATGGCATTTCATGGCAACTCTCTGGATCTGGCAGCAGCCCGACTGGCCCGACTTCAACTGGCAGGCAGAGCGTCTCACTGCGCTGTTGCGCGAATGCGTTCAAGCGCAGGGACAATTGATGGGCATGGCGGGATCAGTGGGCAATTCACTGAGCGCTCAGACTGAGCTGGACGCGTTGCTGCAAAACATCGTGACCTCCTCGGCCATCGAGGGGGAACAGTTGAATGTTGAATCCGTGCGTTCTTCATTGGCACGGCGCCTGGGGCTGGAATCACCGGATGGCGACAACGTCAGCAAGCGCAGCGAGGGGCTGGCGCAACTGATGCTCGATGCCACTCAACGTTTTGCCGAACCGTTGACGCTGGAACGATTGCTGGAATGGCATTCATGGCTGTTTCCAGAACAGGAGAGTGGTTTCCTTTCGCGTGCAATCAATGTCGGCGCATTACGCGGCGATGAGCCGATGCAGGTGGTTTCAGGGCGAATCGACCGTCCGACCGTGCACTTCGAGGCGCCACCGCGACAAGGCCTTGAGCGGCAACTCGACAGTTTTCTCAAGTGGTTCGACGCCAGTCGGCATCAGGCAGGCCTCGATCCTTTGCTGCGAGCCGGCATCGCACATTTCTGGTTCGTCACCTTGCATCCATTCGACGACGGCAATGGGCGCCTGACTCGCACCCTTACCGATCTGGCACTGGCACAGGGCGAAGCGCAGGCGATTCGTTTTTATGCGATGTCGGCCAGCATTCTCGAAGATCGCGCTGGCTATTACCGCATTCTCGAATCGAGCCAGAAAGCCACGCTGGACATTACCGACTGGCTCACATGGTTCCTGCAAACCTTGCTGCGCAGTCTGCAACAGGCCATCGCGCGGATTGAAAGTGTGTTGGGAAAATCACGCTTCTGGCAGGCGCACCGTGAATCCGGGCTGTCGGCGGAGCAGATCAAAGTGCTCAATCGTTTGCTCGACGGTGGTGAGCGCGGTTTCGAGCACGGTATCAGTGCAGCGCAATACCAGAGTGTGGCCAAGGTCTCCAAAGCCACGGCGACCCGACATCTGGCGGAACTGCTGGAAAAAGGCTGCCTTCAACGTCTTCCGGGCGGCGGACGGAGCACTCGTTATCAGATCCGTTATCCGGTCGAATCGACTGACTGAGACCATTCTCCGTAGGCCCGCTCATTTGCCCATAAACCCCCTATCTGCTAGTGTCGCGCCGGTTTAACGTCAACCGGAATTAGCCGCCATGGCCCGCAAAAAAGCTGCACTGGATTTCGAACAGTCCCTCGCCGACCTGCAAACACTGGTCGAGCGTCTGGAGAACGGTGAATTGTCGCTGGAAGACTCGCTGACCGCTTTCGAGCAGGGCATCGGTCTGACCCGTGACTGCCAGGCAGCACTGGCCCAGGCCGAGCAGAAGGTCCAGGTGTTGCTGGAGCGCGATGGCGAGCTGGCCGAGGAACCCTTCGACGCGGACCAGCCAGAATGATCGCGGCGTATTCGGCGACCAGCCAGGCGCGGGTCAATGCGGCACTGGAAACCCTGTTCAACGCACCGCTGCCGGAACTGGCGCGGCTTTACGAAGCGATGCGCTACAGCGTGATGAACGGCGGCAAACGCGTGCGCCCGCTGCTGGCCTACGCGGCATGCGAAGCCCTTGGCGGCAAGGCTGAACAGGCCAACGGCGCGGCGTGCGCGGTTGAGCTGATCCACGCCTATTCGCTGGTACACGACGATTTGCCGGCGATGGACGACGACGATCTGCGTCGCGGCCAGCCGACCACTCACAAGAAATTCGATGAAGCCTGCGCGATCCTCGCCGGCGACGGTTTGCAAAGCCTGGCGTTCAGTGCCCTGCTCGACCCGCGCCTGAGCGACCTGAGCGCGGATATCCGCCTGCAACAAGTCACAGCACTGGCGCACGCGGCAGGCCCGGCCGGCATGGTCGGCGGCCAGGCCATCGACCTCGGCTCGGTTGGTCTGAAGCTCGATCAGAAAGCCCTCGAACAGATGCACCGGCACAAGACCGGCGCCCTGATCGAGGTCAGCGTCAAGCTCGGCGCCCTGGCCAGCGGCCGCGCCGAGAAGGATGAACTCAAGGCCCTGCAAAGTTATGCACAGGCCATTGGCCTGGCGTTCCAGGTGCAGGACGACATCCTCGACGTCGAAAGCGATACCGAAACCCTCGGCAAACGCCAGGGCGCGGACATTGCCCGCGACAAGCCGACCTACCCGGCCCTGCTTGGCCTCGACGCCGCCAAGGCTTACGCCCTGGAACTGCGCGATCAGGCCCTGCACGCGCTGCGACCGTTTGACGCGGCTGCCGAGCCATTGCGTGATCTGGCCCGGTATATCGTCGACCGGCGCAACTAAAGGCTAATCAGCCAAAAAAGACCAACGCGTGGGCAGGGGACGATGCATCAGGTAAACTGCCGCATCTTTTATACCTATAACGATTCGCCTGATGCCCACGACGTTCCATGAGATTCCCCGCAAGCGCCCGACCACGCCCCTGCTCGACCGCGCGAACACGCCGGACGGCCTGCGCCGGTTAGGCGAAGCCGAGCTGGAAACCCTGGCTGATGAGTTGCGCCTGGAATTGCTCTACACGGTCGGCCAGACCGGTGGGCATTTCGGTGCCGGCCTGGGCGTCATCGAGCTGACCATCGCGTTGCATTACGTCTTCGACACCCCGGACGACCGGCTGGTGTGGGACGTTGGTCATCAGGCTTATCCGCACAAGATCCTCACCGGTCGTCGCGAGCGCATGGAAACCCTGCGCCAGAAGGACGGCATCGCTGCATTCCCGCGCCGCTCCGAGAGCGAGTACGACACCTTTGGCGTCGGCCACTCCAGCACCTCGATCAGTGCCGCACTGGGCATGGCCATCGCCGCCCGCCTGCAGAACAGCGATCGCAAGGCGATTGCGGTGATCGGCGACGGCGCGCTGACCGCCGGCATGGCCTTCGAGGCGCTGAACCATGCGCCGGAAGTGAACGCCAACATGCTGGTGATCCTCAACGACAACGACATGTCGATCTCGCGCAACGTCGGCGGCCTGTCGAACTATCTCGCGAAGATTCTTTCCAGCCGCACCTACGCGAGCATGCGCGAAGGCAGCAAGAAAGTCCTGTCGCGCCTGCCCGGCGCCTGGGAAATCGCTCGTCGCACCGAAGAATACGCCAAAGGCATGCTGGTTCCCGGCACCCTGTTCGAAGAGCTGGGCTGGAACTACATCGGCCCGATCGACGGCCACGACCTGCCGACCCTGATCGCCACCCTGCGCAACATGCGCGATCTGAAAGGCCCGCAGTTCCTGCACATCGTCACCAAGAAAGGCAAAGGCTTCGCCCCGGCGGAAGTCGACCCGATCGGCTACCACGCCATCACCAAACTCGAACCGCTGGACGCCCCGGCCGCTGCGCCGAAGAAGGCCGGCGGGCCGAAGTATTCCGGCGTGTTCGGTGAATGGCTGTGCGACATGGCCGCCGCCGACCCGCGCCTGGTGGGCATCACCCCGGCGATGAAGGAAGGCTCGGACCTGGTGGCGTTCAGCGAACGCTTCCCGCTGCGCTACTTCGACGTGGCGATTGCCGAGCAGCACGCCGTGACCCTCGCGGCCGGCATGGCCTGCGAAGGCGCGAAACCGGTGGTGGCGATCTATTCGACGTTCCTGCAACGCGGTTACGACCAGTTGGTGCATGACGTCGCGGTGCAGAACCTCGACGTGCTGTTCGCCATCGACCGCGCCGGTCTGGTGGGCGAAGACGGCCCGACCCACGCCGGCAGCTTCGATCTGTCGTTCCTGCGTTGCATCCCGGGCATGGTGATCATGACCCCGAGCGATGAAAACGAACTGCGCAAGATGCTCACCACCGGTCACCTGTACAACGGCCCGGCGGCGGTACGCTATCCACGCGGCACCGGCCCGAACGCAACCATCGAAAAGAACCTCGAACCGATCGAGATCGGCAAGGGTGTGGTGCGTCGTCAGGGCAGCAAGGTTGCCCTGCTGGTGTTCGGCGTGCAGCTGGCCGAAGCGCTGAACGTCGCCGAAACCCTGGACGCCACCGTGGTCGACATGCGTTTCGTCAAACCGATGGACGAAGCACTGGTACGCGAAATCGCCAACAGCCACGACCTGCTGGTGACCATCGAAGAGAACGCGATCATGGGCGGCGCCGGTGGCGCGGTCAGCGAATTCCTCGCCCGCGAGAACATTCTCAAGTCGGTGCTGCACCTGGGCTTGCCGGACATTTACGTCGAGCACGCCAAACCGGCGCAAATGCTGGCCGAGTGCGGGCTAAACGAAGCCGGCATCGAAGCGGCGGTGCGAGAGCGCCTGGAGCTGCTCAACCGCTAATCGCCAGATCTGTGAACAACCCTGTGGGAGCGAGCTTGCTCGCGAAGACGGACAGTCAGTCGACTCATTCTTGACTGACACACCGCATTCGCGAGCAAGCTCGCTCCCACAGTGGTTTGTGCAGCTTTCAATATTCAATTCGCTTTATGTACCAACGGACTCCGATGAACCTCTCGCGTCTCGCCCTACCCCTCCTCCTGCTGCCAACCACCAACGCCCTCGCCGACACCTTCGAGCGCGATCAGGCCCTGAAGCTGCCGGACGTGCTGATCAGCGCCAACCGTCAGGTGGAAGCGCGCAACGACAGCAGCGCCGCCAACACCGTATTCACCCGCGAAGACATCGAGCGCCTGCAACCGAGCAGCGTCACCGACCTGCTGCAACGGGTACCCGGCGTGCAAGTGGCGCAAACCGGCGGGCGCGGCAGTCTGCCCGGCATATACATCCGTGGCACACAATCGGCGCAGAGCCTGGTGCTGGTCGACGGCCAGCGCATCGGCAACTCGACATCCGGCGACAGCAATCTGCAACACCTCAACATCGAGCAGATCGAACGCGTCGAAGTGCTGCGAGGTTCGCGTTCAGTGATTTACGGCAGTGATGCGATTGGCGGTGTGATCCAGATCTTCACCCGGCGCGGCGCCGAGCAAGGTTTGCAGCCGCGGATGCATCTCGGCTTCGGCAGCAACCAGACCTGGGAGCGCAGTGTCGGTCTCTCCGGTGGCGATGAGAAAACCCGCTTCAACCTCGGCGCCAGCCTCGATGAAACCGCCGGCATCGACCGCACCCACGAGTCGTATCCCAGCGACAGCGATCACGATGCCTACCGCAACAAATCCATCAGCCTGAGCCTCAGCCATGCGCTGACCGATGACATCGAAGTCGGCGCCAACCTGCTGGATAACCGTGGCAAAAGCGAGTTCGACAACCCGTTCGGGCGCTTTGACCCGGTCACCTTCGACTCCGTCCAGCAGCAGCCCTACAGCGATTTCACTGTCAGCAGTTTCAGCAGCTACATCGATGCGCGGATCAACGAGCGCTGGAAATCGCGCCTGGAACTCGGCCATAGCGAAAACCGCGACAAGTCCCTCGACAAGCTCAGTGACGAACGCTCGGTGTTCAACACCTACCGCGACTCGGTGACCTGGCAGAACGACCTGACCCTCGATGCACGCAACAGCTTGATCCTCGGCGGCGACTGGTACGAAGACCGGGTCAACAGCAGCACCGCGTTCGACGAAGACAGCCGCTGGAATCGCGCCGCGTTCATCCAGCATCGCTTCCAGGCCGACAGTTTCTCCACCGAACTGGGCCTGCGCCGTGACGACAACCAGCAGTTCGGCGGCCAGAACAGCTGGAGCGGCACGCTGACGTTGCCGGTCAACCCGGACAACGATCTGTTGCTCAGCTACAGCGAAGGCTTCCGCGCACCGACCTTCAACGACCTGTATTACCCGGACTTCAGCAACCCGAACCTGAAACCGGAAACTTCGAAAAGCTACGAGCTGCAATGGCGCAGTCAGTTGAGCGACAGCAGCCGCCTCGAAGCGTCGCTGTATCGGACCGATCTGCAAGACGCGATCATCTTCGGCAGCAACTCACGCCCGGAAAACGTCGCCTCGGCGCGGATCAACGGCTTCGAAGCAGCGCTGAAACAGGAGCTGTTCGGCTGGCAGAGCAACCTCGGCGTGGCAATCATTGATCCCCGCGACCGTGACACCGGTCACACCCTGGCGCGCCGTGCCCGTCGCACCTTGAGCTGGGATCTGGATCGGCAATTCGATCGCCTCGGCCTCGGCGCCAGTTGGCAGGCCGTCAGCAGCAGTTATGACGACCTGAAAAATCAGCAGCCGCTTGGCGGTTATGCGCTGCTCGGACTGCGCAGCAGCTGGGCGCTGGACCGTGAGATCAAGCTGGATTTCAAGGTGGATAACCTGCTGGACAAGGGTTACAGCCGGGCGCTGTACAGCCATGACGGCAGTCAGTATGGCTATCGTGAGGAAGGCCGGGCATTCATGTTCGGGGTGACCTGGACGCCGCAGCTCTAGCGGTCAGCGGTCTGGCGCAATCAGTTGGCAGAGCTTGGCCGTCGCTTCGATCATCTGCCCGCTAGGACGCTCCAGACCTTTGTCGGTGACCAGCAGCAATTGCCGATGCTTCACCGCTGCCACCTGTGGCCAGGCATTCCACGCATTCAGTTGTGGCTGATCGCCGGCCAGAATCACCTCGGGATCACGCTGTAAAACGGCTTCGATGCTCACCTGCGGCGCCGGCAGCGTCAGGTCGGCGAACACATTGCGTGCGCCGCACACTTCAAGCGCATCGCTGATGATCTGCCCGCCGCCGATGGTGTACAGCGGCTTGTCCCAGACTTGATAGAACACCCGCAGCGGCGTTTCCCGTCGATAGCGCTGGCGTAGCTCATCGAGCTTGCGACGCAACTCGGCCGCCCGCTCAACCCCGCGCCCAGGTCGACCGAGTTGTGCAGCGATGGCTTCGATCTGCGTGGTCAACTGCTCGAAACTGTCGGGTTCGGCAACGAAGGTCGGGATGTTCAGGCGCTTGAGCTGATCGCGCTGGGCCGGGCCGACACTGCCGGGCCACAACAGCAACAAGTCAGGTTTGAGACTGAGCAACCGCTCCATGTCGAGCTGGCCATAACGGCCCACCGAAGGCACATCCTTGATCGCGGACGGCCGGTCACCGGCATCCAGCACGCCCACCAGCAGGTCGGCCGAATGCAGCTCCACAACGATTTCAGACAGGGATGGCGCGAGACTGACCACCCGCAGGGCGGCCAGGGTTTCGCTGCTGACGGCCAACAGCAGAACTGCCAGCCAGAGACGACGCATCAACCAAGTTGACGCGGGATACGGTAGAGGTAGAACAGCACCGCCGTGGACAGCGCCAGTAGCATCAACGGCACCGCTTCGAGGCCGACGAACACCGCCAGTGCGCCGATCCATGCCGGTAATCCCGCCGCCAGAAACGCCGTGCGACGACGCGCCGCGAGGGCAATCCACGCAGCAGGTTCTTCAGGGGTATCGAGGGCTTTTTGTGTGGCGATCAGCGCGTGTTTGTAACGGCCGAAGAATTTCAGGCTGACAAACATCGAGGCTACGCCGGCAATGAACAACGGCATCGCCAGCACCGGCATGATCGCTTCGCTCTCGCCGAATACGGCGTTGAGCACGAACAGCGGCACCAGTGCCAGCGCCAGGTATTTCCACCAGGCGAGCGACAGGCGGCGGCGCACCTGACCCCGGGTCACGCCCGGTCTACCTCGCCCTGATGTTCGTTGCCCATCATGTGGTCGAGCTTGCTGGCCTTGGTCGCCAGGTACAGTTTGTTGTGCGGGTTGTGGCCGGTGTGCAGCGGCACGCGCTCGGCGACGACGATGTTCATGTCAGTCAGGGCTTTGACCTTGCGCGGGTTGTTGGTCATCAAGCGCAGGGATTTCACGCCCAGATGCTCCAGCATCGGCAGGCACATGGCGTAGTCACGTTGGTCGGCGGCAAAGCCCAGACGCTCGTTGGCTTCAACGGTGTCGGCACCGCCGTCCTGCAATTCGTAGGCGCGGATCTTGTTCAGCAGGCCAATGCCACGACCTTCCTGACGCAGGTACAGCAACACGCCACGACCTTCGCGGGCGATCGCCTTGAGGGCGGCCTCCAGTTGCGAGCCGCAGTCGCAACGCTGGCTGAACAAGGCATCGCCGGTCAGGCATTCGGAGTGCAACCGGCCGAGTACCGGGGCACCGTCGGCAATCTCACCCAGGCTCAGCACGACGTGCTCGCGGCCGGTGGCTTCATCGAGAAAACCGTGCATGGTGAATTGCGCAAAAGGCGTTGGCAGCTTGGAAGCGGCGACAAAAACGACAGGCACCGGTGTGCTCCTGATCTAAAAAGTCCGAGATTCGCTGGGCGGCATTGTAACAGCAGGTTCCGGCAGACGCTTAGGCTGAATTATCGGCCATAACGATCAAAAAGTTTGATGACTGGCCTGCCGTCATTGCCCCCGGTCGAACGGATACGGCTGCTTCCAGCGTTCGAAGATGGGCTTCAATTCGCCGCTTTTCACCAGTTGATCCATGCGCTGGTCGTAGATCGACATCAGCGCACGGGCCTGAGGGGTGTCGGCGAAGCCGAGGTACAGCGGCAACTCCGCCAGATGCGAGTAACGGTATTGCGAAGGGTCGGCGGCATTTCTCACCACCGCTTCGATTTCCGTCAGCGCATCGATGTAGTAATCCGCCCGCCCCTGCTTGAGCATCGACAGGATCCCGGTGCGGCGTTCGATCTGGTTGTAGCGCTTGATATTCGGCAGGTAGGTCTCGTATCGATAACCCCGCACCCAGGCCAGCCGGTACTTGCCGAGAGTGGCCTCGGTCGGTGCCGGGTTGCTGGCCAGGCCCAGTGCGTAGATGTGATCGGAATCGAAGTTCCATTTGGGATACAGAACCTGCTCGGCCTCCCCGCGATAGGAGCCGACCAGTGCGTCGACTTCCTTCAACTGCACCAGGCCCACCGAGCGGGTGTACGGCACGGTGCGGATATCCAGAGTCACGCCGGCGGGTTCAAATACCTTGCGCAGGACGTCCCAGCCCAGGCCGTGGCCATCGGCGGCGGTGTAGTCTTCCCAGTCTTCACTGGCCAGGTGAATGACCGACGGCGGCGCATCCTGTGCATGGGCAACAGCACCCAGCAGGATAAAAAACAGTATCGCCAACCCGCGTCGAGCCATCCCTGTGTCCCTCATCCACGCCTTGAAATCAGGCGAAAATCCACACCAGACCCTGCATCGCCAGCCAGGCGAACACGCCCGCCAGCACGTCGTCGAGCATGATGCCGACGCCGCCATGCACATGCCGGTCGATCCAGCGGATCGGCCACGGCTTGAGGATGTCGAAGAAGCGGAACATCAGGAACCCGGCGAGCAACCAATACCAGCCTTCCGGCACCAGCCACAGGGTGATCCACATCCCGACCATCTCGTCCCAGACGATGCCTTCGTGGTCGTGCACCCGCAGATCGTCGGCCACCTTGCCGCACAGCCAGAAGCCGAACAGCATGGTGATCCCGAGCATCAGCCAGTAGCCCCAGTCGGGCAACATCTGCCACAACGGAATAAAGGGTAGCGCAACTAACGAGCCCCACGTGCCCGGTGCTTTCGGCAAGGTGCCGGAACCGAAGCCGAATGCAATGAAATGCCAGGGATTGCGCCAGACCGACGGCGGAACGAATTCGCCGGGAACCTGTTTCGGGTGATCTGTCACGGTGACTCCTGAAAATGTTGATAACCCCGGATTTGCGGGGTGATGTCATGCCCTTCGCGGTCCAGCAGCACCACGCCCTGCCCCTCTGCCACACGCCCGATCACATGGATCGGCCAGCCATCGGCCAGCAACGCTGGCAATTCGACGGACGGCAAGGTAAAGGCCAGCACGTAATCATCGCCACCGCTCAACGCCGCACGTTCGGCGCCGCGCTGACCAAGAAACGCCACCAGCGCGTCCGACAACGGGACACGCTCACGCTCGACTTCGAGGCGAACCTTCGAGGCCAGTGCAATATGGCCGCAATCGGCGAGCAGGCCATCGGAGATATCCAGCGCTGAAGTGGCCTTGCCGCGCAGTGCCTGACCGAGGGCCAGTTGCGGTTGCGGCGACCAGTAATGATCAAGCAGCGGCTGAGCGATGTGCGGCTCGGCGTCACGCTGGCCAAGCACAAGCGGCAAGGCGCCGGCGGCATTGCCCAGCTCGCCGCCGACACACAGCAAGTCGCCGGGCTGCGCGCCGCTGCGGGTCAGGGCCTTTCCGGCCGGAACACGGCCGAACACGGTAACAGTGAGGCTCAGCGGCCCGCGCGTCGTGTCGCCGCCGACCAGCGCCACACTGCAGCTTTGCGCCATGCGGTTCAAACCACGGGCATAGGCTTGCAGCCAATCGGCGGTCACCGTCGGCAAGGTCAGGGCAAGGGTAAAGGCAACGGGCGTGGCGCCCATGGCAGCGAGGTCGCTGACCGCCACGGCCAGCGAGCGCTGACCGAGCAGAAACGGATCGCAGGGGTCGGCGAAATGCACGCCGGCCACCAGCGTATCGGTGGAAATCGCCAGCTGCTCCCCGGAAGGAACCGCCAGCAAGGCGCAGTCGTCGCCGATCCCCAGTGCAACGCCCTCGCCGCCCTGCGCACAAGGCGCGGCGGCGAAGAAATTGCGGATCAGCTCAAACTCGCCCATGAGGTATCAAGCGCGTTTTAGCGCTTGAACGCCTTCACTTCAGCTTCACGCAGGCGTGGTGCCAGCTTGTCGAGCACGCCGTTGACGAACTTGTGGCCGTCGGTCGAACCGAAGACCTTGGCCAGTTCGATACCTTCGTTGATCACAACGCGGTACGGCACGTCGACGCGCTTGAGCAGTTCCCAGGTGGACAGGCGCAGAACCGCCAGTTCAACCGGGTCCAGCTCTTCGATCGCCAGGTCCAGGCAAGGCTTGAGCGCGGTGTCGATTTCGGTGCGGTTGGCCGGAACCCCGTGGAGGATTTCGCGGAAATACGCGCCATCGACATCGGTGAAATCGTTATCGACCCGGAACTGCGCTTCGATCTCGTTCAGCGAAGCCTTGGCCATGTGCCATTGATACAGCGCCTGAGTCGCGAGCTGACGGGCTTCGCGGCGCTTGGCGCTCTTCGATGGCTTGCCGGCATCCGCAGGTTTCGGATCGCGCGGGTTGAAACGATCGCTATCGTCGCTAATCACTTGGCCTCCAACTGCGCCAGCAGGCTGACCATTTCCAGAGCGGACAGGGCAGCTTCAGCACCTTTGTTGCCGGCCTTGGTGCCGGAACGTTCGATGGCTTGCTCGATGGAATCAACGGTCAGGACGCCGAAAGCGACCGGAACGCCGAATTCCATGGACACCTGGGCCAGGCCCTTGGTGCATTCGCCAGCCACGTATTCGAAGTGCGGAGTGCCGCCACGAATGACCGCGCCCAGGGCGATGATTGCTGCGAACTCGCCTTTCTGGGCGACTTTTTGCGCAACCAGCGGGATTTCGAAGGCGCCAGGTGCGCGGATGATGGTGATGTCGCTTTCGCTCACGCCGTGGCGAACCAGGGCATCAACTGCACCGCTGACCAGGCTTTCAACCACGAAGCTGTTGAAACGGCCCACTACCAAAGCGTAGCGGCCTTTAGGGGCGATGAAGGTACCTTCGATGGTCTTCAGGGTCATTCGTCAGATCTCTTAAAGAGCCGGGACGCGTCTGTTTCGCGTCCCTCAGTGATTTATTTGCCGCGAATTCGGGTCCGGAAACAACCGGTCATTATTCGGAGGGCACGTATTCTACAACTTCCAGATCGAAACCGGATATCGCATTGAACTTCATCGGTGCCGACATCAGGCGCATTTTGCGCACGCCGAGGTCACGCAGGATCTGCGAACCGGCACCGACGATGCTGTAAGTGGTCGGTTTTTTCACCGCCGCCTGATCGCCGGTTTCGCGGATGTGCGCCAGCAGCACGTCGCCGTCGAGCGGGTGACCGAGCAACAGCACCACACCGCTGCCGGCCTCGGCAACCGCAGCCATGGCGGCGCGCAGGCTCCAGCGGCCCGGCTGTTTGACCATCAGCAGGTCGCGCAGCGGGTCCATGTTGTGCACGCGAACCAGGGTCGGCTCTTCGGCGCAAACGGTGCCCAGGGTCAGTGCCATGTGCACGTCGCCTTCCACGGAATCACGATAGGTCACCAGGTTGAATTGGCCCAGTTCGCTGTCCAGTGGCTGCTCGGCAATCCGCTGAACGGTACGTTCGTGGATCATCCGGTAGTGAATCAGGTCGGCGATGGTGCCGATCTTGATGTTGTGTTCGGCCGCGAAAGCTTCCAGTTCGGCGCGACGGGACATGGTGCCGTCGTCGTTCATCACTTCGCAGATCACGCCGCTCGGCTCGAAACCGGCCATGCGCGCCAGGTCACAAGCCGCTTCGGTGTGGCCGGCGCGAGCCAGGGTGCCGCCGGCCTGGGCCATCAGCGGGAAGATGTGGCCCGGGCTGACGATGTCTTCGGCTTTCGCGTCTTTCGCCGCAGCCGCCTGCACGGTGCGCGCGCGGTCAGCGGCGGAGATGCCGGTGGTCACGCCTTCGGCCGCTTCGATCGAGACGGTGAACTTGGTGCCGAAACCGGAACCGTTGCGCGGCGCCATCAGCGGCAGCTTCAGGGTTTCGCAGCGCTCGCGGCTCATCGGCATGCAGATCAGGCCACGGGCGTGCTTGGCCATGAAGTTGATGTGCTCGGCCTTGCAGCATTCGGCGGCCATGATCAGGTCGCCTTCGTTCTCGCGGTCTTCGTCATCCATGAGGATGACCATCTTGCCTTGGCGGATGTCTTCAACCAGTTCTTCGATGCTATTGAGCGCCACAAGGCACCCCCTTCAGTCAGGATTTGAGGTAGCCGTTGGCGGCCAGAAAGCTTTCGGTGATGCCACCGGACGTTGGCTCTGCGGCCTTGTCACCCAGTAGCAGGCGCTCCAGATAACGCGCCAGCAGGTCGACTTCCAGGTTCACCCGGCGACCTGGCTTGTAGGACGCCATGATGGTTTCGCTCAGGGTGTGCGGAATGATCGTCAGCAGGAATTCGGCGCCATCGACCGCGTTCACGGTCAGGCTGGTGCCGTCGACGGTGATCGAACCTTTGTGGGCGATGTACTTGGCCAGCTCTTTCGGCGCGCGGATGCGAAATTCCACGGCGCGGGCATTGTCGCTGCGCGAGACCACTTCGCCGACACCGTCGACGTGACCGCTGACCAGATGCCCGCCGAGACGGGTTGTCGGGGTCAGGGCTTTTTCCAGGTTGACCGGGCTGCCGCTTTTCAGGTCATTCATGGCGGTGCAGTCAAGGGTTTCGCGACTGACGTCGGCGGCGAAGCCGTCGCCCGGCAGTTCAACGGCGGTCAGGCACACGCCGTTGACCGCGATGCTGTCGCCGAGTTTGACGTCGCTCAGGTCGAGCTTGCCGGTTTCGACATGCACCCGCACATCACCGCCCTTTGGGGTCAGTGCGCGGATACTGCCGATGGATTCGATGATGCCGGTAAACATGGGGTTCTCCTTGAGAACGAAGCCAGCGCTAACGCGATGGCCGGGAATTATACGCTCGCCGATGAGACAGGGATTGCGGTGACTCGCCAGTCATCGCCAACCGCGCGAATTTCAGTGATTTTCAGCTCCGGCGCATCCTTCATATAGGCTAGCGGCCAGTCCAGCAGCGGACGCGCCGTGGAGCCGAGGAACTTGCCGGCGATGAAGATCACGAACTCGTCGACCAGACCGAGCCGGGCAAACGCGCCGGCCAGTCGCGGGCCGGCCTCGACCAGCACTTCGTTGACGCCACGACTGGCCAGCTCGATCAGCAATTGATGCAGATCGACCTGACCGTCATCGCCCGGCACGATCAGGCATTCCGGGCCATGGGCGTACTGTTCTTCGATGGCCACGCAGGTGGCGACCAGCGCCGGGCCGGCCTTGAAGAACGGCGCATCCAGCGGCACCCGCAGGCGTCCATCGATCAGCACCCGCAGCGGCGGACGGCTCAGGGCCAGCGCGGTTTGTTCGGCATCCAGCCCCAGCTCATCGCCGCGCACGGTCAGGCGTGCGCCATCGGCCAGCACCGTGTCGGCGCCGGTCAGCACCACGCTGGCCTGGGCGCGCAAGCGCTGCACCGCCGAACGTGCGGCAGGGCCGGTGATCCACTGGCTCTCGCCACTCTCCATCGCGGTGCGACCGTCGAGGCTCATGGCCAACTTGACCCGCACGAACGGCAAGCCGTGTTCCATGCGTTTCAGAAAACCTTGATTGAGCTTGCGCGCCTCGCTTTCCAGCACGCCGCTTTCAGTGGCGATGCCGGCATCGGCCAGACGTTGCAGACCGCGTCCGGCGACTTGCGGATTGGGATCGCGCATCGCCGCGACCACCCGACCGACACCGGCATTCACCAGTGCATCGGCGCAGGGCGGTGTGCGGCCGTGGTGGCTGCAAGGTTCGAGGGTGACGTAAGCGGTCGCGCCCCGGGCCAGCTCACCGGCAGCGCGCAGGGCGTGGACTTCGGCGTGGGGTTCGCCGGCGCGCTCATGCCAGCCTTCGCCGACAATCTGCCCGTCGCGCACGATCACACAGCCGACCCGTGGATTGGGATGAGTCGTGTAGTGCCCTTTGCGCGCCAGTTCCAGGGCCCGGGCCATGAAGTGAGCGTCGAGAATGGCCTGTTCGGCGGCGGTGGTCATTCTTTCACCGGTTCACGGGCGAGACGGTCGATCTCTTCGCGGAACTCGTTGAGGTCCTGGAAGCGGCGGTACACGGAAGCGAAACGGATGTAGGCGACTTCATCGAGCTTTTGCAACTCGGCCATCACCAGTTCGCCGACCACGAGGGATTTGACCTCGCGTTCGCCGGTGGCGCGCAGCTTGTGTTTGATGTGCACCAGCGAGGACTCGAGACGCTCGACGCTCACCGGACGTTTCTCCAGGGCGCGCTGCATGCCGGCGCGGAGTTTTTCTTCGTCGAACGGCTGGCGGCTGCCGTCGGTTTTGATCAGGCGCGGCAACACCAGTTCGGCCGTCTCGAACGTCGTGAAACGTTCGCCGCAGGCCAGGCATTCACGCCGGCGGCGCACCTGTTCGCCCTCGGCGACCAGACGCGAGTCGATGACCTTGGTGTCGTTGGCACCGCAGAAGGGACAGTGCATGGTGGCTGGCAACAAAAAAAGGGAGGGCCATGGTAGCGCATCCCGGTGGCAAGACAAGCCATAGGCTTTGCGGTATACAGACTGCCATGATCGTTTGATCCATGGATTTCATTTTGACGGAGCCACCAATGTCGCTACGACCGCTCGTTTTGCTCAGTGTTTTCGCCCTGCTGGTGGCCTGTGGCAGCGATAAGCCCAAGCCGCAGCCGCCAGCGCCGGGCCCGGCGCCGCAACAGGCGCAGAAAAAGGCCAAGGAAGCAGCCGACCTCGGCCCGCTGCCCGCGTATCAACGGGAACTGAGCGGCACCCTGCAGGGTGTGCCGGCGGGCGCCGAAGTCGAACTGGCGCTGCTGGTGATCGACGAGAAAGGTCGCCCGCAACAATTGCTCGCCAGCTCCAGCCTGATCGGCAACAACCAGGTTCTGCCGTTTCGCCTGCGCTTCAACCCTGATGCGTTCCCGGTCGGTGCGCGGGTCGAACTGCGTGGCCGCGCCACTCAATCCGGCCAGTTGATCCTGCACCTGCCGTCGCAGACCATCAGCCAGCCGACCACCCAGGCCCTGGGCCAGCTGCAGTTTGTCAAAGCGCCATGAATGCACCGCTGGACCTGCAACAGGCGCTGGGCGAACTGCTCGGCGACGCCCGACTGGTGGCCTGCCCGCTGCCGGACACTGACCTGAAACTGTGGCTGATCGACGGCGACAACATGGCCCGGGAATTCAGCCCGGACGAAACCCGGCGGATCCTGCACGAGCCGCCGTACTGGAGTTTCTGCTGGGCCAGCGGCCTGGCTGTGGCACGCTATCTGGCGGAGTTCCCCGAGTGGGTGCGTGGTAAACGGGTTCTGGATTTCGGCGCCGGTTCCGGGATCGCCGGGATTGCCGCCGTGAAGGCCGGCGCGCTCGAAGTGGTGGCCTGCGACCTCGATCCGCTGGCGATTGCCGCGTGCCGGGCCAACGCCGAACTCAATGACGTGCAGATGAGCTACTCCACGGATTTCTTCGCCGAGGCGGATCGCTTCGATCTGATCCTGGTGGCCGACGTTCTCTACGACCGGGAAAACCTGCCGCTGCTCGACGCGTTTCTCAGTCGCGGCCGGGAGGCGCTGGTGGCGGATTCACGGGTCAGGGATTTCCGTCATCCGCTATACCGGCGCATCGAAATGCTCGAAGCCATGACCCTGCCGGATCTGGCCGAGCCCGAAGAGTTTCGCCATGTCAGCCTCTACCACGCGGCCCGCGCCTGACCGTATAGTTGCCCCATTCACGCTTTTACGAGATACCCCATGAGTCAGCAAACGCCGTACATCTTCGACGCCACGACGGCCGACTTCGACCAGTCGGTGATCGAGGCTTCCTTTCAAAAACCGGTGCTGGTGGATTTCTGGGCCGAATGGTGCGCGCCGTGCAAGGCGCTGATGCCGATGCTGCAAGGCATCGCCGAGAGCTATCAGGGCGAGTTGCTGCTGGCCAAGGTCGATTGCGACGTCGAGCAGGACATCGTTGCCCGTTTCGGCATCCGCAGCCTGCCGACCGTGGTGCTGTTCAAGGACGGTCAACCGGTGGACGGTTTTGCCGGCGCCCAACCGGAATCCGCCGTGCGTGCCCTGCTTGAACCTCACGTAAAAATGCCACCGCCGGCAGCGGCTGATCCGTTCGAGCAAGCCCAGGCGCTGTTCGACGAAGGCCGTTTCGCCGATGCCGAAGCGGCGCTGGTGGTGATGCTCAACGAAGACAACACCAACGCCAAGGCGCTGATTCTCTACGCCCGCTGCCTGACTGAACGCGGTGAGCTGGGCGAAGCGCAAACCGTGCTCGACGCGGTCAAGAGCGACGAGCACAAGGCTGCACTGGCCGGCGCCAAGGCGCAGATCAAGTTCCTCGGCCTGGCCCGTGACCTGCCGGACGCCGCCGACCTGAAAAGCCGTCTGGCGCAAAACCCGCAGGACGATGAAGCGGTGTATCAACTGGCGATCCAGCAACTGGCCCGCCAGCAATACGAAGCGGCGCTGGACGCCTTGCTCAAGCTGTTCATCCGCAACCGCAGCTACGGTGAAGGCCTGCCGCACAAGACCTTGCTGCAAGTGTTCGAACTGCTGGGCAACGATCACCCGCTGGTGACCGCTTACCGGCGCAAGGTGTTTGCCGCGCTGTACTAAGCGCTTACTCGATCCAGCTGTAGAGCGGCGTGTCCCCGCCGCTCGCCACTTTCACATCCGACGAATGCCGCAGGCGCACCAGCAAGCGCTTGCCCGCCGCCGCACTGCCGGTCAGTCCTTCGAGCTGATCCAGCAGCTCCGGCCCGCTGAGTTGCCCGGCCTTGCGCAGCAAATCCCTGGCGACCTGCCACAACGCGTCATCCTGATTGACCGGCTTCGCTACAGGCGCGGTCGCTGCTGCTTGCGGCTGGGCCGTTTGCACCTGCACGCCAAACTGCGCACCGAGCCGCGCCCAGTCGCTTTCATCCAGTTCCAGGGTCAAATCCACCGGCAACTCACCGACGGTTCCGCGTATCCGCAACATAACTTCGCTCCCGCACTTTTCTGACCTGCATGCTCCCACGGGACTTGTGTAACGCCAAGCGGGCGGGCAAACTCTGCGCACTTTCGTTATAAGATTACATAACAAACTCTTCACTTTACTTCCCGGAGTTCGCCATGCGTCGTCTGCTGCTCGCTTTGCCGTTTGCCCTGTTGCCGCTGGCCATCGCCCAGGCTGCCGATGAGCACGATCATGATCACGAACATGGCAGCCTCGGTGCCCACGAGCATGGCGTCGGTCGCCTGAACGCGGCGCTCGACGGCCAGACCCTGGAGCTGGAACTGGAAAGCCCGGCGATGAACCTCGTCGGTTTCGAACACGTCGCCACCAGCGATGCCGACAAGGCCAAGGTCGCCGCCGCCCGTGCGCAGCTGGAAAAACCTTTGGCGCTGTTCAGCCTGCCGGCCGCTGCCGGTTGCAAAGTCGCCAGTCAGAAACTGGAAAGCCCGCTGTTCGGTGACAAGCCGGATGCCGACGATCACGACGACGATGACCACGACGAAGATGCCAAGGGTGGTGAAGCGCATCACCACGACCACAGCGAAATCCACGCTCACTACCAGTTCACCTGCGCAGCTCCGGGCGCCTTGACTACTCTGGATCTGGCGAACATTTTCAATACCTTCCCGGCGACCCAGAAAATTCAGGTACAACTGATCAGCCCGAACGGCCAGCAAGGCACGGAAGTGACGGCCAAATCCGCCGCCCTGAAATTCTGATCACGAACCGGCACCATGACCCAAGCACTCATCGAACTGTCCGACCTCGGCTTCAACTGGCCCGGTCACCCGCCGCTGCTGGACATCCCGGCGTTTCGTCTGGAACCGGGTGAAACCCTGTTCCTCAAGGGCCCCAGCGGCAGCGGCAAGACCACCCTGCTCGGCCTGCTCGGCGGGGTGCAGAAGCCCGGTCGCGGCAGCATTCGCCTGCTCGGCCAGGAACTGACCGAGCTGGGTGCCGGCGCTCGCGACCGTTTTCGCGTCGATCACACCGGCTACATTTTCCAGCAGTTCAACCTGCTGCCGTTTCTCTCGGTGCGTGAGAACGTCGAGCTGCCCTGCCACTTTTCGAAGCTGCGGGCAGACCGTGCGAAGCAACGTCATGGCAGTGTCGATCAGGCAGCGGCTACGCTGCTCGCCCACCTGGGTCTGAAGGACGAAGGCATTCTCGGACGCCGCGCCGATTCGCTGTCGATCGGTCAACAGCAACGGGTCGCCGCTGCTCGCGCACTGATCGGTCAGCCGGAACTGGTGATCGCCGACGAGCCGACTTCGGCGCTGGATTACGACGCCCGGGAAAACTTCATTCGTCTGTTGTTCGCCGAATGCCGTGAGGCCGGTTCGAGCCTGCTGTTCGTCAGCCACGACCAGAGCCTGGCGCCGCTGTTCGACCGTCACCTGTCCCTGGCCGAACTCAATCGCGCCGCCACGTCTGCCGAGGTCTGAGATGTATCTGTTCCGTCTGGCCATGGCCAGCCTCGCCAACCGCCGCTTTACCGCTCTGCTTACCGCTTTCGCCATCGCCCTCTCCGTCTGCCTGCTGCTGGCGGTGGAGCGGGTGCGCACCGAAGCCAAGGCCAGTTTCGCCAGCACCATCAGCGGCACCGACCTGATCGTCGGCGCCCGCTCCGGTTCGGTGAACCTGCTGTTGTATTCGGTGTTCCGCATCGGCAACGCCACCAACAACATCCGTTGGGACAGCTTCGAACACTTCGCCAGCAATCCGAAAGTGAAGTGGGCAATCCCGATGTCCCTCGGTGATTCCCATCGCGGCTACCGCGTGATGGGCACCACCGAAGCCTATTTCGAGCATTACCAGTACGGTCGCCAGCAGCATCTGGAGCTGGCCGACGGCCGTGCCTTCGCTACCGATCCGTTCGAAGTGGTACTCGGCGCCGAAGTGGCCGAGGCACTGCATTACAAGCTCGGCGACAAGCTGGTGCTGGCCCACGGCGTGGCGGCGATCAGCCTGGTCAAGCACGACGACAAACCGTTCACCGTGGTCGGCATTCTCAAGCGCACCGGCACCCCAGTGGACCGTACGTTGCACATCAGCCTCGGCGGCATGGAGGCGATCCACATCGACTGGCACAACGGTGTGCCGGCCCGTGGCAACGGGCGGATCAGCGCCGATCAGGCGCGCAACATGGACCTGACGCCGCAAGCGATCACCGCGTTCATGCTCGGCCTCAACAGCAAGATTTCCACCTTCGCGCTGCAACGCGAGATCAACGAATTCCGTGGCGAGCCGATGCTGGCGATCCTGCCGGGCGTGGCCTTGCAGGAACTGTGGAGCCTGATGAGCACCGCCGAAAAAGCGTTGTTCGTGGTCTCGCTGTTCGTGGTGCTGACCGGGTTGATCGGCATGCTCACGGCGATTCTCACCAGCCTCAACGAACGTCGTCGCGAGATGGCGATTCTGCGTTCGGTCGGTGCGCGGCCGTGGCACATTGCGAGCCTGCTGGTGCTGGAAGCCTTTGCCCTGGCACTGACCGGGGTGATCGCCGGGCTGGCCTTGCTGTACATCGGCATCGCCGCAGCACAGGGTTATGTGCAGGCCAATTACGGCTTGTATCTGCCGCTGGCATGGCCAAGCGAGTATGAATGGACGCTGCTCGGTGGCATTCTGGCTGCCGCGCTGCTGATGGGCAGCGTGCCGGCCTGGCGCGCGTATCGCCAATCATTGGCCGATGGCCTGTCGATCCGTTTATGAGGATGTTCACCATGCCCCGCGCTGTCCTTGCGCTGCTGATGCTGGTCGCCCTGCCCGTCTGGGCGGCGGCACCGAAAGACCTGACCTGGTCGGAGATGATCCCGCCGGACGCGGCGCCCGAAGTGCCGAACATGACACCGCTGCATGACCTGTCGAAGATGAGCGATGCGCTGTCCGCCGAGTCGGCGCCGGCCGCCAAGCAGGACATGCCCAACGCCCCGGTAGTGCAAAGCCTCGACGGGCAGAACATCCGCCTGCCGGGCTACATCGTGCCACTGGAAGTCAGCGAGGAAGGCCGCACCACGGACTTCCTGCTGGTGCCGTATTTCGGCGCCTGCATCCACGTGCCGCCACCGCCGTCGAACCAGATCGTGCATGTGAAAAGCGAAGTCGGCGTGAAACTCGACGAGCTGTATCAGCCGTACTGGGTCGAAGGGCCATTGCAGGTCAAGCCGTCCACCAGCGAGCTGGCGGATGCGGGCTATCAGATGGATGCGGACAAGATTTATGTGTACGAGCTGCCGGAGTAAGTCCGGTAATTCTGTACTGTTTGGCCCATTGTCTTCGCGAGCAAGCTCGCTCCCACAGTTGACCGAGCTCTAATGTGGGAGCGAGCTTGCTCGCGAAGGGGTCGGCAAAGGTTCCACAAATAAACCCGCCATCACTGTTTCATTGAGCTGAGTCAAAAGACCGTATCAGACGGATTCGTACCATAGGACATCAAACATTTTTAACGTCCTTTGGGAGCTTCCATGAACAAGTCCTTGCTCAGCGCTTCGCTGTTTGCCCTCGCGCTCGCAGCCCCGCTCGCCCACGCCCACGAAGCCGGCGACATCATCGTTCGTGCCGGTGCGATCACCGTCAACCCGAAGGCCGACAGCTCCAGCGTCAAGGTCGACCAGGGTCCGCTGAGCGGCACCAACCTGGGCGGCAAGGCGACCATGAGTAGCGACACCCAACTGGGCCTGAACTTCGCCTACATGCTGACCAACAACATCGGTATTGAACTGTTGGCCGCGTCGCCGTTCGAGCATGACGTGAAGATCAAGGGCACTGCCCTGCCGGCCGCCAACGGCAAGCTCGGCACCCTGAAACACCTGCCGCCGACCCTGAGCGTCGTCTACTACCCGCTGGACGCGAAGTCGGCCTTCCAGCCGTACATCGGCGGCGGCATCAACTACACCTGGATCTACGACGAGCACGTCGGCAGCGAAGCCCAGTCCAACGGCTTCAGCAACTTCAAGGCGAAAAACTCCTGGGGCCTGGCCTGGCAGGTCGGCGCCGACTATATGCTGACCGACAACATCATGCTCAACGCCCAGGTGCGCTACATCGACATCGACACCCGCGCCACCGTCGAGAACAACGCCGTGGCTCCGGGCACTCGCGCAAAAGTGAATGTCGACGTCGATCCATTTGTGTACATGGTCGGTCTGGGCTACAAGTTCTAAGCGAGCAATCAAAGAACGTTCACGTGGTGGTGAATGAGGCTTGGTGGCGGGCAGACTCAGAACTGACGGCGATGTTACGCAATCGACCGGGGAGCAAGCTCCCTCGCTACAGGAAACAGGTTTGAAACCCGAATTCCGGCCGTGAAAAAGGCGCCTGTCAAAAGGCGCCTTTTTCATGTCTGCAAGAAGCTCAGCGGCCGAGCAGACGGGCCAGGCCAACACTCATCGGCGTTGGCGTCGGGCACTTGAATCGCTCGAGCAACCGGCCGTTGTTCGCCCGTGAATGGCGGATGTCACCGGAGCGCGCCGGGCCGTAGCTGACCGGCGGCAGCTCACCAACCACCGCTTCCAGCGCGGCCAGCATCTGCTTGAGGTTGGTCGCCTGATTCCAGCCGACGTTCACCGCGCCGACTTGCACTTCAGGTTTTTCCAGGGCCTGCACCAGCACGTCGACCAGGTCTTCGACGTACATGAAATCCCGGGTCTGCTCGCCATCGCCGAACACGGTGATCGGCAGGCCTTTCTGCGCGCGTTCGCTGAAGATGCTGATCACGCCGGAGTACGGCGAGGACGGATCCTGGCGCGGGCCGAAAATGTTGAAGAAACGGAAGATCGCCGGTTCCAGACCGTGCTGGCGACGATAGAAATCGAAGTAGTGTTCACCCGCCAGTTTGTCCGAGGCGTATGGTGTAAGCGGCGCTTTCGGCGTGTCTTCGTTGATCGACTCGCCCTCGCCATTGTTGCCGTAGACCGCTGCGCTGGAAGCGAACAGCACACGCTTCACGCCGGCCTCGCGCATGGCTTCGCAGACGTTGAGCGTACCGATGAAGTTGCTCTGGTGAGTCTTCACCGGATCATCCACCGACGCCTGCACCGACGCCACGGCGGCCAGGTGCGCGACGGCGCTGCAGCCTTGCATCGCCCGGGCGACCAGAGCGGCATCGGCGACGTCGCCGACGATCAGCTCGACCTTGGGATTGTCCAGCGGCAGGTTGCTGCGTTTGCCGGTCGACAGGTCATCGAGGATCCGTACCGAGTGGCCGTTGGCGAGCAACGCATCCGTCAGGTGCGAACCGATGAAACCGGCGCCGCCAGTGATTAAAACAGGGCCTTCAGCCATGACGATAAAACCTATCCAGTAAGCCCGGGAGCGCGGCACGCCAGGCGCGCGGCTTGATCCCGAAAGTGTGCAGAATTTTCTTGCAGGCCAGCACCGCGTGTTGCGGCTCTTCGGCGGCATCCTCACGCGCGGCGTGGGCCTGGGCGGTCGGTTCTTCGATCGCCAGCGGATGCAGGCTGCGGGCCTCCGTAAGAATTGCCTGCCCCAGCGCCAGCGGTGTGGTCGCCTCGTGGCCGGCGTAGTGGTAAGTGCCCCACAGCGGCGCGGCGCAATCGAGTTGCTTGAGGACCGAGATGATCACCCGGGCCGCATCGTCGACCGGCGTCGGATTGCCGCGACGGTCATCTGCCAGCAGCAATTCATCCGGCTTTTCAGCGCGAGCGAGGAAACGCCCGAGTGTGCCTTCCGGGCTGTCGTCCAGCAGCCAGCCGAAACGCAGTAACACATGCTGCGGGCAGGTAGCGCGTACGCTCTGCTCGATCCGCCACAGCGCCTGGCCGCGCAGGCCCAACGGCACCGGCTCGTCCTTTTCGCTGTAGGCGGTGGCGCGGGAACCGTCAAATACCCGGTAGCTGGACGGCTGCACCAGCACAATGTTGTGGTGCTGGCACAATTCGGCCAGACGCTCGATGGCGCGTTCCTGGCCCGACAGACGGCTTTCGCTGACGGTCTCGGCCTGGAACCAGTCGAAATAGTAGGCAAGGTTGATCAATGCATCGGGACGGGTGTCGTCGAGCAGTTGTGTCAGGCTCGCGGCATCCCAGCCGTCTTCGGGCGGGCGGGGGGCGAGGAAACCGATGTCTTCCTCCGCACCGAGGCGAATCAGCGCCTGCCCAAGGGCATTTCCGCCGCCCAGTAACATAAGGCGCATTCGCATAGAGTCAGCAGGCCCAGTCTGATTGGAACGATGGCTTTAGCGACGATGCGCGTGGCACCGTCGTCGATAATTGCCGGAATCGTTGCATTTTGCGGGTTTAGTGCGCAACCGTCACCCGTAAAGTGTAGATCCCCGGCGGTACTTGCAACTTCGCCCGCCCGCCCGCATAACTGCAGACATGAATCTGCCCATCCCCAAGGACGTGGCCCTGGCAGGCTTCCACCCCGCCGTCAGCGCCTGGTTCAGCCGCACATTCGCGACGGTCACCGCCGCCCAGGCCCGCGCATGGCCGCTGATCCGCCAGCGCCGCTCGACGCTGATCGCCGCGCCCACCGGCTCCGGCAAGACCCTCACTGCATTCCTCGCGGTGCTCAACGATCTGGTCCACCGTGGCCTGGAAACCCCGGACGGCCTGCCGGACGAGACGCTGGTGGTCTACGTTTCACCGCTCAAGGCGCTGTCCAACGACATCCGCATCAACCTGCAGAACCCGCTGGCCGGGATAACCGACCAGTTACGTCAAATGGATCTGCCGCCGCTGGAAATCACCACCGCCGTGCGCACCGGTGACACCCCGCAAAAAGACCGCGCCGCCATGCGCAAGAGCGCGCCGCATATTCTGGTGACCACCCCGGAATCGCTCTACGTGCTGCTTGGCTCGGAATCCGGGCGCAAGATGCTCGGCACCACGCGTACCGTGATCGTCGATGAAATCCACGCCATCGCTGCCGGCAAACGCGGCAGCCATCTGGCCTTGAGCCTCGAACGCCTGCAGGCGTTGTGCGCCGAACCGCTGACCCGCATCGGTCTGTCGGCCACGCAAAAACCGATCGATGCGGTCGCGCGGTTTCTGGTCGGCCATGAGCGCCCGTGCGAAATCATCGACATCGGCCACGCCCGCCCACGGGATCTGGGCATCGAAGTGCCGCCGGTGCCGTTGTCGGCGGTCATGGCCAATGACGTCTGGGAACTGGTTTACGACCGCCTCGCCACGTTGGCCCGTGAACACCGCACCACGCTGATTTTCGTCAACACCCGGCGCCTGGCCGAACGCCTGAGCCGGCACCTGAGCGAACGTCTCGGCAAACACGCCGTAGCCGCGCACCATGGCAGCCTCGCCAAGGAGTTTCGCCTTGATGCAGAACAACGACTCAAGCGTGGCGAACTGCAAGTGCTGATCGCCACCGCGTCGCTGGAACTGGGGATCGACATCGGCGAAGTCGACCTCGTGTGCCAGATCGCTTCGCCGCGTTCGATTGCCGGGTTTCTGCAACGGGTCGGCCGTTCCGGGCACCAGGTCGGCGGCACGCCAAAGGGACGTCTGTTCGCCACCACCCGCGACGACCTGATCGAATGCGCCGCCCTGCTCGGCTGCGTGCGCCGGGGTGAACTCGATACGCTGCACATCCCCGAAGCGCCGCTGGACGTACTGGCGCAGCAGATCATCGCCGAGGTCAGTTGTCAGGAATGGGCCGAAGACGATTTGCTCGCACTGTTCCGCCGGGCCGAGCCCTACGCCCGACTCGACGAAAAACATTATCAGGCGCTGCTGACGATGCTCGCCGAGGGCTACAACGGTCGCCAGGGCATCCGCAGCGCCTACCTGCATCGCGACGCCGTCAGCCGAACCCTGCGCGGGCGGCGCGGCGCGCGACTGACCGCCGTGACCAGCGGCGGCACCATCCCGGACAACGCCGACTACAGCGTACTGCTTGAACCCCAAAGCCTGAACATCGGCAGCGTCAACGAAGACTTCGCCGTGGAAAGCATTGCCGGCGATGTGTTCCAGCTCGGCAATACCTCCTATCGAATCCTGCGGGTGGAAACCGGCAAGGTGCGGGTCGAAGATGCTCAGGGTCAGCCGCCGACCATTCCGTTCTGGCTCGGCGAAGCGCCTGGTCGCAGCGCCGAATTGTCGATGGCCGTGGCACGCCTGCAAGCACAGCTCGACGACTTGCTGAGCGCCAGCCCCGGCAATCTGCAACCGGCCCTCGACTGGCTGACCGCAACACTGGGACTGGATCTGGCCAGCGCCGAACAGCTTGTGGATTATCTGGCCCGCGCCCGCCTCGCCCTCGGCGCCTTGCCGTCCCAGGACACGCTGCTGATGGAGCGTTTTTTCGACGAGTCCGGCGGCACCCAACTGATCATTCATTCGCCGTTTGGCAGTCGCATCAACCGCGCCTGGGGCCTGGCCTTGCGCAAGCGTTTCTGCCGCACCTTCAACTTCGAATTGCAGGCCGCCGCCAGCGAAGACGCCATCGTGCTGTCACTGTCCACCAGCCACAGTTTCGAGCTCGACGAGGTCTGGCGTTATCTGCACAGCAACAGCGCCGAACACATCCTGATTCAAGCCGTGCTGGATGCGCCGTTGTTCGGTGTGCGCTGGCGCTGGAATGCCGGGGTGGCGCTGGCCCTGCCGCGCTACACTGGCGGGCGCAAAGTCGCGCCGCAATTGCAGCGGATGAAAAGCGAGGACCTGATCGCCAGCGTGTTTCCCGATCAGATCGCCTGCCTGGAAAACCTCGCCGGTGAACGGGAAATCCCCGAGCACCCGCTTGTGGAGCAGACCCTCGACGACTGCCTGCACGAAGCGATGGACAGCGAAGGCTGGCTGCAACTGCTGCGGCGCATGGAGTGCGGCGAAGTGCGGCTGATCGCCCGTGACCTTCCGGCGCCCTCGCCGCTCGCGGCGGAAATCCTCAGCGCCCGCCCCTACACCTTTCTCGACGACGCGCCGCTGGAAGAGCGCCGCACCCAGGCCGTGCTGAATCGCCGCTGGAGCGATCCACAATCCACCGATGACCTCGGTGCGCTGGACGCCGACGCGATCACAGCCGTACGCGAAGAAGCCTGGCCGACACCGAACAACCCCGATGAAATGCACGAAGCGCTGATGAGTCTGGCCTGCATCAGCGACCGCGAAGTCGAGGCCAATCCGCATTGGCGCGACTGGCTGAATGCCCTGGCCGACACCGGTCGAGCCTGCCGATTGCAGATCGATCCCGAGCACCCGCTTTGGCTGGCACGGGAACGCCTGACCTGCCTGCAAGCGCTTTATCCACAGGCGCATTCGGCACTGCCAGCGCTATCGGGTTTCGATGAGGTCTGGACCGCCGACGATGCCTTGGTGGAAGTCATCCGCGCACGGCTGAGTGCATTCGGCCCGCTGCCGCTGGAGGCCATTGCCCGGCCGCTGTCATTGCCAGCTGCACCGGTCCATCAAGCCCTCGCCCGATTGGAGCGAGAAGGCTATGTCCTGCGCGGTCGGTTCACCCCGGGGCTGGGCATTGAAGAATGGTGCGAACGCCATCTGCTGGCGCGAATCCACCGCTACACGGTCAAGCGCCTGCGCCGGGAAATCGAGCCAGTGGCGTTGCAGGATTTCATGCGCTTCTTGTTCGATTGGCAGCACTTGTCCCCATCCACCCGTGGTCAGGGCAGCACCGTGTTACCAGCGATTGTCGGCCAGTTCGAAGGCTATCCGGCTGCCGCTTCGGCGTGGGACAGCGACATCCTTCCCGCGCGACTCAAGGACTATTCACCGAGCTGGCTGGATGATCTGTGCCGCAGCGGCAAACTGGTGTGGACGCGGCTCAGCGCCCGGCAGAAAACCAGCGGCACGGCGCTGCGCAGTACGCCCGTTGTGCTATTGCCGCGCAGTCAGGTCGGGTTGTGGAGTTCGCTGGCCGAACAGACGCCGATCAGTGACCTGTCGCCTAAAACGCAGAAAGTCTTCGAGGCTCTCAGCCAGCATGGCGCGCTGTTTTTCGATGAGCTGATTCATGAAGCGCACCTGCTGCGCACCGAACTGGAAATCGCCTTGCAGGAACTGGTCGGCGCCGGCCTGGTGAATGCCGATAGTTTTGCCGGCCTGCGAGCGCTGATCACCCCGGCGAGCAAGCGCCAGCAGCGCAGCAGTCGGCGCGGGCGCGGGGCGTTTGTCGGAGGTATGGACGATGCCGGGCGGTGGGCGCTTCTGCGTCGCGGGCCGGTTGTGGAGAACAGCCAGACAGCGTCGCCCGAAACCCTCGAACACATCGCCATGACTTTATTGCGCCGTTACGGCGTGGTGTTCTGGCGCCTGCTGGAACGGGAGGCAGACTGGCTGCCGAGCTGGCGAGAATTGCTGCGCACTTTCCATCGACTGGAGGCCCGCGGCGAGATTCGTGGCGGGCGATTTGTCAGTGGCCTGGCCGGCGAGCAATTCGCCCTGCCCGAGGCAATACCACTGCTGCGCGAAGTCCGCCGCCGGCCCCATGACGGCAGCCTGATCGCAGTGTGCGGGGTCGATCCGCTGAACCTCGCCGGCACCCTGCTACCGGGCGCGAAAGTACCGGCGCTGGCAAGCAATCGGCTGGTGTATCGCGACGGGTTGCCGGTCGCTGCGGAGGTCGCCGGCAAGCCGCAATTCTGGGTGGAACTGGATCAGGTTTCCATGGCGCAGGTGCGTAGCAAACTGATCCGGCATTGATGTAAACCGGTCTGGCCTCTTCGCGGGCAAGCCCGCTCCCACAAGGTTCTGTGTGACGCCGAAATAGCGGCCCCCCCATCAATGTGGGAGCGGGCTTGCCCGCGAAGAGGCCCGCATAACCACCACAAAATCGACTAGTCAGTTCGCAACGCCTGCGGTGCCGTGCCCTCCTCTTCCTGACGCTTGGGCAACAAAACCTGTTGTGGATAAGTCTGCGCGAAATGCACCCACGGGCTGTTATCCACAAGCTTTTTCAAACGCTGGTTGAACGCGCGGCTCACCGCGTATTGCCCGCCAGACACCGTGCGGAATTGCGCGGTCAGCACCACGCCGTTCAAGTCCATTTTGTCCACGCCGAACACATCCAGCGGCCCTTGCAGGTTGTATTTGAGGAACGGGTCTTCGCGGATCGAATCTCCGGTCTCGCGGATCAGCTCGATGGCTTTTTCGACATCGGTGTCGTAGGTGAACTGCACCGAGAAGAACGCAAACGCAAACTGCCGCGATTGGTTGGTCACGGCCTTGATCTGACCGAACGGCACCGAGTGCACGAAGCCTTTGCCGTCGCGCAGGCGCAGGGTGCGAATGGTCAGGCCTTCGACCGTGCCGGCATGCCCGGAATCGAGCACCACCCAATCGCCGATCGACAGGGTGTCTTCGATGATGATGAACAACCCGGTGATCACATCCTGTACCAGTTGCTGCGAACCGAAACCGATGGCCAGGCCGACCACCCCGGCACCCGCCAACAGCGGCGCGACGTTGATCCCGAGATTGGCCATGGTAGTGATCGCACAAATCACCACCAGGATGATTTTGATCGCGTTACGCAGCAGCGGCAGGATGGTTTTCACCCGCGTGCTGGGCTGGCGCGCCGAGCGCTTGCTGACCGGCGGCTTCAGCGCTTCCTGAATCGCCGTGTCGAGCACCACCCACAGCAGCCACGTCACCAGGAAGATCAGGCCGATGCTGCTCAAGGCATTGCTGATCGCCCGGCCGACCGTGCTGCTTTGCGCAAAATCGATCAGCGAAACACCCCAGATCCGCCCGAGGATATCGATGAACGCAACCGCGATGACGATCCGCAGCAACGCATGCAACAGGCTGAGAAAACGCTCCTTGTAGGCGCTGCTGCGCTGGATCGCCTCGGCCCGCCGCGACTTGAACAGGTGTTGCAGAACCGTGCTGAGAAACACCGTGCCGATCAGCAGCACCGTGGTGAACAGCGCGCAGCGCAGGGCTTTCTGGTTGTCCTCGCCGATGCCGATCAGATTGACCGCCGAGACCAGCACCATCAACACGATCGGCCAGTACCAAAGCCCGGAAAAGATCCGTAGCGACTCTTGCAGCGACGGTTGTTTCAGACGCTGGGCCAGCGAGCGATTGCGGATCAGGTGCGCTACCGGCCGGCGCAGACGAATCACCAGCAAGCCGAAGATGATCGACGCCAGCAGACCGGTGAATACCGCGACGCTGCTGGTGATGTTGCCGCCCAGTTGCCGGGCGATCTGCGGGCTGGTCAGCGCGTCACTCAACGCGGCGAGAAAGCCGATCAGAAACAGCGGTTTCGGGCAGTAGTCTCGGATGATCTGCACCGCGCGTCGCTTGTGGCCGGTGTTGAACATCACCACCACACACAACAGCATCGAGGTGGAAAAGATGCCGCTGCTGGTGGCGTAGGCAAAACACAGCGCCAGCGCCCGACCGACCGAGGCCGGCAGAAAGTGGCTGACGTACAGGGTCAACGGCAGGCAGATCAATGCGGGCAATGTGTAAGGCAGTAAATAACCGATCAGGTCCTGACTGCGCTGGCGGGTACGCAACCAGCGGCCCTCGCGCAAACGCTTCGCCAGAACGCTGCCAAGCACAGTCAACACGGCGAAGGTGCCGAGCCACACGCCGGACAACATCATGAAGTCCCCGGCCACGCTCCACCCCGAGCGATCCGACGGCTGATTGACCAGCCTGTCGACTTCATCCGCCGCCCGGTCGGCGCGCAGACGCCAGGCATCGACCAGATGCTCGTTGAGGTCGAGTTTGTCCTGCACGTCGTCGATGCTGGAACTGATGGCGCCGAGCAGTCCGCCCTGCACCAGCGGCTCGGGTTCGGTGGCTTTTGCGGTGGCTGCCGGGACGCCCGGCAGGCTGGCGGCTTGCACTGCATTACCGCCGAACAACAGCAATGCCCCCAATAGAATCGCGATCCTGAACCTGGTCAAAACGCAAAGCTCCCTTGGTTGAACCTGTAAGGAACTGAGCGTTTTTTGCTCGGCAAAGTTCAAGAGCGCGTTGACGGCGGCTTTTGATCTTTGCTCTCAGGTCAAATATCAAATACCCATCCCTGTATTTTTCGCCCCCTGCCAAACCCCGACACTGCGCTCCATTCAATCCTCTACCGGAGTGCCGTCATGCCCATTGCCTTGCTCGCGCTGACCCTCAGCGCATTCGCCATCGGGACGACCGAGTTCGTCATCGTTGGCCTGCTTCCCACCATCGGCGCCGATCTCGGCGTCAGTCTGCCGTCCGCCGGGCTGCTAGTCAGTCTCTATGCTCTAGGCGTGGCCATCGGTGCGCCGGTGCTGACTGCCCTCACCGGCAAAGTCCCGCGCAAACTGTTGCTGCTGTCGCTGATGGTGCTGTTCACCCTCGGCAACCTGCTGGCCTGGCTGGCGCCGAGCTATGAATCGCTGGTACTGGCGCGGATCGTCACCGGTCTGGCCCACGGCGTGTTCTTCTCCATTGGTTCGACCATCGCCACCAGCCTGGTGCCCAAGGAAAAAGCCGCAAGCGCGATTGCGATCATGTTCACCGGCCTGACCGTGGCGCTGGTCACCGGCGTACCGCTGGGCACCTTCATCGGTCAGCATTTCGGCTGGCGTGAAACCTTCCTGGCCGTATCGGCGCTGGGTGTCATCGCGTTCATCGGCAGCTTGCTGTACGTGCCGAAAAACATCGCCCACAGCAAACCGGCTTCGCTGCTGCAACAGCTGCAAGTACTCAAGCAACCGCGCCTGCTGCTGGTCTACGCCATGACGGCTATCGGTTACGGCGGCTCGTTCATCGCCTTCACCTATCTCGCGCCGATTCTTCAGGACATCTCTGGCTTCAGTGCCGGCACGGTCAGCCTGGTGCTGCTGGTGTACGGCGTGTCGGTGGCCGTCGGTAACATCTGGGGCGGCAAACTGGCGGACAAGCGCGGACCGATCAGCGCCCTGAAAATCATCTTTGCCCTGCTCGCCGCCGTGCTGTTCGTGCTCACCTTCACCGCCGCCAACCCATGGCTGGCGCTGGCCACCGTGCTGGTCTGGGGCGCGGTCGCCTTCGGCAACGTGCCGGGCTTGCAAGTGTATGTGGTGCGCCAGGCTGAACATCACACGCCGCAAGCGGTGGATGTGGCGTCGGGGCTGAACATCGCGGCGTTCAACCTTGGTATTGCCGGCGGTGCGTGGGGTGGCGGGCTGATTGTCGAGCACATCGGCCTGATCCATACCGCGTGGATTGGCGGTCTGGTGGTGCTGGTGGCGCTGGCACTGACAGCCTTGAGCGGTCGCCTCGACCGGCTGGGCCCGGTGTATGCCGAACCGGTTGAAGGCTCCCGCATCGTTGCCGGCCACTGATCCGGCGAATACCGACCGTCCGTAGTCCCGTCGAAACTTTCTCGAACCGCCCGCAGTCACCAACAGACAGAGGCGGTACGAGGACTTTCGACGGGAGAACGGCATGACAGCGATTCACATCGATGGCCCACCTGGGCGCAGCAAGCGCCACACCTCGGCAGGCATGCCGTCATGAGCATTCCCGAGCCGGTCGGCGTCACCGATGAACAGGCCACCGTCATCACGACGGTGCGCCGCTTCACGGTGCTGACGGTCAACACCCACAAGGGGTTCACCGCGCTGAACCGCCGCTTCATCCTCCCCGAACTGCGCGAAGCGGTGCGCAGTGTGTCCGCCGACGTGGTGTTTCTGCAGGAAGTGCACGGCACCCACGAACACCATCCCAAGCGCTACAACAACTGGCCGACCATGCCGCAGTACGAATTCCTCGCCGACAGCCTGTGGCCGCAGTTTGCCTACGGGCGCAACGCGGTGTACCCGGAGGGCGATCACGGCAACGCGCTGCTGTCGAAATTCCAGATCGTGCGCCACGACAACCTCGACGTTTCCATCAGCGGTCATGAAAACCGTGGCCTGTTGCACTGTGTCCTGCGCCTGCCGGGAGACGATCGCGAACTGCACGCGATCTGCGTGCATCTGGGCCTGCGTGAAAGCCATCGCAACGCACAGCTGAAACTGCTGCGAAAACGCCTCGCCGACCTGCCCGACGATGCACCGGTCATCGTCGCCGGCGACTTCAACGACTGGCGCCAGCGCGCCGATGCGCTGCTGGAACCTTGCGGTCTGCGTGAAGTGTTTGCCGAACATCAGGGCAAACCGGCGCGCAGTTTTCCGGCGCGCTGGCCGGCGTTACGCCTGGACCGGATCTACGTGCGCAACCTCAAGGCCAGCCAGCCGAAGGTGCTTGCCAACCGGCCCTGGTCGCACCTTTCCGATCACGTGCCGCTGTCCGTGGAGATCGAATTATGAGCAGCGCGCCGCTGGAAAAATCCGCCGTGGAACCGATCACCATCACCCCGCCGATTCGAGAACCCGGCCACGTCGATGTCGACTATGGCTGGCAGGGCAGCAACCGCGTGGAACTGCTGGAAAACGGTGAGGAATACTTCCCCCGAGTCTTCGACGCCATGCGTGCGGCGAAGAGTGAAATCCTGCTGGAGACCTTCATCGTTTTCGAAGACAAGGTCGGCAACGAACTGCAGCAGATCCTGATCGATGCCGCCCGGCGTGGCGTGCGTACTACTGTCAGCCTCGACGGCTTCGGTTGCGGCGAACTGAGCACCGGATATCTCACCGCGTTGAGCGAGGCCGGTGTGCACCTGCAAATCTTCGACCCGGCACCGAAACGCCTGGGCTTTCGCACTAACTGGTTCCGCCGCCTGCATCGCAAGATCGTGGTGGTCGACGGGCTGATAGCGTTCATCGGCGGGATCAATTTTTCCGGCGATCACCTCGCGGATTTCGGCCCGGAGGCGAAGCAGGATTACGCCGTGGAAGTTCAGGGCCCGGCGGTGGCCGACATCCATCATTTCGCCCTGCTGCAAAGCGGTCGTCCCGGTCGCGCGCGCTTCTGGTGGCAGCGCCGGCGCCAGCGTCGGGCGGAGATGGCGTTCACCGAGCACGACGGTCAGGTGCGTCTGGTGTTTCGCGACAACGACCGGCATCACACCGATATCGAAGAGGTTTACCTGCAGGTGCTGCGTCGCGCGAAACGCCGGGTGGTGATCGCCAATGCCTATTTCTTCCCCGGTTATCGCTTGCTGCGCGAGATGCGCAACGCAGCCCGACGCGGTGTCGATGTGCGGCTGATCCTGCAAGGCCAGCCGGACATGCTGGTGGCCAAGCTCGCGGCGCGTATGACCTACGACTACCTGCTCAAGGCCGGGGTGCAGATCCACGAATATTGCCAGCGGCCGCTGCACGGCAAAGTCGCTTTGGTGGATGAGGAATGGAGCACCGTGGGGTCGAGCAATCTTGATCCACTGAGCCTGTCGCTGAACCTGGAAGCCAACGTGCTGATCCGTGACCGGGCCTTCAATGCTCATCTGTTTGAGCGTCTCGAAGATCTGAGCCACAACCACTGCAAAGCCATGGACGCCAGCAAGTCCCCGCGCGGACGCATCTGGCACATGACCGTGGGCTTTCTGGTGTTTCACTTCCTGCGCCACTTTCCAGCGATGGCCGGTTGGCTGCCCGCACATAAACCCCGTTTGAAACCCTTCATCGGCAAGAGCGGGAGCGATCCGTCATGAGTCGTTCCGATGCTCCGTCCGCGACGCACTCGCCACCCGCCGCCACATCTCGCTGGAGCCGCTGGAAGCGCCCGCTGACGTTGCTGTTTTTTCTCGCGCTGATCGTCCTGCTGACAATGTTCGCCAGCCGCATCGAATGGACCGAGGTGCTGCAAACCCTCGCCGACTTCAAGGTGCGCACGCTGATCATCGCTTCGAGCCTGACGCTGCTGAGCTTTCTGGTGTACGCCAGTTTCGACCTGATCGGCCGAACTTACATCCGTCAGGACCTGACGTGGAAACAGATTCTGCCGGTGGGCATCATCAGCTACGCGTTCAACCTCAATCTGAGCGCGTGGGTCGGCGGGATCGCCATGCGCTATCGGCTGTATTCGCGGCTCGGGGTGAGCAAAAGCAACATCGCCAAGATCCTCGGCCTGAGCCTGGCCACCAACTGGTTCGGCTACATGACCATCGCCGGCGCGGTGTTCAGCAGCGGGCTGGTCAGCATGCCGCCGGGGTGGAAAGTCAGCAGCGATGCGTTGCAGGGCATCGGCGTTTTGCTGCTGTTGATCAGCCTCGGCTACCTGGTTGCGTGCCAGTTTTCCCGGCGGCGCGAGTGGTCGATTCGCGGAGTTGAAATCAACCTGCCGTCGCTGCGCATGGCGGTCCTGCAACTGCTGCTCGGCGCGCTGAACTGGTCGTTGATGGCGGCAGTGATTTTCACCCTGCTGCCGGGCAAGCTCGACTATCCGCTGGT
Source organism: Pseudomonas sp. R43(2017) (assembly GCF_002112345.1). Taxonomy (NCBI): domain Bacteria; kingdom Pseudomonadati; phylum Pseudomonadota; class Gammaproteobacteria; order Pseudomonadales; family Pseudomonadaceae; genus Pseudomonas; species Pseudomonas sp. R43(2017). The sequence goes on from NZ_NEHJ01000011.1 coordinate 281,069, forward strand.
GCTTGGCGTGCTGCTGATCAGCGCGATTGCCGGGGTCATCACCCACATTCCCGCCGGGCTCGGGGTGCTTGAGGCGGTGTTCGTGGCGCTGCTGCAACACGAGGCTTCCCGGGGCAGTCTGGTGGCGGGGTTGCTGGCCTATCGGGCGATCTATTTTCTGCTGCCGCTGCTGATCACCGTGGTGATGTACCTGGTGGTGGAAGCCAAGGCCAAGGCGCTGCGGATCGAGAAGAAACCCAAGCCCTGATCAGCGCGACTGAATGATGCTCAACCGTTCGCCCACCACCATTTCGGTGATCCAGTCGACGAGGATCGAGGTGTAGGCCTGCTGCGAGGTTGGATCGCTCAAAGCATGGTCGGCACCGTCGATGATGCGGTGGGTCAGCGAGTGGGTCTGCTGGCACGCGGCGCGGTAACTCATGATCGTCGCGTGAGGCACATAGTCATCGGTTTCCGATTGCACCAGCAGCACGTCACCGGTGAATTGCGAGCAGGCATGCAGCGCCCGGTTGCTGTCGGCCCGCACCAGCGTGCCGCGATAATCGCGCAGGTCGGCCTTGTCCAGATCGCGTTTGGGGGTGTGCCATTGCTCGTCGCGGTACAGCGCCGGCACCCGCAGCGCCAGCCAGCGCACCGGGCGCAATGAGGTGAGAATCGAGGCCAGATAACCGCCGTAGCTGGTGCCGACCACCGCGATGGCCGAAGTGTCCAGCGCCGGGTGGGCGAGCAATCGGTCGTAGGCTGCGAGCAGGTCGCGCAGATTGTCTTCTCGGGTCACCCGGCTCAGCGGAATACCCGTGCCGCCGGTGTGCCCGCGCAGGTCGAACGTCAGACACACGCAGCCCAGACCGGCGATGCCTTTGGCCCGTTCCAGGTCCCGCTCCTGACTGCCGCCCCAGCCGTGCACGAACAACACGCCTGGGACTTTCGATTTGGGGCTGAGAAACGTCCCGCTCATCTGTTCGTCATCAATGTCGATCTGAATGCTTTCGCTTCTAGCCGTCATAGGATTGGACCGTTACGTATTTGAGGAGAAAGTCACTGTTCTCGGCCGGGCCGCGATAGACCTCGATGGCGTCCGCCGGCAGAGCCCGGTCGATGTAGGTTTCCACCGACGACACGCGGATCGCACGCATCGACGGGTCGTTGACGAAACTCTGCAGCGCCGCCACTTCCGCGCTGCTCGCGCCGCCCATTCGCCAGGATTGTTCGAGCACGCCGCTGCGTCGCTGACCTTCGCTGTCCAGGCCCTGGGCGATGTCATAGTTGCGCCGTGAAGCGTAGAACCGTGGATAGGCTTCATCCGCTGCGCTGTCGAAAACCTGCGCCTGTTCAATGGCGAGCCGCACGTCGTCCGGCAGATCCAGTTTCAGCAGTTCCTCGTAGCCGCCCTGCACTACCAGCAGGTTCGAGCCGCCGTAGACCTCTTCGCCGTGGGCATCCTCGGTCAAGTATTGATCACCGCAGTAACTGAGCGCCCGGTCGCCGATGAATGACTGACCGACGCTGTGGGTGACCACCTGGCTCAGGTCCTGTTCCAGCACCACGCCTTCGCTGAACTGTCCGGCAATATCGGGACGCGCGAGAATTTCGTCGAAAGCGTCGAGGCTCTTGATCACTTCCTGACCGCGACCGGCGCACGCATGAATCGGCTTAAGACGGATCGGGCCGCTGTACAGCAGGTGCTCGGCGGCAGGTCGAGCATCTTCCAGGGCAAACACGCTGAGCCCGTCGAGTACGACATTGCGCGTGCGTTCGGAAAACAGCGGCGACCAGCCTTGTGGTGCATGGGCCTGATGGCTGCGCAAGCCATGGCTGATGGCTTTGGTGCAGATGAAATCGTGCTCGACGAAACCGCCCCACAGATCGTCCGGGCCTTTGATACCCAATTCATGGGCCTTGGCGGCGCCGACGATGGTTTGGGTCGGCAGCAAATACAGGTTGCGACCGCGGTGCTTTTGCGCGTCGTAGCTGCCGCCGAATTTCAGTCCGAGAATCTGCGCCAGCCAGCGGGCCAGCGCCTTGTTGGTCTGCACTTCGTGTTGCGGCGCGTCGGGACGTACGGAATGGGCGACCACTATTCTGTTGCGAGGTGTCGGGGTCATGCGTCCCCCTTCCAGCGGCTCGGTGAATGTAGGTCAGAGAGTGCAGAGATCAGGCCAAACGACGGCAACCCCAAAACCTTTGCGGATCAGTCGATTAGCCTTTTCGTACTGGCGTTGCGCCCGTTTCATTCTGCACGATGGCCGCCACAGCCGCGGCATTTTGCACGACCGCGTGCTGCTATCTCGCCAGCGCCGTCGGCGGGGTCACGCCGAACCGATTGCGGTAGTCACTCGGCGCCAGCCCGGTGATTTTCTTGAAGATGGCGCGAAAGGCTCCCGGATCCTGATACCCCACCGTCCACGCAATGTGATCGATGGTGCCGTTGCTGAACTCGAGCATTTCCCGGGCCTTGCCGACCCGCAGGTGCTGACAGTATTCGGTGGGTTTCAGGCCGGTCGCGGCCCGGAAACGACGCAGGAATGTGCGCTCCTCCAGTCCTGATCGCTCGGCCATCGAGGCCAGCGAAACGTCCGTCGCGCCGGTGCTTTGCAGCCAGTGCTGGACCTTGAGAATCGACGCGTCGCCATGGCCAAGAATCGGCGCGAAATTGCTGCCGCAGGCACTGGCGCTGTCGCTGTGTTCCATCACCAGAAACCGCGCGGTGGCGCTGGCGATGCTCGGCCCGAGCAGGCGATCGACCAGCCGCAGTCCGAGTTCCGACCAGGCCATCAAACCGGCCGTGGTGATCAGGTCGCCGTCGTCGACAATCGGTGTGTCGGCCTTGAGCCTGATCTGCGGGTAACGCTCGGCAAACGCCTTGGCCGAGGTCCAGTGAGTGGTGGCGCTGCGACCGTCGAGCAGACCGCTTTCGGCCAGCAGCCACGAGCCCACGCAGACGCCGCCCAGCGTCGCACCGCGAGCATGTTGGTCGCGCAGCCATTGCAGCAGTCCCGGCGATGCCTGCTCTGCACTGAACCCGGCGATCGACGGCGGAATCAGCACCGCCAGCAAACCCGTTTCTGCAGCGGGATGACTGTCGTAAACCCTGACCGGTGCCTGCTCGTTCTCGACCTGCCAGTGACTCACCCGCAGTCGCGGCAATTGCGCGGCCTGATGTTCGACTGCGATCCGGTCGGCCACGCCGAGCAGGTCGGTCAAGCCATGCACCGCCGCCAGTTGCGCGCCGGGATAAATCAGCACGCCCAGCTCGGCAACGGCCCTTTCAACAACCATTGTCAGTTTTCCCCTGTCTATTGTCGGTGCGGCCAATCCTCGAAGACGTAGCGGGCGCCGATACTGATTCCACTCCCAACAAACACTTCGAGGAAACATCCATGGCCAGGCAAGCGCTCATCGTAGTCGATATCCAGAACGACTACTTCCCCCAAGGCAAGTGGCCGCTGGCTGGCGTCGACGTTGCCGCCGACAACGCCGCCCGACTGATCGCCGCGTTCCGTGAAGCGGGTGATCCGGTGATCCATATCCGTCACGAATTCACCTCGGCGGATGCACCGTTCTTCGCCCCGGGCTCCGAGGGCGCAAAGCTGCACCCCAAGGTAATCAACCGCGCCGATGAACCGGTAGTGCTCAAACACTTCGTCAACGCGTTCCGCGAAACCGAATTGCAGTCGATCCTCGATGAGCAAGACATCAAGGCACTGGTGGTGGTCGGCAGCATGAGCCACATGTGCATCGACGGCGTTGTCCGGGCAGCGGCAGATCTGGGCTACACCGTCACGGTGATCCACGATGCCTGCGCCACCCGCGACCTGGAATTCAATGGCCTGACCGTGCCGGCGGCCCAGGTGCATGCGGCGTTCATGTCTTCATTGGGGTTTGCCTACGCCAGTGTGGTTTCGGCAGACGACTTCCTCGTGGCCACCCGTTAATCCTCATACACGAACGTCCGCAAGAAAGACTGGCCCGCCCCGTTGCGGGCCTTTTTTCGTGCGCTGAAAAAATCTCACGCGTGAGCCATTGATGGCACTTTGAATTGGTTGTAGTGTGGCTCACGCGTGAGATGTTCATAACGGAGTCATCGCCATGAAAAGCAACTCCCCTGCAACAAAATCGGAGAGCCCGAAGGGAGTGCGCTCGACAACGTCCGCGAAAAAACCGTCGAGCTTCTATATGAAGCAGATGCGTGCGGGCCTGGCTGCCGCCGGTTATGTGAAACACGAAACTTGGGTGCTTCCCGAAAACCGAAGCTTGCTCAAGCAAATGGAGCAACAGCTACGCCAACCGATTCTGGCTGGCTCTTTCATGTCGGAGAATTACATGAGCGCAGGCAACAACTGGAACATCGATAGCCTCTACAACGCTTTCAAGGCACTGGACGAGGTGGCTTCGCACGAAATCACGCTGTCCCTGATCCAGAGCGCCGAACCCAGCCTCAAGCTGGAAATGAACGAATTCGGCGGCCTGCCGATTCACATTGCCATCGCGGGTCAGCAAATCATCGTCGACACCGTGCTGGTGGACATCGATTCCATTACCGACGTGCGCACCTTCAACGACGCGGTGCTGCGCAGCCGGGAAATGTTCCCGCTGTCGTCGATCGGCATCGAGACCATGCCCAACGGCCAGACCGTCTACAACATGTTCGGCGCGCTGAGTGCGGATTCGAGCCTGACCAACGTGGTCACCGAGGTGAAAACCCTGGTCGACAACGTGCAGCGCGCCAGCGAAGCCTTCGAACACTTCTTCAAGTAATCAACAGGGAAAATCCAATGACTCAGTCCATCTGGAGCAAGTTGTTCACCGCACTGCGCGGCGGCGCCAATGAAGTCGGCGAAGCGATCGTCGACCAACAGGCCCTGCGCATCCTCGATCAGGAAATCCGTGACGCCGACAGCGCCCTGTCCAATGCCCGTCGCGAACTGGTCACCATCATGGCCAAGCACAAGCTGTCCGCCGACCGCGTGAGCGAGTACGACGCCAAGATCAAGGACCTGGAAGCCAAGGCTGTTTCGGCCCTGAACGCCGGCCGTGAAGATCTGGCGATGGAAGTGGCCGAAGCGATTTCGACCCTGACCAACGACCTGACCACCGAGAAGGCCCAGAGCGACGAGTTCGGCACCTACGCCGACAACATGCGCAAGGACATCAACAAGGCCGAAGCGCGGATCAAAAGCCTGCGTCAGCAAGTGGACATGGCCAAGGCCCGTGACAGCGTGCAGAAAGCCCAGGTCAGCGCATCCATCGCCAGCGGCGGCGCCAACGGCAAGCTGGAAACCGCAGTCGGCACCCTGAACCGTCTGCAAGAAAAGCAAAAGCAGCGCGCCGCCGAGCTGAACGCTCAGGACGAACTGGCCGATGCCACCACCGGCAACGATCTGGAGCGCAAGCTGCGCGAGGCCGGCATCACGCCGAACGAGGGCAGCGCCAACGCAATCCTCGAGCGCCTGAAGCAGAAGTCGGCCCAGTAAGGGCAGCCAGCGAAAGGAAGGGCACCGGGTGCCCTTCTTTTTTGCCTGCTCGTTTGTCACGACGCCGGTACACTAGCGGCGTTTTGCCAACGAACACCTCCACCCGCTTCAAGGAATGTACCCATGGGATGGTTAAAGAATTTGCTCGGCACCGGTTCGGCCCCTGCACCTGCACGCGAGGCGGCCAGCGGCCCGTTGGGCCTGGCGCAGGGCAAGGCGATCCGTTTCGATACGACCCTCGCCCTGCTGCTCGACGGCAGCACCTCGGTACGGGTCCCGGATGCCCAGGCCATCTGGAGCGCCGGCTGGATCGACCTCGGCCAGTCGAACAAGCTGTATCGCTACTACCTGGACAACGAAGATTTCTGGCTGCAAGTCCACGTCACCGGCGACGATCAGATCGAATCAGTCACGCTGTTCAATTACGTCAGCTATGTCACGGTCAACAGTGACGCCGAACTGCAGCGCCTGGCGGGCCCGAACAGCCTGATCGGCCTGCCGGCCTACACCCATGACGGCGTGTCCTTCACCCGTGAATGGGGCACCGAACGCGGCCAGACCGAACTGGTCCCGCTCACCGAGCAAGTGGTCAATCCCGACGAGTCCTACACCATCGAACACCATTCGATGCTGTATGCCCGGGAAACCGGCCTGACCGACCGTCGCGAACTGCTGCTGTTCTCCGTCGAGCAGGATGAAGAAGGCACTGTCAGCCTGAGTACATCGCTGGGCATCTCGCTGTACACCACCGATCTGAGCACCATTTAAAAGGAAGTTCCCCATGCTGGAAGTGCTGTCCGTTTCCCTGAACAAGGCCGCGCTGGTCGGTTTCGCCGCCTATCTGATCGGCGCCGTGCTGCTGTTCATGCTGTTTCAGTTCGTCTACACACGCATCACGCCGCACAAGGAATTCGAACTGATTCGCGGCGGCAACAATGCTGCCGCCATCGCTCTGTCGGGTGCGATCATCGGTTTCGCGATTCCGGCGAGCAACATCATCGCCCACTCGATCAACGTTCTCGATTTCGTCCTCTGGGCCGTGATCGCCGCTGCGGTGCAACTGCTGGCATTCCTGGCCACCGGGCTGGTGCTCAAAGGCACGTCCCAGCGCATCGCCAACGGTGAAGTTGCCGCCGGCATCTACGTGGCAGCGGTGGCGATCAGCGTCGGCATGCTCAACGCCGCGTGCATGACCCCGTCCTACTGATCGGCAGGAAGCCCGAGATGAAACGAAGCAAGTACGTTCAACTGTCCCTCGCCGCTTCGGTGGCCTTGGCGATTTCCGGTGAAGCGGCCGCGCAGGAACAACAGCGCACCTTCCAGAGCGTGGAACAGTGCGTCGACGCCGAAGTGGCTGCCGATGCCTGCTCGAATGCCTACGTCGCGGCCCTGGCCGAACACCGGCGCATCGCCCCGGCTTATGACGACAAAACCAAATGCGACGCGGACTTCGCCGCCGGCTGGTGTCAGAAAAATTCCGACGGCCGCTTTGTGCCGAAGCTCGGTGGTTTCAAGGTGCCGCAAAACTCCGAGCCGGCACAGAACCTCGATGCAATTGCCAATGCGCAGATGCCGGAAGGCAATGCCGAGCCAGTGCAGACCACCCAGAACACGACCCACGTCTCCAGCGGTGGCGGGTCGAGCAACGGCTGGCTCACCGGATGGCTGATCGGCAATGCCATGAGCAACAACTCGCGGACGGTTTATCGCGATCGCGATACGCGCCAGACGTATGACACTTCGACGCTGAACCGGCGGATTGAATCGGCTCCGACCACTCGCAGCAATTCGGACTACACCAGCTCCCGTAGTAAATCGGTCAACGTGGCGTCCTCTACTTCCCGTGGTGGTTTCGGCAGCCAGTCCAGCGCACGCAGCGGTTGGGGCGGCTGGGGCAGTTCGAGCAGCTGATGAAGAAGATCCATTGCGCCGAGCGCCACGACTGGAAACAGACGGCCGAAAGCCTCGGTTTTCTGTTCCACACCATCGACGACGAGCCTTACTGGGACGAGCGCGCGCACTACCAGTTCACGCTCGCGCAGATCGAAAACGATCTCGAGGATCCGACCACCGAACTGCATGAGATGTGCATGGATCTGGTGGACCGGGTCGTGCGCAGTGAGGAACTGCTCGACCGCCTGAGCATTCCTGCGCCGTACTACGACATGATCCGAACGTCCTGGCTGGAAGGTCATCCGCATCTGTACGGACGCATGGACTTCTCCTACAGCGGCAACGGCCCGGCGAAACTGCTGGAGCTCAACTACGACACGCCCACCAGCCTGTACGAAGCCTCGGCATTCCAGTGGGGCTGGCTTGAGCAATGCATCGAGCGCGGGATGCTGCCGCGCCATGCCGACCAGTTCAACAGCATCGACACCCGTCTGCACGAAGCCTTTGCTGCGCTGAAACTCAAGCGCCCGTTCTACTTCGCCTCGATGAAAGGCTCGGTCGAGGACAAAGGCACCACGGACTACCTGCGACTGATCGCGGAAAAGGTCGGCATCGAATCCCGGCACATCGATATCGAAGACATCGGCCTGACAACGGATGGACGTTTCGTCGATCTCGAAGATCGCTGGATCCCGCACCTGTTCAAGCTGCACGCCTGGGAGTTCATCTTCCACGAACCATTCGGTGCGGCTATTGCCGATTGCGATACGCAGTTTTTTGAACCGGCGTGGAAATCCATACTTTCCAATAAAGGCGCCCTGCCCCTGCTCTGGGAATTGCACAAAGGCCATCCGAATCTGCTGGCCGCTCATCTCGATCCGAATCCGGCCAGCGCAGTGCCGAAAGGCTGGGTGCGCAAACCGTACTTCTCCCGGGAAGGTGCCAACATCGAGCTGCAAACTGCCGAGGGTCTGATCGTCAAAGAGGATGGTCCCTACACGGATGCGCCCTTCATCCTGCAGGAATTTGCGCCGCTGCCGAAGTTCGATGACAGCTACACGCTGATCGGTTCCTGGGTCATCGGCGATCAGGCCGCAGGGATTGGCGTGCGGGAGGACAACAGTCTGATCACCAAGGATTCGAGCCGGTTCTTGCCGCATCTGATTCTTGACTGAAAAACCTGCGTACATGAAAAAGGCCCGTCGTGTTCAGCGACGGGCCTTTTTGTTTAAAGCGGGTACAGCAGCGAATCAGAACGGAATATCGTCATCGAAGCTGTCGAAATCCGGAGCCGGTTGCGGCGCGGCCTGCTGTGGAGCCGGGGCCGGACGCTGCTGAGGAGCCGACTGCTGCGGACGCGGAGCCTGCTGGCGTGGCGCCTGCTGCTGATAGTTGTTGCCACCGCCTTGTTGGTCGCCCTGTTGTGGACGGCCGCCCAGCAGTTGCATGGTGCCTTGCATGTCGACCACGATTTCGGTGGTGTAACGCTTGATACCGTCTTTTTCCCACTCGCGGGTCTGCAGCTTGCCTTCGATGTACACCTGCGAACCCTTGCGCAGGTATTCGCCGGCGATTTCGGCTACCTTGCCGAACATCGATACGCGGTGCCACTCGGTCTTCTCGACCTTCTGACCGGTCTGCTTGTCGGTCCACTGTTCGCTGGTTGCCAGACTCAGGTTGGTCACGGCGTTACCGTTAGGCAAGTAGCGAACTTCGGGATCCTGGCCGCAAGTGCCGACCAATATGACTTTGTTAACCCCACGGGCCATAACGTTCTCCTAGGCTTCGCAAGCAGCCCCGGCCGGATTGTTCACCAGGCGTTCGAGGGTGTCGCGATCCACTAATTCTTTATCCAGTTTGATGTAAACAGCCGCTTCATCGGCGACTATCACTGCATCTGTTACCCCCACGAGGGCCCTGAGGCGCTCGACCAGACCCGCTTCGCGGATCGCCTCGGGCGACAACGGCAAGCGCAGGCTCGTCACGTAGGGAGGTTCGCGCATGGTAACAGCAAAGGCCAGCCAGATGGCAGCCAGCCCGGCACATCCGAGGAACACAACCGACAGACCGCCATGCTGGAACATCCAGCCGCCGAGAATCCCGCCGAGTGCCGAACCGAGGAACTGACTGGTGGAGTACACGCCCATGGCCGTGCCCTTGCCACCTGCCGGTGAAACCTTGCTGATCAGTGACGGCAGCGAGGCTTCCAGCAGATTGAACGCGGTAAAGAACACCACCGTCCCGATCACCAGAGCGCGCAGGCTGTCACCGAACTGCCAGAAGAATAGCTCAGTGAGCATCAGCGTCATGACGGCGCCGAGCAAAACTCGTTTCATTTTGCGTTTCTTCTCGCCGTAGATGATGAACGGGATCATGGCGAAGAAAGAGATCAGCAAGGCAGTAAGGTAGACCCACCAGTGCTGTTCCTTGGGCAGCCCGGCTTTTTCGACCAGGGCCAAGGGCAGCGCGACGAAGCTCGACATCAACATCGCATGTAACACAAAAATGCCCAGATCCAGACGCAGCAGGTCCGGGTGCTTGAGCGTCGGCATCAACGCCTGACGCGCCACGCCAGACTCACGATGACTCAGCGGCCCGGTGGATTTCGGCACAATGAACAGCACGATCACGATCCCCACCAGTGCCATGCCGCCGGTGGCCAGGAACAGGCCGGAAAGACCAAATGCGCGAGTCAGCAGCGGACCGACCACCATGGCCACCGCGAACGACAGGCCGATGGTCATGCCGATCATCGCCATGGCCTTGGTACGGTGCTGTTCGCGGGTCAGGTCGGAAAGCAGTGCCATGACCGCTGCGGAAATTGCCCCGGCACCCTGCAGGATCCGGCCGGCAATCACGCCCCAGATCGAGTCGGCCTGGGCCGCCAGGACGCTGCCGAGGGCAAAGACGATCAGCCCCAGGTAAATCACCGGGCGACGGCCGATACGGTCGGAAATGATCCCGAACGGAATCTGGAAAATCGCCTGGGTCAGGCCGTAAGCGCCAATCGCCAGCCCGATGAGGGCCGGGGTCGCTCCCGCCAGATCCATGCCATAGGTGGCCAGTACCGGCAGCACCATGAACATGCCAAGCATACGGAAGGCGAACACCAGGGCCAGACCGCTCGCCGCGCGGGTCTCGCTGCCACTCATGCGTTCGCTGTGGGGATCGTGCATGGAAAAACCTCGTGTGAACCGGCGGCGATTCTACCAGTCCCATCGAAAGACGGGGTATATCGCGACGCTATGACGCGTATAGATGAAACTCTCTTCATGCAAGGTAGAAAACCCTTCATTCGATAGTGTGCATCCATCCAGTATTTGGCCGTATACTCCTGTGTTTTCGACGCCCGCCGAGCGAGGCCACTTTGGACAAGATCCTGATACGTGGGGCCCGTACCCACAACCTGAAGAACATCGACCTGACCCTGCCACGGGACAAACTGATCGTCATCACCGGCCTGTCCGGATCCGGCAAGTCGTCCCTGGCCTTCGACACGCTCTATGCCGAAGGTCAGCGCCGCTATGTCGAATCCCTGTCGGCCTATGCCCGGCAGTTCCTGTCGATGATGGAAAAACCCGACGTCGACACCATCGAAGGCCTGTCGCCGGCGATCTCCATAGAACAGAAGTCGACCTCGCACAACCCGCGCTCCACGGTCGGCACCATCACCGAGATCTACGACTACCTGCGTCTGCTCTATGCGCGCGTCGGTACGCCACGCTGCCCGGATCACGACATTCCGCTGGAAGCGCAGACCGTCAGCCAGATGGTCGATCTGGTGCTGGCACAGCCGGAAGGCAGTAAATTGATGCTGCTGGCCCCGGTCATCCGCGAGCGCAAGGGCGAGCATCTGTCGGTGTTCGAAGAACTGCGCGCTCAGGGCTTCGTCCGCGCCCGGGTCAACGGCCGGCTCTGCGAGCTCGACGAGCTGCCAAAGCTGGATAAACAGAAGAAGCACACCATTGAAGTCGTGGTCGACCGCTTCAAGGTTCGCGCCGATCTGCAGCAGCGTCTGGCCGAATCCTTCGAGACCGCACTGAAACTGGCGGACGGCATCGCTCTCGTGGCACCAATGGACGACGAGCCGGGCGAAGAGATGATCTTCTCCGCGCGCTTCGCCTGCCCGATCTGCGGCCATGCGATCAGCGAACTGGAACCCAAGCTGTTTTCCTTCAACAACCCGGCCGGCGCCTGCCCGACCTGTGACGGTCTGGGCGTGAAGCAGTTCTTCGACATCAAGCGTCTGGTCAACGGTGAACTGACGCTGGCCGAAGGCGCGATCCGCGGCTGGGACCGGCGCAACGTCTATTACTTCCAGATGCTCGGTTCACTGGCCGCGCATTACGGCTTCAGCCTCGAGCAGCCGTTCAACGAACTGCCAGCCGATCAGCAGAAATACATTCTGCATGGCAGCGGTTCGCAGAACGTCGATTTCAAGTATCTCAACGACCGCGGTGACATCGTCAAGCGTTCGCACCCGTTCGAAGGCATTGTGCCGAACCTCGAGCGTCGCTACCGCGAAACCGAATCGGCGAGCGTGCGCGAAGAACTGGCGAAGTTCCTCAGCACCCAGTCCTGCCCGGATTGCCGCGGCACCCGCCTGCGTCGCGAAGCGCGACATGTGTGGGTTGGCGAGAAAACCCTGCCGGCGGTGACCAACCTGCCGATCGGTGATGCCTGCGACTACTTCGGCGAGCTGAAGATGACCGGCCGCCGTGGTGAAATTGCCGACAAGATTCTCAAGGAGATCCGCGAGCGTCTGCAGTTCCTGGTCAACGTGGGGCTGGATTACCTGTCGCTGGATCGCAGTGCGGACACGTTATCTGGTGGCGAAGCCCAGCGGATTCGTCTGGCCAGTCAGATCGGCGCCGGTCTGGTTGGCGTTCTGTACATCCTCGATGAGCCGTCCATCGGTCTGCACCAGCGTGACAACGACCGTCTGCTCGGCACCCTCAAGCACCTGCGCGATATCGGTAACACGGTGATCGTGGTCGAGCACGACGAAGACGCGATCCGTCTGGCTGACTACGTTGTGGATATCGGCCCGGGCGCCGGGGTTCATGGCGGGCAAATCGTCGCCGAAGGTACGCCGGATGAAGTCATGGCGCACCCGGACTCGCTCACCGGCAAATACCTGTCGGGTCGGGTCAAGATCGAAGTGCCGGCCAAACGCACGCCGCGCAACAAGAAGCAGGTGCTGTCGCTCAAGGGCGCGCGGGGCAACAACCTGCGCAATGTCGATCTGGAGATCCCGATCGGCCTGCTGACCTGCGTGACCGGTGTTTCCGGCTCCGGCAAGTCGACGCTGATCAACAACACGCTGTTCCCCCTGAGCGCCACGGCACTCAACGGCGCGACCACACTGGAAGCGGCAGCCCACGACAGCATCAAGGGCCTGGAGCATCTGGACAAGGTCGTCGATATCGACCAGAGCCCGATCGGTCGTACGCCACGCTCCAACCCGGCGACCTACACCGGGCTGTTTACGCCGATCCGCGAGCTGTTCGCCGGCGTGCCGGAGTCCCGCTCTCGTGGTTATGGCCCGGGGCGCTTTTCGTTCAACGTCAAGGGCGGTCGTTGCGAGGCTTGCCAGGGCGACGGTCTGATCAAGGTGGAAATGCACTTCCTGCCGGATATCTACGTGCCGTGCGATGTGTGCAAGAGCAAGCGCTACAACCGCGAAACCCTGGAAATCAAATACAAGGGCAAGAGCATCCACGAAACCCTCGAGATGACGATCGAGGAAGCGCGGGAGTTCTTCGACGCAGTGCCGGCGCTGGCGCGCAAGCTGCAGACGTTGATGGATGTGGGCCTGTCGTACATCAAGCTCGGACAGTCGGCGACCACGCTGTCCGGTGGTGAGGCGCAGCGGGTCAAACTGTCCCGCGAGCTGTCCAAGCGTGACACCGGCAAGACCCTGTACATCCTCGATGAGCCGACCACCGGTCTGCACTTCGCGGACATCCAGCAACTGCTCGATGTGCTGCATCGCCTGCGCGATCACGGCAACACCGTGGTCGTGATCGAGCACAACCTCGACGTGATCAAGACCGCCGACTGGCTGGTGGATCTCGGCCCCGAGGGTGGCTCGAAAGGCGGTCAGATCATCGCTACCGGTACGCCTGAGGAAGTGGCCGAGATGAAGCAATCTCACACCGGTCATTACCTCAAGCCACTGCTGGTCCGCGATCGGGCCTGATTGCCGGGCATGAAAAAGCCCCTGTCACTTCCTCAGTGACAGGGGCTTTTTTGTATCGGTTGCAATCAGGATGTGTGGGATTGCAGGTAGTTCTGGATACCGATCAACTTGATCAGGCCCAACTGCTTTTCCAGCCAGTAGGTGTGATCTTCTTCGGTGTCATGCAGCTGAAGCTTGAGGATATCGCGGCTTACGTAGTCGCCGTGCTTCTCGCACAGCTCGATGCCTTTGCACAGTGCGGCACGCACCTTGTACTCCAGACGCAGATCCGCTTCGAGCATGGTTTCCACCGTGGTGCCGACATCCAGGTCATCCGGACGCATGCGCGGGGTGCCTTCGAGCATGAGAATCCGGCGCATCAAAGCGTCAGCATGACCGGCTTCTTCTTCCATCTCGTGGTTGATTCGTTCGTAGAGCTTGGTGAATCCCCAGTCCTCATACATCCGCGAGTGAACGAAATATTGGTCACGCGCGGCCAGTTCGCCGGTCAGCAACGTGTTGAGATAATCGATAACGTCTGGGTGGCCTTGCATCGCCCTACATCTCCCTTCTTGAAAGTCTGTAGTTTGAACCAACATGACCGCAAGGTCACTTACTTCGCGCAATAAAAGCGAAGATATTCTGAGAAAAGCAGGTTAAATAACGCAAAAACCGCCCTAATGAGGGCGGTTCTGCTTCTCGTTTAGACTTCGTTAAGCTGTACGTTGAGCAGCTTTGCGATTGCTTCTCCGTACGCCGGGTCAGCCTTGTAGAAATGCTGCAACTGTCGGTCCACCACATCACTCGAAACACCGGCCATCGCACCGGCGATATTGTTGACCAGCAAGGCTTTCTGCTCGTCGCTCATCAAACGGAACAGCGCACCCGCGTGGCTGTAATAGTCGGTGTCTTCGCGGTGATCGTAGCGATCAGCCGCACCGCTCAGGGCCAGTGCCGGCTCGGCGTAATGCGGAGCTTGTTTCGGCGACTCCACGTAGCTGTTCGGCTCGTAGTTCGGGGCCGCGCCACCGTTGCTGCCAAAAGCCATCGAACCGTCACGCTGGTAAGTGTTGACCGGGCTACGCGGGGCGTTCACCGGCAGTTGCTGGTGATTGGTTCCTACGCGATAGCGATGCGCATCGGCATAAGCGAATACGCGACCTTGCAGCATGCGATCCGGCGAAAGTCCGACGCCTGGCACCATGTTGCTTGGGCCGAACGCGGCTTGCTCGACTTCAGCAAAGTAGTTCAGCGGATTACGATTCAACTCCAGCTCACCGACTTCGATCAGCGGGAACTCCTTCTGCGACCAGGTTTTGGTCACGTCGAACGGGTTCTCGTAATGCGCCGCGGCCTGGGCCTCGGTCATGATCTGGATGCACACGCTCCATTTCGGGAAGTCACCACGCTCGATGGCCTCGAACAAGTCGCGCTGCGCGTAATCCGGATCAGTGCCCGCCAGGCGTGCCGCATCTGCCGGCGCGAGGTTTTTGATCCCTTGCTTGGTCTTGTAGTGCCACTTCACCCAGTGACGCTCGCCTTGTGCACTGATCAAGCTGTAAGTGTGGCTACCGAAGCCGTGCATATGGCGGTAGCCATCCGGGATACCGCGATCAGAGAACAGAATGGTGACCTGATGCAGCGCCTCGGGCGAGTGCGACCAGAAGTCCCACATCATTTGTGCACTTTTCAGGTTGCTCTGCGGCAGGCGTTTCTGGGTGTGGATAAAGTCAGGAAACTTCAGCGGATCACGAATGAAGAACACGGGTGTGTTGTTGCCAACGATGTCCCAGTTGCCTTCTTCGGTGTAGAACTTCAGGGCAAAACCACGAGGATCGCGCTCGGTGTCTGCCGAGCCACGCTCACCGCCCACTGTGGAGAATCGCAGGAAAGTCGGCGTCTGCTTACCCACAGCAGAGAACAGCTTGGCGCTCGTGTATTGCGTGATATCGCGAGTGACGGTGAAGGTACCGTAGGCGCCCGAACCCTTGGCATGCACACGGCGCTCAGGAATGTTTTCGCGGTTGAAGTGAGCAAGCTTCTCGATCAAATGAAAGTCATCGAGCAGCAACGGTCCGCGCGGCCCGGCGGAGCGAGAGTTCTGGTTATCGGCGACTGGTGCACCGCTGGCAGTCGTAAGCGTCTTGTTCTGGCTCATGCGATCTTCTTCCTCTGTCAGTCTTGAACTGCCGGCTAATCGGCTTGTTGGGGAGTATCGATCATCAATATGACAGCCACAAATTCATTAACTCATGGTTATCAATAGAAAATAACTAACAACAAAACCCAACACATAGTGCAGACCCAGACAGGGTAGATGCTTGTACGAACGGCGCATTTCTTACGGGCACAAAAAACCGGGCACTAGGCCCGGTTCTTTGTTTCAGACTGACGTCTTACTCAGCGGATACAGCTTCACCGCCGACAGCACGATCAACCAGTTCGACGTACGCCATAGGCGCGTTGTCGCCAGCGCGGAAACCGCACTTGAGGATGCGCAGGTAGCCACCCTCACGGGTAGCGTAACGCTTGCCCAGGTCGTTGAAGAGCTTACCAACGATAGCTTTCGAACGAGTACGGTCGAAAGCCAGACGACGGTTAGCAACGCTGTCTGTCTTGGCCAGAGTGATCAGCGGCTCGGCAACGCGGCGCAGTTCTTTGGCTTTTGGCAGAGTAGTTTTGATCAGCTCGTGCTCGAACAGCGACACAGCCATGTTTTGGAACATGGCCTTGCGGTGCGAGCTGGTGCGGCTCAGGTGGCGACCACTTTTACGATGACGCATGGTTCATTCCTTACCAAACACTACGTTCGGTGATTACGACGATCAGGCAGTCGCCTTGTCGTCCTTCTTAAGACTTGCAGGCGGCCAGTTGTCGAGGCGCATGCCGAGGGACAGACCGCGGGAGGCCAGAACGTCCTTGATTTCAGTCAAGGATTTCTTGCCCAGGTTCGGAGTCTTCAACAGCTCTACTTCGGTGCGCTGAATCAGGTCACCGATGTAGTAGATGTTTTCCGCCTTAAGGCAGTTAGCCGAACGTACAGTCAGTTCCAGATCGTCAACCGGGCGAAGCAGGATCGGATCGATCTCGTCTTCCTGCTCGACAACCACTGGCTCACTGTCACCTTTGAGGTCGACGAACGCAGCCAACTGCTGTTGCAGGATGGTTGCAGCACGACGGATAGCCTCTTCAGGATCCAGAGTACCGTTGGTTTCCAGATCAATAACCAGCTTGTCCAGGTTGGTACGCTGCTCGACACGGGCGTTTTCCACCACGTATGCGATACGGCGAACCGGGCTGAACGAAGAGTCAAGCTGCAAGCGACCGATGCTGCGGCTTTCGTCTTCATCGCTCTGACGCGAGTCTGCTGGTTCATAACCACGACCACGAGCTACGGTGAGCTTCATGTTCAGGGCGCCGTTAGACGCCAGGTTAGCGATTACGTGATCGGGATTAACGATCTCGACATCATGATCCAGCTGAATATCGGCAGCGGTAACCACCCCCGAACCCTTCTTCGACAAGGTCAGCGTAACTTCGTCACGGCCGTGCAGCTTGATAGCCAGACCTTTAAGGTTCAACAGGATTTCAATTACGTCTTCCTGTACACCTTCGATGGCGCTGTACTCGTGGAGCACACCGTCAATCTCGGCCTCGACTACTGCGCAGCCGGGCATTGAGGACAACAGGATGCGGCGCAGCGCGTTGCCCAGGGTGTGGCCGAAACCACGCTCGAGAGGCTCGAGAGTGATCTTGGCGCGGGTTGGACTGACAACCTGCACATCAATATGGCGGGGTGTCAGGAACTCATTTACCGAAATCTGCATGGATGCACCTATTTTCTAGCCCTTACTTGGAGTAGAGCTCGACAATCAGGCTTTCGTTGATGTCGGCGGACAGATCACTGCGAGCAGGAACGTTCTTGAAAACGCCCGACTTCTTCTCAGTGTCTACTTCTACCCACTCTACGCGGCCACGTTGAGCACACAGATCGAGAGCTTGGACAATGCGAAGTTGATTTTTTGCTTTCTCGCGAACAGCGACCACGTCACCAGCACGAACCTGGTACGAAGGAACGTTTACGGTCTGACCGTTAACGCTGATCGACTTGTGCGATACCAGCTGACGGGATTCGGCACGAGTCGAACCAAAGCCCATACGGTATACGACGTTGTCCAGACGGCATTCGAGCAGTTGCAGCAGGTTTTCACCGGTTGCACCTTTCTTGCCAGCAGCTTCTTTGTAGTAGCCGCTGAACTGACGCTCGAGAACGCCGTAGATACGACGGACCTTCTGCTTTTCACGCAGTTGGGTGCCGTAGTCGGACTGGCGACCGCGGCGTTGGCCGTGGATACCAGGTGCTGCTTCAATGTTGCACTTCGATTCGATCGCGCGCACGCCGCTCTTCAGGAAGAGATCGGTGCCTTCGCGACGAGCGAGTTTGCATTTTGGACCAATGTAACGAGCCATTCTTTACAATCTCCTGGATTACACGCGGCGCTTCTTCGGCGGACGGCACCCGTTGTGCGGGATTGGCGTCACGTCGGTGATGCTGGCGATCTTGTAGCCACAGCCGTTCAAAGCGCGGACTGCGGATTCACGACCTGGACCTGGGCCCTTGACGTTTACGTCGAGGTTTTTCAGGCCGTATTCCAGCGCAGCTTGACCAGCACGCTCAGCAGCTACTTGAGCAGCGAACGGGGTGGACTTGCGGGAACCGCGGAAACCCGAACCACCGGAGGTAGCCCAGGAAAGAGCGTTACCTTGACGGTCGGTAATGGTCACGATGGTGTTGTTAAAAGAGGCATGGATGTGGGCGATGCCATCAACCACTGTCTTTTTAACTTTTTTACGAGGACGAGCAGCAGGTTTTGCCATGATTAAATTCCTGTCGATTCGCTGGGGCGATTACTTGCGGATCGGCTTACGCGGACCTTTACGGGTACGCGCGTTGGTCTTGGTACGCTGACCGCGTACTGGCAGACCACGACGATGACGCAGACCGCGATAGCAACCGAGGTCCATCAAGCGCTTGATTTTCATGTTGATTTCGCGACGCAGGTCACCTTCAGTGGTGAACTTCGCCACTTCGCCACGCAGCTGTTCAATTTGCTCGTCGCTCAGATCCTTGATCTTTGCTGCTGGGTTTACCCCAGTCACTGCACAGATTTTCTGCGCAGTAGTGCGACCAACACCATAGATGTAGGTCAGCGAGATAACAGTATGCTTGTTATCTGGAATGTTAACGCCTGCAATACGGGCCATTCAGTGGGACTCCAATTGACAGCTACCTACGCCCCGGAAGCCAAGAAATAGGGCGCGAGATAATATCGCTGTAATAACAAATAATCAACCCGGCAGCGCACTAGCTGCCGGGCTTGAAGCACAATCACACTCAGCCTTGGCGCTGTTTGTGACGCGGTTCCGCGCTGCAAATTACTCGAACAACACCTTCGCGGCGAATAATCTTGCAGTTACGGCACAGCTTTTTCACCGATGCACGAACTTTCATCACCAACTCCTCGAACCTTATGGGTACTCAGCGCAACATGCCGCTGCCGTAACCCTTCAGGTTGGCTTTCTTCATCAGGGATTCGTACTGGTGCGAAACGAGGTGCGATTGTACTTGGGACATGAAGTCCATCACAACCACGACCACGATCAGCAACGAGGTCCCGCCAAGGTAGAACGGAACGTTTGCTGCAACCACCAGGAACTGGGGCAACAGGCACACGGCCGTCATGTAAAGAGCACCGAACATGGTCAAGCGAGTCAGAACGCCATCAATGTAGCGCGCAGACTGCTCACCTGGACGGATGCCCGGAATAAAGGCACCGGACTTCTTCAGGTTTTCCGCTACGTCTTTCGGATTGAACATCAACGCCGTATAGAAGAAGCAGAAGAAAATAATCCCTGCACTAAACAGCAGAATATTCAACGGCTGACCAGGAGCGATCGACTGCGAGATGTCCTGCAACCAGCCCATACCTTCAGACTGACCGAACCAGGCACCCAACGAAGCCGGGAACAGCAAAATGCTGCTCGCGAAAATAGCCGGAATAACACCGGCCATGTTCACCTTCAGCGGCAAGTGGCTAGTCTGCGCAGCGAAAACCTTGCGGCCTTGCTGACGCTTGGCGTAGTGAACAGCGATACGACGCTGACCACGCTCAATGAACACCACGAAACCGATAATCGCTACTGCCAGCAAACCGATGGCAACCAGGGCGAAGATGTTGATATCCCCCTGACGCGCAGACTCGAAAGACTGCCCGATTGCTCTCGGAAGACCGGCGACGATTCCCGAAAAAATCAACATCGAGATACCGTTGCCTACACCACGCTCAGTAATCTGCTCACCCAGCCACATCATGAACATCGCACCAGCCACAAACGTGGATACCGCGACGAAATGGAAGCCAAAGTCACCAGTGAACGCAACGCCCTGCCCCGCCAGACCAATGGACATGCCAATGGCCTGAACGAGAGCGAGGACGACGGTGCCGTAGCGGGTGTACTGGCTGATCTTGCGACGGCCAGCTTCACCTTCCTTCTTCAACTGCTCCAGCTGCGGGCTGACGGCGGTCATCAGTTGCATGATGATCGATGCCGAAATGTAAGGCATGATCCCCAGTGCAAAGATGCTCATCCGCTCCAGCGCGCCGCCGGAAAACATGTTGAACAAGCTAAGAATGGTCCCCTCATTCTGTCGAAACAGGTCCGCGAGTCGGTCCGGGTTGATACCTGGAACCGGGATGTGTGCGCCTATTCGGTAGACGATAATCGCCAGGAACAGAAAACGCAGACGAGCCCAGAGTTCAGACATACCGCCTTTGCCGAGCGCAGAGAGAGCACCTTGCTTAGCCATTTATTCCTCGAACTTGCCGCCAGCTGCTTCGATAGCCGCACGCGCACCTTTGGTGGCGCCGATTCCCTTGCCGATAGTGACAGCGCGAGTCACTTCACCGGACAGCATGATTTTCACACGCTGTACGTTGACGTTGATCACGTTGGCATCTTTCAGGGACTGCACGGTGACGATGTCGCCTTCCACTTTAGCCAGCTCGGACAGACGCACTTCTGCGCGGTCCATGGCTTTCAGGGAAACGAAACCGAACTTCGGCAGGCGACGATGCAGCGGCTGTTGACCGCCTTCAAAGCCTGGAGCAATGGTGCCACCGGAGCGGGAGGTCTGACCTTTGTGACCACGGCCACCAGTCTTACCCAAACCACTACCGATACCACGGCCCGGACGATGCTTTTCGCGACGGGAACCCGGCGCTGGACTCAGATCATTGAGTTTCATCGATTAACCCTCGACACGCAGCATGTAGTAAGCCTTGTTGATCATCCCGCGATTCTCGGGAGTATCCTGGACTTCTACAGTGTGACCGATGCGACGCAGACCCAGACCCTTAACGCACAGTTTGTGGTTAGGGATGCGGCCGGTCATGCTTTTGATCAGCGTAACTTTAACGGTAGCCATGATTACTTGATCTCCTCAACACGCAGGCCACGCTTGGCTGCAATGGATTCAGGAGATTGCATGGCTTTCAGACCCTTGAAAGTGGCGTGAACCACGTTTACAGGGTTAGTCGAGCCGTAGCACTTGGCCAGAACGTTCTGAACGCCAGCAACTTCGAGGACAGCACGCATAGCGCCGCCAGCGATGATACCGGTACCTTCAGAAGCAGGCTGCATGTACACCTTCGAAGCGCCGTGAGCGGACTTCATTGCGTACTGCAGAGTAGTGCCGTTCAGATCAACCTGGATCATGTTGCGGCGAGCAGCTTCCATTGCCTTCTGGATCGCAGCAGGCACTTCACGCGACTTGCCACGGCCGAAGCCAACACGGCCCTTACCATCACCAACCACGGTCAACGCGGTGAAAGTGAAGATACGGCCGCCTTTAACGGTTTTGGCTACGCGGTTAACTTGAACCAGCTTCTCAATGTAGCCTTCGTCGCGCTTTTGGTCGTTATTTGACATAACTTAGAACTCCAGCCCAGCTTCACGAGCAGCATCAGCCAGCGCTTTTACGCGGCCGTGGTACTTGAAGCCAGAGCGGTCGAAAGCCACCTGCGAGACGCCAGCGGCCTTAGCACGCGTAGCGACCAGCTGGCCAACCTTAGTGGCCGCGTCGATGTTGCCAGTGGCGCCATCACGCAGTTCTTTATCCAAAGTCGAGGCGCTTGCCAGGACTTTGTTGCCGTCGGCCGAAATGACCTGGGCGTAGATGTGCTGCGAAGAGCGGAACACGCAGAGACGCACGACTTCGAGTTCGTGCATTTTCAGGCGTGCTTTGCGAGCGCGACGCAGTCGAGTAACTTTTTTGTCGGTCATTTGCTATGCCCTACTTCTTCTTGGCTTCTTTACGACGGACGACTTCGTCCGCGTAGCGCACACCTTTGCCTTTGTACGGCTCTGGTGGACGGAAGTCGCGGATCTCGGCGGCCACTTGACCTACCAGCTGCTTGTCGATGCCCTTGATCAGGATATCGGTCTGGCTAGGAGTCTCAGCGGTGATGCCTTCCGGCAGTTCGTAATCCACTGGGTGCGAGAAGCCAAGAGCCAGGTTCAGCACCTGACCTTTTGCTTGCGCTTTGTAACCAACACCGACCAGCTGGAGCTTGCGCTCGAAGCCTTGGCTTACGCCCTGGACCATGTTGTTTACCAACGCACGAGTGGTACCGGCCATTGCGCGAGTCTGCTGATCGCCATTGCGAGCAGCAAAACGCAGCTCACCGGCTTCTTCAACGATCTCAACGGACGAATGGACGTTCAGTTCAAGAGTACCCTTGGCACCCTTCACCGAAAGCTGTTGGCCTGCGAATTTTACTTCGACACCGGCTGGCAGCTTAACGGGGTTCTTAGCGACGCGAGACATGCTTATCCCCCCTTAGAACACAGTGCAAAGAACTTCGCCGCCGACACCGGCAGCGCGCGCAGCACGATCAGTCATCACACCTTTGTTGGTGGAGACGATAGACACGCCGAGACCGCCACGTACTTTTGGCAGTTCTTCGACGGACTTGTACTGACGCAGGCCTGGACGGCTAACGCGCTTGACTTCTTCGATAACCGGACGGCCTTCGAAATATTTCAGCTCGATAGACAGCAGTGGTTTGGTTTCGCTGCTGATCTGATAACCCGCGATGTAACCTTCGTCCTTCAGGACTTTAGCTACAGCCACCTTCAACGTGGAAGAAGGCATGCTTACGACGGACTTTTCAGCCATCTGGGCATTACGGATTCGAGTTAGCATGTCCGCTAACGGGTCCTGCATACTCATGGGCTAGACGCTCCTAATACAGAAAAATTAGCCTTGCGGCTACTACTTGTCGCCGAGAAATTCCGGGCAGAAAAACACGGGCTCAGGCGAGCCGGTCATTCTAGACACACCCCAGAAATGAATCAAGCCCCAAAAGGGGCTTGATTCATGTTCAAGGCCACCGATGGTCAGGTTCTTGCGACCCCGACCATCGAGACTTTGACAGCAATTACCAGCTGGCTTTAACCAGACCTGGAACGTCACCACGCATTGCAGCTTCACGCAGCTTGTTACGGCCCAGGCCGAACTTGCGGTAAACGCCGTGCGGACGACCAGTCAGGCGGCAGCGGTTACGCATGCGCGAAGCACTTGCGTCACGTGGCTGCTTCTGCAGAGCTACGGTAGCTTCCCAACGCGCTTCTGGACTTGCGTTCAGATCGACGATGATAGCTTTCAGCGCTGCACGCTTGGTGGCGTACTTGGCAACGGTGAGCTGACGCTTCAGCTCACGGTTTTTCATGCTCTTCTTGGCCATTTTCCTACTCCAATCAGTTGCGGAACGGGAATTTGAAAGCGCGCAGCAGAGCGCGGCCTTCGTCATCGTTCTTGGCAGTGGTGGTCAGGGTAATGTCCAGACCGCGGAGAGCATCGATCTTGTCGTAGTCGATTTCCGGGAAAATGATCTGCTCTTTCACGCCCATGCTGTAGTTGCCACGACCATCGAAGGACTTGGCATTCAGGCCGCGGAAGTCGCGAACCCGAGGCAGGGAGATCGACAGCAGACGATCCAGGAACTCGTACATACGCTCACGGCGCAGGGTCACTTTGACGCCGATCGGCCAACCTTCACGGACTTTAAAGCCAGCGATGGATTTGCGAGCGTAGGTCACAACGACTTTCTGGCCGGTGATCTTTTCCAGGTCAGCAACAGCGTGTTCGATGACTTTTTTGTCGCCGATCGCTTCGCCCAGACCCATGTTCAGGGTGATTTTGGTAACGCGCGGAACTTCCATCACGTTCGAAAGCTTAAGTTCTTCCTTAAGTTTCGGTGCGATTTCCTTCCGGTAAATCTCTTTTAGTCGTGCCATGGTCTTCTACCTAGCAGTGTTCAAGCATCAACCGCTTTTTGGGTCGACTTGAAGACACGAATTTTCTTACCGTCTTCTACTTTGAAACCAACGCGGTCAGCCTTGTTGGTTTCGCCGTTGAAGATGGCGACGTTGGAAGCGTGCAGTGGCGCTTCTTTCTCGACGATACCGCCCTGTACGCCCGACATCGGGTTAGGCTTGGTATGACGCTTGACCAGGTTCAGACCACCAACAACCAGACGGTTGTCAGCAAGAACCTTCAGCACCTTACCGCGCTTACCTTTGTCTTTGCCGGCGATCACGATGATCTCGTCGTCACGACGAATCTTTTGCATGTCGGATCTCCTTACAGCACTTCTGGGGCGAGCGAGACGATCTTCATGAACTTCTCAGTACGAAGTTCACGGGTCACTGGCCCAAAGATACGGGTGCCGATCGGCTCTTGCTTGTTGTTCAGAAGAACAGCAGCGTTGCCATCAAAGCGGATAATGGAGCCATCAGCACGACGTACGCCGTGACGAGTGCGGACTACAACAGCAGTCATCACTTGGCCTTTTTTCACTTTACCGCGAGGAATTGCTTCCTTCACGGTAACTTTGATGATGTCACCGATACCAGCGTAACGACGATGGGAGCCACCCAGCACCTTGATGCACATAACACGGCGAGCGCCGCTGTTATCGGCCACATCGAGCATGGATTGAGTCTGAATCATATAATTTCTCCGACCCCTAGCCCTTAGACTTCCACAGCGCGTTCGAGAACATCAACCAGCGCCCAAGACTTGGTCTTGGCCATCGGACGAGTTTCACGAATAGTGACTTTGTCGCCGATGTGGCACTGATTGGTTTCGTCGTGCGCGTGCAGCTTAGTCGAACGCTTAACGTATTTACCGTAGATCGGGTGCTTAACGCGACGCTCGATCAGAACGGTGATGGTTTTGTCCATCTTGTCGCTGACAACACGGCCAGTCAGCGTACGGACAGTTTTTTCGGCTTCAGCCATGATCACTTACCTGCCTGCTGGTTGAGCACAGTCTTCACGCGAGCGATGTCACGCTTAACTTGCGAGAGCAGATGAGACTGCCCCAACTGGCCAGTTGCTTTCTGCATACGCAGATTGAACTGGTCGCGCAGCAAGCCGAGCAGTTGCTCGTTCAGCTGCTGTGCGGATTTTTCACGAAGTTCATTCGCTTTCATCACATCACCGTCCGTTTAACAAAGGAGGTGGCGAGCGGCAGCTTTGCAGCAGCCAGGGCGAAAGCCTCACGCGCCAGCTCTTCAGAAACACCCTCGATTTCATACAGGACTTTGCCTGGCTGAATCTGGGCAACCCAGTATTCCACGTTACCCTTACCTTTACCCATACGAACCTCGAGAGGCTTCTTGGAGATCGGCTTGTCCGGGAATACACGGATCCAGATCTTGCCACCACGTTTTACGTGACGGGTCAGAGCACGACGCGCTGACTCGATCTGACGAGCGGTGAGACGACCACGAGCAACAGACTTCAGCGCGAACTCGCCGAAGCTGACTTTGCTACCGCGCAGTGCCAGACCACGGTTGTGGCCGGTCATCTGCTTGCGGAACTTCGTACGCTTTGGTTGCAACATTTGGCGTACCCCTTACTTAGCAGCTTTTTTACGAGGCGCTGGTGCTTGTGGTTTCAGTTCTTCTTGGCGACCACCAATTACTTCGCCTTTGAAGATCCAAACCTTTACACCGATCACACCGTAGGTGGTGTGAGCTTCGTAGGTGGCATAGTCGATATCGGCACGCAGGGTGTGCAGTGGCACACGACCTTCGCGATACCATTCAGTACGTGCGATTTCAGCACCGCCGAGACGACCGCTCACTTGGATTTTGATGCCTTTGGCACCAATGCGCATGGCGTTCTGTACGGCGCGCTTCATGGCGCGACGGAACATCACACGACGCTCCAGCTGCTGAGCTACGCTCTGGGCAACCAGCATACCGTCGAGCTCCGGCTTGCGGATCTCTTCGATATTGATGTGCACAGGCACACCCATTTGCTTGGTCAGGTCCTGACGCAGTTTTTCAACATCTTCACCTTTCTTCCCGATAACGATACCTGGACGAGCGGTGTGGATGGTGATGCGTGCAGTTTGAGCCGGACGATGGATATCGATACGGCTTACGGACGCGCTTTTTAGTTTGTCTTGGAGATACTCACGCACCTTCAGATCTGCGAGCAAATAGTCCGCATAAGTCCGACCGTCTGCGTACCAGACGGAGGTGTGCTCCTTGACGATTCCCAGGCGAATGCCAATGGGATGTACTTTCTGACCCATCTCTTCGACTCCGTTACTTGTCAGCAACCTTGACAGTGATATGGCAAGACCGCTTGACGATGCGATCAGCACGGCCTTTGGCACGTGGCATGATGCGCTTCAGCGAACGCCCTTCGTTGACGAAAACGGTGCTGACCTTCAGGTCATCAACGTCTGCGCCTTCGTTATGCTCGGCGTTGGCTACGGCCGACTCCAGCACTTTTTTCATGATCTCGGCGGCTTTCTTACTGCTGAAAGCCAACAGGTTGAGCGCTTCGCCCACCTTCTTCCCGCGGATCTGGTCGGCGACCAAGCGGGCTTTCTGGGCGGAGATTCGAGCGCCCGACAACTTAGCGGCTACTTCCATTTCCTTACCCCTTAACGCTTGGCTTTCTTGTCTGCCACGTGCCCGCGATAGTTGCGGGTACCGGCGAACTCGCCCAGTTTGTGGCCGACCATGTCTTCGTTAACGAGAACTGGGACGTGCTGACGACCGTTGTGTACTGCGATGGTCAGACCGACCATTTGTGGCAGGATCATCGAACGACGCGACCAAGTCTTAATTGGTTTGCGATCGTTCTTTTCCGCCGCCACTTCGATCTTCTTCAGTAGGTGAAGATCAATAAAAGGACCTTTTTTCAGAGAACGTGGCACTGTCGTATCCCTCTATTTACTTGCGACGACGGACGATCATTTTGTCGGTACGCTTATTACCACGAGTCTTCGCGCCCTTAGTCGGGAAGCCCCATGGCGATACCGGATGACGACCACCAGAGGTACGACCTTCACCACCACCATGTGGGTGGTCAACCGGGTTCATGGCAACACCACGAACGGTTGGGCGAACGCCACGCCAGCGCTTGGCACCAGCTTTACCCAGCGAACGCAGGCTGTGCTCGGAGTTCGAGACTTCGCCCAGGGTCGCACGGCACTCAGCCAGCACTTTACGCATTTCACCGGAACGCAGACGCAGGGTAACGTAGACACCTTCACGAGCGATCAGCTGAGCCGAAGCGCCAGCGGAACGAGCGATCTGTGCACCTTTACCTGGCTTCAGTTCGATGCCGTGTACGGTAGAACCGACTGGAATGTTGCGCAGTTGCAGAGCGTTGCCTGGCTTGATTGGAGCCAGAGCGCCTGCGATCAGCTGGTCGCCAGCACTCACGCCTTTAGGGGCGATGATGTAGCGGCGCTCGCCGTCTGCGTAGCACAGCAGTGCGATGTGAGCAGTACGGTTGGGATCGTATTCGATACGCTCGACAGTGGCGACGATGCCATCTTTGTCGTTGCGACGAAAATCGACCATACGGTAATGCTGCTTATGACCACCACCGATGTGACGAGTGGTAATGCGGCCATTGTTGTTACGACCACCAGACTTCGATTTTTTCTCGAGCAGCGGTGCGTGAGGAGCGCCTTTATGCAGCTCCTGGTTGACCACCTTGACCACAAAACGGCGGCCAGGGGAAGTCGGTTTGCATTTAACGATTGCCATGATGCACCCCTTCCTTACTCAGCACTGCTGCTGAAATCGAGATCTTGGCCTGGCTGAAGGGAGATAACTGCCTTCTTCCAGTCATTACGCTTGCCCAGACCGCGAGCGGTGCGCTTGCTCTTACCCAGAACGTTCAGGGTAGTAACACGCTCAACTTTCACGCTGAACAGGCTTTCGACGGCCTTCTTGATTTCCAGCTTGGTTGCATCGGTAGCAACCTTGAAAACGAACTGGCCTTTCTTGTCTGCCAGAACCGTAGCCTTCTCGGAAACGTGCGGGCCAAGCAGAACTTTAAATACGCGTTCCTGGTTCATCCCAGCAGCTCCTCGAATTTCTTCACGGCCGACACGGTGATCAACACCTTGTCGTATGCGATCAGACTAACTGGATCGGAACCTTGCACGTCACGTACATCTACGTGTGGCAGGTTACGAGCAGCCAGGTACAGGTTCTGATCAACAGCGTCAGACACGATCAGAACGTCGGTCAGGCTCATGTTGTTCAGTTTGCCCAGCAGGTCTTTGGTTTTCGGAGTTTCAACTGCGAAATCCTGAACCACGACCAGACGATCAGTACGCACCAGCTCAGCAAGGATGGAACGCATTGCTGCGCGATACATCTTCTTGTTCAGCTTCTGGGAGTGATCCTGTGGACGAGCTGCGAAAGTGGTGCCGCCGCCGCGCCAGATTGGGCTGCGGATAGTACCGGCACGAGCACGGCCAGTACCTTTCTGACGCCATGGGCGCTTACCGCCACCACGAACGTCGGAACGGGTCTTTTGCTGCTTGCTACCTTGACGGCCGCCAGCCATGTAGGCCACGACTGCTTGGTGAACCAGCGTCTCGTTGAACTCGCCGCCAAATGTCAGTTCGGAAACTTCGATCGCTTGAGCGTCATTTACATTTAATTGCATGTCAGCTTCCCCTTAACCGCGAGCCTTGGCTGCTGGACGTACAACCAGGTTGCCGCCAGTAGCGCCAGGAACAGCACCCTTGACCAACAACAGATTGCGTTCAGCGTCCACGCGCACTACTTCCAGGGACTGCACGGTCACGCGCTCAGCGCCCATATGACCGGACATTTTTTTGCCCTTGAATACACGACCAGGAGTCTGGCACTGGCCGATAGAGCCTGGGACGCGGTGGGATACGGAGTTACCGTGGGTGTTATCTTGCCCGCGGAAATTCCAACGCTTGATCGTACCCTGGAAGCCTTTACCTTTGGACTGACCGGTTACATCAACCAGTTGACCAGCAGCGAAGATTTCAGCGTTGATCAGATCGCCGGCCTGGTACTCGCCTTCTTCAAGGCGGAATTCCATTACGGTACGACCAGCGGCTACGTTCGCCTTGGCGAAGTGGCCAGCCTGAGCAGCTGTAACACGGGAAGCACGACGCTCGCCGACAGTGACTTGCACTGCACGATAGCCATCGGTTTCTTCAGTTTTGAACTGGGTGACGCGATTCGGCTCGATCTCAATGACCGTGACCGGAATGGAGACACCTTCTTCGGTGAAAATACGGGTCATACCCGCTTTACGACCGACTACACCAATAGTCATGTTGTAAACCTCATGAGTGTACGGGGCTTTCACCCGCTATGGCCGCCCATTTCAGAGCGTTACACGACCAAGACCGAGTCTTAGCCGAGGCTGATCTGCACTTCCACACCGGCCGCAAGATCAAGCTTCATAAGAGCATCAACGGTTTTATCCGTTGGCTGGACGATGTCCAGAACGCGCTTATGAGTGCGGATTTCGTACTGGTCACGCGCGTCTTTGTTGACGTGCGGGGAAACCAGAACGGTGAACCGCTCTTTACGGGTAGGCAGTGGAATTGGACCACGCACTTGAGCACCAGTACGTTTCGCGGTTTCC
This sequence comes from Pseudomonas sp. R43(2017), assembly GCF_002112345.1. Taxonomy (NCBI): domain Bacteria; kingdom Pseudomonadati; phylum Pseudomonadota; class Gammaproteobacteria; order Pseudomonadales; family Pseudomonadaceae; genus Pseudomonas; species Pseudomonas sp. R43(2017). Next base: position 310,637 of record NZ_NEHJ01000011.1, read on the forward strand.
ACGATTTCCTGGGTTGATTGGTCGATCAGGCGATGGTCAAAAGCCTTCAACCTGATACGGATTTGCTGATTTTGCATTGGATTTCAGACTCCGGCTGCTATTCCCACCGGGCGCAATACGCCCGTTAAAAGGAGGCGCAATTCTATAGACGCCCCAGATAGGTGTCAACCCAATAAAAAAGCCCCCGCTAAGCGGGGGCTTTTTCAACTCATCGAAGCTATCTCAAAGAAGAGATTACTCGATGATTTTGGCTACGACGCCAGCGCCGACGGTACGACCGCCTTCACGGATAGCGAAACGCAGACCGTCTTCCATCGCGATGGTTTTGATCAGGGTAACAGTCATCTGAATGTTGTCACCTGGCATTACCATTTCAACGCCTTCTGGCAGCTCGCAGTTACCAGTCACGTCAGTAGTACGGAAGTAGAACTGTGGACGGTAGCCCTTGAAGAACGGAGTGTGACGACCGCCTTCTTCCTTGCTCAGAACGTAAACTTCTGCGGTGAACTTGGTGTGCGGCTTAACCGAACCCGGCTTAACCAGAACCTGACCACGCTCAACGTCGTCACGCTTGGTACCACGCAGCAGAACGCCGCAGTTCTCGCCAGCACGACCTTCGTCCAGCAGCTTGCGGAACATCTCAACACCAGTGCAGGTGGTGGTGGTGGTGTCACGCAGACCAACGATTTCCAGGGCGTCCTGAACGCGGACGATACCACGCTCGATACGACCAGTTACCACGGTGCCACGACCCGAGATCGAGAACACGTCTTCGATTGGCATCAGGAATGGCTTGTCGATAGCACGCTCTGGCTCTGGGATGTAGCTGTCCAGAGTTTCCACCAGCTTCTTGACAGCGGTGGTGCCCATTTCGTTGTCGTCTTTGCCTTCCAGCGCCATACGAGCCGAACCGATGATGATCGGAGTGTCGTCGCCTGGGAAGTCGTAGGTGGACAGCAGGTCGCGAACTTCCATCTCAACCAGTTCCAGCAGCTCTGCGTCGTCTACCAGGTCAGCCTTGTTCAGGAAAACCACGATGTACGGAACGCCTACCTGACGGGACAGCAGGATGTGCTCACGAGTTTGTGGCATCGGACCATCGGCAGCCGAGCAAACCAGGATCGCGCCGTCCATCTGGGCAGCACCGGTGATCATGTTCTTCACGTAGTCAGCGTGACCTGGGCAGTCAACGTGAGCGTAGTGACGAATGTTCGAGTTGTACTCAACGTGCGCGGTGTTGATGGTGATACCGCGAGCTTTTTCTTCTGGAGCGCTGTCGATCTTGTCGAATTCAACTACGGCCGAACCGAAAACTTCGGAGCAGACGCGAGTCAGAGCAGCGGTCAGAGTGGTTTTACCGTGGTCAACGTGGCCGATGGTGCCAACGTTTACGTGCGGTAGGGAACGATCAAATTTTTCTTTAGCCACGACAATTAACTCCTAGCCTAAAGGGGCTGAATCAGCCTTGTTTTTTGGTAACGGATTCGACGATGTGCGACGGAGCCGTATCGTATTTTTTGAATTCCATAGAGTAGCTTGCGCGACCCTGAGACATGGAACGAACGTCGGTCGCATAACCGAACATCTCACCCAGTGGAACTTCGGCACGGATAACCTTGCCGGACACTGTGTCTTCCATACCCTGGATCATGCCGCGACGACGGTTAAGGTCGCCCATCACGTCACCCATATAGTCTTCAGGCGTAACAACCTCTACCGCCATGATCGGCTCGAGCAACTCACCACCGCCCTTCTGGGCCAGTTGCTTGGTCGCCATGGAAGCAGCCACTTTAAACGCCATCTCGTTGGAGTCGACGTCGTGGTAAGAACCATCGAACACGGTAGCCTTCAGGCCGATCAGCGGATAGCCGGCAACAACGCCGTTCTTCATCTGCTCTTCGATACCCTTCTGGATAGCCGGGATGTATTCCTTAGGAACCACACCACCTACTACTTCGTTCAGGAATTGCAGACCTTCCTGACCTTCGTCAGCAGGAGCAAAGCGAATCCAGCAGTGACCGAACTGGCCACGACCGCCGGACTGACGAACGAACTTGCCTTCGATTTCGCAGTTCTTCGTGATGCGCTCACGGTACGAAACTTGAGGCTTGCCGATGTTGGCTTCGACGTTGAACTCACGGCGCATCCGGTCAACCAGGATGTCCAGGTGCAGCTCGCCCATGCCGGAGATGATCGTTTGACCAGTCTCTTCATCAGTTTTAACGCGGAAAGACGGGTCTTCCTGAGCCAGCTTGCCCAGAGCGATACCCATTTTTTCCTGGTCATCCTTGGTCTTAGGCTCTACGGCAACCGAAATAACCGGCTCCGGGAAGTCCATGCGAACCAGGATGATTGGCTTGTCAGCGTTGCAGAGGGTTTCACCAGTGGTGACGTCCTTCATGCCGATCAGGGCCGCGATGTCGCCAGCGCGTACTTCCTTGATCTCTTCACGGGCGTTTGCGTGCATTTGCACCATACGACCCACGCGCTCTTTCTTGCCTTTGACCGAGTTGATCACGCCGTCGCCGGAGTTCAACACGCCCGAGTAAACGCGGACGAAGGTCAGAGTACCCACGAATGGGTCGGTAGCGATCTTGAACGCCAAAGCCGCGAACGGCTCGTCGTCGCTTGCATGACGCTCCATCTCTTCTTCCTCGTTATCAGGGTTGGAACCCTTGATAGCAGGAATGTCGGTCGGAGCAGGCAGGAAGTCGATAACGGCGTCGAGAACCAGGGGAACACCCTTGTTCTTGAAGGACGAACCGCAAACAGCCAGAACGATTTCACCAGCGATAGTACGCTGACGCAGAGCAGCCTTGATCTCGGCGATCGACAGCTCTTCACCTTCCAGGTACTTGTTCATCAGCTCTTCACTGGCTTCAGCCGCAGCTTCAACCATGTTGCTGCGCCATTCAGTGGCCAGCTCGAGCATGTCCGCAGGGATTTCCTTGCGAACAGGAACCATACCCTTGTCAGAGTCGTTCCAGTAAACAGCTTGCATGTTGATCAGGTCGATCTGACCCTGGAAGTTGTCTTCCGAACCGATAGCCAGCTGGATCGGCACCGGAGTGTGACCCAGACGCTGTTTGATCTGACCGATCACGCGCAGGAAGTTGGCGCCAGCACGGTCCATCTTGTTTACGTAAACAAGACGTGGAACGCCGTATTTGTTGGCTTGACGCCATACGGTTTCCGACTGAGGCTCAACACCCGAAGTACCGCAGAACACAACGACAGCGCCGTCGAGTACGCGCAGGGAACGTTCTACTTCAATGGTGAAGTCTACGTGGCCCGGGGTATCGATTACGTTGAAACGATGCTCGTGCGGGTACTGCTTCTCGGAACCTTTCCAGAAGGCGGTAATGGCAGCAGAAGTAATGGTAATACCACGCTCCTGCTCCTGAACCATCCAGTCTGTGGTCGCGGCGCCGTCATGCACCTCGCCCATTTTGTGACTTTTGCCAGTGTAAAAAAGGACGCGCTCGGTGGTGGTGGTTTTACCAGCATCCACGTGAGCGACGATACCGATGTTACGGTAGCGACTAATCGGAGTAGTACGAGCCATAAAGCCCTCGCAAAATTAGTGAAGCTAAAATTAGAAGCGGTAGTGCGAGAAAGCTTTGTTAGCTTCGGCCATACGGTGCACGTCTTCACGCTTCTTAACAGCAGCACCTTTACCTTCAGCAGCATCCAGCAGCTCGCCAGCCAAGCGCAGAGCCATAGACTTCTCGCCACGCTTGCGGGCGAAGTCTACCAACCAGCGCATTGCCAGAGCGTTACGACGGGACGGACGAACTTCGACCGGAACCTGGTAAGTAGCACCACCAACGCGGCGCGACTTCACTTCGACCAGCGGAGCGATGGCGTCGAGTGCTTTTTCGAAGAGTTCCAGGGGATCGGTGCCGGTCTTGCGAGCCGCAACGGTTTCCAGGGCACCATAAACGATACGCTCGGCAACGGCTTTCTTGCCGCTTTCCATAACGTGGTTCATGAATTTGGCGAGGATTTGGCTTCCGTATTTCGGATCGTCCAGAATCTCACGCTTTGCTGCTACGCGACGTCTTGGCATTGATAAGCCCTCAAACGGTCTTCAGGTTAGTTCGGGACAGATCCTTGAGGATTCGCGCCCGACCTTACTCTTATCGACTCAATAAAATGAAAATCTGCAAAACGGCCGATTACTTCGGACGCTTGGTACCGTACTTCGAACGACCCTGGTTACGGCCTTTAACGCCGGAAGTATCCAAGGAGCCGCGAACGGTGTGGTAACGAACACCTGGCAAGTCTTTTACACGACCGCCGCGGATCAGTACCACGCTGTGCTCTTGCAGGTTGTGGCCTTCACCACCGATGTACGAGGAAACCTCGAAACCGTTGGTCAGACGCACACGGCATACTTTACGCAGTGCCGAGTTAGGTTTTTTCGGCGTAGTGGTGTACACACGGGTGCACACGCCACGACGTTGCGGGCAGTTCTGCAGCGCAGGCACGTCGGATTTCTCGACGATACGCTTACGCGGCTGACGTACCAGCTGGTTGATAGTTGCCATCTACTAGCTCCACTGTTGTCTTGCGACGCTATTGTCTTGCAAGAAAAGCAAAATGGCAGGAACGGATTCCCGCCAAATTTAGGGGATCAAGAGTCTAAAGAGGATCTTGTCCCCAGTCAAGGCAAGGCCCCGACCTCCCCGCTCGTCGAACCTCGACAAATTGTCTCGATTCGATGAACGGTTAGATCAGGGCCTCAGCTCATTTATCGCAGAACTCAGTTACCGCTCGAGTTCAGCGCTTCGGTCAGTGCAGCTTCCACTTCACTGGCGCTTACGCGCAACGGCTTGTCTGCATCACGACGACGCTTGCGCTCGCTGTGATAAGCCAGACCGGTACCGGCCGGGATCAGACGACCCACAACCACGTTTTCTTTCAGGCCGCGCAGGTAATCGCGCTTGCCGGTTACGGCCGCTTCGGTCAGTACGCGGGTGGTTTCCTGGAAGGAAGCCGCCGAGATGAACGATTCGGTCGACAACGACGCCTTGGTGATACCCAGCAGAACGCGGGTGAACTTGGAGACAAACTTGTCTTCCGCGTTCAGACGCTCGTTCTCTACCAGAACGTGAGTCAGTTCCATCTGGTCGCCCTTGATGAAGCTGGAGTCGCCGGACTCGGAGATCTCAACTTTACGCAGCATCTGACGCAGGATGGTCTCGATGTGCTTGTCGTTGATCTTCACGCCCTGCAGACGGTAAACGTCCTGGATCTCGTTAACGATGTACTTGGCCAGCGCGCTCACACCCAGCAGACGCAGGATGTCGTGCGGATCGCTCGGACCGTCGGAGATAACTTCGCCGCGGTTTACCTGTTCGCCTTCGAACACGTTCAGGTGACGCCACTTCGGAATCAGCTCTTCGTACGGATCGCTACCGTCGTTCGGGGTGATGACCAGACGGCGCTTGCCCTTGGTCTCTTTACCGAACGCGATGGTGCCGCTGACTTCAGCCAGAATCGACGCTTCTTTCGGACGACGGGCTTCGAACAGGTCGGCAACACGCGGCAGACCACCGGTGATGTCACGGGTCTTCGAAGTTTCCTGCGGGATACGAGCGATAACATCACCGATCGCAATCTTCGCACCGTCCGCAACACCGACCAAAGCGTTGGCTGGCAGGAAGTACTGAGCGATAACGTCAGTGCCTGGCAGCAACAGATCCTTGCCGTTGTCATCGACCATCTTCACAGCAGGACGAATGTCCTTGCCGGCAGCCGGACGATCTTTCGGATCAAGTACTTCAATGTTGGTCATACCGGTCAATTCGTCAGTCTGACGCTTGATCGTGATGCCTTCTTCCATGCCCACGTAGGTCACGGTACCTTTCATTTCGGTAACGATCGGGTGAGTGTGCGGATCCCACTTGGCCACGATGGCACCAGCGTCGACCTTGTCACCTTCTTTAACCGAAATCACAGCACCGTACGGCAGCTTGTAACGCTCGCGCTCACGACCGAAGTCGTCAGCAATCGCCAGCTCACCGGAACGGGACACGGCAACCAGGTTGCCATCCACACGCTCAACGTGCTTCAGGTTGTGCAGACGGACGGTACCGCCGTTCTTCACCTGAACGCTGTCGGCTGCGGAAGTACGGCTTGCCGCACCACCGATGTGGAACGTACGCATCGTCAGCTGGGTACCCGGCTCACCGATGGACTGGGCAGCGATTACGCCGACCGACTCACCGATGTTCACCTGGTGACCACGAGCCAGGTCACGGCCGTAGCACTTGGCGCAGATGCCGTAGCGGGTTTCGCAGCTGATCGGCGAACGCACGATCACTTCGTCGATGCTGTTCAGCTCGATGAACTCGACCCACTTCTCGTCTACCAGAGTGCCGGCAGGAACGATGACGTCCTCGGTACCCGGCTTGAATACGTCACGGGCAATGACACGACCCAATACGCGCTCACCCAGCGGCTCTACAACGTCACCGCCTTCAATGTGCGGAGTCATTACCAGGCCGTGCTCGGTGCCGCAATCGATCTCGGTCACGACCAGATCCTGCGCCACGTCTACCAGACGACGAGTCAGGTAACCGGAGTTCGCGGTTTTCAACGCGGTATCCGCCAGACCCTTACGAGCACCGTGAGTCGAGATGAAGTACTGGAGTACGCTCAGACCTTCACGGAAGTTCGCGGTAATTGGCGTTTCGATGATGGAACCGTCCGGCTTGGCCATCAGACCACGCATACCGGCCAGCTGACGAATCTGTGCTGCGGAACCCCGCGCACCCGAGTCGGCCATCATGTACATCGAGTTGAACGATTCCTGCTCGACTTCGTCACCGTGACGGTCGATGACTTTCTCTTTCGAGAGGTTGGCCATCATCGCCTTGGAAACTTCATCGTTCGCTTTCGACCAAAGGTCGATCACTTTGTTGTACTTCTCGCCCTGGGTTACCAGGCCGGAGGCGTACTGGCTCTCGATCTCTTTCACTTCGTCGGTGGCAGCACCGATGATGCGGGCTTTTTCATCCGGGATAACGAAGTCGTTAACACCGATGGAAACGCCGGAAATGGTCGAGTAGGCAAAACCGGTGTACATCAACTGGTCAGCGAAGATCACGGTCTCTTTCAGACCAACCACGCGGTAGCACTGGTTGATCAGTTTGGAGATCGCCTTTTTCTTCATCGGCAGGTTGACGACGTCGAACGACAGACCTTTTGGCACAACCTGGAACAGCAGCGCACGGCCGACAGTGGTGTCGACGATACGGGTGTTGTTCACGCTGTTGCCGTCACGATCGTTCACGGTTTCGTTGATACGAACCTTGATCTTGGCGTGCAGTGCGGCTTCGCCGGCACGGAACACACGGTCAACTTCCTGCAGATCCGCGAACACACGACCTTCGCCCTTGGCGTTGATCGCTTCACGAGTCATGTAGTACAGACCCAATACAACGTCCTGCGACGGAACGATGATTGGCTCACCGTTGGCTGGCGACAGAATGTTGTTGGTCGACATCATCAACGCACGCGCTTCGAGCTGGGCTTCCAGCGTCAGCGGTACGTGCACGGCCATTTGGTCGCCGTCGAAGTCGGCGTTGTACGCAGCACAGACCAGAGGGTGCAGCTGGATAGCCTTACCTTCGATCAGTACCGGTTCAAAAGCCTGGATACCCAGACGGTGAAGGGTCGGTGCACGGTTGAGAAGAACAGGGTGTTCGCGAATCACTTCAGCGAGAACGTCCCAAACTTCCGGCAGCTCGCGCTCGACCATTTTCTTGGCCGCTTTGATGGTGGTCGCCAGACCACGCATTTCCAGCTTGCCGAAAATGAACGGCTTGAACAGCTCGAGAGCCATTTTCTTCGGCAGACCGCACTGGTGCAGACGCAGGGTCGGGCCTACGGTAATTACCGAACGACCGGAGTAGTCAACACGCTTACCGAGCAAGTTCTGACGGAAACGACCTTGCTTACCCTTGATCATGTCAGCCAGGGATTTCAGAGGACGCTTGTTCGAACCAGTGATAGCGCGGCCACGACGACCGTTGTCGAGCAGAGCATCGACAGCTTCCTGCAACATACGCTTTTCGTTGCGCACGATGATGTCCGGAGCGGACAGATCCAGCAGGCGCTTCAAACGGTTGTTACGGTTGATCACTCGACGATACAGATCGTTGAGGTCGGAAGTCGCGAAACGACCGCCATCCAGCGGAACCAGTGGACGCAGATCTGGCGGCAGAACCGGCAGAACGGTCAGCACCATCCACTCTGGCAGGTTGCCGGAACCCTGGAAGGCTTCCATCAACTTCAGACGCTTGGACAGCTTCTTGATCTTGGTTTCGGAGTTGGTTTGCGGAATCTCTTCACGCAGACGGCCAATCTCGTGCTCCAGGTCGATAGCGTGCAGCAGTTCACGGACAGCTTCAGCACCCATGCGGGCGTCGAAATCGTCACCGAACTCTTCCAGCGCTTCGAAGTACTGCTCGTCGTTCAGCAGCTGACCTTTTTCAAGAGTGGTCATGCCTGGATCGATAACGACATAGCTCTCGAAGTAGAGAACGCGTTCGATATCACGCAGGGTCATGTCCATCAGCAGGCCGATACGGGACGGCAGCGATTTCAGGAACCAGATGTGGGCAACCGGCGAAGCCAGTTCAATGTGCGCCATGCGCTCACGACGAACCTTGGCCAGTGCAACTTCAACGCCGCACTTCTCGCAGATCACACCACGGTGCTTCAAGCGCTTGTACTTACCGCACAGGCACTCGTAATCCTTTACCGGGCCAAAGATCTTGGCGCAGAACAGACCGTCACGCTCAGGTTTGAACGTACGGTAGTTGATGGTTTCCGGCTTTTTAACTTCACCGAACGACCACGAGCGGATCATCTCAGGCGAGGCCAATCCGATACGGATGGCGTCGAACTCTTCGACTTGACCCTGGTTTTTCAGCAAATTCAGTAGGTCTTTCAAGGCCTTTCCTCCTGGCGGAGCAGAGAGCGGGCAATCCTGCCCCGCTCTCGATCGCGTCACGTGTTATTCGGTTTCCAGATCGATATCGATGCCGAGGGAACGAATTTCCTTGATCAACACGTTGAAGGACTCGGGCATGCCCGGCTCCATACGGTGATCGCCGTCCACGATGTTTTTGTACATCTTGGTCCGGCCGTTCACATCGTCCGACTTCACTGTGAGCATTTCTTGCAGAGTGTAAGCAGCACCGTATGCTTCCAGTGCCCAGACCTCCATCTCCCCGAAACGCTGACCACCGAACTGCGCCTTACCACCCAGCGGCTGCTGGGTAACCAGGCTGTACGAACCGGTAGAACGCGCGTGCATCTTGTCGTCTACCAAGTGGTTCAGCTTCAGCATGTACATGTAGCCAACGGTAACTGGACGCTCGAACTTGTTGCCGGTACGGCCGTCGGTCAGCTGCATCTGGCCGCTTTCTGGCAGATCCGCCAGTTTCAGCATGGCCTTGATTTCGCTTTCCTTGGCACCGTCGAACACTGGAGTGGCCATTGGAACGCCGCCACGCAGGTTCTTCGCCAGATCCAGGATTTCCTGATCGGAGAAGCTGTCCAGATCTTCGTTACGACCGCCGATCTGGTTGTAGATCTCGTCCAGGAAGGTACGCAGCTCAGCGACTTTGCGCTGCTCTTCGACCATCCGGTTGATCTTCTCGCCCAGACCTTTGGCCGCGAGGCCCAGGTGGGTTTCAAGGATCTGACCAACGTTCATACGCGAAGGTACGCCCAGCGGGTTGAGGACCACGTCGACCGGGGTGCCATTGGCATCGTGCGGCATGTCTTCAACCGGCATGATCACGGAGACCACACCCTTGTTACCGTGACGACCGGCCATCTTGTCGCCCGGCTGGATGCGACGACGGATTGCCAGGTAAACCTTGACGATCTTCAGCACGCCTGGAGCCAGGTCATCGCCCTGCTGCAGTTTGCGCTTCTTGTCTTCGAACTTGTCGTCCAGCAGACGGCGACGATCGACGATGTAGGCCTGAGCCTTCTCGAGCTGCTCGTTCAGAGCATCTTCAGCCATGCGTAGTTTGAACCACTGACCATGCTCAAGACCGTCGAGTACTTCGTCGGTGATGTCCTGACCTTTCTTCAGGCCCGCGCCGCCTTCAGCCTTGTGGCCTACCAGAGCGGAACGCAGACGTTCGAAGGTCGCGCCTTCAACGATGCGGAACTCTTCGTTCAGATCCTTGCGGATCTCGTCCAGCTGGGTTTTCTCGATCGACAGGGCACGAGCATCACGCTCAACGCCGTCACGAGTGAAGACCTGCACGTCGATGACAGTACCTTTGGTACCGGTAGGTACACGCAGGGAAGTGTCTTTAACGTCGCTGGCTTTTTCACCGAAGATCGCGCGCAGCAGTTTTTCTTCCGGAGTCAGTTGGGTCTCGCCTTTCGGAGTGACCTTACCGACCAGGATGTCGCCTGCGCCAACTTCAGCACCTACGTAAACGATACCGGCTTCGTCCAGCTTGTTCAGTGCAGCTTCACCCACGTTCGGGATGTCCGCAGTGATTTCCTCTGGGCCAAGCTTGGTGTCACGGGCCACACAGGTCAGTTCCTGAATGTGGATCGTGGTGAAGCGGTCTTCCTGAACCACACGCTCGGACAGACAGATGGAGTCTTCGAAGTTGAAGCCGTTCCATGCCATGAACGCGATGCGCATGTTCTGACCCAGAGCCAGTTCACCCATGTCGGTGGACGGACCGTCGGCCATGATGTCGCTACGCTGAACGCGATCACCCTTGCTCACCAGCGGACGCTGGTTGATGCAGGTGTTCTGGTTCGAGCGGGTGTATTTGGTCAGGTTGTAGATGTCGACACCGGCTTCACCGGTTTCAACTTCGTCATCGGCAACACGAACCACGATACGGCTGGCATCAACGGAGTCGATCACGCCGCCACGACGAGCCACGACGCAAACGCCGGAGTCGCGAGCCACGTTACGCTCCATGCCGGTACCTACCAGCGGCTTGTCGGCACGCAGGGTTGGTACAGCCTGACGCTGCATGTTCGAACCCATCAACGCACGGTTGGCGTCGTCGTGCTCGAGGAACGGAATCAGCGACGCTGCAACCGAAACTACCTGCTTCGGCGAAACGTCCATCAGGGTTACTTCTTCAGGCGCCTTGACGGTGAATTCGTTCAGGTGACGTACGGCTACCAGTTCGTCGATCAGGACTTTCTGGTCGTTCATGGTCGCCGAAGCCTGCGCGATCACGTGATCGGCTTCTTCAATAGCGGACAGGAACACGATCTCGTCGGTAACCACACCCTCTTTCACCACACGGTACGGGCTCTCGAGGAAGCCGTACTGGTTGGTGCGAGCGTAAGCCGCCAGGGAGTTGATCAGACCGATGTTCGGACCTTCCGGCGTTTCGATCGGGCAGACACGACCGTAGTGAGTCGGGTGTACGTCTCGAACTTCGAAGCCCGCGCGCTCACGAGTCAGACCACCAGGGCCGAGTGCGGAGACACGACGCTTGTGGGTAATCTCGGACAGCGGGTTGTTCTGGTCCATGAACTGCGACAGCTGGCTGGAACCGAAGAACTCTTTCACCGCCGCAGCCACTGGCTTGGCGTTGATCAGGTCTTGCGGCATCAGGCCTTCGCTTTCAGCCATCGACAGACGCTCTTTGACCGCACGCTCAACACGTACCAGGCCAACGCGGAACTGGTTCTCGGCCATTTCGCCTACGCAGCGAACACGACGGTTACCCAGGTGGTCGATGTCGTCGACGATGCCTTTACCGTTACGGATGTCGACCAGGGTCTTCAGTACCGCGACGATGTCTTCCTTGCACAGCACGCCCGAACCTTCGATCTCGGTACGACCGATACGACGGTTGAACTTCATCCGGCCGACCGCAGACAGGTCATAACGCTCAGGGCTGAAGAACAGGTTGTTGAACAGGGTTTCGGCAGCGTCTTTGGTTGGCGGCTCGCCTGGACGCATCATGCGATAGATTTCGACCAGCGCTTCCAATTGGTTGCTGGTGGAGTCGATCTTCAGAGTGTCAGAGACGAACGGACCGCAGTCGATATCGTTGGTGTACAGAGTTTCGATGCGAACGACGCCGGCCTTGGCGACTTTCGCCAGGACTTCAGTGGTCAGCTCGGTGTTGCACTCTGCCAGGATTTCGCCGGTTGCCGGATGCACGATAACCTTGGCGGTGGTGCGACCCAGGACGTAGTCCAGAGGCACGTCCAGCTCTTTGATCCCGGCTTTTTCCAGCTGGTTGATGTGACGGGCAGTGATACGACGACCCTGCTCGACAATTACCTTGCCTTTGTCATCCTGAATATCGAGAACAGCAACTTCACCGCGCAGACGCTGAGGTACCAGTTCCAGGCTCAGGGTCTCGCCCTTAACGTGGAATACGTTGGTGGTGTAGAAAGCGTCCAGCACTTCTTCGGTGGTATAGCCGAGCGCGCGCAGCAGTACCGAGGCCGGCAGCTTGCGACGACGGTCGATACGTACGAATACGCAGTCCTTCGGATCGAACTCGAAGTCCAGCCAGGAACCGCGGTAAGGAATGATGCGTGCGGAGTACAGCAGTTTTCCGGAGCTGTGCGTCTTGCCACGGTCGTGGTCGAAGAACACGCCCGGGGAGCGGTGCAACTGGGAAACGATCACACGCTCGGTACCGTTGATTACGAAGGTACCGTTCTCAGTCATCAGGGGGATTTCACCCATGTAGACTTCTTGCTCTTTGATGTCCTTGATCGCTTTGTTCGACGATTCTTTGTCGAAAATGATCAGGCGCACTTTTACCCGCAAAGGTACGGCGAAAGTTACACCGCGCAATACGCATTCTTTGACATCAAATGCCGGTTCGCCCAGGCGATAACCGACGTACTCCAGCGCAGCATTGCCGGAGTAGCTGATGATCGGGAAAACGGATTTGAAGGCCGCATGCAGGCCCACGTCGCGGAACTGATCTTTAGTCGCTCCCGCTTGCAAGAATTCACGATACGAATCCAGCTGGATGGCCAGGAGGTAAGGCACATCCATGACGTCCGGCAACTTGCTAAAGTCCTTGCGGATACGTTTTTTCTCAGTATATGAGTAAGCCATCAGCGTTCCCCAGCTTGGTCACCTGCTTGTTTGGCCCCTCCCGACGGGAGCAGCCAGAAAATCGTGCAAACCCCATGGTTTGCGCCATCACATCGGATGGTTACAGCTCGTTATCGGCACCGACCGAGTCGGCTGCCAATAACGGAAAAAGGCCGGTGGCAAGAGCCACCAGCCATCAGCCTGTCGCTTGACGCTCGGGCTGGAGGAGCAAAGTCGATGCTTACTTCAGCTCGACTTTAGCGCCTGCTTCTTCCAGCTTTTTCTTAGCGTCTTCAGCAGCTTCTTTCGAAACGCCTTCAGCTACAACCTGAGGAGCGCCGTCGACTTTCTCTTTGGCTTCTTTCAGGCCCAGACCGGTCAGTTCACGAACTGCCTTGATCACGTTTACTTTCTTCTCGCCGGCTTCAACCAGAACAACGTTGAACTCGGTTTGCTCTTCAACAACAGCGGCAGCAGCAGCTGGACCAGCAGCAGCAACAGCAGCGGTCACGCCGAAGGTTTCTTCCATTGCTTTGATCAGCTCAACAACTTCCAGAACGGTTTTCTGGCCGATTGCTTCGATGATTTGTTCGTTAGTCAGAGACATGACTCAATTCCTGATTTGGTGGACAGCCTGTACGGCCGTCGAAATAAACAAAAATACGCGAGATTGGAAACGCTCAGCCTCAGGCTGCAGCAGCTTCTTTCTGATCGCGAATTGCCGCCAGAGTACGAGCCAGCTTGCTGGTAGCGCCTTGAATCACGCTCATCAGTTTCGCAATAGCTTCGTCGCGAGTTGGCAGGCTTGCCAGCACGTCGATCTCATTCGCTGCGAGGAACTTGCCCTCGAACGAAGCTGCCTTGATCTCGAACTTATCCTGACCCTTGGCAAATTCCTTGAACAGACGAGCAGCAGCGCCCGGGTGTTCGTTGGAGAATGCGATCAGGGTCGGGCCGGTGAACGCGTCGTTCAGCACTTCGTACGAAGTGCCAGCAACAGCGCGCTTGAGCAGGGTGTTACGTACAACACGTACGTAAACGCCAGCTTCACGAGCCTCTTTACGGAGTCCGGTCATTGCGCCTACTGTTACGCCACGGGCATCAACCACGACAGCGGACAGAGCGACTTTGGCAGCCTCGTTGACTTCAGCGACGATGGCCTTCTTGTCTTCGAGATTAATTGCCACGGGTTTAACTCCTGCTTGTTACCGTTTCATTCGATCGAAACCGAATGTCGTTTTGGTGTCTGATTCGGTAAGGAACCGGGAGCACCATCTGCGTAGGCTTGAGGTTTAAGACTTGCGTCGCCTACGGTCTTGGATAGCCCCCGCCAGGCAGGGACCCCAATCTTTCAATTGGCGCAGTCACCTGCGCCAATTTTGTCTTACGCGTCCAGCGAGCTCTGGTCGATAACCAGACCTGGGCCCATGGTGGTGCTCAGGGTAACGCGCTTGACGTAGATACCTTTCGAGGAAGCTGGCTTGATACGCTTCAGGTCAGCGATCAGGGCTTCAACGTTTTCCTTCAGCTTGACGGCATCGAAGCCGATCTTGCCAACGGAAGTGTGGATGATGCCGTTTTTGTCGGTGCGATAACGAACCTGACCAGCCTTGGCGTTTTTAACCGCGGTGGCTACGTCTGGAGTTACGGTGCCGACTTTCGGGTTAGGCATCAGGCCACGTGGACCGAGGATCTGACCCAGTTGACCTACAACGCGCATGGCATCCGGGGATGCGATCACTACGTCATAGTTCAGGTCGCCGCCTTTCATTTCGGCAGCCAGTTCGTCCATACCTACGCGGTCAGCGCCGGCAGCCAGAGCGGCCTCGGCAGCTGGACCCTGGGTGAACACAGCAACGCGAACGGTCTTGCCAGTGCCGTGTGGCAGCACAGTAGCGCTACGAACGACCTGGTCGGATTTACGCGGGTCTACGCCCAGGTTAACGGCCACATCGAACGACTCGACGAACTTGGCAGCTGGCAGCGAGGCCAGCAGAGTTGCGGCCTCTTCGAAGTTGTAGGACTTGCCTGCTTCGATCTTTTCAGCGATAGCCTTTTGGCGCTTGGTCAGCTTAGCCATTACACACCCTCCACGTTAAGGCCCATGCTACGAGCAGAACCGGCGATAGTGCGCACGGCTGCATCCATATCAGCTGCAGTCAGATCCGCGTTTTTGGTTTTCGCGATTTCTTCCAGCTGAGCACGGGTAACAGTGCCAACCTTAACGGTGTTCGGACGAGCGGAACCGCTGGTCAGACCGGCCGCCTTCTTCAGCAGAACCGAAGCAGGGGTGGATTTGGTTTCGAAAGTGAAGCTACGGTCGCTGTAGACAGTGATGATCACTGGAGTCGGCAGACCAGCTTCCAGACCCTGGGTACGGGCGTTGAAAGCCTTGCAGAATTCCATGATGTTCACGCCGTGCTGACCCAGAGCAGGACCAACAGGTGGGCTTGGGTTAGCCTGAGCGGCCTTCACTTGCAGCTTGATGTAAGCGGTAATCTTCTTGGCCATGAGGCACTCCAATTACGGGTTCGAACGCCTCGAAAGGCTCCCCGGTTACTTGCGCGTTTATCCCAGTGACGACAAAACCCCACAGCCTAGGGCTGCGGGGTTGGGATGCTTGTCCAGTTAGACCTTTTCGACCTGACTGAACTCCAACTCTACCGGAGTAGAGCGACCGAAAATGAGCACTGCCACTTGGATCCGACTCTTTTCGTAGTTAACTTCTTCAACAACACCGTTAAAGTCAGCGAAAGGACCGTCATTGACACGAACGGTTTCACCTGGCTCGAACAACGTCTTCGGCTTCGGTTTGTCGCTACCGTCAGCAACGCGACGCAGAATCGCCTCAGCTTCTTTATCAGTGATTGGCGCAGGCTTGTCAGCAGTACCGCCGATAAAACCCATCACCCGAGGAGTATCCTTGACCAAGTGCCAAGTACCCTCGTTCATATCCATCTGCACCAGCACATAACCAGGGAAGAACTTGCGTTCGCTTTTGCGTTTCTGGCCATTACGCATTTCAACCACTTCTTCAGTGGGAACCAGAATTTCGCCGAAGCCATCTTCCATGCCAGCCAGCTTTACACGCTCGATGAGCGAGCGCATGACATGCTTCTCGTAACCCGAGTAAGCATGCACAACGTACCAACGCTTAGCCACGGGACACCCTTAGCCGACAATCAAGGAAACAAGCCAGCCGAGCAGGGAATCAAGCCCCCACAACAGCAACGCCATAACCAGAACAACAGCCACAACAATCAGAGTGGTCTGCGTGGTTTCTTGGCGAGTTGGCCATACGACTTTACGAATCTCGGTACGAGCTTCCTTAACCAGTACAAAGAAAGACTTGCCCTTGGCAGTCTGCAGGCCTACAAAGGCAGCTACAGCAGCAATGACAAGCAAAGCGAGTACACGGTACAGGATCGGCGAAGCAGAGTAATACTGATTGCCTACAACGCCAACCACCACCAAAGCGACCACTACAAGCCACTTGAGCAGATCGAAGCGAGAGCCTTGAGCTTCAGCCTTAGGAGTCATCTATGAAGATCCTGTGAAAAGAAAGCCAGACACACCGAGTGAATCTGGCAGGTCAGGAGGGAATCGAACCCCCAACCTACGGTTTTGGAGACCGTCGCTCTGCCAATTGAGCTACTGACCTAAAACAAAATCAGGCCGACCATTATGCCGGCCCGAAAAATACATTACAACTACTTACTCAATGATTTTGGCTACGACGCCAGCGCCGACGGTACGACCGCCTTCACGGATAGCGAAACGCAGACCGTCTTCCATCGCGATGGTTTTGATCAGGGTAACAGTCATCTGAATGTTGTCACCTGGCATTACCATTTCAACGCCTTCTGGCAGCTCGCAGTTACCAGTCACGTCAGTAGTACGGAAGTAGAACTGTGGACGGTAGCCCTTGAAGAACGGAGTGTGACGACCGCCTTCTTCCTTGCTCAGAACGTAAACTTCTGCGGTGAACTTGGTGTGCGGCTTAACCGAACCCGGCTTAACCAGAACCTGACCACGCTCAACGTCGTCACGCTTGGTACCACGCAGCAGAACGCCGCAGTTCTCGCCAGCACGACCTTCGTCCAGCAGCTTGCGGAACATCTCAACACCAGTGCAGGTGGTGGTGGTGGTGTCACGCAGACCAACGATTTCCAGGGCGTCCTGAACGCGGACGATACCACGCTCGATACGACCAGTTACCACGGTGCCACGACCCGAGATCGAGAACACGTCTTCGATTGGCATCAGGAATGGCTTGTCGATAGCACGCTCTGGCTCTGGGATGTAGCTGTCCAGAGTTTCCACCAGCTTCTTGACAGCGGTGGTGCCCATTTCGTTGTCGTCTTTGCCTTCCAGCGCCATACGAGCCGAACCGATGATGATCGGAGTGTCGTCGCCTGGGAAGTCGTAGGTGGACAGCAGGTCGCGAACTTCCATCTCAACCAGTTCCAGCAGCTCTGCGTCGTCTACCAGGTCAGCCTTGTTCAGGAAAACCACGATGTACGGAACGCCTACCTGACGGGACAGCAGGATGTGCTCACGAGTTTGTGGCATCGGACCATCGGCAGCCGAGCAAACCAGGATCGCGCCGTCCATCTGGGCAGCACCGGTGATCATGTTCTTCACGTAGTCAGCGTGACCTGGGCAGTCAACGTGAGCGTAGTGACGAATGTTCGAGTTGTACTCAACGTGCGCGGTGTTGATGGTGATACCGCGAGCTTTTTCTTCTGGAGCGCTGTCGATCTTGTCGAATTCAACTACGGCCGAACCGAAAACTTCGGAGCAGACGCGAGTCAGAGCAGCGGTCAGAGTGGTTTTACCGTGGTCAACGTGACCGATAGTTCCGACGTTGACGTGCGGTAGGGAACGATCAAATTTTTCCTTAGCCATCGATATCACCCCTAACAGAAGAAATAAGCAAACAACCCTAGCCATTAAAACAAAGGCAGATATTTTCATATCTGCCTTGTTATATGGAGCTCTTGAGCGGATTTGAACCGCTGACCTCACCCTTACCAAGGGTGTGCTCTACCAACTGAGCTACAAGAGCGTAACACTTTGCACAATCTGCAAACTTGGAGCGGGTAGCGGGAATCGAACCCGCATCATCAGCTTGGAAGGCTGAGGTTCTACCACTAAACTATACCCGCGGAGCCTGCAGCTCACGCTAAAATCTGGTGGAGGGAGAAGGATTCGAACCTTCGAAGTCGTAGACGTCAGATTTACAGTCTGATCCCTTTGGCCGCTCGGGAACCCCTCCTAATCAGGCCGGCATTCTATACTATGCCAAACCCTTGTCAAGCATTTTCTCATTTAAAAACCTGAGGTTAGCTGCGTTGACATCACCTCACTGCTTAAACCCTTTCAGGTCTTCGCTGTGGAGCGGGCGCCATTCTATGCAAACTATTCCGCAGGTGCAACCCCCTCACACAGCATTATTTTATGTTTTAACTCATTGAATTCCTTGGAAAGGTTTTGCATCTGAACATCCCCCAGCAAACGCTGGGTTTCGGGTGTAATTCGGAACCAATATGCATTGCTGGAAAGGTCTTTAGGCACAGCCTGAGCCTTCACTCCCAACTCAGCCAGACCCTGCCCCAGAGCCTGTGCCACTTCAGGACGACTCAACCCACCTATATATAGACACTGCCCATCAGTCTTCACGCCCCGCGCAGCATCACCAGCCTCGCTCAGCAAACGGATATCCTGCTGCGAACCGCTATAAAGACGCAGAGGCGTGACATCCTTTGCACGCAATGGCGCCTCCTGCTGATGCCAGACGTAATAAAACACATTGAGTACAAGAAGCAGGAGAAACAACCAACGCATACAAACCTCAGGACAAAGGACATGCCATAGCCAAACCTACGAACACTAAATCGGGAACCACCTTGGCCTCAGGCACAACATCCGACACCAGCTCGGCGTCACCTCCAGTGATGAAAACACTGAAGCCTTCTCCCCAGTAGGAACGCGCCATCTCCAACTGCGTCAGTACGAATCCCCTGAGCATCAACGAACAGCCACGCTCCACCGCCTCGACCGTATTGCGCCCCGGAACGTGACTCGTCAATGCACGCTCCGCCGCCAGGTCGCCATAGCGAATCCTTCGAGTATGCGTACGCAATTGATTTCGCATCAATGGCATACCAGGACAAATGAAGCCTCCCAAGTGCTCACCTTCCGACGAGATGAAATCAGCAGTCACCGCCGTCCCAAAATCAAGAACCAGGCAAGCCCCACCAGCCAGATGAAAGCCACCAAGCATCGCCAGCCAGCGATCAAGGCCCAGACGCTCGTAGTCCTCATAGCCGTTCTTGACGCCAGACATTTCGCGAGCCGGTGTCGCACAAACAACGGATATATCGAACTCACGCTTGAGGAGGCCAATCAGCAAATTGGTCTCGTCTTCTGTTCTTACACTGACAAGGCGGCATTTGCCGAGAGACAACCTATCGAGCGAGCGAAGATTGCCGACCAATGCCCCATCAGAGTCAACCACCCCTTCCGCGATCAGGGTACCGGCCTCGCCATTCAGCACCCGCCACTTGATAAAGCTGTTTCCGCAATCAAGCTCAAGAATCATCACGCAACCTCAAGCTGAGCTCACCACCACTAAAGACTCTTTCCACACCATCTACCTTCAATCGCAGCGCACCTTGATTATCGACCCCCAGCACCACGCCATCTATCTGAGTGACGCCGGCAGTGAGAGAAACCGGCTGCCCTTGCCATAAATGGCTCGCCTCCCACTCTGCCTGAAGCGCTGAGAAACCGCCTGATTGGTGACGCTGCAAATAAAGTTGCAACTGCTTACTCAGCTCAACCGCCAGACTATTGCGATCACAAGGTTTCCCCGACTCGAGCCTTATCGATGTCCACTGCTGATCAACCTCGTCGGATGTTTGCATGTTCACGTTTACGCCAATACCCAGCACCACATGACACACATCTGCCGGATCCCCAACCAGCTCCAACAAGATTCCCGCGATTTTTTTTCGCCCCACCAAAACGTCATTGGGCCACTTCAACCCGGCACCCGCCACTCCAAGCGCTCGCAAGGTTTGCATGACCGCAAGACCGACAACAAGACTTAGCCCTTCAAGCTGGCGCATCCCACCGTCAATACGCAACACGAGACTGTAATAGAGGTTCTCGGCAAACGGACTTACCCATTTGCGACCTCTGCGCCCACGTCCGGATATTTGTCGTTCAGCCAGCACCAGAAAGGGGGCCATTTGACCGCGCTCAACGGCGCGCAGCGATTCGGCGTTGGTAGAGTCGATTGAGCTGAAGACACTCACGGACCAGCCTGCAAGACTTTCCTCTATCTTGAGCGGGTCGAGCAACGCCAGCGGCGAAGCCAACTTGTAGCCTCGTCCTCGAACTTTATGTATGGACAGCCCCAGCTCAGCCTCGAGATGCTGAAGCTGCTTCCACACCGCACTTCGACTAATTCCCAGGGTGGCTCCCAGAGCCTGGCCGGAATGGAATTGCCCATCCTTCAGAAGGTTCAACAACGTCAGCATGCAGGTCTCGCCTCGGAATGAGGCCCGAATAATAGCCATGCGCCGAGCTGTTGCATAGAATTCAAACAGCCCACTTTCCTGCGGGCAAAACAAAACCCCAACTGCTTTCGCAATTGGGGTCTCGGAATTTAATCTTGACGATGACCTACTCTCACATGGGGAAACCCCACACTACCATCGGCGATGCATCGTTTCACTTCTGAGTTCGGGATGGGATCAG
>NZ_NEHJ01000012.1:0-233227 GCF_002112345.1 Pseudomonas sp. R43(2017)
TTTCGCCGGTAACCGACATGTACGCTGGTGTTGCCATGGGAGGTGCTCCTTGCGGATAAAGTTAGGGTGCCCGGGAGGCGAAATCGCCCGGTGGGTGCCTGACTGTTATCAAAGAGCGTGCCAGTTTTTCAGAAGCCTTGTAGATCAAGGATATGGCACAGAGGGAACTGTTTCCTGGGCGAAAAAACCTGGATTTCAGGCAAAAAGTGCGCAAGAAGTTGCGCAGTACTGCGCAACTTCTTGCGCACTTGGCTGCAGCCCTTGATGGGCAAGGGCTGCAGCGATTCTGATGGGATTTTTATTACGGGGAACTGCGCAACTTCTTGCGCAGTATGGCCAAGCGCCGCTTCGTCGCGTTATCGGGCAAGCGCCTTCAAACATTCCTCGATCGAACGCCGCTGAGTCTCTGCATACAAGCCCAGTTCATCGATGGTCGAACGTCCCAGGGACAGTTCGAATGACTGCCGGTTGGAGTGCTCGCCATAGTGCGTCTGCGCGGCGTCCCCCAGGTTTGACTGAAAAATCCCCGCCGCACTCACCGGCAGAAAATCTTCGTACACCAGCGGTTCGGCTTTCACATAGCCGTCGCGCAATAAAGCTTGCAGCGAAACCTCGGCGGGACGACCCGCCGCCAGCCCTTTATCTGTCGGGAAATAACGGAAGTAGGCCAATTCCTGCTCGCGCATGCCATCGAGGCTGTCAGGGAATTCGCTGAAGTGGTGGGTCATCAGCGCGTTGTAGCGTGAGGCATTGGCTTCGTTGGGGAAGTCACCCAACTCATCTCGTGCGGCATTCAACAGACGGTCGTACAACGCCCGGCCCTTGGGTGTCAGCGCCGCACCGCGTTGCTCGATTTCGCCAAACCGGGCGCTGTGGCTGCCGCGAGTTTGCGTCTGGTCGGTGAAGGCGATCGGCTCGTCCAGTGCCTTGAAACTGGTCTGGCGCAGGAGGATCGGATGCTGCCGGCGCGGTGGCCCTTCAATCACCGCTTTGGGCGTGATGCCATGCAGTGGCATCTGCGCTTGAACAATGTCGATGTCCAGAGTACGCGGTGTCAGGTGGTTGATGTGCGGGCCCTTGAAGGCCACGACATCGGCGATCAGACGATGTTGGGCGCTAAGGGTCTGGTATTGCGCGGCGGTGACGGTGGCGCTGTGGTGCCAGCGAAAAGTCTCCAGTGCTTGCAGGACAAATTCCCCGGCTTCGGACTCAGTCAGTCCACCAACGGCTTCGGCCTGTTCAATCAGGCGCAATGCCTCTGACGTAAAGATCGAACGCTGATCCAGCACTGATTGGGCGAAGGCCCGCAACTCGGGATCTTCAATCAATTCCAGTCGCAACAACGAAGTGAACACCCGGAACGGGCTGACCTGCAGCGCATCTTCATGCACTGCTCGAAACGCCGTGGAATGCACCGGCACCCCGGCGGGCGTCAGGTCGTAATAACCCACGGGTTGCATGCCCATCACCGCAAACAGGCGGGCGAGGGTGGCCAGTTCGGCGGCGGTGCCGACGCGGATCGCGCCATGGCGCTCCATGTCCAGCCGTTCGATTTCGCCGGTGCTGTGCAACTGACTGGCGATCTGCGGCTCGCGGGCCAGCACTTCGCGGTTGGTCTGCTCCACCAGTTCCATCAGTGCGCCGTACAGCGGCACTTCTTCGCGGTACATGTCGGACATCGCTTTGGAGAAGCGTTGGCGGATCAGGTCGGGGCTGACGAACGGCTGCACGGTCATGAAAAAAATTCCTGGCACGGTCACGTAAAGGATGGAGGAAAAGATCGCAGCCTTCGCCGACGCGGGCAAACGAAGAATCCTACGAACTTCATTCTGCCAACGACTGACCGGTTACCTGTCTGCGCGTGAGTTTTCCCCCAGGAACTCCCGATACAAACGCGCCGTGTTTGACGGCTGCTCGACCATCGGCATGTGCCCGACGCCATCCCACACATCCACCCGCAGATTGGCGATGCCCTTGCTCCACACCGGCACACTGCTGACATCGATCAACCGGTCCTTGCGGCCCCAGAGCAACAGCGCCGGGCATTTGATGTCCGGCAACTTCGGTTCCATCGGCGGACTTGCGCGAAAATCCCGGAAGATTTCTTCCAGTTCGTCCCGCTGTTGTTCGTAGCGCTGGGCAATGGCGTCAAGCACCAGACCGGGTACCCACGGCGGCGAGGCCATGGTCATCGCATAGAAGTGTCGGAATTCTTCCCGGGAATTGATCAGGAACGGATTGTGCCCACGAGCGAGGTGACGCTCCATGTCGCTGGCCTCGGGCGCGGTGACGCCGGCCGGGTCGATCAGTGCCACCGAAGCGATGCGATCCGGGTAGGTCGCTGCCAGCCACGCGGCGATGTAACCGCCCATGGAGTTGCCGATCACGTGGACTTTCTCGACGCCGCAGACGTCGAGCAGCTGAATCATGCGTTTGGCCTGAACCGGAATGTCGTAGCCGCCGCCGGCCTTGAAGCCGGTTTCGCCGTGACCGGCCAGGTCCGGGATGATCACCCGGTACTGCCCGACAAAGTGCCGGGCGAAGCGCAGCCACAGGTTCTTTTCGGCGCTGTAGCCGTGCAGCATCAGAATGCTGCTCGACGCTTCGTAAGGCCCGCCTTGCCAGGTCGACACGGTCATTTCGGCGATCGGCACTTCAATCTTGTGCAGCCGGTACAGTTTCGCCTCCAATGCTGCGCTCAGGTCGTAGAGCCAGTGACCGACCGCCGGGTAGCTCAACCAGCTCCAGGCCACGAAAACTGCGAGGGCGACAAACAGCAAAAGCATCGTGGGTCTTCCTTGTTCAAGACAGAATGTGGTCGGCCGGTTTCAGCGCCCGGGTCAAGCGGTGATAGCTGAAACTGAAGCCGGGAAACATCGCGATCACGTGACCGCTCCTGCTTTGATACCAACTGTGGCAGCCGCCGGTTTTCCAGACCGTGCGTTCCATTTCCCGATGAATCATCTGAGTGTAGGTACGTTCTGCTTCGGGGCGAACTTCGATGCTGCGCAGACCTTTGGCCTGTACGGTACGGATGCAGTCGAGGATGTAGTTCATCTGCGATTCGATGATGAACAGCGCCGAGGTGTGACCGATACCGGTGTTCGGCCCGGTGACGATAAACAGGTTGGGAAAGTCCGGCAGGCTGGTGCCGAGGTAGGCGCGTGGGTATTGCGCCCAGACATCGCGCAGTTTTACGCCGTTTTTTCCGCTGACCGGGTAGGAAATCACGCCATCGGTGGCGTCGTAACCGGTCGACCAGACAATCAGATCGACGTCGATGTGCTGGCCATCCGTGGTGAGGATGCCGGTTTCATCGAGGGCGGCGATACCTTGTTCGCGGCTGTGCAAGGTGACGTTGGGCCGGGTCAGCGCCGGGTAATAGGTGTTGGAGAGCAATACCCTTTTGCAGCCGATGGTGAAGTCCGGCGTCAGTTTTCGCTGCAGTTCAGGGTCAGTCACCTGGCGTTTGAGAAATTTCAGCGCCTGGTTCTGCACCATGTGAATCGCCGGTTTCGAATATTTGAAGGCGATGATCCGGGTTTCGAACTGCCAGTAGATCAGCCAGCGCAGCAGCTTCCAGGCCGGTTTCAGCCCCAGCAGCCAGCGCTGGAAACGTCCGAATTTTCGGTCGGGGCGCGGCAGCACCCAATGGGGGGTGCGCTGAAAGACGTGCAAGTGCGCGACATCCGGTGCAATCGTCGGAATCACCTGCACGGCACTGGCACCGCTGCCGACGATCGTCACGCGTTTACCGCGATAGTCGTAGCTGTGATCCCAATTGTTTGTATGAAAGGTCTTTCCTTGAAAACGATCCCGACCGGGGAAGTGTGGGACGACCGGTTGACTCAGCGGCCCGGTGGCATTGATCACGAACTGCGCGTAATAGATGCCCTTGGCGCCGGTGTGTACGGCCCAGCGTTTTTCGTTTTCATCCCACTCGATGTGCTCGACATTGGCTTGCAGCTCCACCCGCTCGCGCAGGCCGAAACGCTCGATGACGTGTTCGGTGTAGCGATGCAGCTCGGCTTGCTCGGCGAACATCTGTGTCCACGGGTAGGGCGCAAACGACAGCGAATACAGGGGCGACGGCACGTCCACCGCCGCGCCGGGGTAGGTGTTCTGGCACCAGGTGCCGCCGAAAAAGTCCCGCCGCTCCAGCAAGCGAAAATCGTCGATGCCGGCCTTGAGCAAATTGACCGCCGCGCACTGGCCGCCAAACCCGCTGCCGATGATCAACACTTGATAGGTCTGCATGGGCCTCCTTCTTAGAGTCTTTTTCCATTTTCTACCTTTCATGTATAGCCAATCATTTGCCTGCCGTGTGCCGGAAATGGCGGGCCGCGGGGTCGGAGACTGCCGGCCGCTGGCCGGTGATGGCTATTTAACGTTGCCCTGTTAGACTCCGAGCACATCCTTTTGCGGTGTACTCGAGGCCCTTATGGGAAGAACGGGAGGAAAGGGACTTTCACTGGCCAGGAGGCTTTACACATCGCGAACCCTCGGGCTGGTCCTGGGGCTTTTGTGCGTGAGCGTCGCGATGTTTCCGCTCGATCCCCCGGCCTGGGTCTGGGCGCTGATGTTGTTCAACGGTCTGGTCTGGCCACACCTGGCGTATCAGTGGGCACGACGCTCGAAAGTCCCTTACCACGCCGAACACCGCAACTTGCTGATCGATGCCTTCCTTGGCGGCCTCTGGGTCGCTGCCATGCAATTCAATCCGCTGCCCAGTGCCACGACCATTTCGATGATGGCGATGAATAACGTTGCCATCGGCGGTCTGCGTTTTCTGCTGGCAGGGTCGGCGGCGCAGTTGCTTGGCGTCGGTGTCGGGCTGGTGGTGTTCGCCCCGGCCTTCATCCCGGCGACCACTCCGGCGCAGATGTATGCCTGCCTGCCGTTATTGATGCTGTACCCGTTGGCGCTGGGCTGGATCTGCTTTCGTCAGGCCTACACCCTGGGTGTGCAGAAACGTGAATTGCTGGCCCTGAGCCGTACCGACAGCCTCACCGGTCTGCTCAACCACGGCGCCTGGAAGGATCAACTGGAAATCGAGTTTCTGCGCTGCAAAGGGCAGCAAAAAGGCGCGGCGATTGCGCTGATCGACATCGACCACTTCAAGGCGATCAACGACACCTACGGCCATGTGGCCGGCGATATCGTCCTGCGCCAGTTGAGCAAGATGCTCAAGCAGAACCTGCGTATGGCGGACGTGGCCGGGCGCTACGGCGGCGACGAGTTTTGCGTGATCCTGCCGGACTTACCGCTGTTCAATGCGGCGCAGGTGATGGAAGCCTTGCGCGAGCGTTTTTCCTTTCTGGTCTACGAGCAGAATCCGGCGCTGAAAGTCAGCCTGAGCATCGGACTGGCCGCACTCGATCCGGCTCACGGCGATGCGACACGCTGGCTCAATGACGCCGACCAGGCGCTGTACGAAGCCAAGGCGACCGGGCGCAACCGGGTGATCTGTTGCAATGACGACAAGCCACGGCGCGAGGTGCTGGGTTCGGTTTGAACGGATGGGGTGTCGCATCCGGGATAGAGCCTTGCGGCGATGTCAGGTACGGTTCAGTACCCGACACGAAACAAGGATTGATTCATGACGTTCAAATTCCCTCGTTCCCTGCTGGCTGCCGGTCTCGGCCTGACCCTCTCTTTCGCAGCCGCTGACGCCTTCGCCGAACCGCACAAACAGGTGCTGGCCGACGCCGAACAATACAAGTCTGAAGCCCTGAAACTGCTGGAGCGGCTGGTCAATATCGACTCCGGCTCCGGCGATGAAAAAGGTCTCAAACAAGTCAGCGAAATCGCCATCGACGAGCTGAAAAAACTCGGCGCCACCATCGAGCTGGTGCCCAACACCCCGGAAAAAACCAACCACGTGCTCGCCACGCTCAAAGGCACCGGCAAGGCCAAAATCCTGCTGATGGCGCACATGGACACGGTGTTCAAGGAAGGCTCCGCCGCCGAGCGACCGTTCACCATCAAGGACGGCCGCGCCTATGGGCCGGGGGTGATGGACGACAAGGGCGGGATCGTCGCCGGCATTTATGCGCTGAAAATTCTGAAGAACCTCGACTTCAAGGACTACGCGCAAATCACCTTCCTGCTCGACGCCAGCGAAGAAACCGGCTCGGAGGTTGCCACCGACCTGATCAAGAAAACCGCCAAGCTTCACGACGTGACCCTTAACCTAGAACCGGGTCGCCCGGCGGATGGCCTGGTGGTGTGGCGCAAGGGCAGCGCCACCGCGCTGGTCGAGGTCAAGGGCAAGGCTGCTCACGCCGGCGTTGCGCCGGAACTGGGGCGCAACGCGGCGATGGAGGCGGCGCATCAGATCCTGCAACTGGGCAAGCTCGGCGACGAAGCCAAGAAAACCACCATCAACTTCACCGTGCTCAAGGCCGGCGACCGCACCAACGTGATCCCGGATCAGGCCACGGCCAAGGCTGACGTGCGGGCGGCGGTGCCGGAGGAGTTCGACCGGATCGAGAAGGATCTGGCGCGGGTGTCGCAGGACAAGTTGATCCCCGATACGGAAGTGAAGACCTCGCTGCAACGCGGCTTGCCGCCGATGCCGCAGACGGCGGAGTCGGATCGTTTGATGGCGATGGCTCAGGGGATTTATGGCGAGATTGGCCGCAAGTTGACTGAAGAAGGCAGTGGCGGGGCGGCGGATGCCAGTTTGTCGGCCGGAGTGGGGACACCGACGCTGGATGGATTCGGGATTGTTGGCGGCAACATTCATACGCCGGAGGAGTACGCGGAGGTGGAGAGCGTGGCGCCGCGGATTTATCTGTTGTCGCGGATGATTATGGAGTTGGCGGGCAACTAGTCTCCGTGCTTAAGGCGGCAGACCTCAAGGTTTACCGCCCATCAAGCGCCGAGGCGACAGGCCATCAGGATTGTTGCGGCATGTTCCAGAACTGTTTGATTTCGTGAATGTTACCCACGTTGTAGCGAGGCATGAAACTTGCGCATGGAGCAGCGGCGGTGGTCTTCACCGGAGTGCTGATCACGTTGACGCCTGCGTGCAGCAGCGGGGGTCTTCAGTTATCGAGTTGCCTGGTCTACAGATTTCCTTTCTGATTGAGTGGGCAGTGAAGTCTGCTCACGTTGTAACCGGGACAGCATGCTGTCAAAAAGCGCTGTCTCTTGGCGGGCGATGCCGGGATAAGTCGGCACCAGGTTGTCGTCGAAGCACCAGGCTTCTTCGGTTTTGGTTTCCTGCCGGGGATGGATGAGCAAACTCAGCGAGGCGGACATCGTTTCAGGTGGGAGCTGTTTGTGTACTTCCCTTAGCGCAATCATGTGCAGCACCCTACCCGGAATAAGTTTAAGCACTCGTTCTTCCCCGAACTCTGGTCTTCTGCCAGCCTGCAAGGGGGCTTGGTCCAGAATCTCTCGCGATACGGTGGTGTAACCGTCACCACTGTAACCCACGCTATAGAGTTCGAAGTCATGACTGTGATTGAGGTCGTAGATGAAGGTTTCCCTTTCATCATTTGATGTGACCGGCGACCAGAACCCGAGTCGAACGGTAAACAGGTCGTTGGAGTGCAGGACAAATGCATAAGCACCATAAAGTCTGTTTTGGGTGCTGAAACCGTCCTGTTGAATCGAGGTGTAAAGGTACTCGCTCAACAAAGTACGATTCGTGGCGAGTTGACGCAGATCCTCCATGATTTTTGGCCTGTCCAGCTGCAGGTCGTAGGTATTCATGCGCTCAACAAAAGTGTTCAGTTTCATGTGGCTTCGTACTGTTCGAGTAAGTGGTTCAGGCGACTGTTTTGCAGATTTCTCAATAGAGCAGAGTGTTTTAATGCGCTCTGTGGATCCGCTCTGCCGATAATCTGAAAAGCCTTCCAAGCGACAGCGGGGTGGTAGTGATAGATCAGCTCTTCAGCCACTTTGCAGGCACCGGAATCCTGTGCAGCTTCAAGCAGCTCAAGACTCACCAGAAAACGTGCGGCGCTGTCGTCATGGGGAAACCAGGCGATTTTGCGCAATGAGTCGGGGTCGAAAACACTGATGTCGGCAGTTTTTTCTGGCAGATTGATACTCCCAATAAACGCAGAGTGTCCGTTTCCATACGGGTTGCTGTCATAGAGCGTAATACTGCCGTCGATGAACAACGGACGATCGGCATTCACGATGACCAGATCGGCGCGAGTCAGATGTTCATCGTCGCGCCTGTAAAGCTGAACAGAAAACGATTGCCCGTTGATCGCGAACAAAACAGAGTTGCCAGGAACGGAATAGAGTTGTTCAGGCGCTGGCGCGTTGTCAGGCGCTTTGAGGCTGATATTTCCAACTTCATTGCAATATAACGTCAATGTTTTTGTATGGGCGTTTGTTGCGTTCATAATCGCAGCGTGGCGGGACAGGTTTTGAGTGCCAGTTATCGATTCGAGTAACTGGTCTGCGAGCTGGTTTATTTCGGCGCCCATGTTTATTGTCTTGATGCGGGTAATAAGTTGGTCGGACGTTAAGTCTGGGTTGAGCAGGTTTTTTATCATGGGCGTCTCTTTATTTTTATATCGCCAAATGAACTGGCACAAGTGTTGGAGCAGGCTGAAGAGTCTGTTTTTATTTACCGCTATGCAGACGTCAGCGCCTGTGCCTCTTGGTCGCTGACACCTGCACCACAGACCTGTGGTTTAAGATTGAGCGGGCAGGTTGCGGATTTTCTTGATTTCGTGAATGTTGCCAATGTTAAAGCGTAAACCATCCCATCCCGGACAATTGGCGGCGTTGTTAGACTTTGTTGGCGTGTTGATTATTTTGGTTTCGGCATGAAATAGAGGAGTTGTTTCCCAGTTGTCAGTAATTTTTTTCATGGTGGATCCTTGTTTGTAAGTTTTTTATGTATTGTTCGGAATATGTGATTATTTGTTAGGCGTGTTCGTTGCTTAACGGTTTTTATTATGGGGTGTTGATGTCAGGGGTCAATGCTGGATTTGTTATTGGGTGTTTGTGTTTATTTGTTGATGTGTATTGCCGGGCGGAAAGTTGCGAATTTTTAATCTGGTTTCTGTTGAAATCCGGCCGGTGACATTGCGTCTACCGGCCCTATTAGAAGTTGCCAGGTTGCTTCGGCTCAGTTAGCGGTTATTCCTTCACGCTCATGTATTCCTTGGCCCAGAGGATGTATTCCTCAGGCTGGGTGTAGGTGTGGGTCAGTTCAGTGGCGCTCAGGTCCGAGGCCTGGGTGAAGATCTGCCGCTGTTCGCGCAGGCTGTCGTAAGTGGCCTTGATCGCCGCGAAGTAAGCACCGTGGCCGTCGATGGTCACGCGCACACCCAGTTCGGCCAGGCGCTTGTCGTCGCGCAGCGCCGGATTGCCGTAGGTGACCAGCATCAGCGGGACGGTCAGGTGTTCGGCGATCTGCTCGAGCTGATCGAAGTCCTGGATGCCGACCATGCAGATACCGTCAGCGCCGGCGGCCTGGTAATGCTTGGTGCGGCTGATGATTTCCTGGTTCGGCAGGATACCGGCGTTGGTCCGGGCGATGATCGCCATTTCCGAGTCGACCCGGGCTTCCAGTGCCGCGCGGATCTTGCCGACGCCTTCGGCGACGGTGATCAGGTCGGTGGATTTACGGCCAAATTGTGCTGGAAGCAGGGTGTCTTCGATGGTCAGCGCGGCGACGCCGGCACGCTCCAGTTCGACGATGGTGCGCATCACGTTGAGCGCGTTGCCGTAGCCGTGGTCGGCGTCGGCGATCACCGGCAACTGGGCGACGCGGCCGATACGGGTGGCCTGCTCGGCGAATTCGCTGAGGGTGATCAGGGCAAAGTCCGGGGCGCCCAGCACCTGCAACGAGGCGACCGAGCCGCCGAGAATCCCTACTTCAAAACCCAGGTCAGCGGCGATGCGGGCGGACATCGGATCGAACACCGAGGCGGTGTGATAGCAGGTGTCGGAAGCCAGCAGCTGACGGAAGTTACGGCGCAAATCTTGATGAGAAAGCCTGGTCATACGAGTTCCACCAATACAAAGGAATGGAAAGGCTTGAGCAAAGGTGTCAACGCCGAAGGTGAAAAGGCTATCACGCCAATGGGTCAAGGATCATGACGAATTAACGAGGAAGTTAACCAGGAAAAACCTGTTCAGGCTTTCTTGCTGCAGGCAGAGGCGCTCAGGCCGCCACTGCCTGCTGCTGTTGATTGGGCAACGGCACTGCCCGTACCGAGTTGCCCGGCTGCAATTGCAGGCGTTTGGCGGTGAGGCGGTCGATCACCAGACTGCTGCCGACCCGGCGGCCCGCAGCGACGGTGATGCGGCAGTTTTCCAGACGGCGGTTATGGATCAGCCACAGCGGCGCCTGTTCGTCCGGCGTGCCGATGCTTAGCGTCAGTTCCAGGCTGTCGCGCACGGTACGGATGCTGCGGATCGGCGCCTCGATCACCGGGCCACCGTCAAAGATGTCGATGTAGCCTTTGTGGGCGAAACCCTCGGACTGAAGGATCTTCAGCGCCGGTTCGGTGTTGGGGTGGGCCTGGCCGATCACGGCCTGGGCCTGTTCGGTGAGCAGGCAGGTGTACAGCGGCTGGCGTGGCATCAGTTCGGCGATGAATGCCTTGTTGCCCAGCCCGGACAGGTGGTCGGCGTGGCTGAAGTCCATCTGGAAGAAGTGCCGGCCCAGACTGTCCCAGAACGGCGAACAGCCTTGCTCGTCGGCACTCCCTCGCAGTTCGGCGATCATCTTCTCGCCGAACAGATGCGGGAATTCGGCAACGAACAGCAAACGCCCCAGCGACAGCAGACGTCCATTGCTGCCGTGACGCTGGTCGTGGCGCAGGAACAGCGAGCACAGTTCCGATTGGCCGGTCAGTTCATTGTTGAGGAACAGGGTCGGGATCTGCCGCTGGATGCCAAGGTCCGGTGCCGAACTGACGGTCAGCCCGACCCGGTAGTTGTACCAGGGCTCGCGCAGGCCGACGGCGCCGGCCAGGGCGCTGACGCCGACCACTCGCTGTTCGTCGTCTTCAAGCACGAACAGATAATCGGCATCGGCCCGCTCGACCTGCTCGGCGAACGCCCGTTGCGCCCAGCGTACCCGGTGGGCCAGGCGATCTTCGTTGGCGGGCAGGGTGGTGAACCCCGGCCCGGCCTGTTGCACCAGCGTCATCAACGCTGGCAGGTCGCTGACTTGGACCGGACGGACAATCATGCTGCAACTCCTTTTGCGCGCCTGCTCGGGCACTGTCGTTGGGTGAGGGCGCGGTTCACAGGGCAATCAACCGGATCGTGTCGCCAGCGCCGACATTCAGCGCTGCGCATATCGCCGGCGTAAGTGCCAGGGGTTGACCAGGCTGGTAATCCAGCTCGGCGACCACCGCCCTGAAGCCGTGCAGTGCATCGTTGCTCACGAGATAACGACCGCGGGCGTCGATCAGAGGTTCCTCTTGAACCGTTGCGATCTGGCTCTGCACGATCGAACGGATGTTGGCGGTGCGCGCGTACAAGGTCGGGCCGGCATCGAACAGGTCGATGTAGCTGTTGGTTTCAAAGCCCTCGCGCTCAAGGATGTCGAAGGCTTCCTGGCCGTCCGGGTGAATACGACCGATGCACTCCTGCGCCGCCAGCGGCAGCATCGGCACGTAGATCGGGTATTGCGGCATCAGTTCGGCGAGAAACGTACGGCTCTGCAAACCGCACAGGCGCTCGGCCTCGACGTAGGGCAGGTCGAAGAAATGTTTGCCCAGCGCATCCCAGAACGGCGAGTGGCCCTGAGCGTCGCTGTAGCCAACGATTTCGGTGATGACCGCTTCGGCAAATCGTTGCGCGTGGGCAGCGATGAACAGCAGGCGCGCCCGTGACAGCAACTCGGAAAACGGCGTGCGCACTAGTGCTGCGTCGATGTGAAAGCCCCGCAGCAGGGTGTGACCGCTGAGGTCGTGGCACAGCGACAGCGCCGGCACGCCGTGTTCAATGTTCAGTTCCCGCGAAGCGCTGGTGAAGTGGCGGTTGCGCAGGCTGTAGAACGGTTCGTTGAATCCGGCAGTGGCGAGAATTTCCGAGCAGCCGACCAGGCGACGGCTGTCCAGGTCTTCGAGCACGAAAAAGTAATTCTCCGGGCCCTGAGCCGCAGCATCCATGTCGAACGAGGCGCAGGATGCGGCGATTTTTTCGCCCAGGTGCTGGCTGTCATCCGGCAGGGACGTGACGCCCACCAGGCTGTCGCGAGCCAGTTGTTGCAATTGAGGCAGGTCGTTTGGCTCGACTGGACGTAAGACCAGCATGGATGCACTCCTGTATCAAAAGGTTCGGCCCATTCGCCGAACCTGACTATCACTGTCGGTTTCCACGCGTTAAAGCGGCGGTTGCCTGATTTGTTGTCAGACACCGCCCTTTTTCTTGTCAGCCATTGCTCGGGTCAGGCAGCGCGGTACTGGCGCCGAGCTTGTTCAGGAAGAACAGATACACCAGACCCAGAGCGATCCAGATCAGGCCGAGTTTCTGTGCATCGACGCCCATGTTGTACATGATGGCCGCGACGATGCCGAAGCCGATCACCGGGCAGATCAGGTGACGGATCACCTGGCCGGACTTCTGCCGGCGCCAGTAGTAATTGATCACGGTCAGGTGCAGCAGCATGAAGCCGCTCAGGGCGCCGAAGTTGACCAGCGAGGTCAGGGTGTCCACCGAGTTGATGAACAGGTAGCAGATCACCAGCGACAGCACGGCCACCAGATAAATGCTCAGGTACGGCGTGTTGTGTTTCGGGTGGACCTTGGCCAGCACTTTCGGCAGCTTGCCGTCGCGGGCCATGCCGAACAGCAGGCGCGAGACCGCCGCTTGCGAAGTGATCGCCACCGCCACGCCCCAGGCCAGGGCCGTGGCCACGCCGGTCAGGGTCGCGAGCCAGCTGCCGGCAGCGATTTCGGCGATTTCATAGAACGCGGTGTCGGCGGACTTGAAGCCCATGCCGGCGGCCAGATCGGTGGCGATCCAGGTCTGTACGACGAAGATCGCGCCCATCACCACCAGGGTGATCAACGCTGCCTTGCCGACGCTGCGGCCCGGGTCGCCCTTGATCTCTTCGGCAAGGGTGGAGATCGCATCGAAACCGAGGAACGACAGCACCGCAATCGACACCGCTTGCATCAGCAGGGCGAAATTGAAGGTTTCCGGGTGATACAGCGGCGCCAGGGTCAACTGGCCGTTGCCGCCACCGTTGTGCAGGGCGTTCCAGGCGTAAAACAGGAAGATCCCCAGCACAACGAGTTGCGCCAGCAGGAACAGGATGTTCATGCGGGCGGTGAAGGTGATACCGCGCAGGTTGACGAAGGTCGCGCTGACCAGGAATGCCAGAATGAATCCGACTTTCGGGATGTCCGGGTACAAATGGTTGAGCGCCATCGCCGCATAAACGTAAAGCAGCGGCGGAATCAGCAGGTAGTCGAGCAGCATCAGCCAGCCGGCGAGGAAGCCGACGTGTTGATTCAGGCCCCGTTGTGCGTAGGAATAGACCGATCCGGCAATCGGAAAGGCCCGGGCCATGCTGCCGTAGCTCAGCGCGGTGAAAACCATTGCCACCATGCCGATGATGTATGCCAGAGGCACCATCCCCGGTGCCTCGGCGTTGACGTAGCCATACACGCCGAACGGGGCGATGGGGATCATGAAGATCATCCCGTACACCACCAGATCGGTCAGTGTCAGGCTACGTTTCAACTCCTGTTTGTAGCCGAACTCTTCTATTTCCATGAAGCGCAACTCCTTGTCAGCCAATCGTTCGTTTTAGTTGTTATGTCGGTCCGTCGTTTACAGCGTCAGCAGCGTTTACAGCAATCTTCAAAGCAGTGGAGCCAGATAATTTGCCCAGCGGGAAACCGCTTCCGGGCTGCGCAGCAGGTCATTGCGCACCTCGATCAATACCGATTCGAGGCCTCGGGCATCGCCGTGCACAGGCACGGTCATGTCGCCCAGCGGGTCGATTTTGTACGGCTGGTTGCCGGCGACTTTCAGCGGATGCTGACCGAGCCCGTCGAGCAGGCGCTGGGCGTATGCCTTTGCCTGACCGAACAGCACGCCGGCTTCCAGCTCACGCGGCTGGCCGTAATAGATCGGGGTGAAACTGTGAATCCCCACCACCCGCACCGGCCGGCCTTCGGCCAGACGCTCGTCGATCAGTTGTTGCAACCGAGTGTGAAACGGCTTGAACAGGCACTGGCGACGGTATTCGCGGGTGGCTTCGTCGAGCTCGCGATTGCCCGGCACCTGATAGATCTCGCTCTGCGCCGGAATGCTGTCCGGGGCATGGCGGGGCCGGTTGAGGTCGATCAGCAGTCGCGAATAATTGGCGCTCAACAGCGTGGCGCCGATCTTTTCCGACAGTTGTTCGGCCAGCTCCAGCGCACCGATGTCCCAGGCGATGTGTTCACGCGCAGCCGTGTCATCCAGGCCCAGATTGTTCAGGGCTTGGGGGATGTAGCGGCAGGCGTGTTCGCACACCAGAATCAGCGGGTGCGTCGAATCTTCACGGGTCAGGTTGTAGACCGGTCGGGTGTACAACCCAAGCTCGGCGGATTCAGTACAGGCGTGCATAGTGCTCACACAGGTCAGCGGGCGAGAGCTGTTCCGTCAGCGCCAGTTCCTCGGTTTTAAGGGCGAAATACGTGTCGAGCAACGGTGCCGGCAGCGCTGCCATCAGCGCTTCGCTGCGACGCAGGCAATCCAGTGCCTGAGCCAAAGAGGCGGGCAGGGCAACGATGCCCCGCGCCTCGCGTTGTTCGTCGTTGAGTGCATCGGGGATTTCATCGGTGATTGCGTTCAGCGCCAGACGCTGTTCGATGCCCAGGCGTCCGGCGATCAGCAGCGCAGCCATCGCCAGGTGCGGCGAGGCAGTGGCGTCCATGGCGCGGAATTCCAGGTTGTATTGCTTGGCCACGGGTTTGTTGCCCAGGCTCACGGTCGGGCAGATGCGCAGCGCCGCTTCGCGGTTCTGCTGGCCGAGGCAGGCGTAGGACGCGCTCCAGTGGTGCGGCTGCAGACGCTCGTACGACACCGGCGTCGGCGCGGTGAACGCGCACAGCGCCGGCAAGTAATGCAGCACGCCCGCCGCCCAGTGCTGGCCGAGGGTCGACAGACCATTGCTGGTGCCGGCGTCGTACAACATCGGCTGGCCGGCCAGATCCAGCAGACTGACGTGCAGGTGCACGCCGTTGCACACTGCGTCGGCAGCGGTCTTCGGCGCAAAGCTCAGATCCAGGCCCATCTGCCGGGCGATTTCGCGGGTGATCTCGCGCACGTTTACCGCGCGATCTGCCGCCGCCACGCCGAGGGTCGGGCGGCAGGTGATTTCGTATTGATGCTTGCCGTATTCGGGCAAGAACATTTCCGGCTCGACACCGCCGGCGCGCAACGCGCTGAGCAGCCAGCCACCGAATTCCGCGCCCTGGCGCTGGGACTCGAGGGAGAAGGCCAGGTGTTCGGCAAACCCGGCGTGCAGGTTGAATTCGTGTTCGAACGCGGCGTTGACCTGCAAGCCGAGCTGATCGCGATAACGCTCGATTTCATCGCTCAGCAACGTGCGCGGGCAGGCTCCCCAGGGGCGGCCGTCGGTTTCGCGGATGTCACCGTGAATGAAATCCAGCGCCGGGGCGGCGGCATCCGGGCCATTGCCGACCGTGACTCGGCTGGCCAGATCGGGAATCAGCCGCAGATCGCCATAGGCGCCCCACGGATTGCTCGAGGCGATGATGTCCTGCGGCGTCAAAGCGCTGTTGGCCGGCACCCAGCCGCAGCCGGCGGCCTGATAGTGTTCCAGTTCATCGGTGGGAAACGAACGGCCCCGGGTGATGCCGATCAGGTCGGTGGTGACGATGGTGGTCATCGGCAACGGCGACAGGCGTTCGCTCATGGCCGCATCTCCTGCAGCCGGCCGAGCACGGTGTCGGTGTCGGTGATCCAGCAATAGCCCTTGATTGCGTTCAGGCAGGCGTCGTGGCGTGCCTCGGTGTAGGTCGCGCAGGCGTCCGCCACCAGTGTCACCAGATAGCCCCGATCGGCGGCGTCGCGCACGGCCATGTCCACGCACTGGTCGGTGACGATGCCGGCGATGATCAGGTGTCGGGTTTCCAGATTGCGGAGCACGTAGTCGATGTTGGTCGAGTTGAAGACCCCGGAAGAGGTCTTCGGCAGCACGATTTCGTTTTCGGTCGGGGTCAGTTCGGCGATGACCTGTGCCTGCGGGCTGCCCTTGGGCAGGTGCATGTCCGACAGTTTGTGATCCAGCGAGCGGTCGCGGCCGTCGGCGGTCAGGCTTTCGATCAGGGTGTGCAGCACGTTCTGCCGTGCGTCGCGGAAGGCGTTGAGCAGACGGACCTGATTGGGCACCACTTGCGAGCGCGTGCGATTGAGGAAGTACGCGGCGTCCGGGCCTTCGAGGTGCGGGTCGAACTGCGGTTCGAGCCAGGCACGCTGCATGTCCACCAGCAACAGCGCGGTGTGGTCGGTGACAAACGGCAGGTCCCGCGGCGAGCGGTGGGGAAGGCTGAACATCCTTATTTATCCTCCAGCAAGTGGGTGTCGAAGTCGTTGCGCAGGGCATCGATGCCTTCCAGGCGATCGGCCAGGTCCGGGCTGCGCAGGGTCAGGCAAGCAATCAGCGCTTCGACCTGAGCCAGTGCCGGGACCATGGTGTCGAACGGCGAGGCCGACTCCACCGGGGCGCTGATGATCATGTCCGCCAGTTCCCGCAGCGGCGAGGCGTAGATGTCGGTGAACAGCACGACGCGCGCATTGTTGTTCTTTGCCGCAGTGGCCACGCGCAGGGCCTGGGTCTGGTAGCGGCGATAGTCGAACACCAGCACCACGTCCTGGCGTTGCAGGTCGAACAGGCGATCCGGCAGTTGCGCGTTGTCCTCCAGCGCAAAGCAACCGGGGCGCAGCAGACGCAAGTGATTGAGCAGGTAGGTGGCCATCAGGCTGCTGAAGCGCCCGCCGAAGCAGTAGACCTGATGGCGCGTATCGAGCAGCCATTGCGCGAGAATCCGCACGTCTTCGGGTTGGGTCAGGGCCTGGGTTTCCGCCAGCAGGTTGTGGCTGTGGGCCAGATAATGGCTCCAGGCATCGTCCTGATTCAGGTTCGAACGCGGTTGCAACAGCGTGCGCGGCGAGCTCAGGCGATGGTCCATGTCGCTCAGCAGGGCGTCCTGGAATTCGGCGTAACCGCCAAAACCGAGTTTTTTTACCAGACGCACGATGGTCGGATCGCTGACGCCGGCGTGTTCGGCCAGCCGCGCCATGGGCCCGAGGCCGTTGCGCGGGTACTGATCGAGCAAGGCCCGGACGACTTTGCGCTCTGACGGCGTAAGGTCCAGGCCGGGATCAGTAATCAGGTCTCTGAGAGGGGGCATCCGGGCTCCTGCTGGATGGGTGTGTTGAATTCGCTTCACAATCCGTTAAAACAGTATTTATGTAACTGACGTTACATGTCTAGTGAATTTTCCGCAGCGTCCGTGAAGCCCCAAAATGGGGCGAGATGCCCGTGTAGCAAGGGCTACACGTCTGTCGATCGATCTTGTAGTCCATTGCCCATTGTTGTGTCAGACATTGCCGCTTCGTTGAGGGTGGTCAATTGAATGGTGTTGCCCTGAACCCTCCGGTTTACGGCACAATTGCTGCCTTGTCGGCACTTCGCCGGGTGTTTTTTTACCTTCTGACCGAGTGATTCAATGTGCAAGCCACCCGTTTGACCTTGATTTGCCATGCCAGAACCGTCTCACAAAAATTGGCGCGTTTTCCTACGAACGAAGCTGTTGAAGAAAGCGCTGTAGCGTCTGACTCGCTGGCCGCTCGGTTCGAGACGCCACGTCGTTTGATCTGCGGCCCGGAATTGCGTACGCGTCAGACTGCCGAAGGGTTCGGTCACGATGCAGCGGTCGATGAAGCGCTGCGCGATTGCGATTGGGGGCGTTGGCACGGGCAGTCGATCAAGGACCTGCAGCGCAATGAGCCCGAAGCGCTGCAAGCCTGGCTCGAAGATCCCGCCGCCGCGCCTCATGGCGGAGAGTCGGTGGCACAACTCGGTGAACGGGTGGCCGCATGGCTGGCAACCCTGCAAACCTCGCCGGGTCATGTCGTGGCCGTCACGCATCCGTTCATCATTCGGGCGGCGCTGATGCAGGTCCTGCAGGGCCAGGCTTTCCACAGCATT
This sequence comes from Pseudomonas sp. R43(2017), assembly GCF_002112345.1. NCBI lineage: Bacteria > Pseudomonadati > Pseudomonadota > Gammaproteobacteria > Pseudomonadales > Pseudomonadaceae > Pseudomonas > Pseudomonas sp. R43(2017). Next base: position 18,170 of record NZ_NEHJ01000012.1, read on the forward strand.
GATGTCGAACCGCTGGCGGTGGTCGAGTTGAGTTTCTTCGGGCGCTGGCGGCTACGCTTGTCCGGCATCGGCACTGGAGGAGACCTTTCATGAAACGCTTGCTGGTCATCGGCATTGGCGCCGGCAACCCCGACTACATCACGATGCAGGCGGTGAAGGCGCTGAATCAGGTGGACGTGTTTTTCCTGATGGACAAGGGCCAGAGCAAGGACAAGTTGATCGACCTGCGTCGTGAAATCTGCGAACGCTACATCACCGATCGTACCTACCGTTTCGCCGAAGCCCACAGCCCTGAGCGTGAGCGCGGCGACGTGGACTACAGCGCCAGCGTCGATGATCTGAACCGCGCCAAGCAGCAAACCTTCGAACGCTTGATCAATGACGAATTGGCTGACGGGCAGTGCGGCGGTTTTCTGGTGTGGGGCGACCCGGCGCTGTACGACAGTACGATTCGCATCCTTCAGGCAATCCTGGCCTCAGGACAATGCGCGTTCGAATTCGACGTAATCCCCGGCATCACCAGCGTTCAGGCCTTGGCGGCGCAGCACAAGGTGCCGTTGAACACCATCGGTCGTTCGATTGAAATCACCACCGGCCGGCGTCTGGCGGCGGGGCAGGTGAGTGATACCGACAGCCTGGTGGTGATGCTCGACGCGGAAGATTCCTACCATCGGGTGGCGGATCAGGAGACAGAGATTTACTGGGGGGCCTACCTTGGCACGCCGGATGAGATCCTGATCAGCGGCAAGCTCAGTGATGTTGCCGATGAAATCGAGCGGGTGCGCAAGGCGGCGCGGGCCGAGCATGGCTGGATCATGGACACCTATCTGTTGCGCAAGCCTTGAGTCACATGTTGTCTGGAATGGCCCATTCGCGAGCAAGCTCGCTCCCACAGAAGTAGGTGGTTATCTGTGGGAGCGAGCTTGCTCGCGAAGAGGGCTGTGAGGTCAACTCATGAAGTGGATCTGATCTCACGCCCAAAGCGCTCGCGATACACCGACGGCGGCACCCCGACCACGCTGCGAAACGCCACGCGAAAGCTTTCCACCGAACGATAACCGCAGCGCTGGGCAATCTGCTCGGTGTTCTGCGGTGTGCTTTCCAGCAACTCCCGGGCCCGGGCCAGACGCTCGTGTTGCAGCCAGGCCTTGGGTGACTGGCCGCTGGCTTCGGTGAATTTGCGCAGGAAGGTGCGTTCGCTCATTGCCGCTTCGCTGGCCAGGTCGCGCACTTCCAGCGGTTCGTGCAGGCGCTCGCGGGCCCACTGCATCACGCGCGACAAGTCGCTGCGCGGGGTCGGGCTGACCGGTGTCGGAATGAATTGCGCCTGACCGCCGGTGCGTTGCGGCGACATCACCAGCCGCCGCGCTACCGAGTTGGCCACCTGGGTGCCGAAGTCCCGTGCCACCAGATGCAGGCAGGCGTCGATCCCCGCCGCACTGCCAGCCGAAGTGATCAACTGGCCGGAATCGACGTAAAGCACATCCGGGTCGACATCAATGGCCGGGAAGCGCTCGGCCAACTCCGAGGTGTAGCGCCAATGGGTGGTGGCGCCATGCCCGTCGAGCAGCCCGCTGACTGCTAAAACAAACACGCCCGAGCAGATCGACAGCAACCGGGCGCCGCGCGAATGGGCATCACGCAATGCCGTGAGCAATGCCTCGGGCACCGGCGCATTTCGGTCGCGCCAGCCAGGAATGATGATGGTGCGCGCCTGCGCCAGCAGCTCCAGACCGCCATCGGCCAGCACCTGAATCCCGCCCATTGCGCGCATCGGGCCTTGATCGACAGCGGCGATGCAGTGCTCGTACCACGGGAATTCGAACTCCGGCCGGGCGAGGCCGAAGATCTCCACGGCGATGCCGAACTCGAATGTGCAGAGGCCGTCATAGGCCAGGATCGCGACCAATCCAGGTGAATCAGGCATTTGGCGGAAAATTCCCGGTGAGTGTCTTGTGCGCCACTGTAGCGGCAAGCAGTGACTCGATAAAGTCTGTTCATCCCTTCACAGACGTAGGAGCAACACAACATGCCCAGCCTGGTTCGCGAAATTCCTGCCGCTCCGTCGGCGATTGCCCTGATGCACTTCAGCAACCGTCTGACCTTCGAAACCGATTGTTCCGACGTCTTCAACAGCCAGGAGGCCGGTGAGGTCGACTTCGTTCTGGTGGACGTGCGCGGGCCGCTGGCCTTCGAGCGCGGCCATGTGCCGGGGGCAATTAACATTCCCGGGCGTTTGCTGACGGCGGAAGGACTGGTGGACTACTCGAAAAACACACTTTTCGTGGTGTATTGCGCGGGTCCCCACTGCAACGGCGCCAACAAGGCCGCAGTGAAACTGGCGGCGCTGGGTTATCCGGTCAAGGAGATGATCGGCGGGGTGACCGGCTGGCTCGATGAGGGCTTCGAATTGAGTATTGCAGCACCGCGAGCCGCGACCCACCCGATTGCCTGCGATTGCTGATAATCAGTGAGTTGCCGCCCTCGGCGGCAACTTTTAATGGCTTTGTCCTACAACCCTTGCACCGCTCTGGCGCACACTTTTCCTACGTGATGGCACTCGCCGATTTTCTGTAAGTATTTGTCGCTTAAACACAATTTGCCCCGTGCGCGCCGCCATAGACTGCCGGCCACTTCGGTTTCTTTGCGCTCCATAGCCCAAGGCCGAACCTGACAATCGAAAGCTGCCAATAAAAGCCTCCGCACACGGGAGTAATAAATGAAAAAGCTGGTTATGTTCGGTGCCCTGGCACTGTCGATGTTGTCCCTGACCGCCGTGGCCGAAGACGCCAAGCCGATCCGTATCGGTATCGAAGCCGGTTACCCGCCATTCTCGATGAAAACCCCTGACGGCAAACTGGCCGGTTTCGACGTGGACATCGGCGATGCGCTGTGTGAGCAGATGAAAGTCAAATGCACCTGGGTCGAGCAAGAGTTCGACGGCCTGATCCCGGCGCTGAAAGTGAAGAAGATCGACGCGATCCTGTCCTCGATGACCATCACTGACGACCGCAAGAAAAACGTTGATTTCACCATCAAGTACTACCACACCCCGGCGCGCTTCGTGATGAAGGAAGGCTCCGGCGTGAAAGACCCGCTGGTCGAACTCAAAGGCAAGAAAGTCGGCGTGCTGCGCGCCAGTACCCACGACCGCTACGCCACCGAAGTGCTGGTACCGGCCGGGATCGAACTGGTGCGTTACGGCTCGCAGCAGGAAGCCAACCTGGACATGGTGTCCGGTCGTATCGACGCGATGCTGGCCGACTCGGTCAACCTGAGCGACGGTTTCCTGAAAACCGACGCCGGCAAAGGCTTCGAATTCGTCGGCCCGACCTACGAAGACGCCAAATACTTCGGCGGTGGTGCCGGTATTGCCGTGCGTAAAGGCGATACCGAGCTGGCAGAGAAATTCAACACCGCCATCAATGAAATCCGCGCCAACGGCAAGTACAAGCAAGTGCAGGACAAGTACTTCGACTTTGACGTGTACGGCCATTAATACGCCGTAGAAAAAAGTGGCCCCGTTGACGCGGTGGCCACTTTTTTTTCGCCTGTGATTTATCCTGTCAGCACATTTTCAATGCAGTCGCTGTCTGGCAGCGACTACAGAATTTCCGGAGTTCCCCATGCAACGCATCGATCATGTTCTGCCCTGGAGCCACCTGGGCAGCGAACGTTCCCTCAGCGTCTTCCGTTACGGCGCCGGCCCGCGCAAGGTCTACATCCAGGCCAGCCTGCACGCCGATGAGCTGCCGGGGATGCGCACCGCGTGGGAACTGAAAAAACGCCTGGCCGAGCTGGAAAGCAACGGCCAGTTACAAGGCGTGATCGAACTGGTGCCGGTGGCCAATCCGATCGGTCTCGATCAACACCTGCAAGGCAGTCACATGGGCCGTTTCGAACTGGCGAGCGGCAAGAACTTCAACCGCTCCTTCGTCGAGCTCAGCGGCCCGGTGGCCGCGCGCGTCGGCGATCAGTTGGGTAACGATGCCGGGGCTAACGTCGCGCTGATCCGCCAGACCATGGGCCAGGTACTCGACGAACTGCCGGCCCCGGCTTCGCAACTGGAAGCGCTGCATCGCCTGTTGCTGCGCCACGCCTGCGAAGCAAACGTCACGCTGGACCTGCATTGCGATTTCGACGCGGCGATTCACATCTACGCATTGCCGCAACACTGGCCGCAGTGGCAACCCCTGGCCGCGCGCCTGAAGGCTGGCGTGGCGCTGTTGTGCGAAGACTCCGGCGGCAGTTCGTTCGATGAATCGTGCTCCACTCCATGGTTGCGTCTGGCGCGGATGTTCCCGGGTGCGGCGATTCCACCGGCCAACCTCGCCACCACCCTGGAGCTGGGCAGCATGGGCGACACCCGGGTCGATCAGGCCCAGGCCAATTGCGAAGCGATTCTGGGGTTCCTCGCCGAGCAGGGCTTCATCAGCGGCGAATGGCCGAAGGCGCCAGAGGAATGCTGCGAAGGCATGCCGTTCGAAGGCACCGAATACCTGTTCGCCCCACACCATGGCGTGGTGAGTTTCCTGCGCAATGCCGGTGAATGGGTCGAGCGCGGTGATGCGCTGTTCGAAGTGGTCGATCCATTGAAGGATCGCGTGACCACTGTATGCGCCGGCACCAGCGGCGTGTTGTTTGCCATCGACCGTGGGCGCTACACCCAGCCGGGCATCTGGCAGGCGAAAGTGGCGGGGCGCGAGCCGATTCGCGCGGGCAAGTTGATCAACGACTGATGACCCCATCTTCCGGATCACAGTGTTAGGCTCTGCCCCGAACCCTGCACTGTGTGAAGGAAGGCTTATGTTGAAGGTGTTTGCTCTGTTGACCCTCTTGGCGTCCAGCGCCGTCCATGCTCAAACCTCGCTGCAAACCGATCTGCCACTGAACTACCTGGCCCAGGTTCACCCGGATGCCGAACAGCGTCCGCTGGTGGTGTTCCTGCACGGCTACGGCAGTAACGAAGCCGATCTGATCGGTATGAAATTTCAGCTGCCCAAGCAGTACAACTACCTGTCGGTGCAGGCACCGATGGCGTTGGGGGAAGGGCGTTTCCAGTGGTTTCGCAAGAAGGGTGACGGTGCCTACAACGGCGAAACCGATGATCTGAAGGATGCCAGCCAGAAGCTGCGGGCCTTTATCGCTGCGGCGGCGCAGAAATATCACGCGCAACCGGACAAGGTGTACCTGATCGGTTTCAGTCAGGGCGCGATGATGACCTACGAGGTTGGCTTGCGGCAGCCGGCGGCGGTCGGTGGTATCGCCGCATTGAGCGGGCGAGTGCTGCCGGTGCTCAAGGGTGAGCTGAAGTCAGCGCAACAGCATCCGCCGTTGGCGATCTTCATCGGCCATGGCACGGCGGATGACCGCGTGCCTTACAGTGGCGCCACGGCCGCCAAAGATCTGTTGGAGACGCTGGATTACAAACCGCAATTTCATGCCTATCCCGGCGTCGGCCACAGCATCAGCGCGGCCGAGCTTCGGGATCTGAACGATTGGTTGCAGCGACTCAATCCCTGAGCATCACTTTTCCTTGAGGATGGTTTTCACCAGGGCATCGTGACCGCTCTTGTCGCTGGCCCGGGAAATCACCTGGACCAGTGCCATGTGCGTGCCGGAGCCTGCGATCAGCGTGGTGTTGAGGGTCTGGCCGCCGCCCTGGGTGGCGGTGCTGTCCACCTGACGCAGGCCGAGGCCGTTGCCTTTCTGGGTCAGGCTTTTCTCGCTGAGCTTGTTGAAGTCCGGTAGTGCCTTGCGCTGGGCGTCGATGAAATCGGACACGGTGCCGTCGAGAAACGCACTGTCGTTGTCCTTGACGTTGTTGCCTTCGGGAATCTGGTTTTCGGCGGTGATGACCACCGTTTTGGTGGCGTCGTTGGTGAACATCGTGCCCTTGGCACCGGTCGGGCCGGCCGGCAGCGGGTCACCGACAAAGCCTTTGGGCAGGACAAAACTGAGCTTGCCGTCGAGCATCGAGACTTTCTCGGTGACAGCCTTCTCTTTGGCCTTGGCTGCCTGAGCATCGAGGGCGCCGAAACCGGCCACCGCCGCCAGCAACAGGACGACGGCTTTCTTGCTAAGCAATGACATTCGAATCTCCGAGGGATGGTCGCGCTTGGGCGGCGATCATCCCACGGAGCACACCCGGCACTCCAGAGCGGTTTGTCCGGGCAGGCTCAGTTTGTCGATGGCGCAGGCGCCGGTTTGGCCAGCAATTGCCGGGTAACCCCGAGCATCGCCACCGAAACGGCCACCGCCACCACGAAGCCGCCGAACCCCAGACTTGGAACGGTCAGCGCCAGGACCAGACAAAACGCCGAAAACGAATACATCCCCGTGGCTGTCGCCCGCAACAACGCAGCGGTAAACGCCGGCCCCCGCGTTTGCTGGGAGAACACCGCCATCACGCTGCCGAGCACCGGGAACACCGCGAGCAATCCGCTCCAGCGCTCGCCGACGGTGCTGGCCAGCATCGTCACCACCAGCGTCAACGCCGCGCCGGCAACCATCCGCCAGATCAGTTTGTCCGACTTCGGCGCCGGGCCACCGACCACCGGTTGCACCTTGGGGAACAGGTACGGCGCGGCGAGCAGGGCGGTCGCAGCGGCGGCGATGGAGAAGGGCAACGACGCCGGAATCAGCGATAGAATCAGCGCGAGCACGGCCCAGACCGACAAAGACACAACCAGCGCCAACGGCCAGTTCGCCCGCTGCGCCACCTGTGCATAGGTGACGCAAAACGCGATCATCGCAAACATGGCCGACAGCGCCGCGACCGCCGATTGCGCGGCAAACGCCGGCCCTTGCTCGATGGCGAGGAAAAACAGAATCGGCCCGACCACCACCGGCAACCCCGACAGCCACCCGGCGACGCTGGGACCCCAACGCTTGCCGGCCAGAGAAATCAGCAGCAGAAAACCGGGAATCAGCAGCAGTTTGAGGATCAGCACGCAAGTGTCTCCATCGGGTCAATGAGGGCCACGTTAGCACTGTCGTGAATGGATTGCCGCAAATGCATGCAATAAATGTATACAAAGTGCCGGGCGTGATCGCCGACTATGCTCTGACTATCAGGGTTTACCGGAGTCGATGTCGCGATGAGCAGACCACCGAAGGTGTTGCGTGGATGCTGCGGAATCGGCTTGTGGGCGCTGTTGCTGACGCCGACCTGGGCCAGTTGGCAGGACGCGGTGCCCGGGGCGCAGATCATCGGCACCGGGGATTTCAGCGTGTTCGGTTTCGATATTTATAACGCCCGGTTGTGGAGTGCCGCGCGTCCGTTGGCTGACGGTCAGCCTTTCGCCCTGGAATTGATCTACCGGCGCAGTGTGTCGCGCGAAGATCTGGTGAAGGCCAGTGTCGACGAGATCAAACGCCTGGCCGGTTCTTCCATCAGCCCGGCGCAATTGGCGGTGTGGCAAGCGCAGATGCAGCAATCGTTTGTCGATGTGCAGGCCGGCACGCGGATTACCGGGGTGTATCTGCCGGGGCAGGGGGCGCGGTTCTTTGTCGGCCAGCAGTTGCAGCACGAGATCGACGACCCGCTGTTCGCCCGGGCATTTTTCAACATCTGGCTGGATCCGCGCACGCGCAATCCCGAACTGCGCCAGCAATTGCTCGGCACTGCCAAACCCTGAGCGCAGCACATCGGCGCTTGGGCGCGTCGACTGAAACGTCTAAGCTGCGTCTTTCGACTTGTTTCTGGATGTGTGCGTGAAATTCAGCTTGCCCAAAATCGCCACCGCGCCATTCTGCCCGCCGGAAGTGGCCGGCAGCGTCCCGGTGGATCCGAATGCCTCGTTCTTCAAACGCGTGCTGCGCTTTGCCGGCCCGGGTTTGCTGGTGTCGATCGGCTATATGGACCCGGGCAACTGGGCCACCGCCATCGAGGCCGGTTCGCGCTTCGGCTACAGCCTGTTGTTCGTGGTGTTGCTGGCGAGTCTGGCGGGCATGGTCGTGCAATGCCTGTGTTCGCGGTTGGGTATCGCCACCGGGCGTGACCTGGCTCAGTTGTCCCGCGAACGCTACAGCACCCCGACGGCGCGGTTGCAATGGGTGCTGGCGGAAATCTCGATCATCGCCACCGACCTTGCGGAAGTGCTCGGCTGCGCACTGGCGTTTCACCTGTTGCTGGGTTGTTCACTGACGTTCGGCATCGCCCTCACGGCGTTCGATACATTGCTGGTGCTGGCTCTGCAAAACCGTGGTTTCCGCCGACTGGAAGCGATCATGCTGGTACTGGTGGGCACCATCGGCGTGTGCTTCTTCGTCGAGTTATTGCTGATCAAACCGTACTGGCCGGACGTCGCCCAAGGTTTCAAACCGTCACTGTCGGCGATCAGCGATGCGGCGCCGCTGTACCTGGCCATCGGCATCCTTGGCGCCACGGTGATGCCGCATAACCTGTACCTGCACACCTCGATCGTACAAACGCGGCTGATCGGCCAGGATCTGGCGAGCAAACAGGACGCGGTGAACCTGGCGCGCATCGACACCATCGGCTCGCTGGCGCTGGCGTTGCTGGTCAACGCGGCGATCCTGATTCTCGCCGCAGCTGCGTTCCATCAGACCGGACATTCCGATGTGGTGGACATTCAGGACGCCTACCACTTGCTCGATCCGCTGGTGGGCGGCGCGTTGGCCAGTGTGCTGTTCGGCGTGGCGCTGCTGGCGTCGGGGCAGAGTTCGACCTTCACCGGCACCATCGCCGGGCAGGTGATCATGGAAGGTTATCTGAACCTGCGGATTCCCTGCTGGCAGCGGCGCCTGATCACCCGAGGGCTGGCGCTGATCCCGGCGTTCATCGGCGTTTGGCTGATGGGCGATGGCGCGGTGGGCAAGTTGCTGGTGTTGAGTCAGGTGGTGTTGAGCCTGCAATTGCCGTTTGCGCTGTACCCGCTGATTCGCATGACCAACGACAAACAGCTGATGGGGCCGTTTGTGAATCGAATGCCGACCAAGGTTCTCGCGTGGGGATTGTTTGTGGTGATCAGCGGCGCCAATGCCTGGTTGATTCTGCAGCTGGCCGCCTAACGGCCAAAGGCACCCACCACAAAGTCAATGAACACCCGGGTCTTGGCCGGCATCAAGGTACGGCTCGGGTAGTACAGCGATATCGCCCCGGCATCGCATTGCCAGTCGGGCAACAGCCGCACCAGTTCACCACGCTCGATCTGCGCGCTGACATCGGGCAACACCAGCATCGTCACCCCTAGGCCCAGCAGCGCAGCCTTGCGCATGGCCATCGGATCGTTGAGCACGATGTCTGGATTCAGCAGAGCGCCGGCCTGTTCGCCAGCGTCGTTGTGCATTTGCCATTGGCGGATGCGTCCTGTGCGCAGGCCACGCATGACGATGCCCTGGTGGTCGGCGAGGTCTGTCGGATGCCGGGGCAGGGTGCGTCCGGCCAGATAGGCCGGCGAGGCCACTGCCAATATTTCAGCGGACGCCAGTCGCCGTGAAACCACGCCGGGCGTCAACTCGAATCCTCCACCAATCGCCACGTCATAACCCTCGGCGATCAAGTCCACCTGACGATTTTCGAAGTGCCATTCCGGGCGGATCAACGGATAGCGCGCCAGAAACTCCGGCAGCAGCGGCAGCATGTGATCGATGCCGAACGTCGGCGGCAGGCTGATCTTGAGCACCCCCGCCGGCCCGCCGCGCTCGGTCGTCACCCCTGCAATCGCTGCCTGCAACGCATCGAGGTTGCCGCCGATACTCGCCAGAAAACCCTCACCGGCCTCGGTCAGCGACAGCTTGCGGGTCGAGCGCTGAAACAGCCGTACGCCGAGATTGCGTTCCAGGATCGCCACGTTGCGGCTGACCGCTGCCGGAGTCAGCGCCAGCAACCGTGCGGCAGCGGAGAAGCTGCCGGTCTCGGCGCTGCGGACGAAGGATTCAAGGTTGGCAAGAGTTTCCATGGTTTCGGCCTGATAGCGATGCTTGAAGATCATTCAAGGCATTACCGGCTAATCAAGTGGGAATGGCAAGCGCAAGATTCGTTTCGAGTCTTGCCAAACCTTCTGGAGAACACCATGAGCACTATCGGAATTATCGGCGCTGGCGCCATCGGTTCAGCGTTTGCCAAAGCCTTGTCGCGTCAGGGCATCCCGTTGGTCATCGCCAACAGTCGCGGGCCGGAGACCCTGGCTGAACTGGTCGCAGAACTCGGCCCGACCGCCCGCGCCGTCACCCGTGAAGAAGCCGCCGCCCAGGACATCGTGCTGGTCGCGGTGAACTGGTCGAAACTGCCGACCGCACTGGCCGGGCTGCCGGACTTCGGCGGGCGGATCGTCATCGACGCCAACAACTCGATTGAAGCGCCGTCGTTCAAACCGGTGGATTTGCAGGGGCGACCGTCCAGCGAAGTGTTCGCTGAATGGGTGCCGGGCGCGCGGGTGGTCAAAGCGTTCAACCATTTGTTGGCGCGTTTGCTGGAAGCGGACCCGGCGTCGGAGGGCGGCAAGCGCGTGCTGTTCCTGTCCGGAGATGATGCGCAGGCCAAGGCTGAAGTCGGCGCGCTGATCGATCAGCTCGGCTTCTTCGGGATCGACCTGGGCGAGTTGAGCGTGGGGGCGCGGCTGGTGCAGTTCCCGGGCGGGCCGTTACCGGTGCTGAATCTGGTGAAGTTCGACTGACGCTCAGGCAAAAAAATACCCGGTGCGACGTGAGTCGCACCGGGCTTGTTGCCAACGGATGGCGGATGTCGTGGATCCGCCGTCCGCTGTTGTGCCTGTTTTGCGCTTACGCGCGTTCCAGCGCCAGGGCCACGCCTTGACCGCCGCCGATGCACAGGGTCGCGAGACCCTTTTTCGCATCACGCTTGATCATTTCGTGCAGCAGGGTCACCAGCACACGGCAGCCCGACGCACCGATCGGGTGACCGAGGGCGATGGCGCCGCCGTTGACGTTGACCTTGTCCAGATCCCATTGCAGATCCTTGGCCACCGCCAGGGATTGCGCGGCGAAGGCTTCGTTGGCTTCGATCAGGTCCAGTTGGCCGATGTTCCAGCCGGCCTTGTCCAGGCAGCGGCGAGTGGCGGACACCGGGCCGATGCCCATGATCGCCGGGTCAACACCGGCGTTGGCGTAGGCGGCGATTTTCGCCAGTACCGGCAGGCCCAGGGCCTTGGCTTTTTCGGCGCTCATCAGAATGACCGCGGCGGCGCCGTCGTTCAGCGACGAAGCGTTGCCGGCGGTGACGCTGCCGTCCTTCTTGAACGCTGGACGCAGTTTGGCCAGGGATTCGGCGGTGGTGTCGCCGCGCGGCTGCTCGTCGACCTTGAACGCTACCGGATCGCCTTTACGCTGCGGGATCAGGATCGGGGTGATTTCATCGACAAAACGCCCGGCCTCGATGGCGGCTGCTGCTTTCTGTTGCGACGCGGCAGCGAAGGCGTCCTGCTGCTCGCGACTGATCTCGTACTTCTCGACCAGATTTTCGGCGGTGATGCCCATGTGGTAGTCGTTGAACGCGTCCCACAGGCCATCGCTGATCATGGTGTCGACGATTTGTGCGTGCCCCATGCGCAGGCCGGTGCGCGCGCCCGGCATCACATAGTTGGCCAGGCTCATGTTTTCTTGGCCGCCGGCGATGATCACTTCCGCGTCGCCGCAACGGATCGCCTGGGCGCCGAGGTGCAGGGCCTTGAGGCCCGAGCCGCAGACTTTGTTCAGGGTCATGGCGGGTACGGCGTGGGGTAGGCCGGCCTTGATCGCCGACTGGCGTGCCGGGTTCTGGCCGGCGCCGGCGGTCAGCACTTGGCCCATGATCACTTCATCGACCTGGGCACCGTCCAGGCCGGTCTGCTCAAGCAACTGGCGGATGACCGCTGCGCCCAGATCCACGGCGGAGACGGTGGCCAGCGAACCCTGGAAACTGCCGATCGCGGTACGCGTGGCGGCAACAATGACGACGTCTTGCATTTTCGAATTCCTCACTCGGCAGCGAACTGCATTTCCGGCACGTGATCCGGGACGACAAGTTTACCAGCGGTTTTGGCGACGATTTCCTCGACACTGACGCCAGGTGCGCGTTCCTTGAGGACAAAAGCGCCATTTTCGATTTCCAGGTACGCCAGGTCAGTCAGCACGCGCTTGATGCAGCCGGCGCCGGTCAGCGGCAGGCTGCACTGGCTCAGCAACTTGGACTCACCGTCCTTGGACGCGTGGGTCATGATGACGATGATGTTGTCGGCGCCGGCCACCAGGTCCATCGCACCGCCCATACCCTTGACCAGTTTGCCGGGGATCATCCACGAGGCGATGTTGCCTTGCACGTCCACTTCGAAGGCGCCGAGCACGGTCAGGTCGACATGACCGCCACGGATCATCGCGAAGGACTCGGCGGAGTTGAAGATCGATGCGCCGATGCGTGCGGTCACGGTCTGTTTACCGGCGTTGATCATGTCGGCGTCGATGGTTTCTTCAGTCGGGAAAGGCCCCATGCCGAGCAGGCCGTTTTCCGATTGCAGCATGACTTCCATGCCTTCGGGGATGTAGTTGGCGACCAGGGTCGGGATACCGATGCCGAGGTTCACGTAGAAGCCGTCCTGCATTTCGCGGGCGACGCGTTGAGCCATTTGTTCGCGGGAAAGTGCCATGTTTTTGTTCTCCGTCAGCCTGGATTATTTGCGGATGGTGCGTTGTTCGATGCGTTTTTCGAACGTGCCGCAAATGACCCGGTCGACGTAGATGCCGGGGGTGTGGATCTGCGACGGATCCAGCTCGCCGGGTTCGACGATTTCTTCGACTTCGACCACGGTGATCTTGCCGGCGGTGGCGGCCAGCGGGTTGAAGTTCTGGGCGGTATGGCGGTAGATGACGTTGCCGAAATGGTCGGCTTTCCAGCCTTTGACGATGGCGAAGTCGCCGGTGATGGATTCTTCCATCAGGTACTTGCGACCGTGGAATTCACGCACTTCCTTGCCTTCGGCAACCGGAGTGCCGACGCCGGTGGCGGTGAAGAACGCCGGAATGCCGGCGCCGCCTGCGCGCATTTTTTCGGCGAGGGTGCCTTGCGGGGTCAGGACGACTTCGATGTCGCCTTTGAGCAGTTGCTCTTCGAACAGTTTGTTTTCGCCGACGTAGGAGGCGACCACCTTGCGGATCTGGCGGTCGGTCAGCAGCACGCCGAGGCCGAAACCATCGACGCCGCAGTTGTTGGAGACGACGGTGAGGTCGCGGGTGCCTTTGCGTTTGATCTCGGCGATCAGGTTTTCCGGAATGCCGCACAGGCCGAAGCCGCCGGCGATCACGGTCATGCCGTTTTCAAGGCCCGCCATGGCTTCCTCGTAGGAATACACGCGCTTGTCGAAACCTGCCATATGCACCTCTTTTATTGTTTGTCGGGCGGCTGGCTAGCCGAATGACTGGAGTGTCTCGCTGGGGGATATATTTGTTAAGTTGATTTTTAAGGTTGATTGATTGATAAAGCTCATCAAATGACTTGGTTCTCTGTTCCCACGCAGGAGCGTGGGAGCGATCAGGAAATGCTCGCCGTAGTCGGCGGGCGGATGTACAGCTTAGCCGTTGGAGCGACACGACCATGACCATCAAGCAGATCCGCGCCTTTCTCGCTGTCGCGCAGAGCCTGAGTTTCGCTGTGGCCTGCGAGCGTCTGCACCTGTCGCAATCGGCGCTGAGCCTGACCATCAAGGCGCTGGAAGAGGGGTTGGGCGGGCGCCTGTTCAGCCGCAACACGCGCAACGTGGCGCTGACCCCGGAAGGGGAATCGCTGTTGCCGCTGGCCCGGCGCCTGATCGCCGACTGGGACAACGCCGAAGACGAAATGCGCCAGCGCTTCAGCCTGCAACGGGGGCGAGTGACGCTGGCGGCGATGCCGTCGTTTGCCGGCAATCTGCTGCCGCCGATACTCAAGACCTTCCGCGCGCGTTATCCGAACGTCAACGTCACGGTCAACGACGTGATCAACGAGCAAGTGCTGGAAATGGTCCGCGATCGTCAGGTGGAACTTGGCGTGGCCTTCGAACCGTTGCAGAACACTTCGCTGACCTTCACACCTCTTTATAAGGATCGCTTTGTCGCGGTAGTGCCACAGGACTCACCGCTGGCCCGGCGCACCGATATCGACTGGCAGACCTTGCTGCAGGAGCCGTTCATCACCCTGCAACGCCCGTCCACGGTGCGGGTGATGCTTGAGGAACACCTGCAGGCCCGGGGCATGAAACTGCCGGTGGAATTCGAAAGCCATCAACTGGCGACGGTCGGGCGGATGGTTGCCAGCGGCTTGGGCGTCAGTGCGGTACCGGCGTTGTGCGCCGAGCAGATGCGCGAACTGGGGGCGCGCTGTCTGACCCTGCATGAGCCGGTGGTGGAGCGGGCGATTGGCGTGTTGACTGATTCCGGGAATGAGTTGTCGGCGGCGGCGCAGGCGTTGTTCGACATCCTTAAGGCTGAGCATTGAGGTGTTGTGTCAGTAACGGCAATAGCTGTTCGCAAGACGCCTCGATCTTCAAATCCAGCAACTCATCCGCCCGGGTCTTCCCAAGATTGATCGCAATCAGCGGCTTGCCGCGATCCGCGATCACCCGGCACAGGCGAAACGCCGAATACGCCATCAACGACGACCCGACCACCAGCATCCCGGCGGCATTCTCCGCCGCCGCCATGGCCCGTGCCGCCGTCGGTTGCGCCACGTTTTCGCCAAAAAACACCACGTCCGGCTTCATCCGTTCGCCTTCGCAATGCGGACAATGCGGCACCTGGAAACGCGCCTCGAAAGCCGGATCCAGCAGGGTGTCGCCGTCTGGCGCCTGCACCGCATCGACACCCGCCAGATACGGGTTCTGCGTTTCCATCAATTGCTGAATCGAATCCCGCTCGCTGCGCAAACCGCAATCCAGACACAGCACCCGATGCAGGCTGCCGTGCAGTTCGATGACGTCGTGGCTGCCGGCCTGATCGTGCAAGGTATCGACATTTTGGGTGATCAGACCGCCGATCCGGCCGTGGCTTTGCAGGCTGGCCAGCGCTTCGTGGGCCGCGTTCGGTTGCGCCTGACGCACACGTGGCCAACCGAGCATCGCCCGGGCCCAGTAGCGACGGCGCGACTCGGGCGCCGACAGAAATTCCTGATACATCATCGGCTGCCGGCCACGGCGCACGCCGTTGGTGTCGCGGTAGTCCGGGATGCCGGACGGCGTGCTGATGCCGGCGCCGGTCAGCACCACGAAATCGCCGTCGGCCATGGCCTGTTGCAGGTAATCGAGGTGTTCGTGGAGGGGGCGGTCGAGCATGGTCAGCGCTCCGCAGGCTGTGAGTGCCTTGCAGGTTAGCACCGCCGGGCGCCTCTTATGGAGGCGCCCGGTAACAACGTTTACTTGCGTGCCTCCAGAATCAGGTTGAACGGCGTCTGCGTCGCCCGCCGGAACTGCTTGAACCCGGCTTCGCTGAACACTTTGCGCAAGCGCATCTCGCCGGCTTGCGCACCGAGCCCCAGGCCCACCTCCTGAGACAGCGAGTTCGGCGTGCAGATGAACGTCGACGCTGCATAGAACAGCCGCCCGACCGGATTGATGTTGTCGTCCAGCGTGTCGTTGGCAAAGGGTTCGACCAACAACACCGTGCCGTCGTCCTTCAGGCAATCGTAGGCATGCCGCGCCGCACCGACCGGGTCGCCCATGTCGTGCAGGCAGTCGAAGTAGCAGATCAGGTCGTAGTCATCGCCGGGAAAGCTTTTCGCCGTGCCCTGGAAAAACCGCGCCCGGCTGCTCACTCCGCCTTCTTCGGCCCGCTGGGTGGCGACACTCACTGATGGCGCGTGGTAGTCGAAACCGACGAAACGCGAGTTGGGGTAAGCCTGGGCCATGATCACCGTGGAGGCGCCATGACCGCAGCCGACATCGGCGACCTTGGCGCCGTCTTCGAGTTTGGCCACCACGCCGTCCAGCGCCGGCAGCCATTCGGCGATCAGGTGCCCTTTGTAGCCAGGACGGAAGAACCGTTCGGTGCCGGTGAACATGCACGGATGGTGATCACCCCAGGGCAGGGCGCCATTGCCGCGCATGGCTTTGACCAGCTTGTCCTTGTCGTGGAAAAACGACGCCACCACGCCCAGCCCGCCGGCCACATAGACCGGCGAATCTTCCTTGGCCAGGGCCATGGCCTGTTCTTCCGGCAGACGGAATTTGCCGTCCAGGTGTTCCATATAGCCTGAGGCTGCATGGGCGCTGAGCCATTCGCGCACCAGTCGGGTGTTGCAGGCGGTTTTTTCGGCGAGGGTTTCCGGGGCGATCGGCTGGCTGTCGGCCATGGCCTTATACAAGCCAAGTTCTTCGCCGACGATGACATTGGCCAGCATCGCCGCGCCGCCCATGTCGTTGACCAGTTTGCCCATGAACTCGTTGAGTCTGGCCTCGTCCATGTCATGTGCTCCTGTCAAGGATCACAGTCCGGTGGTGATGGGGGTCGAGGCATTCACCACCGGGCGGTGGTCGTGGAAACGGGCAGGGCGACACTGCTGTCCTGCGTCCCCCTCGACTGGGTACTGATTGAGTCTAGTCGGTGTTGGGACCGCCGAAAGCACGATAGGCGCACTTCCTTACGCAACACGCAGATTTTGCCTACAACTTCGACGTGGCTCTATCCCATATTCTGAATCGACTCGGTCGAGGCAAGGACTTTTGAGTGCTGAAGTCTTTGTTTATCTGTGAAGTCCGAAGCCACTTCCTCGCACAGATTGATCGAGTCCGCCGAGAAATCATCCCCGCTAAAAGCCATGAACTCTGTCGTCTTGCCGGGTTACTCACCGATGGTGCTCGGGAGCCGAAGCACAGAAATAAAGTGATGCATTGGATGCAACGGAGAGCGAATTGACCGCCTACTTTCCACCGCTGTGCATAGGCGGAGTGACGTACAACCTTTCTCATCTAGAACCCTTTACATTCACGATTCAGAGTCAATTGGCGAGGCGTGATTTGCGCGTGCATGTCACTTTTTCGAATCATTGTTTCAGCACGGGGTACGATCAAGCCTTACATCCGGCCGGGGAGCCCATCCTGCTCGACCATGCCCAGCGGCAGCGTAGCTTTTGCATGACCCGCTACCGCCTTTCACTGTCACTGCCGCCAGTGATCAAGGGATTGAATCATCCCCAGGCGAAAGTCGGTGAAACGGCGGCGATGCGAAACTGGGCGTACTCCATCATGATTGAGGATCCGAGCGGGCCCTACCATGTTTTTTTTGAGTTGCGCCGCGCTGCAGAAGGGAAGCCACAAGATCTCAACCTGGTCGTGGAAAGCGCCTACCACCAGACTGAAAAGCCGCCCAGGCTGTTCGGGAAAATGGGATTTATGCTGCTATGCGGTAAGGTCTACCTTCGGCAACCGACCTCCACCAAACGCTGATGCCAGAAACGAAAAAAGGCGCCAGAGGCGCCTTTTTCGATTCGGTAAAGCAGATCCAGACACCACTTGCGAACCGCCTTGCGCGGTTACAGCTCTCGCTGCCGGGAAGCGCTCAATCTCATCTGGTCAGTCGCTTCGATGGGGGCAAAACTAACGAAAACTGGCAGATACGTCAATGAATTCGTAACTCGTCGTTCAGGAAGAGGGCAGCGGGTCTGTATCCCATTGTGTACAGGCTCGTCGCCGATACAAAAACCGCCATTTCCCGCGCAGCGCCCACACAGCCGCGATACACCCGCCGGTTTAACTGAGCCTCTCGGCCGCCACTGTCGGCGGCTCCTTTGCAGAGGTCTTGCCCATGCAGATTCCCCACCCCACCTTGCAGGCCAGCGTCGGGCTCGGCCTGCGTCGCGGCCTGATGAAAGATCTTCAAGCCGCCCGCACCGGCGATTTCGACTTTCTCGAAGTCGCCCCGGAAAACTGGATCGGCGTCGGCGGCGCTCACGGTGCCGCATTGCGTGAACTGGCCGAGCGTTATCCGTTGTCCTGCCACGGCCTGTCGTTGTCGCTCGGCGGGTCGGCGCCGCTGGACGTCGATTTCCTTCGGGAAGTCCGGGTGTTTCTCGATCATTACAACGTGCCGCTGTACAGCGAGCACCTGAGTTATTGCAGCGACGACGGTCACCTTTATGACCTGCTGCCGCTGCCGTTCACCGAAGAGGCGGTGCACCACGTTGCCGCGCGGATCCGTCAGGCCCAGGACATTCTCGGCCGGCGCCTGGCGGTGGAAAACGTTTCCTATTACGCCGCTCCCCGACAGGACATGGACGAGGTGACCTTCACCAATGCCGTGCTGCGCGAGGCCGATTGCGACCTGCTGCTGGACGTCAACAACGTCTACGTCAACTCGATCAACCACGGCTTCGACCCGCAGACGTTTCTGGCCGGGATCGAACCGGGCCGGGTGGTCGGGATGCACGTGGCCGGGCATTTCGACGAGTCCCACACACTGAAGATCGACACCCACGGCGCTTCGGTGAAACCGGTGGTCTGGTCGTTGCTGGCAGAGGCCTACGCACGCTTTGGCGCACAGCCGACCTTGCTCGAACGCGACTTCAACTTCCCGGCCTTCTCTGAACTGGTGGCCGAGTTGCGGACCATTCGCCGCTTGCAGCATCAGGGAGGCCAGCGTGGATAACCTTGAGCAGCAACAACAGGCCCTGACTCGTTATCTGCGCGATCCCGAGAACCAGACGCCCCCGGCTGACATGAACGCGGCGCGGGTCAACGTCTATCGCGACCTGGTGTTCAACAATGTCTCGCAACTGCTGGGCGGGACCTTCCCGGTGCTGATCCGGATCATCGGCCAGGAGCGCTGGCGCGCCCTGATTCGCGGCTTCCTGCGGGACTACCGCGCGCAGACGCCGAAATTCGGTGAGATCGCCGAAGAGTTCGTCGGTTACCTCGCCTCGGAGCCCGCAGCGTTGAGCACGGGTGAGTGGCCGGCGTTTCTGGTGGAACTGGCGCATTACGAGTGGGTGGAGATGGTGTTGCAGCAGTCCGATGCCGATCCGCTGCCGGCCAGTGATCCTGCATTGCTGCTGGAGCAGCCATTGCAGGTTTCGGCGCTGGCCTGGCCATTGGCGTACGCGTGGCCGGTGCAGATCCTCAGCCCTGAATATCAGCCGTCCACGCCACCGGCCCAGCCAACGTTGTTGCTGGTGCGGCGCGCGGCGGATTTCAGTGTGAAGTTTTCCGAGCTGAGTCCGTTAGCGTGGCGGTTGTTGCAGCGGGTTGGCGAGTTCCCGTTGCTGAGCGGTCGTGAGCAACTGGAGGGTCTGGCGATGGAGGTGGGTTTGCCGGGAACTGCATCGTTCATGGACAGCGGACTGGCGTTGTTGCAGCAGATGCATGAGGACGGTGTGATCGGAATCAACTGATCCCACCCATTCAACTAGGCATTGTGGGAGCGAGCTTGCTCGCGATTTTGGTCTGTCAGCCAATGAAAACTTTGGCTGAACTGGCGCTATCGCGAGCAAGCTCGCTCCCACAGGATTTGTGTGTCTTTCAGGATTGGTGAGGGAGTCTGAGTTCAGCACACAATCCGCCACCTTCACGGTTGCTCAGACTCAGCGAACCACCCAGCGCCATCGCCAGTTGCTGGGCAATCGCCAGACCGAGGCCGGTGCCGCCGGTGCTGCGGTTGCGCGAGTTTTCCACGCGATAGAACGGCTCCATTACCTGGGCCAGTTCCTCTTCGGCGATGCCCGGCCCGCGATCCATCACCTTGATCGAGAGGCCGGTCTTGTCCCGTTGAATCAACAGCTCGGCAGCGCCGGCAAACTTCAGCGCGTTGTCGGTCAGGTTGACCAGTACCCGGCGCAGGGCGTGGGGACGGGTGTCGATGACCGCTTCACTCTTGCCGCTCAATTGCACCTCTTTGCCCATGTCCTGGTAGTCGAACACCAGGCTGTCGAGGAACGAATCGAGGTTGGTGCGCCGGCTTTCTTCGGTCGAACCGTGGATGCTGCGGGCATACGCCACGCCCTCACGCACCAGGTGCTCCATCTCGCCGAGGTCGTTCCACAGTTTGTCCTTTTCCGCCGAATCGTCCATGAACTCCGCCCGCAGTTTCATCCGGGTGATCGGGGTTTGCAGATCGTGGGAAATCGCTGCCAGCAACTGCATGCGTTCTTTCAGGTACGCGGCGATCCGCGCCTGCATGGTGTTGAACGCACGGGCGGCGTACGCCACTTCGTTCGGGCCCTGTTCATCCAGATTGATCGGGTGGGCGTTGGGATCAAGGGTTTCCACCGCGTTGGCCAGACGGGTGAGCGGACGGATGGCGATGCGCACCGCCAGCCAGGTGCAGGCAATCATCAGCGCCAGTTGCCCCAGCAGCACCACCGGCAGCCAAGGCGACAGCGGCACCATCGACGGTCGAACGTCGATGGTCACCGGGCTGCCGTCGCTCAGGCGCAGGTGGCCCTGAAAGTGCTTTTTCGGCCCTGGAATGTCGGTGAAAGTCAGCGGATAGGCTTCGCCGATGGCGTCGGTGATCGAGGTGACCGCGATCGGTACTTCGCCGGCACCGATCGGTGTACCCGGTTCGCCCTCGCTGAGCAGGTAACCGTAGTTGGGCCGGGCCAGACGTTCGAGCCACATCGGACGCTCGTCGGCCGGCAGTCGGTCGAGGATCGCAATCGAGGTTGAAACGTCGGTTTCCAGGTTGCCGAGCATGGTGTTCTTCGCGCTTTCGTAGCGCTCGTAATACTGCGCGCCGAACGACAGGGCTTGGGCCAGGATCAGGCCGATCAGAAAAATCAGCGACAACCGCGAGGCGAGGGTACGCGGCCAGTGCAGCGCAACCTTCATGCCGGGGCTCCGAGGATTTCCACCGGCAGCGAGAACACATAACCCTCGCTGCGCACGGTCTTGATGTACGCCGGTTCGCGGGCGTCGTCGAGCAGACGCTGGCGCAGACGACTGACCAGCAGGTCGATGGAGCGGTCGAACAGATCGGCGTCACGGCCCTGGGTCAGGTTGAGCAACTGATCGCGGCTCAGCACCCGCTGCGGATGATCGAGGAACACTCGCAGCAAGCGGTACTCCGCGCCGCTCAAGGCGACCATGGTGCCGTCGGTGTCCAGCAGATGCCGGGCCGAGGTGTCGAGCTGCCAGCGACCGAAGGCCAGCAAGCGACCGCTCTCGGTGACCACCAGATTGGGCGGCAGCATGCGCGTGCGGCGCAGCACGGCATTGATTCGCGCCAGCAGCTCGCGGGCGGCGAAAGGTTTGGTCAGGTAGTCGTCGGCGCCCATTTCCAGGCCGATGATGCGGTCGGTCTCATCGTTGCGTGCGGTGAGCATCAAGACCGGCGTGGCTTTGTGTTTGCCGGCGCGCAATTCGCGGCACAGCAGCAGGCCGTCATCCCCCGGCATCATGATGTCGAGCACGATCAGGTCGACAGTGTTGGCTTCCAGAAAACTGCGCATCTGCCGGCCATCGGCGACCACGGTGGTGCGCAGGCCGTTCTTTTTCAGGTAATTGCCAACCAGTTCGCGAATCTCGCGGTCGTCATCGACGATGAGAATGTGATCGACATGATCCATGGAGCCAAACCTCTATCAAGTGGGGGAATGTCTCGCAGTCTATAGAGCCCGCGCGGGCTCGCCTGCCTGCCTTTGTATTGCAGTGTATCTGCCGCAACGACGGATACATGTGGACGCAAAATCAGGATTTTTTCAGGGTTTTGTATCGCTGTGTATCCCCAGGCGGGCGAGATACGTAGCGATTTATACCGGCCGTTTTCCGACACAGACGGGATACCTCGCGAGCTTTAAATGAGCTCCATCGAGGCACACCACAGCGCCTCGGCTCAATCAACCGATCTACCCATTGAAGCCCTGAGGAAAACGCCATGACCAACAAATCCGTAATCGCCGCTTGCCTGTTCGCTGCCCTGAACATCTGCACCCTGTCGGCCCGCGCCGAAGCCGTTGCCCCGCAAACCTACACCTACGGCACACATCTGGATATCCAGAAAGTGATCTCGATGAAAGAAGACAAATCGATGACCTGCGGCATCGTCGACGCCCGTATGACCTACCTCGATTCGGCCGGTCAGACCCGCGTGCTCGACTACAGCAAATTCGCCGACGGCTGCGACAACCAGAACTGATCCGCCACTCACTGACTTAAAGGAAGATTGCCATGAACAACGTATCGCGTTTCTTGACCGCCATTGCCTTCTCTTTTGCCGGTGTCGCGGCTCACGCCAACAGCGCCGTGGAGCAGAGCAGCTGCGCCGGCAGCACCTGCTTTCAGCTGAGCCCGGTAGCGAAACAGGGCAGCGATGCCTTGATCGCCGCCGACGGCGCCAGCCACACGCCACAAGGGCAGATGGTCGCGGCAGACGGCTCCAGCCATACACCGCAAGGGCAGATGGTTGCCGAAAACGGCGCCAGCCGCACGCCACAAAGCCAATGGCTGGACAGCCAGAACGCCTGAGTCCCCGTGCGTGTCTGCCGGTGAACGGCAGACACCTCTTTTATCGGCAGACCGCCCATCCTTCAAGAGGTGAACCTCATGTTCCTTATCGCTTTCCTGGGCGGTCTGTTGACTGTCCTCAGCCCCTGCATCCTGCCGGTGGTGCCGTTTCTGTTTGCCGGCGCCGACCGCACGCGCTCTTCGATCCTGCTGACCCTCGGCGGCATGGCTCTGACCTTCGCCCTGATCTCCAGCCTCGCGGTGGTCAGCAGCGAGTGGGTGATCCAGGCCAACAACACCGGCCGACACATCGCGCTGATCGTGATGGTGCTGTTTGCGCTGTCGCTGATTTCCGCACGCATCGGTGACTGGCTGGCACGGCCGTTCGTGTTGCTTGGCAATCGCCTGGACCCGGACACCCGCAAGAAGGCTGGCCCCATGGGGTCGGTGATGATCGGCGTGGCCACCGGTCTGTTGTGGGCACCGTGCGCCGGCCCGATCCTCGGTGTGATCCTCACCGGTGCCATGCTGCAAGGCGCCAGCGCCCAGACCAGCCTGTTGCTGCTGGCCTACGGCGCGGGCAGTGCGCTGTCGCTGGGGACGCTGATTTTCGCCGGTCGCGGCCTGGTCAACCGGCTGAAACCGTCGATCCCGTTCACGGGCTGGTTCCGTCGTGGCGCAGGTGTCGCCGTGCTGGCGGCGGCGGTGGTGATTTCCACCGGTGCCGATCGCACCCTGCTGGCCGGTACATCGTCCGAGGGCGTCGCCAGTGTCGAGAAAAACGTGTTGGAAAACGCACCGAAAGTGATCGATTACTTCATCAGCAAAGTGCGGGCGGATTCGACTTCGGACGAGCAAGGCAAAGGCGCGATGCCGTCGCTGGCCGGTGCAGTGCAATGGCTGAACTCACCGGAACTGAACGCTGAATCCCTGCGCGGCAAAGTGGTGCTGGTGGACTTCTGGACCTACGACTGCATCAACTGCCAGCACACACTGCCGTATGTGAAGGATTGGGAGAAGAAGTACGGCAAGGACGGCCTGGTGGTGATTGGCGTGCACACCCCGGAATACGGTTACGAGCGGATCATCGACAACGTCAAGGATCAGGTGAAGAAACTTGGCATCACCTACCCGGTGGCCATCGACAACAACTACGCGATCTGGCGCAACTTCGACAACCAGTACTGGCCGGCGCACTACCTGATCGATGCCAAGGGGCAGGTGCGTTACACCCACTTTGGCGAGGGTCGTTATGAGGCGCAGGAGCAGATGATTCAGCAATTGCTGAAAGAGGCCAAGGCACCGGCAGCCTGAAGCCTGAACCGCGGACATCAATGGCTCACAGGTCGCGCACCATGAGCCATTGTTCGTTGTCCCATGCTTGAAAACGTTCCATTACTGTCCAGCCGCGTTTGGCGTAGTAATCCTGCTTGTTCTGCGTGTGCAGGTAGAAGCGCGGCAGGCCTTGTTTCCTGGCTTCCCCGGCAATGCCTTCGATCAGTTTTTCTGCCAGACCCTGCCCGCGAGATTCCGGACTGACCAGTACACACGCCAGCCAGGGCCCCAGATCCGGTCGTTGGGCGAGATCCGCACGCGCCAGTGCCGCGCCACCGAGCAGACGCTCGCCGTCCAGTGCGATCAGGCAGCGCCAGTCACCATTGGTTTGTCCTTCGGCAAACTCCCGTTGCCATTCGGTCAGCGGCTGATCGGCGTATTCGTAGTGAAACTGGCGGTGGATCCACTCGGCGTAGGTGTTGCTGTGTTGCATGTGTTCGGCGAGCCATACGAGGCGTAATGACATGTTCGGATTCCATTCACGGGGCAGGTCTGCATGAAAGCCGATCCGCCTGCGTATTGGCAATCCCGGGCAGTGTTTCGAGCGCTTTACAGAATCCCGCCACTCATCGGCGAAGTCCCGGTTTACGGGGCTCTCCAGACGATTGGCAAGGACGCCGCACAGTCTCGGGACGATAGTGAAAGAGCAGGGCTGTATCCGCCCTGTCACTGATAAAAAGAAAGCGAGGTTGCCATGCCGAAATTCGTGATTGAACGCGAGATTCCAGGGGCCGGAAACCTGTCGGAGCAAGAACTCAAGGCGGTATCGCAAACGTCCTGTCAGGTGTTGCGTGAACTCGGGCCGCAGGTGCAGTGGCTGCAGAGTTACGTCACCGCCGACAAGATCTACTGCGTGTACATCGCCCCTGATGAGGAGCTGGTGCGCGAGCATGCGCGGCTGGGTGGATTCCCGGCCAACAGCGTGTCTCGGGTAATGAGTGTCATCGACCCGACCACCGCCGAGTGACGCCCGATCCAGCCTGTCTTGGAGCACCTGTTGATGAGCACCCCCATCGATCTCAATGTCCTCAAGGAACGCCAGAAAGTCGCGTGGGCCAGTGGCGACTATGCCGTGATCGGCACCACCTTGCAGATCGTCGGGGAGAATCTCGCCGAAGCCTGCGATCTACGCTGCGATGAAGAAGTGCTGGACGTCGCCGCCGGCAATGGCAATGCCACGCTGGCGGCGGCGCGTCGGGGTTGTCGGGTGCTGTCCACCGACTATGTCGCGGCATTGCTGGAGCGTGGCCAGGACCGGGCGCGGGCCGAACATCTGGACGTGACTTTTCAAGTGGCCGATGCCGAAGCGCTGCCGTTTGCCGACGCCAGTTTTGATGCGGTGCTGTCGACTTTCGGGGTGATGTTCGCCCCGGATCAGGCCAAGGCAGCGCAGGAACTGGCCCGGGTCTGTCGCCGTGGCGGGCGGATCGGTCTGGCCAACTGGACGCCGGAAGGCTTCGTCGGCCAGATGTTCAAGACCCTCGGTCGCCATCTGCCACCGCCGACCGGTGCGCAACCGCCGTCGAACTGGGGCGCGGAAGCCTGGCTGCATTCGCAGTTCGATGAGCGCCGGTTCCTGATGCAAGTGACTCGCCGCCACTTCAATTTCCGTTATCGCTCGGCGGCACACTTCATCGACATCTTCCGTCACTGGTACGGGCCGGTGCACAAGGCGTTCGCGGCGCTGCCACCGGAAAGCGGGCAGGCGCTGGAAGGGGATCTGACGCAACTGATCGACGGGCTGAACCGGGCGGGGCCGGGTTCGATGGTGGTGCCCAGTGAGTATCTGGAGGTGGTCATAACCAAACGTTGAGCGCTCCCACAGGTTCTTCTATTTCAGATGGGCACTGTCAAACCACTCCAGCGCCGTACGCCAGATGCAGATGCCGAGGAAATACGCCGACGCCAGCAGCCACAAACCCATCACCAGCGGGTTGATGACCGGGTGGTTGAGCACCAGCGACAGGCTGCACAACAGCCAGATCGCCGTCACCGCGATGTTGATCGGCATGAAGCGGCGCACACGGAACGGGTGCAGGAATTTCATCCGGGTGATGGTCAGCAGCGCGAGACCGATCACGGTCAGGAAGGTAATCCACGGCCCCGGGGCGATGATGTACAGGCACAGCGCGACCACGTTCCACGCGGCGGGGAAACCGACGAAGTAGTTGTCCTTGCTCTTCATGTTGACGTTGCAGAAGCAGAACAGCGACGACACCAGAATCAGCGACACGGTCAGCAGCAGGGTGTAGTCGGGCAGGGGAATGTAGCGATAGATGAACAGCGCCGGAATGAACACGTAGGTCAGGTAATCGATCACCAGATCGAGGATCGATCCGTCGAAACTCGGCAGCACCGACTGCACGTTGACCTTGCGCGCCAGCGCTCCGTCGAGGCCGTCGACGATCAGCGCGACGCCCAGCCACATCAGGCAGTGGGTCGGCTGGTTTTCCAGCAGGGCGAGGGTGGCGAGGAAGGCGGTGACCACGCCGGTCGCGGTGAAACCATGGGCGCCCCAGGCCTTGAGCCTGGCAATGTGGACGGTCGATATCACAGGGGCGTTCTCCAGAAAGTGAAGCAAGCCGGGAATCACACTTGAGCAACAAGGGTGGCGGCCAACCGGGTCGGGTTTGCAGCTATCGACCGGTCGGGCCGGGATAAGGTTCATCCTTCATGAATCTTAGCTGGCCGGGAAAATTTTTCGACGCCGAAATCGCTTCCCCGCAGCAGCGTCAGCCAAACGGTGCTGGCACAACCCGTGCGCAGGTCTATCGTTGCCTGACGCAGTTACGCCTTTGCCTGAGGATGACGTCATGAACACCAGTGATCTGCTCGAACAACTGCTGCGAGGCCAGGCCTCGGCGGGACAACAAAGTGGCGCCTCGGCCGGCGATGGCCTGGGCGGGCTCGGCGGTTTGCTGGGCGGCTTGCTCGGTGGCGGTGGCACCAGCGGCGGCGGTGCGCCTGCCGGCGGACTCGGTGGCCTTGGTGGGCTGCTCGGCGGATTGCTCGGTGGCGGCGGTTTGGGTGGCGGTTTGGGTGGCGGGGCGCTGGGCGGTGGAACGCAAAGTCGTTCCGGCGGGACCAACTACGCAGCCCTGGCCTCGCTGGGGATGATGGCGTTTCAGGCCTATCAGGCCTGGCAGCGCAGTCAGGCGTCGGCGGCGCCGCAACAGACACCACAGACGGCGGACCTGCTGGCCGGCCCGCAAGTCGAGGAGCACAGCCACGCGGTATTGCGCGCACTGATCGCGGCGGCCAAGGCCGACGGGCGGATCGACGAGTCGGAGAAACAGTTGATCAGCAGCGAAATCGGCCGCCACACCGATGACCCGGGCCTGCAGCAATGGCTGGACGCCGAAGTCGCCAAACCCCTCGATGCCCGCGAAGTCGCGCAAGCGGCGAACAACGATCCGGCGGTGGCTGCCGAAATGTATATCGCCAGCGTGATGCTGGTGGACGACCAGCAGGACGCCGAACGCAATTACCTGGATGAACTGGCGGCCGCCTTGCAGATCGATCCCGAGTTGCAGGTGCATCTGGAACAACAGGCCAAAGGCACCGCCTGAAACACCTCAACACCCGGGCCCCGGACGTTTCCATCCGTCCGGGGCTTTTTTACGTCGATTGAATTTTTCCGGGCAGGCGTCGCTCTTCTGCATAACAGCACCAGACTGCAGCCGGAGCCGCCATGAACAGGAACCTCGACGACTACAACCGCATGCGCGACTTCTCGGCGACCTCGGAACCGGCAGCGGTCAAGCGTCGGGGCAAAAAGACTGACGCCGATCACGCGCTGCAGTTCTGCATTCAGAAGCATGATGCCTCGCACCTGCATTACGACTTTCGCTTGGAACTGGACGGCGCACTCAAGAGCTGGGCGGTGCCCAAGGGCCCGTCGCTGGATCCCAAGGTCAAGCGCCTGGCGGTGCATGTCGAAGACCACCCGCTGGATTACGCCACCTTCGAAGGGCACATCCCCGAGGGGCATTACGGTGCAGGAGACGTCATCGTCTGGGATCGCGGCGTGTGGATCCCGCTGGAGGATCCGCAAAAGGCGTATGCCAAAGGCAAGCTCAAGTTCGAGCTGCAGGGCGAGAAGCTCGGCGGCGTGTGGAATCTGGTGCGCACCCACATGCCGGGCAAGCAGGAACAATGGTTTCTGATCAAGCACCAGGACAGCGCCGCCAGGCCGCAAAGCGATTACGACGTGCTGGTCGCCGAGCCGGACAGCGTGCTCAGCGAACGCACCCTCGTCGGCAAACCGAAGCTCGACGCCAGGCAAGTCAAACCGCTGAAACAGCCAGCGCGCAAACCGGCCTCGGGCAAACTTGTCGGCGCGCACAAGGCACGAATCCCCGCACAGTTGAAACCGCAATTGGCCACTCTGGTAGACAGCGCTCCGGCCGGTGACTGGAGCTACGAAATCAAATTCGATGGCTACCGGATCATGGCGCGCATCGATCATGAAACGGTGCAACTGTTCACCCGTAACGGCCATGACTGGACCCACAAACTGCCGGAGCAGGCCCAGGCACTGTCGGCGCTGGGGCTGGAGTCCGCGTGGCTTGACGGTGAAGTGGTGGTCACCAACGAAAACGGCATTCCGGACTTTCAGGCGCTGCAGAACGCCTTCGACGACAGCCGCAGCAGCGACATCCTTTATTACCTGTTCGACCTCCCTTACCTCAACGGTGTCGACCTGCGCGAAGTCCCGGTGGAAGAGCGGCGCGCGGCGTTGGCCACGGTGTTGAAGGCGCACAAGAGTCCGTTGCTGCGTTTCTCCGAAGCCTTCGACGAAACCCCGGAGGCCTTGCTCAACAGCGCCTGCCAGATGCAGATGGAAGGCTTGATCGGCAAACGTCTTGGCTCCCCCTATGTGTCACGGCGCAGCAGCGAATGGATCAAGCTCAAGTGCAAACATCGTCAGGAATTCGTGATCGTTGGTTACACCGATCCGAAGGGGTCGCGCAGTGCCTTTGGTGCTTTGTTGCTGGGCCTGCACGATCGCGACAGCGGCGAGTTGCGGTATGCAGGCAAGGTCGGCACCGGATTCAACGAGGCCACCTTGAAGACAGTGCTTGCCCGGCTAAAACCGTTGCGCGCGAAAAAGACTGCGCTGGTCAACCCGCCCAGTGGTTTCGAGGCCAAGGGTGTGCACTGGCTTAAACCGAGTTTGCTGGCCGAGGTGGCGTTCGCCGAAATGACTCGCGAGGGTTCGGTGCGCCATGCCGTGTTCCATGGTCTGCGCGAAGACAAACCGGCCAGGGACATCACCGAGGAGCGCGCCAAACCCATGAAGACCTCAAAGGCTCAAGCTACCGCGCCGTCCCAAGCCGGCCTGGCCGACGGCAAGGTGCGGATTACCCATCCCGACCGCGTGATCGACGCCAGCAGCGGCACCACCAAGAGACAACTGGCCGAGTATTACGCCAGCGTCGCCGAATGGATCCTGCCGCAACTCAAGGATCGGCCCGTGGCGCTGGTGCGGGCACCGGACGGCATCGCTGGCGAACTGTTCTTCCAGAAGAACGCCGAACACCTGACGATCCCCGGCATCCGCACGCTGGACAAGGAACTGACCGGCCAACCGATGATGCTGATCAACAACGCCGAAGCGCTGATCGGTGCGGTGCAGATGAGCACCGTCGAACTGCACACCTGGAACGCCACCACGGTGGATCTGGAAAAACCCGACCGCTTCGTTCTCGACCTCGACCCGGATCCGGCGCTGCCCTGGAAAAGCATGGTCGAAGCCACCGCCCTGACCCTGAGCGTGCTGGATGAACTCGGTTTGCGGGCATTCCTCAAGACCAGCGGCGGCAAGGGCATTCATCTGGTGGTGCCGCTGATTCGCAAGCACGGTTGGGACGAGGTCAAGGATTTCAGCCATGCGATCGTCAGTCACATGGCCAAACAGTTGCCGGAGCGGTTCTCCGCAGTGTCCGGACCGAAGAACCGCGTGGGGCGGATCTTCATCGATTACCTGCGCAACGGGCTCGGCGCCACCACGATTTGTGCTTACGCCGCGCGGACCCGCGAAGGGCTGCCGGTTTCGGTGCCGTTGTTTGTCGATGAAGTGAAGGCGATCAAGGGCGGCAATCAGTGGAATATTCATAACGTCCACGAACGTCTGGCGGATGTCGGCGATGAACCCTGGGCGGACATGAAGAAAACCCGCCAGAGCATTACCGCCGAGATGCGCAAACGGGTCGGCCTGAAAACGTGATCAGGCGTCGCGCAGCAAGTCGTGGGCGTTGAGCAGTTCGAAGGCGATTTCCGGGTGTTTTTCCAGCCCTCGGCGAATGGCGGCCGGGATCGCCTGACGAGTCTTGCGACACATTCCCGGCAGTTCATCGATTTCGATGGCAATGCCGCGCATGGTCCGCACTTCATTGAAGCCCGGCGCTATGGCCATGCGAATCCCCAACTGCTCGAACATCCGCTGTTGCAGCCGTTCGAGGTCAGCCAGGTTTTGCAGGTTTTCCAGGCGTTCGAGCAGGCGCTTTTCCTCCTGCCGCGTGAGCAAGAGAATGCGCAGATCCGCACCGGGCATTTCCAGCAACGGATCGCGCCCGCAGGTGCAGGCGCCGGGCGGGCAGGGGGAGCGAAGCGGGGCAGCAATCGTCATGGCCTCCATCATAGAGGCCGTTCGACGGTTTTGCCCATGGTCGCCCGGCTGCCGTCCATCGGCAGAACGCAGAGGTGGCAAATCCGTCAGCCACCGTCGTCGAGCGTGCAGCTGTTATTGCGACAGGCCTTCGTAGTGGACCAGGATCGCATTGGCCAGCTCTTCATCGCTGGCGTTCAAGCCCGGGTTTTCCCGACGAACCTGTTGCAGCGCCGACTCCAGATACGCGCCACGGATGGCACCGCCGCTGGCGACGAATGCGGACAGGTCGTCACGGGCCGGAATCACCATTTTGTGATCCTTGAAGGTGGAATACAGCGACGCGGAAACACCGGCCGAAGTGGCGACATCTCCCGCATCCACACGGGCGAAGGCCGAGCCAAAAGGCAGGCAGAGCACAAGAGACGAAACGAGTAATAAACGACGCATGACGGTGTTCCTCCAGCAGCGTAAAGCGAAAAGGAAGTACCACATAATGTGAGAGGTGCGGCGTGGCTCGGGAGTTCCATGCGCCGGAACAAGTTCTCGGGGCTGCAAACCGATAACTGCCGCACAGAATTCTTTTTTACCGGATGTGACGACATACCTTGAGACGCTCTAACCCGGCGGGTTCGCGGAAATAGGCTTAACTGAAGCGTTGAAAGCGCTGTGCGGCGCGACCAGGGAGGAAATCACCGTGTCGATCAAACTGCGTTTGGTGCTACTGATTGCGACCAGCCTGCTGACGGCGCTGATCGTGAGCCTGGTCAGCTATGTCGGCAATCAGCGCATGGCGTCGGCAGTCAGTGCCAACGCGGTGAGCATGAGCGCGCTGCGCAACCACATGGAAGCCGACATGATGCACGACGCCCTGCGCGCCGATGTCTACTCGGCCATGCTGGTGGGGCTGGGCAAAAGCACCGGTACGGCGGACGAAGTGCGCAGTTCTGTCGAAGAACACGCCGGGCATTTTCGCGAAGTGCTGGGCGAGAACCTGAAACTGCCGCTCGACACCACGATCCGGGCCGCGCTGGAGCAGATCAAGCCGAGCCTCGACACTTACATCAATGCGGGCGAGCGGATTGTCGGGCTGGCGCTGGACAATCCCGACACGGCGCAACAGGAACTCGGCACCTTCAGCGCAGCGTTCAGCCAGCTCGAAGAGCAGATGGCGTCACTGAGCGAGCTGATCGAAACCAACACCCGACAGACCAGCCTGGGCACCGAAGCGGCGATCCGCAATGCCAACATCGCCCTGGGCATCGTGCTGATTGCCAGCCTGTTGCTGCTGTTGGTGCAGGGGCGCTGGGTAATCCTGAGCATCACCGGCCCGCTGAAAACCGCCAGCCGCATCGCTGAAAGCATTGCTCATGGCAACCTCGGCGAGCCGATCGCCGAGCCTTCCGGCAAAGATGAAGCCAGCACGCTGATCCGCACGCTGGCGACCATGCAGCGAGACCTGCGGGACATGATCGACGTGGTGCGGCGCAACGCCCATGGTGTCAGCGGCATGAGCGAGCAACTGAGCCACGGCTGCCATCGGGTGGCCGACAGCAGCCAGCAACAAAGCACTGCCGCCGGCACCATGGCGGCTGCCGCGAGCCAGATGACCGCCAGCATCGAGGAAATCACCCGCCACGCCGAGCGGGCCCTGAGCATGGCGAATCAGGCCGAGTCACTGGCCAAGAACGGCGGGCAGGTGATTCATCAAGTGGTCAGCGACATGGACGACATCGCCCGCTCCGCCCAGCAGTCGGCACAGGTGATCCGCACGCTGGACCATGAGTCCGAAGGCATCTTCAATATCATCCAGGTGATCAAGAGCATCGCCGACCAGACCAACCTGCTGGCGCTCAATGCGGCCATCGAAGCGGCCCGGGCCGGGGAGCAGGGCAGAGGTTTTGCCGTGGTTGCCGATGAAGTGCGCAGTCTGGCTGCGCGCACCAGCGCCTCCACTCAGGAAATCGCCGCGATGGTCGCGCGCATCCAGAACAGCACCCGCGAAGCGGTCAGCAGCATGGAGGCGGGCGTGGCCCAGGTCGACAAGGGCATGGCCGTCACCGCCGATGTCGAACGCGCCATTCGCGAAATCCTCGACGCCACACTGAACACCACACAGCTGGTCAACGACATTACCCGCACCATCGGCGAACAGAGCCAGGCCAGCAACGAAATCGCTCATCAGGTGGAGATGATCGCCGGCATGTCGGAAGGCAACAGCAAGGTGATCGGCGAGACGGCCAATACGACGGACGAGTTGTCGAATCTGGCGGGGCGGCTGGCGCAGTCGGTTGATCGATTCCGGTTGTGAGGCGGGCGCCGTCCACCTCATTTGTAACAAGTGCAAGACCGCAGGCGAGCGAGGGGAAAGGCGACCAAATCGCTGAAAGGCTTCAGCCAGAGGCATTGCCGGGGTCATGTTCGGCGATTGGTTGCCGATAAGTCTCTGGGCGGATAAAGACCATCAAGTCGGGAACAGACGCGCGGGTTTGCCCTGACGTGATATTCTTCGCGCCACTTGGTTTGACCTAATTCAGTCTGGCGCGCTTTTCGGCGGGCCGACCGAACCCCTGTCGCTCAAGTAGCTGAAGCCAATAATGATAAAAAGTCAGTTCAGAAGGGACATATAACTGAGGTCGACGCAGCCTGTCGGCCTTGTGTGCCCACCCGTCAAAATTGAAGTGTGCCGGAACCCGCGACGCTGGCCTGAGTGTCGCGAAAAAAGGGGAACGCATACGCACAACAGCGGCGGGCGGAAGGCGTTTTATCATAGGTGCAACAGATGTTTAAAAAAGTGAACACAGCCTTGC
Source organism: Pseudomonas sp. R43(2017) (assembly GCF_002112345.1). Lineage (NCBI taxonomy): Bacteria > Pseudomonadati > Pseudomonadota > Gammaproteobacteria > Pseudomonadales > Pseudomonadaceae > Pseudomonas > Pseudomonas sp. R43(2017). The sequence goes on from NZ_NEHJ01000012.1 coordinate 51,286, forward strand.
TGGGGCTGGCTTTGGCGATGGGGATGTCTTCCGCCAATGCCGCAGAAGCAAAGAAAGTCGACGTCCTGCTGATCGGCGGCGGCATCATGAGCACCACCCTGGGTGTGTGGATCAATGAGCTGGAACCGAGCTGGTCGATGGAAATGGTCGAGCGCCTCGACGGCGTCGCCCTGGAAAGCTCCAACGGCTGGAACAACGCCGGTACCGGTCACTCCGCCCTGGCCGAGCTGAACTACACCCCGGAAGACGACAAAGGCAACGTAACGATCCCGAAAGCCGTCGAGATCAACGAAGCGTTCCAGGTTTCCCGTCAGTTCTGGGCCTGGCAGGTTCAGCAAGGCGTTCTGAAGAACCCTCGCTCGTTCATCAACACCACTCCGCACATGAGCTTCGTGTGGGGCGATGACAACATCAAGTTCCTGAAAAAGCGCTACGAAGCCCTGCAGGCGAGCCCGCTGTTTGCCGGCATGCAGTACTCCGAAGACCCGGCCGTAATCAAGAAGTGGGTCCCGCTGATGATGGAAGGGCGTGACCCGAACCAGAAAATCGCGGCCACCTGGAGCCCGCTGGGTACCGACATGAACTTCGGCGAAATCACCCGCCAGTTCGCCGGTTACCTGCAGACCAAACCTAACTTCGATCTGAAACTGTCGAGCGAAGTACAGGACATCACCAAGAACGCCGATGGCACCTGGCGCGTCAGCTACAAGAACCTGAAAGACGGCACCAAGACTGAAACCGACGCCAAGTTCGTGTTCATCGGCGCCGGCGGCGGTGCCCTGCACCTGCTGCAGAAGTCCGGTATCGAAGAAGCCAAGGAATACGCTGGCTTCCCGGTAGGCGGCTCGTTCCTGGTGACCGATAATCCGGCCATCGCCGAGCAGCACCTGGCCAAGGCCTACGGTAAAGCATCCGTTGGCGCGCCTCCGATGTCCGTTCCGCACCTGGACACCCGTGTCCTGGACGGCAAGCGCGTCATCCTGTTTGGCCCGTTCGCGACTTTCAGCACCAAGTTCCTGAAAGAAGGTTCGTACCTGGACCTGCTGACCAGCACCACCACCCACAACATCTGGCCTATGACCAAGGTCGGCATCAAGGAATACCCGCTGGTCGAGTACCTGGCCGGTCAACTGATGCTGTCGGATGAAGACCGCATGAACGCGCTGAAGGAATACTTCCCGAACGCGAAAGCCGAAGACTGGCGCCTGTGGCAAGCCGGCCAGCGCGTGCAGATCATCAAGCGTGATGAAGCCGCTGGCGGCGTGCTGAAACTGGGCACCGAAATCGTTGCTTCGAAAGACGGCTCCATCGCCGGTCTGCTGGGCGCATCCCCAGGCGCATCGACCGCTGCACCGATCATGCTGAGCGTGCTGCAGAAAGTCTTCAAGGACAAGGTCGCTACCCCTGAGTGGCAAGCCAAGCTGCACCAGATCGTTCCAAGCTACGGCACCCAGCTGAACAACGATCCGGCCAAAGTGGCCGAAGAGTGGGCCTACACCGCCAAGATCCTGCAACTGCCAACCCCTCCGGCGATTGGCCAGGCTGCACCTGCGGCGGCACCTGCTTCGGCTGAAAAGCCACAGGCTCCGAAGGAAAGCGCTGCACGTGACATGGCTCTGTAATTCAGACGCCTGACACACGAAGCCCACTGAACCGGTGACGGTCAGTGGGCTTTTTTGTGCCCGGATTTCAGGCTTTTGCGTTGGCCAGATACGCCCCCAACCGCCGTCCCATCTCTTCCCCCAACGCCTGCAACCCGCTCAGTGGCCGCACCATCACCTCGAATTCAACAATCTTCCCATGTTCATCGAAGCGGATCATGTCGATGCCTTTCAGCTCTTTCGCCCCGACCTTCGCGCTGAATTCCAGCACCACGTTCAAGCCATCCGCCGTCGCCAGTTCTCGGTGATATTTGAAGTCTTCGAACACGTTGAACACGGTGTTGAGGATCATCGAGACCACCGGTGCGCCGGAGTAAGGCGTGTGGGCCATCGGCGAGCGGAACACGGCTTGCGGATCGAGCAGGTCGGGCAGGGCTTTCAGGTCGCTGGTACGGATCATGTCGTGCCAGCGGTTCAGGGATTCGGCGGCGTTGGGGTGCAGGTTCAGCTCGGACATGGTTTCACTCCTGTATTTTTGTTGTTCTTGGCGCGGCGCCCATGACTCTAGATCAAAGCGGCGCAATGGAAACCCTCTGTACCGGTCTGAATATCGACACATGCACGGGCCGAATCCATCTGATCCGCTTTTTCCTGTTGAATCTGCATCTGTAACCGTCTCAGCCATAGGCCCAAAATACCCTTGCCGTTCGGCCATACGCGACGCGCTTCATTCCGAAGCGCCCGGTGCGCCGGACATTCAGTATTCAGGAGGCCTTCATGGCTAAGATGGCGTTTTTCCTCGGCGGCTTTCTCGTGTTGACCATCATGATCGGTGTTCTGGCCACGATTTCACCGGTCTGAACCGTCCCGCGTCAGTCGGTTTTCCGCAGGCCAAGACTGGTGCCTGCACAGGATTTGAACTAAACCGGGGTATCCCTTCACTGGAGTACCCACCGTGGCGCCTGTGTCATGGACTCGCTGATCAACGCCGCCGGCCGCGCCCTGGCGGCGGGTGACCCGTTGGCGGCGCTGAATTTCGTGGCTCTGCGTGAAGATCCACCGGCCCTGGCCTTGCGCGGAATCGCCATGGCCCAGCTCGGTGACATGGTGCGGGCCAAGGCCTTGCTGCAACGGGCAGTGAAAGCGTTCGGCGCCAACGAGCCCTTGTCCCGGGCGCGCTGCGTGGTGGCCGAGGCGGAAGTGGCGCTGGCGGCGCGGGATCTGGGCTGGCCGGTGAAGGCGCTGGAGGCGGCGCGGCAGGTCTTGCAGGATCACGGTGACCGGCTCAATGCGGCACACGCGCGCTATCTGCAGATTCGTCGGTTGTTGTTGATCGGGCAGCTGAATGAGGCTGACGCGCTACTCGATGAACAGAAACCTGCACCGTTACCCCCGGCCTTGCGCACCGCCCATGAACTGATGTCAGCCGGGATCGCGCTGCGGCGTGTGCAGGCGCACAAGGCGCAATCGGCGCTGGAGCGTGCGCAGCGGGCGGCGCAGTTGGCCGACATTCCGGCGCTGCTGGCGGAGATCGCACACGCCCGGCAAACCCTCGACGCTCCCGCCGCCCGATTGCGCATTGCCGGTGACGTGAAAACGGTGACGCTCGCACAGGTCGAAGCCTTGTTTGCGTCTGCGACGCTGGTGGTGGATGCCTGTCGCTACAGCGTGCGCGGTGCCGGCATGACGCTGGCGCTGGCAACCCGACCGGTGTTGTTCAATCTGCTGCAACTGCTCGCCGAAGCCTGGCCCGGGGATGTTCCCCGAGAGACGCTGATCGCCAGGGCCTTTCGTTTGAAACTCGATGATGAATCCCATCGCGTCCGATTGCGGGTCGAGATCGGCCGGCTGCGCGCCGCACTGAAGCCGTTGGCCGGAATCACTGCGACCTCCCGTGGCTATGCGCTGTTCGCGCAAGACGTGGCGCTGCTGACTTTACCCCTTGAAGACAAGCACGCAGCACTGCTGGCCCTGCTCGCCGACGGCGAGGCGTGGTCGAGTTCGGCACTGGCGCTTGCGCTGGGCAGCAGTCAGCGCCAGATACAACGGGCACTGGAAACCCTGGCCGCGCAAGGCAAGGTCCAGGCATTCGGTGTCGGCCGTGCGCGACGCTGGCTGACTCCGCCGGTGCCGGGTTTCGCGACGATCTTGTTACTCCCGGTGTCGTTGGGCAATGGCTAGGCTGGACTCACCACTCAACGAGGCAACCGGCATGAAACAGGCAAACGCAGAAATCCTTCGTGAATACGGCCCGTTCGAAGGCATCCACGGCGTCCATGGTGTGACCTTCGACGGTCAGCAAGTCTGGTTCGCCAGCGACGGCCAGCTCAATGCGCTGGACCCGGCCAGCGGCGAAACCGTGCGCACGATCAAGATCGGGGCCGATGGCGGCACGGCATTCGACGGCAAGCATCTGTATCAGATTGCCGACCGCCGTATCCACAAGATCGATCCGGCCACCGGCAAGGTGCTCCACACCATCGCAGCTCCCGGCGGTGGTGGCGATTCGGGCATGGCCTGGGCCGAGGGCACGTTGTGGGTCGGACAGTATCGCGAACGCAAGATCCATCAGATCGACCCGGAAACCGGCAAGATCCTTCGCACGCTGGAGTCCAACCGCTTTGTCACCGGCGTGACCTGGGTTGACGGTGCGCTGTGGCATGGGACGTGGGAGGGCGATGAAAGCGAGATCCGGCGTGTCGATCCGGGCAACGGCGAGGTGCTGGAAAGCCTCGCGTTGCCCAGCGGCATCGGCGTCTCGGGACTGGAGGCCGATGGCGGCGAGCGTTTCTACTGTGGCGGTGGGGACACCAGCAGCGTACGGGCGGTGCGCCGGCCGAAGTGAATGCTCAAGGCGCGCCGAACAGCATCGTCCAGTACACACCGTTGTCACTGCGGGCATCACTGGCAAAACCGGCGCCGACCTGGGTGAACATCGGGTTCATCAGGTTGGCGCAGTGCCCCGGGCTGGCGAGCCAACCCGCCATCGCGCTGCCGGGAGAGCTTTGCCCGGCGGCAATGTTCTCGCCGATCTGCCGGCCACGGTAACCGGCGGATCGGGCACGGTCGGCCGGCATGTCGCCATCCGGGTCCTGGTGAGCGAAGTAGTTGCCGTAAGCCATGGCCTTGCTGTGGCCCTGGGCAGCGGCGCCGAGGGACGGGTTCCAGCTCAAGGGCCGGGCGGCGGCGAAACGCTGGCGTCCGCACATCCGAGGCCGGGCGCGGGCAGCGTTGACTTGCGCCAGCAGGGCCTTGCCAACGCTGCGGTTGTCGCCCATGCGACTGTCGATCACCGGCCGCGCCAACACCACTTGCCATTCGCTGCGTGCGCGGCTGATACCGATGTCGGCGTATTGCGCGTCGATCAGTGCGCTGCAATGTTCGTCCTGCAACTGATCGAACGCCTCTTCGGCATCCTCGGCCCCGACAATGCGGATGCTGCGCACGGCCACCGCCGCATAACCGGAAGACTTCAACTGCTCGCGCAACCCGCCGCCGTAGCCATAACCGATGGGCAACGCAATATTCTGTTTGAGCGCCAGTGGCGCCAGGCGTTGTGCCGCGCGGCGGTCACAGCGCTGCGGATGGGCGCGCAGGTCATTGATGGCGGCTGCCAGTTGTCGTTCCGCGCCGGCATGGGCAGTGGGGGCGAGCAGAGGGGAGAGGATCAACAGGCACAGCGATACGAAGCGAGACGAACGAACGGCGTGGCGCATGGGACGCAGGACTCTGAAAAAAGACAGCGCTGACAGGGAGTTAACCGCGAATGCGGCGCGAGTAGGACTGGCCTTTCTGCACTTGGTTCACGGGGCGCCCATGGCTTTGTCCGGAGGCCGACGAACTGCGCAGTGGCCGCTCACCGGTTCAACACTTCCTTCATCCATTGCAGGTATTGCGGGCGTTCGGAAATCGAATTGTGCGTCGCCTCCGGCACCACTTTCAGGGTCGCCACGCCATCCGGGAAATTGCGCAGCAGGCGTTCGCTGCTGCCCCGTGGCACCACCTCGTCATCGCTCGCTGCCAGCAGCAGGGTTGGCGCGCGGATATGCTCGGCGTATTTGCCGGATTCGTAACGCTCGTTGAGCAGCCATTTCACTGGCACCCACGGGTAATGCCGGACGGCGAGTTCCTGGAGGCTATTGAAAGGCGTGACCAGAATCAGCCGGGTCACCGGCCGCTGACTGGCCAGCCGCACCGCGACGCCGGAACCGAGGCTGCGCCCGATCAGGGCGATCTGCGGATGCCTGGAAAACACCTGGTCGAACAACCCCAGGGCGTCCCGGGCAATCGCCTCTTCGGACGGCGAACCGCCGCTGCCGCCAAAACCGCGATAGTGCAGCAGGTAGATCGCGTAGTTGGGGAAGGCCTCGGCAAACGCCGGCAGATTGCGTGAAACGTCCTCGGCATTGCCACCGAAATAGATCAACGCCCGCGCCCCGGAATGCTCGCGAACACTGACCCGAATGTCCGCATCGGGCATGGTCAGAGTCATCCGCGATTCCGCCGAATCCACTGAGCCCGCCTGCGGAAAATAGATCAGCGAGCGCTGGAACACGAACAGCGCTGCACACAGGATCAGGTACAGGGCCAGCAGCAAAGCGACGAGTGACATCAGGATTCTGGACATTCGGCTAACTTTAACGGGGCGTGAGGGTTCGCCCATGCAGTGTAGTTGAGCCTTCCCCGGTGACCGCCGCCGCACACAAGGTGCAACAGATCCACCCGACAGAGAAGCCAGCATGAGCCACACTGAGGGCTATTCCCGCCGCCGTCTGCTCGAGCTGGCAGCGGGGATAACGACCGTTTTCACGTTTGACCGGGCGTTGGCTGCCGCCACGTCGTCGAGTGCCCCAGGAGGCCAGACCATGCAGACCCGCGCCATCCCTTCCAGCTCCGAGCTGCTGCCGTTGGTAGGGCTGGGCACCTATCGCGGCTTCGACGTCGCGCCCGGCGAACCGGCCTATAAACAATTGCCGGCGGTGCTCGACGAGTTGTTCAGAAAGGGCGGCACGCTGATCGACAGCTCACCCATGTATGGCCGCGCCGAAGAAACCACCGGCGAGCTGTTGTCGATTCACGAACCGCGTTCCCCGGCGTTTCTGGCGACCAAGGTGTGGACCCGCGGGCGCGAGGAGGGCATCGCGCAGATGGAAAACTCCTTCCGTCTGCTGCGCACCGATCGCATCGACCTGATGCAGATCCACAACCTGCTGGACTGGCAAACCCATCTGCCGACCCTGCGCGAATGGAAGGAACAGGGCCGCATCCGCTACATCGGCATCACCCATTACACGCCCTCGGCCTACGAGGAAGTCGAAGCCGTGTTGAAGGCCGAACCGCTCGATTTCCTGCAAATCAATTACGCCCTCGATGACCGGGGCGTGGAAAAACGCATCCTGCCGTTGTGCCGCGAACGCGGGGTGGCGGTGATCTGTAATCGGCCGTTTGGCGGTGGCGGGCTGTTGGCCCGGCTCAAAGGCAAACCCCTGCCGGGCTGGGTATCGGACGTGCAGGTCAACAGCTGGCCACAACTGGCGCTGAAGTTTTTGCTCTCGAACACGGCGGTGACTTGCGTGATCCCTGGCACCGGCAATCCGCGCTACATGGCCGACAATGCTGGCGCCGGGTTCGGGCCGATGCTGACGGATGCGCAGCGGCAGCAGTTGATTGCGTTGGCTGGTTGAGCGCTCGGTTCAAACCAGACGTTGCTCAGGAAACAGGTGCTCCTTGAGGAAGTCGATGAACACGCGGAGTTTCAACTGCGGGTGCTTGCCCGAAGGCCACATGATCCGGTAGACCCCGGTCTCCGCACAGTCCGGTAGTACGCGCTGCAGACGACCGTCAGCCAAGGCCTCGCCAACGCAGAAGTCCGGCAAATAGGCGATTCCCAAGCCTTGCAGAGCAAAGCAGATGCGCGCTTCGAGGTTGTTGCAGACCATCGAAGTCGGCACTTGCAGATCGACTTCCTGACCGGCTTCGCGCAACGGCCAGACCTGCAGTTTGCCGGTGTTGGGAAAACGAAACTGAATGCACGCATGGCTCAGCAGGTCGGTGGCTTGTTGCGGTATTCCATGGGCCTGAAAGTATTCCGGGGCACCGACCAGAATCATCCGGTAGCTGCCGATCAGGCGCGACGTGAGGCTGGAGTCCGGGACATCGCCGGCACGCAACACTGCGTCGTAGCCTTCCTCGATCACATCGACGCGACGGTCATCGAACGTCAGGTCAAGGTCCACCGCCGGATAGGTTTTCTTGAAGCGGGCCAGCACCGGCAGGAACGGCTCGCCCACCAGCGGCAGGCTGATTTTCAGGCGACCGCGCGGAGTCGCGTTAGTCTGGGAAAACTCGACTTCCGCCGCCTCGATCTCGGCGAGGATGCGCAGGCTGCGTTGCAGAAACCGGGTGCCGTCTTCGGTCAGGGTGACGCTACGCGTGCTGCGGTTGAAAAGGCGCACACCAAAGCGTTCTTCCAGGCGGGCGATGCTTTTGCCGATGGCCGACGCTGATACACCCAGCAGACGCCCGCTGGCGACAAAGCTGCGGGTTTCCGCCACTGAAACAAACACGTTCAACGCAGTCAGGCTGTCCATCACGACTCTCGAATTCACCGAAGGCGATCAATTTACCTTAGTCATTGCGGAACAAAACGTCCGCATATAACGGAGTGGCGACCTACTTAATCGGCACGGGGCATGGCTTCTATCATCGGCGCCACAGTCCTCCACCGAGTTCATCGCCATGTCCGACACAATGCAGCGCTGGGAAATTTCCGCTTTCGGCCTCGACAACCTCAACCGCGTCCAGGCTCCGCTTCCGGCCCCGAAAGCCGGAGAAATTCTGGTCAAAATCGACGCCGTCTCACTCAATTACCGCGACACTCAAGTGGCGGAAAACGGCATGACCGCCGCGCTGAAGTTTCCCTTCACGCCAGCGTCGGACATGGCCGGCACCGTGGTGGCGGTCGGTGAGGGCGTAACCCGCTTCCAGATCGGCGAGAAAGTCATCTCCACCTACATTACCAACTGGATCGATGGCAATCCCAAAACCTGGGCCGAGATGCCGACCCAGGGCGGGCCGATACCGGGCATGCTGGCCCGGTACGTCGCGACGCCGGCCGACTGGTGTGTGCGGGCGCCGAAACACCTCAGTGCGGTCGAGGCGAGCACCTTGCCGATTGCCGCGTTGACCGCGTGGATGGCCCTGATCGAACTGGGCCACTTGCACGCCGGACAAACCGTGGTGGTGCAGGGTACCGGCGGGGTGTCGCTGTTTGCCGTGCAACTGGCGGCGGCCAGTGGCGCGAACGTCATTGTCACCAGCAGCAGCGACGCCAAGATCGATCAGGCCATTGCGCTGGGCGCCACTCATGGCATCAACCGCACCACCACACCTGGCTGGCACACCGCTGTGCTGGAGCTGACCGACGGGCGCGGTGCCGATCACATTCTGGAAATGGCCGGCGGCGACAACCTCGGGCGTTCGCTGCAGGCGGTGGTCCCCGGCGGCCGGGTATCGATCATCGGCCTGCTCGACTCCGACGAACTGCGCACACCGATCATGCCGCTGCTCGGTAGCCGCGCATCGATCGTCGCTGTAGCGGTCGGGCCGCGCAGAGCGCTGGAGGATCTGGTGCGGATGGTCGATCACCACGGCATCAAACCGGTGATCGATGCGACCTATACCTTCGATCAGGTGCCCGAGGCGTTCGCCCATCTCAATCGCGGGGCGTTCGGCAAGGTTGTGGTCGATTTCAACAAATCCTGAGTACGACACCACTCAACTGTGGGAGCTCACTCGCTCCCACAGGGTTTTGTGCTGTCCGGTAGATTTTCTTTCCTGATGTGATGAGTGTTTATGAATCGTTCCCCCCATCCCATGTCCGTCATGCCCTTCATCATTCTTGGGCTGTTCGGGCTGTACACCCTGGAACTCGGCGTGGTCGGCATCCTGCCACTGATCGTCGAACGCTTCGGCGTCAGCGTCGCCCAGGCCGGGCTTTTGATGAGTCTGTTCGCGTTTATCGTGGCGTTGTCCGGTCCGTTTCTGGTGTTGCTGTTTTCGCGTTTCGACCGTAAGAAAGTGTTGGTCGGCGCGCTGCTGTGTTTTTCCGTCAGCAGCGTGTTCTCGGCCTACGCGCCGAACTATTCGACGCTGATGGCGCTGCGGATCGTTCCGGCGATGCTGCATCCGGTGTTCTTCTCGGCGGCGTTCGCTGCTGCGATTTCGCTGTACCCCAAGGAGCGCGCCACCCACGCGACGACGGTGGCCTTCATCGGCACCACACTTGGGCTGGTCTTCGGCGTGCCGATCACCGCGTGGGTCGCCGGGCGTTTTTCCTATGAGGCGTCGATCCTGTTCTGCGCCGTGGCGACCTTGCTGGCCGGGCTCGGCCTGTTGCTCAGGTTGCCTCGGCAAACGGCTGCGCCAGAGAGCTTCGCCAGCCAGTTGTCGATCCTGAAAAAACCTGCGGTATGGCTGGCGATCATTGCCACGGTGCTGGTGTTCACCACCAAGTTTGCGGTCTACAGCTACGCCGCCGAGTACCTGAAAAACCAGACCGGTCTGGACGGTGAAACCATCAGTTTTCTGTTGGTGATCTTTGGGGTGGGCGGGGTGCTGGGCAACCTGCTGGCCGGTCGCATGCTGGCGACGCATCTGGTGGCGACGGCTTTGCTGTTTCCGATCCTGCTGAGCATCGCTTACCTGATTCTGGCCACGTTCGGCAGCGCATCGCTTGGCTCGATGCTGTTGATCGTTCTGCTGTGGGGCGCGATTCACACCAGCGGCATGATCATCACCCAGATGTGGCTGACCAGCGCCGCGCCCGAAGCGCATTCGTTCGCCACCAGTCTGTATGTGTCGGCGGCGAATGCCGGGATCGCCCTCGGTTCGTGGATCGGCGGGGTATTCATCGACACCTGGGGCCTGCCGGGCACGATCTGGTGCGGGTTGCTGTTTGCGCTGTTGTCGTTGCTCACGATTGGCGCCAGGGCGATGTTCTACGGCGGTCACCAAAAGCGCCCCGACCTGCGCGGTGCAAGCGCCGCTTAGTGAGCCTTGCGCAACGCGGCGATGAAGGCCTGCAGCGCCGACGACATCTGTCGGTTGCTCGGGTAATACAGGTAGAACGCGGGGAAGGGTGTCGACCACTCTTCCAGCAGCGCCACCAGTGCGCCGCTGTCCAGTTCGTCCTTGATCCATTCACGGATCCACACCGTGATGCCCAGTCCATCCAGCGCCGATTGCATGGCAACGGCGCAGTCACTCACCACCAGTGATCCTTTCACACTCAATTCGAACGGCAGGCCGTCGCGGAAAAACCGCCATTTGTACAAACCGGTTTCGCCGGAGCGGCGCCAGTTCACGCAGCGATGGTCCAGCAGATCGGCCGGTTCTTGCGGATGGCGCTTGCCCTCAAGGTACTGCGGCGAGGCGATGGCGATCTGGGTCAGGGGTTCACTGAGTTTGAGTGCGACCATGTCCTGTTCGATGAACTCACCGAGACGGATCGCCGCGTCGTAGCCCTGGGCGACGATGTCGGCGGTGCTGTCGTCGGTGGTCAGTTCGAGCTTGATGTCCGGGTACGCTGCCTGGAACGACGGCAGGATCGGCTGGATGAAGTGCAGCATCGCCACCTGCGGCGCGCAGATGCGCAGGGTGCCGACCGGCGTGTCGCGGTAATCGTTGAGCTGTTCCAGCGCCGCGTCCAGGTCGGCAAAGATCTCGCCCAGGCGTTCGAACAACCGGGTTCCGGCCTCGGTGGTCGACACGCTGCGCGTGGTGCGATTGAGCAGGCGCACACCCAGGCGTTCTTCCAGACCCTTGATGGTCTGGCTCAGCGCCGACGGCGAAACCCCCAGCGATTGCGCGGCGCGGGAGAAATTAAGCTCCCGTGCAACGGCAAAAAACGCCCTGAGATGGCCGAACTCTTGATCGCGCATTATGTATATCCAGCTTCACAATGTGTGTAGGTGTTTGGGCATTCTAAATAAAGGCACCCGGTCAGACAATGCGGCTACAGGCCAATGTGCCGACCGCTACCGAGGAGCCACCCCATGTCTTTCAATGCTCATTTCGATGTTCTGACTTCTGCGCTCGAACCGCTGCCCGATGACCGGCGTCTGTTGCTGATCAAGGGCGGAACCCTCGTTACCCAGGACGAACGCCTAAGCAACTTCATTGAAGGCGACGTGCTGATCCGTGGCACCGAAATCGTCGAGGTCGGCAACGGTCTGTCCGCCCCGGACGCCGAGGTGATCGACGCCAAAGGCATGATCGTGATTCCCGGCATGGTCGATACCCACCGGCATGCCTGGGAAGGTCAGTTGCGCCGGATCAATCCGAACTCGCCGACCCTGGAAGACTACTGCAACGCCACGCATTTCTCGTTCGCCAAATACTACCGCCCGCAAGACATGTACGTCGGCAACCTGCTGACCGCGCTTGGTGCGATCAACGCCGGCATCACCACCATCATCGACAATTCGCACAACGCCCGCAGCGGTGCTCACTCGGACGCGGCCATCGATGCCCTGACCGACGCCGGCATTCGCGCCGTGCATGCGCCGGGCGCGCCGTTGTCGGGGGAGTGGGAATCCGCGCAATGGCCGGGCGACTTGCGACGCCTGAAAGACAAATACGCCAGATCGTCCGATTCGCTAGTGACCCTGGCGATGATGGCGCAGCTCGACCGTGAACAATGGGCGGTCGCCCGTGAGCTTGGTCTGAGCATCGTCACCGAGTTTTTCGGCGCCGGCATGGCCGCCGAGCTGGACGCACTGCACGAGGAAGGGCTGCTCGGTCCGGACAACATTTTCAACCACTGCACCTGCCTGCCGGATCACGGCTGGTCGATCCTGCGCCACGCCGGGGTCAAGGTGAACGTCTGCCCTCGCTCCGATGCGCACTATGGCCTGGAAGACGGGGTTTTCGCCTGGCAGAAAGCCGTCGATCACGGGATGAAACCGGGCCTGAGCGTCGACAACGAAAGCTCTTACGGCGGTGACATGTTCGGCGAAATGCGCGTGGCGTTTTACCTGCAACGGGCCGCCGCACACAGCGCGCGATTCCACGGTCAGCCGGCGCCGGAACTGGTCAGCGCCGCGCAACTGCTCAAGGCTGCGACTCTCGATGGCGCCGCGTGTGCCGGCCTCGATGCGCGCATCGGCAGCATCACCCCCGGCAAACAGGCCGACATCGTGCTGATCCGCACCGACAACCTCAGCGTCTATCCGTCGAACAATGCCCTCGGCACGGTGGTGCATGGCGCCGAACGTGGCGACATCGACACCGTGATCATCGCCGGGCGCATCCGCAAACAGGCGGGAGTGGTGCTGGGCGTGGATCGCGAGCAACTGAACCGGGCAACCGAAGAGTCGCGCAGCTACCTGTTCAACGCGGCCGGCTACAGCCCTGATCCCTTCGCGGAGCATTTCGCCCCGCTGCATTCCTGCTGAGAGGTGCACGGTCATGATCCTGATTTCCTTTGCCCTGGCCTTGTTGGCCGGTGTGGCGATTGCCGTGCAAGCGGCGGTGAACAGTCAGTTGGCCGGGGCCATGACCGGCAACACCTTGGCGGCGGCGTTCTACTCGTTTCTCAGCGGCATGCTGGTGCTAGGTGCACTGGCGTGGATGCGCGGCGGACTGGGCGATGCGTTGAGTGTGATTCCGGCGCAACCGGGCTGGCGTCTGGTCGGTGGCGTGCTTGGCGCCGGGGCGATTTTCTGCACCGTGTGGCTGGCGCCGCGCATCGGCCTGGCGAACCTGCTGGTGCTGGTGATTGCCGGGCAACTGCTGTCGTCGGTGGCCATCGATCACTTCGGCTGGCTCGGCGCAGTGGTACGGCCGGCGGCGTCGATCAAGATCGCTGGCGCCGTGGTGGTACTGCTGGGCGTGGCGCTGACGCTGTTCGGTGAACGGCTGATCGCGATGCTCGCCAGGGCTTTTTGACCTGCTTCTTCAGATCCTTTCGCCACTCATTTCATAGGTGTCGCCGTGACTGCATTCATTCATTCGGGGATGCGCAATGGACTGTCGACCCTGGCCGGTACGCTGCTGCTGGCAAGTTTGAGCCATGGAGCCCGGGCGGATTTTCTGGCGGACTCCCACGCCTCGTTCGAAACCCGCAACGTCTACTTCAACCGTGACTTTCGTGACGGGCCGTCGACTCTTCAGTCGAAGCGCGAGGAATGGGCCCAGGGCCTGATGTTCAGGTTCGAGTCCGGTTTTACCCCGGGCGTCGTGGGTTTCGGTGTCGATCTGCTGGGCATGGTCGGCGTGCGTCTGGATTCCAGCCCGGATCGTGCCGGCAGCGGTTTGCTGCCGGTGCGCAGTGACGGTCGAGCGGCCAGCGAGTACGGCAAGCTTGGGGTGACGGCGAAGGTGAAGTTTTCAAAAACCGAATTGAAGGCAGGTTCGTTGTTTCCCGTGCTGCCGACACTGCGCCCGCAGGACGGCATGATTCTGCCGCAAACCTTTCGCGGCGCCCTGGTGACGTCGCAGGATTTACCCGGTGTGGTGCTGACGGCGGGGCAGCTTGATCGGGTCAAGGGACGCAACGATACGAGCTATGAACCGATTGCCCTGAACAACAAGAACAACCGCTTCGTGACCAATGCCCAGGGCGACCACCTGAATCTGGTCGGGGTGGATCGCCAGGTGAACGAGCACCTCAAGGTCAGTTATCACTATGCATCGTTGAGCGATGTCTACGATCAGCACTTCATCGGCCTTACCGATACACGACCGATGGCCGGTGGAACGGTAAGCAGCGATCTGCGGTTTTTCTCCAGCGAAAGCCAGGGCGCGGCCAAGGCCGGGAAGATTCATAACCAGTCACTGAACGGCATGGTCGGCTATGCCGCCGGTGGGCATAAAGTCAGTGTCGGTTATCAGGCGATGTTCGGTGAAAGTGCATTTCCCTATGTCGAAGGCAGCGATGCCTATTTGGTTAACTACGCACAGATCGGCGATTTCGCCGAAGCCAAAGAACGCTCCTGGCAGGTGCGATATGACTTCGATTTCGAGCGCCTGGGCATTCCCGGCCTGACCTTCATGAGCCGCTACATTGATGCCGATCACGCTCAGGTCGCGGGCAAGACCGGGCAGGAATGGGAGCGCAACACCGAGTTGAAATATGTGATTCAAAGCGGCACGTTCAAGGATGTTGCCTTGCGGGTGCGCAATGCGACTTATCGCTCGTCGTTCAGCCGCGATGCCGACGAGACGCGGATCCTGATCACCTACACCAAAGCCCTCTGGTGAATCTGATAGTGCACTAGCCCCCCATGCTAGTGCGCGAGTGAATTCAGATCATCGGCGGCAGCGAATCGAGAATCTTGTCCAGGGTAATCGGATACTCCCGCACCCGCGCACCAGTGGCGTTGTAGATCGCATTCGCCACCGCCGCGCTGACCCCGCAGATGCCCAGTTCGCCCACGCCCTTGGCCTTCATCGGCGAAGAGATCGGGTCGGTTTCATCGAGGAAGATCACCTCCTGGTGCGGGATGTCGGCGTGTACCGGCACTTCGTAGCCGGCCAGGTCATGATTGACGAAAAAGCCCAGGCGCTTGTCCACCGACAGCTCTTCCATCAGCGCCGCGCCGACGCCCATGGTCATCGCGCCGATCACCTGGCTGCGGGCGGATTTCGGGTTGAGAATCCGCCCCGCAGCGCAGACCGCGAGCATGCGTCGCACACGGACTTCGCCGGTGGCGGCATCGACCGCCACTTCAACGAAATGCGCGCCGAAGGTCGATTGCTGATATTGCTTGGCGAGGTTGGCGAATTCGATGCTGTCCTCGGCTTCAACCGCCCCGTTTTGCGCGGCGTTGCGCAACGGCACGTGTTTGTTGCCGAGCTGCACCTGGCCATCGGCGAACACTGCGTCACCCTCGGTCATGCCCAGTTTTGCCGTCACCGCTTCGCGCAGTTTCATGCACGCCGCATAGACCCCTGCGGTCGAGCAATTGGCGCCGAACTGGCCACCGGAGCCGGACGACACCGGAAAACTCGAATCCCCCAGATGCACCACCACATCCTCCAGGCCCACGCCCATCATCTCGGCGGCGGTCTGCGCGATGATCGTGTAGCTGCCGGTGCCGATATCGGTCATGTCGGTTTCCACGGTGATCTTGCCGTCACGCTCCAGCCGCACCCGTGCGCCGGATTTCACCAGCAGGTTGTTGCGAATCGCCGCCGCCACGCCCATGCCGATCAGCCAGCGACCTTCGCGACGGGTGCCGGGCGTTGCATTGCGCTTGTCCCAGCCGAAGTGTTCGGCGCCGGTTTGCAGGCATTCGATCAGGCGTCGCTGGGAGAATGGTCGCTCGGTTTTTACCGGATCGACCTGGGTGTCGTTGAGGATACGGAACTGGATCGGGTCGAGTTTGAGCTTTTCCGCCATCTCGTCCATGGCGATTTCCAGCACCATCAACCCAGGGGTTTCGCCGGGGGCGCGCATGGCGTTGCCTTCGGGAAGATCCAGCGGTGCGAGGCGCATGCTCACCAGGCGGTTTTCCCCGGCATAAAGCAACTGGCTGGGCTGCGCGGCGACTTCGACCTTGCCCTCGGCCAGGTTGCCCGACCAGCCTTCGTGGGCGATGGCGGTGAGTTTGCCGTCCGCCGTGGCGCCCATGCGGATGCGCTGGATGGTGGCGGGGCGGTGGGTGGTGTTGTTGGCGATTTGCGGGCGGGCGAGGGCGACTTTCACCGGGCGGTTGGCCAGGCGCGCGCCGAGGGCGGCGAGGATCGAATCGGCGCGGATGAACAGCTTGCCGCCGAAACCGCCGCCGATGTAGGGCGAAATCAACCGCACTTTTTCTTTGGGCAGGCCGAGGGTGCTGGCGATGTCGCCGGCACTCCAGGCGATCATCTGGTTCGAGGTCCACAGGGTCAGTTGATCGCCTTGCCACGCGGCGAGTGTTGCGTGGGGTTCCATCATTGCGTGGGACTGGTCCGGGGTGCTGTAGGTCTGGTCGAACTGCACCGGGGCGGCGGCAAACGCGGTGGCGAAATCGCCGTGTTTGACGTCCGGCAGTTCTTCCTTCGGCTCCTTGCCCTGATCGCGTACGGCGGCCAGATCGAACTGGCCTTTATCCGTCGCGTACTCGACATGCACAAGCTGCGCGGCGGCCCGTGCCTGTTCGAAGGTTTCTGCGACCACCAGCGCCACTGCCTGGTGATAGTGCTGCACCTCGGGCCCGGCCAGCAGGTGTGCGGCGTTGTATTTGCCCTTGCCGAGTTTGCCGGCATTGGCGGCGGTGACGATGGCCAGCACGCCGGGGACGGCGTGGGCCTCGTCCAGATCCATGCGGGTGATGCGACCCTTGGCGATGGCCGCACCGACCATGACGCCGTAAGCCTGATTTTTTACCGCTTCGTGTTGTTCGTAAGCGTAAGGCGCCTGACCGCTGGTTTTCAGCGGGCCTTCGATGCGGTCGGTGGGTTTGCCGATGACCTTCAACTGGTCAATCGGATTGGTGGTGGCGGGCGTGTCGAATTTCATGCTTCGTCCCTCGCTTGGGCCAGCACCGAGGCGAGCGTGCGCTCCACCAGCGTTACCTTGAACTGGTTGTCATGGGTGGGCGTGGCGCCGTCGAGCAGGCGTGCACTGACGGCTTTCGCGCCATGAGGCAGCAGCGCTTCTGCGGCCTCGACCCGCCAGGGTTTCGGCGCGATGCCGCCGACGGCAATGCGGCCGCTGCCGTCCTTTTGCAGAATCAACCCGACAGATACCAGCGCGAAGGCATAGGACGAACGATCCCGCACCTTGTGATAGACGTGGGTGCCGCCAACCGGGGCGGGCAGGGTAACGCCGGTGATCAATTCGCCGGGCGCAAGCGCGGTTTCGATGTGCGGCGTACTGCCGGGCAGAGAGTGGAAGTCGGCCATGGCGATGCGTCGGGTGCTGCCATCGGGTTTGAGGGTTTCGATCTGCGCATCCAGCGCCCGCAGGGCAATCGCCATGTCGCTCGGGTGAGTGGCGATGCACGCGTCGCTGACGCCGATGATCCCCAGCTGTCGGGTGACCCCGCCAATCGCTGCGCAACCACTGCCGGGATTGCGTTTGTTGCAGGCCTGATTGGTGTCGTAGAAGTACGGGCAACGGGTGCGTTGCAGCAGGTTGCCGGCGGTGGTTGCCATGTTGCGCAACTGCCCCGAGGCTCCGGCCAGCAGGGCACGGGAGAGCAGGGCGTAGTCTTTGCGCACGCGCGGGTCGGCGGCCAGATCGGTGTTGCGCACCAGTGCGCCGATGCGCAAGCCGCCGTCGTCGGTCGCTTCGATCCCGTCGAGTCCCAGATGATTGACGTCGATCAGGTGCGGCGGCGTTTCGATGTCGAGTTTCATCAAATCCAGCAGGTTGGTGCCCCCGGCGATGAACCGCGCGCCTGCCACCTGCGCCGCTTGGGCAGCGGCTGCGGCGGGGGAGTCGGCGCGACTGTAATTGAACGCTCTCATGCCGAGACCTCCGCGACTTCGCTGATGGCTTCGATGATGTTGGAATAGGCGCCGCAACGGCAGATGTTGCCGCTCATGCGCTCCTGCAACTCGCTGGCGATCAGTTGCGGCGGCTCGGTCAGACTGGGGCTGGCGTGACTGGGAATGCCGTCGCGAATTTCCTTGAGCACCGCCACCGCCGAGCAGATCTGCCCCGGCGTGCAATAGCCGCACTGATAACCGTCATGCTTGATGAACGCCGCTTGCATCGGATGCAGGTGGTCCGGCATGCCGAGGCCTTCGATGGTGGTGACCTTGGCGCCGTCCTGCATCACCGCCAGGGTCAGACACGAATTGATCCGCCGGCCATCGACGATCACCGTGCAGGCGCCGCACTGGCCGTGGTCGCAGCCTTTTTTGCTGCCGGTCAGGTGCAGGTGCTCGCGAAGAGCATCCAGCAGCGTGGTGCGGGTATCGATATCAAGGGCCTGCGGCGTGCCGTTGACTTCAAGCGTCACTTTGCTCATGGCCGGTTGCTCCAGACTGGCCGCGTAGGCCTTGAGGCTGATGAAGGGCGGTAGCGCAAACGCTGTCGCTGTCACGGCGCCGAGTATCAGGAACCGGCGTCGGGACATCCCCGATGGCGGATGATCGTTCATGGCTGGGCTTCCTCTGATCAGGTCGGCGGGTTGCAAATGACCCGCACGTGCACGCCGGCGTGGTTGCCAGTCTTGGTCTGTTCTAGGAGTGACCGCGGGGGAGAGGAAAAGGTTTTGTCGGATTTTTGCCCGGACATCAGGGCCGCCACGCAGAGGCAAACGAAGCGATCAACGGTCACGGGTCGTCAGTGAATCATCGGTGTTTTCCCCGGTCGAAACCGCGGCTGCGCGCACCGCGCTGACCACTTCCGTCGTCAAGACCTTGGTTTTAGGGAAATTCTGAATGATGCGTGCAACGAGCCTGTTGCTGACTGTTTCTGCCGCCGTATTGTTGGGCGGTTGTGTGGCGGATTTTGATGATGACTACCGCCATGGCCGGCATTACGACCGCGACCACGGCCGTTATTACGATCATGACCGGCGCTGGGATGATCGCGACTACGACCGTCGCGACGGGCGTCGCTATCATCGCGGCGATAACGACGACCAGTAAGGAACAAAAAGGGGCGTTCCCTCACGGGAACGCCCCTTGGCATTAAAAATGAGCGTTCGCCCGGACGCTGGATCGCGCAGGCACGGAGGCCTCGATGTCCAGCAAATGGGTGGCGAGTATGTCGCTCAGAAAACGGAATTGATCGTTGAGGCCCACCACTTCATTGCTGAAATGATTACTCGCGGCGGGCATCAGCAGATCTTCGAAATCTTCGTTGAACACCAGCGGCTGTGTCTTCAGCGACACCGGCTGCTGGTCGTAATAGTCGTTGCCGAAGACCGGGAAGCTCACGGCGAGGGTGACGGTATGACTCATGATGTGAACTCCTCGTGGTGTGTGTCTCGGATGGGTGAATCCTGCGCCGGACGCGTCTGATGCGGAAGGCAATCGTCGTAATGGTGATCATCGACGTCAGTGATGGTTGGAACAAAAGCTGAAATCCCGCGCCCGGATCGAGGATCGATACAACCGGACAAACGGCTGAAACCCACACCTATACTCAAGTCGTTACCTCCAGATCTGACCCACCAAAGGACACCACCACCGTGAACCTGCGTGCGCTGCTCGTCGCCGCACTGATGTTGCTGGCCGGTTGCGCGAGTTCGGCGCGGGGCCCGGCGAGCGCGCCGGCGGTGGTGGTTTCGCCGGCCACCTGGCAACAGATCGACCGGGATATCGTTGTGGCTTCCCGGCAGTCCACCGAACAGGTCAAGGCTTTTGCCCGCGGTTCGATGGAACATTGGCGCATTCGCGTCTACGAGCAAACTGAAGAAAAATTCATCCCGTGGTTCAGCAGCTACTGGACCCAGGAATGGCTGTCGATGAAGGTCAGCTGGTACACCCTCAGCGCCGGTGGCGAGCAGGACGCCTCATCCAAGCGTCTGGCTGCCTATTTGCTGGAGCAATATCAGGAGCGGGTGCTGGTGCCCGTGGCTCAGGAGATCGACCCGGACGCGATCCTCGCCCAGTCCACCGCGTTCTACGCGCAACTGATGGCGCAGCAGATGCCGGTCATTGCCCAGCGCTATGGCGTGCCCGTCGCCCAGCTCAACGGGCATTTGCAGAAAATCCCCGCCATCGCCCTTGGGCCGCCGCCGGCCCGGGATGCCTCGCTGTATCAGGTCGTCAGCACCGAGCCGTTGAACACCTTGCCGGCCTATGCCGCGCTGATCGACAAGATCCACACCGAAGGCGGGGCCAAGGGCATCGCCTCGACGGATGCCGGCATGGCCCCGGTGGCCAAGCGTGCCAGCCAGCGCATGGAGGCGGAGATGGCACCCCGGGGCGCGGCCAGCGCGGTTGCGGCGGCGGCCGGCAAACTCGTCGGCGGGGTGATCTCGGTCGGCGTGGCGGGCATCCGCGCCATCCTTCAGGCCAATGATCGCCCGGACAGCGAAGCGCTGATCCGCAGCAGCCTGGGCAACACGTTCGACAAGGCCTGGCTGAAACTGGTGCAAAACCCGACGACCGGCGTGATGGCCGGCACGCTGCACATGGCGGCGCAGGTCGAAGGCAATCTCGGGGGAGCAGAGGAACCGTCGGTCGGATTGGGCGCCACACCTGTCGAATGGCGGCCGCCTGAGTCGACTACTCAGCAGATCGATCCCTAAACCCGCAGGAGCACGACCATGGCTTACATCGATGTTTTTGTCGCACCCGTTCCGAATGCCAATCGCGAACAGTACAAAAAACACTGCGAAATCGCCGAGAAGTTGTTCAAGGAATACGGCGCCCTGGAGGTGGTTCAAGGCTGGGGCGATGACGTGCCGGACGGCAAGGTCACCTCATTTCCGATGGCGGTAAAACTCAAGGAAGGCGAAACCGTGTCGGCCGGTTGGCTGGTCTGGCCGGACAAGGCCACCCGCGACGCTGGCATGGGCAAAATGATGGAGGATCCGCGCATGCAGCCGGACGTCAATCCGATGCCGTTCGATGGGATGCGGATGATTTTCGGCGGCTTCAAGAACATTCTCGAGTCTTGAGGCACAACAGCCGGATCACTCCGCCGACGGGGTGATCCGGCAGCCTTTGCGGTTGCGAATCTGCTCGTCCGTCGGCCGCTCGCGCACGAATTCGAAACGCGGTTCTCCCTCGCTGTAGTGCACCAGCCAGCCCCATTCCAGTTCGCTCTCATCCTGTCCGGGATTCGGTGGTCGAGCCCACCAAGGTTCTTTACTGAGGATCTCGCGCATGACGTCCTCCGGTTGATGGCAATCGTTGAACTATAAACCCCAGGCCGAGAGTCGCCAGAAACGGGCGTGTAGAATCCAGGGATCTCGACGAACGAAGGAGCGTGGCCATGACGGACGAAACACGCGGGGATCAACCGTTCAAGCGGCTGTTCTTCGCCCTGGACTGCTCGCCGGCGCAGCGCAAGGCGATTGCCCAGTGGCGCAGCGAACTGGGTTTGCGCACCGGCAAACCGGTGCCGGCGGACAATTTTCATCTGACGTTGCTGTTTCTCGGCGCAGTGCCGTTGGCGCAGATTGGTGAAGTCTGTGAGGCGGCAGCGAAAGTGCGCACGCCGGGTGAGGCGCTGAAAATTTCGCTGGACCGGTTGCAGGTCTGGCGGCGCGCCGGGGTGTTGTCGCTGGCGCCGGAGCAGGCACCGCAGGGTTTGTTGCGACTGGTTTACGGACTGGAGCAGGCGATGCTGCCGTTCGGATTTGAAGAGGCGACGCGTGAGTACCGTCCACACCTGACGCTGGCCCGGGACTATCGCGCTCCGGAGCCGGAATCTGCGACGCCACCGGAGTTCTTCCTGCGGGCCGAACGCTTTGCGCTGTTCGAATCCCACAAGGGCCGTTATCGAATTGTTCAGGATTGGCCGCTGACCTGAGCCCACAAAAAAAGGCGCCCGAGGGCGCCTGAATTCACCTGAACCGAGGGAGGCCAGGTGAGGCCGTTCAGAGCGAGGGTGCAGCGGTGGTAAGGCGCTGCGTGAACGGAAAACATGAATTCTTTCTGTTGCACCACTGATCCACTGTGGGAGCGGGCTTGCTCGCGAAAGCGGTGTATCAGCCACAGATGCATCGATTGACCCGACGCATTCGCGAGCAAGCCCGCTCCCACATTTGGATTTGTAACCTGTTTACTTGCCGAGTTTTACGCGAGTCCAGCCCCGGGTCATGATCCGTTGCGTGGCAATCGGTTGATCCGGCACCGCGTACAGCGTGGCCATCACTTCCTGCGACGGGTACGAGCCCGGGTCGTTGCGGATCGCTTCGTCCACCAGTGGCGTGGCGGCGGCGTTGGCGTTGCTGTAGCCGTTGCTGTTGGTGATTTCGGCGATGATGTCCGGACGCATCAAAAAGTCCATGAACAGGTACGCGTTCTCGACGTTCGCCGCATCGCGGGGGATGGCGACCATGTCGTAGAAACTACCGGCACCTTCCTTCGGAATGCTGTAGTCGATCACCACGTTGTTGCCCGATTCCACCGCGCGGGCCTTGGCCTGCAGCACGTCACCGGAGTAACCGACCGCCACGCAGATGTTGCCGTTGGCCAGGTCCGAGATGTATTTCGACGAGTGGAAGTACGCCACGTTCGGGCGAATCTTCATGAACAGCGCCTCGGCTTCCTTGATGTGCGCGGTGTCCTTGTCGTTCACCGGGTAACCCAGATAGTGCAGGGCCGCCGGGATCATTTCGGTCGGCGAGTCGAGGAAACTGATGCCGCAAGCCTTGAGCTTCTCGGCGTTCTCCGGTTTGAACAGCAGGTCCCAGGAGTTGGTCGGCGCGTTCTTGCCGAGCACTTCCTTGACCTTGGCCGGGTTGAAACCGATGCCGATCGAGCCCCACATGTACGGGAACGCATGGGCGTTGCCCGGATCACTGGCGGAGGCGTTTTTCAGCAGCACCGGGTTGAGATTCTTCCAGTTCGGCAGCTTCGATTTGTCCAGGGTCTGATAGACCCCGGCCTTGATCTGCTTGGCCAGGAAACTGTTGGACGGCACCACGATGTCGTAGCCGGACTTGCCCGCGAGCAGACGCGCCTCGAGGGTTTCGTTGCTGTCGAACACATCGTAGGTCACGCGGATGCCGGTCTCGTCCTCGAACTTCTTGACGGTGTCCGGGGCGATGTAGTCCGACCAGTTGTAAACGCGCAGCACCTTGTCGTTGGCCTGGGCGCCCGTGGCGATTGCGCCCAATAAGGACAGTGTCAGCAGAGTCCTGCCAAACATTTTCATCGGTACAACTCCATTCTTTTTATTCAAAAGCTTTATTCAAAAACACAAAGCGGAATTTCAGTGAATCGGTGGCGGGGGAGAGGCTCCCGCGCCACCCGGTACTCAGGCTGTCGCTGCCACTCGTTGAGGTTGCGGTTGCTGCCACGATTCGTTGGCGGTCTGATCCATCGCTTCCTGAATCGCCCGCTTGCGGTTGGCTTCTGCCTTGCGGCCGAAGTACCAGACCAGGAAAGTCACCAGCGACACCGCCAGCAGAATCAGGCTGGCCACGGCGTTGATCTCGGGCTTCACGCCCAGACGCACGGCCGAGAACACTTCCATCGGCAGGGTCGTCGAACCCGGCCCCGACACGAAGCTCGCCAGCACCAGGTCATCCAGCGACAGGGCGAACGACATCATGCCGCCCGCTGCCAGCGACGGCGCGATCATCGGGATGGTGATCAGGAAAAACACCTTGAACGGTTTCGCGCCCAGATCCATCGCCGCTTCTTCGATCGACAGGTCCAGCTCACGCAAGCGGGCGGAGACTACCACCGCCACATAAGCGGCACAAAACGTGGTGTGGGCGATCCAGATCGTGACGATGCCACGCTCCTGCGGCCAGCCGATCAGTTGCGCCATCGCCACGAACAGCAGCAACAGCGACAGACCGGTAATCACCTCAGGCATCACCAGCGGCGCGGTGACCAGGCCACCGAACAGCGTACGACCCTTGAAGCGCGTCACGCGGGTCAGCACGAACGCGGCGAGGGTGCCCAGCGCCACTGCTGCGACAGCGGTGTAGCAGGCGATTTCCAGCGAACGCACCACCGAGCCCATCAGTTGGGTGTTGTCGAGCAGGCCGACGTACCATTTCACCGACCAGCCACCCCAGACCGTCACCAGTTTCGAGGCGTTGAACGAGTAGATCACCAGAATCAGCATCGGCAGATAGATGAACATCAGGCCGAAGATCAGCATGAACTTTGAAAATCCGAAGCGTTTCATCCCCGTCCCTCCATCTCTTTGGCCTGGCTGCGGTTGAACAGCAGGATCGGCACAATCAGGATCAACAGCATCACCACCGCCAGGGCGGACGCCACCGGCCAGTCGCGGTTATTGAAGAACTCTTGCCACAGCACGCGCCCGATCATCAGGGTCTCCGGGCCACCCAGCAGTTCCGGAATCACGAACTCGCCCACCACCGGAATGAACACCAGCATGCAGCCGGCGATGATGCCGTTCTTGGCCAGCGGCACGGTGATTTTCCAGAAGTTGTTGAAGTTGCTCGAACCCAGATCCTGCGCGGCTTCCAGCAGGCTGCCGTCGTGCTTCACCAGGTTGGCGTAGAGCGGCAGCACCATGAATGGCAGATAGGCATACACGACCCCAATGTAGACGGCGGTGTTGGTGTTGAGGATCTCGATCGGGTGATCGGTGAGCCCGGTCCACATCAGGAACGCATTGAGCAGACCGTTGTTGCTGAGGATGCCCATCCACGCGTAAACGCGGATCAGGATCGCGGTCCAGGTCGGCATCATGATCAACAGCAGCAGGACGTTTTGCGCTTCCTTGCTGGCCTTGGTGATCGCGTAAGCCATCGGGAAACCGATCACCAGGCACATCATCGTGCTCAGCGCCGCGACCTTCAGCGAACCGAGGTAGGCCGACAGGTACAGCTCGTCTTCGCCGAGCATGGTGTAGTTGCCGATGTTCAGGAACAGCTGGAATTTCTGTTCGGCGTAGGTGTAGATCTCCGAGTACGGCGGGATCGACAGCGCGGCTTCCGAGAAGCTGATCTTCATCACCAGAAAGAACGGCAGCATGAAGAACAGGAACAGCCAGATGAACGGGATGCCGATGACGAACTTTCGCCCGCTGGGCACCAGGCGCAGGAATTGCTGATTGAAGGTTCTCATGAGCGCAGTACCACGCCGCTGTCGTCTTCCCACCAGACGTAGACCTTGTCGTCCCAGGTCGGACGCGCGCCACGGCGTTCGGCGTTGGCCATGAACGACTGGACGATCTTGCCGCTCGGCAATTCGACGTAGAACACCGAGTGGCCGCCGAGGTAGGCGATGTCATGCACCTTGCCTTCGGACCAGTTGTAGCGGGTCTCCGGCTTGATCGTGCTGACCAGCATTTTTTCCGGGCGGATCGCGTAAGTGATCGACTTGTCCTGCACCGACGTGCTGACGCCATGACCGACGTAGATCTTTTGCTGCAAGTCCGGGCTGTGAATGATCGCGTGACCTTCGAGGTCCTCGACCACCGTGCCGTCGAAGGCGTTCACGTTGCCGATGAATTCGCAGACCATGCGGCTGACCGGGGCTTCATAGATGTCGACCGGGCTGCCGATCTGGGCGATCCAGCCCAGGTGCATGATCGCGATGCGTTCGGCCATGGTCATGGCCTCTTCCTGGTCGTGGGTCACCATCACGCAGGTCACGCCGACGCGTTCGATGATTTCCACCAGCTCAAGCTGCATTTGCGAACGCAGCTTTTTATCCAGTGCGCCCATCGGTTCGTCGAGCAGCAACAGCTTCGGACGCTTGGCCAGGGAGCGGGCGAGGGCCACGCGCTGACGCTGGCCGCCGGACAGTTGATGCGGGCGGCGCTTGGCGTATTGGGTCATGTGGACGAGGCGCAGCATCTCTTCGACGCGGGCGTCGATTTCGCTGGCCGGCAAACGGTCCTGCTTGAGGCCGAAGGCGATGTTCTGCGCGACCGTCATGTGCGGGAACAGGGCGTAGGACTGGAACATCATGTTGATCGGCCGCTCGTATGGCGGCATGTCGGTGATGTCGACACCGTCGAGCAGAATGCGTCCTTCAGTCGGCCGTTCGAAACCGGCGAGCATGCGCAGCAGGGTCGATTTGCCCGAGCCGGAGCCGCCGAGCAGGGCGAAGATTTCGCCCTGATGGATCTCCAGGGACACGTCGTCCACAGCGGTGGTTTCGTCGAACTTCTTGGTGACTCGATCGACTTTCACCAGAACCTTTTTCGGTTGCTGATGACCTTCAAGAGCCTTCCTGTAAGTGCTGGAGGCGTTTGCCATGTGAAACTCCCAACAGGTTTCAGTCGCCGGGCCAACGCGGCCTGGCTTAAGAGTGGATTGCAGACCCGCACCGTGCGGGTTGTTCGGCGCCGCCGTCCTGGCTGCCGGGTGGTGCTTTTTGTTTTCGCGGTGTGTTGCTGATCGCGGATGACGGATGCGCAAGCGCGCAGCCGCCGACCCCGCGGGGGCAGTAAATGGTTTTGCAATCGTTGGGTGGCGTCAGCGCTGGTTGCGTCGCGCCGCACGCTGGCGGCAAGCCTCGCCGAACGCCTGGAAAATCCGCAGGTAGTTCGGGTTGTCCAGCACCTGCCATTCCGGGTGCCATTGCACGCCGAGGGCGAAGGTCGGGCTGTGCTCCACCGAGACCGCCTCGATCAGGCCGTCCGGCGCCACGGCTTCGGCGCGCAGGCCGGGAGCGAGGCGGTCGATGCCCTGACTGTGAATCGAGTTGACCTGGAATTCACCCGGCAGCTCCAGCGCTTCGAACACGCCACCGGGCAACACCGACACGGCATGGGCCGGGGCGTATTGCACGGCGACATCCGGGCTGTCGGCTTCGCGGTGATCGAGCATGCCCGGCAGCTCATGCACCTTCTGGTGCAGGCTGCCGCCGAACGCCACGTTCATTTCCTGGAAACCCCGGCAGATGCCGAGTACCGGAACGCCCGCCGCGATGGCTGCACGCAATAGAGGAAGGGTAGTGGCGTCCCGCGCCGGATCGTGATCCGTGCCGGGAGTGCTGGCCGGGCCCTGATAGTGGAAAGGTTCCACGTTGGACGGCGAGCCGGTCAGCAACAGACCGTCGAGCTGACCCAGCAGGTCTTCGATTTCAGTCAGTTTGCCAAGGGAAGGAATGACGACGGGCAACCCCAGCGCCGCAACGCTGACAGCGCGAACGTACTTGTCGCCGCTGATGTGATAGGGGTGCAGGCCAATCTGTTTGACGCACGCAGTAACGCCGATCAATGGCTTGAATGCCATTTTTATTCACCTCGAAGTTTGACACTTGAACGAGCTTTTCCGGAGCTTAGCCTCGTTGATTTTAATTAACAACTCCCATGTAAAAAATTCTAAACGCCGTTCATCAAATCTTCATCAAGACCGGGGCTCTGGCGCCTGCGTTGGCACGAGAGTGTTAAAAAAAGCCCGAAAAATAAACGCTGAACGGCCATGTGTTCGCTATTGACTTCACTTTGCCGTTCGGGTTGACTGGCTCCGCGAAACAGCAGTGAACATAATAATTAACAGCTAAATAGGTGCATCATGTCGGTCCCTCTGCGTGCCGTTCAACTCAACGAAGCAAACGCATTCCTTAAGAAACATCCTGAGGTTTTGTACGTCGACCTTCTGATTGCAGACATGAACGGTGTGGTGCGCGGCAAGCGCATCGAGCGCACCAGTCTTCATAAGGTGTACGAAAAAGGCATCAACCTGCCGGCCTCGCTTTTCGCCCTCGACATCAATGGCTCCACGGTGGAAAGCACCGGCCTGGGCCTGGACATCGGCGACGCTGACCGTATCTGCTACCCGATCCCGGGCACCCTGAGCATCGAGCCCTGGCAGAAGCGTCCGACCGCTCAACTGCTGATGACCATGCACGAACTGGAAGGCGAGCCGTTCTTCGCCGACCCCCGTGAAGTGCTGGCCAACGTGGTGCGCAAATTCGACGAACTGGGCCTGACCATCTGCGCCGCGTTCGAACTCGAGTTCTACCTGATCGACCAGGACAACGTGAACGGCCGTCCGCAATCGCCACGTTCGCCGGTTTCGGGCAAGCGTCCGGTGTCGACTCAGGTTTATCTGATCGACGACCTCGACGAATACGTCGACTGCCTGCAAGACATCCTCGAAGGCGCGAAAGAGCAGGGCATTCCTGCCGACGCCATCGTCAAGGAAAGCGCCCCGGCGCAGTTCGAAGTCAACCTGCACCATGTTTCCGATCCTGTTAAGGCGTGCGACTACGCCGTCCTGCTCAAGCGTCTGGTGAAGAACATCGCCTACGACCACGAAATGGACACCACCTTCATGGCCAAGCCGTATCCGGGCCAGGCGGGCAACGGTCTGCACGTGCACATTTCGATTCTGGACAAGGAAGGCAACAACATCTTCGCCAGCGAGGATCCCGAGCAGAACGCCGCGCTGCGCCACGCGATCGGCGGTGTGCTGGAGACCCTGCCTGCGCAAATGGCTTTCCTGTGCCCGAACGTCAACTCGTACCGCCGCTTCGGCGCACAGTTCTACGTGCCAAACTCGCCGAGCTGGGGCATCGACAACCGCACCGTGGCCGTCCGCGTGCCGACCGGATCGGCAGACGCCGTGCGCATCGAGCACCGTGTCGCCGGTGCCGACGCCAACCCGTATCTGCTGATGGCTTCGGTGCTGGCCGGTATTCACCACGGCCTGACCAACCAGATCGAGCCGGGCGCCCCGGTCGAAGGCAACAGCTACGAGCAGAACGAACAAAGCCTGCCGAACAACCTGCGCGACGCCCTGCGTGAGCTGGACGACAGCGAAGTCATGGCCCGCTACATCGACCCGATGTACATCGACGTGTTCGTCGCGTGCAAGGAAAGCGAGCTGGCCGAGTTCGAAAACTCGATCTCTGACCTTGAGTACAACTGGTATCTGCATACCGTCTGACGCTCGAGCGCCTACCTCGCAAGCACCGCCGCTCCCATGTGAGCGGCGGTCACCTCTTTCTCTGTGTGAGTCACCCCCATGACCATGACCCGCAACGACTGGGAACAACGCTTCCAGTCCCTGACCCTCGAATCCCGCGTCTTCATCAACGGCGAATACCGCCCGGCCATCAGCGGCGACACTTTCGAATGCCTGAGCCCCGTCGATGGCCGTTTCCTGGCCTCCGTCGCCAGCACCGATGAAGCCGACGCCAACCTCGCCGTCGAAGTCGCGCGCCAATCCTTCAATTCCGGCGTGTGGGCCAACAAGGCCCCCGCCGAGCGCAAGCGCATCCTGATCCGCTTCGCCGATCTGATCCTGCAACACCAGGAAGAACTGGCGCTGCTCGAAACCCTCGACATGGGCAAACCGATCAGCGACTCGATGAGCATCGACATCCCGGCGACCGCCAACGCGATTCGCTGGAGCGCCGAGGCCATCGACAAGATCTACGACGAAGTCGCCGCCACCCCGCACGATCAACTGGGTTTGGTGACTCGCGAGCCGTCCGGCGTAGTCGCGGCCATCGTGCCGTGGAACTTCCCGCTGATCATGGCCAGCTGGAAATTCGCCCCGGCGCTGGCGGCGGGTAACTCGTTCATCCTCAAGCCTTCGGAAAAATCCCCGCTGACCGCGATCCGCATCGCGCAGCTCGCACTGGACGCCGGTATTCCGAAAGGCGTGTTCAACGTCCTGCCAGGCTTCGGCCACACCGTCGGCAAGGCGCTGGCGCTGCACATGGACGTCGACGTGCTGGCCTTCACCGGCTCCACGGCGATTGCCAAGCAGCTGATGATTTATGCCGGCCAAAGCAACATGAAACGCGTCTGGCTCGAAGCAGGGGGCAAGAGCCCGAACGTGGTGTTTGCCGACGCACCGGACTTGCGCGCGGCAGCACAAGCGGCGGCCGGCGCCATTGCGTTCAACCAGGGCGAAGTCTGCACCGCCGGCTCGCGTCTGCTGGTGGAGCGTTCGATCCGCGAACAATTCATCCCGCTGCTGGTGGAAGCGCTGCAAGCGTGGAAACCGGGTCATGCCCTCGACCCGGCGACCACCGTCGGCGCCGTGGTCGATCAGCGGCAACTGGACAACGTGCTGCGCTACATCAGCATCGGCCGGGAGCAGGGCGCCGAGCTGATCGCTGGCGGCCGCCGTACCCTCGAAGAAACCGGCGGCACCTACATCGAACCGACGATTTTCGACGGCGTGACCAACGCGATGACCATCGCCAAGGAAGAAATCTTCGGCCCGGTGCTGTCATTGATCACCTTTGACACCGTTGAAGAGGCGTTGCAGATCGCCAACGACAGCATCTTCGGCCTCGCCGCCGGGGTCTGGACCAGCAACCTGAGCAAGGCCCACACCTTCGCCCGTGGCCTGCGCGCCGGCAGCGTGTGGGTCAACCAGTACGACGGCGGCGACATGACCGCGCCGTTCGGTGGCTTCAAGCAGTCGGGCAATGGTCGCGACAAATCGCTGCACGCGTTCGACAAGTACACCGAGCTGAAAGCGACCTGGATCAAGCTCTGACTCTTTTACAGCGGTGGTCGCCTGCAACCGGCGACCCTCGGAGAATAAAAAAATGAAACAACAACACGTGAACAGCTACTACGCCGCCACCCGCAACGAAGTGATCGATTTCCCGGTCCTCGAAGAATCGGTGGAGTGCGATGTCTGCATCATCGGCGCCGGCTACACCGGCCTGTCCTCGGCGCTGTTCCTGAGCGAAGCCGGCTACAAGGTGACGGTGCTGGAAGCGGCGAAAGTCGGCTACGGCGCCAGCGGTCGCAACGGCGGTCAACTGGTCAACTCCTACAGCCGCGACGTCGACGTGATCGAAGAGCGCTACGGCGACAAGACCGCGGAAATCCTCGGCAGCATGATCTTCGAAGGCGCCGACATCATCCGTTCGCGCATCAAGGAATACGACATCAAGTGCGACTACCGCCCGGGCGGCATTTTCGCAGCGATGAACAACAAGCAGCTCAAGGGCCTCGCCGAGCAAAAGCGCAGCTGGGAACGTTACGGCAATAAAAACCTGAAGATGCTCGACGCTGCGGACATCCGCCGCGAAGTCGGTTCCGACGCCTACGTCGGCGGCCTGCTGGACATGCAGGGCGGGCACATCCATCCGCTGAACCTGGCCCTCGGTGAAGCTGCGGCCATCGTGCGTCTGGGCGGCAAGATCTACGAGCAGTCCGCTGCGGTGGAAATCAAGTACGGCGAGCCCAACGTCGTGCGCACCGCCAAAGGCCAGGTCCGCGCCAAGTACCTGCTGATCGCCGGCAACGCCTACCTGCCGCAAGGTCTCGACAACCGCGTGACGGCCAAGAGCATGCCGTGCGGCTCGCAGATCTGCGTCACCGAACCGCTGACCGAAAAGCAGGCCCGCAGCCTGATCACCAACAATTACTGCGTCGAAGACTGCAACTACCTGCTCGACTACTACCGCCTCACCGCCGACAACCGTCTGCTCTACGGCGGCGGCGTGGTCTACGGCGCCCGTGAACCGGACGACATCGAAACCCTGATCCGCCCGAAGATCCTCAAGACCTTCCCGCAGCTCAAGGACGTGAAAATCGACTACCGCTGGACCGGCAACTTCCTGCTGACCATGTCCCGCATGCCGCAATTCGGCCGCATCGAGAAAAACGCCTACTACATGCAGGGCTACAGCGGCCATGGCGTCACCTGCTCGCACCTGGCCGGCAAACTGATCTCGGAAATGATCCGTGGCGACGCCGAACGCTTCGACGCTTTCGCCTCGCTGCCACACATGCCGATGATCGGCGGCCGCACCTTCTCGGCCCCGCTGACCGCCCTTGGCGCGGTGTATTACTCGCTGCGCGACCGTTTCGGCATCTGATTTACCTCCCCGGCGGCGCCCCCGAAAAGGGCGCTGCCGGCTTTTTCATGTGCCGTCCATCGAACCTGCTGAGCAACACCGACAAACGTGATTTAATAGCCGCCTTTCACGGTTCCGGGACACGGGAGCAACGTGATCCGCGCGCCTTGCGCGGCACCCGCCACCCACCCCCATTACCCTTAAGTCGTTCTCACATAAGGCTGTCATGGATACGGGTTCTCGACTCAAACTAGTACGCGAAAGCTACAAACTCTCCCAGCGCGAGCTGGCCCGGCGTAGCGGCGTGACCAATGCCACCATCTCCCTGATCGAACAGAATCGTGTCAGTCCTTCCGTCAGCTCACTGAAAAAGCTGCTCGAAGGCATCCCGATGTCCCTGGCCGACTTCTTCACCTTCGACCAGCCGCCCCGCGAACACCAATACGTCTTCCGCGCCAACGAACAACCCGACCTCGGCCGCCACGGCCTGCGCCTGCTGCTGATCGGCGCCTCGGTCCCCAGCCGCCAGATGCGCCTGCTGCGCGAGCAATACGCGCCGGGCGCGAGTTCCGGGGAAGAGCCGATCGTTCACGCGGAAGGCGAGGAGTGCGGGTTGGTGACCCGTGGCACCGTGGAGTTGACGGTGGACGGGCAGGTGAGCGTGTTGAGTGCGGGGGACGGGTATTACTTCCCGACGACGCTGCCGCACAAGTTCCGGAATATCGGGGCGGATGAGGCGGAGATTATCAGTGCGAATACGCCAGCGAATTTCTGAGTCTGATTTTTCGTAGCGCTTTCGAGTGATCTATAAAAAACCGCAGAAGTGCGGTTTTTTTGTGCCTGATTTTCAGTACCCCGTTTCGGTTCATGTGATAAATTTGGCGATGTCCATATGCCATCATTTAGGGCGAGAGCGAAGATAATCGCTAAGGCTCGCGATAAAGGCGCGTGATTTATTGCCCTCGTTGCTGCGGCTTCCACCTGTAAGGTCTTGAGAAAGTGGACGTGGCGATTGATTGAAATGAAAGCGACGAAAACCTTCTTCACGGGTTTTCGGATTGTTGAGCCAATGGGTTTTGATTGAATTTGTAATTGGGGTGAGTCTTGCTTGGGAAAATTGCTGGTTTGTTAGGGATCGTGAGTAAAGACAGATCAACTCCAGCTGTCATACTTAATACAAGGCGACTCAATCGTTTCTCGAAAGGTTTGTTGTGTTTTTCTTTTTTTCTGACGTTGATGGCCTATTCGCTCTGGATTTATCCAGTATTTGAAGAAGTCGATATCACAAACTCGGCAGTGGTGGGTGTTGTGACCTCGAAGGAGTATCAATCGATCACGAATGGGCAGTTTGAAAAGCTCGCTTCTTATAATGAAGGGTTTTTAAGTGAGAATGATTTTGTAAGGTATGACCTTCATGGGGTTCAGGGTTTTAGAGGTGTGGTTGTAAAGTTTGACCTTAATCTTGTTCCTGTGTCGGGAGAAAGGTCTGGAGGAGGGCATAAATACAAGTATGAGAGTGTTTACAGGTTGAGTTTGAACTTCGTTCACCTGGTTGTGTTTTTGATCATTGAAGCCTGTATTTTGTTGTTTGGCTGGTATTTTCTTCTTTGGAAGCCGCCTGCGGCGCAGATTGAGTTTGAAGAAGATGTGTTAAGGAACTTCTTTGCTTTTGAAACGGGTGAAAACGCCTCCAGCAACTTGAGCGTGGAAGATCGTGTAGAGTTGCTTCTTCGGAAATTTCATCGTTTCGCGAAAGACTTGAGTGTACGCAAGCGTAATCGTCCGGCACTTCTGGTGGAGGATGAGTACGATGTTCAGTATCTGGTTTTCGCATTGTTGAGAATGTATTTTTCAAATGTCAAATCAGAGGACATCGCGCCAAACGTCCTGGGTGGAGGGTCAAGGGTGGACTTCTCGATTCCCGATGAGGAACTGGTGGTGGAAGTCAAAATGGCACGAGCGAATATGACTGATCGCTCACTTGGTGATGAGTTGATTCTGGATATCGCCAGGTATCAGTCGCACACGGCGTGCAAGACAATTATATTTTTTGTATATGATCCGGGCGGTCATATAAGAAATCCGGCTGCCTTGAAAAAGGAGTTTTGCGCGGCTTCGGATAAGTTGAAAGTCCTTGTCGTGTTTGCTCCCGATTACTAAGTCTGCTTTGTAAGACAGAAAAGGTGACAGATTTATTTATGTGGATTGGCGGCGTCTCGAGGATCAAGCGCCGGGCAAAGAATTGATGCACACCCTGTTCGATCAGGTCGTCGTCCACGGGCAGGTCCTGGCTCAAGTAATAGGCACGGATGCGCTCGGCGATTTCTGCGCGACGGCGGGGCAGGTCGAGGTGCTCCTGGACCTGTTTGCGCTGATGGCGCAACTCATCGACCAAGGCCATTGCGCCCATCTGTTCGGAGAGTGGAATACTGCTCATCGGTGTCCTTTCCAGGTTGAGGCGTGATGCGAGCCAGGCATGGCAGAGGGGAGTGTACCGGGCGGTCAATCCCGAGTGCCCGCCTCGTGCCAGAGGCAGGCAAACATCATTCATGAGATGACCGGACCGGAATGACGCTTGATGGCTGCGACGTCAGCCGCGCCCATCAGCCATTGGTCGTGGCTCTGCAGTCTCTGCGCATGTCATCGTTTTTGATGTTCTGGCAGCCACCCCGGCCTTGTTGTGCCCTGCACAAGTTACGCAGGTCATCGTCGTGAATGTTCGTGCAGCTGTCGATGCCTCTCTTGCCTTTGCAGAGGTTGCGCTGATCATCGTCGCGGATATTCCCACAGCTATCGCTGCCTTCGGCTTCGGATTTGCAGGCGTTGCGCATGTCATCATTTTTGATGTTCTGGCAGCCGCCCCAGCCTTCCTTGGCCTTGCAATAGTTGCGTTGGTCATCGTCTTTGATGTTTTCACAACCGGCGTGTGCATAGCCGCTCAACATCAATAACATCACGAGAATCAGTCTCATCGGGGTTACTTCCATGATTGTCAGGAAACAGCCTGACGCTGAGTGATGCCGTATGCCTGAAGACAAACGGCGATATCGCATTGACATCATTTTAAAGAAAAGTTCATGGACGGCCTATTCGCGGTGAGGAAAATTTAAAGCGTGTCCGGATATTGATTGCCGCGATTCAGTTGATTTTTGATTTGCCATGACTGGGTGAATCCGTGATGGTATGCATGAAACAGTTTGTAACGCCTCGCCACGGACGGAACCGCGCATGATTCAGATCGGCCATCGCAACAACGCCCCCACGCCGCAACACAAAACCCAGGACATCTACATCTTCAGCATCGACCTGTCCCGACCGGCGACGCCGTTCTGTTTCGAGCAATCGATTGGCGGCGGCCATGTCGAGCAGGGTGGCGCGCGGTGGCTGGCGCTGGATGAGCTGGATGGCTGGCCCGGGGAGTGGCGCGAGCATTTGAAGAAGGCCAATTGCGCCTGGGTGGCCGAGTTGCTGGACGCGCATCCGGGGGAGAGTCAGGCTGATCTGGTTTCGCTGATTCTTCAGCGCTACGCCGAGCCGGCGCAGCCGACCGGGCGTTTGCAGGCGATCGGGCGCTGGTTCAAACGTCATTTCTATATTGGCGGCCGGTATGGCGTCTGACCCGAGGAAACGCCCATGACTCAGACTCTGGAACGCGCCATTGCCATTGCCGCCACGGCCCACGCCGGGCAGGTGGACAAGGGTGGTGCGCCGTACATTTTGCATCCGCTGAAAGTCATGCTGCGCATGAGCAGCCTGGAAGAACGCATCGTCGCGGTGCTGCACGATGTGGTCGAGGATTGCGGCATCAGCCTGGATGATTTGCGCAAGGAAGGCTTCAGCGAAGAAGTGCTGTCAGCCATCGAGTCGGTGACCAAGGTGCCGGGCGAATCCTACGAGGACTTCGTCGAGCGCGCCGCGCAGAACCCGATCGGGCGGGTGGTGAAACTGGCGGATCTGGAAGAGAACAGCGACCTGTCGCGGATTGCCTCGCCGAGTTGGGAGGATCTGGAGCGGATCGAAAAATATCGGCGGGCGATTGGACGGCTGCGCGCGTAACTCAAATTGAATAGCCAGGAAGGCGACCATGAAATCCATTTTGTGTTTGTTAATTGCTGCCGGATTCGGCGCGCTGTTGCAGTTCGAGGGCGTGCCCCACGGGTTGCTGCTGGGCTCGATCCTTGTCGCCGCTCTTGCCGCTACCAAATTCAGTTTTGCACCCAGGACCCCTTATGGCTTGGGTTACATCCAGGTCACTCTCGGCATCGCCACAGGCTTGATGTTCGAGGCCTGGGACAGTGCGACCGTCTCGACGATGTTGCCAAGCCTCGGCCTGTTGCTGCTGTGCCTGACAGTACAAGTGGCGCTGTCCGCCTGGTGGCTGGCGCGCGGGGCAGGGTGGAATCGCACCGATGCCTTGCTGGCGGTGTATCCGGGGGCGTTGGCGGCGGTGTTTGATTTGCTGGAATCGCATCAGGCCTCGAGCAAAGTCATCATCGTGCACCTGATGCGTTTGCTGCTGATCACGGTGCTGGTGAGTTTGCTGATTCCCGGACAGGCACCGGTCGCGGTGGCCGAGGTCGATCCGCTGTCCACGGGCATGGCGTTGACCGTGTTCTCGCTGATTGTTTCGAGCATTGTGGTCGGGCGATTGCTGCTGGCGATTGGCGTGCCGGCGCCGTTCATGTTGACCGCAATCATCCTCACCGCCGTGTTCCTGAAATCAGGATGGCTGCACGGCTTTCACATGCCGGACTGGAGCCTGAATCTGGCGGCGTTGATTCTCGGTGTGCGGATCGGCTCACGCTTCCAGGGCCTTGGGCTCGCGGAACTGGGACGTCATGGCCGCACGGCACTGGTGTCGGTGGGTTTGATGATCCTGATCGCGGCGGGGTTTGTCGAAGTGGCGGCGCGGTTGCTGGGCAGTGATGCGTTGTCGCTGTGGCTGGCCTACATGCCGGGAGCAATCGAGACCATTGCCATCGTGGCGTTTGGTGGCGGGTTGAACGTGGTGTTTATCCTGACTCACCATCTGGTGCGGATGGTGCTGCTGCACTTTGCGCCGGCGTTGTTGGTGCAGGTGCGTCGGGCGCGGGAAGAGGTTTGATAGTTTGTGCTCCCGAACCTGCTGTGCGGGAGCGTGCCACTGAATCACGCGTGTCCGAGGGCAATCGCAAACGACACTACGATCATGCACGCAAACGCAAAATTGAGATTCATGAGCTGTTCATCCTGAGCCTTATTGAAGTGGTGCCATTGTGAACAGGCTGAAAGCAAAGAAAAAATTCGGCTTCATGATTTCAAAGATCGAAACAATTGATATCAGCCGGTTTGTGTTTGGCAGATGCATTGGTTAGGCTCGCCAAACCTGCAACTACAAGCACAAACAGGCAAAACCATGCACGATCATTCCGCTTCCGAGCTTCCCTCCCTGCGTCGGCAGAAAATCCTGCTGATCCTCGAACGTGACGGCAAGGTCATGGCCTCCGAACTGAGCCAGCATTTTGCGGTGTCCGAAGACACCATCCGCCGGGATCTGGCGGAACTGGACAATGCCGGGCTGGTGCAGCGAGTGCACGGCGGGGCGTTGCCGCGACCGAAGGATACCGGCAAGGATTATTTCACGCGGATCAGTGAAACCGACGAGGTGAAAACCAGCCTTGCGCAGCTCGCGGCGGGGCGAGTGAAGGACGGTCAGATCGTGCTGTTCGATTCCGGCACCACCACGCTGCAGATCGCCCGTTCGTTGCCCTCGGATATTTCGATCACCGCCGTGACCACGTCACCGATGACGGCGATCACCCTGGCCGAATACAAGGGGATCAAGGTGATTCTGGCGGGCGGGCAACTGAATCTGGCGACGATGTCAGTCAGCGGTCACGAGACCGTGCGACTGCTGCAAAGCATCAAGGCTGACCTGTTGTTTACCGGAGTGTGTGCGATTCATCCGGAGGTGGGGTTGAGTTCGCTGTATTTCGATGAAGTGCCGGTGAAGCAGGCGTTGTTCGACAGTGCGGCGCAGGTGATTGCCGTGACCACGGCGGACAAGCTGGGGGCGGTGGAGCCGTTTGTGGTGGCGCCGTGCAGCCGGGTGCATACGTTGATTACCGAGCGGCATCTGGCATCGGGCAGTGCCGAGGATTATCGGCGGTTGGGGATTGAGGTTGAACAGCTGCAGGATTGAGGGCTTGTGGTGAGGCTGATGGCCCCATCGCTGGCAAGCCAGCTCCCACAAAGTCCGCCATGTACGCGATATCTATGTACAACTCCGAACCTGTGGGAGCTGGCTTGCCAGCGATGAGGCCAGTCGACTCAATGCATAAACCGGCATGCAGTCAAAAGGCGATCAGCGCAGTTTTTCCAGCATCTGGTAGTACCACATGCCAGCGGCCAACATCGGATTCCCCAGCAGATCCCCCATCGGCACGCGAATGTGCGAGCACGCGGCGAACGTGTCGAACTGCTGCATCTGCCCGGTGATCGCCCGGCTCATGATTTCGCCCATGATGTGGGTCGTGGCGATGCCATGGCCGGAGTAGCCCTGGCAATACCAGACGTTGTCCGAGAGCTTGCCCAGTTGCGGGATGCGGTTGATGACGATGCCCATCGCGCAGCTCCACTGGTAATCGATTTTCACCCCCTTGAGCGCCGGGAAGGTCTGTTCGATGCACGGCCGCAGTTCGCCGGCGATGTCCCGTGAGTCCTTGCCGCTGTAGTTGGCGCCACCGCCGAACAGCAGGCGGCCGTCGGCGGTGAGGCGGTAGTAGTCGAGGACGAAGCGGCAGTCGTAAACGGCGAGGTCTTCGGGGTTGATCTGCCGGGCCAGATCCCCCAGCGGTTCGGTGGTGACGATGCCGCCCATGGCCGGGAAGATCTTGCCCTTGAGCTGGCCCGGCTCGAGCTTGTGGTAGACGTCGCCGGCCAGCAGCACCTGGTTGGCGTCGATCTGGCCGTGGGCCGTGCGTACGCCCGGGCTATGGCCGTGGATGATCTCCAGCACTTCACTGTTTTCGAAGATCAGCGCACCGAGGCTTTCCGCCGCCCGCGCCTCGCCGATGCACAGGTTGAGCGGGTGCAGGTGCATGTTGCGAGTGTTTTTGATTGCGCCGTGATAGAGGTCGCTTTGCAGCAGATCGCGCACCTGGCTGCGGTCGAGCAGGCTGACTTCATCACCCATGCCGCGACGCACGGCTTCGTCGTAGTCGCTGCGCAAACCAGCCATGTGGCTCGGCTTGTAGGCCGCGTGCAAGTGGCCGTGTTTCAGGTCGCACTCGATGCCGTATTTTTCGACGCGCTGCTTGATGATTTCGTGGCCGCGCCAGCGCAGGTGCCAGATGAAATCGTCGACCTCATCGCCCAATGTATTGCGCATCTGTTTGCGCATCGCGCCGTCGCCGGACAAACTGCCGGTCACCTGTCCGCCATTGCGCCCGGTGGCGCCCCAGCCGATCTTGTGGCTTTCGACGATGGCGACTTTCAGGCCTTTTTCGGCCAGTTCGACGGCGGTGGCGACGCCGGTGAAACCGCCGCCGATGATCACCACATCGACCTTGTGCCGGCCTTGCAGGGACGGGTAGTCGGTGTCGCGGTTGAGGGTCGCGGTGTAGTAGGAGTTGCTGCGTTGAGTCATGTTGGTATCCAAGGCAAAAAGAGGAAAAAAGGATCAGGCTTCGGTCAGATACCAGCGCCAGTCCTGCTCACCCACTTCGGCCATGAACTGCCGGTATTCCGCACGCTTCACCGCCAGATACACCCCGAGAAATTCCTGCCCCAGCGCATCGCGCGCCCACGCCGATTTTTCCAGTGCCGTGAGTGAGGTCAGCCAGTCGGTCGGCAGCAATTCCTTCGCCTGCGCATAGCCATTGCCTTGCACCGGTTCGCCCGGATCGATGTCTTCTTTTATGCCGCGATGAATGCCCGCGAGGATCGCTGCCGCTGCCAGATACGGGTTGGCATCGGCGCCACAGATGCGGTGTTCGATATGCCGGGTGTTGGCCGGGCCGCCGGGCACGCGCAGGCTGACGGTGCGGTTGTCGACGCCCCAGGTCGGCGCCAGCGGCGCGTAACTGTTGGCCTGGAAGCGACGGTAGGAGTTGGCGTTGGGGCAGAACAGCAGCAGCGAATCGAGCAACGAGGCGAGCATCCCGCCAATCGCCGTGCGCAGCAGCGGGGTGCCGGCCGGATCTTCAGAGGCAAACAGATTGCGCCCCTCGGCATCGGCGAGGCTGACGTGCATGTGCATGCCGGTGCCCGCCAGATCATCGAAGGGTTTGGCCATGAATGTCGCCTGCATGCCGTGCTTGTGCGCCACGGCTTTGACCAGTCGTTTGTAGCGCACGGCCTGGTCCATCGCCTCCAGCGCATCGCCGTGTTCAAGGGTGATTTCCACCTGGCCCGGCGCGTATTCCGAGATCGCCGTGCGTGCCGGAATGCCGTGCAGTTTGCAGGCGCTGTAAAGGTCGGCGAGGAACGGTTCGATCTGCTCCAGCTCACGCAAACCGTAGACCTGCGTGTGCCTCGGTCGGCCGCCGTCGGCATCCAGCGCCGGTTGCGGGCGACCGTTGTGATCGCGTTTGGCGTCGAGCAAGTAGAACTCCAGCTCGCAGGCCATCACCGGGTGATAACCCTCGGCCTTGAGGGCGTCGATGACCTTGATCAGCAGGTGACGCGGATCGGCAATGCTCGCCGGCATCCCTTGTTCCGGGTGCATGCTGACCTGCACCGCAGCGGTCGGAATCTGCCGCCACGGCAGGCGCACCAGACTGCCTTCCAGCGGGTAGGCGCGGCAGTCGATGTCGCCGACGTCCCACACCAGACCGGAGTTTTCCACGTCCTCGCCGTGCACGGTCAGGCCGAGGATGGTGCTCGGCAGCGGGCGACCGCTTTCGTACACCGCGAGCAGTTCTTCGCGGTGCAACAGCTTGCCGCGCGGCACGCCGTTGGCGTCGAGGATGAACAGCTCGATCATGTCGATGTCGGGGTTCTGATCCAGAAAATTACGTGCGTCTTCAATGGCTGCGAATTTCATAATCAATCACTCACGATGGCGCCGCACAGGCGCGCAGATTCGGGCCGGACGCAGCTCGGCAAAAGGCGCGGGCGTCCTGGCAGGGATATCGAAAAAAGAGGGGGAGCTGTCGCGATTTTTAGCGGCGCGATCAGACGGGCAGGCAGATATCCGGCGGGCGTGCGGAGTGACGCAGCTTGGAACGGCTCAGGGCCATGGGGAGATTGACGATGCGATTCATGCGCGGCCCCTGTGAAGGAGGGCGCACAGTGCAGAGACGTTCAACGATTCTGATTGTTGTAGTGACGTGCTCATGACGCGTGTTTCCGTTGGCGGAAAACGTCGGCGGCGGGAGTGTCCCGCCATGCCGGTGTGGCTGGATAGTAAGGGGGAAGTCCGGGATAAGTAAACGCCTGATTCCGATGCGCGCGGCAAGCCACCGGCTCAGCGCAACAGATGAAACCCCAGCCCGACGAGGGCGCAAACGATCAACACCTCGATCACCCCGCGCTTGAAAACAAACAGCCCGAGGGTCGCGGCGAGGGCGAGCAACAGCGCAAAAAAATCAGGCTGTGCGGCAAAATCCTTGGGCCAGAACACGTGGTAAGCAAAGAAACACGCCAGATTGAGGATCACCCCGACCACGGCAGCGGTGATCGCCGTCAGCGGTGCAGTGAACTTCAATTCGTTGTGCGTCGATTCCACCAGCGGCCCGCCGGCAAGGATGAACAGGAACGAGGGCAGGAAGGTGAACCAGGTCACCAACGTCGCCGCCAGCGCACCGGCGGCAAACGCATGTTCCGGGCCGAACGCCGGTTGCACGTAAGCCCCGACGAACCCGACAAACGCCACCACCATGATCAGCGGCCCCGGCGTGGTTTCGCCCAGGGCCAGGCCGTCGATCATCTGCGTCGGGGTCAGCCAGCCGTAATGCCCGACCGCGCCTTGGTACACGTA
Organism: Pseudomonas sp. R43(2017); assembly: GCF_002112345.1. Classification (NCBI taxonomy): domain Bacteria; kingdom Pseudomonadati; phylum Pseudomonadota; class Gammaproteobacteria; order Pseudomonadales; family Pseudomonadaceae; genus Pseudomonas; species Pseudomonas sp. R43(2017). The sequence continues at coordinate 93,187 of NZ_NEHJ01000012.1, forward strand.
GGGCAGCACCGCGTAAGCACCGCCGAAGGTGAGCAGCGCCGCTTTGGTGAAGAACCAGCCCATCTGGGTGAAGGTGCCGTCCCAGCCGAACAGCGCCGTCAGCAGCGCCATTGGCAGACACCACAGCAACGCGCCGATCAGTACCAGACGCAACAGCCTCGGAAGGTTGAGTCGCGCATGTTCGGGTGGCGGGGTGTCGTCATCGATCAGCGCCGGGCCGAAAGACTTTTCGCTGCCTCGATGACCGCCATTGTTGAATCGCTGTGGCGACCAGCGTCCGCCGAAATAGCCGATCACTGCCGCGCCAAGCACGATCAGCGGAAACGGCACGTTGAAGGCAAAAATCGCCACGAACGCCGCTCCGGCAATTGCCCACAGCCAACCGTTCTTCAAAGCCCGGGAGCCGATGCGATGGGCCGCGTGCAACACAATCGCGGTCACCGCCGGTTTGATTCCGTAAAACACCCCGGCCACCACCGGTACGTCGCCAAACGCGATGTACACCCACGACAGGGCAATCAGGATCAGCAGCGACGGCAGCACAAACAATGCGCCGGCCAGCACGCCGCCACGGGTTCGGTGCAGCAGCCAGCCGATGTAGGTCGCCAGTTGCTGGGCCTCGGGGCCGGGCAGCAACATGCAGTAGTTGAGCGCATGCAGGAAACGTCGCTCGGAAATCCAGCGCCGGCGCTCCACCAATTCCTGATGCATGATCGCGATCTGCCCGGCGGGGCCGCCGAAGCCGATGCAGCCGAGTTTGAGCCAGAAGGGCCAGGTTTGGCGCAGGCTGACAGGTTGAGGGCGGGGCAAGTCCTCGGGGGGCGTTGTGCTCAAATGCGGCTCCACGGTCCAATCGGTGCGAGCCGCTATCTAATCAGGCTTTTGTTGCAGCCGACAGTGCCCCGTCAGGCATGCGCCAGACTCCAGCGAAACGCCGCATTCTGATCACTCTCCCGCGCCTCGACCCAATGCGAACCCTCAGGCGTGGTCTCACGCTTCCAGAACGGCGCACGGGTCTTCAGCACATCCATGATGGACGCACAGGCTTCAAACGCCGCATGCCGATGCTTGCTGCTGACGCCGACGAACACGATCGGCTCGGTCACCGACAGCGCGCCGACCCGATGCACAATCTCCACCGCCAGCAGCGGCCAGCGTTCGCGAGCCTGTTCAGCAATCTGTTCCAAAGCCTTCTCGGTCATGCCCGGATAGTGCTCCAGAAACAGCTCCGTCACCGACTGCCCGACGTTCAGATCCCGCACATAACCAATGAAATTCACCACCGCGCCCACCCGTGGGTTGCGCGCATGCAAATCGGCAATCAACTGACCGGCATCGAAGCCTTTTCGCTGGACTCGAACCCCCATGGTTCAACCTCCCGTGACCGGCGGAAAAAACGCAATCTCGTCGAAATCCTCGATGGCCTGATCCGGCTGGCACAACTCCTGATTCACTGCACACATCAGGTTTCCGGCGCCGAGCACCTCACGCCAGATATCGCCGCGCTGCATCAGCATCTGCCGCACGTCCTCGACGCAGGTGAGGGTGTCGCTGGCCGGGATCTTTTCACCGCCCAGATTGAGCCGGTCACGGTAGCTGGCGAAGTAGTTGATCAGAATCATTGCGGGTTCTCCCATTGAAAGTGCCCGGAGCAGCCACCCTGTTTACTCAGCAGGCGGATGTCGCCGATGACCATCGCCCGGTCCACCGCTTTGCACATGTCGTAGATCGTCAGCGCGGCGACGCTGGCGGCGGTCAGGGCTTCGAGTTCGACGCCGGTCTGACCGGTGAGGCGGCAGGTGCTGGTGATCTGCACGCGGTCCGGCTCGCAGGCCTTGAGTTCGACGTGGATTGAACTGAGCAGCAATGCGTGACACAGCGGAATCAGTTCGTGGGTGCGTTTGGCCGCCTGAATCCCGGCGATCCGCGCCACGGCGAATACGTCGCCCTTGGGGTGGCCGTTGGACTGAATCATTTGCAGGGTTTCAGGACGCATCTGCACCCAGGCCTGGGCGGTGGCTTCGCGGCGGGTCGCGGCTTTGTCGCTGACGTCGACCATGTTGGCGCGGCCCTGATCGTCGAGGTGGGTGAGGGTGTCGCTCATGGGGTTTGCTCCTGGATCGGGCTGTAGATTCGCGGGGCGTTGCGGTGCGGAACGTGGATCAGGTTCAAGCGGTGCTTGAGCGCCCAGCGCACGGTCAGCGCGGTGGGCGCGGACAGGCTGACGAGGGTGCCGAGGCGAGCGCGCACGGCTTTGTGGATCAGTTCGAGACTGCAGCGGCTGGTGACCACGACGAAGCCCTGTCGCGCATCGAGGCCTTCGAACTGCAGGGCGCCGATCAGCTTGTCGAGGGCGTTGTGGCGGCCGATGTCTTCGCGGCACAGCAGCGCTTCGCCGTCGGCGTCGAAGTACAACGCCGCGTGCAGGGCGCCGCTGCTGCGGGCCAGTTGCTGGGCCTGTTCGATGCGTTGGCGGATGCCGTCGAAATGCGCGGCGGGTGGCAAGGGTGTCGGCGTCAGGATTTCCAGTTGAGGCAGCGCCTGCTCCAGCGCTTCCACGCCGCAGAGCCCGCAACCGCTGGTGCCCGCCATCTGCCGGCGATGGTCTTTCAGGGCCCAGAAAGCACGACTGGAAATCTGCACGTCGGCCTGGCAGGCCTGGTCGAAATGGGTCAGGCGGATGTCATGAATATCATCGAGGCTGTCGACGATGGCGTTGCTCAGGCTGAAGCCGCGAATGAAGTCTTCGATGTTGCCGGGCGAGACCATCATCACCGCCTGGTTCAAGCCGTTGTAGCTGATGGCCAATGCAATTTCCGCCGCGAGGGTCGCGTGGGACAGTGGCGCGTCGTCGAGATATTCGCGATAAGCCACTTGCGAAGGTTGTGGCGCGGGGGCGTTGGTATCGCCCGATTCGATGAGTTGTTCAACCTGGCACAGCATCTTGAAAATCCCCGAAGCGCTGAAGTGGGTTCAGGCTACGGGGCAGGGAAAAGTGCGTCCAATCGCTTGTTCCGATGCAGTGATTGGATTGGTCGATCACTGAAGGCGTTAAACGGCAGGCGCCTCGATCCCGAACATCTTCCGCGCCTCGGCAAAGCACTTCTCGGCAATCGCCGAGCGCGGTTCGGTCTTGCGCATCACCAGCCCCAACGGTGCGAGCACGCTGGCGTCCGGCAAATTGATGAAAGCCAAATGTTCGATCGGTTCTTCCAGACCGCTGTCCAGCGGCATGATCGAGCAGCAGAAGCCCTGGTGAATCGCCTGCAACAGTTGATAGGTAGAATCGCTTTCCATGATCGGCTGCGGGTTCAACCCGCGACTACGGAAGCTCAGGTCAATGGATTTTCGGTAATGCATGCCGGTGGTGATCATCCCCAGCGGCAGTTCGGCGGCGTCTTCCCAGCTCATTTCCGGGCCTTCGAAATGGAAGTGACGGGTGTCGTAAAGCAGGCCGACGCGGGTCTCGCCGATCTCGAAAAACTCGAAATAGTTAGGGTTGACGTGATCCAGATAACACACGCCCAGATCCAGTTGATTGTTGCCCAGGCCTTCGATGATCTCGTCCGAACTCAGGGACGACAGGCTGTATTTCAGCTCGGGAAATATCCCCGACAAACCCTGAATGTAATTGACCGGATTGAAGTTGCTCAGCGGCACCAGCCCCAGACGCAGGCTGCCGACCAGTTGCCCGCGACAGGCAGCGGCTTCGGCGAACAACCCGTCGTGGGCCGCCAGCAACGTGCGGGCCCAGGCCAGTACGCGTTCGCCGGCCTGGGTGAAACCTTCGAAGCGCTGGCCGCGATTGACCAGCACCAGATCCAGCTCGTCTTCCAGATTGCGCAGGCGCATCGACAGGGTCGGCTGGGTGATGTGGCAGCGCGCGGCGGCCTGGCCGAAGTGGCGGGTTTCGTCCAGCGCAATCAGGAACTTGAGTTGTTTGATGTCCACGATGGCACCTGCTCGAAGGGAAATTTGGATTGAGTATTGACGCAGATGCGTACGGCGCACGAAAAGCGCAGGTGGCGACGATCCCACTGATCGCGTTTTACGTCCAATCGGAAGCGTTGAAGAGGCTATCGAGGGATTCAATCATGGCCGGTTTCATTGGCTGGATCAGTGAGCGCCGGCCGATAAAAAACAGTCGATAGAGCGGGTCGATAGTGTGGTTGGTTAGAGTGATTAGACAGTCTTGATAAGTGGCACTTAGGCTCTGGCCCAATTGAATTGGCGAAGGCCGGAGAGTGCCATGAGTGTTAAAGCGGATGCCCTGTTTGTTCCCTTGAATATTGCCGTGCTGACGGTCAGCGATACCCGCGATTACGCCAGCGATACCTCCGGCCAGTTGCTGGTCAGCCGTCTGCTCGAAGCGGGCCACACCTTGAGTGAACGCAACCTGCTCAAGGACGATTTGTACAAGATCCGCGCCCAGGTCGCGCAGTGGATTGCCGATGACGGCATTCAAGTGGTGCTGATCACCGGCGGCACCGGTTTCACTGGCCGCGACAGTACCCCGGAAGCGGTGGCGTGTTTGCTGGACAAACAGATCGACGGTTTCGGCGAACTGTTCCGCGCCATCTCGATTCTCGACATCGGCACCTCGACCGTACAGAGCCGCGCACTGGCGGGCCTGTCCAACGGCACGCTGGTGTGCTGTCTGCCGGGCTCTACCGGCGCGTGCCGCACGGCGTGGGAAGGCATCCTCGCCGAGCAACTGGACAACCGTCACCGCCCGTGCAACTTCGTCCCGCACCTCAAACCGGTGCAAGCCTGCGGGTCACGGGGATGAGCAAGCCTGGATTGATGCCGGTCGAGGACGCACTCGATCAGTTGCTGGCGATGGCCAACGAACAGCGCCTGCCGGACAGCGAACCGGTGCCGCTCAATGAGGCACGGGGACGAGTGCTGGCCAGCGATCTGGTCGCCACCCTCGACCTACCGCCATGGCCGAACAGTGCCATGGACGGCTACGCCTTGAACCTCGCCGATCTGCATCGCCAGCCGTTGAGCGTGTCGCAACGGGTCTACGCCGGATTGGCGCCGGATGCCTTGCTGCCCGGCACATGCGCGCGGATTTTCACTGGTGCGCCGTTGCCACCCGGCGCCAATTGCGTGGAAATGCAGGAAAACGTCGAGGTACTGGAGGACGGTCGCGTGCGGTTTCTGCAACCGCTGAAGGTCGGCCAGAACATCCGCGCCCAAGGCCAGGAGAACCGCGTCGGCGACACTTTGCTGCGCGCCGGTAAACGCCTCGGCCCGTTCGAACTGGCGGTGGCGGCGGGGCAGGGCATGACTCATCTGCCGGTGGTCCGTCGTCCGCGCGTGGCATTGCTCTCTACCGGTGACGAACTGGTCGAACCGGGCCAGCCATTGCGCCCCGGCAGCATCTACAACAGCAATCGCACCTTGCTCGATCACTGGTTGCGCGAACTCGGTTGCGAGGTGATCGACGCCGGGATTCTTCCTGATCGTCCGGCACAAACCCGGCTCAAACTGGAGCAGTTGCAGGTGGCGGCCGATCTGATTCTGACCACCGGCGGCGTGTCTGCCGGTGATGCCGATTGCCTCGGCCAGGTGCTGCGCGACAACGGCAAACCGCTGCTGTGGAAACTCGCGATCAAACCCGGCAAGCCGCTGACCGTCGGCCATTTTGGCACGGTGCCGGTGATCGGCCTGCCGGGTAATCCAACCTCGGCGCTGGTGACCTTCGGCCTGCTGGCGCGCCCGTATCTGCTGCGCATTCAAGGCGTGGAAGAGGTGATGCCGCTGAGCTTCACGGTCAACGCCGGATTCGACTGGCCGAAACCCGGCAGCCGCCGCGAGTACCTGCGGGTGCGTCTGGAAGGCGGGCACGCGGCGCTGTATCCGAATCAGAGTTCCGGCGTGCTCCTCGGCGCGACGTGGGCCGACGGACTGGTGGAAATCCCGGAGAACAGCACGTTGCGAATGGGCGATCCGCTGCGCTTCATTCCGTTCAGCGAGCTGTTCTGAGGGCGATCAAAAGGTGTAGACCACTTGCCCGGCAAGGGACGACTGCAGCCGACGCTCGACAATCGGGCTGTCGGCGGCTTCGTGATTCAGGTACTGCACCGCCAGCACCGTCGAGACGCTCCACTGTTTGTCCAGCGGCAATGACCACGTCAGGTCTGCACCACGGCTGATCAACCCGGCCCGGGCCTTGTACGTGCGGAACTGGCTGCGCGAGGCCTGGGCATCGCTGACGCCGTACCAGGTGCGCATGTAGTTGCTGTCGCCGAAGTGGCTGTTGAGGCCGCCGGTCACCTTGCCGAAACGTCCTTCGTAGAGCGGCGCGCTGATGCTCAGCTTGAGGCGGTTCCAGGACGAGCCGGTGTCGTGGTCATCGTCGTCCTTTTCCAGTGCATGTTCGAAACTCGCGCCGAGTATGAGCGGGCCCAGGTGATACGTTCCGTCGAGCCCGATCACCGGGCGCGACTTGATCGAACCCATGCCGTTGAGTTCGTCCGAGCCCTTGTAACCGGTCTTGCGATCCTTGCGCACGTCGCTGGCGCCGACGTAGACGCTGAGGCCGAAATCCTCTTCGTCGAAACCCCAGCCCAGGCCTCGGCTGGTGTCGAGGAACACACCGTAAGGGCTGACGATTTCAACACCCACCAACGGCGCCACCACCCGTTCATCACTGCCGCTGTAACGTGGAGCGCTGGCGGCCCCGGCGCGCAGCGTGGTGTGCCAGTCTTCGGCGCGCAGCGAGTCGCCGGGCAGCAGCAGGCAAAGGGAGGTCAGGGACAGCGAGAACGTACGCAACGAAACCGGCATGGGGCACCCGATGGGGAATATGGATGCGCCATGCTAGGCGGGTGCCCACCGGCAATCTTTGGCAGCTTTGTCGGGAAACTGTCAAAGACTGTGAAGGCGGCTACCGGGTCAATCCGAGCCGTTCGTGCCATTGGGCGATGGATTCTTCGGGGTAGACCTCGAATTGCCGGTCCTTCGCGCTCGCCTGCACTTCGACCCACGGCGCTTTCGAGCCGAGCATCAGGTGGGTGTGCTCCGGCGGCACCGGCAACGGCGTGTCGATGGCCGAGGCGAACGGGTGGATCAGCTCCGGCCATTCCGGGCTGAACAGCCACAGTCCGCTGCCGCACAACGAGCAGAAGTGTCGTTCGGCGGTGCTGCGGTGGGCGCGTGTGTCGCCATCGTCTTTCATCTTCGCGTGGTAGATCGTGATGTTTTTGCGACCGCGCACCTTGAGACTGGTCGCGTCGCCGCCGAGGTTGATCGCATAGCCGCCACCGCCCTGGGTCTTGCGGCAGATCGAGCAGTAGCAGCGCTGATAAGGGTAGGGGTGGGCGCTGTCGAGGGTGAATGAAACCGCGCCGCAGTGGCAGGAGCCTTCGAGGTGCATGAGTGGGCCTCCGGTGGTTTTTTGTCGATGCGGTTCAGCCTAGAAGAGATGTCGCGCCTGTGCCGCCGCTATCGCGAGCAAGCTCGCTCCCACAGTTGGAACGCATTTCAAGTGTGGGAGCGAGCTTGCTCGCGATGAACGATAACGCGGTAAAACTGGACGCCCACGAATGCGAAGGTCAGCATGTCCGCAAAAAAAGGGACCCAAACCCATGCGACGACTACCTTCCCTGGCCGCCCTGCGAACCTTCGAGTGCGCCGCCCGCCACGCACATTTCGGCCGGGCCGCCGCCGAGCTGTGCGTCACCGACAGCGCCGTCAGTCATCAGATCCGCCAGCTCGAAGAGCAACTGGGCGTGTCGCTGTTCATCCGCGAGGGCCGGCAGATTCGCCCGACTATCGCCGCCGGACGCCTGATGCAGAGCCTGCAACAGGCCTTCGAACTGATCGGCGATGCCTGCGACGAGTTGCGCGATCCGTCCTCGCTCGCGGTGTTGCGGCTGGCGGTCACGGCGGAGCTGGCGCAGAAGTGGCTGATGAACCGTCTCACCGATTTCTACGCGCGTTATCCGCACATCACCTTGCACCTCTACGAACAACCGATCGACGCCACCGCACCCGGCGAAGACATCGATCTGGCGATCACCTACGGCACCGGCCCGGTGGACAGCAGCGCGTATTTCGTTCGCCCGTTGCCGGCGTTGCAGTTCTTCCCGGTGTGCAGCCCCGGCCTGTTCAACCAGGGCAACCTGAAAACCCCGAAGGATCTGGCCCGCCATTGCCTGCTGCACGACGATCAGGACGGCAAGACCTGGACCGCGTGGCTGACCAGCCATGCCGGCGACTTGCGCCCGGAGCGCCAGTTGTATTTCGCCCACGCCGGGCTGGCGCTGGAAGCAGCGGCGCAAGGGCAGGGCGTGGCGATGGGCGACAACCTCACGGCGCAGGAGGATTTGCAGAACGGGCGTCTGGTGCGGCCGTTCACCTCCAGCATGACCGCGCTGGGTCAATACGCGCTGGTCTGCGAGCGGGTGCGGCTGGAGCGTCCGGCGGTGGCGCAGATGCTGGAATGGTTCAACGATCAACTGGCGGATTGATGAGTTGAATTCAACTGTTCCGAAATAATCATCGTTGGCGGCGCTATGGCCGGCGACCGTAGCCTGAGGTCATTCCCATCCCGATGACGAGGTTTGACCATGGCACGTTTGCTCGACACCACCCCGAAACAGGACGGCTTCCGTCTGCCCGGCGAATTCGAAGCCAAATCCGGTTGCTGGCTCGGCTGGCCGGAGCGCACCGATGTCTGGCGCAACGGCGCCAAGCCTGCGCAAAAAGTCTGGGTGCAGATCGTCACCGCGATCTCCCACAGCGAACCGGTGACCGTCTGCGCTTCGGCCTCCCAGTTCGCCACCGCCCGCCGCCAGTTGCCGCCGCAAGTGCGCGTGGTGGAAATGACCTGCAACGACACCTGGTTCCGCGACAGCGGCCCGTGCTTCGTGGTCAACGATCAGAGCGGTGAAGTGCGTGGCGTCGACTTCGAATTCAACGCCTACGGCGGCCTCGATGGCGGGCTCTACTACCCGTGGGACAAGGATGACCAGATCGCCAGCAAGATCCTCGAAATCGAGCGCTTCGACCGCTATCGGGCACCGTTGATTGCCGAACTCGGCGGCATTCAGAGTGACGGCCAGGGCAGCATTCTGACCACCGAGCAGTGCCTGCTCAACCGCAATCGCAACCAGCACCTGGGCAAGGACGAAGTCACCCGCCGGCTGACCGATTACCTCGGCGCCGAGCAAGTGATCTGGCTGCCACGGGGTTGCAAGTTCGACGAAACCGATGGCCATGTCGACGACCTCGCGTGCTTCGTGCGCCCCGGCGAAGTGGTGTTGCAATGGACCGACAATCGCGACGATCCGCAGTGGGAAATCTATCAGGAGGCCTACGACATTCTGCGCAGCACCCGCGACAGCCGTGGCCGCGAACTGATCGTGCACAAACTGCCGCAACCGGACGTGCTGGAGTGGACCGCCGAAGAAGCCGAAGGTCTCGATCAGCAGGACAGCACCCACACCCGTCAGGCCGGCACCAAAATCTGTGCCTCGTACATCAACTACTACGCCGGCAACAGCTCGATCGTGGTGCCGCTGTTCGGTGATCGCAACGATCAGGTGGCGCTGGCGACCCTCGCCGAACTGTTCCCGCAGCACAAGATCGTCGGCATCGAAAACTCCCGGGAAATCCTGCTCGGTGGCGGCAACGTCGCGTGCATCACCATGCCGCAATACGCCGGCCAGAAAAAAGGAGCCTGACCATGGGCCTGCACAAACTGAGTAAAGCGTTATTGCTGGTGCTTGCACCCCTGTGTGTGCAGGCCGCCGAGCCGGCGAAACCGGTGGTCAATCTGTATATTTGGGGCGAGTACCTGGCCCCGGATACCCTGAAGAATTTCGAGGCGAAAACCGGGATTCGGGTGGTCGCCGATCACTTCGATTCACTGGAAACCGTCGAAACCAAATTACTGACTGGCCGCAGCGGCTACGACCTGGTGCTGACCGCCGGCCAGCACCTGTCGCGGGCCATCGAGAGCGGCGCGATCCAGACGCTGAACAAGCAGCAGCTCCCGCACTTTGCCGGGGTCGGTGACGAGTTCCGTCAGCACATGGCGGTGTTCGATCCGGGCAACCGCTACGCCGGGATTTACGCCTGGGGCACCACCGGCGTCGGCTATCAGGAGGAGGCCGTGAAGCAGCGCCTGCCTGAGGCGCCACGGGACAGTTGGGCGATGCTGTTCGATCCAGCGGTGGTGTCGAAATTCGCCGATTGCGGGGTGAGCCTGCTCAACGATCCGAACGAAGTGTTCGCAGCGGTCATGAAGTACATGGGCCTGGACATCAACCGCCAGAGCCTCGACGACCTGAAACTCGCCGAACAGCAACTGGCGAAGATCCGCCCGTACATCCGCTACTTCGACAACGACCTGAACATCAGCGACCTGGCCAACGGCAACACCTGTGTGGCGATGTCGTGGAACGGCAACGTTGCCATTGCGGCGGGCCAGGCTGAAGCGGCGCACAAGCCGTTCAAGTTGAATTACCGGATTCCGAAGGAGGGCACGCTGATCTGGTTCGATGCGATGGTCATTCCCAAGGATGCGCCGCATCCCGAGGCCGGCCTGGCATTGATGGATTATTTGATGACGCCGGAGGTGATCGCGCCCATTACCGATACGATTCACTACGCCAATGCGATCACGGCGGCGGACGGGTTGATTGATCCGGCGATTCGCAATGATCCGGGGACTTATCCGCCGGAGGCGGTGAGGGCTTCGTTGTATAGCAAGAATGACAATGGCAAGGCGTTTAATCGGGCGTTGGTGAGGGCGTTCAGTCGGTTGAAGTCCGGCCTTTGATGCAACATTGAACAGTCTGACGCAATCGCGAGCAAGCTCGCTCCCACACTTGAAATGCGATCCAACTGTGGGAGCGAGCTTGCTCGCGATGAACGATAACGCGGTCTACGGCTTGGCTACTCGCCACAAATACCACGCCGCCACGGTGCGAAACGGACTCCACCCCAACCCGATCTCAATCATCTGCTTACGCGTCGGCTGCACCTCCAGCCCCTTCAACCGCCGATACCCTTCGCGCACACCAAAGTCATCCGCCGGCAAAATATCCGGCCGCTCCAGGCTATAAATCAGCAACATCTCCACCGTCCAGCGCCCAACCCCGCGCAAACTGACCAACCGCTCGATCAGCGCCTCATCCTCCATCGCCAGCGCAGTCGAGTAATCCGGCACCACGCCGTCCAGTGTCGCCTGAGCAATCCCCTGAATCGTCGCAATCTTGCCCGCCGAAAACCCGCAACTGCGCAGTCGATCAAAGTCCGTAGCCAGAACTTGCTCGGGACGCGGAAACGTCTGCCCGGGGAACAACCCCACCAACCGCCCGACAATCGCATCGCCAGCCTTGGCATGCAGTTGCTGATAGGCAATCGCTCGCACCAGCGACTCATAAGGATCTCGCGCCGGATGCGGTTGATGCAGGCAAGGGCCAACGGCAGCAATGTGGCGCTGCCAGTCGGCGTCGAGGCTGGCCAGAAACTCGCTGGCCGGTTGATAAGGATCGGGCATGGCTTACTTCAGCAGACCGTTGACTTCGCCATAGGTGAAGGCCTTGAGGTCATGGGTGTCGAGCTTGCCGCTGGCGAGGAAGCTTTTCACCAGCGAGCCCATGGCGCCGTACATGAACTCGGCGATGCCGGAGCCGGCGCTCAAGCGGCGTACACCGAGGGTTTTCAGTTCGTCGGGGGAGGGCAGGCCGGCGAAGCCCAGAACGTTGACCGGCAGGGTCGTGCCTTTGCAGATCGCTTCGATTTCGTAGGCGGACGTCACGCCGGCAGCAAACAAACCATCGGCCCCGGCTGCTTGATACAGCGCGGCACGACGCAAGGTTTCGGCAACGCGATCCTCGGCCGGCACCAGACTTTTCAGATAAACGTCGGTGCGGGCATTGATGAACAACTTCACATCGCGCTTGTCGGCGACTTGCCGCGCGACTTCAATCTTGCGCGCCAGCAGTTCCGGCGTGCCGCTGCCGTCTTCGATATTGATCCCGACCGCGCCGGCGGCGACAACCGCATCGATCACTTCGGCGACCCGGTCGAGGTCATCGGAATAACCGGCCTCGATGTCCACGCTCAACGGCACCTTGATGACACGGGCAATCGACTCAACGGTGCTGATCAAACGCTCCAGCGGCAGGGTGTTGCCGTCCGGGTAACCATGGGCCCAGGCCACGGCGGCGCTGCTGGTGGCCACCGCTTTGCCGCCGAGCTGCTCGACCAGTCGCGCGCCGGTGGCGTCGGCGACGTTGGTCAGGATCAGCAAGCCATCGTGGTGCAACTGGTGAAACTGTGTGTCGAGCGCGTTCATCGAAATCCCTTCTTGTCGTCGTTCAGAAAGCCAGCGGTTGCGTCAGTTGCACAGCGGCGTTTTCCAGCCTGAGCAGAAACGCCTTGCGCGGTTGCCCACCACCATAGCCGGTCAGCGAGCCGTCCGCACCGATCACCCGATGGCACGGGACGACAATCGACAGCCGATTGTGCCCGTTGGCCAGGCCCACTGCGCGGCTGGCGCCGGGTTTGCCCAGCCGCGCGGCGATGGTGCCGTAAGTGCTGGTGTGGCCGTAGGGGATTTGCCGCAGTTCGGCCCAGACCTGGCGGGCAAACTCGCTGCCGGGCAGGTGCAACGACACGCTGAATTCGCTCAGTTTGCCGGCGAAGTACAGCGCCAGTTCGTTTTCGATCTGCTGCAAATGCGCGTTGTGCCCCGGTGCGACCACGTAGCCGTAGCGGTTTTGCAGTTCTTCGACTTCGCGGGTCAGCGCCGGGCGGTCGAGAAACTCCAGCAGCACCAGTCCGCGCCGTTCGGCCATGGCGATCATCGGCCCCAGCGGCGTGGTCAGGCGGGTGAACAGCAGCGGTTCGCTGGTCGCCGCACGGCCTGGCGTGATGTGGAATGATTTCTGGAACGCATCGCGAAATCCGCTGAGGGACTCATAGCCGGAGTCGAACGCCGCGTGGTCGATGGAGGTGCCTTGCTTGATCCCGCCCAAGGCCACGCCGAGCCGACGGGTGCGCAGCCACGCATGAAACGTCATGCCGAAATGCTGCTTGAACCAGCGCCGCAGCTTCAGCGGTTCGATGCCTTCGGCGAGCAATTGTGCGTCGCTCCAGCGCAGCTCCGGATCGGCGTCGACGGCTTTCAATAGCCGTTGTACCCAGTCCGGGGCGATGGCGGCAGCGTCCAGCGGCTTGCAGCGCAGACAGGCGCGGTAACCGGCGGACAGGCAGTCGTCAGCGTGGGCGAAGAATTCGACGTTTTCCGGTTTTGGCTTGCGCGCCGTGCAGGTCGGGCGGCAGAAGATCCCGGTGGTTTTCACCGCCGTGAAGAACACGCCTTCATAGGCAGTGTCGCTTGCGAGCATGGCGCGAACCATTTCGGCGTGAGGGGGCAGGACAGCGGTCTGTATGTTCATGGGCCGAGGATAAAACCAGTTATTCGATGGCTCCACCGAAAAATCGACAGTGAATTTTCGGGCCGCTGCACTACAGTGATCGGGTCGCTACAACTCGGGAAATGAAGGTATGCCACCGTTCACGATTCACCACATCGATCACATCGTGCTGCGCGTTGCCGATCTGCAACGCAGCATTGATTTCTACGACCGGGTCTTCGGCGCCGAAGTGGTCAAGCGCAACGAAAAGTTCGGTCTGGTGCACCTGCGCGCCGGTACGTCGATGATCGATCTGGTCGACCTCGACGGCGAAATCGGCCGCAAGGGCGGCGCCGCTGCCGGCAGCGAGCGGCGCAATGTCGATCACTTCTGCCTGCGCATCGAGCCGTTCGATGAAGCGGCGCTGGTCAGCCATTTGCAATCCTGTGGCCTGACCGTCGACAAGGCCGCCACCCGTTTCGGTGCCGAGGGCAACGGCCTGTCGCTGTACTGCTTTGATCCGGACGGCAATCAGGTCGAACTCAAAGGCCCGTCCGAAGTTTAGGCCCGCTTGGCCATCAACAACACCGATGCCGCCGCCGACAACAGCCCCGCGCAGCAACGATTGAAAATCCGTTTGCCGCGCGGCTCGGCGAACCAGCGGCGCATGTGCAACCCCATGTAGGCGTAGGCGCTGATGGCGATCCATTCCAGCAACAGGAACAGCACCCCCAGCAGCATGAACTGCGGGGTGATGGCGCGGTTCGGGTCGACGAATTGCGGCAGGAATGCGGTGAATATGAGAATTGCTTTTGGATTTCCTGCGGCCACCAGGAATTCCTGACGTGCCAGCGCCAACAGTCCACTTGCCGGCGCGGTAATGGCGTCTTCAGCGGCAGGATTCGCCCGCCACAGCTGCCACGCCAGATACAGCAGATACCCCGCACCGACAATCTTGATCCCGTAGAACAACAGCTCCGACGTCTGCAGCACCACCGCCAGCCCCGCCGCCGCGAGGGCGATCATCCCGGCGAACGCCAGCAGTCGCCCGATCCCGGCCACGCAGGCGCGGCGATAGCCGTAGCGGGTGGCGTTGCTGACCGACAGCAGGTTGTTCGGGCCGGGCGCCATGTTCAAGGCGAAACAGGCGGGCAGAAACAGGGAAAGGGTGGCGAGATCCATGGCACGGGCTCCGGTGGCGGGACGGCTATTTTTATCATGCTGGCGGCGGGCCGGAACCGTACAGTCAGGCTGCGGAGTCGCGGTACAGCAATTCTCGGGCGTGAATCCGTTCGAACTTTCTGCCGCCCCGTCAACTCTGAAACCGTCACAGGGTGATGAATCCGCCAGAAAAAATTATCTGCCGGGTCAGAAAGGACAATTGCCGTGTAAGCTTTCGCGCCATGCGTTTCCATTCCCCAATGGCCCCAGGCGGCCCACTGTACGAGCGACTACATGCAAGCAAAGGCCCGCGAGGTTCATGTGCCACCGGTGTTGCAGGACCTGCGCGCCGGCACCGCCGAACTGCACATCGCACTGGAAAAACGCCTTCCTTTTTTCTCCGACACCCTTGATCTGCACGCTTTCGAGCGATTGATGCGCGCCTATTACGGCTTCTATCAGCCACTGGAAGCCGCGTTGCAGGACAGCGGCGCGATCCCCGCCGATTTCGATCTGGCTTCACGCCTCAAGGCGCCGACCCTGCAACGGGATCTGCACGCGCTAGGCGCAAATGGCGGGGGCTTTTCACTCTGCCGTCAGTTGCCCGCCATCGATTCCGCCGCCGCCTGCCTGGGCGTGCTGTACGTGCTGGAAGGCGCGACCCTCGGCGGGCAGATCCTGCGCCGAGAAATCGCCACGCGACTGAACCTGGGCGCGGACAACGGCGCGGCATTTCTGGACGTCTACGGTGCCGCCACCGGCCGGCGCTGGCGTGACTTCATCGAATACCTGGGCAGTCGCCCGATGGACGCCGACGAGCGTGAAGCTGTCGTGGCGGCCGCCCACACCACATTCAGCTGTTTCGAGCGCTGGCTCGAAAGCCAGGAGGTTCTGGTATGACCCCGCAAGACAAAGAAGCCTTTGAAGAGTTGCTGGCCAACTGCGCCGACGAGCCGATCCGCTTTCCGGGCGCGATCCAGCCCCACGGTCTGCTGTTGACCCTGAGCGAGCCCGAGCTTTCGATCATCCAGATCAGCGCCAACGTCGAGACCTTGCTCGCGCGCCCGGCACCGGAACTGATCGGACAGCCATTGCAAAGCCTGATTGGCGATGCCCATGCCGCGCAGGTTCGCGAGGCCTTGCAGCAACCGACCCTGTCCGACGCGCCGCCGCTGCACTTTCGCCTCAACGGCACGGCGTTCGAAGGCTTGCTGCACCGGCATCAGGATGTGCTGATCCTGGAGCTGGAGATCCACGTCGAAAACTTCCAGCCGCGCAACGTCGCCGGCACCGAAACCCACCTGGGGCGGATGCTCGCGCGCCTGCAAAAGGCCCAGAGCCTGCAGGCGCTGTACGACATCAGTGTCAAGGAAATCCAGGCCATGACCGGTTACGACCGGGTGCTGATCTATCGCTTCGAAGAGGAGGGCCACGGTCAGGTCATCGCCGAAGCGTCCGATCCGTCGATGGAGGTCTTCAACGGCTTGTTCTTCCCGGCCTCCGATATCCCCGAGCAGGCCCGGGAGCTGTACCGCACCAACTGGCTGCGGATCATCCCCAATGCCGACTACCAACCGGTGCCGCTGGTGCCCAAGTTGCGCCCGGACACCCAGACCCCACTGGACCTGAGTTTCGCCACGCTGCGCAGCGTGTCGCCGATCCACTGCCAGTACATGAAGAACATGGGCGTGCTGTCTTCGATGAGCATTTCCCTGCTCAAGGGCGACAAACTCTGGGGCCTGATCAGCTGCGGCAACCGTCAGCCGTTGCACGTGCCGCATGAATTGCGCACGGCGTGCCAGACCATCGGCCAGGTGCTGTCGTTGCAGATCAGTGCGATGGAAGCGCTGGAAGTCAGCCGTCAGCGTGAAGAAAAGGTCGAGGCGCTGGCGCTGCTCAATCAAGCGATGATCGATTCGCCGCAGAACGTCTTCGATGGCCTGGCCAACCAGCCGCAGGTCCTGATGGCGCTGGCCAATGCCGGTGGCATCGCGATCATTGAAGACAAGCAATTGCACCGTTACGGCAACTGCCCGGAGCCGGAAGACATTCGCGCCCTGCACAAATGGTTGCAGGAGCGTGGCGAGCCGGTGTTTGCCAGTCATCACCTGGCCAGCGTCTACCCGCCGGCCGCGCAGTATCAGCAGGTCGCCAGCGGCGTGCTCGCCATGAGCCTGCCCAAACCGGTGGACAACGGCGTGCTGTGGTTCCGCCCGGAGGTCAAAGAGAACATCAACTGGAGCGGCGACCCGCGCAAGCCGCTGGATCTGGAAAACTCCGACGCCGGTCTGCGTCTGCGGCCGCGTACCTCGTTCGAAATCTGGAAGGTCGAGATGGCCGGGATCTCTACCAAGTGGAGCCACGGTGATTTGTTCGCCGCCAACGACCTGCGCCGCTCGGCACTGGAAAACGATCTGGCCCGCCAGGTGCGCCGCGAGCAGGAAGCGGTGCGGGCTCGCGATGAGCTTGTGGCGGTGGTATCCCACGATCTGCGCAACCCGATGACCGTGATTTCGATGCTGTGCGGCATGATGCAAAAGGCCTTCAGCTCCGACGGACCGCACACCTCACGACGCATCTCCACCGCCATCGACACCATGCAGCAAGCCGCCGGGCGCATGAACACGCTGCTGGAAGACTTGCTCGACACCTCGAAAATCGACGCCGGGCGCTACACCATCGCGCCACAGAAACTCGATGTCGCGCAGATGTTCGAAGAGGCCCAATCACTGCTCGCGCCGCTGGCGCTGGACAAGGACATCAGTATCTCGTTCGAGGCCGATCCCGATCTGAGCATTCATGCCGACCCGGAGCGGCTGTTCCAGGTGCTGTCGAATCTGGTCGGCAATGCGATCAAGTTCACACCGCGTCTGGGCACGGTCGATGTGTTTGCCAAATCGGTCGGCGACGATATCGTTTTCACGGTGCGCGACAGCGGCGAAGGCATTCCCAAGGATCACCTGCCGCACGTGTTCGACCGCTACTGGACGGTGAAGGAAGGCAACCCGAACGGCACGGGGCTTGGTCTTTACATCACGCAAGGCATCGTCGAGGCCCATGGTGGGCGGATCGTGGCCGAAAGCGAGCCGGGGCAGGGCAGCGAATTCCGCTTCACCGTGCCACGTCTGGACTGAGTACCGGCTCGCGGCGGGTGGCCTGTAGCAGGGCCACCCATTCGGCGGCGAATCGATGGCAGTCGCCGGGCCAGCGCGCCGTGAGCAGGTTGCCGTCGCGCACCACAAAACCGATTTGCGGGTTCTCTGCCTGGTCGCGTTTGGCAATGAGCGGGCCGCGTATGAAATCGGCCTTGCTGGCCAGTGCGGTTTTCACTTCCGCCTCGACGGTCTGTTTGTAGGTGCGGTAGTAGCGCCCCAGCCACGCAGCGGTCATCAGCCACGCCGGCAACTCCATGGTTGCCGCCAGCAGCGCCGTGACCTTGCGCCCGAACAGCACCGAACGCCCGGTGTCGGGATCGAGCGTGCGGGCCAGCAACAACACGCCATGACACACCGCCGCCACGGGCTTTTCGACCTTGAAAAATTGCAGGGCGATCTGCTGGGCCTGTGTGGACTCCAGCAGCGTACGCATGCCTTTGGCATGACCGCCGGGAATCAGCAGGCCATCGAACTGGCTCGGGTCGACATCGGCATACGCCAGCGGCTTCCTGAACGCTTCGGACTCGATCATTTTCGCGTAACTGTCCAGATCGGCCTTGCGCGTCATCAGCATCGAACCCAGCAGGCCGAATCCGATGTCCACCAACCGTGGATCGGCGTGGGCGGGCAAGCCTTGAGGGGTGGCAAAGCGTACGTCGATTCCTGCATCGCAAAGGGCCCGCCAAGGCACGCTGCTTTCGGTGGGGTCGTAATCGGCGGCTGGCAGCAGAATCAGAATCATGGAGGGCGACTTCCTGGTCGAGAGTGGTCACTGAGGTAGAGCGTAGTGGGTCTGCGGGCTCGGGGGTAATTTCATTCAATACCGAAGGGCAGGGCGCTGGTTACCGTGAGCGCCTTGTTCCTCGATTTGAAGCAGGTGTGCGATGAGTCTGATTGTGTCGATGGCGGCGTTTGCCCTGGCCGCGTCCATTACCCCGGGGCCGGTGAATATCGTGGCGTTGAGTTCGGGGGCGCAGTTCGGCTTTCGTGCCAGTCAGCGGCATGTGACTGGGGCGACGCTGGGGTTTGTGTTGTTGCTGGTGTTGATGGGACTCGGTCTTCACGAAGTGTTGAAACTGTGGCCGGCGCTGACCCGTGTGGTGCAACTGGCCGGGGTGGCGTTTCTGCTGTTCATGGCCTGGAAACTGGCTACCGATAACGGCCAGTTGAATGCGGGAGAATCGGGCAGGGCGCCGTCGATGCTCTATGGCGCGGTGATGCAATGGCTCAACCCCAAGGCCTGGCTGGCCTGCGTGGCGGGGATGGGGGCGTTTGTCGCCGATGGCGAGGCACGGCTGGTGTGGCAGTTTGCGGCGGTGTATCTGGTGATCTGTTATCTGTCGGTGGGGTGTTGGGTGTATGCCGGCACGTTCTTGCGTGGCTTTCTGCACAATCCGGCGGGAATGCGCTTGTTCAACCGGGTGATGGCGTTGCTGTTGGCAGTGAGTGCGGTGTACTTGTTGCTGCCCTGATCCGTACCCCGGCGGGCAAGGTACGGACCTGCTTGCAATCAGCTCAATCGGGCATCGTCAGAAAATACCGTTGAGCTCCCTGAATACGTGGGGTGGCATGGCCGTGAATCGGTTGTTGCGCAACTGACTGATCGAGTACAGCGCACTGGCAGTGCGGCCGTTGCCATCACCGAAACCCTGGAAGCCGACCACTGCCCCCAGCACCTGTTTATCAAAGTGCGGATGGCTTGGGTCCAGGTTCTTCAAATGCTGTTCGAGTAACGCGAACCCGGTCGGGCTGCTTCCATACTTGGTAGGGGCACCGGCATCGCGCACTTTGCCGACGGCCTCCGGTACGAGTCTGCGATGGATTTCCCTGATCACATTCGGGTCGGTCAAGGACGCCGTGTTTGAGCTGTATTCGCGCAGCACGCCAAGGACATTGTCGAAGTCATTACCGCTGGAACTCGAGCCTTTCAACATCCAGGCCGTCGCTCGTTGTGATGGATCGGTGTAGCCCAGGGGATTGAAGAGTGCTTCGGGCATCACGTCGTTGTACGGCGCCTTGCCCAGGTCCAGGTTCAGTACGTCTTGTTGATAGCCCTTCATGTAACGGGCTTTTTTGCTTTCCAGCTCGTAAAGGACTTCCAGTGTTTCGGCGTAGTTCTGCGCCGTGTTGCGCACATCGTTGAGTTGGACCGGGTGGCCCTTGATAAACGCTTGCGTCAGTTCGTCCATTGCCTGTCGGCCGATCAGTGACTCCAGGTCACCGGCCTGTTTCGATTGAAGCGCTGTTTCCTTGACGGCGTTATTCGCCAGGTGCCGCCATTCCGTTTCGCCAACCTTTGCAGGCAGCTTGAAGTGCTGGTCGCTCAAATGGGCGACAACTTGCTGCACAGTCTCGAGGGTATCGTTTTTCAGCAATGCCCGTGCGTGGGGTACCGTGTCCAGGGACATCCGTACCTGTGCAGCCGAACCCGTGTGGTCAATGGCCTTGAGCAGGTCGTAGCTATTGGCACCCGTCAGATAACGCAAATGCTGATGGGGTTTGCGCAGGGCCCCGACGAGATGACCGCCGAGTTTCGAAGCGCCGCGACCGATCAGCTTGCCACCGCTCTTGATCAGCCCGGGGAGCCCGCTCAACGGGTTGAACAAGCTCAGTGTCGTACTGGCAAGTACCCGGGACCCCGCAAGCAGCCGGGTAGCCAGGGACGAGGCCTTGCTGGCGGTCAGCGCGATTTTGGCGGGCACGGCTGCAAAGGACATCACCAGGACTGCGGCGTCAACGATGCAATCGAGAATGGCCGGGCCCTGCTTTTTGGGGTTGCCCGAGGAGAGCCCTTCCACGCAGCTCTTGAACGGAATGATCATGTTGAGAATGGCATTGAAAATGGCGTCGGTCTTTTCAATGGCTCGCTCCCGGTCGCTTTGATGCAGGCCCAGCTGGTGTATTTCGCTGTGCGTCAAATGTGGTTTTTTTTCGGCCACCAGTCTGCCCAGCGCCGTTTTGCGAGGCGAACGCAGGAGTGTTGTCGGAAAGTCCGGATCCGAGTCTGCGCCAGATGCGCGCAGTTGGCCGATCTTGCGCACGAACAGCCGGGATTTGATGCCGCTTCTCGGTGCCATGTTCTGTAGATAGGCCTGGAGGTCGACTGGCACATTTTCCAGTTTTTTCAAATCGGCGAATTGTGTGTCGAGTTTGAAGTAGTCACCTGAAACGAGAGGGGCGAAAAAGTCCTCGAGTTCAGGGGCTTCACGACACGCCATCCGCAGGGGAAACAATTCGAAGCAGGCAACTCTGTTGTGCAGGCACTGGGCACAGAGAATAACGCCGTAACGACCGGTTTCTCCGGGCAGTTCCGCCGCAGGAATCGTAACACCCGGACGACCGGATGGAGACTCAGCCCGATAGGCTATCTTCTGTACGCTGTACAGACCGATGGCACCATATTCGATCTCCGGTAAAAGTTGTGGCGAAAGTTGCGAAAGTGCAAATTCAATATTGTTCGCCAGTGCGCCGGTGATGTTGTCGAAGTATCTCCAGACTTCCGGGTCGTAAAGTTCGGCAACAGGAAACAGATGTTCCAGTTCCGGAAATGACTCGTAAATACTCTGGCCTCTGACACGGTCCCAGTCCCGCGTGTGAAGTTCATCCCCCAGGTACAGATCCAGTACGGATACCTTGCGTCCGCTGCCGCCACCGCTACCCCGGTGCTTGACCAAAGTCTCATCCGGGTCGCATTCGGGATACCGATGGTTCAGTTCTTTCAGTGCCAGTTGTCGACGGTCGGGGAGAGCGCTGCTCAAGGCTTCGACGGCACTCAGCATCTTGTCCGTGTAGCGTGCATATTCGTCGCAGGCGTGCCTGATGGCCGTTTCGTCGACGGTATTGTCACTGTTGCGGGAAATGACCTTGTTCATCAGTGCCCAGGTCACCACCGGATCGACCGAAAGAGGCGCCTGCATGGCTGCCAGTTGCGGCATCGCCCTGACCGACTGGCCAAACCCCATCAGATGCTGATAGGTCATGTCGCGGGAGACGCCCGGAACCAGCGACTCGACCAGATGGAGCGTCTGGCAGCCCATCACCCACGCCGGCGTTCCCATGCGCAGCTCGGCCGGCCAGTGCGCAAACTGATATTCCGGAGCCATGCCACCCAGTACCCATTGTGCGACCAGAGGGGCAAGCAACTCGTTCAGTTGCAGCGTTTCGACCAGATGTCTTTCCAGTCGCGTCCGCACCTGGGCCGGATGCAGGTGCAGGAAATCACTGGCATAAAGATCGAATCCTGCGAAGCGGGTGGACGCGATGTCCAGTTCCGGGTCGAGGTCCAGCAGCATGGCGGCAATCAGCAATTGCTCGATGAGTTCCCGTGGCGGCGGTTTGGCGGCATCGGCAAACCACCCCAGCGCATCGATGTATTCCCGAGCCTCCCCGGAAGCCCAGACGGCAATTTCCGTCAGTCGCTGCAAACGGTAGCTGTTGCTGGTTTGCAGGGTGTCTGGCGAAGCACTTTCCAGCAACAGGTGGTTGCCGAAGGCGGTTACCAGAGGCATTTCCCCACCCGTGTAGGCCTCGGTGACTTGCCCGATGATGGCGCGATTTTCTTCATCGAGCTCGTAAGGAGAATCGGCCGGAGCGTCCAGCACTTGCCAGTAATTTGCAAACCTGGGCGCGTCAGGCAGCCTTGAGAAATGCAACAGATCGATCAGTGCCCGCGTCTCCTCTTCATTGACCGGAAGGTGCAGTTGCTGGAAGCGCAGCCATTGGCCGACGAGCAGGGTTCCCCCCGTCGTTATCCAGCCGCCGCACAGACTGGCGATACGGGCCAGCGCGGTCAGTTCTTCGCTGAAACCCGCCAGGCCGGCGACGTCCGGGGTGATGTCTCGCGGCGACACATACCGTGTTGTGGGTACGTTTGTGTTGCCGGCGAGATTGGGAAAGGAAAAATAAAGACGGCCCGTTTCGTTCACCAGGAAGATCGCGTGTGCGGGAATCGAGCGCCATTCGCGAATCTCGGAAAAACCGGAGCGCCGAAGCAGAATCGACAAGGACACACTGGCGCTACGATGGGCTCCGGAAAACAGGGAGCCATCCACGATGGGGCCCTGGATACGATCCCACTCCCAGGCAAGTTGCTCTACAGCGAATGGACTTTCAATAAAGTGAGTGAGCGTGTCGGCAATACTCTGCTTTTGTTGTTCATCTAAATCAATCTCCGGTTTTGAAATGTCTGTTTGCATTGAATAAGCTCGGCTTGAAAAGAATGAGTGGGAGGGCGCCGAGATTAAATGAGCGATCGAAAAAGTGTTCTTGAAGTTGTGTGTGAAAGTGTTTTTTAGAATTGGCGGAGAGTGTGAGAGTTGAAATAAATATATTCTGGATGGTGTAAAAATGCTGATAGTTGGTGATGTTCTGGTGAGGTCTGGATTCTCTTGTTTCATATTGTTTGAAACATGATTTCTGTTTTTGCCGTGAGCGTGCCGGGCCTTGGGTTTAAAGGTGTTTAAGGATGCTTCCGGCAAGCTACAACACCTTGCGCCATTGCCTACGCATCCGCCAGAATCCGCCGGCTTGTGGGCCTTGGGGCCGGGTTCTATCGTGTGTCGGTCGCTGACGAATCAGCGACCGGACTTGACCGTCCGACTCAATCAAGGCGCCAGCGTGCCGTTTTCGTTCAGCTCTCGTGGCTGTTCGTGTTATGGCGGTTGTGCGCGGGATACCTTCGGGTATGCCGGGTTCCTTGATTCCCGGTCGGTCAACCCGCGTACAGCTGCCACCTGTTTCGATTGACCGCGAACGGTTGCAGCTCCGTCTATCAAGGAGCTTCACCATGATCAAACCAACGCCAAACCCACCCGAAACCGACCCGACCTCGCCTTACGAAACCCTCGACTCCAAGAAACTCCACGAAGCCGCCGAACGCGCCCTCGATCACTACCTCAATCCGTTCCATCCCAGAAAACCGCTGCTCAAACCCAATACCCGCTACCTCATCGCCCCCGGCATCCCGAATGAAGAACTGCTGGCCGACGCCTGCGAAACCCTGACCTCCGCCAAAACCATGGCCAGCGACTTCGCCGGGATGATCGATGCGCCGCAGCGGCATGTGCTGCTGGGCATTGGGCAACTGATCATGCTGGCGGAACTGGCGGTAAATCGGGTGCTGGATAATCTGGACGTGGCGGCTGAACCTCGTGTCTGAGTGCTGAAACCGAAACGGCCCATTGCGGGCCGTTTCTGCTTTTAGCCCCGATACTGCCCCGGCGTAGCCGCCAGATGCTGTTTGAACGCCCGCTGAAAATGCGCCTGATCGGCAAATCCCGCCTCCAGCGCCACGTCCGCAATCAACTGCCCGCGCCGCAAACACTCACGGGCAAACTGAATGCGCTGGTTGACCAGAAACGCGTGGGGCGTCATGCCGAAGTGCTGTTTGAAGGCGCGGATCAGGTAGGACGGTGAAAGCTCGGCAGCAGCGCAGATGTCGTCGAGGCTGAGCAGGTCGGTGCAGTGCCGGCGGATGAAGTCGGCGGCGCGTTCGAGTTTGAAGTTCGGTTCGCGCAACGGTTGTTCGATGGGGTTCAGGCGCAGTTGCAGGTCGCTGAAAAACTCCACCGCTGCGCTCTGTTTGCGCAGCACGTCTTGCTGATCGTCGACCAATATCGCGTACAACGCATTCAAGTCGTCAAACAGGCGAACGTCATTCAAATGGGTATCGGAAAACCGCCGAAACTCAAGCTCCGCACTAAAGCCCAACTGATGTTGCAGATCCGTCAGCCACGGCGTTTCCACATACAGCATCAGGTACGACCACGGCTGATCGTCGATCGGGTTGCAGGCGTGCACATCCCCCGGATTCATCAGCACCACGGTGCCGGCCGCCACTTCGAACGAGGATTGCTCATGCACGTAAGTGCTGCGCCCGGCAGTGATCGCACCGATGGAAAAGTGCGCGTGGGAATGCCGTGAATAGCAGACCTCACGCCCATCGGCGATGGCCCGTGCTTCGATGAAGGGCAGGGCGTCGTCGCGCCAGAAGCGCGGGGCTTGTTCGGGGTTCTTGGCGGCAACTTTCATTGTTGGGGTTCTCGGCAGGCCAGTGCCCGAGTGTATTAGCTCTGGCCGGCGAAGGCTCGCTCCAGTTCGGCGATGTCGAGTTTTTTCATCCCGAGCATGGCCTGCATCGCCCGTTGGGCCTTGGTCTGGTCGGCGTCGGTCATCATGTGCATGAAGGCCACCGGGACGATCTGCCAGGACACGCCGAACTTGTCCTTGAGCCAGCCGCATTGCTGCGCCTCCACCGGGCCGCCGGCGCTGAGGTTGCCCCAGAAATGGTCGACTTCTTCCTGGTTCTGGCAGTTGACCTGAAACGAAATCGCCTCATTGAACTTGAACATCGGCCCGCCGTTGAGGCCGGTGAATGTCTGGCCATCGAGTTCGAAACTGACGGTCATCACCGAGCCTTCGGGGCGGCCGTGAAACTCCTGGCCGGCCTTGCCGTAGTGGGTGACGGCGGTGATTTTCGAGTGGTCGAAGATCGAGCAGTAAAACTTCGCCGCCGCCTCGGCCTGATCGTCGAACCACAGGCAGGGCGTCAGTTTTTGAAAGCGTTGCATGGCAGTCTTCCTCGGCAGGTTGGACACGCTGGATTAAGAGCTTAGCCAGTCTGTGCCCGGCTGGCGGTGCCGCGGATCGATGGTTGGATGCAATGAAGATGGAGTGTAGTCGTATTGACCTTTGCGTTTGTCAAAATGACTCCTTCGTGTTTGTGTCAAATTGACTCGTTGTTTCGCAACTGACTGATATTGCTTGGCTAATCATCTGGCACGCAAGTTGAAGTGTCTTGCGTACAAACCGATCCGCTCAGGAGTACGAAACATGTTCACTTTCTTCGAGAATCCGCTGAACGTTCTGCACCTGTCGAGCAAAGTGCTCGTCGCCGGTCTGGTCATGTTGCTGGCCGGGATCTATGGCGCTTATCTGTATCAGGGCCACATGCCGATAGCGCTGTTGGTGGCGATGCATGCCATGACCATCGTCGGCCCGACGCTGATCAAGATCGGTTACGTCATGCGGTTGCTGTCGCAATATCGACTGGCCCGGTTCCCTGTCATGGCGGTGGCCTGAGATGCGCAGACTCGCCGCCGCGCCTGTGTTCAGCCTGGGTTTTCGGCCGCTGTTTCTGGCCGGTGCCGGATTCGCCGCAATGGCGATCCTGGTCTGGGGTTTGTGGCTTTACGGCCACTGGTTCGACCTGCAACCGGCGGGCGGCATGCTCGCATGGCATCGGCATGAAATGCCGTTCGGTTTCGCGGCGGCGATTGTTGCCGGGTTTCTGCTGACGGCGGTGCCCAACTGGACCGGGATTCCTGGCGTGCGCGGCGGGGCGTTGATTGCGTTGGTTTCGGTCTGGCTTCTCGGGCGTATGGCGTGGTGGATGCCGTTGCCCGGTGGATTGATTCTCGCGTTGCAATGGGCCTTTCTGCCCTTGCTGGCGGTGCTGCTGGCACGGGATCTGATCGCTGCGGGCAAACGCGACAACTACCCGATTGTGCTGGTGCTCGGGCTGATGGCCGGTTGTCAGGCGCTGACCTTGATCGGCCTGTTCAACGACTACACCGGTTTGCAACGACAAGGCGTACTGGGTGCGTTGTGGCTGATTGCAGCACTGATGACCGTGATCGGCGGACGGGTGATTCCCTTTTTCATTCAGCGCGGTTTGAACCGTCCGCCCGCACCGGCCATCCATCCGTTGCCCACGCGATTACTGTTGATTGGCAGTCTGCTGACGGCGATCACGTTTGCGGCGGGTCTAAACGACTCACCCCGGCAGTGGCTGGCAGCGCTGTTTGCGCTCACCGGCAGTTTGCAAATACTGCGGCTGATCCGCTGGCATGATCGCGGGATGTGGCGGGTGCCGCTGCTCTGGTCGTTGTACCTGGCTTACGCCTGGATGGCGCTGGCGACCTGGGCCATGGCGGCGTGGCATCTGGGGCTGCTCGGCCAGCAAAGTCTGGCAACCCATGCGCTGGCCGTTGGTGGTGTCGGCGGCTTGATTCTGGCGATGATTGCGCGGGTCAGTCTCGGTCACACCGGCCGGTTGTTGCAACCGCCGAAAGCCGTGGTGCTGGGGTTTGCACTGGTGTTGATCGCGGCGGGTTGCCGGGTGTTGCTGGTGCCGTTTTCCAGTCTGGGGCTTGGGTTGTCCGTGGTGCTCTGGTGCGCGGCTTTTGTTTTGTTTTTAAGGCATTACACCGCGATCCTGCTCAAACCGAGGCTGTAGCTTTTTCAGCCGCGCCGCTCGGCAATCATCAACAACGACTGCGGCACGGGGCTTTGCGGATGTTGCGGCTCGCGCAGGCTGGTCAACTGAAACCCGGCCATGTCCAGCGCATTCAGCCAACTGGACAAGGTGCGGAAATACCACGGCATCGGCTGCCACTGGCCTTTGAATCCGTTGAAGGTCTCTTCCCGCCAGCCATCCTGATAATCGCCGGCGGCCACCGACCATGGATGCAGCGTCTGGATCACCAGCGCGCCGCCGGGCACGAGCAGGGTGTTCATGGCGGCGAGCAGCGGGATGATGTCCTGATGCAGCAAGGAGAAGTTGGCGCAGATCAGGTCATAGTCGCAGCCGATGTCGACTTTCGCTTCCACCAGATCTTCATAGCTGGCGACATACACGGGAGACGATCCCGCCGCTTGTGCTGCCTCGACCAGTGTCGCGTCACCGTCCACGCCAACCGCTTCGATCCCGCGTTCCACCAGCGCCCGCAACAGCCAGCCTTCGCCGCATCCCAGATCGAGCACGCGCTCTGGCTGGCGCCCCATCACCGCCAGCAGCATGGCCTGATCGGTCACTTGCTGGCGGCTTTCGATGGCGCCGCTGCGGATGGTTTCGGTCCAGGCTTGAGCGTTGTGGCTCCAGCTCTGGAGGAGGGTGGACTCAGGCGAGGACATGGCGAACTCCGAGGATGCGGGTGCAGGCAAGGATAGGTCAGGTGCAGTCCGCCAGACGAATCCGGTTGCGTCCGCCGCGCTTGGATTCGTAGAGCGCGCTGTCACCCTGTTCGATCAATGCCGCGAGGCTGGCCGGCGGCTGGTCGAAGACCTTGGCGCCAATGCTCAGGGTGACGGCTTCAGGCGTGATGTAGGCCTGCGCAGTCATCGCCTGAAACTGCTCACGCAGCTCGCTGCCCAGCACCATGATCTGTTCGTGGGAAGCATCACCCAGCAACATGACGAATTCGTCACCGCCCAGCCTGGCCGCCAGTGCGCCCTGAGGCAGCTGCGAGCGGATCATTTCGCTGAGCGAAATCAGCAGGCGGTCGCCGGCTGTGTGGCCATACAGATCGTTGATCAGTTTGAAGTTATCGATGTCGATCAGCAGCAGGGCGCCGGGGCGGGCGCTGGAGACTTCCCCGAGCAGGCGCGGCGCGCGGACTTCGAGGGCGCGGCGGTTGTACAGCGCGGTCAGCGGATCCCGGGCGGCCAGTTCGGCAATCTGCTTTTCCCGGCGGTAGCGCTCGGTACCGGTCATCGACAGCGCGATCAGCATGATTGCCATCGCGCCTTCGACCAGAGATATCTGGATGATCGTGCCGCGAAACGCCGCCAGGTCGATCAGCGTGCCCGGGAGCACCGCCGTAATTGCCTTGGCAAAATAAAACAGCCCGTGAATCAACAGCACATAACGCAGTTGCACGGCGCCAATGCTCAATGATTTGCCGTGAGGGCGCAGCAGCAGACTGGCCCGCAGCATCAGCACGGCAACCAGCAGCGAGTTGGCCACCAGCATGGTCTTCGACCACGACGGATCTTCCGGTAACAGCAGCAACGCCAGCCAAACGAGGAACATCAAGTACCAGGCTCGCGACAACGACCGTTGGGTAAACCGCGCGACGCCCAGCAGGAACAACCAGTGCGCAACGACCAGCAAACCGTTGGCGAACCAGATGCCGATCAGCGGATAACCGTTGGCGCGCAGCAGGGCCAGGCTCGAGCCGACGGTGATGGTGGCGAAACCGGCACTCCAGAACAGCAACGAGGATTCGCGGATGCTGCGCCATTCGACCGCCAGGTAAAGGGCGGCCGCCGCTGCCAGGGCGGTGGAAATGGTCAACATCGTAAGGGGGTCGAGCGCCATGAAGGGAGTGGTCTGTCTGAATGGTGGTAATGGGCCACGATTGTAAGCGTTCCCCCAGTGCGCTGCTATTTTCACTCACCGGATATTCCATTTGCGGGAGGTGTGCCATGGATCGACTGACCGGCGGTTGTCTGTGCGGCGCGGTGCGGATCGAAACGACGGGCCGACCCTGGCGGGTTGGCGTTTGCCATTGTCTGGATTGCCGCAAACATCACGGCGCGCTGTTTGCGTCGGCGGCGATCTTTCCGGCGGAGGCGGTGACCATAACCGGCGAAACCCGTGACTACGACGGGCGGTTTTTCTGCCCGCGCTGTGGATCGTCGGTGTTCGGGCGCAGTGGTGATGAAATCGAGGTCAGTCTGGGTGCGCTGGATGCGCCCGATCAGTTGCAGCCGACTTATGAACTCTGGACGGTGCGTCGCGAGTCGTGGCTGCCCGCGTTTCCATTGGCCAGACACTATGTGGGTAATCGCGAGGGGGCGGGAAGAGCCGAAGAGTAGCCGGGGTCAGGTATGGCGCCTGACCCCGGCCAATAAAGTCAGCCGCGAATAAAGGCCAGCAGATCGGCGTTGATCGTCGGTGCTTCGGTGGTCGGCATGCCGTGAGGGAAGCCCGGATAAATCTTCAGCGTGCTGTTTTTCAGCAGTTTGGCGGAGAGCACACCGGAATCTTCATACGGAACGATCTGGTCGTCATCGCCGTGCATCACCAGCACAGGAATCGAAATGCCTTTCAGGTCTTCGGTGAAGTCGGTCTGCGAGAAAGCGACGATCCCGTCATAGTGCGCCTTGGCGCCGCCCATCATGCCCTGACGCCACCAGTTGAGGACGACGGGTTCCGAGGGCTTGGCCCCCGGCCGGTTGTAGCCATAGAACGGGCCGGCCGGCACATCGTGATAGAACTGCGCACGATTGGCTGCCAGTTGGGCCTGAAGATCGTCGAACACAGACTTCGGCAGACCACCCGGATTGCTTTCGGTTTTCACCATCAGCGGCGGCACAGCGCTGATGATCGCGGCTTTGGAGACCCGATCCTCGCCATGTCGGGCGATGTAGTGAATCACCTCGCCGCCACCGGTGGAGTGGCCGACATGCACGGCTTTCTGCGTTCCCAGATGATTGACCACCGCCGCCACGTCGTCGGCGTAGTGATCCATGTCGTGGCCGTCCCAGACCTGGCTCGAGCGCCCGTGACCCCGTCGGTCGTGGGCCACCACCCGGAAGCCCTGAGCAAGGAAGAACAGCATCTGCGCATCCCAATCGTCCGAGCTCAGCGGCCAGCCGTGATGGAAGTGGATCACCGGAGCGTCTTTCGGGCCCCAGTCCTTGTAGAAGATTTCGACGCCGTCTTTCGTTGTGACATAGCCCATGTTCGCTACTCCTGAAAAATGCGGAACGGAAACGTGAAGGGGGGAAGACAAGCGTTATGAACTCTAGGATTGAAGTGCACTTTAAGGTCAAGCAAGTTCCGAACGGTCATCGCTGGCGTGAATGGTAGGCCATAGCCGTTGTGCGCTTGACCTTAAAGTTTGGTTGAACCTTAGAGTGGCGCTGACCGGCCACCTGCCGGGCCACTCATCGAGAAAGGTCAGCGAACATGAGCAAGCGCTTTACAAAAGTCGAATTCGGATCGCACAAGGTCGAGGTGCTGGAGGGCGGTTACTACGACCGTTTCCGCATGAACCCCAACCTCGACGAAGTGGCCCGGGACAAGGCCGCCGGCAACATCGACTTTTTCCGGCGCATTCCCAAGCAGCAGGTGGCGTCCCGAGTCGGACCGACCTGGGCGCCGAACTTCTATTACCGATCCGGCAACGTGCAGCTGCTGTTCCTCGCACCGCTGGACCGCTTGCGCGCCACGTTGCCGGCGCCGCTTGAGCCGCTGCGGGCGTTTCCCGGTTATGGGCTGGTGGCGCTGACGTTTTTCTCCTACTCGGTTTGCGACAACGATCCGTACGACGAAGTCTCCGTGGCGATCGTCGTGCGTCGCCCCGGCGCCCGTGGCTCCCACGCGCTGGAATTGATGGACGCCATGCGCCGACGCAGCTTCACCGCCCATGTGCTGGCGCTGCCGGTAAACACCGAAATCGCCCGGGTGCGCGGCGTGCACGGCTATCAACTGCCCAAATGGCGCGCCGACATCAACGTGAACATCGGCACCAGCGTCAGCGCCCGCATTGACGGGCCCAAGGGCCTGCCGGATCTGGTCCTGAAAGCGCCGCTGCCGACTCTGAAAAACGTCACACCGCAATCACGCATGAGCACCGCCACCATGATTCATCAGGTCGATGGCCTGTGGCATCAGAGCGTGGTGCAGAGCAACACACTATCCTTTGCCCAACGCCTGTTTCCCCGCGATGTGCAGCTGGATCGCAATGGCGGGCCACTGAGCCAGTTGCTCGACGGCCTCGGGGCTATGCGGATTCTGCGTCTGGACGTGATCAAGGACGCCCAGATCGTGCTCAACCTGCCGGTGCCGCTGGCGGCGTTCGGTCAGGCTGGTGTTACTCCAAGAGAAGCTGCCAAATGACTCGTCGAATCCTGCACGTCGTGACCAATGTCGCCCACTATGCCGACCCGACCGATCCCACCGGGCTATGGCTCGGGGAGTTGACCCATGCCTGGCAGGTGTTCGCGGAAAAAGGCTTCGAGCAGCGGCTGGTCAGCCCCAAGGGCGGACAGAGTCCATTGGAACCTCGGGCACTGAAATGGCCGATGCTCGACCGCTCGGCCAAGGCCTGGTTGAACGATCCGGCGAGCATGGCGCTGCTGGCGAACACCGCCAGCCCGGAGCAGATCGACAGCGCGGATTTCGATGCCATCTACTTCACTGGCGGGCACGCAGTGATGTGGGACTTTCCCGATGACCCCGGCCTGCAACGGCTGACCCAGGAGATCTTCGAGCGCGGCGGAATCGTTTCGTCGGTCTGTCATGGTTATTGCGGGTTGCTCAACACGCGGCTGTCGGACGGCAGCCTGCTGGTGGCGGGGCGCAAGGTCACCGGTTATTCGTGGATGGAAGAAGTGCTGGCCGGTGTCGCGAAAAAAGTACCGTACGACTCGGAACAGCAGATGAAGGATCGCGGAGCGCGCTACGAAAAGGCGTTTCTGCCGTTCACCTCCAATGTAGTGACCGACGGCAAACTGGTGACCGGACAGAACCCGCAATCGGCCAAAGCCACGGCGCAACAAGTCGCCGCGATGCTGTAGATCCATGACCGGTGGTCGCGGCGGCTGGTCGTCGGGGCAAAATGCGCTTAGCTGAAAGGGATAAGCCGAGGCGTGCACGGCATCGAATGCTGTCGCAACGCCCCTTCAGAACACCGTGAGTCTGAGGAAATCCCCGATGCTGACCTTGAACATCAATGGCAAGGATCAGGAGCTCGATGTCCCCGCGGACATGCCGTTGCTCTGGGTTCTGCGCGATGTCGCGCACCTGACCGGCACCAAGTTCGGTTGTGGCATGGCCCAGTGCGGGGCCTGCACCGTGCACGTCGATGGCGCGCCGTTACGATCCTGCATCACGCCGGCCACCGCCGTCGCCCATGGCCAGAAAATCCTCACCATCGAAGGCCTGTCGACCGATGGTTCGCACCCGGTGCAACAGGCCTGGGCGGAGCTGGACGTGGTGCAGTGCGGTTACTGCCAGTCCGGGCAGATCATGTCCGCCGCCGCGTTGCTGGCGAAAATCCCCAAACCCACCGACAGCGACATCGATCAGGCGCTCTCCGGCAATATCTGCCGCTGCGGCACTTATCCAAGAATCCGCGCGGCGGTCAAACGTGCCGCCGACATCGGCTGAGCGAGGGGAGGTGAGCGATGAACAGTCCTGTATCCCGTCGCGGATTTCTCAAGGGCAGTGCCGTGCTTGGCGGTGGTCTCGTCGTGGCGTTCGTGGTGCCCGGCGGCAACCGCTTTGCCACGGCAGCGGAAAATGAAGGCAAGGCCTTTGCACCGAACGCGTTTCTGCGGATTGCGCCGGACAACAGCGTCACGGTGCTGCTGGGCCATTCGGAAATGGGCCAGGGCATCTGGACCGGCCTGACCATGCTGATTGCAGAAGAGCTGGACGCCGACTGGTCGAAAATCCGCGTCGAGCACTCGCCGGCCTCGGCTGCCGACTACGGCATGCCGGCGTTTGGCGGGATGCAGATCACCGGCGGTTCGACTTCGACCTGGATGGAGTTCGACCGTTACCGGCTCGCAGGTGCCACGGCTCGGCAGATGTTGATCGAGGCAGCCGCCAAGCGTTTCAACGTGGCGCCGTCGACGATCCGCACCGAATCCGGCGTGGTAATTGCCGGTGACAATCGCGCCACCTACGGCGAACTGGCGGACGCCGCCGGACAACTGCCGGTGCCGGATCCGAAGTCGATCACCTTTAAAGAAGCCAAGGACTGGAAAGTCATCGGCAAACCCACCAAACGCCTCGATACCCCGGAGAAAATCACCGGCCGCGCCAAGTTCGGTATGGACGTGCAATTCGACGGGTTGATGACCGCCATGGTCGCCCGGGCTCCGGTGTTTGGCGCCAGCGTCAAATCCTTTGAAGGCGCGCAGGCGCTGGCCGTTCCCGGCGTGCGCAAGGTGGTGCAGGTGCCGACCGGCGTGGCGGTGATTGCCGATCATTACTGGGCGGCGAAGCTCGGTCGTGATGCATTGAAAGTCGATTGGGATCTGGGGCCGCATGCGGATCTGAGCAGCGAAAAGCTGCTGGAGAGTTTTCGCAAACTCGCCGCCACACCGGGCATTTCCGCCAGTCAGGCCGGGGATGCCAAGGGCAGCTTCGGCAAAGCGGCGAAGAAAATCGATGTCGAGTACAGCGTGCCTTATCTGGCTCATGCGCCGATGGAACCGCTTAATTGCACGGTGAAAATCACCGCCGACAAGTGCGAGATCTGGACCGGTACGCAATTTCAGACGCTGGACCAAATGATCGCCGGCAAGATCACCGGGCTGAAACCGGAGCAGGTGGAAATCCACACCGAATTCCTCGGCGGCGGCTTTGGCCGGCGGGCCAACCCGACGTCGGACTTTGTTGCCGAAGCGGTGCAGGTGGCGAAGGCTGCCGCGATGCCGGTGAAAACCGTGTGGTCGCGGGAGGATGACATTCGCGGCGGCTACTACCGCTCGATGTTCCTGCATCAGGCGCGGATCGGTCTTGGCGCCGACGGCATGCCGCAAGCGTGGCAACACGTGCTGGTCGGGCAGTCGATCATGGCCGGCACCATGCTGGAAAAAACCATGGTCAAGAACGGCGTCGATCAGACCTCGGTCGAGGGCGTGGCGGACAGTCCCTACATCCAGGGGCTGGCGGATCATCAGGTCGATCTGCATTCGCCGGCCACCGGGATCAACGTGCTGTGGCTACGCTCGGTGGGCCACAGCCATACGGCGTTCGTCATGGAGTCGTTGATCGATGAGATGGCCACGGCGGCGGGCAAGGACCCGGTGGAATACCGACGAACCTTGCTCAAGGATCACGCCCGGCATCTCGGCGTGTTGAATCTGGCGGCGGAGAAGGCCAACTGGAAAGCGCCGCTGCCGGACGGTCATGCGCTGGGTGTGGCGGTGCACGAGTCATTTGGCAGCTATGTGGCGCAAGTTGCTGAAGTGTCTCAGGACAACCTGAAGATCCGCGTGCACCGGGTGGTCTGTGCGGTGGATTGCGGGATTGCGGTCAACCCGCAGAGCATCGCGGCGCAGATGGAGTCGTGCATCACTTTCGGCCTGGGCATGGCGCTGCACAGCAAGCTGACGCTCAAGGACGGTCAGGTCGTGCAGTCCAACTATCACGACTATCAAGTGTTGCGGCTGAACGAGATGCCGGTGGTCGAGGTGCATATCGTGCCGAGCACCGACAAACCCGGCGGTATCGGCGAGGCCGGCGTGCCGCCAACGGCGCCGGCGGTGGCCAACGCGGTGTTTGCCCTGACCGGGCAGCGCCTGCGGGAACTGCCGCTGCAACTGTCGGGGGTGTGAGATGAAACGACATCTGTTGTTGGGCACGGTGATTCTGCTCGGTCTGGGCGGTTACGCTTCGGACCTGTTCGCTGACGATCAGGAAGCCCTGAAGGCCTTTGGCACGGTGCAGAAAGTGTTCCAGAGCCCGCGTTGCCAGAACTGCCACATTCCCGGGGATTCGCCGTTGCAGTTCGACGCCGGTACGCCACACGCGATGAACGTGGTGCGCGGCATGGACGGCAAGGGCGCCGCCGGTTTGCCTTGCGCCACCTGCCACGTCGAGAGCAATCCGCCAGCCAGTTACGGCCCCCACGCACCACCCGGCGCACCGCACTGGAGCCTGCCGCCGGCCTCGCACAAGATGGCCTGGATCGGCCTGCCGCCGGATCGCCTGTGCGCGATGATCAAGGACCGCAGCAGCAACGGCGACCGGGACTTCGCCGCGCTGATCAAGCACGTCAGCGAGGACAAACTGGTGCTCTGGGGCTGGAACCCCGGAGCGGGGCGGCAACCGGTGCCGGTGCCCCACGACATCTTCGTCAGTCAGTTCAAGCTGTGGGCGGATGCCGGAGGGCCATGCCCGGTGGCCGGCGGATGAGCATTTGAGTCATCGCCGAATCGGTCTACGCTAAAGACCACTGATGACAATGGAGTGTACTGATGCTGGTTCCAGGCAAACCCGCCAATGAGGCGGCTCGGGTTCAGGCGCTGTATGGATTGAACCTCCTCGATACTGCCCCCGAAGAACGCTTCGACCGCCTGACCCGTCTGGCCAGGCGCCTGTTCAATGTACCGATTGCCCTGGTCACGCTGGTGGACAAGGATCGGCAGTGGTTCAAGTCCTGCGTGGGCCTGGACGCTACGGAAACCCCGCGGGACGTCTCGTTCTGCGGCCACGCGATCCTCAACGATGAATTGCTGCTGGTGCCCGATGCCCGCGAGGACGTGCGTTTTCACGATAATCCGTTGGTGACCGGCGATCCGAATATCCGCTTCTACGCCGGTTACCCGCTGACCGTGCCCAGCGGCAACAAGATGGGCACCTTGTGCCTGATCGACACCAAACCCCGGGAACTCGACGACGAAGAGCGCGATTTGCTGCGTGATCTGGCCGGCATGGCCGAGCAGGAACTGATGGCCGTGCAGATGGCGAGCATGGACGAGCTGACGCTGCTGTCCAACCGCCGGGGCTTCAAGATGCTGGCCCAGCATGCGCTGGACGCCTGCGCACGGATGGACAAACCGGCGACGCTGCTGTTTTTCGACCTCAATGATTTCAAGCAGATCAACGATCTTTATGGGCATGCCGAGGGCGACAGTGCGCTCAAGACCTTCGCCGATGTGTTGCGCATAGCGTTTCGCGAGAGCGACGTGGTCGGGCGCTTGGGTGGCGATGAGTTCGTTGCGCTGCTGACCGGCTCCAGCCACATTGAAACCACAGCGATCATGGCGCGGCTCAAGGAAATCCTCGAGGAGCGCAATGCCACGTTGCACCGGGGGTATGCGATTCGCTTCAGTGTCGGGCAGATCGAATACGACCCGCGACGGCACGAAACCGTGGACAAGCTGCTGGCGGATGCGGATGGGGCGATGTATGCCCATAAGCAGGCCTTGAAGCGCTGTTAGGGCTGGGCTCATCGCGAGCAAGCTCGCTCCCACAGGAGGCGTATTTCAAAAGGTGGGAGCGAGCTTGCTCGCGAAGGCGTCTGTACAGGCGCTGCTATTTGGCAAACAACTGCCCGATATCCTTGAACGCCTTGAACTCCAGGGCATTGCCGCAAGGGTCAAACAAAAACATCGTCGCCTGCTCACCCACCTGACCCTGAAAACGAATCCCCGGCTCGATCACAAACCGCGTGCCCAGCGATTTCAGGCGCTCGGCCAGGGCGTGCCATTCCTCCATTCCCAGCACCACACCAAAATGCGGCACCGGCACGTCATGCCCGTCCACGGCATTGGTATGGGCCGCTTCCTGCGAGGCGTTTTTCGGCGCCAGGTGAATCACCAGTTGATGACCAAAGAAATTGAAATCGACCCAGTGATCGCTGGAGCGACCTTCCTCAAGGCCAAACACTTCACGGTAAAAATGCCGGGCGGCGGCGAGGTCGTATACGGGAATGGCCAGATGGAAAGGGCTGAGCTGCATGGGAAGGCCTCGATCAACGGTTGAGTGACCTGAGTCTAGCGCTGTGCTTTTCAATTGTGGGAGCGAGCCTGCTCGCGATGACGGTATCAGGCGCACCGGGGGCGTGGATTGATACATCGCTATTCGCCAGCAGGCTGGCTCCCACTGGAAAAAGGAATGCTGACGAAATCGCTGCCGATAAAAAGCCCGCCAATCGGCGGGCTTTTTATCGGCAGCGCGAAGATTACTCTTCGATGTTGCCCATGGCGGTGGTGTTGAAGCCGCCGTCCACGTAGGTGATTTCACCGCTGATGCCGGACGCCAGGTCCGAGCACAGGAAGGCGCCGACGTTGCCGACTTCTTCGATGGTGACGTTGCGACGCAGCGGGGTCTGCGCTTCGTTGGCGGCCAGCATCTTGCGGAAGCTCTTGATGCCGGAAGCGGCCAGGGTGCGGATCGGGCCGGCCGATACGCAGTTGACGCGGGTGCCTTCCGGGCCCAGGGAGCCGGCCAGGTAACGTACGCCGGCTTCCAGCGAAGCCTTGGCCATGCCCATGACGTTGTAGTTCGGCATGGTGCGCTCGGCGCCCAGGTAGGACAGGGTCAACAGGCTGCCGTTGCGGCCTTTCATCATTTCGCGACCGGCCTTGGCCAGAGCGACGAAGCTGTAGGCGCTGATGTCGTGGGAGATGCGGTAGCCTTCACGGGTGGTGACTTCGGTGAAGTCGCCGTCCAGCTGGTCGCCCGGTGCGAAGCCTACGGAGTGCACGATGCAGTCCAGGCCGTCCCACTTCTTGCTCAGTTCTTCGAAGACCTTGGCGATTTCCGCATCGCTGGCCACGTCGCACGGGAAGCACAGCTCAGGGCTCGAACCCCAGCCCTGTGCGAACTCTTCGACGCGACCTTTCAGTTTTTCGTTCTGATAAGTGAAGGCAAGCTCAGCGCCCTCGCGATGCATGGCGGCAGCGATGCCGGATGCGATGGACAGCTTGCTGGCGACACCGACGATCAGTACGCGCTTACCGGCGAGAAAACCCATGTGTTGCTCCTCTTTCAGGTTATTGCGCAGTGGCTGGTGCCAGAAAAGCGGCTTCCAGCAACTGCTGTGTATACGGATGTTGGGGGGCGGCAAAAATACTTTGCGCGTCCCCCTGTTCGACCACTTGGCCATGCTTGACCACCATCAGCTGGTGGCTCAGCGCTTTCACAACAGCCAGGTCATGGCTGATGAACAAATACGTCAGGTTGTACTTGGCTTGCAGTGAACGCAACAGCTCCACCACTTGCCGCTGCACCGTCCGGTCGAGGGCCGAAGTCGGCTCGTCCAGCAGGATCAGCGCCGGTTTGAGCACCAAAGCCCGGGCAATGGCGATACGCTGCCGCTGCCCACCGGAAAATTCGTGGGGGTAGCGGTGCCGGGTTTCCGGATCCAGACCTACCTCCTTCAATGCCGCAATAATCGCCGCTTCCTGCTCGGCGGCGGTGCCCATCTTGTGAATCCGCAAGCCTTCGCCAACGATGTCGCTCACGCACATCCGCGGGCTCAGGCTGCCGAACGGGTCCTGGAACACCACCTGCATCTCCCGACGCAACGGGCGAACCTCGTTCTGCGTCAGGCAGTCTAGCTGCTTGCCTTCAAAACGGATTGCGCCTTTGCTGCCGATGAGCCGCAAAATCGCCAGGCCCAGGGTGGATTTGCCGGAACCGCTTTCCCCCACGATCCCCAGGGTCTGACCCTGAGGCAGGCTGAAGTTGATGCCGTCCACTGCCTTGACGTGATCCACCGTGCGTTTGAGCAGGCCCTTCTTGATCGGGAACCAGACTTTCAAGTCCTCGACCTGCAACAGCGGCGCGCCGATTTTATTGCTCGCCGGGCCTCCGCTGGGCTCCGCCGCCAGCAGCTCCCGAGTGTACGGATGCTGCGGAGAACGGAACAGCTCTGCGCACGATGCCTGTTCGACGATGCAACCGCGCTGCATGACACATACGCGATGCGCAATTCTTCGCACCAGGTTCAAATCGTGACTGATCAGTAGCAGCGCCATGCCCAATCGAGCCTGCAATTCCTTGAGCAGGTCGAGGATTTTCAGCTGAACGGTCACGTCCAGCGCGGTGGTCGGCTCGTCGGCGATCAGCAGTTCCGGCTCGTTGGCCAGGGCCATGGCGATCATCACCCGCTGGCGCTGGCCGCCGGACAATTCGTGGGGCAGGGCCTTGAGGCGTTTGTGCGGCTCGGGGATGCCGACCATTTCCAGCAGCTCCAGCGTGCGCTTGGTCGCGACCTTGCCGGTCAGGCCCTTGTGGATGCCGAGGATCTCGTTGATCTGCTTTTCGATGGAGTGCAGCGGATTAAGCGAGGTCATCGGTTCCTGAAAGATCATCGCGATCCGGTTGCCACGGATGTGACGGATGGTCTTTTCGCTCAGTTCCAGCAGGTTCTGCCCGGAATAAGTGATGCTGCCGGCCGGATGGCGGGCCAGCGGGTAGGGCAGCAGGCGCAGGATCGAGTGCGCAGTCACCGACTTGCCCGAGCCCGATTCGCCCACCAGCGCCAGAGTCTCGCCCCGCTTGATGTCGAAGCTGATGCCTTCGACCACCCGGTGCGCGCGATCGCCCGTGCCGAACTCGACGGCGAGGTCGCGGATTTCGATCAGATTGTCCTGATTCATTTCACTTCCTCGGGTCGAAGGCATCGCGAGCGGACTCGCCGATAAACACCAGCAGGCTCAGCATCAGCGCCAGCACCGCAAACGCGCTCATGCCCAGCCACGGCGCCTGCAGGTTGGATTTGCCCTGAGCCACCAGTTCACCCAGCGACGGACTGCCGGCTGGCAAGCCGAAACCAAGGAAATCCAGCGCGGTGAGGGTGCCGATGGCGCCGGTCAGGATGAACGGCATGAAGGTCATGGTCGAGACCATGGCATTGGGCAGAATGTGGCGGAACATGATCGCGCCGTTCTGCATCCCCAGCGCCCGGGCCGCACGCACGTATTCGAGGTTGCGCCCGCGCAGGAACTCGGCGCGCACCACGTCCACCAGGCTCATCCACGAGAACAGCAGCATGATCCCCAGCAGCCACCAGAAATTCGGCTGGACGAAACTGGCGAGAATGATCAGCAGGTACAGCACCGGCAAACCCGACCAGATCTCCAGAAAGCGCTGGCCAGCCAGGTCGACCCAGCCGCCATAGAAACCCTGCAAGGCCCCGGCAATTACGCCGATGATCGAGCTGAGCACGGTCAGGGTCAGGGCGAACAGCACGGAAATACGGAAGCCGTAGATCACCCGCGCCAGCACATCGCGGCCCTGATCGTCGGTGCCCAGCAGGTTCACCGTCGAGGGCGGGGCAGGGGCAGGGACTTTCAGGTCGTAGTTGATGCTCTGGTAGCTGAATGGAATCGGCGCCCACAGCACCCAGGCGTCCTTGGCCTTGAGCAGTTCCTGGATGTACGGGCTCTTGTAGTTGGCTTCCAGCGGGAATTCGCCGCCGAAGGTGGTTTCCGGATAGCGCTTGATCGCCGGGAAGTACCAGTTGTTGTCGTAGTGCACCACCAGCGGCTTGTCGTTGGCGATCAGTTCGGCGCCGAGGCTCAGGCCGAACAGGATCAAAAACAGCCACAGCGACCACCAGCCACGCTTGTTGGCCTTGAACAGTTCGAAGCGCCGGCGGTTGAGCGGGGACAGGTTCATCTCAATGCTCCCGGCTGGCGAAGTCGATGCGTGGATCGACCAGGGTGTAGGTGAGGTCGCCGATCAGTTTCACCACCAGCCCCAGCAGGGTGAAGATGAACAGGGTGCCGAACACCACCGGGTAATCGCGGTTGATCGCCGCTTCAAAACTCATCAGGCCGAGGCCGTCGAGGGAGAAGATCACCTCCACCAGCAACGAGCCGGTGAAGAAAATGCCGATGAACGCAGACGGGAATCCGGCGATCACCAGCAGCATCGCGTTGCGGAATACATGGCCGTAGAGCACGCGATGGCGGGTCAGGCCCTTGGCTTTGGCGGTCACCACGTATTGTTTGTTGATCTCGTCGAGGAAGCTGTTTTTGGTCAGCAGAGTCATGGTCGCGAAGTTGCCGATCACCAGCGCCGTCACCGGCAGCGCCAGGTGCCAGAAGTAGTCGAGGACCTTGCCGCCCAGGCTCAGCTCATCGAAGTTGTTCGAGGTCAGGCCGCGTAGCGGGAACCAGTCCAGATAACTGCCGCCGGCAAACACCACGATTAGCAGGATGGCGAACAGGAACGCGGGGATCGCATAACCGACGATGATTGCCGAACTGGTCCAGACGTCGAAGTGACTGCCGTGCCGCGTGGCCTTGGCGATCCCCAGCGGGATCGACACCAGGTACATGATCAGCGTGCTCCACAGCCCGAGGGAGATCGATACCGGCATCTTTTCCTTGATCAGGTCGATGACCTTGGCGTCGCGGAAAAAGCTGTCACCGAAATCCAGCCGCGCGTAGTTCTTGACCATGATCCACAGCCGTTCCGGCGCCGACTTGTCGAAACCGTACATGTGCTCGATTTCCTTGATCAGTGCCGGGTCCAGGCCTTGCGCGCCGCGATAGGCGGAGCCGGCCACCGACACTTCGGCACCGCCGCCGGCGATGCGGCTGGTGGCGCCTTCGAAGCCTTCGAGCTTGGCGATCATCTGCTCCACCGGCCCGCCGGGCGCGGCCTGGATGATCACGAAGTTGATCAGCAGAATGCCGAACAGGGTCGGGATGATCAGCAACAGTCGCCGAAAAATATACGCCAGCATCTGATTACTCCGTGCCCACAGGGTCGGCTTGCAGTTGGGTTTGCACTTCTACCGCAGGTTTCGTGTCGGGCTTGACCCACCAGGTATTAATGCCGATGTCGTACTTGGGGGAGACTTTCGGATGGCCGATGTGGTTCCAGTAAGCTACGCGCCAGGTCTTGATGTGCCAGTTGGGGATCACGTAGTAACCCCATTGCAGCACGCGATCGAGGGCGCGAGCGTGGGCCACCAGGCTTTTGCGCGAGTCGGCGTTGATCAGGCTCTCGACCAGTTGATCGACGATCGGGTCTTTCAGGCCCATGGAGTTGCGGCTGCTCGGCTTGTCGGCGGCGGCGCTCATCCAGAACTCCCGTTGTTCGTTACCCGGTGAGTTGGATTGCGGGAAACTGCCGACGATCATGTCGAAATCCCGCGAGCGCACACGGTTGACGTATTGCGAGACGTCGACGCGGCGGATCACCAGATCGATACCCAGGTCGGCAAGGTTACGCTTGAACGGCAGCAGCACCCGCTCGAATTCGGTCTGGGCCAGCAGGAACTCGATGACCACCGGTTTGCCGGTGGTGTCGACCATCTTGTCGTCGACGATCTTCCAGCCGGCCTCTTGCAGCAGTTGATAGGCTTCGCGTTGCTGCAGGCGGATCATGCCGCTGGCATCGGTCTTGGGGTTTTCGAAGGCTTCGCTGAACACCTGCGCCGGGAGCTGGCGACGGAACGGGTCGAGGATTGCCAGTTGATCGGCGTCCGGCAGGCCGGTGGCGGCCATTTCCGAGTTTTCGAAATAACTGCGGGTGCGCACGTAGGCGCTGTTGAACAGTTGCTTGTTGGTCCATTCGAAGTCGAGCAACAGACCCAGCGCCTGACGCACACGAACGTCCTGG
The DNA here is from genome assembly GCF_002112345.1 of Pseudomonas sp. R43(2017). Taxonomy (NCBI): domain Bacteria; kingdom Pseudomonadati; phylum Pseudomonadota; class Gammaproteobacteria; order Pseudomonadales; family Pseudomonadaceae; genus Pseudomonas; species Pseudomonas sp. R43(2017). The sequence continues at coordinate 135,717 of NZ_NEHJ01000012.1, forward strand.
AACACCGGACGGCGCAGGTTGAAGACGAAACCCTGCATGCCGGTCGGGTTGCCGTTGGGGATCAGTTCCTTGACCAGTCGGCCCTCGGTGACCGCGGGGATGTTGTACGCGTTGGCCCAGTTCTTCGCGGTCATTTCCAGCCAGTAGTCGAACTGGCCGGCCTTCAGCGCTTCCAGGGCGACGGTGTTGTCGCGGTAGTAGTCGGTGGTCATCACATCGAAATTGTAGAAGCCGCGATTGACCGGCAGGTCCTTGCCCCAGTAATCCTTGACCCGCTCGTATCGTACCGAGCGCCCGGCCTTCACTTCGGCGACCTTGTACGGGCCGCTGCCCAGCGGGATTTCCAGATTGCCCTTGTTGAAATCGCGACTGGCCCACCAGTGTTTCGGCAGCACCGGCAACTGGCCGAGGATCAGCGGCAGCTCGCGATTGTTGTTGTGCTTGAACTTGAACAGCACCGTGAGCGGATCTTCGGCGACGGCTTCTTCGACGTCGCTGTAGTAACCGCGAAACATCGGCGAGCCTTCTTTCGTCAGGGTCTCGAAGCTGAACACCACGTCTTCGGCACGCACCGGGTGACCGTCGTGGAAACGCGCTTCGGGGCGCAGATAGAAGCGCACCCAGCTGTTGTCCGGGGCCTTTTCGATCTTGCCGGCGATCAGGCCGTATTCGGTGAAGGGTTCGTCGAGGCTGTGCCGGGTCAGGGTGTCGTAGATCTGCCCGACGTCATCGGCCGGCACGCCTTTGCTGATGAACGGGTTGAGGCTGTCGAAGCCGCCGAAACCGGCCTGACGGAAAACCCCGCCCTTGGGTGCATTGGGGTCGACGTAATCGAAATGCTTGAAGTCGGCGGGGTATTTCGGCGGCTCGTTGTACAGGGTCACGGCGTGTTGCGGGGCGGCGCAGGCCAGCCCGGCGAACAACAGGCCGCAAGCCTGCACGAGCAGGGTGCGAACGGCGTTCATTGACCTTTCTCCGAAGATTTCAGCCACCACGCGCTCAGGCCCAGGGTGTAGGGCGGCGTGGTGACAAAGGCGAACCGGTTGCGGTACGCCAGACGGTGATAATTGAGGTACCAGTTGGGAATGCTGTAGTGCTGCCAGAGCAGCACGCGGTCAAGCGCCTTGCCGGCGGCGACCTGTTCATCGCGGGTGCGGGCGGCGAGCAATTGCTCAAGCAGATGATCGACCACCGGGTTGGCGATGCCCGCGTAATTCTTGCTGCCCTTGACCCCGACCTGGCTCGAGTGGAAATACTGCCACTGTTCCAGCCCCGGGCTGAGGGTCTGGTTGAGGGTCATGAGGATCATGTCGAAGTCGAACTGATCCAGGCGCTGCTTGTATTGCGCGCGATCCACCGTGCGCAACCGCGCGTCGATGCCGATGCTGTTGAGGTTCTCGATGTACGGCTGGAGGATCCGCTCAAGGTTCGGATTGACCAGCAGCAGTTCGAAGCTCAGTGGTTGCCCGGCGGCGTTCTGCAGGCGTTGGCCATTGAGCTTCCAGCCGGCCTCGGCCAGCAGCGCGAGGGCCTTGCGCATGGTTTCCCGGGGAATGCCTCGTCCGTCGGTCTGTGGCAGCGTGAACGGCTCGGTGAACAGCCGGGCCGGCAGTTGATCCTTGTAGGGCTTGAGCATCAGCCATTCGTGGCCGACTGGCAGACCGCTAGCGCTGAATTCGCTGTTCGGGTAGTAACTGGTGGTGCGCTGGTAGGCATCGCTGAACAGCGCGCGGTTGGTCCACTCGAAGTCGAACATCAGGCCCAGGGCTTCGCGGGTCTTGACGTCCGAGAAGGTGGCTCGCCGGGTGTTCATGAACAGGCCCTGGCTCTGGGTCGGGATCTGGTGCGGAATCTGCGCCTTGATCACGTCGCCACGACGGACCGCCGGGAAGTTGTAGCCATTGGCCCAGTTCTTCGCCTGATGCTCGATATAGATGTCGAACTCGCCGGCCTTGAACGCTTCGAAGGCCACGTCGCTGTCGCGATAGAACTCGACTTCCATGCGATCGAAGTTGTATTTGCCGCGATTGACCGGCAAGTCCTTGCCCCAATAATCCTTGACCCGTTCGAAAATCAGCTGCCGCCCGGGTGTCACCGAAGTGATGCGATAAGGCCCGCTGCCCAATGGCGGCTCGAAGGTGGTGGCCTTGAAGTCGCGGCCCTTCCAGTAATGCTGGGGCAGCACCGGCAACTCGCCCAGGCGCAGGATCAGCAGCGGATTGCCCGAGCGCTTCATGATGAAGCGGATGCGCTGCGGGTTGAGGATGTCGACCCTCGACACTTCTTGAAGCGCCGTGCGGTACAGCGGATGACCTTCCTTGAGCAGCGTCCGATAGGAGAACGCCACGTCATAGGCGGTAATCGGCGTGCCGTCGTGAAAGCGCGCTTCCGGGCGCAGGTTGAACACCACCCAGCTGCGGTCCTCGCTGTATTCCACCGATTGCGCGATCAGGCCATAGCTGGAGGCCGGCTCGTCGCCGGACGGTGAATACTGACCGGTGCCGACCATCAGCGGCTCGTTCAACTCGTTGATGCCGTACTGCAGGAAATTCGGGGTGGTGACCGGGCTGGTGCCCTTGAAGGTGTAGGGATTGAGCGTATCGAAAGTGCCGAACGCCATCACCCGCAATGTGCCGCCCTTGGGCGCTTGCGGGTTGACCCAGTCGAAGTGGGTAAATCTGGCCGGGTACTTGAGCATGCCGAACTGCGCATAACCGTGACTCTCGGTGATCGTCGCGCTAGCGGGGGAGCTCAAGGCCAGGCTGATCAGGAGCAGGAGGAGGGGACGCTTCAAGTCAGATCCGATCCAGGCGGCTTGGGCTTTGTGGGCCGTACAGTAACAGCTTGTATGGACAGGAAAAAGACAGGGGCTTAATGCGCGGTTAATTGCGGCAGTGGCCTGCATTGCCAGCAAAAAATGACAGGCAAAAAAAAGCCCCTGAAATTCAGGGGCTCTTTGTCAGTGCGGCTGGTAGACCGTAAGCATCTGCCCAGGCTTGAGTGCCTTGCCGGCACCCGGGTTCCAGCGCTTGAGATGCTGCATCTCGACGTTGAAACGCTTGGCAACAACATACAGCGTGTCGCCGCGCTGGACCTTGTACTGGGTCTGCTGCTTGCTGTCGTCCTTGGCTTTGCTCTTGCTGTTGGCCGCGATCACGGTGTTGATGCGCCCGCCGGACTTGCCGGCCGGGGTGCGTTTGCTGGTGTCCTGCATGACCAGGGTCTGGCCGACCTTGAGGTTCTTGCCGGTCAGCTTGTTCCAGCGTTGCAGGTCCTTGACGTCGACCTTGTTGGCCTTGGCGATGGAGCCGAGGTTGTCGCCGCGCTTGACCCGGTACGCACGCTTGAGCTTCGCGACTTCGGTCGGGTCGGCGCCTTCGAAGACCGGCTTCAGCGAACGAGGGCTGATCAGCTCTTCAGGACGCATGGTCTGCAGGCTGGCGGTCAGCAGCTGGGCCTTCGACGTCGGCACCAGCAGGTGTTGCGGGCCGTCGATGGTGGTGCGCTGCTTGAACGCCGGGTTGAGCTGGAACAGCTCGTCTTCGTCGATGTTGGCCACGGCGGCGACCTTGGACAGGTCCATGCGCTGGTTGATTTCGACGACCTGGAAGTAAGGTTCGTTGGCGATCGGGTTGAGGTTGACCCCGTAGGCTTCCGGCGAGAGCACCACTTGCGACAGCGCCAGCAGTTTCGGCACATAGGCCTGGGTTTCCGCCGGCAGCGGCAGGTTCCAGTAGTCGGTTGGCAGGCCGAGCTTCTCGTTGCGTTCGATGGCGCGGCTGACCGTGCCTTCGCCGGCATTGTAGGCCGCCAGGGCCAGCAGCCAGTCACCGTTGAACATGTCGTGCAGGCGGGTCAGGTAGTCCATCGCTGCCGTGGTCGAGGCGGTGATGTCGCGACGGCCATCGTAGAAACGGGTCTGGCGCAGGTTGTAGTAACGCCCGGTGGACGGGATGAATTGCCAGAGCCCCACCGCGTCGGCCCGGGAATAGGCCATCGGGTTGTAGGCACTTTCAATCACTGGCAGCAGGGCCAGCTCCAACGGCATGTTGCGTTCTTCGAGGCGCTCGACGATGTAATGAATGTAGAGGCTGCCGCGCTCGCCGGCGTTCTCGAGAAAGGAAGGGTTACTGGCGAACCACAGGCGCTGTTGCTCGATGCGCGGGTTTACGCCCAGGCCTTCCTGAAGCTGAAAACCACCGCGCATGCGTTCCCAGATGTCTTGGGGCACCTGCGGGCTGGGCTTCTCGGACAACCAGATCGGCTTCTGCTTGGCTCGCGCAGCAATGTTCGGCGTATGGGTCGCTTCAGTCTGCGGAGCATGGCTGGAACAGCCCGCCAGCGTGGCGGACACAGCCACCGCGATGGCTTGCGCCAGGCGGGTCAATGCGTCTGAATTGACGGACTTACGTATGGATGACGACATTGGCTGGAAGTAAGTTCCGGGCAAAAATGTCGGGCGATTCTAGAAAGCGCACCCCCTGCGGTCAACCATTCAGCGTTTTTGTACCAAGTGGTGAACGGCTTAGAACTTATCTTTCCAAGCCCGCAGAGCCGCAAAAACCTCACTCGGCGCCCGGTTTTGAGCGCCATTCCGTTCGTCCACTTTTTGTGTAACTAATGTTTCACTGGTACGCAGAAACGGGTTTGTGAGCTTTTCCAGGGCAATGGTCGAGGGCAGGGTCATGACCCCGTTTTGCCGTTGCTGGCTGACTTTTTCCAGACGGGCGGCAATGTCCGGGTTGCCCGGCTCCACCGCAGCGGCGAATTTCAGGTTGCTCAGGGTGTATTCGTGGGTGCAGTAGACCAGCGTGTCTTCCGGCAGGGCCGCCAGACGACCGAGGGAGTGGTGCATCTGCTCCGGCGTACCCTCGAACAACCGGCCGCAACCGGCGGCGAACAGGGTGTCGCCGCAGAACAGCAGGCCGTGATGGTAATAGGCGATGTGCCCCAGGGTGTGACCGGGAACGGCGTAGACCTCGAAGTCCCAGCCGAGCACGCGCACCTTGTCGTTGTCCTTGAGCGCGACGTCGCGTCCCGGAATGCTTTCGCTGGCCGGACCATAGACAGTCGCGCCCGTAGCTTTTTTAAGCGTCTCGACACCGCCGACATGATCATGGTGATGGTGAGTGATCAGAATATCGCCCAGCACCCAGCCCGGATGCGCGGCAAGCCACGCCTGCACGGGGGCGGCATCTCCCGGATCGACCACGGCGCAACGCTGGGTGGCATGATCCTGTAACAACCAGATGTAGTTGTCGGTGAAGGCGGGCAGGGCACTGATCTGTATCATCTTCGGATTCGCCAAGCGGGTAACATTGGCGCATCTTAGAGGTTCCTGGCGTGTTGGAGAATGCAATGATTGATAAAGCGTTCGCTCAGGCCGATCCTGACTGGCTTGCCCTGATCGGGGCGGCCCGTGAATGGCTGTCCGGTCCCCTCGGGCAATTTTTGCTGGACGAAGAGCGGCGCATGCTCGAAGACGAGCTTGGCCGGTTCTTCGGCGGCTATCTGGTGCATTACGGGCCTTCTGCGGAAACACCGCCGTCGGCGCCGCAGGTGCAGCGCAACGTGCGGCTCGGTGCGCCATTGCCCGGTGTCGAGATCGTCTGCGAAGAGCAGGCCTGGCCGTTGAGTGAACACGCCGCCGACGTGGTGGTGTTGCAGCACGGTCTGGATTTCTGCCTGTCGCCCCACGGCCTGCTGCGTGAAGCGGCCAGCAGTGTGCGCCCCGGCGGGCATCTGTTGATTGTCGGCATCAATCCCTGGAGTACCTGGGGCCTGCGCCATGTGTTCGCCCATGACGCATTGCACCAGGCGCGCTGCATCTCGCCGTCGCGGGTCGCCGACTGGCTCAACCTGCTGGGCTTTGCGCTGGAGAAACGCCGCTTCGGGTGCTATCGTCCGCCGCTCGCGTCACCCAAGTGGCAGGCCCGTCTGGCCGGCTGGGAACGCAAGGCCGGCGACTGGCAACTGGCGGGCGGCGGCTTCTATCTGCTGGTCGCACGCAAGATCGTGGTGGGCCTGCGTCCGGTGCGCCAGGAGCGCCGCGAACCGATGGGCAAGCTGATTCCGTTGCCGATGGCCAAGGTCAATCGGCGCCGCATCGAACCGTAAACCTTCTTTTATTGTGGCCGGGTCTGTCCCGGCCCGGGCCGTTGTCGATCCGTGATCGGCGAGGCCAGGCATTTTTCTGGATAGATTGGCATGAGCGAAAGCGTCGATAGCGTAGAACTGTTCACTGACGGCGCCTGCAAGGGCAACCCCGGCCCGGGCGGCTGGGGCGCCTTGCTGGTGTGCAAGGGCGTCGAAAAGGAACTGTGGGGCGGCGAAGCCAATACCACCAACAACCGCATGGAGCTGCTCGGCGCGATTCGCGGCCTCGAAGCCCTCAAGCGTCCTTGCGAAGTGTTGCTGGTGACCGACTCGCAGTACGTGATGAAAGGCATCAACGAGTGGATGGCCAACTGGAAGAAACGCGGCTGGAAAACCGCCGCCAAAGAGCCGGTCAAGAACGCCGACCTGTGGAAAGAGCTGGACGAGCAGGTCAACCGCCACAAGGTCACCTGGAAATGGGTTCGCGGCCACATCGGCCACCACGGCAACGAACGGGCCGACCAGTTGGCCAACCGTGGCGTGGATGAAGTGCGCGGCTACAAGCAGGACTGATCAGAGCATCAGAATGGCCGTGGCCAGTTGCTGGTCGGTCGCGGACAGTTCCGGCAACAGGCTGCGAATCCGCTTGAGCGCCGCTTCCATTTGCGCGCCACGAATGTCTCCGTCGCTGGCAACGAAGGCCGCCGCATCGTCCTTGGCGGCCAGCACGAGCTTGTCGTCCTTGAACGACCCGCTGGTGCCTTTGCTGGAGCTGAGCGTCAGGCTCAGGGTGATGTCGGTGCTGATGACGAAACTGGTGGCGTGCGCTTCGGCCATCAGCAGGCAGGCGCCAACCAATAAAACATATGCAGTCTTCATGACGTGCTCAAATCCACTGGGAAACAGGCCGCGCACGCTAACAAGCCGGTTTGCCCCAGACTTTATGAACATTGCTAATGATTGTTAAAAACTGCATGAGTGCCGATCAAGCGGCGGTGCGCGACTCCCGCCACCAGCGTGTTAACATCGCCGCTTTTGCACGATTGACCCGTTGAGAGCTGAACACTGATGGCCACCAGATCCGTTGTACTCGATACCGAAACCACCGGCATGCCGGTGACCGATGGTCACCGGATCATTGAAATCGGTTGCGTCGAGCTGATCGGTCGACGCCTGACGGGGCGGCACTTTCACGTCTACCTGCAACCGGACCGCGAAAGTGACGAAGGCGCGATCGGTGTCCACGGCATCACCAACGAATTCCTGGTCGGCAAGCCGCGTTTCGCCGAAGTGGCCGATGAGTTCTTCGAGTTCATCAACGGCGCACAGCTGATCATCCATAACGCGGCGTTCGACGTTGGCTTCATCAACAACGAATTCGCCCTGATGGGTCAGCAGGATCGCGCGGACATCACGCAGCACTGTACGATCCTCGACACCCTGATGATGGCCCGGGAACGTCACCCGGGTCAGCGCAACAGCCTCGATGCCTTGTGCAAACGCTACGGCGTCGACAACTCAGGCCGTGAGCTGCACGGCGCTTTGCTCGACTCGGAGATTCTCGCCGACGTCTACCTGACCATGACCGGTGGCCAGACCAGCCTGTCGCTGGCCGGTAACGCCTCCGACGGTAATGGCACGGGCGAGGGCGCGGACAACTCCGCCACTGAAATCCGCCGTCTGCCGGCGGATCGCAAGCCGGGGCGGATCATTCGCGCCACCGAAGCGGAACTGGCCGAGCATCAGGTGCGCCTGGAGATCATTGCCAAATCCGCTGGCGCACCGGCGCTGTGGACGCAGTTGCTGGAAGCCGAAGCCCAGGCTTGAAGATAAAAGGATCGTCCGAAGGCGCAGGCCGCGTTCGGACGATCTTTTGTTTTTGGCAGTACTGACAACTGGCCACCCTCGCCACATCCGCTCCGACCCTCTACCCTGAGGACATTGGCAGATCACTCTCCGCCGCCTCAGGACACTGAGCCCCATGTACAAAGATCTGAAGTTCCCGGTGTTGATCGTCCACCGCGACATCAAGGCCGACACGGTTGCCGGCGAACGCATTCGCGGCATTGCCCGAGAGCTTGAGCAGGAAGGTTTCAGCATCGTTTCGGCCACGGACTACACCGAGGGCCGGCTGGTGGCGTCGACCCACCATGGTCTGGCGTGCATGTTGATTGCCGCCGAAGACGCCAGCACCAATTCCCATTTGTTACAGAACATGGCCGAACTGATCGGCCTGGCCCGGGTGCGGGCGCCGGATCTGCCGATCTTCGCCCTCGGCGAGCAGGTCACCCTGGAAAACGCCCCGGCCGATGCCATGGCCGAACTGAATCAGTTGCGCGGCATTCTTTACCTGTTTGAAGACACCGTACCGTTTCTGGCTCGGCAGGTTGCACGGGCGGCGCGCAAGTATCTGGACGGGCTGCTGCCGCCGTTCTTCAAAGCCTTGGTGCAGCACACCGCTGACTCCAACTATTCCTGGCACACCCCGGGGCATGGCGGTGGGGTGGCTTATCACAAGAGTCCGGTGGGGCAGGCGTTTCACCAGTTCTTCGGCGAAAACACCCTGCGTTCGGATTTGTCGGTGTCGGTGCCGGAGCTGGGTTCGCTGCTCGATCACACTGGCCCGTTGGCCGAGGCAGAAGCAAGGGCTGCGCGCAATTTCGGCGCCGATCACACCTTTTTCGTGATCAATGGCACCTCGACCGCCAACAAGATCGTCTGGCATTCCATGGTCGGGCGCGATGATCTGGTGCTGGTGGATCGCAACTGCCACAAGTCGGTGTTGCACGCGATCATCATGACCGGGGCCATTCCGCTGTACCTGTGCCCGGAGCGTAACGAGCTGGGGATCATCGGCCCGATTCCGTTGAGTGAATTCAGCCGCGAATCGATCCAGGCCAAGATCGATGCAAGCCCGCTGACCAAGGGCCGGGAGCCGAAGGTCAAACTCGCGGTGGTTACCAACTCCACTTACGACGGCCTCTGCTACAACGCCGAACTGATCAAGCAGAGCCTGGGCAACAGCGTCGAAGTCCTGCATTTCGACGAAGCCTGGTACGCCTACGCGGCGTTTCACGAATTCTTTGCCGGCCGTTACGGCATGGCCACCTCGCGCAGCGCCGACAGCCCGCTGGTGTTCACCACCCATTCCACCCACAAACTGCTGGCGGCGTTCAGTCAGGCTTCGATGATTCACGTACAGGACGGCGGCGCGCGGCAGCTGGATCGCGATCGTTTCAACGAAGCATTCATGATGCATATCTCGACGTCGCCGCAGTACAGCATCATCGCTTCGCTGGACGTGGCCTCGGCCATGATGGAAGGCCCGGCCGGGCGTTCGCTGTTGCAGGAAACCTTCGATGAAGCCCTGAGCTTTCGCCGGGCGCTGGCCAATCTGCGGCAACACATCGACGCCAATGACTGGTGGTTTTCGATCTGGCAGCCGCCGGGTGTCGAGGGCATCGATCGGGTGCAGACCGAAGACTGGCTGCTGAAGCCCGAGGCGGACTGGCACGGTTTCGGCGAGGTCAGCGACGACTACGTGCTGCTCGATCCGATCAAGGTCACTCTGGTGATGCCCGGCCTGACCGCTGGTGGAGCGCTGAGCGATAAGGGCATCCCGGCGGCGGTGGTCAGTCGTTTCCTCTGGGAGCGCGGACTGGTAGTGGAGAAAACCGGGCTGTATTCGTTTCTGGTGCTGTTCTCCATGGGCATCACCAAGGGTAAATGGAGCACGCTGCTGACCGAGCTTTTGGAGTTCAAGCGCAGCTACGACGCCAACGTCAGTCTCGACACCTGCCTGAAGTGCGTCGCCCAGGAAGATCCGGCGCGCTATCGCGGCATGGGCCTGCGCGACCTGTGCGATCAGCTCCACGCCTGCTATCGCAGCAACGCCACCGCCAGGCACCTCAAACGCATGTACACCGTGCTGCCGGAAATCGCCATGAAACCGGCCCACGCCTACGATCAACTGGTGCGCGGCGAAGTCGAGGCGGTGCCGATCGATGAGCTGGAGGGGCGTGTCGCGGCGGTGATGCTGGTGCCGTATCCGCCGGGGATTCCGCTGATCATGCCCGGCGAACGCTTCACCGAATCCACCCGGTCGATCATCGATTACCTGAAATTTGCCCGCACGTTCGATGCGAGCTTTCCGGGTTTCGTGGTCGATGTGCACGGACTGCAACACGAAGACGAGGGCAATGGACGGCAATACACCGTCGATTGCGTCAAGGAATGAGGGCGTTTCCCAGTATGCAACCGGTCATGAATCCAAAATACCCCGGGCTGTCGGTGCGCGTTGCCGACGACGGCTTTGCCGCTTATATCTGGGGCAGCGATTTCAGCTTCGAGGTCGCCGCCTATGGCGCCGCCGAAATCGGCAAACCCGTCGCGCAGTGGGGCGTGACGCCGATCGTGCCGTACCGCAAGTGCTACGGCATTGATCCCGAGGAATTCAGCAGTTTTCGCGATGCCGCCGACAGTGCGATTTTCATGGCGTATCTGGAAGACCAGCCGGTAGGGCATCTGGTGATCAGCACCAACTGGAACGGTTTCGCCCATATCGATGAGCTGGCGGTGCATGCGCCGGCACGCCGCCATGGTGTGGCAAAGGCGTTGCTCGATGTTGCGCAGTTCTGGAGCCGCAAGAAAAAACTGCCGGGGATCATGCTCGAGACCCAGAACAACAACCTCGGCGCCTGCCGCTTGTATGAGCGTTGCGGTTATGTGATCGGTGGCATCGACCATCTGCGTTATCGCGGCATTGATCCGAACACCGCCGAGGTGGCGTTGTTCTGGTATCGATTGTTCGATAATCCGCTGGAAAACCCGATCAGCTCGCCAGCATCGCCTCGGCTTGTTCCGTAACGATGCCGAGCAATGTCTGGACTGCCGATGTCGGCGGCGCGTGCTTGAAGGTCAGAGCATAGAGGCTGACCGGCACCGCCGGTGACAACGGGCAAGTGTCGATTCCACTGGCCCGGGCACCCAGCGCGGTGAACGGGTCGACGATGGCCAGACCTTCGCCGGCCTCGACCATGCTGCGCATCATCTGATGGGTCTGCACCCGGGTGTGGATGCTCGGTGCCGGGCGCAGTGCCTGGAGTTTGTGCTCCAGCGCCGGACTCAACGGGTCCTGGCCTTCGAGGCCGACCATCGCCTGACCGGCCAGGTCCTGCAGCGAAATGTACTTCTGCTTCGGTTGCAGCCAGCCGTGAGGCGCGAGCAATTGCAGCTTGCCTTGGGCCAGCGGCTGGCAATGGATATCGGGATGCTCGGGATCGTGCAGGCTCAGGCCCAGATCGCTCTCGCGCAGCAACAGACTGCGAACGATGTGACGGGTGGGTTCACTGAGCAGCGTGCAGGGCACGTCCGGCAGGCGTCGGCGCAAGGCGGCGAGGCTTTGCGGCAACAATTGCTGGGCCAGCGGCGGGGTGCCGATGATTCGAAGGGGCGGGGCGAGGTATTGCTTGAGGCTGCTGGCCAGCCGTTGTACCGGCTCCAGCGCATCATAGATGTGGGCGATTTCGACTTGCAGCGCGCGGGCTTCGGCCGTGGCCTGAAGCCGTCCTCGCACGCTGGCGAACAGCATGAAACCCAACTGACTCTCGGCTTCACGCAGTCGCTCCTCGACATCGCCCGCCGGCAGTTGCAGCCATTCGGCGGCGGTGCCCACGTGACCCGTCTGTAAAAGCGCCTGTATCACCTCGATATGACGTAAACGCATGCGTGAAGTCCATGTCCGGCCGTTGGGGTCAGTGGCTGAATCCTACCCCAACTCGGCGCGGATGACTTCTGCTCATAACAATCGGTTATGAAGCGACAGTCGGCTCGGGTTCGCGAATCAACGTGATGCCCGACTGAACCAGCAGGAATTCGTTGTCGTCGATTTTATTGACCCGATCACCAATCGCCAGTTTGTAGGTGGTAACAGGCTCCATGCCGGTGAAACCGTCTGCCGACGGGTTGGATTCCTGGAACTCATGCACGGAATAAACGCGGCCTTCCGCATCTCTTGCATGGAACTGACCGACGAGTACTGCTGCCATCTGCTTAGAACCTCTGGAGATAAAACGCTTGATTTGCGGCTTGGTAGACCGCCATCGAGCTTGGTAAGTTTTCCTACAGGAAAAAAATAATCCGGACGCGGGAAAAATCCCTCGTCGTCTGGTGGAATCGTCGCTGGATCATCTATAACTACAGGCTCCTCCCACGGACAGTCGAGAGTCTTCCCCATGAGCAATGTCTATAACGTCGCGGTAGTGGTCGGCAGCCTGCGTAAAGCATCGATCAATCGCAAGGTCGCGCTGGCGCTGGCGGAACTGGCACCGGCCAACCTCAAGCTGAACATTGTGGAAATTGGCGATCTGCCACTCTATAACGAAGACATCGACGGCGATTCACCGCCGGCAGCCTACAGCACTTTTCGGCAAAAAGTGGGCTCATCCGACGCGGTGCTGTTTGTCACCCCGGAGTACAACCGTTCGGTGCCGGCACCCTTGAAGAACGCAATTGACGTCGGCTCGCGGCCTTATGGCAAGAGTGTCTGGGGTGGCAAACCGGGGGCGGTGATCAGCGTTTCGCCGGGTGCCATCGGCGGTTTTGGCGCCAACCAGCATTTGCGCCAGTCCTTCGTTTTCCTCAACGTGCCGTGCATGCAGCAGCCGGAGGCCTACCTGGGCGGCGCCGGTACGGCGTTCGATGAGTCGGGCAAGCTGAACGAGTCGGTCAAGCCGTTCCTGCAGAGTTTCATCAATGCCTATGGCGAGTGGGTGGCGCAGCACAAGAAGTGAACCACTGATTTTTCTGACAAGATATCGACCCTGTGGGAGCGAGCTTGCTCGCGATGGCGGTGTATCAGCTGACACATCAGTTGAATGACACATTGCAATCGCGAGCAAGCTCGCTCCCACAGGTTTTTTCGTGTGGTTTGATTTCCCCCAAACATTATTGAAGGCTGTCGCGAATGCTCGCTGCGTCACTGATTTTCCTGCTGACCATTACCCTGGTGATCTGGCAACCCAAAGGCCTCGGGGTCGGCTGGAGTGCAACGCTCGGCGCCATCGTCGCGCTGATTTTTGGCGTGGTGCACCTGAGTGATATTCCGCTGGTGTGGCAGATCATCTGGAACGCCACCGGCACTTTTGTGGCGCTGATCATCATCAGCCTGTTGCTCGACGAGGCGGGCTTCTTTGCCTGGGCTGCGTTGCACGTGGCGCGATGGGGGCGGGGCAGCGGGCGCAAGCTGTTCGCCTTCATGGTGTTGCTCGGTGCGCTGGTGTCGGCGTTGTTCGCCAATGACGGCGCGGCGCTGATCCTCACGCCCATCGTGATTTCCATGCTGCTGGCGCTGCGTTTTTCGCCGGCGGCGACTCTGGCGTTCGTCATGGGCGCGGGGTTTATCGCCGATACCGCGAGCCTGCCGCTGGTGGTGTCGAACCTGGTCAACATCGTCTCGGCAGACTTTTTCCACATCGGCTTCAATCGTTATGCGGCGGTGATGGTGCCGGTCAACTTTGTCAGCGTTGCGGCCACGCTGGTGGTGTTGCTGTGGTTCTTCCGCCGCGACATTCCAAAAGACTACGACCCTGAACAGCTTGAGCACCCGGAGACGGCGATCCACGACAAGGCCACGTTCTACGCCGGTTGGGCGGTGTTGGTGATCCTGCTGGTGGGCTGTTTTGCCCTGGAGCCGCTGGGCATTCCGATCAGCGCCATCTCGGCCGTGTGCGCGGCGTTGTTGCTGGGTATCGCTGCTCGCGGGCACAAGATTTCCACGCGCAAAGTGATGAAAGAGGCGCCGTGGCAGATCGTGATTTTCTCCTTGGGCATGTATCTGGTGGTCTACGGGCTGCGTAATGCCGGGCTCACGGATCATCTGGCCGGCTGGCTGGATGCCTTTGCCGGGTATGGCGTGTGGGGCGCGGCCATGGGCACTGGCGTGCTGACCGCGTTGTTGTCGTCGATCATGAACAATCTGCCGACGGTGCTGATCGGTTTGCTGTCGATCGATGCCAGTCAGGCGACCGGTGTCGTGAAAGAGGCGATGATCTACGCCAACGTGATCGGCAGCGACCTTGGGCCGAAGATCACCCCGATCGGCAGTCTGGCGACTCTGCTCTGGCTGCATGTGCTGGAGCGCAAGGACATCCGGATCGGCTGGGGTTATTACTTCAAGGTCGGGATTGTGCTGACGGTGCCGGTTCTTTTGGTTACGTTGGCGGCACTCGCCGTGAGACTTTCCATTTAGACCGAGTCGGCCCCTTCGCGAGCAAGTCGAATCGTCGCACCGCCGCTCCCACATTTGAAATGCATTCCACTGTGGGTGCGAGCTTGCTCGCGAAGGGGGCAGATCAGGCGGCACAGAAATCAGGATTGGCCGGGCACGTTCGGCCACAGATCCGAAACCAGAAACAGCCGCTCGGCTTCTTCCCATTCGCCCCGGGCATTTTCGGTCAGGCGCACCATCAACTGCGCCGGGGCCAGCGGTTCGAGCTCATCGAGCCAGGCCCGCAACTGCTCGCGGCTCCAGGCCTGATCCGCCGGGTAATGCGCCGGCGCCAGCCACGCATGGCGGGGCAGGGGTTGCCAGCGTCCGGCCGGGCGCTGGGCGATAAATGCCGGCCAGTCCTTTTGATGCAACCAACTGCCGCGCAAATGCTGCGGATGGGCGCCGCTCGGCGGTTCGGACTGTCCGGGCCATGGATACAGCAGATAACCGCCCAGCCACAACTGCGCACTGAATGACTCGATATCCAGCGCCGCCAAGGCCTCGCGGCTTTCCGGGCGGGCGGAGATCGGCAGTTGATGTTCGCTTAAATGCGCCAGTTTGCGATCCAGTCGATCATGACAACCCGGCCCGAGCCACTTTGCCGGATCGCGGCCGTCACCGTTCTGCGGGCCGAGGTAGAGCTTGATTGCCAGTTCCAGGTGATGCACGCCGTCACGGTCGCGCAGCAGCATGTCGAGTTCGCCGAGGGTGTGGCCTTCGCGGCGGATCGGCAGGTTGGCGGCGATCAGTTCGATCCCCGGCGCATGCTCCACGGCAAACTGCCACAGCCGTTCGTAATACAGGCCCAGACGCCGGGTGCGAGCCTGGGACAGCCATTGCAGCAGGCCGTAACTGTCACGGTCGAGCCGGTGCAGCCAGTGCGCCAGCCGCTCGGGGTCGTGCACCCAGTCGCTGCCCGCCAGCGGATGACGTTGCGGCCACGGCGTGGCGGCGAGCATCGGCGGGGCGAGGATCACCCACGCCAGATCGCGCACTTCCGGGTGGCGCAACTGATGGGGCAACTGGAGCAAATCGGGAAATAGGATCATCTTGCGAGCATAGCCTTAAACGCAGGCGCACTCTCGGGCTGAAAGGGTTTTGTCTATCCGGCGCTTTCGCCCATAATCGTCGTTTTCGCCGTCGCAGCCCCAGCAGGAGTCCCATGGAGCAATTTCGTAATATCGGCATCATCGGTCGCCTGGGCAGTTCCCAGGTGCTGGATACCGTCCGCCGACTGAAACGCTTTCTGCTCGATCGTCACCTGCATGTGATCCTCGAAGACACTATCGCCGAAGTCCTGCCCGGCCATGGCCTGCAAACCTCGTCGCGCAAGATGCTCGGCGAAGTCTGCGACATGGTCATCGTCGTCGGCGGTGACGGCAGCCTGCTCGGTGCGGCCCGGGCGCTGGCCAAGCACAACATTCCGGTGCTCGGGATCAACCGTGGCAGCCTCGGATTTCTCACCGACATCCGCCCGGACGAGCTGGAAATCAAGGTCGCCGAAGTACTCGACGGCCACTATCTGGTGGAAAACCGCTTCCTGCTGCAGGCCGAAGTCCGCCGCCACGCCGAGGCCATCGGCCAGGGCGATGCGCTGAACGACGTGGTGCTGCACCCGGGCAAATCGACGCGGATGATCGAGTTCGAGCTGTACATCGACGGCCAGTTCGTCTGCAGCCAGAAGGCCGACGGCCTGATCGTCGCCACGCCGACCGGCTCCACGGCGTACGCATTGTCCGCCGGCGGCCCGATCATGCATCCCAAGCTCGACGCTATTGTGATTGTGCCGATGTACCCCCATACCTTGTCGGGCAGACCGATCGTGGTCGATGGCAACAGTGAGCTGAAAATCGTCGTGTCCAAAGATATGCAGATCTACCCGCAGGTCTCCTGCGACGGGCAGAACCACTTCACCTGCGCGCCGGGCGACACCATCACCGTCAGCAAGAAAGCGCAGAAACTGCGGTTGATCCATCCACTCGACCACAACTACTACGAGGTCTGCCGCACCAAACTCGGCTGGGGCAGCAAGCTGGGCGGTGGAGGCGACTGATGCTCGATCCCGCGCGCAGTTATGACCTGATCGGTGACGTGCACGGATGCGCCCTGACCCTGGAACACCTGCTGGACCGCCTCGGTTACCACAAGCAGGGCGGAGTCTGGCGGCATCCTTCGCGCATGGCCGTGTTCGTCGGCGACATCATCGACCGTGGCCCGCGGATTCGCGAGGCGCTGCACATCGTCCACGACATGGTCGAGGCCGGCCAGGCCTTGTGCATCATGGGCAACCACGAATTCAACGCACTGGGCTGGAGCACACCGGCGCCACCTGGCAGCGGCAAGCAGTTCGTGCGCGAACACACGCCGCGTCATGCCCGTTTGCTGCATGAAACCCTGACCCAGTTCGAAGACCATCCCGGTGACTGGCACGACTTCCAGCGCTGGTTCTATGAGCTGCCGCTGTTTGTCGACGCCGGACGCTTCCGGGTGGTGCATGCCTGCTGGGATGCCGGTCTGATCGAGCCGCTGCGCGCGCTGTTCCCCGATGGCTGCATCGATGAGCACTTCCTTCAGGCTTCCGCCGTACCGGGCAGCTTTGCCTGCACGGTGTTCGATCGCCTGCTGCGCGGCACCGACATGCGCCTGCCGGATGGTCTGACCATGACCAGCGGCGACGGTCTGGTGCGTTCGTTCTTCCGCACCAAATTCTGGGAAGACGATCCGCAGACCTACGGCGACATCGTGTTCCAGCCCGACGCCTTGCCGGAGCCGGTGGCGCAGAAGCCGCTGACCTCCAGCGAAAAGAATTCCCTGCTGCGTTACGGCGTCGATGAACCGTTGCTGTTCGTCGGCCATTACTGGCGCAGCGGCAAACCGGCGCCGATCCGCCCGAACCTCGCGTGCCTGGATTACAGCGCCGTGCTCTACGGCAAACTGGTGGCTTATCGTCTGGATCAGGAAACTCGCCTGGATCCGCATAAATTTGTCTGGGTCGATGTCGAGCGGCCGGAGGTGCTGCGATGAGCGCGGTAGCGGTATTGCGTCTGCCACTGGCGGCGGACCTGAGCGGTTTCGTCAAACTGCTGCAACGCATGCAGGTGCCACATCGCGTCAGTGAAGAATCGGGCGAGCAGGTGTTGTGGGTGCCGGCGGAAATCAGCGAAGACGTGCGTTCGCTGTATGAGCGCTTCCCGGCAGGTGACCCGGATCAGCAACTGGACATTCCGGTGGCGCCGACTTTCAAGCGTCCGAGCTTCGCCGAGCAACTGAAACACGCCAAGGCCACCGGGTTCATCCTGTTGCTGAGCCTGCTGGTCGGCGGCCTGACGTATCTGGGCGATAACCTCGACACGATGCGCTGGCTGACCTTCCTCGATTTTCGCGTGGTCGGCGACTACATCCACTTCACCTCACTGGCCGACAGCCTGGCGGCGGGGCAGTGGTGGCGTCTGTTCACGCCGATGCTGATCCACTTCGGCATCCTCCACCTGGCCATGAACGGCATGTGGTACTGGGAATTGGGGCGGCGCATCGAGTCGCGCCAGGGCAGTATCAACCTGATCGGCCTGACGTTGCTGTTCAGCCTGGTGTCCAACTACGCACAGTTTGCCTGGAGCGGCCCGAGCCTGTTTGGCGGTCTGTCCGGCGTGCTTTACGGGCTGCTCGGCCACTGCTGGATCTTCCAGCTCCTGGCGCCGAACCCGGCCTATCGCCTGCCGCGCGGCGTGCTGGTGATGATGCTGGTGTGGTTGCTGGTGTGCATGTCGGGGCTGATCTCGATGATCGGCTTCGGCCAGATCGCCAATGCCGCCCACGTCGGCGGGTTACTCATCGGATGCTTCACCGGTTTGTTGGGCGGTTTGTACAACCGCCGTAAACTGGCCGCCTGAATTTTTGAATAAAGAGCACGGAGACCCTGATGTCCTCTTTTAACGACCTGATCAAGAACATCACCCCGGATATCTACCAGAGCCTGAAACTGGCCGTGGAGATCGGCAAATGGTCCGACGGTGGCAAGCTTACCGCCGAACAGCGCGAGCTGTCGCTGCAGGCGATGATCGCCTGGGAAATCCAGAACCTGCCCGAAGAAGAACGCACTGGTTACATGGGCCCGCAGGAGTGTGCGTCGAAGTCGATCGAAGTGCCGAACATCCTGTTCAAATCGGACGCCATCCATTGATCGAGATTGGCCGCGGTGCAATCAGCAAAATGTCGGCGCGCCTGGACGGGCCGAACGTGCAATACGCGTTTCGTCTGGATGACGTCGAGGTGCCGGTCAACCCGTTGATCGGCACCACGGTGCGTCTGGAATACCTGGGGGCGATTCACTGCACCCATTGCGGGCGCAAGACCAAGACCAGCTTCAGTCAGGGTTACTGCTACCCGTGCATGACCAAGCTGGCCCAGTGTGACGTGTGCATCATGAGCCCGGAGCGCTGCCACTTCGACGCCGGCACCTGCCGGGAACCGGAGTGGGGCGAGAAGTTCTGCATGACCGACCACGTCGTCTACCTGGCCAATTCGTCGGGGATCAAGGTCGGCATCACTCGCGCCACCCAGCTGCCGACCCGCTGGCTCGATCAGGGCGCCAGTCAGGCGCTGCCGATCATGCGCGTCGCCACGCGCCAGCAGTCCGGTTTCGTCGAAGACCTGTTTCGCAGTCAGGTGGCGGACAAGACCAACTGGCGCGCACTGCTCAAAGGCGATGCGGCGGCGGTGGATCTTGCCGAGGTGCGCGATCAGTTGTTCGCCAGCTGCGCCGAAGGTTTGCAGGGCTTGCAGGAACGTTTCGGTCTGCAGGCGATTCAGCCGGTCACCGACGTCGAGCCGCTGGAAATCCGTTACCCGGTCGAGCAGTACCCGGCCAAGATCGTCAGCTTCAACCTGGACAAGAACCCGATTGCCGAAGGCACGCTGCTGGGGATCAAGGGTCAGTACCTGATCTTCGACACCGGCGTGATCAACATTCGCAAGTACACGGCCTATCAGCTCGCCGTGCATCAATAAGGACTTCAGCATGCGCACCGAACAACCGAAGATGATTTACCTGAAGGACTATCAGGCGCCCGAGTACCTGATCGATGAAACACACCTGACCTTCGAGTTGTTCGAGGACCACAGTCTGGTCCACGCGCAACTGGTGATGCGCCGCAATCCGGCCCGTGGCCCGGGCCTGCCGCCGCTGGTGCTCGATGGCCAGCAGCTGGAATTGCTCTCGGTAACCCTGGCCGACCAGGAACTGAGCGCCGCCGACTACCAGTTGACCGAGAATCACCTGACCCTGCAGCCGAAGAGCGAAACCTTCACGGTCGACACCAGCGTCAAAATCCACCCGGAAACCAACACCGCGCTGGAAGGCCTGTACAAGTCCGGCACGATGTTCTGCACCCAGTGCGAGGCCGAAGGTTTCCGCAAGATCACTTATTACCTCGACCGCCCGGACGTGATGAGCAAGTTCACCACCACGGTGGTCGCCGAGCAGCACAGCTATCCGGTGCTGCTGTCCAACGGCAACCCGATCGCCAGCGGCCCCGGCGAAGACGGCCGGCACTGGGCGACCTGGGAAGACCCGTTCATGAAACCGGCGTACCTGTTCGCGCTGGTGGCCGGTGACTTGTGGTGCGTTGAAGACTCTTTCACCACCATGACCAACCGCAACGTGGCGCTGCGCATTTATGTCGAGCCGGAAAACATCGACAAGTGCCAGCACGCCATGAACAGCCTGAAGAAGTCCATGCGCTGGGACGAAGAGGTCTACGGTCGCGAGTACGATCTGGATATCTTCATGATCGTCGCCGTGAACGACTTCAACATGGGCGCCATGGAGAACAAGGGCCTCAACATCTTCAACTCCAGCGCCGTGCTGGCCCGCGCCGAAACCGCCACCGACGCCGCGCACCAGCGGGTCGAGGCCATCGTCGCCCACGAATACTTCCACAACTGGTCGGGCAACCGCGTGACCTGCCGCGACTGGTTCCAGCTGTCGCTGAAGGAAGGCTTCACCGTATTCCGTGATGCCGGTTTCTCGTCCGACATGAACTCGGCCACGGTCAAGCGCATTCAGGACGTGGCGTACCTGCGTACCCACCAGTTCGCCGAAGATGCAGGTCCCATGGCCCACGCCGTGCGCCCGGACAGCTTCATCGAGATTTCCAACTTCTACACCCTGACCGTGTACGAAAAGGGCTCGGAAGTGGTCGGCATGATCCACACCCTGCTGGGTGCCGAGGGCTTCCGCAAGGGCAGCGATCTGTACTTTGAACGTCATGACGGCCAGGCCGTGACCTGTGACGATTTCATCAAGGCCATGGAAGATGCCAACGGCGTCGATCTGACTCAGTTCAAGCGCTGGTACAGCCAGGCCGGTACGCCGCGACTGGCGGTGAGCGAGTCTTACGACGCCGCCGCGAAAACCTACAGCCTGACCTTCCGCCAGAGCTGCCCGGAAACCCCGGACAAGGTTGAAAAGCTGCCGTTCGTGATCCCGGTGGAATTGGGCCTGCTCGACAGCCAAGGCAACGAGATTGCCCTGCGTCTGGCCGGCGACGCTTCGGCCCAAGGCACTACCCGAGTGATCTCGGTGACCGAAGCCGAACAGACCTTCACCTTCGTCGACATCGCCGAACGGCCGCTGCCGTCCTTGCTGCGTGGTTTCTCGGCGCCGGTGAAACTGAGCTTCCCGTACAACCGCGATCAACTAATGTTCCTGATGCAGCACGACACTGACGGTTTCAACCGCTGGGATGCCGGCCAGCAACTGTCGGTACAGGTGTTGCAGGAACTGATCGGTCAGCAGCAGAAGGGCGAAAGCCTGGTGCTCGACCCACGTCTGATTTCCGCGCTGCGCACTGTGCTGGCTGACCAGACGCTGGATCAGGCGATGGTCGCGGAAATGCTCTCGCTGCCGAGCGAAGCCTACCTGACCGAAATCAGCGAAACCGCCGACGTGGATGCGATCCACACCGCCCGCGAATTTGCCCGTCAGCAACTGGCGGACAACCTGTTCGAGGCCCTGTGGCAGCGTTATCAGGCCAACCGCGAACTGTCGAAAAAGACCCCGTACGTGGCCGAAGCCGAGCATTTCGCCCGTCGCGCGTTGCAGAACATTGCGCTGTCGTATCTGATGCTCAGCGGCAAGCCTGAAGTGCTGGCGGCAACGCTGGAGCAGTTCGACAGTTGCGACAACATGACCGAGCGCCTGACCGCGCTGGCGGTGCTGGTCAACTCGCCGTTCGACGCCGAGAAGGCCAAGGCCCTGGCCAGTTTCGCCGAACACTTCAAGGACAATCCGCTGGTCATGGATCAGTGGTTCAGCGTGCAGGCCGGCAGCACCTTGCCGGGCGGTCTGGCGCGGGTCAAAGCCCTGATGCAGCACCCGGCGTTCAACATCAAGAACCCGAACAAGGTGCGTGCACTGGTCGGTGCGTTCGCAGGGCAGAACCTGATCAACTTCCACGCGGCGGACGGTTCGGGTTATCGCTTCCTCGCGGATCTGGTGATCGAGCTGAACGGCTTCAACCCGCAGATCGCTTCGCGTCAATTGGCGCCGCTGACTCGCTGGCGTAAATACGACAGCGCTCGTCAGGCGTTGATGAAGGCGGAGCTGGAGCGGATCCTCGCGTCCGGTCAGCTGTCCAGTGATGTGTATGAAGTGGTCAGCAAAAGCCTTGCCTGAAGCTGTTTCAGCGCAATAAAAAACGCCGCTCGATGAGCGGCGTTTTTATGGGTGGGTGAAAACTATTTGCGCAAATCAAACCGGTCCAGATCCATCACCTTCGCCCACGCAGCAACGAAGTCGTTGACGAACTGCTCCTTGGCATCGGAACTGGCATACACCTCCGCCAGCGCCCGCAGTATCGCGTTGGAACCGAACACCAGATCGACGCGCGTTCCTGTCCATTTCACATTGCCGGTCTTGCGGTCGCGGCCTTCGAACTCGTCCGCTGCCTTGGACGTCGGTTTCCATTCCACGCCCATGTCCAGCAGGTTGCGGAAGAAGTCGTTGGTCAGGGCGCCGGGCTTGTCGGTAAATACGCCGTGCTTCGTTTTGCCGACGTTAGTGTCCAGCACGCGCAGACCGCCGACCAGCACAGTGAGTTCTGGCGCCGAGAGCGTCAGCAGTTGCGCCTTGTCGATCAGCAACGCTTCGGCCGGCACGCGATAGGTGCTGGCGGCGTAGTTGCGGAAGCCGTCGGTGTGCGGTTCAAGGAAGCCGAACGATTCGACGTCGGTCTGCTCCTGAGTCGCATCGGTACGGCCGGGAGAGAAGGGCACGGTGACCGAATGGCCGGCGTTTTTAGCCGCCTGTTCGACCCCGGCATTGCCGGCCAGCACGATCAGGTCCGCCAGCGAGACTTTCTTGCCCGACGCCCCGGCGTTGAACTCGCTCTGAATGCTTTCGAGGGCTTTGAGCACCTTGTCCAGTTGTTCCGGCTGGTTGGCCTGCCAGAACCGTTGCGGTGCCAGACGCAGACGTCCGCCGTTGGCGCCGCCGCGTTTGTCCGAGCCCCGGAAGGTCGAAGCAGCAGCCCAGGCGGTGGAGACCAGTTCCGATACGGATAGCCCCGACGCCAGTACTTTGCCTTTCAGTGCGGTGACATCGGCGTCGCCTATCAGCGGGTGATTGGCTTCTGGAATCGGGTCTTGCCACAGCAGTTCTTCCTGCGGCATTTCCGGGCCGAGATAGCGTGACAGCGGGCCCATGTCGCGGTGGATCAGCTTGTACCAGGCCCGGGCGAAGGCGTCGGCCAGTTGATCGGGATTGGCCAGGAAGCGCCGCGAAATCTTCTCGTAGGCCGGGTCGAAACGCAGGGCCAGGTCAGAGGTGAGCATCGTCGGGTCGATGCGTTTGTTCGGGTCGTGAGCATGGGGAATGGTGCCGGCCCCGGCGCCGTTTTTCGGTTTCCACTGGTGGGCACCGGCCGGGCTCTTGGTCAGTTCCCACTCGAAGCCGAACAGGTTTTCCAGATAGTTGTTGCTCCACCGGGTCGGGGTGGTGGTCCAGGTCACTTCCAGGCCGCTGGTGATGGTGTCCGCACCTTTGCCGCTGCCGAAGCTGTTTTTCCAGCCCAGGCCCTGAAGCTCGAGGCCGGCGGCTTCCGGTTCCGGACCAACGTTATCGGCCGGGCCGGCACCGTGGGTCTTGCCGAAGGCGTGGCCGCCGGCGATCAGGGCAACGGTTTCTTCGTCGTTCATGGCCATGCGGCCGAAGGTTTCGCGAATGTCCCGGGCCGAGGCCACCGGGTCGGGATTGCCCTCGGGGCCTTCCGGGTTCACGTAAATCAGGCCCATCTGCACGGCGGCGAGCGGGTTTTCCAGATTGCGCTCGCCCTGGTTGGTGCGGCTCTGTTCATGGCCGTGCTCGGCAGGTTCGGCGACCAGGGTGCCGTCGCCCGGTTCCTGCATGGCTTCGGGGTGTTTGCCGTAGCGGGTGTCACCGCCCAGCCAAGTGTTTTCCGACCCCCAGTACACATCTTCATCCGGCTCCCACACATCGGGACGTCCGCCGGAGAATCCGAAAGTCTTGAAGCCCATGGATTCCAGCGCGACGTTGCCGGTGAGGACGATCAGGTCGGCCCAGGAAATGTTGCGGCCATATTTCTGTTTGATCGGCCACAGCAGGCGGCGGGCCTTGTCGAGGCTGACGTTGTCCGGCCAGCTGTTGAGCGGGGCGAAGCGTTGCTGGCCGGAGCCGGCGCCGCCACGGCCGTCAGCGGTGCGATAGGTGCCGGCGCTGTGCCAGGCCATGCGGATGAAGAGCGGGCCGTAGTGGCCGAAGTCGGCGGGCCACCAGTCCTGGGAGTCAGTCATCAGCGCCGTCAGATCGCGTTTCAGGGCCTGGAAGTCCAGGCTTTTGAAAGCCTTGGTGTAGTCGAAGTCCTTGCCCAGCGGATCGGAGGCGGGCGAGTGCTGACTCAGGATTTTCAGGTTCAGTTGATTCGGCCACCAATCGCGGTTCGTCGTGCCACCGCCGGCGGCGTGATTGAACGGGCATTTCGATTCATTTGCCATGTTCGGGTCCTTATCAGGTCTTCTGCGGCCGGCTCGTGCCGACTTCGGATTAGTAAGGCTAGACCCGACTGGGCAGGTCAGCTAATAGGCCGACTATTGGTGGCTGATAGGCAAAGTCTTTTACCGCTGTCTGTTCAGGATTTTTTCGAAGAAACGCAGGACGTGCTTGCGCAAGCGGCGATACCGCGTGCTGAAAGACGCGTCCTTGAGCGGTTGTTGTAAACATCGGGCAAGAATCATGATGGCCATTGGAAATGTTATTGTATAACATAAAAATGATTTCATCTGATCGATGTCACTGACATGTCCGTGTGGCAGTGGCATCGATCCCTTCCTTTCTGCCTTACGGAATACTAGAAATGTCTGCCCGTTTTCCCTCCTTCCCGCCAAGCCTGCTGGCCTCTGCGCTGCTGATCGCATCCCCCGCATTCGCTGCCGAACCCCTCGAACTGCAACCTCAAGTCATCACTGCCAATCCACTGGGTAGCCAGACCCTGGCTTCGCCCTCGACGGTGTTGAGCGGTGATGACCTGACGCTGCAGCAAAAGGGCAGCCTGGGCGAAACCCTGAACAAGCAGCCGGGCGTGTCGTCGTCCTACTTCGGGCCGGGAGCCAGTCGTCCGATCATTCGCGGACAGGACGGCGATCGCATCCGCATTCTGCGCAACGGCGTCGGTGCGCTGGACGCCTCGTCGCTGTCCTACGATCACGCGGTGCCGTTGGACCCGATCAACGTTGACCGCATCGAAATCGTCCGTGGCCCTGCCGCGTTGCTCTATGGCGGCAGCGCTATCGGCGGGGTCGTGAATACCTTCGACAACCGCATCCCGACCGAAGCCATCGACGGCATCCACGGCGCCGGCGAACTGCGCTATGGCGGCGCCGACACCACCCGCAGCAGCGCGGGCAAACTCGAGGCCGGCAACGGTCAGTTCGCCCTGCACCTGGACGCCAGCGCCCGCGAGTTCAACGACCTGAAAATCCCCGGCTACGCCAAAAGCAGCCGCGAACGGGCGGGCGACGATGGCGACTCCAGCAAGCATCGCCTGGCCAACAGCGACGGTCGCCAGGACGGCGGCGCGGTGGGCGGCTCGTACACTTGGGATGACGGTTACGCGGGTCTGTCTTACAGCAACTACGACTCCAACTACGGCTCACCGGCCGAAGACGACGTGCGGATTCGCATGCAGCAGGAGCATTACGCGTTCGCCTCGGAAATCCGCAACCTCCAAGGGCCGTTCAGCTCGGTCAAGTTCGACGCCGGTTACACCGATTACCAGCATCGCGAGATCGAGGGCGGCGAAGTCGGCACTACGTTCAAGAACAAGGGTTACGAAGCGCGGGTCGAAGCCCGGCACCAGCCGTTGGGGCCGTTCAACGGGGTGATCGGCGCGCAGGTCAGTCGCAATGAATTCTCGGCGCTGGGCGAAGAAGCCTTCGTGCCGCACACCGATACTAATGCCGGCGCACTGTTCATTCTGGAAGAGTTGCAAGCCACGGATCGCCTGCTGTTCACCCTCGGCGGTCGCCTGGAACACACCACGGTCGACCCGGACGCCAAAGGCAACGAGCGCTTCGCCAACGCCGACCGCTCCAGCAGTTTCACCGCCGGCAGTCTGTCGTCCGGCGCGGTCTACACGCTGACGCCGATCTGGTCGGTCGCCGCCACGCTGGGCTACACCGAGCGGGCGCCGACGTTCTACGAGCTGTACGCCAACGGCGCCCACGTCGCGACCGGCACTTATGAAGTCGGGGATGCGGGTCTGTCGAAAGAGAAAGCCGTCTCCAGCGATCTGGCCCTGCGTTTCGACAATGGCACGCACAAGGGCAGTGTCGGCGTGTTCTACAGCCACTTCTCCAATTACATCGGCTTGCTCGGCACCGGGCGCACCCTCAATGATGAAGGCGAAGAAGACGCCGCCGGCATTCCCGAATATGCCTATTCCGGTGTCCGCGCACGCTTCAGCGGCATCGAAGCCCAGGATCGCTGGCAGCTCGGTGAGAGTGCCTACGGCAAGTTTGCGCTGGAATTGTCGGGCGACTACACGCGGGCCAAGAACCTCGACAACGGCCAGGATCTGCCGCGCATTGCTCCGCTGCGCTTGAACACCGGGCTGCTGTGGGAGCTGGATCGCTGGCAGGCACGGATCGATGTGGAGCACGCCAGTTCCCAGCATCGGGTACCGGACAATGAAAGCAGCACCGATGGCTACACCACGCTGGGTGCGAATGTGGGGTATCACTTCGACGTTGGCCAGAGCAAATGGCTGGCCTTCGTCAATGCCGAGAACCTGACCAACCAGACCGTGCGCTATGCCAGCTCGATCCTGCGCGACATTGCGCCGGCAGAAGGGCGGAGCATTCAAGTGGGGTTGCGCACTACCTTCTGATCGTCCCTGCGCCAGCGTCCCGCGAACCGCGAACCGCGAACCGCGAACCGCGAACCCCGTGACGCTGGCGTCCGCATCAGCTCGATTGAGCGGTGTCGTCTTCCGGGAGTTCTTCCCGCAGATCCTGTTGCCCCGGCAGCTCGGTGATCACGCTGAAATCCGTGACTTCCACCGCCCCCAGCCCATAACCCAGCAAGTGGAACGAGAAGGCCTTGCGCGGTTGCGGGTTGTCGAAGCTGAAATCCATTTCCAGCGGCTGGTCCGCCGTGGCGACCATTTCCGATGGCAGGCCCAGTTGCACGTCCTGTTCGAACTCCTTGGCCTTGAGCTGGATGTACGCCGCCTGTTGCGGATCCATCGAGCGCACGGTCAGGCGTACGCGGGTGTGCGAGCCCTTGGGCATTTCCAGGTATTGCGCGCCGATCAGGTTGTCGGCCCAGTCATCCTTGATCTGCGCTTGCAGCGGGATGACGTTGTCGCTGCCGAACTGATAGCGCTGGTTCAGTGGAGTGCGCAGCAGCGAGAGGTCCAGCGCATCGGCGCGGGCCGCAATCTGCCGCGCATTCTGGCCGCTGGCATTGCCCTTGAACGTGGCGCGTTCGGCGATGAAGCCTTCACTGACGTAAGCGCGGCAGCGGCGTGGCATGTCGCACTCGGTCAGGATGCCGTGGCCGTCGTGGTAGCGCAGTTTGCCGTTGGTGAACGACATGATTTCGCGCCCGGTGTCGTAGTCGCGAAACAGCGAACGGCCGCTGAGTGCGGCGGGCACCGGCAGGTCAAAGTAGTCGAGGATCGATGCGCTCAGATCGACATGTCCGTAGACCCCGGCGTTCAGGTGTGGCAACTGCGCCTGTTCCGGTGCCAGGGTCAGGTTGAAACCCCAGGACGAGGCGAGCCGCACGCCATCGATGCCATGGGATTCGTCCGAGGTGATCACCACCAGCGTGTCTTTCAGCACGCCCTGACGTTCGAGGCCGCTGAGGAACTGGTCCAGGGCATCGTCCAGATAACCGACGGCGGCCTGTTTCGGTGTGTCGTAGCGTTGCAGGTATTCATCCGGCGCGGAGTAGGGCTGATGGGTACCGACGGTCAGCAGGGTCAGCATCCACGGTTTTTTCTGTTTCTTCAGTTGGCCGACGTAACCCAGTGCGCCTTCGAAGAAGGCCTTGTCGTCCTTGCCCCACGGGAATTCCAGGTAGTTGGCGTTGGTGAACCACTCCAGGCCATGGGTCGCATCGAAGCCTATGTGCGGCATGATCTTGTCTTTGGCCATGAAGCGCAGGCCGGCGCCTTGCAGGTAGTGGGTGGTGAAACCGTTCTGACGCAATTGGGCCGGCAGGCAGGCCTGGTTGCGTTCGTTCTGGGTCAGCATTTCCACGCCTTTGGGCGTGCCGTTGTTCAGTTTGTCGTAATCGCCGCAAAGCATGGCGTACAGGCCGCGAATGGTCTGGTGCGTGTGCAATACGTAATCCGGCGTGTTCATGCCGCGCTCGGCCCAGCGGCTGAGCTTGGGCATCAGGTCTTCCTGATAATGGCTGCCGATGGCCTCGCGATTGGCGCGGATGTAGGCGCCGGGAATGCCTTCTACGGCAACGATCAGCACGTTGCGCGCCTGACCTTTAGCGGCCAGTAACGAGTGGCCGTTCAAGTCGAGGTCGGTGAGCCCGGCCATCGATGGCGCGGGTACTTCGCTACCACCCTCCAGCCATTCTTCGGCCTGCATCTGCGCGTCGGCCACCTGCGCGGCGAGCAACTGATGCGGCAGGTTGTACAGGCGCCATGGGTCGGCGTCGCTCGGCGAAAGATTCTGTGCGCCCCAATGGGCGGCGAACAGCAACACCGGTGCCGACCACACGGCGCGGGGCAACGCCGGCGCCAGCGTTCCGCGGTTTGCCCACTGCGTCGCCAGCCACAGCAACAGGGCCAGCAGCAAGGCACCGGCCACCGCCGGATGGGCAAAACCGCCGCCGGTGGAGTTTTCCACGAATTGCGGGTCGATCAGGTAATGCAGATCCTGGGGATTGGGCAGGCGCCCGACCGCGCTGACCAGTTCCGCCGTCGCCACCGCCAGCAGCCCCCAGAACACCAGCACCGGCAGGGCCAGCCACCACGGCCGGCGATGCAACAGAACCACCAGCAGGCTGCCGATGGCCAGGTCCGAAAGATAGCCGAACAGGCTCGACCAGCCGAGTGCCGCACGCAGGCACACCGGTACGATCAGTACCAGAAAAACCAGAGAAAGAAGACGGGCGTCGGGGTGCCGAAGCCGTTGAAAAAGAGCGCTCACAAAAAAGACCTTCCAGCCATCAAATCGTCATAAAAGTGTGCGCGATGATACCAAGGGTGAGCTGTCTGATCGCCTTTTTAAACACGGGGCTGATCTGCTTGCCAAAGCGCGGCACAGGGCTTGAAGTCGTGAGCGGCGTTCGTATCAGCTCGATTGCGGCCAATGAACGGGGAGCCACCGACGGCAGATTTATTGTTTCAGGCTGTTTAAGGCTTGCAGTCGCAGGCCCACTCTCGCCGCCTTTCTGGACAGGGTAGTGGCCACTCAGTAGCATTCGGGGCCCAATGTATTTTCCCTTTACGTATCGTTCTGCAGGGATCTCAAGGAATTGCCATGAAGGATTATGTCTTCGATAACATCGTGATCGAGTTCTGGGAGACGGTAGGGAAGGTTGTTCGCGCCGATCAACTCAGCGAACCACGTCACCGGGAAGAGGATGTGATCTGGGTCCGGGACGAGGAGGGCGATGAGAGTGCGATTGACATTTCACGCTTGAATTTCCAGGTTCGTCCAGGTGATGAGGTCCAGATTATTTCTGCCTCGACCGAAACGACCGACGACATTATTTATGCGCTTCTGCGTAATTACCGCAGCGGTGACGCGGGTTTGCTGGATGATGGCGAATACATCTACACGGAACTTGTCGAGGCAAAACCGAGCAGCACACCTTTCTGGTTTGCACTGCTGCTGGGGTCTGTTGGAACCTGGTTTTTCGCGGGCTGGGGCCTGTTGATCGGTATTGCTTTCTACATTCTTGTGCGAATAGAGAAAAAACTGCGCAAGCAGCGTTTGATCGCGGGTTTGCTGGAACATGTCCAGAAGCTTGATCGGCAGAACGTTTCCCGGTCGGTCGTTCACTACGCATTGGCCCGTAATCTTGAAGAAACGCAGCCTCATGAAGACAACTGACCTGTCGCTGCGCGTATCAACGGGCAATGCTGATTTGAGGTAAGCGAAGCGACACACGCTAAAAACAAAAAAACGGGACAGTCTGATTGTCGATCAGTCTGTCCCGTTTTTTGTCACCGCAAAGTCAGATCAATGCATCTTGCTGTGATCGTGGCCTTCCATGTTGGTCAACGAGCGTACCGGCGCCTGGACTTCGATGGCCTGTTTCTCGCCCTTGGCGTTTTCCACAGTCAGAGTCAGCGGCACGGTTTCGCCTTCCTTCAGTTGACCGTTCAGGCCCATCAGCATCACGTGGTAGCCGTTCGGATCGAACTTCACAGCCTTGCCCGCCGGCAGGTCTACCGAGTTGACCGGGCCCATGCTCATCACGTCGTTCTTCATGGTCATTTCATGAATCTGTACGTCCTTGGCCACGGGCGATGCAACACTGAGCAGCTTGCTGTCGCTGTCGGCGGTGACGGTCATGAACGCACCGCTGGCCGACTGGTTTGGTACGGTTGCACGAACCCAGGCGTCATCGACCCTGGTCTGCGCCGAAACCTGGAAGGCCAGGCCCAGCAGGGACAGGCCCAGTGCGGCACGTTTGATGTTGTTCAGAAAAGGGTTCATCAGCAGACCTCCATGACGGTTTGCAAATCTTCCGTACACTCTTGTGCAGAAAGCGATTGGGACAGACCCACGCGCAGGTTGCCGCGGGTGTCGTAGACATAACTGGTAGACGTGTGCGACAGGGTGTAAGTGTCGCCGGCAGGGACTTTTTCGTAGAAGACGTCGAATTCCTTGGCGGTGGCCTTGGTTTCCTCGAGGGTGCCGTACAGGGCGACGAAGCTCGGGTCGAAGGTCTTGACGTAGGCGTCGAGGATTTGCGGCGTGTCGCGTTCCGGGTCGAGGGTGATGAACACCACTTGCAGGATGTCGCCATCCTTGCCCATCAGCTTCTTGATTTTCGCCGCGCGGGCCAGGGTCGTCGGGCAGACGGCCGGGCACTGAGTGAAACCGAAGAAAATCATCGGCATCAGGCCACGAAAGCTCGACAGCGTCACGGTGTTGCCTTCGGTGTCCTTGAGCTTGAAGGTGCGTCCGAGGATCTTGTCGCTCAGATCCTTGCCGTACTTGTACGACAGTTGGCCACGGGTGTCGCAGCCGGCGAGCAGGCCCAGACCGAGCACGCCCATTCCCGCAAGCACCTTGCGGCGAGTCAACAAAGCCGTCATCTAATACCGCCTTTTGCAGCCCGCCGGTCAGCAAGACAGGCGGGGGGTTAACCGTAAAAGCGGCGCATG
Organism: Pseudomonas sp. R43(2017); assembly: GCF_002112345.1. Lineage (NCBI taxonomy): Bacteria > Pseudomonadati > Pseudomonadota > Gammaproteobacteria > Pseudomonadales > Pseudomonadaceae > Pseudomonas > Pseudomonas sp. R43(2017). Next base: position 166,962 of record NZ_NEHJ01000012.1, read on the forward strand.
ATACCAAAATGAACCGGCAGGTCGGTTTTTGATCACCTACGGATGTCAGATCTGGCGACAAAAGGTGTAAGAAAACATGACCTGCGGTTATTGCGGCGACGGTTCCGCAGGGCTCCAGCTACCGCCCAGTGCGGTATACAGGTTCACTTGCGCCACCAGTTGCGCCAACCGGTCGGAGATCAGACTTTGCTGCGAACTGAACAGCGAACGCTGGGCATCGAGAAACGTCAGGCTGCTGTCGACACCGGTCCGGTAGCGGTGCTGCGCCATGTCGTAATAGTCCTGAGTGGCCTGCACCAGATCGCGCTGAGCCTGTAGCTGTTGCTGATAGGTTTCCCGCGCGGCGAGACCGTCGGACACTTCCTGGAAGGCGGTCTGAATGGTCTTTTCGTATTCGGCGACCGTGATGTCCTTCTGCAACTTCGCGTAATCGAGGCTGGCGCGCAGGCTGCCGGCGTTGAAGATCGGCAGGTTGATCTGCGGCTGGAAGGTCCAGGCGCCGGAGCCGCCCTTGAACAGCCCCGACAGGTCCCGACTCGACGTGCCGGCATTGGCGGTCAGGCTGACACTGGGGAAAAACGCCGCCCGGGCTGCGCCGATATTGGCGTTGGCAGCTTTCAGCTTGTATTCGGCCTGGAGAATGTCCGGCCGGCGTTGCAGCAGATCCGACGGCAATCCGGCCGGTACCTGCGCCACCAGATCACTGGCCAGTGGACGTGCCGGCAAGGTTTCCGGAACCGGCGCACCGACCAGCAGGGTCAGGCTGTTCAAGTCTTGGGCGACCTGGCGTTGATAGCGGGCGAGGCTGGCACGGGTGCTGTCGACACTGGTCTGCGCCTGGATCTGATCCAGCGCCGAAGATTTCCCGGCCTCGCGATTGCGGGTGGTCAGGCGCAGGCTTTTCTCGTCGGCGGCCAGGGTTTCCTGGGCCAAGGCCAGCAATTCCTGATCGGCGCGCCAGGTCAGGTAGGCATTGGCAACGTTGGCCACCAGGCTCAACTGTGCGCTGCGCCGGGCTTCTTCGGTGGCCAGCCAGCTCATCAAGGCCTGTTCACTGAGGCTGCGGACCCGGCCGAAAAAATCCAGTTCGTAGGCGCTGATGCCGAGGTTCGCCGAGTAGGTCGAGGTGATCGCCGCTTTGGTTTTGGTCACGCTCGCCGGCACCCGTTGGCGCAATTCGTTGGCATTGGCTGAAACCGCCGGCAGCAGATCGGCGCGGTGAATGCGGTACTGCGCCTGGAATGCTTCGACGTTCAGCGCGGCCACCCGCAAGTCGCGGTTATTGACCAGTGCGCTCTCGATCAACTGCTGTAACGCCGGGTCATTGAACAGCCCGCGCCAGTCCTCGACAGCGGTCGTGGTCTGGGTTGGCGCGGGGTAGGCGGGGCCTTTTGGATACTGCGCCGCGCTGGGTGACGCCGGACGCTGGTAATCGGGAATCAGCGAGCAGCCGCCCATCAGCAACGCCATGGACAGCAGGGAGATCGGCAACCTGGACATCAAACAGCCTCGTTCACAAATAGGAGTGGGCGCGAAGACCCGTGATGAGAAAACGCCGGATCAGGCCCCGGCCATCCATTTCGCCAGACCGTGACGCCCGCTGACCCCGAGTTTGGCTGCCGCGCGCTTGAGGTAGGTCTCGATCGAGCTGTTCTTGACCCGCAACCGCTCGGCCATCTGCGGCACGGTGCCGCCGGTCAGCAGGCCCAGACAGACTTCCTTCTCGCGCACGGACAGGGTGATGTCGCCCAGTGCCAGGCGCTCGTCGAACACCTGTTGCAACGGTGTCTGCTCCTGATCGGCCTGAAGTGGGCGCGGTTGTCGGGCGATGATTTGCCGACGGATCTGCGCGTGACGCTCGATCAACGGCAGCAGGGTGTCGGACAGGCTTTTGAGGAACGACAGCTCCGGCAGGGAAAACACCCGGTGCGTGTGAGGGCGACAGAACGAGATGACACAGCGGCGGTTGGAGGTGCGTGACACCAGATTGCACTGGTGGACGCTGTGGTGCGGGTGTCGTTGCTGCAGCGAGGCCTTGAGTTGAATCAGCAGCGAGTCATTCATCTCGATCATCTTCTGCAACAGCGGATGATCGTCCTGGCATTGCAGCGGGTCCGGGGGCGGGAAGGTATCCGGCAAACCGGCGCTGCCCAGGGCCTTGATCTCGACCACGCTGGCCTCGCGCTCGTCGAGTGTCCATTCGCTGAGATCGACCCGGTTGACCGGCACCAGGGTGTCGACCAACTGAAACATGTTAGAGGCGAATCGTTCGTTACCCGTACTGGCGATCAACTCGCCCAGTTGCCAGTAGAAGTGCGGGTTTTCCATGTTGCGAAGACTGCCGGTCAGATTCATATCCTTGTCATCCCTGATTTAAAGCCATTACCGAATCATCTGCCGTGCATACACCTGTGAAGCCGCCAACCAGTGTTTCTCCTTGAAATCGATCTGGAGCGGGATTTAAGCCTATGCATTTGTCCTACGTCTGTAGGGGAAAACGGGGACACAAAGTGCCACTAATTCCGAAAAAATGGCGTCACGTTTCTGTCAGATCAATGTGTAAGGACTCGTGGTCCGTGACTGTACGGTCTAGTGGGAACCCCGAAAACCGGGTCTCGGACCGATGCGTCCCACATTTGCGAGGCGCTGGTCGGTAGTAGCGTGTGGCGATTGTCCTACAGGATTTTCAGCCATTTCTTTCCGAACTTTCGGGGGAATAACTGACTTGTCCGGGGTTGGGGACCCTCAGTGCGGGGCAAAGAGGGGGGAGTTGTCCGGGTTTCACGTGTCATGCGGGTTTCGGGGCCGATGCTTGAATACGCGCCAAATCACATGAGACGGATCTTATGAACCAATTTGCTGCCGATGCGGCGGACGGTCTGTCCGCGATTTCCGAAGCCTTCCCGCTGACCGCTGCCCAGCGTGACATCTGGCTCGATCAACTGCGTCAGGGGGATTCGCCGGTGTACAACATCGGTGGTTATGTCGAGATGAGCGGTGCCCTTGATCCTGCGTTGATGCAAGCGTCCCTCGAAGGCCTCGTGGCCCGGCATGACGCCCTGCGCACCAGCCTGCTGCTGGGTGCCGGTGAGCACGGTCTGCCGTTGCAGCGTTTTGCGCCATCGATGCCGGTGCCGATGCCGTTCCATGACTTCAGCGCCCATCCCGAGCCGGAGGCTGCGGCGCGCCGGTTGACTCAGGAGCGCATCGAACAGCCGTTCACGCTGGACGGCGGGCCGCTGTTCCGTTTCTGCCTCATTCGCCTCGATGATCGCTGCCACTGGTTTTCGCTCCAGGCCCACCACCTGATTGTCGATGGCTGGGGCTTTGGCGAAATGCTCAAGTCCCTCGACGAGATTTACAACGCCCTGGCGCTCGGGCAACAGCCGCCGGATTCGGCGCCGTCCTATATCGACTTCATTCATGACGACGCACGCTATTACGAGTCTGCCCGCTATGCGCGTGACCGTGCGTACTGGCTGGACAAATACCGGCATCTTCCCGAGCCGCTGTTATTGCCGCGCTATCAGGAACGCTTTGCCGGCGCGACGGCACCGACGCGGATTTTCTCGCAGGTCTTTCCGGCCCGCCTTCACGACCGTATGAAGCAGGTGGCCGCAGAATACGGGGCTTCGGCGTTGCACTTTCTGCTGGCGGCGATGCATGTGTACTTCAGCCGCATTGGCCAGCGTGATGAATGGGTGGTGGGCTTACCGTTGCTCAATCGATCCGGCGCCCGTTTCAAGTCGACCCTGGGGCTGTTCACCCAGGTCAGCGCCGTGCGCATGGGGTTCGGGCGCGAGCTGGCGTTCGGTGCGCTGGTCAAGGCTGTTCGCGATGAGCTGAAACAGGATTTCCGCCATCAGCGTTTTCCCCTGAGTGAGATGAACCGCGCGCTGGGTCTGCTGCGCGAGGATCGTTCACAGCTGTTCGAAGTGACCGTCTCCTACGAGCGGGACGCCCATGAATACCGCTACGGAGAGGCCCGGGGGCGGGTGGTCAAAGTGTCCAACCACGAAGAGGGCACGCCGCTGTCCGTGCACCTGCTGAGCAGCCGTGGCGACGAAGAGGACAGTTTGTACCTGGTGTACAACGAGGCCTACTTTGACGCGGATGAAATCGCGGCATTGTGCGGCCGATTGCTGTGGGTGCTGGAGCAGGGACTTGAAGATACTTCGCTGGCGGTGGGCGATTTCAGTCTGAACCTGCCAGCCGAGTCGGCGTTGCTGCAAGAGTGGAATGACACCCACGCCGATTACCCCGACGTGCAGACCATTCATCAGCGCATCGAAGCGCAAGCGGCGATGCGGCCGGATGCGGTGGCTGCAGAATCCCAGGGGCAACGGCTGACTTATGCCGAACTGAACCGAAAGGCCAACGCCCTGGCCCATCATTTGATCGGGCTGGGTGTGCAACCCGATGACCGTGTGGCGCTGGTCGCCCGTCGAGGGCTGGACACGCTGGTCGCGCTGCTGGCGATCCTCAAGTCCGGCGCCGGTTATGTGCCGGTCGATCCGGCCCATCCTGCGGAACGTTTGAGCTATTTATTGAGTGACAGTGCGCCGGTCGTGGTTCTGACCCAGGGCAATCTGCGTGAGCGTCTGCCGGTACTGAATGTGCCTGTGATCGACATCGACTCGCGCACCTGGCCGGTCAACGATCTCAACCCCGACGTCTCAGGCCTGACCACCGCGCATCTGGCCTACGTGATCTACACCTCCGGCTCCACCGGCCAGCCCAAAGGCGTGATGGTCGAACACCACACGTTGTCGAACCTGGTGGACTGGCATTGCACGGCTTTCGACCTGGGCGCAGGTCGCCACACCTCGAGCCTGGCCGGCTTCGGTTTCGACGCCATGGCCTGGGAAGTCTGGCCGGCATTGTGTGCCGGCGCGACCCTGCACCTGGCGCCGACCCGTGACGGCGGCGAAGACATCGACGCGCTGCTCGACTGGTGGCGCGCACAACCGCTGGACGTGAGTTTCCTGCCGACCCCAATTGCCGAATACGCCTTCAGCCGCCACCTCGAACACCCGACCTTGCGCACCCTGCTGATCGGCGGTGATCGCCTGCGTCAGTTCAATCGCGAGCAGACGTTCGCGGTGATCAACAACTACGGGCCGACTGAAGCGACGGTGGTCGCCACCTCGGGTCGCATCGAACCGGGCCGGACGCTGCACATCGGCAAACCCGTGAGCAACGCCACGACCTATCTGCTGGATGACCGACAGCGACCGGTGCCGATTGGCGTGGCCGGTGAGCTGTACGTCGGTGGTGCCGGGGTGGCGCGGGGTTACTTCAACCGGCCGGAACTGACCGCCGAACGCTTTCTCGACGATCCGTTCAGCGGCCAGCCCAACGCGCGGATGTACCGCACCGGCGACCTCGCACGCTGGCGCCCGGACGGCAATATCGAGTATCTGGGCCGCAACGACGATCAGGTGAAAATCCGTGGCGTACGCATCGAACCCGGCGAAATCGAAGCCGCGTTGAGCAGTCATGAATCGGTGCGCGATGCGGTGGTGCAGGTGCGTGACGGACAATTGCTGGCCTGGTTCACCGAACACCAGCCGCTGGACATCACGCAGCTGCATGCCCATCTGCAAACCCGTCTGCCGAGCGCGATGCTGCCGTCGGCTTACGTGCGCTTGACGGCGTTGCCCCTGACCGCCAACGGCAAACTGGATCGCCAGGCGTTGCCGGCTCCGGGGCCGGAAGCGTTGATCCGCCGCGAATATGAAGCCCCGCAAGGCGACGTTGAAATTCTCCTGGCGCAGATCTGGGCCGAGGTGCTGCAAGTCGAACGGGTAGGGCGTCACGATCACTTCTTCGAGCTGGGCGGGCATTCGTTGCTGGCGGTCAACCTGATCGAGCGCATGCGCCAGCTCGGCATGAGCAGCGACGTGCGCGTGCTGTTCGGCCAGCCGACGCTGGCGGCGCTGGCCGCGTCGGTGGGCAGTGGTCGCGAAGTTGAAGTGCCGGCCAATCGCATTCCGCCGGGCTGCACGCAGATCACCCCGGACCTGTTGCCGTTGGTCGAGCTGGATCAGGCCACCCTCGACCGGATTATCACCACTGTGCCGGGCGGGGCAGTCAACGTGCAGGACATTTATCCGCTGGCGCCGTTGCAGGAAGGCATCCTTTATCACCACATCACCGCCGCCCAGGGCGATCCGTACCTGTTGCAATCGCAGCTGGCGTTCGACAGCGTCGAGCGGGTCGAGGCCTATGCGGCCGCGTTGCGTCAGGTCATGGCGCGACACGACATTTTGCGCACGGCGGTGGTCTGGGAAGGTTTGACCACGCCGGTGCAAGTGGTCTGGCGCGAAGCCGAACTGCCGGTGCAGGAAATCACCCTCGATCCGGCCGAGGGCGATGTCCTCACGCAGCTGCACGAGCGCTTCGATGCCCGGCGTTATCGCATCGACGTCAGCCAGGCGCCGCTGATCCGGCTGATGTATGCCCGCGATCCGGCCCATGGGCGGATCGTGGCGATTCTGTTGTTCCATCACCTGGCGCTGGATCACATCGCCCTGGAAGTCCTGCGCCATGAAATGCGCGCCAACCTGCTGGGGCAGGGCGAGCCGTTGCCGCCGGCGGTGCCGTATCGCAATTACGTGGCCCAGACCCGGCTCGGTGTCAGCGAGCAGGAACATGAAGCGTTTTTCCGCGAAATGCTCGCCGACATCGACGAACCGACCCTGCCGTTCGGTTTGCAGGACGTACAGGGTGACGGTCGCGGGATCGACGAAGCCGTGCGAACCCTTGCGCCAGAACTGGACCGCCGCTTGCGTCTGCAAGCGCGGCAGGCAGGCGTCAGCGTGGCCAGCCTGATTCACCTGGCCTGGGCGCAGGTGCTGGCGGCGACCTCGGGGCAGGAGCGTGTGGTGTTCGGCAGCGTGTTCATGGGCCGCATGCAGGGCGGTGAGGGCGCGGACCGGGCGCTCGGGGTGTTCATCAACACCTTGCCTTTGCGAGTGGACATGGACCGCGGCGCGCGCGATGCGGTGCTGCTGACCCACGCCCGACTGACCGACCTGCTCGGGCATGAGCATGCATCGCTGGCGTTGGCCCAGCGGTGCAGCGGTGTTGCGTCACCGGCACCGCTGTTCAGTGCGCTGCTCAACTATCGGCACACCGATCTTGAGGTGCAGGAATCGACGGCGGATCCGGCCTGGCAAGGTATCCAGACCCTGGACAACGAAGAACGCACCAACTACCCGCTGACCTTGAGCGTCGATGACCTGGGCAGCGCCTTGCAGATCACCACGCGAACACTGATGAGCATCGGCGCCCGGCGCATCGGCGACTACGTGCAAACCGCGTTGCAGGCGCTGGTCGATGCGCTGGAGCAAACCCCGCAACAGCCGCTGAATCGCTTGTTGATCCTGCCGGCAGCGGAGCTTGAACAACTGCTGGTCAAGTTCAATGTCAGCGAAGTCGATTGCCCGATCGATCAGCCGCTTCAGGTGTTGTTCGAGCAGCAGGCGCAACGCCGTCCCGACGCCATCGCCTTGCAGGCCGGTGAACAACAGCTGACGTATCGCCAGTTGAATGAGCAGGCCAACCGCTTGGCGCATCATCTACGCGAGCAAGGTGTGCAACCGGATTCCAGGGTGGCGATCTGCGTCGAACGCAGCCCGGATCTGATAGTCGGCCTGCTCGGCATTCTCAAGGCGGGCGGCGCGTATGTGCCGCTGGATCCCGACTATCCGCTGGAACGCCTGCATTACATGTTGCAAGACAGCGCCCCGGTGGCAGTGCTGGTACATGAGGCCACCCGCAATCTGCTGGCTGATCCGGGTGTGCCGCTCATCGATTTCGACCGTTGCACCTGGCAGCACGCTTCCGCCGACAACCTGCACGTACCGGGTTTGAGTGCTGCACACCTGGCCTACATGATCTACACCTCGGGCTCCACCGGCACGCCGAAGGGCGTGATGATCGAACACCGCAGCGCCTGCAACATGGTGCACTGGGGCTCGCAGATCAGCCCGCCGACCGGGCACGGTGCGCTGTTGCAGAAGGCGCCGTTCAGCTTCGACAGTTCGGTGTGGGAGATCTTCTGGCCGCTGTGCTCCGGTCTGCGGCTGGTGCTGGCGCGTCCCGACGGCAACCGCGATTCGGCCTATGTGACCCAGGTGATTCGCGAACGGCAGATCACCGTGGTCAAGTTCGTGCCGGCGCTGCTGCAACAGTTCATCGAGCAGGACGATGTCAGCCAGTGCACCAGCCTGACCGACGTGCTCAACGGTGGTGGTGAACTGACCGCCGCACTGGCCCGGCGCGTCCGCGAGCTCCTGCCGTGGGTGCGTCTGCATAACGTTTACGGCCCGACCGAAACCACGGTCGACAGCACCGGCTGGACGCTGGAACCGGACCAACCGGTGCCGGAAACCGTCATACCGATCGGCAAGGCGTTGAGCAACACCCGGCTCTACGTGCTGGACGCTCACGATCAGCCGGTGCCATTCGGTGTCAGCGGTCACTTGCACATCGGCGGGGTCGGGGTCGCGCGGGGTTATCTGGGACTGCCGGACATGCAGGCCGAGCGCTTCATCGACAGCCCGTTCGTGGCCGGTGATCGCCTGTATCGCACCGGCGATCTGGTGCGCTACCGGGCGGACGGCAACCTCGAGTTCCTCGGGCGTAACGACTTCCAGGTCAAGCTGCGTGGCTTGCGTCTGGAGCCGGGGGAAATCGAGGCGCGGCTGATCGAGCATCCGGCGGTGCGTGAAGCCGTGGTGCTGGTGCGCGACGAGCGACTGGTGGCGTATTTCACCGTGCGCGAAGGCTTCGACGCGCCACGCATCGAAAGCTTGCGCGCCCACGTGCTGGAGCGCTTGCCGGAGTACATGGCGCCGGGTGCCTACGTGAAGCTCGATGCGTTGCCCCTGACCCCCAACGACAAGGTCGATCGCAAGGCCTTGCCGGCACCGGGGGCGGAGGCGGTGCTCAGTCGTCGCTACGAGGCGCCCGAAGGAGAGGTCGAAATCAGGCTCGCGCAGATCTGGGCCGAGGTGCTGCAACTGGAGCAGGTCGGACGCAACGATCACTTCTTCGAACTCGGCGGGCATTCATTGCTGGCGGTCAGTCTGGTGGCGCGCATGCGTCAGGCCGGGCTGCACGTCGATGCCCGCACGCTGTTCAGCCAACCGACCCTGGCCGCGCTGGCGGCGCAGACTTCGGCGCAGGCCAGACAGGTTGAAGTCCCGCAAACCACCATACCGACGCTCAACCGCAAACGCCGGCTCTGAGCCGACATCGGCGTCGATTCGCGGTTCCCGCGGATCGACGCCATGACTGGCCGGTCACGGGGCTTGTCCCCGCTTCCCATGTCAGACACCCAAGCCCCGATGTTTTAGCTTTTCCGGGCTGCGCGTGGCCGCACGGATTCGCCGCTGCGCGCTCCTTTTTTCCCGAATTTACAGCAGGTTACCCCCATGCAATTTCGCGAGCTGATGGCTGTTATTTCCACCCATGCGATCCGCCTTCAACAGGACGATGAAGACCTGGTCATTCTGGGCGACGACGAGGCGCTGGACGACGCGCTTTGGGACAGCCTCGCCAAGCACAAGGCGCAGTTGCTGGAGCTGGTGGCGAGCCACGGCGGCGACTGGTCGAGCCCGGCGCTGCGCATCACCCCGGACATGCTGCCGCTGGTGCAACTGGATCAGCCGGCCATCGACCGCATCGTCGCCACCGTGCCGGGTGGCGTGGCGAATGTGCAGGACATCTATCCGCTGGCGCCGTTGCAGGAAGGCATGCTGTATCTGCACCTCGCCGCCGGTGAAGGCGATCTGTATGTGCAACAGGCGCAATTCACGTTCGACAGTCACGAGCGCCTCGACGCGTTTGCCCAGGCCTTGCAATGGGTGATCGACCGTCACGACATTCTGCGCACCTCGTTTGTCTGGGAGCGCCTGGACGAACCGGTGCAAGTGGTCTGGCGCCAGGCGCCGCTGGTCTGCGAAGAGGTGCAGCTCGACACGTCCACCGATGTGTTCAGCCAGTTGCAGGCGCGTTACGACGCCCGTCACTTGCGCCTTGATCTGCAACAGGCGCCGCTGCTGCGCCTGGTCTATGCGCGGGATCCGGCGCAGGGGCGGATCGTCGCGCTGCTGCTGTTCCATCACATGATCATCGACCACGTGGCGCTGGACGTGGTGCGCCGGGAAATCCAGGCCTGGCTGCAAGGGCAGACCGAGCTGGTCGCGGCGGCGGTGCCGTTCCGCAATCACCTGGCGCGGGCGCGCATGGCGCTCAATGAGCAGGCCCACGAAACGTTCTTCCGCGAGATGCTCGGCGATATCGACGAGCCGACACTGCCGTGGGGCCTGCAGGATGTTCAGGGCGGCGGGCAGGATTTCGAAGACGCACAGCTCAGACTTACTGACGATCTGAACCTGCGACTGCGCACGCAGGCGCGGCAACTCGGCGTAAGCGTGGCGAGCCTGATGCACCTGGCGCTGGCGCGGGTATTGGGCCAGTTGTCCGGGCGCACCTCGGTGGTGTTCGGCACCGTGTTGCTGGGGCGGATGGAGGCGGGCGACGGCGGCGAGCAGGCGCTGGGCATGTTCATCAACACCTTGCCGCTGCGGGTCGATGTCGGCGCGCAAAGCGTCCACGACGGCGTGCTCGCCACGCACCGGCGGCTGAGCGCCTTGCTCGCCCATGAACAGGCCTCGCTGGCACTGGCCCAGCGGTGCAGCGCGTTGAGTGCGCAGACGCCGTTGTTCAGCGCCATGCTCAACTATCGCCACAGCGCTGTCGGTGATGTTGCCGCGGTGATCGACCTGGCCCCCGGCGTCCAGGTCCTGAGTGGCAAGGAACCGACCAACTATCCGCTGACCCTGAGCGTCGATGACCTGGGCAGTGGTTTCCGGTTATCTGCCATCGCCCCGACCGGCATCGGTGCCGAACGGGTCTGCGCCTATGTGCAAACCGCACTCGACGGCTTGCTCGATGCCCTGGAACAGTCGCCTGAGACGCTGATCAACCAGTTGCCGGTTTTGCCGGAGCAGGAGCGGCAGCAATTGCTGGTGGACTTCAATGACACACGTGTCGATCTCGACCTGGAGCGGACCGTTCATGGCCTGTTCGAGACTCAGGTCGAGCGCACGCCGCAGGCCATCGCGTTGCAGTCCGGCGAGCAGTCACTGACGTATGTCGAACTCAATGCCCGGGCCAATCGCCTGGCTCACCGGTTGCGTGAGCTGGGTGTCGGGCCGGATACACCGGTGGCGATCTGCGTCGAACGCGGGCCTGAACTGGTGATCGGCCTGCTGGGCATTCTCAAGGCCGGCGGTGCTTATGTGCCGCTGGATCCGGCGTACCCGGCGGAACGCCTGAGCTACATGCTCAAGGACAGCGCCCCGGTGGCGCTGCTGGCGCACGGCGCGACCCGGGCGCTGTTCGAGGCGGGCGGCGTGCCGTTGCTCGATTTCGATCAGGATCACTGGCAGGACTACCCCGATCAGAACCCTCAGGTGCCGGGCCTCAACGCTTCGAACCTGGCCTACGTGATCTACACCTCGGGTTCCACCGGCACGCCGAAAGGGGTGATGGTCGAGCATCGTGGCCTGGGTAATCTGCTGCATTGGAGCTCGCAGGTGTGCCCGCCTGTGGTGGACGGCGCCCTGTTGCAGAAAACCCCTTACAGTTTCGACGCCTCGGTCTGGGAGCTGTTCTGGCCGCTGACGACTGGTCTGCGTCTGGTACTGGCGCGCCCTGACGCGCACTTCGAACCGGCGTACTTGACGCACGTGGTGCGCGAGCAGCGCATCAGCGTGATCCAGTTCGTCCCGGCGCTGTTGCAACAGTTCCTCGACGTGGCAGACGTCAGCCAGTGCACCAGCCTCACGGATGTGTTCTGTGGCGGCGGCGAGCTGACGCCGGCGTTAGCCCGTCAAGTCCGCGAGCGTCTGCCGCAGGTGCGCTTGCACAACGTCTACGGCCCGACCGAAACCACTGTGGACAGCACGGTGTGGACGCTGGAGCCGTCGATGCCGGTGCCAGAGGTGCTGCTGCCCATCGGCCGGCCGGTCAGCAATACCCGTTTGTACATCCTCGATGAACAGTTGCAACCGTTGCCGCTGGGCGTGGCCGGTGAGCTGTACATCGGTGGCGTGCAGGTGGCGCGTGGATACCTGAATCTTGCGTCGCTCACCGCCGAGCGTTTCCTCGACGATCCGTTCAGCGATCAGCCGAACGCGCGGCTGTACCGCACCGGTGACCTGTGCCGCTATCGGGCCGACGGCAACCTCGAATACCTCGGTCGCAACGACGATCAGGTGAAGATTCGCGGCTTGCGTATCGAACTCGGGGAAATCCAGGCGCGGCTGATGCAACTCGACACCGTGCTCGCCGCAGAAGTGCTGGTGCGCGAAGACGTGGCCGGCGATCCACGGCTGGTGGCGTACTACAGCGGTGAGCCGCTGGACATCGGCGAACTGCGCAGCCATCTGCTGGAGCAGTTGCCGGATTACATGGTGCCGACGGCATTCGTCCATCTCGACGCCATGCCCCTGAGCCCCAACGGCAAACTCGACCGCAAGGCCTTGCCGACGCCGGATCAAAGCGGCCATTTGCTGCGCGGGTACGAGGCGCCGGTCGGCGAGGTGGAATGCCGAATCGCCGAGATCTGGCAGACCCTGCTGAACGTCGAGAAGGTCGGGCGCCATGACAATTTCTTTGAGCTGGGCGGCCATTCCTTGCTGGCGGTGAAACTGGTCGAGCGCATGCGCCAGCAGGAATTGAGCTGCGATGTGCGGGTTCTGTTCGGTCGGCCAACCGTGGCAGGACTGGCGGCAACCCTGGGTGCGTCGTCCGGCGTTCAAGTACCGGTCAATCGCATCACCCCTGACTGCCAACACATCACGCCAGACATGCTGCCCCTGGCCTCACTCGATCAGGCCGGCATCGACCGGATCGTGGAAAGCGTTCCCGGTGGCGTCGCCAACGTGCAGGACATCTACGCCCTGGCGCCGTTGCAGTCGGGGATTCTGTATCACCACATGGCCGCGACTGCGGGCGATCCTTACGTGTTGCAGGCGCAGTTTGTGTTTGACGGGATCAAGTCGGTCAAGGCGTTTGTCCGCGCCGTCAATGTGGTGATCGCGCGCCACGACATCCTGCGTTCCAGCGTGGTCTGGGAAGGCCTCGAAGAGCCGGTGCAAGTGGTCTGGCGTGCGGCACCGCTGGCGCTTGAGCGGGTGGATGACGAAGCACTGGAAGGCGACGTGCTGCAACAGATGCAGGCGCGCTTCGACCCGCGTCACTACCGTCTGAACCTGGGCCGCGCACCGATGATGCGTTTTGCCTACACCGAGGATCCGCAGCAAAAGCGCTGGGTCGGCATCCTGCTGATGCATCACTTGATGCTCGATCACACCGCGCTGGAAGTGCTGGTGAGCGAGATGAACAGCGTGCTGCACGGTCACGCCGCCGAACTGGCGACCCCGGTGCAGTACCGCAACTATGTCGCGCAGGCACGGCTTGGTGTGGATGCCAAGGCCCATGAAGAGTTTTTCCGCGACATGCTCGGCGACATCGACGAGCCGACCCTGGCGTTCGGCGTGCAGGACGTGCACGGCGACGGCAGCGCGGTGCTCGACAGCCAACTCACGCTAGACACCGCGCTGGCCTTGCGTCTGCGTGAGCAGGCACGCCGGCTCGGCATCAGCGTGGCGAGTCTGGCGCACCAGGCCTGGGCGCAGGTTCTGGCACAGATTTCCGGCCGGGACGAGGTGGTGTTCGGCACGGTGCTGCTGGGCCGGATGCAGGGCGGCGAGGGCGCCGACCGAGCGTTGGGCCTGTTCATCAACACCTTGCCGCTGCGGGTCAGCGTGACCGCCACGGCGGTGCGCGACAGCGTGCTCGCCACCCATGAACGGCTGGCGCAATTGCTCGCCCATGAACAGGCGTCACTGGCGCTGGCCCAGCGTTGCAGCGGGGTTTCCGGCTCGTTGCCGCTGTTCGGCACGTTGCTCAACTATCGCCACAGCGCACCGCAGGCGGCGGGGCTGACGCTGGATGGCATTGAACTGCTCAGCTCCCGCGAGCGCAGCAACTATCCGCTGGTGGTCAGCGTCGATGACCTTGGCGAAGGTTTGCGTCTGAGTGTGCAGGCGGTGCCGGGCATCAATGGGGCGCGGGTCTGCGAGTACATCAACATTGCCTTCGACAGTCTGGTGCAGGCGCTGGAGCAGACGCCGCAACGGGGCGTCGATCAGTTGTCGATTTTGCCTCCGGATGAGCGTCGGGAATTGCTGGTCGGGTTCAATGCGACTCAGCGGGAGTACCCGTCAGGTTCGACGGTGCATGGTCTGTTCGAGCAGCAAGTGAAACGGCATCCGCAAGCCGTGGCGGCGGTGCATGGCAACACCGAGTTGACCTATGAAGAACTGAATCAACGGGCCAATCGCCTGGCCCATCACCTGATCGGGCAGGGCGTGCAGCCGGGCGACCACGTGGCGATCCTGCTGTCGCGCTCGCTGGATCTGCTGGTCACGCAACTGGCCATCGGCAAATGCGCGGCGGCTTATGTGCCGCTGGATATCAACGCGCCGGCCGAGCGTCAGGCGTTCATGGTTGAAGACTGCGGGGCGAAAGCGCTGCTGACCTTGAGCACCGAGTCAGTCGACTACAGCGTGCGTCGGATCGACCTCGATGCGCTGAAACTCGACGCGCAACCGACGCACAACCCGGACCTGCCGCAGTCTTCGGAATCCGTGGTCTACATCATGTACACCTCCGGTTCCACCGGCACACCGAAAGGGGTGATGGTGCCGCACCGGGCCATCGGGCGACTGGTGATCAACAACGGCTATGCCGATTTCAATCCGCAGGATCGCGTGGCGTTCGCCTCCAACCCGGCATTTGACGCCAGCACCATGGACGTCTGGGGGCCGTTGCTCAACGGCGGGCGCGTGGTGGTCATCGATCATGACACCTTGCTTGATCCAAACGTGTTCGGGCAGGTATTGGCGGCTTCGGGCGTCACGATCCTGTTCGTCACCACTGCGCTGTTCAATCAGTATGTGCAACTGATTCCCGAAGCCCTGAAGGGCCTGCGCATGGTGCTGTGCGGTGGCGAACGTGCCGACCCAGCCGCGTTCCGCCGCTTGCTCGCCGAGGCGCCGGACCTGCGCATCGTTCACTGCTACGGCCCGACCGAAACCACCACCTACGCCACAACCTTCGAAGTGCGCGAAGTGGCAGAAGATGCTGACAGCGTGCCGATTGGCGGCCCGATCTCCAACACCCAGGTCTATGTGCTCGACGCCTGTCAGCAACCGGTGCCGATGGGCGTTACCGGCGAGCTGTACATCGGCGGCCAGGGCGTGGCGCTGGGCTATTTGAATCGCCCGGACCTGACCGCCGAAAAATTCCTGCAAGACCCGTTCGGCGATCAGCCGGACGCGCTGCTGTATCGCACCGGCGACCTCGCACGCTGGCTGGCACCGGGCCAACTGGAATGCATCGGACGTAACGACGATCAGGTGAAAATCCGTGGTTTCCGCATCGAACTGGGGGAAATCGAAAACCGCCTGCTGAATTGCGAAGGGGTCAAGGAAGCCATCGTGCTGGCCCGTCGGGACGGTCAGGAACCGCTGCGCCTTGTGGCGTATTTCACCGCCGAAGAGGGCGTGGACAGCGCCAGCCTGCGCGAACAATTGCAGTCGCGCCTGCCGGAATACATGGTGCCCTCGGCCTGGGTACAACTCGACGCCTTGCCGCTGAACAACAACGGCAAGGTCGACCGCAAAGCCTTGCCAATGCCGGATCCGGGCGCCTGGCTCAGTCAGGCATACGAAGCCCCGCAAGGCCCGGTGGAAACCGCGCTGGCGCAGATCTGGGCTGATGTCCTGAAGCTGGAAAAGGTCGGTCGCCACGACAACTTCTTCGAGTTGGGCGGGCACTCGTTGCTGGCCGTGAGCCTGATCGAGCGCCTGCGTCGGATCGGCCTGAGCACCGACGTGCGCGTACTGTTCAGCCAGCCAACCCTGGCCGCGCTGGCGGCAGCGGTGGGCAGTGGTCGCGAAATCGAAGTGCCGGCCAACCGCATTCCTGCTGATTGCACGCGCATCACCCCGGACCTGCTGAGCCTCACCGAACTGGATCAGGCCGGCATCGACCGGATCGTCGCCACGGTGCCGGGCGGCGCCGCCAACGTGCAGGACATCTATCCGCTGGCGCCGTTGCAGGAAGGCATCCTTTATCACCACTTGAGCGCGGAGCAGGGCGACCCGTACCTGCTGCAATCACGGCTGGCCTTCGACAGTGTCGAACGCCTGCGCACCTTCACCGACACCTTGCAGCAGGTCATCGCACGCCACGACATCCTGCGTACCAGCGTTGTCCACGAAGGCCTGGCGACGCCTCATCAAGTGGTGTGGCGCCACGCCGAACTGGTGGTTCAGCACGTGACGCTGGACTCGGCCCAGGGCGACATCCTCGAGCAATTGCACGAGCGCTTCGATGCCCGTCACTACCGCCTCGACATCAGCCAGGGACCGCTGCTGCGCATGGTGTATGCCGAAGATCCGAAGCAGCAGCGCGTGGTGGCGATCCTGCTGTCTCACCACCTGATTCTCGATCACACCGCGCTGGAGGTGATCGTCGATGAAATGCGCGGTGTAATGTTCGGTGAGGTCGATAGCCTTTCGGCGCCGATTCCCTATCGCAACTACGTGGCCCAGGCACGCCTGGGGCTCAGCGAGCAGGAACACGAAGCGTTTTTCCGCGAGATGCTCGGCGACATCGACGAGCCGACCCTGCCGCTGGGGCTGCGGGACGTGCAGGGCGACGGTCACGGCATCGAAGAAGCGCTGCAACCGGTGGCCACCGAACTCAACGTGCGTCTGCGTGAACAGGCGCGGCAACTGGGCGTGAGCGCTGCCAGCCTGATGCACCTGGCCTGGGCGCAAGTGCTGGGCGTGCTGTCGAACCGCCGCGATGTGGTGTTCGGCACGGTGATGATGGGGCGGATGCAGGGCGGCGATGGTGCCGACCGGGCGCTGGGGGTGTTCATCAACACCTTGCCGCTGCGCATCGATGTCGGCGCTGGTGCGCGGGACGGGGTCAAGGCGACTCACGCAAGACTGACCGCGTTGCTGGGGCATGAACACGCCTCACTGGCGCTGGCCCAGCGTTGCAGTGGTGTTGCGGCGTCGTCGCCGCTTTTCAGTGCCTTGTTCAACTACCGTCACAGCGCGCCTGCGCAACAGTCGCAGAACGGCCAGGGCATCTGGGAGGGCGTGCAGAAACTCGGCGGTGAAGAGCGCACCAACTACCCGCTGACCCTGAGCGTTGACGATCTGGGTGAAGGGTTTGCCTTGTCGGTTCTGGCGGTGAGCCAGATCGGTGCGCAACGGATTTGCAGTTACATGCACACCGCGCTGGAACAACTGGTGCAGGCGCTGGAACAGACGCCGCAAAAACCGTTGAACCGCTTGCCGATCCTTTCGACCGCAGAACTGGAGCGTCTGGTCGAGGGTTTCAATCCTCCGGTCACGGCCTATCCCCGTGGCGCGACGATTCACGCACTGGTCGAGGCGCAGGCCCGGCACAACCCGAATGCACTCGCCGTGATTCAGGGCGCGCAACAGCTGACCTACGGGCAGCTCAATCAGCGCGCCAACCAACTGGCCCATCATTTGATCGGCCTCGGTGTGCAACCGGACGACCGCGTCGCCATTTGCGTGCGTCGCGGGCCGCAGATGCTGGTGGGGCTGCTGGCGATTCTCAAGGCCGGCGCCGGTTATGTGCCGGTGGATCCGGCGCACCCGGTGGAGCGTATTGCTTACCTGTTGCAGGACAGCGATCCGGTGGCTGTGCTGGTCCAGGCCTCGACCCGGGATCTGCCGGGCATGATGCCGGTGATCGATCTGGACAGCGACGCCTGGCAACACCTGCCTGACAGCAACCCGCAACTGCCGTACCTGACCCCGGCAAATCTTGCGTACGTGATTTACACCTCGGGCTCCACCGGCCAGCCGAAAGGCGTGATGGTCGAACACGCGACTTTGGAAAACCTCGTGCACTGGCACGCCGAAGCCTTCGACCTGCATGTCGGCAGCCACACCGCCAGTGTTGCCGGTTTCGGTTTCGATGCGATGGCCTGGGAGGTCTGGCCGGCGCTGTGCGTCGGCGCGACCCTGCACCTGCCGCCGGAATCGGTGAGCAATGAACACCTGGACGAACTGCTCGACTGGTGGCGGGCGCAGCCGTTGCAGGTGAGTTTCCTGCCGACGCCGGTGGCCGAATACGCCTTCAGCCGTGAGTTGCAACACCCGACCCTGCGCACCTTGCTGATCGGTGGCGACAAACTGCGCCAGTTCAACCGTGCGCAGCGCTTTGCGGTGATCAACAACTATGGCCCGACCGAGGCCACGGTGGTCGCGACCTCCGGCCCGGTGGAAGTCGGTCAGCCGCTGCACATCGGCCGGCCGATGGCCAACGCCCGCATCTATCTGCTGGATGACCAGCAACGCCCGGTGCCGGTGGGTGTGGCGGGGGAGTTGTACGTCGCTGGCGCCGGTGTAGCGCGGGGTTACCTGAATCGTCCAGAAATGACCGCCGAACGCTTCCTCACTGATCCGTTCAGCGATCAGCCGCAGGCGCGGATGTACCGCACCGGCGACCTCGCACGCTGGTTGGCGGACGGCAACATCGAATACCTCGGTCGCAACGACGATCAGGTGAAACTGCGCGGCGTGCGGGTCGAACTGGGGGAAATCGAAGCCGCGCTGGCCTGCCATCCGACGGTGCAGGACGCCGTGGCGCTGGTGCGCGACGGGCAGTTGCTGGTGTGGTTCACCGAACGGGCACCGGCCGATATCGAAACCCTGCGCAATCATCTGCAAGGGCTTCTGCCGCAAGCCTTGATTCCGGCAGCTTACGTGCGACTCGACACGTTGCCGCTGACCGCCAACGGCAAACTCGACCGCAAGGCCTTGCCGGAACCGGATCAGAACGCCTGGCTCAGCCGCGAATACGAAGCCCCGCAGGGCCCGGTGGAAACCGCACTGGCGCAGATCTGGGCGGATGTCCTGAAGCTGGAAAAGGTCGGTCGTCACGACAACTTCTTCGAACTGGGCGGCCATTCGCTGCTGGCCGTGAGCCTGATCGAGCGCCTGCGTCGGATCGGCCTGAGCACCGACGTGCGCGTACTGTTCAGCCAGCCAACCCTGGCCGCGCTGGCGGCAGCGGTGGGCAGTGGTCGCGAAATCGAAGTGCCGGCCAACCGCATTCCTGCTGATTGCACGCGCATCACCCCGGACCTGCTGAGCCTCACCGAACTGGATCAGGCCGGCATCGACCGGATCGTCGCCACGGTGCCGGGCGGCGCCGCCAACGTGCAGGACATCTATCCGCTGGCGCCGTTGCAGGAAGGCATCCTTTATCACCACTTGAGCGCGGAGCAGGGCGATCCGTACCTGCTGCAGTCACGGCTGGCCTTCGACAGTGTCGAACGTGTGGAAGCGTTCGCGGCGGCGCTGCGTCAGGTCATTGCCCGCCACGACATCCTGCGCACGGCGGTGATCTGGCAGGAACTGGCCGCGCCGATGCAGGTGGTGTGGCGTCTCGCCGGACTGGCGGTGCAGGAGATTGTGCTCGACCCGGCGGATGGCGACGTCCTTGAACAGTTGCACGGGCGTTTCGATGCCCGTCACTACCGCCTCGACATCAGCCAGGCACCGTTGCTGCGGCTGGTGTATGCCCGTGATCCGGCTCATGATCGGGTGGTCGCGATGTTGCTGTTCCACCATGTGGTGATGGATCACACCGCGCTGGACGTGGTGCAGCACGAAATGCTCGCCTGCCTGCAAGGGCGCGAAGCCTCGCTGGGCGCGGCGGTGCCTTATCGCAACTACGTGGCGCAGGCGCGGCTGGGTGTCAGCGAGCAGGACCACGAAACGTTCTTCCGCGACATGCTCGGCGACATCGACGAGCCGACCTTGCCGTTCGGCTTGCAGGATGTGCAAGGCGACGGTCGCGACATCGAGGAAACGCAACAGGCCCTGACGGCTGCAACCGGCCAGCGTCTGCGCAGCCTGGCCCGGCAACTGGGCATCAGCGTGGCCAGCCTGTTCCACCTCGCCTGGGCGCAGGTGCTGGCGGCGACATCCGGGCAGGATCGTGTGGTATTCGGCACGGTGCTGATGGGCCGGATGCAGGGCGGCGAGGGTGCCGACCGGGCGCTGGGGATGTTCATCAACACCTTGCCGCTGCGGGTCGATCTCGGTGAAACCCCGGTGCGCGATGGGGCTCGGGCGACGCATGCGCGCTTGAGCGCATTGCTCGGTCATGAGCACGCTTCGCTGGCGCTGGCCCAGCGTTGCAGCGGGGTGGCCGCGCCGTCGCCGCTGTTCAGTTCGATGCTCAACTACCGGCACAGCGCCGACGAGGCGCAACAGCAAAACCTGCGTCAGGCCTGGCAAGGCATCGAGACCCTGAGCAGCGAAGAACGCACCAACTATCCGCTGAGCCTGGGCGTCGATGATCTGGGCAATGGTTTCGTGCTGACTGCCATGACCCCGGCGAACATCGGTTCACAGCGCATCTGCGACTACATGCAGACCGCGCTGGAGAAACTCGCGGACGCCCTGGAACAGGCACCGGATCAGCCGCTGAATCGCTTGCCGATCCTCGACGGCGCAGAGCGTCAGCAGGTGCTGTACGACCTTAACGACACCGGCACCACAGACAATCTGGAGCAGACCGTTCACGGGCTGTTCGAAGCGCAAGTCCAACGTACGCCGCAAGCCATCGCGTTGCAGGCCGGTGAACAGCGGCTGACCTACGCCGAACTCAATGCTCAGGCCAACCGTCTGGCCCATCACCTGCGCGAACTGGGTGTGGGGCCGGATTCGCGGGTGGCGATCTGCGTCGAGCGCGGGCTGGAACTGATGGTCGGTCTGCTTGGCATCCTCAAGGCGGGCGGTGCCTACGTACCGCTGGACCCGGCGTACCCGGCGGAGCGTCTGGATTACATGCTCAAGGACAGCAACCCGGTGGCAGTGCTGGTACACGGGGCGACTCGCGCATTGCTCGACGAGAGCTCCGCGCTGGTGATCGATCTGGATCAGGACCACTGGACATTCAACCCGCAGGACAATCCGCAAGTACCGAACCTGAGCGCTTCGAACCTGGCCTACGTGATCTACACCTCCGGTTCGACCGGGGCGCCGAAAGGTGTGATGGTCGAGCATCGTGGCGTCGGTAACCTGCTGCACTGGAGTTCGCAGCTGTGTCCCGTCGTGACGGACGGCGCGCTGTTGCAGAAAACCCCGTTCAGTTTCGATGCCTCGGTCTGGGAGCTGTTCTGGCCGTTGAGCGCCGGGCTGCGGCTGGTGCTGGCGCGTCCTGACGGACACCGCGAGCCGGCGTATCTGGCGCAGGTGATTCGTGAGCAGCGGATCAGCGTGATCCAGTTCGTGCCGGTGTTGTTGCAACAGTTCCTCGAGCAGGACGACGTCAGCCAGTGCAGCAGCCTCACTGATGTGTTCTGTGGCGGCGGCGACCTGACACCGGCGCTGGCGCGCCTTGTGCGCGAGCGTCTGCCGCAGGTGCGCCTGCACAACGTTTACGGCCCGACCGAAGCCACGGTCGACAGCACGGTGTGGACGCTGGAACCGTCGATGCCGGTGCCGGACGGCGCCTTGCCGATCGGGCGGCCGATCAACAACACCCGTCTGTATGTATTGGATGCTGCCGAGCGGCCGGTGCCGATGGGCGTCATCGGTCAGTTGTTCATTGGCGGTGCCGGGGTTGCGCGGGGCTATCTGGGCCTGCCGCAGTTGATGGCCGAACGGTTTATCCCGAGCCCGTTCGTGGCCGGCGACCGGTTGTATGCCACGGGCGACCTGGTGCGCTACCGCGCCGATGGCCAGCTCGAATTCATCGGGCGCAACGACTTCCAGGTCAAGCTGCGTGGCCTGCGCCTGGAGTTGGGTGAAATTGAAGCGCAACTGCTCAGCCATCCGGCCCTGCGTGAGGCTGTGGTGCTGGTGCGTGAAGAGCGTCTGGTGGCGTACTTCACCTGGCACGCCGAGGTCGGGCAACCGGGGATCGAGGCGTTGCGTGAACATTTGCTTGCACGCCTGCCGGACTACATGGTGCCGTCGGCCTTCGTCGTGCTCGACAGCCTGCCACTGAGCCCCAACGGCAAGGTGGATCGCAAGGCACTGCCGGCTCCCGGCGCCGAGTCGGTGCTGGTGCGCGAGTACGAGGCTCCGCTCGGCGAGACCGAAATCGCCCTGGCCCGATTGTGGGGCGAGGTGCTGAACGTCGAACGGGTGGGGCGCCACGATCACTTCTTCGAACTGGGCGGGCACTCGCTGCTGGCGGTGAGCCTGATCGAACGCATGCGCCAGATCGGCCTGAGCACCGATGTGCGCGTGCTGTTCAGTCAGCCGACCCTGGCCGCGCTGGCTGCGGCCGTGGGCAGCGGTCGCGAAATCGAAGTGCCGGCCAACCGCATCGCAGCCGATTGCACTCGCATCACTCCGGAGATGCTGACGCTGGTCACGCTGGATCAGGCCGCCATTGATCGTGTGGTGTCCAGCGTGCCGGGCGGCGCTGCCAATGTGCAGGACATCTATCCGCTGGCGCCGTTGCAGGAAGGCATTCTTTACCATCACTTGAGTGCGGGCGAAGGCGATCCGTACCTGCTGCAATCGCGTATCGCGTTCGACAGTCTTGAACGTGTGCAGCGTTTCAGTGCGGCGTTGCAACAGGTCATCGATCGCCATGACGTGCTGCGCACGGGTGTGGTGTGGGAAGGCTTGAGCGTGCCGGTGCAAGTCGTGTGGCGAAAGGCTGAACTGGTGGTGCAGGAGGTCCTGCTCGATCCTGCGGCTGGCGACATTCTTGAGCAGCTGCATGCCCGATTCGATGCGCGGCATTGCCGCCTCGACATCGCCCAGGCGCCGTTGCTGCGTCTGGTGTATGCCCGGGATCCGGCCCGTGGCCGGGTGGTGGCGATGCTGTTGTTCCATCACATTGTGCTCGACCACACCGCGCTGGAAGTGGTGCGCCACGAAATGCAGGCGTACTTGCGCGGTTCCGACGAGCCGTTGCCGGCGGCGGTGCCGTACCGCAATTACGTGGCGCAGGCGCGGCTGGGTGTCACCGAGCAGGAGCATGAAGCGTTTTTCCGAGACATGCTCGGCGACATCGACGAGCCGACCCTGCCGTTCAGTCTGCGCGATGTGCGCGGCGACGGACGCGGCATCGAGGAAGTGCAGCAGGTCCTCGACAGTGGCCTGAACCTGCGCCTGCGCAGTCAGGCACGGCAGATGGGCATCAGCGTGGCCAGCCTGTTCCACCTTGCCTGGGCCCAGGTACTGGCGGCGACCTCCGGGCAGGACAATGTGGTGTTCGGCACCGTGCTGATGGGCCGGATGCAGGGTGGCCAGGGTGCCGACCGCGCACTGGGCATGTTCATTAACACCTTGCCGTTGCGGGTCGATCTGGGTGACACCCCGGTGCGCGAGGCGGTCAAGGCGACGCATCAGCGTCTCACCGCGTTGCTGGGCCACGAACACGCTTCGTTGGCACTGGCCCAGCGTTGCAGCGGAATCGCGGCGCCGTCGCCGTTGTTCAGCGCGATGCTCAACTACCGACACAGCCACGGTGCAGAGCATGCGGACAGCGTGGTTCAGGCCTGGCAGGGCATCGAGACCCTGAGCAGCGAAGAGCGCACCAACTACCCGCTGAGCCTGAACGTCGATGACCTGGGCAACGGCTTCTCGCTGATTGCCATGGTGCCGGCGGACATCGGCGCGCAGCGGATTTGCGGTTACATGCAGACGGCGTTGTTGGCGTTGGTGGAGGCGCTGGAGCAGGCACCGACGCGGGCCATGAATCGTTTGCCGATTCTTGAGGGGGCAGAGCGGCAGCGGCTGTTGTTCGACTTCAACGCGACCGATGTCGGTTATGACCTTCAGCAGAGCATCCACGGTCTGTTCGAGGCGCAGGTCTTGCGGTCGCCGCAGGCTGTGGCGGTGCTTTCCGGCGAGCAGCGACTGAGTTATGCCGAGCTGAATGCTCGGGCCAATCGCTTGGCCCATCACTTGCGCGGTTTGGGTGTTGGCCCGGATGCGCGGGTGGCGATCTGCGTCGAGCGGGGGCTGGAAATGGTGGTCGGGTTGCTGGCCATTTTGAAGGCTGGCGGCGGTTATGTGCCGCTGGATCCGGCGTATCCGTTGGAGCGTCTGGCCTACATGCTGGAGGACAGCGCACCGTCGGCGGTGCTGGTGCAGGGTTCGACTCGCTCGTTGCTGGGTGAAGTCGCGGTGCCGGTGGTCGATCTGGATCACGACACCTGGCAATCGTTGTCGGCGGATAACCTTTCCGTCGATGAACTGACCCCGCAACACACGGCTTACGTGATCTACACCTCAGGCTCCACCGGCCAGCCGAAAGGTGTGATCAACGAGCACTCCGGAGTGGTCAACCGCTTGCTGTGGATGCAGGACGCCTATCGCCTGACGGCTGAAGATTCAGTGCTGCAAAAGACGCCATTCAGCTTCGACGTCTCGGTGTGGGAATTCTTCTGGCCGTTGATGACCGGTGCGCGACTGGTGATGGCCCGTCCCGGCGGGCACAAGGATCCGCTGTATCTGAGCGAAGTAATCGAGCAAGAACGCATCACCACGCTGCACTTCGTGCCGTCGATGCTCGACGTGTTCCTTGCCCATGGCGACACCGCAAGTTGCGGCGGTTTACGTCAGGTGATGTGTAGCGGTGAGGCCTTGCCGGGCAGTCTGGTGCGGCGCTTCAAGCAGCAATTGCCGAACAGTGGTCTGCATAACCTGTACGGCCCGACCGAAGCAGCGGTGGACGTTACCGCATGGGATTGCGCCGGGCCTGTCGACACTACCCCGGACAACACGCCGATCGGCAAACCGATCGCCAACACCCGTATGTACATCCTCGATGCCCAGCAACAACCGGTGCCGCAAGGCGTAGTCGGCGAGCTGTACATCGGTGGTGTGCAAGTGGCACGCGGTTATCTGAACCGTCCAGAACTCAGCGCCGAGCGGTTCCTCAACGACCCGTTCCAGCCCAAGGGCCGGATGTACCGCACCGGCGACGTCGCCCGTTATCTGGCCGACGGCAACATCGAATACCTGGGCCGCAACGACGATCAGGTGAAGATCCGTGGCCTGCGTATCGAACTGGGTGAAATCCAGTCCCGCCTGACCGACATCGGCGGCGTGCAGGAAGCCGCGGTGCTGGCTCGCGAAGACGTGCCGGGGGACAAACGCCTGGTCGCTTATTACACCGGCGCCCGGCTGGAAATCGACGTGCTGCGCGGTCACCTGCTGGAACACCTGCCGGATTACATGGTGCCGGCGGTGTTCGTGCACCTCGATGCGCTGCCGCTGAGCCCCAACGGCAAGCTCGACCGCAAGGCCTTGCCGGCACCGGATCAGGCTTCGGTCATCACTCGCGAGTACGAAGCGCCAGTCGGCGAGGTGGAAATTCTCCTCGCCGGATTGTGGGCCGAGCTGCTCAACGTGGAACGGGTAGGGCGCCACGACAACTTTTTTGAACTGGGCGGGCACTCATTGCTGGCGGTCAGTCTGATCGGCCGGTTACGTCAGGAAGGCATGGAAGCCGAGGTCAGGTCGTTGTTCGAACAACCGACCCTGGCCGGATACGCCGCAATTACGGAAAGAATGGAGATCGTCCTGTGAACGTGATCGAACTGTTGGCAACACTTAAAGCGAAAGACATCCAGTTGGCGGTCACCGACGACCAGTTGCGCGTACAAGGCAACAAACAGGCGCTGAGCGATCCGGCGGTGCTGGCGCTGTTGCGCGAGCACAAACCGGCGCTGATCGAGCTGATCAAGGCTGGGCAATATTCAGCGACCAAGAGCGGTCAGGTCGACGTGCCGGCCAATGGCATTGCACCCGGCACCACGCGCATTACCCCGGCGATGCTGACCCTGGCCGAACTCGATCAGGCGACCATCGACCGACTGGTGGACGATGTGCCGGGCGGCGCGGCCAATGTGCAGGACATCTACCCGCTGGCGCCGTTGCAGGAAGGCATTCTTTACCACCACGTCAGCGCCACCCAGGGCGATCCGTACGTGATGCAGGCGCATTTCGCCTTTGCCGATCGCGGGCGTTTGAACGCGTTCGTTGAGGCCTTGCAGGCTGTGATCGATCGCCACGACATCCTCCGTACGGCGGTGGTCTGGGAGGGGCTGGATACGCCGCAGCAAGTGGTCTGGCGTAAGGCCGAATTGCCGGTGGAAGAGATCGATGCCGAAGGCGATGCGCTGGCGTATTTGCACGAACGTTTCGATGCCCGGGAATTTCGCATGGATGTAAGCCGGGCGCCGATGATGCGCCTGGCCCATGCCTGGGATGAAGCCGGGCAGCGGGTGGTCGCGACTTTGCTGTTTCACCACATGGCGCTGGATCACTCGGCGCTCGACGTGGTGCGTCACGAGATGCGTGCGTTCCTCACGGGGCAGGGCCATCTGCTGGGGCGGCCGGTCGCGTTTCGTGACTATGTGGCGCAGGCGCGGCTGGGTGTCAGCGAAACCGAGCACGAATCGTTCTTCCGCGAAATGCTCGGTGACATCGACGAGCCGACTCTGCCATTCGGCCTGCAGGATGTGCAGGGCGACGGGCACGGCATCACCGAACTGAGCGTGCCGGTCGAACCGGCCTTGGGCCAACGCCTGCGGGGGCAGGCACGGCAGCTTGGAGTGAGTGCGGCCAGTCTGTTCCACCTGGCCTGGGCGCAGGTGCTGGCCACGCTCGCCGGCAAGCAACGCGTGGTGTTCGGCACGGTGCTGATGGGCCGTCTGCAAGGCGCCGAAGCCACCGACCGGGCGCTGGGCATTTTCATCAACACCCTGCCGGTGCGAGTAGACGTCGATGCTCAGAGCGTGCGCAACGCCGTGCAGGCGACCCACGCACGCCTGACCACCTTGATGCGCCATGAACACGCGCCGCTGGCGCTGGCCCAGCGCTGCAGCAGCGTGGCCGCACCGACGCCGCTGTTCAGCGCCTTGCTCAATTACCGTCACAGCCATGGCGCCGCTTCGGCCAGCGCACAAACCCTGTCGGCATGGGAAGGCATTACTACCCTGCACTCGGAAGAGCGCACCAACTATCCGCTGACCCTGAGTATCGACGACCTGGGCGACGCCTTCAGCCTGACCCTGCTCGCCACCACTGAAGTCGATCCGCAACGGGTGTGCGATTACATGCTCGGCGCCCTGAACGGTCTGGTGTCCGCGCTGGAGCAGGCGCCGGATTCGCCGGTCAGCCAGGTGCCGATCCTCCCGGAGGCGGAGCGCGAGCAGATTCTGCGCGGCTTCAACGCCACTCCGGCCGACTACCCGCAAGGGTTGACGATTCATCAGCGTTTCGAGGCGCAAGTCATCGAGCGGCCGGAAGCGGTGGCGGCGGTGTTCCTCGGTGAACAAGTGACCTATGCCGAGCTGAACCTGCACGCCAACGCACTGGCGCATCATCTGATCAGCCTGGGTGTTCGCCCCGATGATCGCGTGGCCATCGTCGCCCGCCGAGGGCTCGATACGCTGGCGGGGCTGCTGGCGATTCTCAAGGCCGGGGCCGGTTATGTGCCGGTTGACCCGGCGCATCCGCCCGAACGCCTGAGCTACCTGCTCAGCGACAGTGCCCCGGTCGTGGTGCTGACCCAGAGCGATCTGCGTGACCGGTTGCCGACGCTCGATGTACCGGTGATCGACCTTGACCGCCGCACCTGGCCACTGAGCCTGGCCCTCGATCCGCAGGTGCCGGGCCTGACCGCCGAGCATCTGGCCTACGTGATCTACACCTCGGGCTCGACCGGTCTGCCCAAGGGCGTGATGGTCGAACACCGCACCCTGTCCAACCTCGTCGACTGGCATTGCGGCGCGTTCGATCTGTGCGCCGGGCGCCACACTTCAAGCCTTGCCGGGTTCGGCTTCGACGCCATGGCCTGGGAAGTCTGGCCGGCCCTGTGTGCCGGCGCGACCCTGCACCTGGCCCCGACCCGCGACGGCAACGAAGACATCGACGCCTTGCTCGACTGGTGGCGTGCGCAACCGCTGGATGTGAGCTTCCTGCCGACCCCGGTGGCCGAATATGCCTTCAGTCAGAACCTCGAACACCCGACCTTGCGCACACTGCTGATCGGCGGGGATCGCTTGCGGCAGTTCAGTCGTCACCGGCATTTCGACGTGATCAATAATTACGGCCCGACCGAAACCACGGTGGTGGCGACCTCTGGCAAGGTCGAAGCCGGGCAGGCGCTGCATATCGGCCGGCCGGTGAGCAATGCCACGGTGTATCTGCTGGATGAGCAGCAACGTCCGGTGCCCATTGGCGTGGCGGGGGAGTTGTATGTCGGGGGCGCCGGGGTTGCCCGGGGTTATCTGAATCGTCCGGACCTGACGGCCGAGCGCTTTCTCGACGATCCGTTCAACAGCGGGCGCATGTACCGCACCGGTGACCTCGCGCGCTGGCAGGACGACGGCACCCTCGAATACTTGGGACGCAACGACGACCAGGTGAAGATTCGCGGGGTGCGAATTGAGCTGGGCGAGATTGAAACCCGTCTCAACCAGCTCCCCGGCATTCAGGAAGCGGTATTGCTGGCTCGTGAAGACGAACCCGGCCAGCCACGTCTGGTGGCCTATTACACCGAACAGGCTCAAGTCGAACCGCAACCGGTGGCCGAGCTGCGCGCCTGCCTGCTGGCGCAGTTGCCCGAGTACATGGTGCCAGCGGCCTTCGTGCGACTGGACGCATTGCCGCTGACCGCCAACGGCAAGGTTGACCGCAAGGCCCTGCCGGCGCCGGATCGCGCGGCGTTGTTCACCCGCCATTACGAAGCACCGCACGGCGAACTGGAAATCGCGCTGGCACGGATCTGGGGCGAAGTGCTGCAGGTCGAGCAGGTCGGGCGCCGGGATCACTTCTTCGAACTGGGTGGCCACTCGTTGCTGGCGATGCGCATGGTGTCCCAGGTTCGCCAACGTCTGGGCGTCGAACTGGCCCTGAGCGACTTGTTTGCCAATGCCGAACTGGCCGCGGTCGCCGAAGTGCTGGCCCAGGCCGGACGCAGCTCGCAGCCGGCCATGTTGCCGGTGCCACGGGACGGCGCGCTGCCGCTGTCGTTCGCCCAGCAGCGGCTGTGGTTCTTGGCGCGTATGGAAGGGGTCAACACCGCCTACAACATCCCGCTGGGCCTGCGCTTGCGCGGTCATCTCGACGAGGCGGCGCTGCAACGGTCACTGGCGCGGATCATCGACCGCCACGAAACCCTGCGCAGCCGTTTCGTCCCGCACGACGATGACGTGCAGGTGATGATTGCGCCGGTCGACAGCGGCCTGCTGCTGCGGGTCGAGGATCTGCGTCAGCATCCACACGCCGACGAAGCCATGCAGGCGTTGATCCGTGAACAGGCCTCGACCCCGTTCGACTTGCAGAACGATCCGTTGATTCGCGGATGTCTGGTGCGGTTGGCCGACGATCACCATGTATTGCTGTTGACCCTGCACCACATCATTTCCGATGGCTGGTCGATGGGCGTGCTGACCCGCGAGCTGATGGCGCTGTATCAAGCGTTCAGCCAGGGTGAGGCCGATCCGCTGCCGCCGCTGGCGCTGCAATACGCCGACTACGCGATCTGGCAACGCCGCTGGCTGAGCGGCGAAGTGCTGCAGCAACAGAGCGATTACTGGCAGCAGACCCTGGCCGGGGCCCCGACCTTGCTGGTGCTGCCGACCGATCGACCGCGTCCGGCGCAACAGGATTACACCGGCAGCAGCGTCGAGTTCCGGCTCGATGAACCGCTGAGCGCCGGCCTCAAAGCACTCAGCCAGCGCCATGGCGTGACGATGTACATGACGATGGTGAGTGCCTGGGCGCTGCTGCTCGGTCGCTTGTCCGGCCAGTCGGACGTTGTGATCGGCTCGCCGGTTGCCAACCGTGGTCGTGTGGAAATCGAAGGGCTGATCGGCTTGTTCATCAATACCCTGGCCCTGCGGATCGACACCTCGGGCGGGCTCAGCGTCGAGGCGTTGCTGGCCCGGGTGAAAACGCTTACATTGCAGGCCCAGGCCCATCAGGATTTGCCGTTCGAGCAGGTGGTGGAAGTTACCCGGCCGGCGCGCAGCCTGTCCCACAGTCCGTTGTTCCAGACCACCCTGAGCTGGGAAAACAGCGTCGGGCCGGCGCTGGAACTGGGGGAGATGGCGCTGGAAAGCGTGGCCGGTCCGACCCGCTTCGCCAAGTTCGACCTGTCGCTGACGTTGGGCGAAACCCGCGATGGCATTCGCGGTGTGCTGGAATACGCCACGGCGCTGTTCGATGAATCGACGATCCAGCGTTATGTCGGTTACTTCGAGCAACTGCTGCACGCGATGGTCGCCAACGATCAGGCGCAGCTGGAACAGCTCGATATGGTGCAGGCTCACGAGCGTGAACAGTTGCTGGTTGCGTTCAACGACACGCACGCGGAGTTTGTGTCGGGGCTGACCATTGCGCAGCGATTCGAAGCGCAGGTGATCGAGCGGCCCGCAGCGGTCGCGGCAGTCAGTCAGGGGCAGGCGTTGACCTTTGCCGAGCTGAACCGGCAGGCCAACACCTTGGCTCATCACCTGATCGGGCTGGGCGTTCGTCCTGATGATCGGGTGGCCATAGTCGCCCGACGCGGGCTGGATACATTGGTCGGACTGGTGGCCATTCTCAAGACCGGGGCCGGTTATGTGCCGGTGGATCCGGCGCATCCGGCGGAGCGTCTGAACTATCTGTTGAGCGACAGTGCGCCGGTGGCGGTGCTGTGCCTGAGTGATTTGCGTGAACGACTGCCGGCACTGGACGTGCCGGTGATCGACCTCGATTTGCAGGCCTGGCCGGACACCGAGACCGGCAATCCACAGGTGCCGGGCATGACCCGCGAACACCTGGCCTACGTCATCTACACCTCGGGCTCCACCGGTCTGCCCAAGGGCGTGATGGTCGAGCACCACACCTTGAGCAACCTCGTCGACTGGCACTGCAAGGCGTTCGACCTGTGCGCCGGGCGCCACACGTCGAGCCTTGCCGGTTTCGGTTTCGACGCCATGGCCTGGGAAGTCTGGCCGGCCCTGTGCGCTGGCGCGACCCTACATCTGGCGCCGGCCCGCGACGGCAGCGAAGACGTGGACGCGTTGCTCGACTGGTGGTGCGCGCAGCCGCTGGACGTGAGTTTCCTGCCGACACCGGTGGCCGAATACGCGTTCAGCCAGAACCTCGATCACCCGACCTTGCGCACACTGCTGATCGGCGGCGACCGTCTGCGTCAGTTCAACCGTCAGCAGTCCTTTGATGTGGTCAACAACTACGGCCCGACCGAGGCCACGGTGGTTGCCACCTCGGGCATCGTCGAGGCGGGGCAGGCGCTGCACATCGGCAAACCGATCGCCAACGCGACGGTGTACCTGCTCGATGAACAGCAGCGCCCGGTGCCGGTTGGCGTGGCCGGAGAACTGTATGTGGGTGGCGCCGGTGTGGCTCGGGGTTACCTGAATCGACCTGATCTGACCGAAGAGCGCTTCCTGCGCGACCCGTTCAACCACGGGCGCATGTACCGCACCGGCGACCTGGCGCGCTGGCGCGCCGACGGCTCCATCGAGTACCTGGGGCGCAACGACGATCAGGTGAAAATCCGTGGCGTGCGGGTCGAACTGGGCGAAATCGAAACCCGCCTCAACCAGTTGCCCGGCATTCAGGAAGCGGTGCTGGTGGCCCGTGAAGACGAACCCGGGCAGGTGCGACTGGTGGCGTATTTCACCGAACAGGCACAGGTTGAGCCGCTGGCCGTGGCCGAACTGCGGGCGCACCTGTTGACCCAGTTGCCGGAGTACATGGTGCCGGCGGCCTTCGTCAGGCTCGACGCGCTACCGCTGACCGCCAACGGCAAAGTCGATCGCAAGGCCTTGCCGGTGCCGGATCGCAGCGCCTTGTTCACCCGCGACTATCAGGCACCGCAAGGTGAACTGGAAACCACCTTGGCGCAGATCTGGGCAGAGGTGCTGCAGGTCGAGCAGGTCGGACGTCAGGATCATTTCTTTGAACTGGGCGGCCACTCGCTGCTGGCGATGCGCATGCTGTCTCAGGTGCGCCAGCGGCTGGGGGTGGAACTGACCCTCGCCGAACTGTTTGCCAACGCCGAGCTCGCCGCTGTGGCCGAGGTGCTGGCCCAGGCCGGACGCTGCACGCAACCGGCGATCATGCCGGCGCCGCGTGACGGCACGCTGCCGTTGTCGTTTGCCCAGCAACGGTTGTGGTTCATGGCGCAACTGGAAGGGGCGAATACCGCCTACAACATTCCCCTCGGGCTGCGCCTGCGCGGTCGCCTCGACGAAGTGGCCCTGCAACGGGCATTGGCGCGGATCGTCGAGCGTCACGAAACCCTGCGCAGCCGCTTCGCTCAGTTCAACGATGAAGCCCAGGTGCTGATCGCGCCCCTCGACAGTGGAGTGCTGCTGCGGGTCGAGGACTTGCGCCGGCACCCGCAGGCCGACGACGCCTTGCTCGCGCTGATTCAGGGCGAAGCCTCGGGGCCGTTCGATTTGCAGGACGATCCGCTGATTCGCGGGCGCCTGGTGCGACTGGCCGATGATCATCATGTGTTGCTGCTGACCCTGCACCACATCGTCTCCGATGGCTGGTCGATGGGCGTGTTGACCCGCGAACTGATGGCGCTGTACCAGGCGTTCAGCCACGGCGAGAGCGATCCGCTGCCGCCGCTGGCGTTGCAGTACAGCGACTACGCCGTGTGGCAGCGCCGCTGGCTGAGCGGCGAAGTCTTGCAGCGTCAGAGCGATTTCTGGCAGCAGACCCTGGCCGGTGCGCCGGCCTTGCTGATGCTGCCGACCGACCGTCCACGCCCGGCCTTGCAGAATTATGCCGGCAGCAGTGTCGACATCCGGTTGGATGAGCGTTTGAGCGCAGGCCTCAAGGCGCTGTGCCAACGCCACGGCGTGACGCCGTACATGGCGGTGATGAGTGCCTGGGCGATGTTGCTCGGTCGCTTGTCCGGGCAGTCGGATGTGGTGATCGGCTCGCCGGTCGCCAACCGTAACCGGGCGGAAATCGAAGGGTTGATCGGGTTGTTCGTCAACACGCTGGCCGTGCGCATCGATACTTCGGGCTCGCTCACCGTCGAGGCGCTGCTGGCGCGGGTCAAGGCGTGCACGCTAGAGGCGCAGGCCCATCAGGACCTGCCGTTCGAACAGGTGGTGGAAATCACCCGGCCGGTACGCAGCCTGTCTCACAGCCCGTTGTTCCAGACGTTGCTGAGCTGGGACAGCGGCAGCGGTGCGACCCTGGCCCTCGGTGATCTGACACTTGAGGGCGTGGCCGAGCCGAGTCACTTCGCCAAGTTCGACCTGTCGCTGACGTTGGGCGAGGCCCAGGGCGTGATCCGGGGTTCGCTGGAATATGCCACGGCGCTGTTCGATGAATCGACGATCCAGCGTTACGCCGGTTACTTGCAGCAATTGCTGCAGGCCATGGTCAGCAATGATCAGGCATTGCTGGAGCAGGTCGATGTGCTGGCAGAGGATGAGCGCCGGCATTTGCTGCACGGCTTCAATGCCACTGACGTTGATTACAACCTTCAGCAAAGCATTCACGGGCTGTTCGAGGCGCAGGTGTTGCGCACGCCGCAGGCTGTGGCAGTGCTTTCCGGCGAGCAGCAACTGAGTTATGCCGAGCTGAATCAGCGGGCCAACCGTCTGGCGCATCACTTGCGTGGCTTGGGCGTTGGCCCGGATGCGCGGGTGGCGATCTGCGTCGAGCGCGGGCTGGAAATGGTGGTCGGGTTGCTGGCCATTTTGAAGGCTGGCGGCGGTTATGTGCCGCTGGATCCGGCGTATCCGTTGGAGCGTCTGGCCTACATGCTGGAGGACAGCGCACCGTCGGCGGTGCTGGTGCAGGGTTCGACTCGCTCGTTGCTGGGTGAAGTCGCGGTGCCGGTGGTCGATCTGGATCACGACACCTGGCAATCGTTGTCGGCGGATAACCTTTCCGTCGATGAACTGACCCCGCAACACACGGCTTACGTGATCTACACCTCAGGCTCCACCGGCCAGCCGAAAGGTGTGATCAACGAGCACTCCGGAGTGGTCAACCGCTTGCTGTGGATGCAGGACGCCTATCGCCTGACGGCTGAAGATTCAGTGCTGCAGAAAACCCCGTTCAGCTTCGACGTCTCGGTGTGGGAGTTCTTCTGGCCGTTGATGACCGGCGCCCGACTGGTGATGGCCCGTCCGGGCGGTCACAAGGATCCGCTCTATCTGAGCGAAGTGATCGAGCGCGAACACATCACCACGCTTCACTTTGTGCCGTCGATGCTTGACGTGTTCCTCGCCCATGGCGAGACCGCACGTTGCAACGGCTTGCGTCAGGTGATGTGCAGCGGTGAAGCGTTGCCGGGCAGTCTGGTTCG
The DNA here is from genome assembly GCF_002112345.1 of Pseudomonas sp. R43(2017). Lineage (NCBI taxonomy): Bacteria > Pseudomonadati > Pseudomonadota > Gammaproteobacteria > Pseudomonadales > Pseudomonadaceae > Pseudomonas > Pseudomonas sp. R43(2017). The sequence continues at coordinate 201,447 of NZ_NEHJ01000012.1, forward strand.
GCGCTTCAAGCAGCAATTGCCGAACAGTGGTCTGCATAACCTGTACGGCCCGACCGAAGCAGCGGTGGACGTTACCGCATGGGATTGCGTCGGGCCAATCGACACCACGCCGGACAACACCCCAATCGGCAAACCGATCGCCAACACCCGTATGTACATCCTCGATGCCCAGCAACAACCGGTGCCGCAAGGCGTGGTCGGCGAGCTGTACATTGGTGGTGTGCAAGTGGCACGCGGTTATCTGAATCGTCCTGAATTGAGCGCCGAGCGGTTCCTTCAGGATCCGTTCCAGCCCAACGGCCGGATGTACCGCACCGGCGACGTCGCCCGTTATCTGGCCGACGGCAACATCGAATACCTGGGCCGCAACGACGATCAGGTAAAGATCCGTGGTCTGCGCATTGAGTTGGGTGAAATCCAGTCCCGCCTGACCGACATCGGCGGCGTGCAGGAAGCGGCGGTGCTGGCCCGTGAAGACGTGCCGGGGGACAAACGACTGGTCGCCTATTACACCGGCGCCCGACTGGAAATCGACGTGTTGCGCGGTCATCTGCTGGAACACCTGCCGGATTACATGGTGCCGGCGGTGTTCGTGCATCTCGATGCGCTGCCGCTGAGCCCCAACGGCAAGCTCGACCGCAAAGCTCTGCCGGTGCCGGATCAGGCGTCGGTCATCACTCGCGAATACGAGGCGCCGGTCGGCGAGGTGGAAATCCTGCTGGCGGGGCTCTGGGCCGAGTTGCTCAACGTGGAGCGGGTAGGGCGCCACGACAACTTCTTCGAGCTGGGTGGGCATTCGCTGATGGCGGTCAATCTGGTGGCGCGGATGCGCCATGTCGGGCTGACGGCCGATGTGCGTGTGCTGTTCAGCCAGCCGACGCTCGCCGCTCTGGCCGCTGCGGTCGACGATGAGACGGAGGCCGAAATCCCGGCCAATCGCATTGCACCGGACTGCAAGCACATCACCCCGGACATGCTGCCACTGGTTGCACTGGATCAGCCTGCCATTGACCGCATCGTCGCCAGCATTCCCGGTGGCGCCACGAACGTGCAGGACATTTACCCGCTGGCGCCGTTGCAGGCCGGCATCCTGTTCCATCACTTGTCGGCGCCTCAGGGCGATCCGTATGTGTTGCAGGCGCAGTTCGCCTTTGCCGATGAATCCCGTCTGCGGGTGTTCGCCGAAGCCTTGCAGGCCGTGATCGAACGCCACGACATTCTGCGCACGTCGCTGTTCTGGGACGGGCTGGAAGAACCGGTGCAAGTGGTCTGGCGTCAGGCGTCGCTGGTGTGTGAAACGGTGGAGCTGGACGAGAGTGAAACGGATGCATTGAGCCAGTTGCGCAGCCGGTTCGATACCCGGCACTACCGCATGGCCGTCACTCAGGCGCCGCTGATGCGCGTGGTGCACAGCTGGGACGCGGTTAATCGGCGTGTGGTGGCGCTGCTGCTGTTCCATCACCTGGTCATGGACCACATTGCGCTGGAGGTGCTGCGCCACGAGATGCAGTCGGTCCTGCTCGGCCAGGTGCGGCAGCTGGCCGAACCGGTGCCGTATCGCACCTATGTTGCCCGCACTCGCTCGGGGCTGAGCGAGGAGGAGCATGAGACGTTCTTCCGCGACATGCTCGGCGATATCGACGAGCCGACGCTGCCGTATGGCCAGGGCAATGTGGCGGACGGCGGCAACGGGCATGCGCAGCGGCTGCTGAACACCGCGCTGAGCCAACGGGTCAGGGCCAAGGCCAGGCGTCTGGGTATCAGCGCTGCCAGCCTGATGCACCTGGGCTGGGCCAGCGTGCTGGGGCAACTGTCGGGGCGTGAAAACGTGGTGTTCGGCACCGTGATGCTCGGCCGCTTGCACGGTGGTGAAGGTGCCGAACGGGCGCTGGGCGTGTTCATCAACACCTTACCGCTGCGCATCGATCTGGACGGGCAAACGGTGAAAGAAGCCGCGTTGGCGACCCATCAGCGCTTGAACCGCTTGCTGCATCACGAACACGCGCCGCTGGCGCTGGTACAACGTTGCAGCGCCATGGCGCCGGGGATGCCGCTGTTCAATGCCTTGTTCAATTACCGCCACAGTGGCGGCGGGGGCACGCCGTCCGACGAGGTTGTGGCGGCATGGCAAGGCATGCAGTTGCTCGATGCCGAGGAACACAGCAACTACCGCCTGAGCCTGAGCGTCGATGACCTGGGCGAAGACTTCAGCCTGACCGCGTTGACCATGGCCGGGATCGACGCCGGTCGGATCTGCGACTACATGGATCTTGCGGTCGAGAGCTTGTTGCAGGCGCTGGAGCGGACGCCGCAACTGGGCATCGACCAGTTGTCGATCCTGCCGCGGGATGAGCGGCGGCAATTGCTGGTCGAGTTCAACGCCACTCAACGGGACTACCCGGCGACGTTGACGGTTCATCGTCTGTTCGAGCTGCAGGTGATGAAGCATCCGCAAGCGGTGGCGGTGGTGCATGGCCGCGCGGCGTTGACTTATGAAGAGTTGAATCAACGGGCCAATCTCCTGGCCCATTACTTGATCGGACATGGCGTGCAACCGGGCGACCACGTGGCGATCCTGCTGCCGCGCTCGCTGGATCTGCTGGTCGCGCAACTGGCTATCGGCAAATGTGCGGCGGCCTATGTGCCGCTGGATATCAATGCCCCGGCTGAACGTCAGGCGTTCATGGTTGAGGATTGCGGGGCGAAAGCGCTGCTGACCTTGAGCACTGAAACGGCTGATTACGCTGTGCGCCGGATCGACCTGGATGCGCTGCCGTTGGACGCACAACCGACGGACAACCCGGACCTGCCGCAGTCCTCGGAATCCGTGGCCTACATCATGTACACCTCCGGTTCCACCGGCACACCGAAGGGTGTGATGGTGCCGCACCGGGCCATCGGGCGACTGGTGATCAACAACGGTTACGCTGATTTCAATGCGCAGGATCGGGTGGCATTCGCTTCCAACCCGGCGTTCGACGCCAGCACGATGGATGTCTGGGGGCCGCTGCTCAATGGCGGTCGAGTGGTAGTCATCGATCACGTGACCTTGCTTGATCCGCAAGCCTTCGGACGTGAACTGGCCAACACCGGTGCCACGATCCTGTTCGTCACCACCGCGCTGTTCAACCAGTACGTGCAACTGATTCCCGAGGCGTTGAAGGGCCTGCGCGTCGTGCTCTGCGGTGGTGAACGCGCCGACCCGGCCGCGTTCCGCCGGTTGCTGGCCGAGGCGCCGGACCTGCTCATCGTCCACTGCTACGGCCCGACCGAAACCACCACCTACGCCACAACCTTCGAAGTGCGCGAAGTGGCAGAAGATGCTGACAGCGTGCCGATTGGCGGCCCGATCTCCAACACCCAGGTCTACGTGCTCGACGCCCGTCAGCAACCGGTGCCGATGGGCGTGACCGGCGAGCTGTACATCGGCGGCCAGGGTGTGGCGCTGGGCTATTTGAATCGCCCGGACCTGACCGCCGAGAAATTCCTGCAAGACCCGTTCGGCGATCAACCGGGCGCGTTGCTGTACCGCACCGGCGACCTCGCACGCTGGCTGGCACCGGGGCAGCTGGAATGCATCGGCCGCAACGACGATCAGGTGAAAATCCGTGGTTTCCGCATCGAACTGGGAGAAATCGAAAACCGCCTGCTGAATTGCGAAGGAGTCAGGGAAGCCATCGTGCTGGCGCGTCAGGACGGCCAGGAACCGCTGCGTCTGGTGGCGTATTTCACCGCCGATGAGGGCGTCGACAGCACTACTTTACGCAGCCAATTGCAGGCGCGCCTGCCGGAATACATGGTGCCCTCGGCCTGGGTACAACTCGACGCGTTGCCGCTGAACAACAACGGCAAGGTGGACCGCAAGGCGTTGCCGGTCCCGGCGCAGGACGCGCTGGTCAGCCGCGCCTATGAGGCCCCGGCCAATCTGCTGGAAGAGACTTTGGCTCAGTTGTGGGCCGAGGTGTTGCAGGTCGAGCAGGTGGGTCGTCACGACAACTTCTTCGAACTGGGCGGGCATTCGTTGCTGGCGATTCGTCTGGTCAATCTGATGCAACAGAACGGCCTGGAAGTGACGCTGGCCGAGCTGTTCCAGCACGCCAGCATCGAGTCGCTCGGCACGTTGCTCAGCCAGCGCACCGGCGCAGAGCAACAGAATGACGGGCTGGTCGTGGTGCGGGCCGGTGGCGCAGGCACGCCGCTGTTCCTGATGCATGAGTTCAGCGGGATGGACGCGTACTTCCCGGCGCTGGGCCTGCACATCGAGGGTGATTTCCCGATCTACGGCCTGCCGGGCATCCCGTTCGGCCAGGCACCGCTGCGCACCATGGAATGCCTGGCGGCGCGCATGGTGGAGATCATCCGTTCGGTGCAGCCGCACGGGCCGTATCGTCTGGCCGGCTGGTCGTTCGGCGGGGTGCTGGCCTATGAAGTGGCGATGCAGTTGCTCGGCATGGATGAGACGGTGGCGTTCGTTGGCCTGATCGACAGTTTCGTGCCGCGCCTGACCGATCAGGGCAAGGCGCGCTGGAGTGACGAGCATGCGCACAAGCGCCAGTTGCTGCAGCACTGCACGATGTACCGGGCCTCTCTTGGTGACGCGGGGCAAGCCGCACTGGCGCATCTGGCACTGTTGCAGACCGAACTGGAACAGATCGACTTCCAGCCGCTGTTGCAACGCTGCCGGGACGAGCAATTGCTGCATCCGGAGATGGCCGCCGCCGCGCCGCAAGACCTCTGGCATTACCTCGACCGCGAGGTCGCCCACGGGCATGCGCTGGCGCATTACCGGATCAATCCGTTGGGCTTGCCGCTTTATCTGTTCCGGGCGCAGGAGCATCCGACGGAGCTGTCTCGTCGTCACCCGACCCTGGGCTGGTCGGATGAAGTGCCGGCCACGCTGTTGCACTGCATCGACGTGCCGGGCGATCACCAAAGCATGATGCAGGCGCCGCATGTGCAGGTGCTTGGTCAGGCGCTCGGTCAGGCAGTTCAGGCTTCGGCGGTGATCGAATCCCGGGCCTATCAGCCGCTGTTGACGATCCAGACTGGTCACTCCGGGCATGCGCCGATTTTCTGTGTGCCGGGGGCCGGCGACAGTGTCACCGGGTTCATCCATCTGACCGAGGCGCTGGGGCCGGAGTGGCCGATTTACGGGCTGCAACCCCGAGGCCTCGACGGCGCGACCGTGCCGCACAGCCGTGTCGAAAACGCCGCTACGTTCTACCTGCGGGCACTTGAGCAGTTGTATCCGCAAGGACCGGTGCATCTGATCGGGCATTCGTTCGGTGGCTGGGTGGCCTACGCCATGGCAGCGCAGTTGCAGGCGGCAGGGCGCGAGGTGGCATCCCTGACCCTGATCGACAGCGAATCGCCGGGCGGCAACAGCGTTGTGGGCAAGCCGTACACCACGACGGCGGCGTTGTTGCGGCTGATCGAGTCGCTGCAACTGTCCAGCGGCAAGTCTTTGGGTATCGATGCACTGGCGTTTGCTGAAGCCGATGACGCTGCGCAAATGCGCTTGCTGCATGACGGCATGGTGCATGCCGGTGTGCTGTCCGAACGCTCGTCAGCTGACGCGATGCAGGGTCCGGTGCGTACCTTCGCCACGGCGCTGCGCACGGTCTATCAGCCGGCGCTGGCCTATACCGGCCCGGTGCGCCTGGCCTTGGTGGACGACCCGACACTGGACGCCTCGGGCAACCAGCGCGAACAGGCAGCGATGCTCGAAGGCTGGCAGCGCGAGGCCCGGGATCTGGCGGTGTGGTACGGCCCCGGCAACCACTTCACGATCCTCAAGGCGCCCAACGTCTTCAGTCTCGCGGCGTGGTGGCATGACGGGCTGACGGTGGCGGCGGGTCAAGTGTTGTCCTGATTGAAGTCTTTATCCTGGAACCCGGCCGCTGGCCGGGCTCAACCCTGAACGGAATTGTGGTCATTTATGGAACAGTCGAAGTTGCGCAAAGTCGGTCTGGGAATCGCGTTGACGCTGGTGGCCGGGTTGGTGTTCTACACGGTGCAGGCACCAGCCGAAGCACCGCAGTACCTGACCGCCACGGTTGAACGCGGTGACATTGAAAACGCAGTGCTGGCCACCGGATTGCTGGAAGGCATCAAGCAGGTGGACGTCGGTGCCCAGGTTTCGGGGCAGTTGAAGTCGCTGAAGGTCAAGGTCGGCGACAAGGTCAAGAAGGGCCAGTGGCTGGCGGAAATCGACCCGCTGGTGCTGCAGAACACCTTGCGTCAGGCGCAGGTCGACGAGGAAAACCTGCAAGCCCAGCGCCGGGCAACTCAGGCTCAGTTGCGCCAGACCAAGGCAATCTACGAGCGCTATCAGAACCTGCAGGAGGACGCGTCAATCTCGCGGCAGGATTTCGAAACCGCGCAATCGAACTACGAGGTGCAACAGGCCAATCTGTTGTCGCTGGATGCGCAGATCAAGAGCGCGCATATCCAGATCGACACGGCCAAGGTCAATCTGGCCTACACGCGGATCGTCGCGCCCATTGACGGCGACGTGGTGGGCATCGTCACCCAGGAAGGCCAGACCGTGATCGCCAACCAACTGGCGCCGATCCTGCTGAAACTGGCGGACCTGGACACCATGACCGTCAAGGCTCAGGTGTCGGAGGCGGACGTCATCCACATCGCGCCGGGGCAGGAGGTGTATTTCACCATTCTGGGTGAAGACAAGCGTTACTACGGCAAGCTGCGCGGCACTGACCCTGCGCCGCAGAACTTCCTTGAAGCGCCACCTGCCGGCACGCCGAAACAGAACACGGCGGTGTTCTACAACGCGCTGTTCGAGGTGCCGAACCCGGATCATCGCCTGCGTATTTCCATGACGGCGCAGGTACGCGTGGTGCTCGACACCGCCAAGTCGGTGCTGACGATTCCGGTGGCGGCACTCGGTCCGCGCAACAACGACGGCAGCTTCCCGGTGCGGGTGCTGGACGCCAAGGGGCAGGCGCAGTCGCGCAATGTGCAGACCGGAATCAACAACAACGTCAAGGTGCAGGTCAACGACGGTCTGGCCGAGGGCGACCGGGTGGTGATCGGTGATCCGGTGGCGAAAGTGGCAGGGGCATGAGCATGACCGAACCTCTGCTGCAACTGAGCGGCATCAGCCGCAGTTTCACCGCTGGCGACCGTGAATTTCTGGCGCTGAAGAATATCGACCTGACGATCAATGCCGGGGAAATGGTGGCGATCATCGGCGCTTCGGGTTCCGGCAAGTCGACTCTGATGAACATCCTCGGCTGCCTCGACTACGCCACGGCCGGCAGCTACAAGATCAACGGCCGGGAAACCCGGGATCTGGACAATCAGGCGCTGGCCGAACTGCGTCGCGACTATTTCGGCTTCATCTTCCAGCGCTATCACTTGCTGCCGCATCTGAGCGCGATGCACAACGTCGAAATGCCGGCGATCTACGCCGGCACGCCAGAGCCGCAGCGCCACGCCCGGGCCCGTGAGCTGTTGGCACGGCTGGGACTGGAAGGGCACCTGACGCATCGACCCAGCCAGCTCTCCGGCGGTCAGCAGCAGCGGGTGAGTATCGCCCGGGCCTTGATGAACGGCGGTGAAGTGATCCTCGCCGACGAGCCCACCGGCGCCCTCGACACCACCAGCGGCAAGGAGGTGATGCGCATTCTGCTGGAGCTGCACGCCGCCGGGCACACGGTGATTCTGGTGACTCACGACCCCAAGGTCGCCGCCAACGCCGAGCGCATCATCGAAGTCAGCGACGGCGAAATCCTCAGCGACCGCCGCAACGAGCGCGACACCACGGCACTGACCAACGAAGACGCCGTGTCGCGCAAATCCGGTGCGGCACGACGTCTGGTGGCCAGCTTCGGCTTGTTCAAGGAAGCGTTCAACATGGCCTGGGTCGCACTGATCTCCCATCGGATGCGCACCTTGCTGACCATGCTCGGGATCGTTATCGGTATCACCTCGGTGGTATCGATCTCGGCCATCGGCGAAGGGGCCAAGCGCTATGTCTTGAAAGACATTCAGGCCATCGGCAGCAACACCATCGATATCTATTCCGGCACCAGTTTCGGCGACAGTCGCTCGGCGGCCATCGAAACCCTGGTGCCGGCGGATGTGACCGCTCTCAATCAGCTCTACTACGTCGACAGCGCTACGCCGGTGGTCGGGCGCAATCTGTTGCTGCGCTATCGCAATATCGACCTCGATGCGCAGGTCAACGGCGTCAGCGATCTGTATTTCCAGGTACGCGGAATCAAGATGGAGTCAGGCATCGCGTTCAGTGAAAGCGATGCCCGGCGTCAGGCGCAGGTGGTGGTGATCGATCACAACACCCGCCATCGGTTGTTCGGCGAGGGCGTCGATCCGCTGGGGCAGGTGATCCTGATCGGCAATCTGCCGTGCACCGTGATCGGTGTGGCGGCGGAAAACAAAAACATCTTCTCGTCGAGCAAGTCGCTCAACGTCTGGGTGCCTTATGAAACCGTCGCCGGCCGACTGTTGGGCCAGCGTTATCTGGACAGCATCAGTGTGCGGATCAAGGACGGTCAGCCGAGCAAAGTGGTGGAAGACAACGTCAACAAACTGATGCTGCAGCGCCACGGCACCAAGGATTTCTTCACCAACAACCTCGACAGCGTGATGCAGACCGTGCAGAAAACCAGCCGCTCACTGGCCTTGCTGCTGTCCCTGATTGCGGTGATCTCCCTGGTAGTGGGCGGTATCGGCGTGATGAACATCATGCTGGTGTCGGTCACCGAGCGTACCCGTGAGATCGGCATCCGCATGGCGGTCGGGGCGCGGCAGTCGGACATTCGCCAGCAGTTTCTGGTGGAGGCGGTGATGGTCTGCCTGCTCGGTGGCGCCATCGGTATCTCGTTGAGTTATGCAATTGGCCACCTGTTCTCGCTGTTCATCAAGGAATGGGAAATGGTGTTCTCACTGACCTCGGTACTGACCGCCGTGATCTGCTCGACCCTGATCGGCATCGTGTTCGGCTTTGTGCCGGCACGCAATGCGTCGCGGCTCGATCCGATCGAGGCCCTGGCCCGGGATTGAAGCGGGCACGAAAAAACCGCCGTCCTTTGCAGGAGGGCGGTTTAGTCAGAGGTGTGTGAGCCTTCAGGCTGCGTTCGAAGGGCCGCAGGCTGCCGGGCAGTCCTTCGGCGAATACATCCAGCGCATCAGTGAGTGACGTCCGCTGATGCCCAGTTTGATGGCTGCGCGTTTGAGGTAGCTTTCCACGGTATTGACCTTCAGTTGCAACTGCTCGGCCAGTTCAGGCGCGGTGCGTCCGGCCAGCAGGCCGACACACACTTCCATTTCGCGGTTCGACAGACTCAGCCCCAATTGCTCCACTCGTTCGCAAAAGCGCAGGCGCAGGGTTTCCAGGCCCAGCAGGGTGGAATCCGATTGTTCCTGGGATTGTCCCTGGGCGTCAGTGTTTGCCGGTTGCAGGGCGTTGATGTGTTTTTCCACCATCGGCAGCAGCACTGGGGAAATATCCTGCAACAAACTGCGCTCATGAGCGGAAAAGCGTTTTGCCGGGCCACAACGGTAGACCGAGATCACATAGCGATAGCCGTCCTTGCGCCGGGTCAGGTGCAATTGCGAGGCGTCGGTGACCGTCGAGGGTTCGGGAGTGGGCAAATCATTGGCACTCGGCAGGGTGCTCAGTTCGGAGTACACCGTTTCAGCCGGCAGTGGCGCTTCCTTGATGCATTCGGGTTCGCCGCGCGGTTGTGTGCGTCCGACCGGTTCCACGCGCATCTGCCGGATGTGCGTGGCGTCCACCGCCAGTTGGGTCAGGATCAGGTCGTGCAGCATCCGTGGGAAATGTCGGCTGCCAGTGCTGGCGATGACCTTGCCAATGTGAGGAAACAGCTGTGAGTTCATGTCGTTCATCCATGAGTTGCAGTGTGGTACTCGTGTTCCTGAACCACCGGAAAACAGCTCCATGCCCGGCGACAGCGAATCAGGAAATTGGATCCTATCCTAGTACAACGTTTCAGCGACGGTTTAATGAAGGTGCTATTAGCTCATAACTGACGGTGAGGAGGATGTCGGGATGACAGATGTCAGAGAAATGCCTTACAGCAGAACAGGATCAATTTTATAAAAAGTCCTACAAGTGACAGTTTATAAGAACAAAAAAAGCCCGTTTCAGCCGAAGCCAAAACGGGCTTTTTCCCGCATCGACAACCGTTACTTCAGGTTGTCAAAGTGGTCTCGCAGGAACTCGTAAAAGCGAAACGCTTGAAACGATCTCCATACGAGGCTCAGCGTACGCAGCAAAAGCTTCATACGTTTTGGCCTCCAGGTCGGGGGCCAATCCTCCAGCGCACTTACCGGATCATGTGTGCCTTCGGACATGCTCGTCAGAGTTGCCCATGAGGCGGCCGGTTGTGATCCCTCCGAGCCATCATTCCGGCACGGGTGCAAAACCGTGTCGAAGGGCATGAAACCGTTATGGTTCCAGCCAAACCTCATGGAAGCACTGGCGAGTGAGCGTCGGCATATTAACCTGTCCTGAGGCGGGATTTTGAGAATGCTGGGGGAAAGCTTTGGTATGTTTTGTAATTCGTTATTTCTGTCAGTATGGTTTGGTGTGGTCAAGGCTCGCCAGGAATACGGATCTTTCGAATAACGCCATTCAGCGCACGCAAAATAACGTTGCAACGAAAACCAAAGATTAATAGTATTCCCGCACGTCAGAGTTGTCCGTGAGACAGCAGACCCCAGCCGCAAACTGAGGCTTGCCGAAAAAACCGCCCCGCAAAGGCGGTTTTTTTTGGCCCATCGTTTGACCACCGCCAGCAATCCTACGCGTCTCTCACCAAGGGCATCGCGGCATCCATCAGCTCGATCCAGTGCCTGACCGGCGTGCGTCCCGCGCCGTCGAGATGGGCCTGGCAGCCGATATTGGCGGTAGCGATGACATCCGGATGACCGCTTTCCAGTGCATTGAGCTTTTGGTCGCGCAGTTGCCGGGCCAGTGCCGATTGGGTTATCGAATAGGTGCCCGCCGAGCCACAGCACAGATGGGCGTCCGGCACGGTCGTGAGGTTGAAGCCCAGCCGGGTCAGCACCGACTCCACCGCGCCGCCGAGTTTCTGTGCATGTTGCAGGGTGCAGGGGCAATGGAAAGCCAGGCGTTGATCGGCATGGATGCCAAGAGATTCCAGCGGTTCCTCGCGCAGCACTTCCACCAGATCTTTCGCCAGTGCACTGACGGTTTTCGCCTTCTCGGCATAGGCCGGGTCGGTGCACAGCAAATGTCCGTAATCCTTGATGAACGCGCCACAACCGCTGGCGGTCTGCACGATCGCTTCGGCGCCTTGCTCGATGGCCGGCCACCAGGCGTCGATGTTCTTGCGGGCCCGCTCAAGTCCTTTGGCCTGGGCATCGAGGTGATAGTCCACGGCGCCGCAGCAGCCGGCATTTCGCGCCGGAGTAATGCTGATCCCCAGTCGATCCAGCACCCGTGCCGCCGCCGTATTGGTGTTGGGCGACAATCCAGGTTGCACGCAGCCTTCAAGCATCAACACCTGGCGGGCATGCCGGGTTACCGGGCGGCGCTCGGTTGCAGAAGTGCTGCGCGGCAGTTTGGTTTGCAGAGTCTCGGGCAGCAGTGCGCGGAAGATCTGGCCAGCACCGAGCAATCCCTTGAACAGAGAGGCATCGGGCGCCACTGCGCGTAAACCTTCGCGTAACAAGCGTTGGCCGATGGGGCGCTCCACGGCGGCATCCACCACGGCGCGGCCGATATCGAGCAGGTTGTGGTAATCCACCCCCGAGGGGCAGGTGGTTTCGCAATTGCGGCAGGACAGGCAACGATCCAGATGCAGTTGGGTTTTGCGGGTGACTTCGTTGCCTTCCAGCACTTGCTTGATCAGATAGATGCGACCCCGTGGGCCGTCGAGTTCATCGCCGAGCAATTGATAGGTCGGGCAGGTCGCGTTGCAGAAGCCGCAGTGCACGCAGGTGCGCAGGATGCTTTCGGCTTCTTCGGCGCGGGGCAGTTGCAGGGCCTTTTCGCTGAGAGTGGTTTGCATGGCTCAAAGCTCCGCGTACAGACGACCGGGGTTGAAGATGCCCAAAGGGTCGAGTTGTTGCTTGAGGCGACGGTGATAATGCAGGAGCGCGGGCGGCAACGGATGAAACGGCGCGTCGATCAAACCATGGCTGTAGCAGGTAGCATGGCCGCCAACAGCCGAAACCACCTGCCGAATCAATGCCGCTTCCGCCCCTGACTTGAGCCACCGCTGTGCACCGCCCCAGTCGAGCATTTGCACACCGGCCAAGGCCAGCGGCGGGGTGTTGTTCGGCACCGACAGGCGCCACAGGGGCTGGTCCTCATCAAAAAAATCCAGGCGCTGTTCATTCAGGTCTGACCAATAGGCGCCATCAAGCAGTTCGCCACCGAGACGATCACGGGCCGCAGCCACCGAGCCTTCGCCACCCTCCAGACGCAAGTGCAGGCGCTGGCCATCGTGGCAGGCGGCGCTGATCGGCAGCGGTTGCTGACCCCATTCCGCCAGGCGCTGCAAGGCACGCTCGCTGCCCATTTCCAGGCTGATGCTCAGGCACTCACGGGGTTTGGGCAGGACTTTAAGCGAGACTTCGGTAATCACTCCCAGCGAACCATAACTGCCGGCCATCAGCCGCGACAGGTCATAACCCGCGACGTTTTTCATGACTTCACCGCCAAAGCGCAGGTGTTTGCCATGACCCGTGATGATCCGCGTACCGAGCACGAAATCCCGCACCGACCCCGACCACGGCCGCCTCGGGCCCGACAGTCCGCTGGCGATCATCCCGCCCACCGTTGCATCGTCGGCGAAGGCCGGTGGCTCGCACGGCAACATCTGTTGTGAAGCATCCAGCACCGCCAGCAGTTCGCTCAGCGGAGTACCGCAACGTGCAGTGATTACCAGCTCGGTCGGGTCGTAGCTGACGATGCCGCGATGGGTGCGAGTGTCGAGGATTTCCCCGGCGACGATTCGTCCCAGAAACGCCTTGCTGTTGGCGCCCTGAATCCGCAAGGGTGTGGCGTCCTGCAACGCCTGATTGACCTGATCGAGCAGCACGACGCTGTCGTCGACATCCTTTTCTCGGACCATCAAAAACGCTCCAGCTCGGGAAAGGGCAATTGGCCGGCATGAATATGCATGGCGCCGAATTCGGCGCAGCGGTGCAACGTCGGTATGTTCTTGCCCGGGTTGAGCAGACCGCCGGGATCGAACGCCGCTTTGACGGCGTGAAACAGGGTCAGCTCATCGTTGTTGAACTGCGCGCACATCTGGTTGATTTTCTCCCGCCCCACGCCGTGCTCGCCGGTGATGCTGCCGCCGACCTTCACGCACAATTCGAGGATTTTGCCTCCCAGGGCTTCGGCGCGTTCCAGCTCGCCGGGTTGATTGGCGTCGAACAGAATCAACGGGTGCATGTTGCCGTCGCCGGCATGGAACACGTTCGCCACGCGCAAGCCATATTCGGCGGATAACTGCGCAATGGCCTGCAGCACACCGGGTAGTTCGCGGCGCGGGATGGTGCCGTCCATGCAGTAATAATCCGGCGACAAGCGGCCCACGGCCGGAAAGGCATTCTTGCGACCGGCCCAGAAGCGCACGCGCTCGGCTTCGTCCCTGGCCTGGCGCACTTCGCTGGCACCGGCGTTTTCCAGCACCTGGCGCACGCGAATGCAGTCATCGTGGACGTCGGCTTCAACGCCATCGAGTTCGCACAGCAGGATCGCTTCGGCATCCACCGGGTAGCCGGCGTGGATGAAATCCTCGGCGGCACGGATCGCCAGGTTGTCCATCATTTCCAGGCCACCGGGAATGATGCCGGCGGCGATGATGTCAGCCACGGCGCGGCCGGCGTTTTCCACGGAATCGAATGCGGCCAGCAGGACTTTGGCGGTCTGCGGCTTGGGCAGCAGTTTGACCGTGACTTCGGTGATCACGCCCAGCAGGCCCTCGGAACCGGTGAACAGCGCCAGCAGATCGAAACCGGGAGAATCGAGGGCGTCGGAGCCGAGCGTGAGGTGTTCGCCCTCGACGGTCAGGATCTCGACCTTGAGCAGGTTGTGCACGGTCAGGCCGTATTTGAGGCAATGCACGCCGCCGGCGTTTTCCGCGACATTGCCGCCGATGGAACAGGCGATCTGCGAGGAAGGATCCGGCGCGTAATACAGGCCGAACGGAGCGGCAGCCTGGGAAATCGCCAGATTGCGCACCCCGGGCTGAACCCGCGTAGTGCGGGCAGCCGGGTCGATGTGCAGAATGTTGTTGAAGCGCGCCATCACCAGCAGCACGCCTTTTTCCAGCGGCAGCGCGCCGCCGGACAACCCGGTGCCGGCACCCCGGGCAACCACTGGCACGCTCATCTCATGACAGGTGCGCAAGATGCCCCGCACCTCATCCAGATGCCGGGGCAAAACCACCAGCAGCGGCGTGGTGCGATAGGCGGACAGACCGTCGCACTCGTACGGGGCGAGATCCTCGCGCTGGTGCAGGATTTCCAGTGCCGGCCACCGGGTTTGCAACGCCTGCAACAGCGCGGCTTTATCGACCTCCGGCAGTGCGCCGTCGACCTGCTCGTCGTAGAGAATGTTCATGCGGACGCCCCTTGGTTTTTGTTATCGGGTGCGAGCGATCAGTCCAGATCAGCGGCCTCATGCCGTTCCGGCACTTGGCTCGCTTCATCACCCCAGGTCCGGTTGACGCGTTGCCCACGAATGACCGCCGGCCGTTTGGCGATGTCCTCGGCCCAGCGTTGCACATGGGTGTATTCGTGCGCCGAGAGGAATTCGGCCGCACCGTACACGTTGTTGCGCACCAGTTGCCCGTACCACGGCCAGACCGCGATATCGGCAATGGTGTAGCTGTCGCCGGCGAGATAAGGGCTTTCGGCGAGGCGCCGGTCGAGCACATCCAGCTGACGCTTGGCCTCCATGGTGAAGCGGTCGATCGGGTATTCGAGTTTCTCCGGCGCATAGGCATAAAAATGCCCGAAACCGCCGCCCAGGTAGGGCGCCGAACCCATCTGCCAGAACAGCCAGTTCAGGGTTTCGGTGCGGCCGGCGAGGTCGGTGGGCAGGAAGGCGCCGAACTTCTCGGCGAGATAAAGCAGGATCGAGCCTGATTCGAACACCCGGATCGCCGGCTCGACACTTCTATCGAGCAGCGCAGGGATCTTGGAATTCGGATTGATCTCGACAAAGCCGCTGGAAAACTGATCGCCTTCGCCGATACGGATCAGCCAGGCATCGTATTCGGCCCCGGTGTGCCCGAGCGCCAGCAACTCTTCCAGCAGGATGGTGACCTTCACACCGTTGGGCGTGGCCAGCGAGTACAGCTGCAACGGATACTTGCCGACAGGCAAGATTTTGTCATGGGTCGGCCCGGCAATCGGGCGATTGATGTTGGCGAACTGGCCGCCGGACGGAGCGCTGTGTTTCCAGACCTTGGGTGGTACGTAAGGCGTTTTGCTCATGAAGCGAACCTCATCGTCAGCTGCTGAATGGGCGTGAGCCGGCGGAAAAAACCACCGGCTCCTGACGAACAGAACACCACAGAAGGGCGTTTGAATTCCACCCTGTTGTCCCATCAACTCTTTATATCGTTATTCGATTCGCGGGTGCTGCTGCACGAGGTGCTCGCGTTTGGCTTCCAGCTCGGCGATTTCGGCGTCGATGTCTTCGATCTTCTGTTCGATGTTGTCGTGATGCTCCTGCAGCAGCTCCCTGGCTTCCTCGATATCGGACGCCGCAGGGGCTGCTCCGCGTAGCGGTTTGTTGGCGGTTTCTTTCATGGTCACACCGGTGATCAGCCCGATGACGGCAGTCACCATCAGGTAATAGGCCGGCATGTACAGGTTCTGGGTGCTTTCCACCAGCCAGGCCACCACGGTCGGCGTCACACCGGCGATCAGCACCGAGACGTTGAAGGCACTGGCCAGTGCGCTGTAGCGGATGTGAGTCGGAAACATCGCCGGCAGCGTAGAGGCCATGACCCCAATGAAGAAGTTCAGCACCACGGCCAGTATCAGCAGGCCGGAAAAGATCAGACCGATCTTGCCGCTGTTGATCAGCATGAACGCTGGAATGGCGAGGATGAACAGACCGATGCTGCCGAAGATGATGAAGGGACGACGGCCGATCTTGTCGCTGATGAAACCGATGGCAGGCTGCACGAACAACATGCCGACCATGATTGCGATGATGATCAGCACCCCGCGATTTTCGCTGTAGTGCAAGTTGTGCGAGAGGTAACTCGGCATGTAGGTGAGCAGCATGTAGTAGGTGACGTTGGTCGCTGCCACCACACCGATGCAGGTCATCAGGCTGCGCCAGTGTTTGGTCGCGACTTCCTTGAACGACACTTTCGGGCCGCCGGCCAGGCCTTCGCGGTCACCTTGTTCAAGCTTCTCGACATGCTGCTGGAACGCCGGGGTTTCTTCGAGCGCATGGCGCAGGTAAAGCCCGATCATGCCCAGCGGCAGGGCGAGGAAGAACGGCAGGCGCCAGCCCCATTCCTGGAATTTTTCTTCGCCGATGATCGCGGAAATCAGCACCACCACACCGGCGCCGAGGACGAAGCCGGCGATTGAGCCGAAGTCCAGCCAGCTGCCGAGGAAGCCGCGTTTGCGATCCGGCGCATATTCGGCAACGAAGATCGAGGCCCCGGTATACTCGCCTCCGACCGAAAAGCCCTGGGCCATTTTCGCCAGCAGCAGAAGGATCGGCGCCCAGATGCCGATCGAGGCATAGGACGGGATCAACCCGATGGCAAAGGTGCTGAGCGACATGATCACGATGGTCGCCGCGAGGACTTTCTGGCGTCCGTACTTGTCTCCCAGCGCACCGAAGAACAACCCGCCCAGCGGCCGGATCAGAAACGGCACCGAGAAGGTCGCCAGTGCCGCGATCATCTGTACGCCGGGATCGGCGCCGGGGAAGAAGACTTTGCCCAGCACATAGGCGACGAAGCCGTAGACGCCGAAGTCAAACCACTCCATCGCGTTGCCCAGCGCGGCGGCCGTAATGGCTTTGCGCATCTTGGCATCGTCGACAATGGTGATGTCTTTCAGTCCGATCGGGCTGACGCTTTCCTTTGATTCCATGGGATTCACTCTGCATCTGATCTGTCTTTGTGCAAACCGCGAGTCAGAGCGGTTTGCCGTGACCGATGCCATCTCTGTGATGGCACGGCTTCTTCCTGATCAGATACAAGTGGACACGAAAAAATTCACCACTGATTTGTCTTTTTGCCAATGGCGGGATTGTGACGCGATCCTGCGCGCAATTGCGCCGGACTCACGCCAAGTCGCTGCTTGAACGCACTGGTCATGTGCGCCTGGGAATTGAAACCGCAGGCGAGGGCGATTTCCGCGAGGCTGGCCTTCGAGTCACGCATCAGTGCCCGGGCCCGGGCCAGGCGTCGATCAATCAGATAGCTATGGGGACTTTTGCCGGTCGCCTGCTTGAAGGCTCGAATGAAATAGCCTTCGGACAGTTCAAGCAATTGCGCCATGGACTGGATATCGAGCGGACCGTTGAGGCCGGCGTCGATGAACTCGTCGAGCAGGCGCAGGCGACGTCCGGTGATAGTGCCTTGAGGCAAGAGAATGTCTTTGCCTTCGGCGCGTTCCGCCAGTTCCAGGGCCCAGGTTTCCCATTCATCGTCCACCGAGGCCATCAGCATCGCGTTGCGCATTTGCGAGGCAAGACGAATGGCCTGTGGATCGATGCGATTGTTGAACGCGTGCTCGCCCGACAACGCGATGCCGTCGGTGCGGATCACCCGCAGGTATTCACCGCCCATGGGCGATTCGGACATCACGTCACAGCCGGCAGGCACGAACGCCAGGCCATTGGGCATGGCATCGAAGGGGCGCACCCGGTCGCTGCCGATGGCGTGCACGCCGCGCTGGCTGTCGAAGGCAAAGCCGATCGCCGACTGGCTCGCCACATAACGCGTAGCGTAGGCGGCGCCGGGCAGCAATTCGATCGCCCACGGGCCGGCCTCGATACGACGGACCGGTTCCGGGACGACGGCTGGCTGCTGGCGGTTTCGATGGCTCATGAGCGCCATAGTAGTGAAGAGTGTAGGCGAAAGTCAGGTCAGTTTTTTGAAAGCCGACGTGATGTGCCTGTGCCTAGACTGGGGCCAGGCACAAGGAGATTCCCATGCATTCACTTACTCGCGAAGACATCGAACAGGCTGCTCGTCAGGTTTACCAGGTGATGCCGGCCACTGCCCAATACCGCTGGCCATTGCTGGCCGAGCGGCTGGGTTGCACGGTGTGGGTCAAGCACGAAAACCACACCCCGACCGGTGCGTTCAAGGTACGCGGCGGCATTACCTTCATGCACTGGCTGCGCCGCGAACATCCCAACGTCAAAGGCATTGTCTCCGCGACGCGTGGCAATCACGGGCAAAGCCTGGCACTGGCAGCCAGTGCCGTCGGATTGAAGGCGTTGATCGTGGTGCCGCTGGGCAATTCGCTGGAAAAGAACAACGCCATGCGCGGCTTCGGCGGCGAAGTGGTCGAGTACGGGCGAGATTTCGACGAGGCCCGCGAGGAAGCGGCACGTCTGGCGCTGGAACACGGGCTCTATCTGGTGCCGCCATTCCACACCGAACTGGTCAAGGGCGTGGCGACCTATGCGCTGGAGCTGTTCAGCGCGGCACCGGATCTGCACACCGTCTACGTGCCGATCGGATGCGGCTCGGGCATTTGTGGCGTGATCGCCGCTCGTGATGCGCTGGGTCTGGATACCCAGGTGGTGGGCGTGGTGTCCACGGAAGCAGCGGCCGCCAAGCTGTCCTTCGAGGCGAAAACGATCTGCGAGACCGCCTCCGCCAATACCTTTGCCGATGGCCTGGCCGTGCGCAAACCGATCGCCGAGGCGTTCGACGTTTATGGGGCCGGCGCTGCACGAATCGTGTCCGTCAGCGAGGGCGAAATCGCCGAAGCCATGCGCGTGTATTACACCGACACCCACAACCTCGCCGAAGGTGCGGGCGCCGCCGCGCTGGCTGCATTGATGCAGGAGCGGGACAGGATGCAGGGCAAAAGGGTGGGGGTGATTCTGTCCGGGGGCAACATCGACAGGGCGGTGTATGCGCGGGTGATTGGCTGATAGACAACGGCTGGCTACGGGACGTCGCTTTTGCGCTTGTGATTGGTCCCGACTACCCCTTATAAGATCGACTTTCACTTTCGATATAAAAGGGTGTCACGCATGAGCAATGCCTGGAACGAAGGTTATTTCACGGACGAAGGCTACACCTACGGGTATAGCCGCGAGATCAATCCGGTTTTCCAGCGCTATTGTTTGTTGTTGCGTGGTTTCGCCACGCTGGAGAGCACCGACGGCTATCACTGCGAGCTGGGTTTTGGTCAGGGCGTTTCGATCAATATCCATGCGGCGGGTAATCCGGGCACCTACGTCGGTACGGATTTCCATCCGGGCCAGGCCGCCCATGCCATCGGGCTGGCAAACGACTGGGGCAGCGATGCGCGGCTGTATGACGACAGCTTTGAGCAACTGCTGGCCCGCCATGACCTGCCGCAGTTCGACAGCATCAGCCTGCACGGCATCTGGACCTGGGTCAGCCGTGACAATCACAAACTGATCGTCGAGTTCGTCCGTCGTCATCTGAAGCCGGGCGGTCATGTGTACATCAGCTACAACTGCTTCCCGGGCTGGTCGCCCATGGCGCCGTTGCGCCAATTGTTCAGCCTGCATGACCGCTTTGCCACACAGACTTCGGCACGCCCGGACCAGCGGATCGACGCCGCGCTGCAATTCTCCGAGGCGCTGCTGGCGGCCAATCCCAATTACTCCAATTCGGTGCCGGGGCTGGACGCCAAGCTGCAGAGCATCAAGGGCCAGAATCGCCAGTACGTCGCCCATGAATACTTCAACCGCGACTGGAACTGCATGTACTTCACCGACGTGGTCGAAGCCATGGCCCCGGCCAAGCTTGACTACGCCACCACCGCCGTTCCGCTGGACACGGTGGACCCGCTCAACCTGAGCGCCGAAGGCATGGACTTTCTGGAAGGCATCGAGCATCCGGTCATGCGCGAGCAGGCGCGTGATTACTTCGTCAATCAGAACTTCCGCCGGGACCTTTACGTGCGCGGCGCCAACCGGTTGTCCGCCAGTGAACACCGCGAGCGCATGCTCAGTACCCGTTTTGTCCTGATGCAACTGGCAGACAGTGTTGCGGGCAGCGTCACCGGACCGGCAGGCTCCGCGACGTTGCAGGTGGATATTTACGGCCCGGTACTCGACGCGCTGGCGGATGAGGCCCATGTGCCGAAAACCTTGCGCCACTTGCTGGAAGCCTCGCCTGCATTGGGTTATGGCGATGTGGAGCAGGCTCTCAACGTGTTGATCGGGATGGGCGCCGTTGCACCGTGCCAGAGCGAAGCGGCCGAGAAGCTGGCACAGGCGCGCTGCAACACCCTCAACCTGCAACTGTGCCGACGCTCGTTGTTCGATCACAAGATTCAGGTGCTGGCCAGCCCGGTGACCGGTGGTGGCGTGACGGTCAGCCGTTTCCAGCAGTTGTTCCTGATATCGATCAAACAAGGCAAAACCCGTCCGGCCGACTGGGCACTGCTGGCGTGGGGCATCATCGGCGGTCAGGGTGAAGGCTTGCTCAAGGACGGCAAGGCACTGACCACCGCCGAAGAAAATATTGCCGAACTGACCGAGCAGGCCGAGGCATTTGCCGAGCAGTCGCTGGTCATTCTCAAGGCCCTGAAAATCGTTTGAAGGTGAGAGGTGCAGGACGGGGCAGGTTTCGACCTGTCGCCGTCCCGCATTGCCGCATTTCTGGTTATCCGCCGTAGGTCGGGTAATCCACATACCCTTCGGCATTGCCACCGTAGACCGTGGCCGGATTCAGTGAATTCAGCGGCCAGTCATTGGCGATGCGCGCCGGCAGGTCCGGGTTGGCCATGAACGGACGACCGAAAGCCACGAAATCCGCCAGCCCGGAATCCAGCAACTGCGCACCGGATGCTGCGGTGTAACGCCCGGCGTAAATGATCGCGCCACTGAAGGTGTCGCGCACTGCCTGACGGAACGTGAGCGGCATCGCCGGCGCATCGTCCCAGTCGGCTTCGGCGATGGACAGGTAGGCGATGCCCACGTCCTGCAACACCTTGATTGCTTCGATGTAGGTGGTGTGCGGATCTTCCTCGACCATGCCCAGGTAGGTGCGTGCTTCATCGGTGGTGGTGAACAGCGGGGCGAAACGCACACCGACTTTTTCACGCCCGATGCACTCGGCAACACCAGCCACCACTTCACGCAAAAAGCGCAGGCGGTTGTGCAGCGAGCCGCCGTACTGGTCGGTGCGCAGATTGCTGTGGGCCGAGATGAACTGGTTCACCAGATAGCCGTTGGCGCAGTGCAGTTCGATCCCGTCAAAACCTGCCTCCATGGCATTGCGCGCGGCCTGGATGTACAGCTGAACCAGTTCCTGCACTTCATCGGTGGTCAGGGCGCGCGGGGCGGACGGAGGCACCAGGGCGCCAGCGCCGGGCGCGGTTTCGATGAACACGCTGACCCGGTCGGTGGCCACCGCAGAGGCCGAAACCGGTGCGGCACCGTCAGGTTGCAGAGCCGTATGGGACACGCGGCCCACATGCCAGAGCTGAGCGAAGATCACGCCGTCCCGCGCATGGACTGCCTCGGTGACCTTGCGCCAGCCGGCGATCTGATCCGGGGTATGAATGCCCGGCGTCCACGCATAACCCTGGCCGCGCGGCTCGATCTGCGTACCTTCCGTCACCAGCAGACCGGCGCCGGCGCGCTGCTGGTAATACTCGGCCATCAACGCGTTGGCGATGTTGCCCGGTTGCGTGCTGCGCTGGCGGGTGAGGGGCGGCAGTACGATGCGGTTTTTCAGGGTGTGACGACCCAAAGTGGCGGGTTTGAAGAAACTGCTGTGATTCATGGATGTGCCTTGATTGGTGTTTATTAGACCAGTCGACTAGTAGTCGGGCGAAAAAAATACGCCGTGCAACACGCGCACGGCGTCCAGGTGGATGACGGCTGAAAAGTCAGCCGAGCAGCTTCAACAGTTTCTCGGCGACAGCGGCGGAACTGGCCGGGTTCTGGCCAGTGACCAGTTTCCCGTCAGTCACCACGTGTACCTGCCAGTCGGCGACTTTGGAATAACGGGCGCCGAGACGCTGGAACTCGTCTTCGACCAGGAACGGCACCACATCCGTCAGACCGACCGCCGCTTCTTCGGAATTGGTGAAACCGGTGACGTCACGATCCTTGACCAAGGCTTTGCCGTCAGCGCCGAGCACATGCCGCAGCACCCCCGGGGCGTGGCAAACGAAACCATGAGGCTTGTTGCTGCGGGCGAAGGCTTCGATCAGGGCAATCGAATGCTTGTCTTCGGCCAGGTCCCAGAGCGGGCCGTGGCCACCTGGATAAAACACGGCATCGAAATCCTCGGCGCTGACATCGGCCAGGCGCCCGGTGTTTGCCAGCGCTTGTTGCGCTGCCGAATCCTTGCGGAAACGGTCGGTTTCGGCGGTCTGGGCGTCGGGTTCGTCGCTTTTCGGATCAAGCGGTGGCTGGCCGCCGGCGGGCGAGACCAGCGTGATATCGGCGCCGGCGTCCTTGAAGGCGTAGTAGGGCGCGGCGAACTCTTCGAGCCAGAAACCGGTTTTCTTGCCGGTGTTGCCGAGTTGATCGTGGGAAGTCAGAACCATCAAGATTTTCATAGAGCACCTTGGGTGGGTCGGGTGTCGATCGTGTGCGAGGGATTCGCACACGATCGACACCGGGGAAAAGGTTTGTCGGGGCGCAGCATAGATTCCAATTAGACCAGTCGTCTAGTAATTTTTTATCCGCATGTTTTTCATGGACCGGTGTGGCAAACTCCCGTTCCTTCGAGTTAAACGACTGGTCTATTGCCTGGTAATCTGCGCCCCGATGAAACCGACCTACGACGACACCCGCCAACACCTGCTCGACACCGGCCACCGGATGATGGCCGAGAAAGGCTTCACCAGTGTCGGCCTGAACGAGATCCTGCAAACCGCCGGTGTGCCCAAGGGCTCGTTCTATCACTACTTCAAATCCAAGGAGCTGTACGGCCAGGCGCTGCTCGAGGACTACTTCGTCTGTTACCTCGCCGACATGGAGCGGCGCCTGACGCTGCCCGACCTGAATGCCCGCGAGCGGCTGATGGATTACTGGCAGGGCTGGCAGGATCGCTGCACGCTGGAAGGGCACGGTGACGAGTGTCTGGTGGTGAAGCTCAGTGCCGAGGTGGCCGATCTGTCCGAAGCCATGCGCCTGACCTTGCGCGATGGCGCCGAGCGCGTGGTGGCGCGCATCACCACCTGCATCGAGCAGGGCCAGGCCGATCAATGCCTGCCCGACGGAGATGCCCGGCAGCTGGCGGAAACCCTGTATCAGCTCTGGCTGGGGGCGAGTCTGTTGAACAAGTTGCAACGGACCGGGCAGTCGCTGGACACGGCGATGACGACCACCAAGCGACTCTTGAACGCCTGAATTTTCAGCGTTCCTGTCCCTTGCTGATCGAATGCCGGCGAAGTTTCAGGGCCGTGTCGAGCCGGCTCACCCAGTTGATGTCATTCAGATCCGCGCCCAGCAGATTCTCGATGCGTCCGGTCCGGTAATTGAGGGTGTTGGGGTGGATGCCGAGGGTCTTGGCGGTCTGGGCGCGGTGACGGCCGCTCGAGAAAAACGCTTCCAGCGTCAGCAGCAGCTCGGGTTCATGGCTGAGTTGCTCGATGAGCGACATCAGGTACCTGAGGGTGTTGTCGTGGCTGCGCACGCTGTCTTCGATGAGCACGCTGGAGTAGCGTCTGACACGTGCTTCGGCCCCGTCGAAAGGGAACAGGTCGATGGCCTTGATCGCTTCTTCCGCCGTGCCGATCCAGCCGGCGATTCCCTGATTCAGCAGACCGATGCCGATACCCCGCAACGACGGCAGCAACCCCGGCAGTGACGCGGCGCTGTCGCTCATGCGCTGGTCGCATTGCGTGAGGGTTTCGCCTTTGATGCCCGGCAGCCAGATCACCAGTCTGTCGCGATACCAGACGCGGATCAGCTCCTTGACGGGAATCTTCAGGTGCCGGGCAACCTGCAGGGTCATACGGTCGAATTCGTCCTCGCGCTGCAACGGCTGGACCGGGCGCAAGGGCAGTTCCAATGCAAGTGCCACGCGGGGCGTGCTGGCGTCGAGGCCGAGTGCCGACAGGGTGTCTTCGAACCCTTCTGTATCCTGCGGCGAGTGCAGCAGGAAGTGATAAAGCCGCTGGTGCAGATGTTCCCGCCAGCGAACTTTCTGAATCTGTTCTTCCAGATAGGCCTGGACCACTTCTTCGGCAATGTCGTCGAAGAAGTCGAACATGTAGCCGGAGATTTGCAACAACAACTCTTTGCTCAACGCATCGTCGTCTCTGGCAAGTTCCAGATAGCCGCTCCAGATTTCACGCACTCCCAGACTGAAACCGCGCATCAACGATTGCAGGGGCACGCCCTGATGGACGCGCCGGCAACCGATCTCCTTCAGCGTACGGCGAGTGTCCTGCGACAGACCCTCGCCGGTCAGCAGCGTTTCGCACCACAGGCGCGCGGTGTAGCTCAGGGAGTTTTCCAGATCCTTGCGCGCTTCGGGCGTGAGGTCCTTGTAGCCTGCCATCCCGTTGAGCTGGCTGTTGATCTTCGCGGTGAGCAGGGAAGGGGTGTTCGCAAACTCGCGGGTGATCGTTGCAAGTCGAGCGCTGAGGGTGGGAATGGGCGTCATTGCGTTCACCTTTTTGCGCCTGGAAGTGTCGGTTTCACTCGCCGGCGAGTGTCTGTGCGCGCTCTATACTCTTACGTTCACCAGGCCAGTTCAACAACGCTTTCAGGCCGGTTTTGCGGTTGTTTACTGTCACAACGAAGTTATGTTTTTTTCCAATATCGGGGCCGTCTTCGGATCGGTAAGGTGCGCAGGTCAATTCCTTGCCCAGAGGTTCCGGTTTGCGTCAGTCGTCACTCGCGGAGGTAGACATGCCTTCATTCGATCCCGTCAGGCTGGCACTGATACCTGTCGTTCTCCTGCTCAGCGGATGCTCCACGTCCCCCTCGCTTGTACTATTCGGTGCGGCTTTTCCCGACTGGCTGTTCTGCATTGTCGGCGGCGTTCTGGCGACCACGGCGATCCACGTGATCCTGGGCAAATATTCGCTGCGCGAACGCATTTCTCCTCTGGCACTGAGTTACCCGGCACTGACCGGACTCCTGGCGATGCTGTTGTGGCTCGTCGTCTTCCACGGATGAATGCCCGCCATGAATAAACCCGACGCAAAACCGCATTCAAGCCGTGTGCCGGCGCTGCTGATCGTGCTGGCGGCGTTTCTGTTGCTGGGTTATGTGCTCTGGCAAACCGAAACCCGGCCGAGTACCGATGATGCCTACGTGTACGCCGACACCATCGATGTCGTTCCGGAAGTGAACGGCCGGATCGTCGAAATGCCGGTGCGCGACAATCAGTTGGTCAAGCAGGGCGATCTGTTGATCCGCATCGACGCGCGTCCGTATCAGGACGCACTGAATCAGGCCCGGGCGCGGCTGGTGACTCTCAATCATCAGATCGGTTTGACCCAACGCAGCGTGAACGCCCAGCAATACGAAGCCGCATCGGCGGTGGCATCGGTCGAGCGGGCGAGGGCGCAGGCCACGCAGTCCAACGACACCCTGCAGCGGCTGGAGAAGTTGCTCGCCAAGGGCTACGTGTCCGTGGAGGCCGTGGACCAGGCGCGGACGGCGCAACGTTCGACGGCCGCTGAACTCAATGCCTCTCGATTGCAGGCGCAACGGGCCGGGGCTGCCGTCAGTGGTGTGGACGCGCTGGTAGCGCAACGGGCCGAGGTTGAGGCGCAGATTTCTCTGGCCGAACTGAGCCTGGAGTTCACCGAAGTGCGCGCGCCTTTCGACGGGCGCATCGCCTCCTTGCGCACCACCGTCGGCCAGTTCGCTTCGGCCTACAAACCGATCTTCACCCTGATCGATACGCGCCACTGGTACGTGGTGGCGAACTTTCGCGAGACCGATCTGAAAGGCATCAAGGCCGGCACGTCCGCCACCCTTTATCTGTTGGGTGACACCGGCAAGCGCTTTCAGGGGCGGGTAGACTCGCTCAGTTTCGGCGTGCTGCCGGATGACGGCGGGACCGTCATCGAAGGCCTGCCGCGCGTCCAGCGCACCATCAACTGGGTCCGGGTTTCGCAACGTTTTCCGGTGAAGATCTCCGTGCAGGATCCCGACCCGGAACTGTTCCGTATCGGCGCCTCGGCCGTCGCGGTACTGCGCCCTGACGAACCGGCCAAGACCGGTCAATGAAACACTCGGTGGAAGACTGGAACCGGGGCGGTCTGGAGCGCCTGTACCGGTTTCTGGTCGATGAACTTCAGCCCTATCCTGGTCGTATGAACCTGTTGCTGCGCACGCTGCTCGGCAGTGCGCTGGTGATCATCATCTCGATGACCCTGCAGGTGCCGTTGCTGGCGCTTTCGCTGATCGTGGTCTTCTACGTGACGCAGACCAACGTGGTGCTGACTCGCATGGTCGGGATGCTGTTTCTGGTCGGCGCGACACTGGCCATCGGCTTGACCATCCTGCTTCTGAAATTCACCTACGGATACCCGCTCCTGAGAATTCTCGGCGCGAGCGTGCTGTTTTTCTGCAGTGCGTATCTGATTCGTGTGACCCGGATCGGTGTGGTGTTTTTCGTGGTCGGCATTGTGGTGATCTATGCCCAGACCTTCGTCGACCTGACCGATCAGGCCGAGGCGGTTTTGCGTCTGGTGCTGTGGGTGTGGGTGGCAGTCAGTTACGCCATCGGCCTGACGCTGTTGGTCAACACGTTGCTGTTGCCGGCGGAGCCCGTCAGGCAATTGCAGAATCATCTGCGCTCACAGTTGTTGATCGTTGCCCGGTGTCTGAGCGGCGAGCAGAGCGGGGTAGAGTTGGGCGCTGCTGCGATTCAGCGTAGCGTGTTGGCCTCGCAACAACTGTTGCGATTCGCCTGCATGCGCGACGCTGATTATCGCAGTCAGCAGGCCGCGCATCTGGCACGCATCAGTAGTATTTCCCGGCTGTTGACGCTGGCGGCTCAACTGCCGCCGCCCACAGCGAATGCCCGGGCCACCGAATTATTGCGTCAGGCCGTGCTCGATCTGGAGGCTTCTCTGGAAACGGGCCAGGTGCCTGAGGGATTGTCTGCTCTTGATCAGATCGATACGACCGGTCTGCCCGGCGTGTACGAGGAAATGCGTCTGGAGTTGTTGTCTTTTCTCAATGTGCAGGCGCCTGACAGCATCCCGGAAACCAAGGCGAAGGGGCCGCCGATGTGGGTGCCGGATGCGTTCGAAAACCCGGTGTACACGCAGTTTGCCGTCAAGACGCTGCTGGCCGCGTCGCTGTGTTACCTGTTCTACATGGGCACGGACTGGCAAGGCATTCACACCATCATGCTGACCTGCCTGATCGTCGCTCAACCCAGCCTCGGCGCGACCGGGATGCGTGCGACATTGCGCGTCGGTGGTGCTCTGGTAGGCAGCGCTTTGGCATTGGCGATGGTGATTCTGGTGGTTCCGCACATCGATGGAATCGTCGGCCTGCTGTTCATGTCGTTGCCGGTGATTGCGCTGGGTTCCTGGATCGCCGCCGGCTCCGAGCGCATCAGCTACGCCGGTGTGCAGATCGTGTTCACCTTTGCGTTGGCGCTACTGGAGCAATTCGAGCCCAGCACCAACCTGACGGAGATTCGTGATCGCATCATCGGTGTGCTGTTGGGTGTCGGGATTTCCCTGTTGATTCACGCCTTTCTGTGGCCCGAGGCAGAGGGTGAAACGCTGCGTCAGCGATTGGCGACGCTGGTTGGCCGGCTCGCGGATTCGCTGAAAACCAGACGAACAGCCGACGATGCGCCCCGTGATCTGCGGGTGTGGAGCGAGTTGGCCGATTGCCAGGCGATGGTGGCCCGCGTGGCGCTGGAGCCCGGTTGGCAAGTCGCCGAGAGTCATCAGGAAGTGTTGGTTTTTCGCATGCAGGAATTGCTGGTGCGACTCAGAACCATCGCCATGGCAATCGATGCGCTTCAAGTGGAGCTGTCTCACGGTCAGTCCCAAGGCGAGGTCTGGCTGGCATCACTTGAGCTGTGCAACGAAACAGCCGCCGTGCTGGGTGACTATGCGCAACAACTGAAAGGTCAGCAGGGCTTTGCGGTTGCGAGCGGGGAACTGGGACGCTTGCGGGAATACGCCAGCGCAAGGCTGGCGGACGATGTACTAAAAGCGCGTTTTCTTCAGTTGCTGGCGAGCGTGGAAAACCTGCCCGCCAGTTAATGCGACGAAACATACTCCGAAGGCGTAGTCGGCGCAGGCAAGGCGTACGTCGCCTTCATCCATTCGATCTCCGCCTGCGGCGTTCTGCCAAAGAAGCGTTTGAACTCGCGACTGAATTGCGAGGCGCTTTCATAACCCACGTTGAACGCCGCTGCCGAAGCGGTCATGGCGTTGCGCAGCATCAGCAGTCGCGCCTGATGCAGACGTGTCGACTTCAGATACTGCATGGGTGAGGTGTCCGTCACGCCGCGAAAGTGCAGGTGAAAGTTCGGCACGCTCATACTGGCTTCGTGGGCGAGTTGCTCGACGTCGAGGCGCTCCTGATAACAACTGTGGATCTTGCGGATCGCCCGGGTCACTTTGCCGAAATGCCCCTGTCGATTGAGCGCGGCACGCATCGATCCGCCTTGTTCGCCCGTCAGAATGCGGTAGTAGATTTCCCGCAGCAGCGATGGGCCCAGTATCTGCGCGTCCCCGGGAATGCTCATCGCTTCAAGAAAACGCAACGTCGAAGTGCGGAGCTTGTCGTCCATCGGTGAGGCGTACATGCCCTTGGGTTGCGCATCGCTCGGGCCGTGCAGGTCATCCACTTGCTGCATCAACTCGCTGGCCAACTGGAAGTCGAGGTGCATGTAGATCGCGAGCATCGGCTCGGCCTCCGACGCATCGGTTTCCATGGTGAAGGGGATGGGCACGGACACCACCAGATAATGCTGGGCGTCGTAAACGTAGACGTCGTCGCCCAGATAACCGCGTTTCTGCCCCTGACAAAGAATCACGATACCCGGATCGTACAGCACCGGCGTGCGGGTCAGCGGCCGGTTCGAGCGCAGGAAACGCACGCCTTCAAGCGCACTGAGGTTGTAACCCTCAACCGGTGCGAGGGTTTCCATGAGCTGCACCATGCGCGAGGTGCCTGCGTCGGCCTGCTTCATTGCGTTCTCTCTATTGGCCACTCAATGGTCGGTGGAGCGAGTCAACGCTTCCCACTGATCGATCTCGCTGGCGGCGTGTTCGAGCTTTTCACGCACCAGTCGCAGCGCGTCACTGCCCAGGAGCAGGTGCGCCGGTGGTGTCGGGCTGGCGATGATCTGCAACATCGCCCGGGCCGCTTTTTGCGGGTCGCCGAGTTGCTTGCCGCTCTTTTCTTCGCGCGCCTTGCGCACCGGATCGAAACTGGCGTCGTAGTCGGCAATGCTGCGCGGCGTGCGCTGCATCGAGCGACCGGCCCAGTCGGTACGAAATGAACCCGGCGCGACGGCAGTCACGAAGATATTGAAGGGCGCCAGCTCCTTGCTCAGCGTATCGGAGATGCCTTCGAGCGCAAACTTGCTGCCGCAGTAGTACGCGATACCCGGCATCGTGATCGTGCCGCCCATCGAGGTGATATTGATGATGTGGCCCGCACGTCGCTGGCGAAAGAACGGCAGAAACGCATTGATCACGGCAACCGCGCCGAACACGTTCACGTCGAACTGGCGGCGCATGTCTTCCAGCGGCGACTCTTCGAAGATGCCTTCGTGACCGTAACCGGCGTTGTTGATCAACACATCGACCGGGCCATGAGTCGCTTCAACTTCAGCAATGACGCCGTCGATCCGGTCGAAGTCCGTGACATCCAGCATCACCCCGTAGGCGTTATCCACGGAGAGCGACTGAAAGGCGTGCAAGTCGGCTTCCTTGCGCACGGTCCCGATGACGCGGTGGCCGGCCGCGAGTGCTTCCCTGGCCAGCGCATGGCCGAAGCCGCTGCTGACGCCGGTAATGAAAAGGGTTTTGGTGGTGTTCATGACGGGCTCCGGTGATTGGGGTTTCAGCTCATGGTATCCATCGAAGAAACGCCCACCTATGTCGGTTTGTCTTTGAGCATTGCCTATTCCTATCAGCGAGGCGAGATAACGGCCGATGAACTTTTTGCATGGCTCCGGGCATCCAAGCAGGAACAGACCTAACGCGCTGATATCAGCCAAGGACAGACGATGACCTTTCTAATTTTCCTGTTGGCCTGCGGTGCGGCAGCGAGCACCGGGATGATTTTCCAGCCGGGCCCTTGGTACCAATCGCTGGTCAAACCGCGCTTCACACCGCCCAACTGGGTGTTTCCCGTTGCCTGGACAACGATTTACCTTCTGCTCGCGTGGGTCGGTTATCGTCTGACTCTGACGCCCGGCAGCGAAACCGTACTCGCCTTGTGGGCAGCGCAAATTGCATTGAACACTTTGTGGACACCGGTATTCTTCGGCGCCCATCGCATCTTCGCCGGTATGCTGATCATCACGCTGCTGTGGCTGGTGGTCGCCGCGATGGTGGTGTTGGCCTTGCGCCTGGACGTGATTACCGGATTGATCCTGTTCCCTTACCTGGCATGGCTGTGCGTCGCGGCGGCGTTGAATTTCTCCATTCTGCGCAACAACCGCGAATAAAAAGGACGAAATGAAAACATCAATGGACTGGCCCGCCGACGAAAACGAACTGGCGCAATTACGCGCCTTCAACAAGAAACTCGCCCGGCTGCCGCGCTTTCGCATCCGCAATCGCATCACGCCGCGAGTGATTCAGTTGCTGCTGCGCCTCAGCCAATTGGGCGGCGCGAAAAAGTTGCTCAAGCACGGGCTCGAGGCTGAACGCAAAGTGGTGGGTGTCGACGGCAATTCCGTCCCAGTGCGGATCATCCGACCCAAGACAAAACCCAAAGGCGTGGTGCTGGATTTTCATGGCGGCGGCTGGGTCATCGGCAACGCACAGATGAACGACCACCTCAACATCGGCATGGTGAAAGCCTGCGACGTGGCCGTGGTCTCGGTCGATTATCGGCTTGTGGTCTCGACCCCGATCGAAGGCGTCATGCAGGACTGCCTCACGGCGGCTCGCTGGCTGCTGAGCGATGAATGCCACGAGTTTGCGAACCTCCCCGTCATCGTCGTGGGCGAATCCGCCGGCGGCCACCTCGCCGTCGCGACCCTGCTGCAACTCAAACAATGGCCGGACATGCTCGAACGGGTGAGCGGGGCGCTGCTGTACTACGGCGTCTACGACCTGACCGGAACCCCCAGCGTACGCAACGCCGGGCCCGATACCTTGCTGCTGGATGGTCCGGGGATGGTTGAAGCGCTGCAAATGCTCACGCCGGGATTGAGCGACGAAGAACGCCGGCAACCGCCGTTGTCTCCGTTGTACGGCGACTTCACCGGGTTTCCGCCGGCGTTGATGTTTGCGGCGGAGCTGGATCCGCTCAGGGATGACACGCTTGAACTGGCGGAGCGTTGGGGTAGGGCGGCGGACGTGGAGGTGCATCTGTTGCCGGAGACGGCGCATGGGGTGATTCATTTTCCGCTGGGGTTGGCGGGGAGGGTGGTTGGGTATGGTCGGGCTTGGGT
>NZ_NEHJ01000013.1:0-32572 GCF_002112345.1 Pseudomonas sp. R43(2017)
GAAGACCGAACCGTTGAAAGCGCCAGACAAACCGGCATTTCCAACTCCTTCCAGGCTTCGATGATCTGAAGCAATCCGCCATCGAAACCTACATAACTCGTTGAATTTCAAGGAGTTTTCCGTTTCGACTGCGCCGGAAGTGGGGCGAATTATAGAGACTCAGAATCTGCCGTCAACCCCTATTTTCACAAATCTGTCACATCGGTCAAAAACGCCCGAAAACAAGAAGGCCGACCTTAAAAGGTCGGCCTTCTTTGCAATGCCCTTCTACTTACAAGCTAGGGAATGCGAATTGCGAAGCTTCATGGCTCGCACGCTGCGGCCAGCGCTGGGTGATCGCCTTGCGACGGGTGTAGAAGCGCACACCATCCGGACCATAGGCATGCAGGTCACCGAACAGGGAACGCTTCCAGCCGCCGAAGCTGTGGTAAGCCACCGGTACCGGCAGCGGCACGTTGACACCGACCATGCCGACTTCAATTTCGTCGCAGAACAGACGCGCCGCTTCACCGTCACGAGTGAAGATGCAGGTGCCGTTGCCGTATTCGTGATCGTTGATCAGTTGCATCGCCTCTTCCAGGCTGTTCACTCGAACGATGCACAGTACAGGCCCGAAGATCTCTTCTTTATAGATGCGCATCTCAGGGGTGACGTTGTCGAACAGGCAGCCACCCAGGAAGAAGCCTTCTTCATGACCGGCAACGCTCAGACCACGACCGTCGACCACCAGGGTCGCGCCCGCCGCCACGCCGTCTTCGACATAACCGCTGACCTTGTCGCGGGCCTGACCGGTAACCAACGGCCCCATGTCCAGACCGCAAGAAGTACCGGCACCGATTTTCAGCGCCTTGATCTGTGGAACCAGTTTCGCCACCAGTGCGTCCGCTACCTGATCACCCACACACACAGCCACCGAGATTGCCATGCAGCGCTCGCCACAGGAACCGTAAGCCGCGCCCATCAGTGCGCTGACGGCGTTATCCAGATCCGCATCCGGCATCAGCACTGCGTGGTTTTTCGCGCCGCCCAGGGCCTGCACGCGTTTGCCGCGCTTGGTGCCTTCGGCATAGATGTATTCGGCAATAGGCGTTGAGCCCACGAAGCTCAGCGCTTTGACTTCCGGTGCTTCGATCAGCGCGTCCACTGCAGTCTTGTCGCCGTGCACTACGCTCAGCACGCCTTTCGGCAGGCCGGCCTCCAGTAGCAGTTGAGCGATCAGCAGGGTCGAGCTCGGATCACGCTCGGACGGCTTGAGGATGAAGCAGTTGCCGCAGACGATCGCCAGCGGATACATCCACAGCGGCACCATGGCCGGGAAGTTGAACGGGGTGATACCGGCCACCACGCCCAGCGGCTGGAAGTCCGACCACGCATCGATGTTCGGGCCGACGTTACGGCTGTACTCGCCCTTGAGGATTTCCGGCGCAGCACAGGCGAACTCGACGTTCTCAATACCGCGCTTCAGTTCACCGGCGGCATCTTCGAGGGTCTTGCCGTGTTCTTCACTGATCAATTGCGAGATGCGTGCTTCGTTTTGCTCCAGCAGTTGCTTGAAGCGGAACATCACCTGGGCACGTTTGGCCGGTGGCGTATTGCGCCAGGCCGGGAATGCAGCCTTGGCGGCATCGATGGCTTTCTGGATGGTTTCCTGGCTCGCCAGCGGCAGCTTGTGGATAGCCTGACCGGTGGACGGGTTGAACACATCGACCGCGCGACCGTTCTCGGTCACCAGTTCGCCATTGATCAAATGCGGGATAACGCTCATCGAAAACTCCTGAATTCTTGTGCGCAGACGCCCGCAAGGAGCGCCTGCTATTGCATAGCTATATAGAAGGAAAAATCAGTCGAGCTTGTTCAGCACTTCGCCGACCGCGTCGAACAGACGATCGAGGTCTTGCGGCTTGCTGTTGAAGGTTGGGCCGAACTGCAGAGTGTCGCCGCCGAAGCGCACGTAGAACCCGGCTTTCCACAACGCCATGCCGGCTTCGAATGGACGCACGATGGCGTCGCCGTCACGGCCCGCGATCTGGATCGCACCGGCCAGGCCGTAGTTACGAATGTCGATGACGTTCTTCGCACCTTTCAGGCCGTGCAGGGCATTTTCGAAGTGAGGTGCAACTTCGGCCACGCTCTGCACCAGACTTTCCTTTTGCAGCAGGTCGAGTGCCGCAAGACCTGCGGCGCAAGCCACCGGGTGCGCGGAATAGGTGTAGCCGTGCGGGAATTCCACAGCGTATTCCGGGGTCGGCTGGTTCATGAACGTCTGGTAGATCTCGGAGCTGGCAATCACCGCGCCCATCGGAATCGCACCGTTGGTGACTTGCTTGGCGATGCACATCAGGTCCGGGGTCACGCCGAAGGTGGTGGCGCCAAACATGGTGCCGGTACGGCCGAAACCGGTGATCACTTCGTCGAACACCAGCAGGATGTTGTGCTGATCGCAGATCTCGCGCAGACGCTTCAGATAACCCTGTGGTGGAACCAGTACGCCAGCGGAACCGGCCAGAGGCTCAACGAACACCGCAGCGATGTTCGAAGCATCGTGCAACTCGATCAGCTTCAGCAGTTCATCGGCCAGCGCGATACCGCCCTGCTCCGGCATGCCACGGGAGAACGCATTGCTCGCCAGCAGAGTGTGCGGCAGGTGGTCGACATCCATCATCGCCTGACCGAACAGCTTGCGGTTGCCGTTGACGCCTCCGAGGCTGGTGCCAGCGATGTTCACGCCGTGGTAGCCACGGGCACGACCGATCATTTTGGTTTTGGTCGACTGGCCTTTCAGACGCCAGTAGGCGCGGACCATTTTCACTGCGGTATCGGCGCACTCGGAGCCGGAGTCAGTGAAGAACACGTGGTTCAGGTTGCCCGGGGTCAGCTCGGTGATTTTCTCCGCCAGCTGGAACGACAGCGGGTGGCCGTACTGGAAGCCCGGCGAGTAATCGAGAGTGCCCAATTGCTTGGCCACCGCTTCCTGGATTTCCTTGCGGGTATGCCCGGCGCCGCAGGTCCACAGACCGGACAGCGAGTCGTACACCTTGCGGCCCTTGTCGTCGATCAGCCAGCTGCCTTCGGCACCGACGATCAGACGCGGGTCGCGCTGGAAGTTGCGGTTGGCGGTGTACGGCATCCAGTGCGCGTCCAGCTTCAGTTGGCTGGCCAGTGGCGACGGCGCGTTTTCAGGCATGTTCATCGGGCAAAACCTCGCAGGGCAATAAGCTTCAGGGAGATAAAAGTCGTTGTTGCAGCTAAGTTGCCACGCCGATAAAGTCGGTGAAATCCAACTTTTCTAACCTTCAGTTAGAACCTTGCTAAACAATGAGAACAACAAGATGAGCAGCCGCCGCCCCGATCCGCTGGCCCAGGTCAGTGACTTTGATATTCGCCTGCTGCGGATTTTTCGCAGCGTCGTGGAGTGCGGCGGCTTCTCGGCGGCGGAAACCGTGCTTGGCATCGGGCGCTCCGCGATCAGCCAGCAGATGAGCGATCTGGAACAACGCCTCGGCCTGCGTCTTTGCCAACGCGGGCGCGCCGGTTTCTCCCTGACCGAAGAAGGTCGTGAGGTCTATCAATCGGCGTTGCAGCTGCTGAGTGCGCTGGAAAGTTTCCGCACCGAGGTCAACGGCCTGCACCAGCACTTGCGCGGCGAACTGATCATCGGCCTGACCGACAACCTCGTCACCCTGCCCCACATGCGCATCACCCACGCGCTCGCGCAGTTGAAAGAGCGCGGGCCGGACGTGCAGATCCAGATCCGCATGATCGCCCCCAACGAAGTCGAACAAGGTGTGCTCGACGGCCGCCTGCACGTCGGCGTGGTGCCGCAGGCCAGTGCGCTGTCCGGACTGGAATATCAGCCGCTGTACAGCGAACGCTCGCTGCTCTATTGCGCGGTGGGCCATCCGCTGTTTTACGTCGATGACAAACAACTGGACGACGAACGCCTGAACAGCCAGGACGCCATTGCTCCGATCTTCCGTCTGCCGGCGGAAATTCAGGCCCACTATCAGGCGCTCAATTGCACCGCCAGCGCCTCCGACCGCGAGGGTATGGCATTCCTGATTCTGACCGGACGTTACATCGGCTATCTGCCGGATCACTACGCCAGTCTCTGGGTGCAACAGGGACGGCTACGTGCGCTCAAGGCCAGCACGCGGTTCTATGACTTGAGCCTGGCCTCGGTCACCCGCAAGGGCCGGCGCCCGCATCTGGTGCTGGAAAGTTTTCTCGAAAGCCTCGCCGCCACCCGCTGATGACCGGCGTTTTATTGCCCGGGGCTTGTCGCAGGCCGATGGTTGCGCTATCAACGCAACTGGTTGCACCCCACAGACAAACCCGGAAGTGCCTATGACCTTTGAAGTCCCCGCTCACGGCGGCAAACCTGCCAGCCGCATTCGTCAGAAGAACGAAGAGACCATCATCAAAGCCGCCGAAGACGAGTTTGCCCGTCACGGGTTCAAAGGCACCAGCATGAACACCATCGCCACCAAGGCCGGGTTGCCCAAGGCGAATCTGCATTACTACTTCACCAACAAGCTCGGGTTGTACGTGGCGGTGCTGAGCAACATCCTCGAGCTGTGGGACAGCACCTTCAACACCCTCACGGCCGAGGACGATCCGGCCGAAGCACTGACCCGCTACATCCGCGCAAAAATGGAGTTTTCCCGCCGTCAGCCACAAGCGTCACGAATCTTCGCGATGGAAGTGATCAGTGGCGGCGAATGCCTCACCGAATATTTCAATCAGGACTACCGCGCCTGGTTCCAGGGTCGGGCCGCCGTGTTCCAGGCGTGGATCGATGCCGGCAAGATGGACCCGGTGGATCCGGTGCACCTGATCTTCCTGTTGTGGGGCAGCACCCAACATTACGCCGACTTCGCCACGCAGATCTGCCGTGTCAGCGGTCGCAGCAAGTTGACCAAACAGGACATGGAAGACGCTGGCAACAACCTGATCCGCATCATTCTCAAGGGCTGCGGCCTCACTCCTTCTCTATAAGACGTTTATGCTATTTACCCTCAGCGGCTTTTGCGAGTTCCGCGAAGAGATTCGCAAAAGCCGTTTCATCACCTTCGCCGCGCCGATCGGCAGCCCTGCCGAGGCGCAAGCCTTCATCGAGCAGCACAGCGACTTGAACGCCTCGCACAACTGCTGGGCGTGGAAACTCGGTGATCAGTACCGCAGCACCGACGACGGTGAACCGGGCGGCACCGCCGGACGGCCGATTCTCGCGGCCATCGAGGCGCAGGATTGTGATCAGGTCGCGGTGTTGGTGATCCGCTGGTACGGCGGCATTCAACTGGGTACCGGCGGACTGGCCCGGGCGTATGGCGGCGGCGCCAACAAGTGCCTGCAAGCCGCGCCGAAAATCGAACTGATCAGCCGCGTGCCCCTGCGTTGTGCCTGTGGATTTGCCGAACTGGCACTGGTGAAGTTACGAGTAGCGGATCTTGGCGGTCTGGTGGTGGAAGAAAACTTCACCGCCAATGGCGTCGAATTACAGCTGGCGGTGGGTGAGTCGCAGATTCCATTGCTGCAAAACCAGCTGGCCGATCTCAGCCGTGGACGCATCCTGCTCCAGCGCTGAACACCTGCAATATTTCGGGGCACGAGCAAATCCCCATATTCCAGAGAGTTGCCCACATCACCTGTGCACCCGACTGTGGATAACCTGAGCACACACCGCTGTAACCCTTCTGTCACGTGGCTTTGCGCGATTTGTACACTTTTCGCCCAAAGCACATGAAAAAAGTTTAATTCCAAGCAAAAACAATCAGTTAGATCTGTTTATCGCCATTGGGAGATAGCACCGGTGCGCTTATGCCAAGGTTGTCCGATTGCGCACAAATACTGTGGAGCAACCTGTGGATAACCCGTTCATGACTCACGTAGCCGCAAGTGCAGCTTGGCTCCGGCGGGGTTGCTCGTTTTTTAACCAGAATTTCACGAACAAAACTGGAGCCTGATCAAAGGCTTTGCGCTGAATTGGTGCCGCGAATCGGTGCAGTTTTACCTTCGCGGCTCTACGAGAAGGGTTGCCGCTCAAGCGCTTGACGGGTTCCTGACTCAATGGCCAGGAAATTGCTTTATCCACAGGCACAACTCCAAGCAAGCCGAGCCTGTCATGCCAAATCCCACGTCCACCCCGCGCCTGCAACTGCGCCGCATCAGCAAACGTTATCCCGGTTGCCTCGCCAATGACGCTATCGACCTGAGCATCGCCCCCGGTGAAATCCACGCGCTGCTTGGTGAAAACGGCGCGGGCAAAAGCACGCTGATGAAGATCATCTACGGTGCCACCCAGGCCGACTCGGGCGAAATGCTCTGGCAAGGGCAACCGGTGAACATGCGCAACCCGGCCCAGGCCCGGCAGTTGGGCATCGGCATGGTGTTCCAGCATTTCTCGCTGTTCGAAACCCTGAGCGTGGCGCAGAACATTGCGCTGGCGATGGGCCCGGCCGCCGGAACGCCGAAACAGCTTGAACCGAAAATCCGCGAAGTGTCCCGCCGTTATGGCATGGCGCTGGAACCGGAACGACTTGTCCACAGCCTGTCGATCGGCGAGCGCCAACGGGTGGAGATCGTGCGGTGCCTGATGCAGGATATCCGCCTGCTGATTCTCGACGAACCGACCTCGGTGCTCACGCCGCAGGAAGCCGACGATCTGTTCATCACCCTGCGCCGCCTGGCGGCCGAGGGCTGCAGCATCCTGTTCATCAGCCACAAACTTGGCGAGGTGCGCGCCTTGTGCCACAGCGCCACGGTTCTGCGCGGCGGTCGGGTGGCAGGGCATTGCGTACCGGCGCAATGCTCGGACCAACAACTGGCGCAACTGATGGTCGGCGAGTCGGCGGCGTTGATCGGTGAGTACCCGAAAGTCAGGGGCGGTGCGACATTCCTGCAGGTCAGCGGTTTGAACTGGCATAACCCCGATCCGTTCGGCTGTTCGTTGACCGACATCGACTTGCAGGTGCGCA
Source organism: Pseudomonas sp. R43(2017) (assembly GCF_002112345.1). Taxonomy (NCBI): domain Bacteria; kingdom Pseudomonadati; phylum Pseudomonadota; class Gammaproteobacteria; order Pseudomonadales; family Pseudomonadaceae; genus Pseudomonas; species Pseudomonas sp. R43(2017). Next base: position 6,975 of record NZ_NEHJ01000013.1, read on the forward strand.
GCGGCGAAATCGTCGGCATCGCCGGCGTTGCGGGCAACGGTCAGGATGAATTGCTGGCACTGCTGAGCGGCGAACAGACACTGCCCCGCGATGCAGCGCCAACCATCTGTTTCCAAGAACGCGCTGTCGCCGATCTGCGCCCGGATGCACGGCGCAGACTCGGTCTCGCATTCGTCCCCGCCGAGCGTCTCGGTCACGGCGCAGTGCCGGAGTTGAGCCTGGCGGATAACGCCCTGCTCACAGCCTTTCAACAAGGCTTGGTCAGCCACGGGCTGATCGAGCGCCGCAACGTCGAGTCTCTCGCCGAAAAGATCATCCAGCGCTTCGGGGTGAAAACCCCGGACACCCAAACCAGCGCTCGCAGTTTGTCCGGCGGCAACCTGCAGAAATTCATCCTCGGCCGGGAAATCCTCCAGCAGCCGAAACTGCTGATCGCCGCGCACCCGACCTGGGGCGTGGACGTCGGCGCGGCGGCAGTGATCCATCGCGCCCTGATCGCCCTGCGCGATGCCGGCGCGGCGATTCTGGTGATCTCTGAAGACCTCGACGAGCTGTTCCAGATCAGTGACCGCCTCGGCGCGCTCTGCGGCGGGCGGATGTCGGCGCTGCAAGACACGGCGCAAACACGGATCAGCGATGTCGGTGGCTGGATGGCCGGCCAGTTCCACAGCCCTCAACCTCAACCCGCTGCGGTTGAACGGAGTTTTTCATGCTGCTTTCCCTCGAACCCCGTGGCCGCCAATCGCGCCTGATGTTGTGGTGCTCGCCGTTGTTGGCGGCGGTGCTGACCCTCGGCTGTGGCTCGCTGCTGTTCATCGCCCTCGGTCACGATCCGCTGCAAACCTTGCACACCTTGTTGATCGCGCCGGTCAGCGACCTTTATGGCGTCTCGGAATTGCTGGTCAAGGCGTTGCCAATCCTGCTCTGCGCCCTGGGCCTGGCGGTGGCCTATCAGGCGCGAATCTGGAACATCGGCGCCGAAGGCCAGTTGCTGCTCGGTGCATTGGCCGGCAGTGCGCTGGCGGTGAACATCATCGATATGCAAAGCCGCTGGGCACTGGTGCTGATCCTGCTCACCGGCACCCTCGCCGGCGCCGCATGGGCCGGGCTGACCGCCTGGCTGCGCACGCGCTTCAACGCCAATGAAATCCTCACCAGCATCATGCTCAATTACATCGCGCTGAACCTGTTGCTGTTCTGCGTCCACGGGCCGTTGAAGGACCCGGCCGGGTACAACTTTCCGGAGTCGGCAATGTTCGGCGACGCCAGCCGCTTGCCGTTGTTGATGGAGGATGGCCGGGTTCACGCCGGGGTGTATTTCGCTCTGCTGGCGCTGGTGGCGGTGTGGGTGTTGTTGCAGAAAAGCTTTGTCGGTTTTCAGATCAAAGTGCTCGGGCTGGATAAACGCGCGGCGGGATTTGCCGGGTTTCGCGAGAAGCGTCTGATCTGGCTCGCACTACTGATCAGCGGTGGATTGGCCGGGCTTGCCGGTGTTTGCGAAGTCACCGGGCCGATCGGGCAACTGGTGCCGCAGGTCTCGCCCGGTTACGGCTATGCGGCGATCACCGTGGCGTTTCTCGGGCGGCTCAACCCCATCGGCATTCTGTTTTCCAGCCTGTTGATGGCGCTGCTGTACATCGGTGGCGAGAGCGCGCAAATGACGCTGAACCTGCCGCAGGCGATCACCCAGTTGTTCCAGGGAATGATGCTGTTTTTCCTGCTGGCCTGTGACGTGCTGATCCTCTACCGGCCACGCCTGAACCTGCGCTGGGTGCGGCGCACTTCAACCACCGCCGTAACCGCCGGAGCGCTGTGATGGATATCGATCTGCTGAGCAATGTTTTCTACGCCATGGTGCGTTGCGGCACACCGCTGTTGCTGGTGGCGCAGGGTGAATTGATCTGCGAGAAGAGCGGTGTGCTCAACCTCGGGCAGGAAGGGATGATGCTGTTTGGCGCGGTGATCGGTTTCATCGTCGCGTTCAACAGCGGCAACCTGTGGCTCGGCGTTTTACTGGCGATGCTTGCGGGGATGTTGCTGTCTTCGCTGTTTGCACTGGTGGCGCTGGTGTTCAACGCCAATCAGGTGGCGACCGGGCTGGCGCTGACGATTTTTGGCGTGGGCCTGTCGACCTTTGTCGGCGCGGCGTGGGTCGGCAAACCTCTGGCCGGTTTCGAGCCGCTGGCGATTCCATTCTTGAGTGACATCCCGCTGATCGGCCGCATGCTGTTTGCCCAGGATCTGCTGGTGTACCTGTCGTTCGCGCTGTTTGCGCTGGTGGCCTGGGTGATCGTGAAAAGCCGTGTCGGGCTGATCATTCAAGCGGTCGGCGAAAATCCCGATGCAGCCAGTGCCATGGGCCTGCCAGTGCTGACCGTGCGTACGCTGGCCGTATTGTTCGGCGGCGCGATGGCCGGACTGGCCGGGGCTTATCTTTCGCTGGCGTACACGCCGATGTGGGCCGAGAACATGACCGCCGGACGCGGCTGGATTGCCCTCGCGCTGGTGGTGTTCGCCAGTTGGCGAGTGTGGCGTCTGTTGCTCGGCGCGTATCTGTTCGGCCTCGCCAGCATCCTGCACCTGGTGGCGCAGGGGTTGGGGCTGGCGATTCCATCGAGTCTGCTGGCGATGCTGCCGTACGTCGCGACCATCCTGGTGCTGGTGTTGTTGTCGCGGGATGCAGTGCGTACGCGGTTGTATGCGCCGGTGTCACTGGGCCAGCCGTGGCAGTCAGGGCATTAAAGCGTTGACCCTACTGGCCTCTTCGCGAGCAAGCCCGCTCCCACAGGTTTAGTGTCGTTCGATAATTCTGTAAACGACACGGACACTGTGGGAGCGGGCTTGCTCGCGAAGGCGCCCGGACAGGCAACACTTGCGCAATGCCCCACGCCAGTTCGAAGAGCAGGAATCCCACCAGCAACGAACTGGCGCCGTGAGCCAGGGCATAAGCCTGCCACGCGGCGAACAGAAACCGCGCCACCGCGTCATAGCGTCCATAAACCTGCTGCGGATCACGAATCCGCAGCACCGCCCACACGCAAACCACCGAGCCCAGCAGGTTCGCCATCAACAGGTGCACAGGTTCGAACGGCGGCAACTCACCGGGCAGGTTCAATGCCTGACTCAGCGCCGTCAAAACCCCGTGCAGCGCGGCAAAACTCCACGGCGTGGCAAACGCCGCCGTCACGATCAAGTCATACCAGGCACTGCCGCGCACCAGATTGCGATACTGCGTTGAAGTCCACATCGTCCTTGCTCCGAAAATTCAGGGAGCAACCACGGTAAAGCCTGGAGTATGCTCCAGGGTCAAACACTTTCGAGATGTCCTTGATGCGCATCGGTGAATTGGCCCAGAGCTGCGATGTCAGCCGTGACACGCTGCGTTTCTACGAGGAGCGCGGATTGATCGCGGCACAACGCAGCGCCAACGGCTATCGCGACTATCCGCCGGAGATGGTGCAACTGGTGCTGTATATCAAGACGGCGCAGCGTCTGGGCTTTACTCTCGGCGAGATTAGCAGCAGCGTTGGCGCGCTGTGGCAATCGCCGGATCCGGACACCGCCGTCACGCAACTGCTGCAAGACAAGCTCAAGCTGATCGAAACCCGCATGGCCGAACTGGGCGAGCTGCGCCACGAGTTGCAGCAACGGCTCGGTCAACGCTGTCCATTGAACCCGTGATCTTTCAACTTTCAAGGAACGCCAATCATGTCCGCACTTAATCCTGCCAAGCACGCACTGATCATCGGCGCCTCCCGGGGCCTGGGCCTGGGTCTGGTGAAAACCCTGCTGTCCGATGGCTGGCAAGTCACCGCCACGGTTCGCAACCCTGCGAACGCCGAGGCGCTGAAAGCACTGGGCAACGTGCAGATCGAAAAACTCGACATGGATGACCAGCAAGCGGTGATCGCCCTGAGCCAGCAGCTCAAGGGCGAGACCTTCGACCTGCTGTTCGTCAACGCAGGGGTCAAGGGCCCTGACGTGCAGACCCCGGGCGGCGCGACGCTGGCGGAAGTCGGCCAGCTGTTCTTCACCAACGCCGTGGCACCGATCAACCTGGCCCAGCGCTTCGTCGGGCAGATCCGCGACGGCAGCGGCGTGCTGGCGTTCATGAGCTCGGTGCTGGGCAGCGTGACCATGCCCGACGCGCCGGAACTGGCGCTGTACAAGGCCAGCAAAGCGGCGCTGAACTCGATGACCAACAGCTTCGTCACGCAGTTGGGCGAGCAGAAACTCACCGTGCTGTCGCTGCATCCGGGCTGGGTCAAAACCGACATGGGCGGCGAAGGCGCCGACATCGACGTCGACACCAGCACCCGTGGCCTGGTGGATCAGGTGGACGCGTTTGCCGGCAAGGGCGGCCATCACTTCGTGAACTACAAGGGTGAAACCATTCCCTGGTAATCACTGGACCCTGTGGGAGCTCGCTCCCACAGGGTTATCCCGGTGTCTGGTCGGGTTGGACTTGCCCGCCGTAAAATTTTGTTTGAAACTCCGCACCTCGTCCTTCGCGGCGACCCTGGATCAGCAGACAGGGCAACACTGAGCTGGCAACCCTGAACCCAACTTTCAGAGGAGCCGGCCACAATGCCTGCGACCCGTATCTGGTTAAAAAATCCCCTCGCCATTTTCACGGCCAACGGTCTCGATGCCCGTGGCGGTCTGGTGCTGCAAGACGGTGTGATCACCGAAGTGCTCGGCGCCGGCCAGCAACCTTCCGCCCCATGCAATGAAGTGTTCGACGCCCGTGAACATGTGATCCTGCCGGGCCTGATCAACACCCATCACCACTTCTATCAGACCCTGACCCGCGCCTGGGCGCCGGTGGTCAACCAGCCATTGTTCCCGTGGCTGAAAACCCTGTACCCGGTGTGGGCGCGCCTGACGCCTGAAAAACTCGCCCTCGCCACCAAAGTCGCACTGGCCGAGTTGCTGCTGTCGGGTTGCACCACCGCCGCCGACCACCACTACCTGTTCCCGGATGGCCTGGAAAACGCCATCGACGTGCAAGTCGAAACCGTGCGCGAACTGGGCATGCGCGCCATGCTCACCCGGGGTTCGATGAGCCTCGGCGAGAAGGACGGCGGCCTGCCTCCGCAGCAGACCGTGCAGGAAGGCCAGGTGATTCTCGATGACAGTCAGCGGCTGATTCACGAGTACCACGAACGCGGCGACGGTGCGCAAATCCAGATCGCTCTGGCGCCGTGCTCGCCGTTCTCGGTGACCCCGGAAATCATGTCCGCCAGCGCCGATCTGGCGAACAAACTCGACGTGCGTCTGCACACTCACCTCGCCGAAACCCTCGACGAAGAGGATTTCTGCCTGCAACGCTTCGGTCTGCGCACCGTGGATTATCTGGACAGCGTCGGCTGGCTCGGCCCGCGCACCTGGCTGGCCCATGGCATTCATTTCAACCCTGACGAAATCTCCCGCCTCGGCGCGGCCGGCACCGGCATCTGCCATTGCCCGAGCTCGAACATGCGCCTGGCCTCCGGCATCTGCCCGAGTATCGAACTGACCGATGCCGGTGCATTGTTCGGTCTCGGCGTGGATGGCTCGGCGTCCAACGATGCGTCGAACATGATCCTCGAAGCGCGTCAGGCGCTGTACATTCAGCGCCTGCGTTATGGTGCCGAGAAGATCACCCCGGAGCGTGTGCTGGGCTGGGCAACCAAGGGCTCGGCGAGTCTGCTCGGTCGCACCGATATCGGTGAACTGGCGGTGGGCAAGCAAGCGGATCTGGCGCTGTTCAAGCTGGATGAGCTGCGCTTCTCCGGCAGCCATGACCCGATCTCGGCGCTGCTGTTGTGCGGTGCGGACCGTGCGGATCGGGTGATGGTCGGCGGCAAGTGGCGTGTGGTTGATGGACAGGTTGAAGGGCTGGATCTCAAAGGCCTGATTGCCGATCACAGTCAGGCGGCTCGGCAGTTGATCGCAGGCACCTGATTTCCCTTCTGACCTGATCGTTCCCACGTCGAGGCGTCGAACCGTCCGCGTGGGAACGATCGATCACAACCCCAGCAGCGACAACATGATGAACGTCGCAAACAACACAAAGTGCGTCATGCCCTCAATGGCATTGGTCTCGCCGTCATTGAGATTGATCGCGCTGACGATCAGCGTGATGAAGATCATCACCGTCTGCACCGGCGTCATCGCCATCTGAAACGGCTGCCCCGTATAGAGTGCCATCGCCTCCATCACCGGCACGGTCAGGATCACCGTCGATAACGAAGCGCCCATCGCAATGTTGACCACCGACTGCATGCGATTGGCCAACGCCGCGCGCAATGCGGTCAGAATCTCCGGCGCCGCCGAAATCGCCGCCACCAGAATCGCCGTGATCACCGGCGGTGCGCCCGTCCCTTCCAGGCCCAGATCGAGGGTCTTGGACATCACCTCGGCCAGTGCACCGATCACCACCACACCGAACACCAGAATGGCGATCGACAACGGCAGATTGACCTTTTCCGGCTCCTCCTCCGTCGGCTGTTTCTTGCGGCGTTTGTCCGGGTAGCTGTAGCTGAAAAAATAACTGTGCGGCCCGACCTGCATCCGCAGGAACAACGCGTAAAGCACCACCATCGCGCCGATGGTGAACGCCGAATAGATTTTCCAGTTGGCCTCGGGAATGAACTCCGGCACCACCATCGACACCCCCATCGCGGTAAGAATCATCACGCTGTAACTGCGGGCAGAATCGTCGTTGTAGGACTGCTCGCCATGCTTGATCCCGCCCATCAACGCCGCGAGGCCGAGGATGCCGTTGATGTCTAGCATCACTGCCGAATAGATCGTGTCGCGCACCAGCGTCGGCGAGGCTTCGTTGCTCATCATGATCGCCAGGATCACCACTTCCACCAGCACGGCGGCGAGGGTCAGGATCATCGTGCCGTATGGGTCGCCGACTTTTTCCGCGAGCAGTTCGGCCTGATGGGCAACGCGCATCGAGGCGGCAACGATGAACGCGATCAGCACCAGCCCGGCCGTCAGGGCGACGACCTGGCCGCTGTGCAGCAACCAGTGCTCCAGCGGATACGCAACGATGGCCGCGATCAGGGCCAGCAGCAGAAAGCTTTCTTGCTTGAGGATCGTGAGCATGGCGGGCCTTCGGTTGCCGGGGTCGAATGAGTTACTGACTGCGAAGCGGAACTGATGGTTCGTTACACCTTAGCGCACCAGTGGACAGCGTCTCTTTGCGGACATGCACTTTTTCGGCCCGGCCGGCCTCATCGCGAGCAAGCTCGCTCCCACAGGGATCGCGATGCTTTTGTGGGAGCGAGCCTGCTCGCGAAGGCCTCGCCGCAATTTCGAATCGATTTGTTGTCCGCTTGGTCAGCCTTTTGCATTGCCCTCCCCACACACAACAAAAGGGAGTTCGCGTTCATGCAAAAACGTCCATTGCAGAAACTGCTGTGCATCGCCATGGGCCTCGGCCTCAGCCTGGGCGCCAGTGCCGCCGATCCACTGAAAGTCGGCTTCGTCTACATCGGCCCCATCGGCGACCACGGCTGGACATATCAGCATGAACAGGGGCGCAAGGCGCTGGCGGAAAAACTCGGCACGCAGATCACCACCAACTACGTAGAAAACGTCGCCGAAGGCGCCGACGCCGAGCGGGTGATCCGCAACATGGCCAAGGACAATTACGACCTGATCTTCACCACCTCTTTCGGCTACATGAACCCGACGGTGAAAGTCGCCAAACAGTTCCCCAAGGTGACCTTCGAACACGCCACCGGCTACAAGCAGGACAAGAACCTCGGCACCTATCTCGCACGTACTTATGAGGGCCGTTACGTCGGCGGTTTCCTAGCGGCGAAAATGACCAAGAGCAAAAAGATCGGTTACGTCGCCTCGTTTCCGATCCCGGAAGTGATCCGCGACATCAACGCCATCCAGCTGGCCCTCAACAAGTACAACCCCGGCACCGAGATCAAAGTGGTGTGGGTCAACTCGTGGTTCGATCCGGGCAAGGAGGCCGACGCCGCCAACGCGCTGATCGACCAGGGCGTGGACGTGGTGTTCCAGCACACCGACAGCCCGGCACCGATCCAGGCCGCTGAACGGCGTGGCGTGTACGCCGTGGGCTACGCTTCCGACATGGCGCACTTCGGGCCGAAAGCGGTGCTGACCTCGATCGTCAACGACTGGGCGCCGCACTACATTCAGGCGACCCAGAGCGTGATCGACCACAACTGGAAATCCCAGGATTACTGGGGCGGGTTGAAAGAAGGCACGGTCGAACTGCCGATCAGCGATCTGGTGCCAGCACCGGTGAAGGCCGAAGCCGAGCAGATCATCGCCGACATCAAGAGCGGTGCCCTGCAGCCGTTCACCGGGCCGATCAAGGATCAGGCCGGGGTCGAGAAAATCCCGGCGGGCAAGAGCGCGACCAACGTGGAGCTGGCGTCGATGAACTATTACGTCGAAGGCATGAAGGCCGAGATGCCGAAGTAATCACCTCCAGCCACAAACCTGTGGGAGCGAGCTTGCTCCGGGCGGCGTTCCGACGAAGGCGGCGGTACATTCAACATCCCAGTTGACTGATCTGCCGCTTTCGCGAGCAAGCTCGCTCCCACAATAGTTACTCAGCGTTATTGAGGATTGTGCATGAACAGCCTTCCAATCATCGACATCTCGCCGCTCTACTCCACCGACCACAACGCCTGGCCCGCCGTCGCCGAACAGATCGACCACGCCTGCCGCGAATGGGGCTTCTTCTATATCAAGGGCCACCCGATTTCTGAGCAGCGCATCGAATCCCTGCTCGATCACGCCCGGCACTTCTTCGCATTGCCGACAGTAGAAAAACTGAAGATCGACATCACCCGGACCGTCCATCACCGCGGCTACGGCGCCATCGCCACCGAGCAACTGGACCCGGACAAGCCCAGCGACCTCAAGGAAACCTTCGACATGGGCCTGAACCTGCCGGCCGATCATCCCGACGTGCTGGCGGCAAAACCCTTGCGTGGTCCCAACCGTCATCCGGCCATTCCCGGCTGGGAACCGCTGATGGAACAGCACTACCGCGACATGCAGGCCCTGGCGCAAACCCTGTTGCGGGCCATGACTCTGGCGCTGGGGATTGAGCGTGACTTCTTTGATGTGCGCTTCAACGAACCGGTCAGCGTGCTGCGAATGATTCATTACCCGCCGCGCCACACCGCCAGCTCCGCCGATCAGCAAGGTGCGGGGGCACACACCGATTACGGCTGCATCACGCTGTTGTATCAGGACACCGCCGGCGGCTTGCAGGTGAAAAACGTCAATGACCAATGGATCGACGCGCCGCCGATTGAAGGCACGTTCGTGGTCAACCTCGGCGACATGATGGCGCGCTGGAGCAACGACCGTTATCACTCGACCCCGCACCGGGTGATCAGCCCGCTGGGCGTGGATCGCTATTCGATGCCGTTCTTCGCCGAGCCGCACCCGGACACCCGCATCGAATGCCTGCCCGGTTGCCAGGACGCACATCATCCGGCGAAATATCCGACCACCACCTGCGCCGAATTCCTGCTGTCGCGCTTCGCCGATACCTACGCCTACCGACGGGAGCAAGAAGCGGTGTGATGGATCGGTTGGTCAGGTTTTGCCAATTGTTTCGGCGCGCATCTGTAGAATGCCGTCATTGCACCTGATGAGAAAAGAATATGTACGACTGGCTCAACGCCCTGCCCAAGGCCGAATTGCACCTGCATCTGGAAGGCTCGCTGGAGCCCGAGCTGCTGTTCGCCCTGGCCGAACGCAACAAGATCGCCCTGCCGTGGAGCGACGTCGAAACCCTGCGCAAGGCCTACGCCTTCAACAATCTGCAGGAATTCCTCGACCTGTATTACCAGGGCGCCGACGTGCTGCGCACCTCCCAGGATTTCTACGACCTGACCTGGGCCTACCTGCTGCGCTGCAAAGAACAGAACGTGATCCACACCGAACCGTTCTTCGATCCGCAGACCCACACCGACCGTGGTATCCCGTTCGAAGTGGTGCTCAACGGCATCGCCGCCGCCCTGAAGGATGGCGAGCAGCAACTGGGCATCACCAGCGGTCTGATCCTGAGCTTCCTGCGCCACCTGAGCGAAGACGAAGCGCAGAAAACCCTCGACCAGGCGCTGCCGTTCCGTGATGCGTTTGTCGCGGTAGGTCTGGACAGCTCCGAGATGGGCCACCCGCCGAGCAAGTTCCAGCGCGTCTTCGACCGCGCCCGTCATGAAGGTTTCCTGACCGTCGCCCACGCCGGCGAAGAAGGCCCGCCGGAGTACATCTGGGAAGCCATCGACCTGCTGAAAATCCAGCGCATCGACCATGGCGTGCGCGCCATCGAAGACGAGCGTCTGATGCAGCGGATCATCGACGAGCAGATCCCGCTGACCGTGTGCCCGCTGTCGAACACCAAACTCTGCGTGTTTGATCACATGTCGCAGCACAACATCCTCGACATGCTCGAGCGCGGCGTTAAGGTCACGGTGAACTCCGATGACCCGGCGTATTTCGGCGGTTATGTCACCGAGAACTTCCATGCGTTGCACGAACATCTGGGCATGACCCAGGATCAGGCCAAGCGCCTGGCGCAGAACAGCCTGGATGCGCGGTTGGTAAAACCATAAGCAACAGCGCATAACCAATGTGGGAGCGAGCTTGCTCGCGAATAGGGTCCGTCATTCAACGAAGATGTTGTTTGATACACCACTTTCGCGAGCAAGCTCGCTCCCACAGTTGGTTTAGGGTTCAGCCAATAACTTCTGCTTCGGTCAGTTCCTCCAAGGTTTTACCCCGCGTCTCCATCCCGAACAGCCACACCACCCCCGCTGCCACAGCGAAGCACAACGCCCCCAGCGCAAACACCCCGCCCTGCCCGGTAATCGGAAACACCAGCCCGGTGACCAACGGCCCGAGCAACGAGCCCACGCGACCGATGGCCGAGGCGAACCCCGAGCCCGTCGCCCGCGCCGATGTCGGGTACAACTCTGGCGTGTAGGTGTAGAGCACCGCCCACATGCCGAACAGGAAAAACTGCATCAACAGACCCGTGCCGATCAGCAGCGCCACGTTGCCGCCAAACACTGCGCTTTGTCCGTACAGAAACGCCATCACCCCGCCGCCGAGCAAGGTGACGATGCACACCGGTTTGCGCCCCCAGCGCTCCACCAGCCACGCCGCCATCAGAAACCCGGGAATCCCGCCGAGGGAAATCAGCACCGTGTAATACACCGACTGAGTGACCGCAAACCCTGACTGTTGCAGCAACGCGCTGAGCCAGGAGGTCAGGCCGTAGAACCCGAGCAATGCAAAGAACCACAGGCTCCAGATCATCATCGTGCGCTGGCGGTACAGCGGCGACCAGATCTGCCCGAGGGCCGACAGGAAATTGCCCGGCGGTGTGATCGACCGAGGCAGGCGAACCGGCTCCGGTAATGCAGCCCCGCCGAGCGACGCCCGTACCCGATCCTCAATTGCACACAGCACCTTGTCCGCCGCCTCATGCTTGCCGGCCTGCTCCAGCCAGCGTGGCGATTCGGGAATGAAAAAACGGATCGCCAGCACAAACACCGCCGGTACCGCCAGCACCAGAAAGATGTCGCGCCAGCCAATCAGTGGCAGCAGGAAATACGACAGCACCCCGGCAGCGACAAACCCCAACGGCCAGAAGCCATCCATCAAGGCAATGTAGCGCCCGCGACGCTTGGCCGGTATCAACTCCGACAGCATCGACTGGGCAATCGGAAACTCCATGCCCATGCCGATCCCCAGCAGGATGCGGAACAGAGTCAGACTCTCGACGGTTTGTGCGGTGGAACACAGGTAACTGGCCAGCCCCCACAACACGATGCTCCACTGAAACACCGGTTTGCGACCGAAACGATCAGCCAGCAGTCCAGACAGCGACGCCCCCAGCACCATGCCGAAAAAACTCGAACTGGCGAGCAGCCCGGCTTCGGCGCTGCTCAGGCCGAATTCGGTTTTGATCGAGCCGAGCAGGAAGGTCATCATCGCCAGATCCATGGAGTCGAAGAAAAACGCCAGGGCGATGATGATGAAAATGATCCGGTGATAACCGCTGACCGGCAGGCGTTCCAGTCGATCCGCTGCGCTGAAGCTTCCCGTGTCCATGCCACCTCCTCCATCCGAAATGTCTGCGGATCGAGTGTGCGCGATAGCCGTTCAGCCTTTGTGCCAGATGCGACCTGTTCGCAGCCGTAGGCGACGCCAGTTATCCGGGCAGTGGAGCAAAGCGCTCTACAGCGCCATTTCCAGCTCGGTCTCCCGGGCGAATCGATGAATTTCCCGCTGTCCCGTCGCCGTCAGCTGCAGGGCGCGGGAGTCGTTGGGTAGCGTCAACCAGCCGGACTGCATGAACAGCTGCAACAACGCCGCACCCAGCGAGCCGCCCATGTGCGGGCGCCGCTCGCTCCAGTCCGGGCACGCACAGGCGACCTGTGCGTTACGGTGGGCCAGCGCCTGGATGAAGACCCCGCGACTGGCCAATTGTGTCGCGCCCTTGTGGGTGACCACCACCCGATGTTCGAGCTGTTCGATCCAGCCGGCATCCAGCAGACGCTGGTACAGGTCGGCCGCCAGCGTGCCGCCCAGATGGTCGTCGCAAAAGCGCGCACGCAGCAGGGAAGAGGGTGCGGGCTGGGGTTTGGCGATAGGTGTGGCGCGTTTGAAGACATCGGGAATTTCCCGCGGGGCACTGGCGAGCGTGGCGCTGGCCAAAGCCTCGATGGCCGCGCCGACTTCCGGGGCCGCCAGGCGAAAGAAGCGCTTGCGCCCGCGAGCCTCGACCTTCAACAGGCCGCCAGCGGACAGGCGCCCCAGATGCGCACTGGCCGATGAGGGCGACAGCCCCGCCAGCAGCGCCAGTTCCTCGGTCTGCCGGGCCGAACCATCCATCAGCGCCCACATCATCGCGCTGCGTTTGGGATCGGCCAGCAACGTGGCGATCTGGCTGATGCAAGGTGCATGTTCCATGTATTCACTCCCTGTTGAATCGTATCGTCTACTGCTCAGAGACATCTTGACCAGTAATCAGTCGTCGGCCAAGCCGCGCAAAAACGCCTTGATCCGAGGCAAGGCAACACACTGCCACCCGGTATTCGCAGTACTCGACACGACCGTCACCGCTACCCGGCCGGTGTCAATCCGATCATGCCTGTGCCTGCGTGCGGGTGCAGGCTTCAGGCGAACGCTAGTATAAGCGGGTTACCCGCAGCGTCCTGCGCCGGAGCAGGTCCATCTGTTGATTGTTCCTGACAGAAATTTCGCTTTTTGCCTGCGACTAATGATCAACCTGCGGAAAAGCGGGAAATCGGCTACTCAATTCCGCGCAACGGCTGGCGAGCATCTCCCTCAAAAGGTTCACCGGCTTACTCAATTGCGCGCGATGGGCGCACAGCAGATTCAGCGGAGCCCGCTCGCAGAGCAGCCCCGGCAGCAGCACTTTCAATCGCCCCGCAAGAACATCCCCGGCCACATCCAGCCAGGATTTGTAAGCGATGCCCGCCCCCGCGACGGCCCATAGACGCACCACATCGGCATCGTCGCTGAAACGGTCGCCACTGACGGTCAGGCCGACTTCGCGTTTGCCGTCATGAAAGCTCCAGTGGTCGTGCACCCGACTGCCCAGCATGTACAACAGGCAATTGTGCTGCGCGAGCTGCTCAAGTTGAGTCGGTTCGCCATGTTTCGCCAGATAGCCGGGAGAGGCACACAGTACCCGCCGGTTCTGTGCGGCGATGGGCAACGCGACCAGACTGGAGTCTTCCGGTTCGCCGTAGCGCAAGGCGATGTCCACCGGTTGGCGAAACAGGTCGGCGATGCGGTCGCCCAGCAGCAGACGCACGGTCAGTTTCGGGTGTTCGCGCTGAAACTCGTCGAGCCACGGCAGCAGCAGATTGCGGCCGAAATCCGAGGGGGCCGACAACTGCAGAATCCCGCTGACCTGATCCTGACCGCTGGCCAGCAGACGACGACCTTCATCCAGATTGCTCAGCGCCGCCCGGGCGTATTCGAGGAAGCCTTCACCCTCGGACGTCAGCCTCAGACTGCGGGTGGAACGCGCCAGAAGCCGTGCGCCGAGCTGTTGCTCAATACGCTTGAGCGCCGCGCTGGCCACAGCGGCGGACATATCCATCACCCGGGCCGCCGCCGACAGACTGCCCAGATCCGCCGCCCGGACAAACAACTGCAAGTCATCGAAACGCAACATTCCAGCCTCGATTATCAAAAAAATATTGAAAGAGACTGCTCTTTTAGCCGGTTTTATCTCGCGTAGAAATAGCCAATCATGCCTCCCATCGAATTCATCCCGTTCCGGAGTCGACCATGTCCCAGCCCTTCACCGCTATCGCCACCCTGATCGCCAAACCTGGCCAGCAGGACGCCCTCGAAAACGCGCTGCGCGCACTGGTGGAGCCGAGCCGCGCAGAAGACGGCTGCAGCCAGTACGACCTGCACCGCGACCTGGCTGATCCGCTGACCTTTTATGTGATTGAGCACTGGGCCAGCGAGGAAGTCCTTCAGGCACACAATGCCAGCGCGCATTTTCAGACCTTCCAGGCCACCGCCGGCCATTGCATCGAACACTTCCAGTTAAAACGCCTGGGTGCCATCGCCTGAGCCCTTCTTCTATTAATTTGTGGAGCCAAACATGAAAGCCATCGCCTATTACGCATCCCTGCCCATCAGCGACGAAAAATCCCTGCAAGACATCGAACTGCCGGAGCCAGTAGCCGGTCCGCGCGACCTGCTGGTGGAAGTCAAAGCGATTTCGGTCAACCCGGTCGACACCAAGGTTCGGCAGAACGTAGCGCCGGAAGGCGGCGCCGCCAAGGTGCTGGGCTGGGACGTGGCCGGTGTGGTCAAGTCGGTCGGCAGTGAAGTGACACTGTTCAAGGCGGGCGACAAGGTGTTCTACGCCGGCTCCATCGCCCGTGCCGGCGGCAACAGCGAACTGCACGTGGTGGATGAGCGAATTGTCGGCCACATGCCGAAAACCCTTGGTTTCGCCGAAGCCGCCGCCCTGCCGCTGACCGCTATCACCGCGTGGGAGCTGTTGTTCGAACGCCTGCAAATCCGCGAAGGCAACACAGACGAAGGCCAAAGCCTGTTGATCGTCGGCGCGGCCGGCGGCGTGGGTTCGATCCTCACCCAACTGGCCAGCCAGTTGACCGGGCTCAAAGTGATCGGCACCGCCTCCCGTCCGCAAACCCGGGAGTGGGTGACAGAACTGGGCGCTGACCTGGTGATCGATCACAGCCAGCCGTTGAGCGAAGAACTGAAACGCGCCGGCCTCACTCATGTGACCCACGTCGCCAGTCTGACCCAGACCGACCAGCATCTGGATCAACTGGTCGAGGCCCTGGCGCCGCAAGGCAAACTGGCGCTGATCGATGATCCGAAGTCGCTGGACGTGACCAAGCTCAAGCGCAAGAGCCTGTCGCTGCACTGGGAGTTCATGTACACCCGCTCGCTGTTCGAGACGCCGGACATGATCGAGCAGCACAAACTGCTCAACCGCGTCGCGGACCTGATCGATGCCGGGACGTTGAAGACCACGGTGGGCGAGCACTTCGGCAAGATCAACGCGAGCAACCTGCGCCGGGCCCATGAATTGCTGGAAAGCGGCAAGGCCAAGGGGAAAATTGTTTTAGAAAGTTTCTAAAACTCCGGAGGCCGCAGTCTTCGTCAGCGCCAGAAGTGGCTGACTCGGGGGCTGCGGTCGCTTTTTGCCGTCAGTCAGATGCTTGACCCTTGTCACAATTGCGATCGTGTTCGGGTCTACAATCGAAACCTCTGCGATGCAATCTTTTACGTACGGGAGGTCAGCAATGAAGATCCTGATAAAAGAAGTGGCAAAGTCCCAATGGCAAGTTCGCCTTGACCAGCACGCCGTGACATTCCGCAGTGAAGCCGAAGCCCTGGCCTTCACCCGCACCCTCGAAGCGCGTCTGCACGCGCCCCATCAGATTCCCGAGATTACCCAGCAACGCGCTGTCGGCTGAGTTTCTTCCGTTCAGACTTCGGCCTGCGCCTTTGCCAGCGCCCGGGCATTCTGCATGCGCCGGGTGAGCATCGCCGCGCTGACCACCAACAGACCGCACAGGCTGATGACCATGGCCATCGGCACGGCGGTGCCATCGTGCAATACGCCCACCAGCGCCGAAGCCCCGGCGGCGACGCTGAATTGCATGCACCCGAGCAACGCCGAAGCACTGCCGGCGCGAGCGCCCTGGCCGTTCATCGCACTCGCCGCCGCATTGGGGCTGATGCAGCCAAGACTCGCCACGCAAATGAACAATGGAATCAGCAGCGGCCACAGGGCCTCGGTGTGCAGGGTGCTGACCGCGAGCAATGTCAGCCCGGCACCGAAGTAGACCCAGACCGCCCGCGACAACAGAAACGCCGGGCCGCGCTTGGCCAACAATCGCGCATTGACCTGCGCCACCAGAATGAAGCCCGCCGCGTTGGTGCCGAACAGCCAGCCGAAATGCTCGGGCGGAACGCCGTACAGCTTGATGAAAATGAAAGGCGAGCCGGCAATGTAGGCAAACATCCCGGCGATGGCGATGCCACCGGTCAGGGCATGTCCCATGTAGATCGGATCGGTCAGGAGGCGACCGTACTGACGCAGCGCACCGGACAGTGGCTGGCGCGGAACATGGGCCGGCAGACTTTCCGGCAGGCCAAGAGCGACCGCCAGACCGGCCATGGCACTGAAGCCGGTCAACACCAGGAAGATCGACTGCCAACCCGTGGTGTTGACCAGCAGACCGCCGAGCATCGGCGCGAGGATCGGAGCCAGCCCCATTACCAGCATCAGTTGCGAAAAGACCTTCGCCGATCCCACGGCATCGCATTTGTCGGCAACCACCGCCCGGCCAATCACCATCCCCGCACAACCGCCCAGTGCCTGAACGAACCGCGCACCGATCAGCCATTCCAGATTCGGCGCATAAGCGCAGGCCAATGACGCCAGCGTGAACAGCACCAGGCCCGTGAGCAATGGAATCCGCCGTCCGAAACGATCCGCCACCGGACCGTAAGCCAGTTGGCCGATGGACAAACCAAAGAAGTAAGCCGACAGCGTAAGCTGGACGTGTTTCTCATCGGTGCCGAACGCCAGCGCCATGGAAGGAAATGCGGGGAGATAGAAGTCGATCGCCAGCGGACCGAAAGCGGTCAAGGCACCGAGAATCAGAATGGTACGGAAGTTCATCAGGCGTCCAGGTTTGGCAGGCAGTTGGGCGGGCACTTTGGTAAAGAGTGCAGCCCGACAGTCTAGCCGCGCGAGGACGCCTTGAACAATCCGGTAGCTCGCTAACTATTAAAAAGTTCAGGCGAGCCGGATGGCGTAGCCTTCTTCGCTGATCGCCTCGATCACTTGCTCGGCGCTCAACGCACTTTCGACACCGACTTCCTTCGCCGCCAGATCGACCCGCACGCTGGCCGCCGGATCCTTGCTCTGCACCGCCTGGGTAACGGCCTTGACGCAGTGACCGCAAGACATGCCTTCAACACTGAACACTTGCATGGAATGACTCCTTTGAGTGAGGTTGCCGGCAGTGTCGAGCTTGCCACGATGGCAAGGTCAAGTTCTGTAAACAACTGCCGGGCTGGCAATCGGCGCCGCGCTCGGCCAAGCTGCGTGCATCCATGACATCAATTCAGGAGATTCAGCCATGCGCTGGTCAGCTTTCAGCCTGTTTGGCCTACTCAGCTTCTTTGCCTGCCTGCCCCAGGCCAACGCAACCGGCGAGGATTACGCCGTTCTGATCATCTCCCGCGAGCGTCTGGAAGTGCCGACCTCCTGCGAGATCGGCGTGTACATCCAGGATCAATTGGCCGGGCGGCTGCTTCAGGAACAGACCACATCGTTCAATCTGCCCTACGGCAAAGTTTCCATTCGTCTGAAACTGGAGCCAGGCCAGATGCCGGGCTGCAAGCCGGGGATGCTGGCACCGCCGGCGCAGGAAATCACGCTCAAGGCCGGCAGTGTGGTGAAGTACCGGATCGCGTCCAACGATCAAAGGGGACTGTACCTGCGGCCAGCCGCGCTCGAATACTGAGCCAGGGCCCGAAAAGGGGGAGCCGGCAGGCTCCCCCTTTTTTTGGCCTTGACCTTGCCAGCATGGCAAGGTTGATCCTGTAGGCATCCACTACAGGGAGTACGACCGATGTCCGATTCCATCACGTTCGATCTGCCCATCAGCGGCATGACCTGCGCCAGTTGCGCCGGCCGCGTCGAGCGCGCCTTGAGCAAAGTCAGCGGCGCCAGTGCCGTCAGCGTCAACCTCGCCACCGAACAGGCCCGGGTGCAGGCCCCCGGCGACAGCCTGCCGGCGCTGATGGAAGCGGTTGAGCGCGCCGGCTACAGCGTGCCGCAGCAAACCGTGGAATTGAACATCGACGGCATGACCTGCGCCTCCTGCGTCGGCCGCGTCGAGCGTGCCTTGAACAAAGTGCCGGGAGTGAAAAGCGTCAGCGTCAACCTCGCCAACGAACGCGCCCACCTCGAGCTGCTCGGCGCAGTCGACCCGCAAACCCTGATCGCTGCAGTGAGCAAGGCCGGTTATTCGGCCAGCCTCTTCGAACTCGAACATCCACAATCCGACAATCATCAGCAACGCCTGAACCACGAGCGCTGGGCGCTGATCTGCGCCATCGCCCTCGCCTTGCCGCTGGTGCTGCCGATGCTGCTGCAACCGTTCGGCATTCACTGGATGCTCCCGGCCTGGGCGCAATTCGCCCTCGCCACTCCGGTGCAATTCATCTTCGGCGCGCGGTTTTATGTGGCCGCGTGGAAAGCCGTGCGCGCCGGCGCCGGCAACATGGATTTGCTGGTAGCCCTCGGCACCAGCGCCGGTTACGGACTGAGTCTCTATGAATGGGCCACGACCACCGAGGGCATGCCGCATCTGTATTTCGAAGCCTCGGCAGTGGTCATCGCGCTGGTGCTGCTCGGCAAGTACCTGGAAAGCCGCGCCAAACGCCAGACCGCCAGCGCCATCCGCGCACTGGAAGCGCTGCGGCCGGAACGGGCGATTCAGGTCATCGAGGGTCGTGAACAGGACGTCGCCATCAGCGCCCTGCGCCTCGGCGATCTCGTAATGGTCAAACCCGGTGAACGTTTCCCGGTGGACGGCGAGGTGCTGGAAGGCCAGAGCCATGCCGACGAAGCGCTGATCAGCGGCGAAAGCCTGCCGGTGCCCAAGCAGCCGGGGGACAAGGTCACCGGCGGCGCGATCAACGGCGAAGGCCGCCTGCTGGTGCGCACCACGGCGCTCGGTGCGGAAAGCGTGCTGGCGCGGATCATCCGTCTGGTGGAAGACGCTCAGGCCGCGAAGGCGCCGATCCAGAAACTGGTGGATAAAGTCAGTCAGGTGTTCGTGCCGACGGTTCTGCTGCTGGCCCTGGCCACACTGATTGGCTGGTGGCTGTATGGCGCGCCGCTGGAAACGGCGCTGATCAACGCCGTTGCAGTGCTGGTAATCGCCTGCCCCTGCGCTCTTGGTCTGGCGACACCGACCGCGATCATGGCCGGCACCGGCGTGGCCGCGCGCCACGGGATTTTGATCAAGGACGCCGAAGCGCTGGAGCGCGCCCATGAAGTCAACAGCGTGGTATTCGACAAGACCGGCACCCTGACCTCCGGCACCCCGCGCATCGCGCATTTCAGTGCGATCAACGGTGACGAAGATGCCCTGCTGACAGCGGCCGGCGCGCTGCAACGCGGCAGTGAACATCCGCTGGCCAAAGCGGTGCTGGATGCCTGCGCCGAGCGCAATCTGGCGGTGCCCGATGTCAGCGACAGTCAGTCCCTGACCGGTCGCGGCATCGCCGGCCATCTCGACGGTCGGCGCCTGGCGCTGGGCAATCGTCGCCTGTTGGAGGAAACCGGTCTGGACGCCGG
Organism: Pseudomonas sp. R43(2017); assembly: GCF_002112345.1. Lineage (NCBI taxonomy): Bacteria > Pseudomonadati > Pseudomonadota > Gammaproteobacteria > Pseudomonadales > Pseudomonadaceae > Pseudomonas > Pseudomonas sp. R43(2017). The sequence goes on from NZ_NEHJ01000013.1 coordinate 26,893, forward strand.
CACGCTGGCGGAGTCCGCCCAGGCCTGGGAAACCGAAGGCCGGACACTGTCGTGGCTGATCGAACAAAGCCCCGAACCCCGTGTGCTCGGTCTGTTCGCCTTCGGCGACACCCTCAAGCCCGGCGCGCTGCATGCGGTGCAACAACTGGCTGCGCGACATATCCACAGCCACCTGCTGACCGGCGACAACCGTGGCAGTGCTCGCGTCGTCGCCGAAGCGCTGGGCATCGAGAACGTCCACGCCGAAGTGCTGCCGGCGGACAAAGCCGCCACCGTCGCCGAGCTGAAAAAAACCGGCGTCGTGGCCATGGTCGGCGACGGCATCAACGACGCCCCCGCGCTGGCCGCTGCCGATATCGGCATCGCCATGGGCGGCGGCACCGACGTGGCCATGCACGCCGCCGGCATCACCCTGATGCGCGGCGATCCGCGACTGGTGCCGGCCGCGCTGGAGATCAGCCGCAAGACCTACGCGAAAATCCGCCAGAACCTGTTCTGGGCCTTCGTCTACAACCTGATCGGCATTCCGCTGGCGGCGTTCGGCTTGCTCAATCCGGTGCTGGCCGGTGCGGCGATGGCCCTGTCGAGCGTCAGTGTGGTGAGCAATGCGCTACTGTTGAAAACCTGGAAACCCGAGGATCTGGAGGACAACCGATGAACATCGGCCAAGCGGCCCGCCACAGTGGCCTGAGCGCGAAGATGATCCGTTATTACGAGTCGATCGGACTGCTCAAGGCCGCCCATCGCACCGACAGCGGCTATCGCGTTTACGGCGACGATGACCTGCATACCCTGGCGTTCATCAAGCGCTCCCGGGACCTGGGCTTTTCGCTGGAGGAAGTCGGCAAGCTGCTGACCCTCTGGCAGGACCGCCAGCGCGCCAGCGCCGATGTGAAGGCCCTGGCCCGCCAGCACATCGACGAGCTGAATCAGAAGATTCGCGAACTCGGCGAGCTGCGCGACACCCTGCAGGATCTGGTCGAGCACTGCAACGGCGACCATCGCCCGGACTGTCCGATCCTCAAGGAGCTGGCGTCGGGCTGCTGCGCGCAACCCGCCCGCGCCTGAGCAGCAGGATTTTCATCGACAGCACAGTGGCGAGGGGAATGCCGTGGAACAGCAGCACCACGGCACCCGGCGCCCACCAGTTGTAGAACGGTGCGGCGATCAGCATGCCGACACCGAACCCGGTCATCTGCAACAGTGTCAGGAAGCTGAAAATCGGCAGGCGCAGGGGCTCCGGCTCCCGTTGCAGCCGTGACATCAGCCCCACTTCCGAGAATCCGTCGCCCAGCCCGGCCGGCAACGAAAACAGCAAAAGACCGACGACGCTGTGCTGCTGGAACATCAGGATGAAACCGCAGGACATCAGCAGCACGCCACCGAAGTAGCGGCGCTCCAGATGGATATTGTCAGAACCGTTCAGGCGACTGGCGATCCGTGCGCCCAGCAGTTTGCCGACGGCCCACACCGCGAGCATCAGGCCCAGCGTGGTGCTCGCCGAGTCCGGCGTGAGCAGTCTGGAAATGATCGGAAATCCGACGTTGTGCGCAGCGCTGCCCAAGGTGTCGGCCATCGTTACAGCCAGCATCGCCGCCACCACCGGGGCACTGCGCAACCCCTGCAACAACGCCGACCACTCACCCTGTTTAGCGCTTGATTCGGCCACCGGTTCCGGTGCGCTGAACCTCAGCGGCACGATCAACAGCGCCGCCAACAGATAGGTCAGCGCATTCAGCGCAAACACCGTTTCAAAACCAAACCCTGCGACCAGCAGCCCGGACACCAGACTGCCACCGACCATCGCCATGGAAGAAGCGGACGTGATCCAGGCATTGGTCTTGAGCAACTGCGCCGGCTCGATCAATCGCGGCAACTGACTGTTGAGGCCGATGGCGAACATCGAATTGCCGAAGCCCAGACCGAACGCGATCAGCGGCAGCAACAGCGCCTGCTGGCTGACCGGCACGATCAGCAACAACCCGAGCACAGCAGCGCGCAGCAGATCGAAGGCAATCAACGGCAAGCGACCGCTGCATAGGCGATAGAACGCGGTGCCGATCAGGCTGGCGAAAATCCCCCCGCCTACACGACTGGCCAGGAAGATCCCGACGCTCATGGAGCTGTTGCTCAGCAGGTAGACATAAGTGGCCAGCGCCACCATGTTGAGGAAAGCGCCGAAATCGGAAATAAGCCGCGCCGTGATGATCAGCCGGGCATTGCGGGAGGTGGTGGTCACAATCAATCCTTGAATGTGTAAAACCCGGCCGAAGCCGGGTTTTGTTTTTCAGATGCTCACTGCATCCACGGGGGCGGAGGCGGTTCGTCGGATTTGCCTTTCGGCGCATCCTCTGCCGCGCGGATCGCTTGCTTGCGCTCCTCGTCCAGACGCGCCGCCTCGATCTCGCGCAGCACCCCGCCGACATCGGCCAGGTCCTCGGGATCGTCGAACTCGCCGGTCAGCACGCTGGCCGGGTGCAACGTACCCGCTTCGTACAACGCCCACATTTCCTTGGCGTACCGGGTCTTCTTCAACTCAGGGGCGAAGCGGCCGAAGTACGACGCCATGTTGCCGACGTCACGTTCGAGCATGCTGAACGCATGGTTGTTGCCAGCAGCGTCCACCGCTTGCGGCAGGTCGATAATGACCGGGCCGGTCGGCGTCAGCAGCACGTTGAACTCCGAGAGGTCACCGTGCACCAGACCGGTACACAACATCAGCACGATCTGCGAAATCAGGAACGCGTGGTATTCGCGGGCCTGATCCGGCTCCAGCACCACGTCGTTCAGACGCGGCGCGGCATCGCCGTATTCATCGGCCACCAGTTCCATCAGCAGCACGCCTTCGAGAAAGTCGTACGGCTTGGGCACTCGCACCCCGGCGTTGGCCAGGCGGAACAGCGCCGCGACTTCGGCGTTCTGCCAGGCGTCTTCGGCTTCCTTGCGCCCGAACTTGGACCCCTTGGCCATCGCCCGGGCCTGTCGGCTGTTGCGAACCTTGCGGCCTTCCTGGTACTCGGCCGCCTGGCGGAAACTGCGTTTGTTCGCCTCCTTGTAGACCTTTGCGCAACGTAACTGATTGCCGCAGCGCACCACATAAACAGCTGCTTCTTTGCCACTCATCAGTGGACGCAGCACTTCGTCGACCAGACCGTCCTCGATCAGGGGTTCAATGCGTTTTGGAGTCTTCATCAGCTTTTATTGTGGGTCCTTTATTGCCAAACACGCGAATGTCACTCGTTATACGGCAATCCCCGCATCACGGGGAAGGGTTGCCGACCTGTGAACCTGTGGATGCACACACTGTGCCGGATCAAATACGTCAATCCACCGCTCTTGTATCGACCGCTGCGAATCATAGCCGAGCCTGTCGAACTTGTTGGCGCAAGGACTTGAGGGCATTTGCGACAGAATCTGACATCCAGCTTCGTTCCCGTCGTAAGAATTTTCTCTTACAGCCTCAATTTCCCTCTTCGGCAGCCGAATTCCTCTGAGACAGAGGAATTTGTCCGACAATCGTTCCAAAAAATTCGATGTCGCACTCAAGGAAAGGAGTGGCAAACAACGTTTTTCGGCTGCCAAAAAACCGCGAGTCATCTGCACTGCGTGGGCCTACAAGAAAATCTGGAGCGCGGATGAACATCAAACAGAAGTTGACCTGGGCGTTTGCAATCATCGCCTGTTTGCCAGTGGTGCTGGTCGCCACGCTGGTGGTACTGAACCTGCGCAGCGATGCCCGGGAAGGCTTTGTCGACAGCAGCGGACGCGAGATCCGACAGGTCAGCAATGCCATGCAGCTGTTTTTTGACGGTATCAGCCAGAACGTTGATTACCTGGCGGCGCAACCGCTGGTCCAGAGCGCCGATGGCAGCGTAAGAAGCCGCATGAGCGCCAACGCCGACGACACCCGCGACGGAGAAATCGACAAGCAGCTGTTTGCCCTGTTCGAAAGCCTGGCCAAATCCCATCCGGCCTATTCCTATGTCTCCTATGGCCTGAACAGCGGCGGCTACGCGTTCTGGCCGGGCGACCCGAAAATGTCCAACTACGATCCGCGCACGCGCCCGTGGTACAAGACCGCCATGGCCAACCCGGGCAAGACCCTGCGCACCGAGGCCTACTACTGGGCCGGCGACGATGCGGTGCTGGTCAGCACCGTGCGCGCGGTGGCCAACCAGTTGGGCGCCCAGGGCGGCGTGGTCAACATCGACGTTTCGCTCAAGCAGCTCACCGAAATCGTCAAACAAATCAAACTGGGCGAAACCGGCTACCTGATGCTGATGGAAAACAGCGGCACGGTGCTGGTCGATCCGAAGCAGCCCGAGCACAACTTCAAACGCCTCGACAGTCTCGGCGAGGGCTACGCGCAACTGGCCAAGGCCGGCAAAGGGCTGGTGGAAGTCGAGCTCAACGGCGAGCGCTACATGGCCAACGTCTGGCCGTCGGAGCAACTGGGCTGGACCTTTATTGGCCTGATCAAACAGAACGACGTGATGAGTTCGGCCACCAAACTCACCTGGCTGATCGCAATCATCGCCGCCGTGCTGGCGGTGATCTTCGCCGTGGTCGGCGCCAGTTTCGCCAGCCTGATCGTGCGGCCGATCCGCAGCGTGGCCAGCGGTCTGGAAGGCATCGCCCAGGGCGAAGGCGACCTGACCAAGAACCTCGACATCCGTGGCAGCGACGAAACCGCGCAACTGGCCAACTGGTTCAACCAATTCCTCACCGCGATCCGCAGCCTGATCCAGCACATCGGCGGCGCGGCCGGGAAAATCCTCGCCACGTCGCAGAGTTCGACCCGGGTTTCCGGCGACATGGCCGAAGCCGCCGGACGCCAGCGCGAAGCCGTGGACATGGTCTCGACCGCATTCCACGAAATGGTCGCCACCGCCAACGAAGTCGCCCGCTCGTGCAGCCAGGCCGCGGAGTCGGCCGACAGCGGCCAGCGCCAGGCCCGCGAAGGCCAGCAGCAGATCGATGCGGCGGTGCACAGCGTCGATCAACTGAGCCAGGAACTGGAGCAATCGGCGCAGTCGATGCAACAACTGGAACGCGACAGCAACGACATCCAGTCGATCCTCGGCACCATCCGCTCCATCGCCGAGCAGACCAACCTGCTGGCGCTCAACGCGGCCATCGAAGCGGCGCGGGCCGGCGAGCAAGGCCGTGGTTTTGCGGTGGTGGCCGATGAGGTTCGCGCACTGGCCAAACGCACGGCTGACTCGACGGCGGAAATCGACGGGCTGCTGGGCAATCTCGCCAAGCGCACCAGCGCGGTGACACAACAGATGCGCGCCAGCCTCGATGTGTCGCAGCAGTCGGTGGCAAGGATTGGTGAGGCGCGGGAGAGCTTTGGCCAGATTCGTGAGTCGGTGGATGTGATTCGCGACATGAACACTCAGATCGCCACGGCGGCGGAAGAGCAGCATCAGGTGGCTGAGGACATCAATCGGCATATCAGCCAGATTCATGGTGATGCGCAACTGGTGGCAGAGCTGGCCAATTCGGCGCGGCTGGATTCGCAGAGTCTGGCGGGGTTGTCGAATGAGCTGGATGGGTTGGTGCGGCGGTTCCGTACCTGAGTAACCTTTGGAATTCCCTCTCCTTTTGAGAGAGGGAACTCCTGTAATTTCAGCGCTCGATGATCGCCGTCACCCCCTGCCCCCCCGCCGCACAAATC
>NZ_NEHJ01000014.1:0-5644 GCF_002112345.1 Pseudomonas sp. R43(2017)
GAGTTATGTAGGTTTCGATGGCGGATTGCTTCAGATCATCGAAGCCTGGAAGGAGTTGGAAATGCCGGTTTGTCTGGCGCTTTCAACGGTTCGGTCTTCTCGATCGAAAGCGGAGAAAAAGAGGTGTTGACAGCAGCGTGTAACGCTGTAGAATTCGCCTCCCGCTAACGAGAGATCGGAAGCGCAAGTGGTTGAAGTTGTTGAAGAAATCTTCGAAAACTTCTGAAAATAATCACTTGACAGCAAATGAGGCTGCTGTAGAATGCGCGCCTCGGTTGAGACGAAAGATCTTAACCAACCGCTCTTTAACAACTGAATCAAGCAATTCGTGTGGGTGCTTGTGGAGTCAGACTGATAGTCAACAAGATTATCAGCATCACAAGTTACTCCGCGAGAAATCAAAGATGTAACCAACGATTGCTGAGCCAAGTTTAGGGTTTCTTAAAAACCCAAAGATGTTTGAACTGAAGAGTTTGATCATGGCTCAGATTGAACGCTGGCGGCAGGCCTAACACATGCAAGTCGAGCGGATGAAGGGAGCTTGCTCCCGGATTCAGCGGCGGACGGGTGAGTAATGCCTAGGAATCTGCCTGGTAGTGGGGGACAACGTTTCGAAAGGAACGCTAATACCGCATACGTCCTACGGGAGAAAGCAGGGGACCTTCGGGCCTTGCGCTATCAGATGAGCCTAGGTCGGATTAGCTAGTTGGTGAGGTAATGGCTCACCAAGGCGACGATCCGTAACTGGTCTGAGAGGATGATCAGTCACACTGGAACTGAGACACGGTCCAGACTCCTACGGGAGGCAGCAGTGGGGAATATTGGACAATGGGCGAAAGCCTGATCCAGCCATGCCGCGTGTGTGAAGAAGGTCTTCGGATTGTAAAGCACTTTAAGTTGGGAGGAAGGGTTGTAGATTAATACTCTGCAATTTTGACGTTACCGACAGAATAAGCACCGGCTAACTCTGTGCCAGCAGCCGCGGTAATACAGAGGGTGCAAGCGTTAATCGGAATTACTGGGCGTAAAGCGCGCGTAGGTGGTTCGTTAAGTTGGATGTGAAATCCCCGGGCTCAACCTGGGAACTGCATCCAAAACTGGCGAGCTAGAGTATGGTAGAGGGTGGTGGAATTTCCTGTGTAGCGGTGAAATGCGTAGATATAGGAAGGAACACCAGTGGCGAAGGCGACCACCTGGACTGATACTGACACTGAGGTGCGAAAGCGTGGGGAGCAAACAGGATTAGATACCCTGGTAGTCCACGCCGTAAACGATGTCAACTAGCCGTTGGGAGCCTTGAGCTCTTAGTGGCGCAGCTAACGCATTAAGTTGACCGCCTGGGGAGTACGGCCGCAAGGTTAAAACTCAAATGAATTGACGGGGGCCCGCACAAGCGGTGGAGCATGTGGTTTAATTCGAAGCAACGCGAAGAACCTTACCAGGCCTTGACATCCAATGAACTTTCCAGAGATGGATTGGTGCCTTCGGGAACATTGAGACAGGTGCTGCATGGCTGTCGTCAGCTCGTGTCGTGAGATGTTGGGTTAAGTCCCGTAACGAGCGCAACCCTTGTCCTTAGTTACCAGCACGTTATGGTGGGCACTCTAAGGAGACTGCCGGTGACAAACCGGAGGAAGGTGGGGATGACGTCAAGTCATCATGGCCCTTACGGCCTGGGCTACACACGTGCTACAATGGTCGGTACAAAGGGTTGCCAAGCCGCGAGGTGGAGCTAATCCCATAAAACCGATCGTAGTCCGGATCGCAGTCTGCAACTCGACTGCGTGAAGTCGGAATCGCTAGTAATCGCGAATCAGAATGTCGCGGTGAATACGTTCCCGGGCCTTGTACACACCGCCCGTCACACCATGGGAGTGGGTTGCACCAGAAGTAGCTAGTCTAACCTTCGGGAGGACGGTTACCACGGTGTGATTCATGACTGGGGTGAAGTCGTAACAAGGTAGCCGTAGGGGAACCTGCGGCTGGATCACCTCCTTAATCGACGACATCAGCTGCTCCATAAGTTCCCACACGAATTGCTTGATTCATTGAAGAAGACGAAAGAAGCAGCCCGAAATTGGGTCTGTAGCTCAGTTGGTTAGAGCGCACCCCTGATAAGGGTGAGGTCGGCAGTTCGAATCTGCCCAGACCCACCAATTTTGTGTGGGAAACGCCTGTAGAAATACGGGGCCATAGCTCAGCTGGGAGAGCGCCTGCCTTGCACGCAGGAGGTCAGCGGTTCGATCCCGCTTGGCTCCACCACTACTGCTTCTGAAGTAAGAGCTTAGAAATGAGCATTCCATCGTGTGATGGTGAATGTTGATTTCTAGTCTTTGACTAGTTCGTTCTTTAAAAATTTGGGTATGTGATAGAAAGATAGACTGAGATCCACTTTCACTGGTGGTGATCAGGCTAAGGTAAAATTTGTGAGTTCTCTTAGTTGAGAAATTCGAATTTTCGGCGAATGTCGTCTTCACAGTATAACCAGATTGCTTGGGGTTATATGGTCAAGTGAAGAAGCGCATACGGTGGATGCCTTGGCAGTCAGAGGCGATGAAAGACGTGGTAGCCTGCGAAAAGCTTCGGGGAGTCGGCAAACAGACTTTGATCCGGAGATGTCTGAATGGGGGAACCCAGCCATCACAAGATGGTTATCTTGCACTGAATACATAGGTGCAAGAGGCGAACCAGGGGAACTGAAACATCTAAGTACCCTGAGGAAAAGAAATCAACCGAGATTCCCTTAGTAGTGGCGAGCGAACGGGGACTAGCCCTTAAGTGGCTTTGAGATTAGCGGAACGCTCTGGAAAGTGCGGCCATAGTGGGTGATAGCCCTGTACGCGAAAATCTCTTGGTCATGAAATCGAGTAGGACGGAGCACGAGAAACTTTGTCTGAATATGGGGGGACCATCCTCCAAGGCTAAATACTACTGACTGACCGATAGTGAACTAGTACCGTGAGGGAAAGGCGAAAAGAACCCCGGAGAGGGGAGTGAAATAGATCCTGAAACCGTATGCGTACAAGCAGTGGGAGCAGACTTTGTTCTGTGACTGCGTACCTTTTGTATAATGGGTCAGCGACTTATTTTCAGTGGCGAGCTTAACCGAATAGGGGAGGCGTAGCGAAAGCGAGTCTTAATAGGGCGTCTAGTCGCTGGGAATAGACCCGAAACCGGGCGATCTATCCATGGGCAGGTTGAAGGTTAGGTAACACTGACTGGAGGACCGAACCGACTACCGTTGAAAAGTTAGCGGATGACCTGTGGATCGGAGTGAAAGGCTAATCAAGCTCGGAGATAGCTGGTTCTCCTCGAAAGCTATTTAGGTAGCGCCTCATGTATCACTGTAGGGGGTAGAGCACTGTTTCGGCTAGGGGGTCATCCCGACTTACCAAACCGATGCAAACTCCGAATACCTACAAGTGCCGAGCATGGGAGACACACGGCGGGTGCTAACGTCCGTCGTGAAAAGGGAAACAACCCAGACCGTCAGCTAAGGTCCCAAAGTTATGGTTAAGTGGGAAACGATGTGGGAAGGCTTAGACAGCTAGGAGGTTGGCTTAGAAGCAGCCACCCTTTAAAGAAAGCGTAATAGCTCACTAGTCGAGTCGGCCTGCGCGGAAGATGTAACGGGGCTCAAACCATACACCGAAGCTACGGGTATCACGTAAGTGATGCGGTAGAGGAGCGTTCTGTAAGCCTGTGAAGGTGAGTTGAGAAGCTTGCTGGAGGTATCAGAAGTGCGAATGCTGACATGAGTAACGACAATGGGTGTGAAAAACACCCACGCCGAAAGACCAAGGTTTCCTGCGCAACGTTAATCGACGCAGGGTTAGTCGGTCCCTAAGGCGAGGCTGAAAAGCGTAGTCGATGGAAAACAGGTTAATATTCCTGTACTTCTGGTTATTGCGATGGAGGGACGGAGAAGGCTAGGCCAGCTTGGCGTTGGTTGTCCAAGTTTAAGGTGGTAGGCTGAGATCTTAGGTAAATCCGGGATCTTAAGGCCGAGAGCTGATGACGAGTTGCCTTTAGGCGACGAAGTGGTTGATGCCATGCTTCCAAGAAAAGCTTCTAAGCTTCAGATAACCAGGAACCGTACCCCAAACCGACACAGGTGGTTGGGTAGAGAATACCAAGGCGCTTGAGAGAACTCGGGTGAAGGAACTAGGCAAAATGGCACCGTAACTTCGGGAGAAGGTGCGCCGGTGAGGGTGAAGGACTTGCTCCGTAAGCCCATGCCGGTCGAAGATACCAGGCCGCTGCGACTGTTTATTAAAAACACAGCACTCTGCAAACACGAAAGTGGACGTATAGGGTGTGACGCCTGCCCGGTGCCGGAAGGTTAATTGATGGGGTTAGCTAACGCGAAGCTCTTGATCGAAGCCCCGGTAAACGGCGGCCGTAACTATAACGGTCCTAAGGTAGCGAAATTCCTTGTCGGGTAAGTTCCGACCTGCACGAATGGCGTAACGATGGCGGCGCTGTCTCCACCCGAGACTCAGTGAAATTGAAATCGCTGTGAAGATGCAGTGTATCCGCGGCTAGACGGAAAGACCCCGTGAACCTTTACTATAGCTTTGCACTGGACTTTGAATTTGCTTGTGTAGGATAGGTGGGAGGCTTTGAAGCGTGGACGCCAGTTCGCGTGGAGCCATCCTTGAAATACCACCCTGGCAACTTTGAGGTTCTAACTCAGGTCCGTTATCCGGATCGAGGACAGTGTATGGTGGGTAGTTTGACTGGGGCGGTCTCCTCCTAAAGAGTAACGGAGGAGTACGAAGGTGCGCTCAGACCGGTCGGAAATCGGTCGTAGAGTATAAAGGCAAAAGCGCGCTTGACTGCGAGACAGACACGTCGAGCAGGTACGAAAGTAGGTCTTAGTGATCCGGTGGTTCTGTATGGAAGGGCCATCGCTCAACGGATAAAAGGTACTCCGGGGATAACAGGCTGATACCGCCCAAGAGTTCATATCGACGGCGGTGTTTGGCACCTCGATGTCGGCTCATCACATCCTGGGGCTGAAGCCGGTCCCAAGGGTATGGCTGTTCGCCATTTAAAGTGGTACGCGAGCTGGGTTTAGAACGTCGTGAGACAGTTCGGTCCCTATCTGCCGTGGACGTTTGAGATTTGAGAGGGGCTGCTCCTAGTACGAGAGGACCGGAGTGGACGAACCTCTGGTGTTCCGGTTGTCACGCCAGTGGCATTGCCGGGTAGCTATGTTCGGAAAAGATAACCGCTGAAAGCATCTAAGCGGGAAACTTGCCTCAAGATGAGATCTCACTGGAACCTTGAGTTCCCTGAAGGGCCGTCGAAGACTACGACGTTGATAGGTTGGGTGTGTAAGCGCTGTGAGGCGTTGAGCTAACCAATACTAATTGCCCGTGAGGCTTGACCATATAACACCCAAGCAATTTGCGAACTCGAGAGAGACCAGATTGCGGTGTGTGAAGACGCAATGAACCGAAAGTTCGACGCTTACAAAACACCGAAAACTATCCATACCCAATTTGCTGAAGCGAGGCCATCCGGTCACGAGTCAGTACCCGAATTTCTTGACGACCATAGAGCGTTGGAACCACCTGATCCCATCCCGAACTCAGAAGTGAAACGATGCATCGCCGATGGTAGTGTGGGGTTTCCCCAT
>NZ_NEHJ01000015.1:0-2400 GCF_002112345.1 Pseudomonas sp. R43(2017)
GGCACCCACCGGGCGATTTCGCCTCCCGGGCACCCTAACTTTATCCGCAAGGAGCACCTCCCATGGCAACACCAGCGTACATGTCGGTTACCGGCGAAAAACAAGGCCTGATCACTGCCGGCGCCTTCACTGCCGACTCCGTTGGCAACACCTACCAGGAAGGCCACGAAGACCAGGTCATGGTTCAGGCTTTCACCCACGACGTGATCATCCCGCGTGACCCGCAATCCGGTCAGCCAACCGGTCAGCGCGTGCACAAGCCAGTTGTGATCACCAAGGTCTACGACAAGGCTTCGCCTCTGCTGCAAGCAGCACTGACCTCCGGCGAGCGCATGAGCGAAATCGTTATCCAGTGGTACCGCACTTCGGCTCAAGGTACCCAAGAGCACTACTACACCACCAAACTGGAAGACGCGATCATCGTCGCCATCAACAACAAAATGCACAACTGCCAGGATCCAGGCAACGCGCACTTCACCCACCTGGAAGAAGTGCAGTTCACCTACCGCAAAATCACCTGGACCCACGAAGTATCCGGTACTTCGGGTTCCGATGACTGGCGTGCTCCAGTCGTTTAATTACGGCTGATCGTTTCAAGCATCGGCCAGCTCTGCTGGTCGATGTTGTTTACGCCCCTCCAGAATTTCGCGCGCGTTGACCGCTCTTGCGGTTGACGGGCGCCGCTGTACAGCACGAGGAACAAGGGATGTTCGCGCCGGCCAATGAAACCCACTTTGCCCTGACCATCGAAGGGCTTTCCGCCGATTTCCAGGTGTTTACCCTCACCGGTCGGGAAGCCATCAGCCAGCCGTTTGCCTTCGAGGTGGAGCTGGTCAGTGAGCAGCCGTCGCTGGACCTCGAAACCCTGCTGCACAAACCGGCCTTCCTGCAGCTGTCGCCCGACGGCAGCGGCATCCATGGCCTGATCGACCGCGCCGCGCAAGGCGATTCCGGCAAGCGCCTGACGCGCTACTCCGTGACCCTGCGCCCGCAACTTTCGTACCTGGCGCACCGGATCAACCAGCGGATCTTCCAGAACCTCAGCGTGCCGAAAATCATCGGCAAGGTCCTCGAAGAACACGGCATCCAGGGCAACGCCTATGAGTTCCAGACCGGTTCGATCTACCCCGAGCGTATCTACTGCGTGCAGTACGACGAGTCGGACCTGCATTTCATCCAGCGCCTGTGCGAAGAAGAAGGCATTCACTACCACTTCCAGCACAGTGCCACGGCGCACAAACTGGTGTTCGGCGATGACCAGACGGTGTTCCACAAACTGGCGCCGGTGGCCTATCAGCAGGACTCCGGCATGGTCGCCAGCGACCCGGTGATCAAGCGCTTCGACCTGCGCCTGGAAACCCGCACCAGCCGCACCACCCGCCGCGATTACGACTTCGAAAAACCGCGCATCACCCTCGAAAGCGAAAACCGTGGCGACGCCCTGCCCGACCTCGAGGATTACGATTACCCGGGCCGTTTCGTCGACCGCGAACGCGGCAAACACCTGGCCAAACGCGCCCTCGAACGCCACCGCAGCGACTTCCAGCTCGCCGAAGGCAGGAGCGACCAGCCGCTGCTGGTCAGCGGCCATTTCCTCGCGCTGAAGGAGCACCCGAAAGCCAAGTGGAATGACCTCTGGCTGCTCACCGAAGTCCACCACGAAGGCAAACAGCCGCAGGTGCTGGAAGAATCGGTGACCAGCGACACCACCGCGCTGAAAGACGATTTCCACCAGGGCTACCGCAACCGCTTCCAGGCCACCCCGTGGGACGTGCCGAACCGCCCGCCCCTGCGCCACCCGAAACCGCGCATCCTCGGCAGCCAGAGCGCCGTGGTCACCGGCCCGCAAGGCCAGGAAATCCACTGCGACGAATACGGCCGGGTCAAGGTGCAGTTCCACTGGGATCGCGACGGCCTGGCCGACGACAAGACCAGCTGCTGGCTGCGCGTCTCCAGCGCCTGGGCAGGCGCCCAATACGGCGGCATCGCCATCCCGCGCATCGGCATGGAAGTGCTGGTCACCTTCCTAGAAGGCGACCCCGACCAGCCGCTGATCAGCGGCTGCCTGTACCACAAGGAAAACACCGTCCCCTACGCCCTGCCGGCGAACAAGACGCGCACCACCTTCAAGACCCTGAGCTCCATGGGTGGCGGCGGCTTCAACGAACTGCGCATCGAAGACAAGAAAGGCCAGGAACAGATCTTCCTCCACGCCCAGCGCGACTGGGACGAGAACATCGAACACGACCAGAAAATCCGCGTCGGCAACGAACGCCACGACGTCGTGGAAAAAAACAGCTACACGGAATTCAAGGCCGAAGAACACCACACCGTCTACGCAGACCGCAAAGTCGAAGCCCGCGCCAACGACCACCTGACCGTGGGCGTGAACCAGCACAT
>NZ_NEHJ01000016.1:0-1847 GCF_002112345.1 Pseudomonas sp. R43(2017)
GTTGCCGTTCGAGTTCAGCCGGTTGTATCGCACCAGTGCGGTTGAGATCGATGTCGGGTTGGGGTTTGGCTGGAGCCATTCGCTGGCGCATCGGCTGGAGGTCGAGGGCGATGGCGTGGTCTGGGTTGACCATGAGAACCGGCGGACGCGGTTTCCGCTGCCGAGCATTGAGCGGCCGGCGATTCATAACAGTCTGTCGCGGGCGGCGATCTTTCTCGGGGATGAGCCGGAGGAACTGATCGTTGCGCTGGCGGCTGAGGCGGCGCGGTTTTATCACTTTCGGGCGGGGCGTCTGACAGCGATCAGCGATGCGTACGGCAACCGGTTGCGTATTACCCGGGGTCGTCTGGATCGCGTTGAGCGCCTCGATAACGGGGCCGGTCGTTCGTTGTTGCTGCGCTACGAGCGGGCGCATCTGGTGGCCGTGGACTATCAAGTCTGGCGCGAAGCTGCCTGGCGTACCGAGCAGACGCTGGTCAGCTATCGCTTCGATGCCCGTCATCGGTTGATCGAGGTGACCAACGCCGTCGGCGAAAGCGAGCGTTACGACTACGACGATGCCCACGTCATCCTGCAGCGGCAGTTAACGGGTGGCGCGAGCTTCTTCTGGGAGTGGGAACGTTCCGGCAAGGCCGCACGTTGCGTGCGGCACTGGGCGTCGTTTTCGCAGATGGACACGCGTTACGTCTGGGATGACGCCGGCAGCGTGACGGTGCAGTACGTCGACGGCCGTGAAGAGGTTTACGTCCACGACGACACCGCTCGGCTGGTGCGTCAGGTCGCGGCCGACGGTGGAGAGCAGCTCAAGGCCTACGACGCGCAGGGCCGGCTGGTCGCCGAGCAGGATGCGCTGGGGGCGGTCACCGAGTACCGCTATGACGACGCCGGACGGCTGATCGCGCTGATTCCGCCGGACGATGCGCCGACGTCCTACGAGTACCGCAACGGTTTCCTGCACCGCCGTAGCCGGGGCGACGCGGAGTGGACCTACCGGCGCAACGCCCAGGGCGACGTCACCGAAGCGGTCGATCCCGACGGTCATGTCACCCATTACCACTACGACCCGCAGGGGCGGTTGCTGTCGGTCCGTTATCCGGACAGTGGTCGGCATGTGTTCGTGTGGAACGACCTCGGCCAGTTGGTCGAGGAAAGTTTGCCTGACGGCGGGGTTCGGAAGTTTTCCTACGATGCCTTGGGGCGGCGGATTACTGCGCAAGACGAACACGGCGCGATCACCCGTCATGCGTGGGACGCCGTCGGACGGCTGATCCAGGCCACCTCGCCGACCGGTGCCACCCGTGCCTGGTCCTACAGCGCCTACGGCCAGATCACCGCCGAACGCGATGAACTGGGTCGGATCACCCGCTACGAGTATGACGACGACCTGCACCTGGTCAGCCGGCGGATCAACCCCGACGGCACCCGCCTGCAATACCGCTACGACCATGCGCAGCTGTTGCTCACGGAGATCGAGAACGAGTCCGGCGAAAAGTACCGGCTGGACTACACGCCCACCGGATTGATCCGACAGGAAGCCGGTTTTGATGGGCGGCGCACCGCGTATGCCTACGACCGCAACGGTCATCTGCTGGAGAAGACCGAGTACGGCGATGACGGCTCGACGCTGGTCACCGGCTACCAACGTGATGCTGCCGGACGCCTGCTGCTCAAGACCCTGCCGGACGGGGTTGAGGTCAGCTATCGCTATGACCGTTTGGGCCGTTTGGTCGGGGTGGATGACGGCCAGAATCACCCGCTGGCCTTCGAATACGACCTGCAGGACCGACTGGTCCGTGAGCATCAGGGCTGGGGCACCTTGCGCTACACCTACGACGCCTGCGGCCAGC
>NZ_NEHJ01000017.1:0-1847 GCF_002112345.1 Pseudomonas sp. R43(2017)
GTTGCCGTTCGAGTTCAGCCGGTTGTATCGCACCAGTGCGGTTGAGATCGATGTCGGGTTGGGGTTTGGCTGGAGCCATTCGCTGGCGCATCGGCTGGAAGTTGAGGGCGATGGCGTGGTCTGGGTTGACCATGAGAACCGGCGCACGCGATTTCCGCTGCCGACTGTCGAGCGGCCGGCGATTCACAACAGTCTGTCGCGGGCGGCGATCTTTCTCGGGGATGAGCCGGAGGAACTGATCGTTGCGCTGGCGGGTGAGGCGGCGCGGTTTTATCACTTTCGGGCTGGGCGCCTGACGGTTGTCAGTGATGCGTACGGCAACCGGTTGCGCATTTCGCGTGATCGTCTGGATCGGGTTGAGCGCCTCGATAACGGGGCCGGTCGTTCCTTGTTGCTGCGCTACGAGCGGGCGCATCTGGTGGCGGTTGATTATCAGGTGTGGCGCGATGCGTCCTGGCGTACCGAACAGACGCTGGTCAGCTATCGCTTCGATGCCCGCCACCGGTTGATCGAAGCGACCAACGCCGTCGGCGAAAGCGAGCGTTACGACTACGACGATGCCCACGTCATCCTGCAGCGGCAGTTGACGGGCGGCGCGAGCTTCTTCTGGGAGTGGGAACGTGCCGGCAAAGCGGCACGTTGCGTGCGGCACTGGGCGTCGTTTTCGCAGATGGACACGCGTTACGTCTGGGATGACGCCGGCAGCGTGACGGTGCAGTACGTCGACGGCCGTGAAGAGGTTTACGTCCACGACGACACCGCTCGGCTGGTGCGTCAGGTCGCGGCCGACGGTGGAGAGCAGCTCAAGGCCTACGATGCGCAGGGCCGGCTGGTCGCCGAGCAGGATGCGCTGGGGGCGGTCACCGAGTACCGCTACGACGACGTCGGACGGTTAGTTGCGCTGATTCCGCCGGACGATGCGCCGACGTCCTACGAGTATCGCAACGGTTTCCTGCACCGCCGTAGCCGGGGCGAGGCGCAGTGGACCTACCGGCGCAATGCCCAGGGCGATATCACCGAGGCGGTCGATCCGGACGGCCATGTCACCCATTACCACCACGATGCACAGGGGCGGTTGCTGTCGATCCGTTATTCGGACAGTGGCCGGCATGTGTTCGTGTGGAACGACCTCGGGCAACTGGTCGAGGAAAGTCTGCCGGACGGTGGGGTTCGGAAGTTTTCCTACGACGCCTTGGGGCGGCGGATTACTGCGCAGGACGAACATGGCGCGATCACCCGTCATGCGTGGGACGCCGTTGGCCGGCTGATCCAGACCACCTCGCCGAATGGCGCCACCCGGGCCTGGTCCTACAGCGCCTACGGCCAGATCACCGCCGAACGCGATGAACTGGGGCGCATCACCCGCTACGAGTATGACGACGACCTGCACCTGGTCAGCCGGCGGATCAACCCCGACGGTACGCGGCTGCAGTACCGCTACGACCATGCGCAGCTGTTGCTCACGGAGATCGAGAACGAGTCCGGCGAGAAGTACCGGCTGGACTACACGCCCACCGGACTGATCCGACAGGAAACCGGCTTCGATGGGCGGCGCACCGCGTACGCCTACGACCGCAACGGTCATCTGCTGGAGAAGACCGAGTACGGTGACGACGGCTCGACGCTGGTCACCGCTTATGAGCGCGACAGCGCCGGACGTCTGCTGCTCAAGACCCTGCCGGACGGGGTTGAGGTCAGCTATCGCTATGACCGTTTGGGCCGTTTGGTCGGTGTGGATGACGGCCAGGATCACCCGCTGGCCTTCGAATACGACCTGCAGGACCGACTGGTCCGTGAGCATCAGGGCTGGGGCACCTTGCGCTACACCTACGACGCCTGCGGCCAGC
>NZ_NEHJ01000002.1:0-825405 GCF_002112345.1 Pseudomonas sp. R43(2017)
GAAGACCGAACCGTTGAAAGCGCCAGACAAACCGGCATTTCCAACTCCTTCCAGGCTTCGATGATCTGAAGCAATCCGCCATCGAAACCTACATAACTCATTGAATCTCAAGAAGTTTTCCGTTTCGACTGCGCCGGAAGTGGGGCGAATTATAGACATCTAGAATTCGCCGTCAACCCCTTATTTCAACTTTACTCGGATTTCAGCGTAATCCGTGCAAAAGCCTTCTTGCCGGCCTGGCAAACGTGAGTCGCGCCCAGCACATATATAAAGGAGCGATCGACAACCTCACCATCTATACGCACACCACCGGAAGCCAGCAGATCACGAGCAGCCGCCGAGTTCTTCACCAGGCCAGCCTTATTAAGGACAGCAGCAATCGGCATATCCTCGGCAGCAGTCAGCTCAACCTCTGGCAAATCATCTGGCAACTCGCCGTCCTTCATACGGTTACCCGCACCACGGTGAGCATTGGCAGCAGCCTCTTCCCCATGGAAGCGCGCAACAATTTCTTCAGCCAGCTTGATCTTGATGTCGCGAGGATTTGCGCCCGCCTCTACATCGGCACGGAAAGCATTGATCTCATCCATCGAACGGAAGCTGAGCAGTTCGAAATAGCGCCACATCAACGCATCCGGAATCGAAACCAGCTTGCTGTACATGACACCCGGCGCTTCCTGGATACCGACGTAGTTGCCCAACGACTTGGACATCTTTTTAACGCCATCCAGCCCTTCGAGCAGCGGCATCGTCAGAATGCACTGAGCCTCCTGACCGTAACCACGCTGCAGCTCGCGACCCATCAGCAGGTTGAACTTCTGATCGGTACCACCCAGCTCAACATCCGCACGCAATGCAACCGAGTCATATCCCTGAACCAGCGGATAGAGGAACTCATGAATGGCGATTGGCTGATTGGTGGTGTAACGCTTGTCGAAGTCATCACGCTCGAGCATACGAGCAACGGTGTACTGCGAAGTCAGACGAATAAAGTCTGCAGGCCCCATCTGATCCATCCAGGTGGAGTTGAACGCGACTTCGGTTTTCGCCGGATCAAGGATCTTGAATACCTGACTCTTGTAGGTCTCGGCATTTTCCAGAACCTGCTCACGGGTCAGCGGCGGACGAGTTGCACTCTTGCCACTCGGATCACCGATCATCCCGGTGAAGTCACCAATCAGGAAGATCACCTGATGTCCCAGCTCCTGGAACTGACGCAGCTTATTAATAAGCACAGTGTGACCAAGGTGCAGATCCGGCGCCGTTGGATCGAAGCCGGCCTTGATTCGCAGCGGCTGGCCACGCTTGAGCTTTTCGATCAGCTCGGACTCGACCAACAGTTCTTCCGCACCACGTTTAATCAGCGCTAGCTGCTCTTCAACCGACTTCATAACAGACCCGCAAGGCTCAGATTCAAAGGGAACCAACCATACAAGATCGCGCACCAATTACAAGTTTTGCCCGGCGCACGGATACCAATCCACGGGCGAGATACCTGCGGACTTGCCTCAGAGATGATTTGGTTATATTTTATACAGTTATTTCATCTTCATCATGTCATTCATCTTTTCCAATTCATCTTTTCAAAGTCAAAACTACTTATGACCACTGAACCGTCTAAAGCGCCACCGCTTTACCCGAAGACCCACCTGCTTGCCGCAAGTGGGATCGCCGCCCTTCTCAGCCTGGCTCTCCTGGTATTTCCTTCCAGTGATGTTGAAGCCAAAAAGACGACCCTGAGTCTTGAACTGGAAAGTCCTGCTGAACAACTGACACAAGATCAAGACGCTGCTGATGCGGTTCAAGCCACAAATGAACCAGTAGCCTCACCCTTCGCACAAATCGAAAACAGCGCAGAAGACACACCCGAAACCGCCCAGGCCGCACCAGCGCCTGCACCGGTCGCTCCTGAAAAGAAGGCTCCAGGCCACAGGGAAGTGATCGTCTCCAAGGGTGACACCCTTTCGACATTGTTCGAGAAGGTTGGCCTCCCCGCCGCTGCCGTGCACGAAGTTCTGGCCAGCGACAAACAGGCCAAGCAGTTCAGCCAGCTCAAACACGGCCAGAAACTCGAATTCGAACTCAATCCACAAGGCCAACTGACCAATCTGCACAGCAAGGTCAGCGACGTTGAAACCATCACCCTGACCAAGAACGACAAGGGTTATGTATTCAACCGCGTTACTGCCAAACCAACCGTTCGTACCGCTTATGTCCACGGCGTGATCAACAGCTCCCTGTCCCAGTCCGCCGCCCGCGCCGGCCTGTCCCACAGTCTGACCATGGATATGGCCAGCGTGTTCGGTTACGACGTCGACTTCGCCCAGGATATCCGCCAGGGTGACGAGTTCGACGTGATCTACGAGCAGAAAGTGGTCAATGGCAAAGCCGTCGGCAATGGCCCGATTCTGTCCGCCCGCTTCACCAACCGCGGCAAGACCTACACCGCCGTGCGTTACACCAACAAGCAAGGTAATAGCAGCTACTACACTGCCGACGGCAACAGCATGCGCAAGGCGTTCATCCGCACCCCGGTGGACTTCGCCCGCATCAGCTCCAAGTTTTCCATGGGCCGCAAACACCCGATCCTCAACAAGATCCGCGCCCACAAAGGTGTCGACTACGCCGCCCCACGCGGTACGCCAATCAAAGCTGCCGGCGATGGCAAAGTACTGTTGGCCGGTCGCCGTGGTGGTTACGGCAACACCGTGATCATTCAGCACGGCAATACCTACCGCACGCTGTACGGCCACATGCAAGGCTTCGCCAAAGGCGTGAAAACCGGCGGTACCGTCAAGCAGGGCCAGGTCATCGGCTACATCGGCACTACCGGCCTGTCTACCGGCCCGCACCTGCACTATGAGTTCCAGGTCAACGGCGTTCACGTCGACCCGTTGGGCCAGAAGCTGCCAATGGCCGATCCGATCGCCAAATCCGAGCGCGCGCGCTTCCTGGCGCAGAGCCAGCCGTTGATGGCTCGCATGGACCAAGAGAAGGCCACCATGCTGGCCTCGAGCAAGCGTTAAGCCATGGCTCTCTACATCGGCGTGATGTCCGGAACCAGCCTCGATGGTCTGGACATCGCCCTGATCGAGCAGATCTCGGCGATCAACCTGATCGCCACGCACTACATTCCCATGCCTGAATCCCTGCGCGCCGAGCTGCTTGGCTTGTGCGCCAGCGGCCCCGACGAAATTGCCCGCTCGGCCATCGCCCAGCAGAACTGGGTGAAACTTGCCGCCAAAGGCATCCACGTCCTGCTCGAACAGCAACAGCTCAAACCCGAAGCCATTCGCGCGATCGGCAGCCACGGCCAGACCATTCGCCACGAACCGGCACGCGGTTTCACCGTACAGATCGGCAACCCTGCCCTGCTGACCGAGCTGACCGGCATTACGGTAGTCAGTGACTTCCGCAGCCGCGATGTGGCCGCCGGCGGTCAAGGCGCCCCTCTGGTTCCGGCCTTCCATGAAGCGTTGTTCGAAGAGCGTACCGGCAACCGCGCAGTCCTGAATGTCGGCGGTTTCAGCAATCTCAGCCTGATCGAGCCGAACAAGCCTGTAGCCGGTTTCGACTGCGGCCCTGGGAATGTTCTGATGGATGCGTGGATTCATCGACGGCGTGGCGAAAACTATGATCGCAGCGGTGAATGGGCAGCCAGCGGCAAAGTTGAACCAACCCTTCTCAAGGCATTGCTGAGCGATTCCTTCTTCTCGACCAAAGGCCCGAAGAGCACCGGCCGGGAAGTATTCAACCTGCCCTGGCTAGAACAGCAACTGTCACACCTGCCGGATTTCGCCCCCGAAAACGTACAGGCAACGCTGCTTGAACTGACAGCGCTGACCATCGTCGAATCACTGCAAAGCGCTCAATCGAATACCGAAGAACTCCTGGTCTGCGGCGGCGGCGCCCACAACGCCACGCTGATGAAACGCCTGGCCGACCTGCTGCCCAACACGAAAGTCGCCAGCACCGCGACTCACGGCGTCGATCCAGACTGGGTCGAAGCCATGGCCTTTGCCTGGCTGGCCCATTGCTGCCTTGAAGGCATCACCGCCAATCGCCCCAGCGTCACCGGCGCTAAGGGCTTGCGCGTACTCGGCGCCATCTATCCCAATTGAGATAAAACGCAGATAACAAAACGCCGCAGAACCGTGAGGTTCTGCGGCGTTTTGTTGTGTACGGTAAGGCGAAATCAGATCGAGAACGAAGAACCGCAACCACAGGTCGTGGTGGCATTCGGGTTCTTGATCACGAAGCGCGAACCTTCCAGACCTTCCTGGTAGTCCACCTCGGCACCCGCCAGGTACTGGAAGCTCATCGGATCAACCACCAGGCTCACACCTTCGCGCTCGACGATGGTGTCGTCCTCGGCCACATCCTCATCGAAGGTGAAGCCGTACTGAAACCCTGAACAACCGCCGCCCGTAACGAATACGCGCAGCTTCAAGCGATCATTCCCCTCTTCATCGACCAGGCTCTTCACCTTGTGCGCGGCACCCTGAGTGAATTGCAAAGCCGTGGGGGTGAAGGATTCGACGCTCATGCTGACTATCTCCCGGCGTTACGCCGCCATAATGCGTGATGACGCGCATTATCCGCTTGTCCTAGAAAATCGGTCAACTATTGTTACGGTATATCAATAAAGCCATCAGCGACCCGGAATGCAAAAAGGCCCGTCAGACGGGCCTTTTCACCAAGCAGGATCAGTCTTACGGCAGCATGCCTGCGTGAGACAGACCAAAGCGCTCATCCAGACCGAACAGAATGTTCATGTTCTGCACCGCCTGGCCCGACGCGCCTTTGACCAGGTTATCGATCACCGAAAGCACCACTACCAGATCACCATCCTGTGGACGATGAACCGCAATACGGCAAACGTTCGCGCCGCGCACGCTGCGGGTTTCCGGATGGCTGCCGGCCGGCATCACGTCGACGAACGGTTCATTGGCATAACGCTTTTCGAACAGCGCCTGCAGATCCACCGAGCGATCCACCACGGTCGCATAGAGCGTGGAATGAATGCCACGAATCATCGGCGTCAGGTGAGGCACGAAAGTCAGGCCGACATCCTTGCCCGCTGCACGACGCAGACCCTGACGAATTTCCGGCAGATGACGGTGACCTTTCACCGCATAAGCCTTCATGCTTTCCGACGTCTCGGAGTACAGCGAGCCCACGGAAGCACCACGACCGGCACCGCTGACGCCCGACTTGCAGTCGGCGATCAACAGCGAAGTATCGGCCAGACCTGCCTCAAGCAATGGCAGGAAACCCAGCTGCGTTGCAGTCGGATAGCAACCCGGCACCGCGATCAGGCGAGCTTTCCTGATTTTTTCACGGTTGACTTCCGGCAAGCCGTAAACCGCTTCGTCCAGCAGCTCCGGCGCACCGTGCGGCTGGCCGTACCACTTTGCCCATTCATCAGCGTCTTGCAGACGGAAGTCCGCCGACAAGTCGATGACCTTGGTGCCCGCCGCCAGCAATTCACCGGCCAATGCATGGGCTACGCCGTGCGGAGTCGCGAAGAACACCACGTCGCACGCGCCCAGGGTCTTGATGTCAGGCACGCTGAACGCCAGGCCGTCGTAGTGACCGCGCAGGTTCGGGTACATGTCAGCCACGGCCAGACCAGCCTCGGATCGGGAAGTGATTACCACCACTTCTGCCTGCGGATGCTGTGCCAACAGACGCAGCAGTTCGACACCGGTGTAACCCGTGCCGCCGACGATACCGACCTTGACCATAAACCTGCCCTCAACGAACCCACTGGAAAGCCGTCGATAATAGGGGCCGCGCGCCCCTGCGACAACCGTCAAGGTGACGTGCGGACGCTCAAGCCTCTACTATCCGGCCTACCGTGAATGAGGGAAAAACCAAAAATGCTCTATCTATGGATCAAAGCGCTGCATATCGTCAGCATCGTGTGCTGGTTTGCCGGACTGTTCTACCTGCCGCGACTGTTCGTCTACCACGCACAAAGTGAAGATACGATCAGCAAGGAACGCTTCAGCGTCATGGAGCGCAAGCTGTATCGCGGCATCATGGGGCCGGCGATGATCGCCGCGCTGATCTTCGGCGGCTGGCTGATTTACCTGAACCCGAGCATCTTCAGCAGCGGTGGCTGGATTCACGCCAAACTGACCCTGGTGGTGCTGCTGATCGGTTATCACCACATGTGTGGCGCGCAGGTAAAACGTTTTGCCCGTGGCGAGAACACCCGCAGCCATGTCTTTTATCGCTGGTTCAATGAAGTCCCGGTTCTGATATTGCTGGCTATCGTAATTCTGGTCGTGGTCAAGCCGTTCTAACTTCAACTGGTTCAACTTTCCGGGGTACTTCCGATGTCGCTGCCCGCTCTGCTCGAACAACGTCTGCGCCTCCCAGTCGTGGCTGCGCCGATGTTCCTGATTTCCAATCCCGAACTGGTGCTCGCGTGCTGTCGCAATGGTGTGGTCGGCAGCTTTCCGGCGCTCAACCAGCGTGAAAGCAGCGGGTTCAAGGCCTGGCTGGAACAGATCGAAGCAGGACTGGCGACACTGGATAACCCGGCGCCTTATGCCGTGAACCTGATTGTTCACAAGAGCAATCCGCGTCTGGAGGCGGATCTGAACATCTGCGTAGAACACAAGGTGCCCATCGTCATCACCAGCCTCGGTGCGGTGAAGGAGTTGGTCGATGCGGTGCACAGCTACGGCGGCCTGGTTTTTCACGACGTGACGACTCGCCGCCATGCGGAAAAAGCTGCCGAAGCCGGCGTCGATGGCTTGATCGCCGTTGCCGCCGGCGCCGGTGGACATGCCGGCACCTGGAGCCCGTTCTCACTGATCGCCGAGATTCGCCAGTTCTTCGACAAGACGCTGCTGCTTGCAGGATGTTTGAACCACGGCCATGAGATTCTCGCCGCACAGCTGCTCGGCGCGGATTTGGCCTACTTCGGTACGCGATTCATCGGTACGACCGAAAGTCATGCGCCCGACGCCTACAAGGAGATGCTCCTGACAGCCAAGGCAGCGGACATCATTCATACTCCTGCCGTGTCTGGAGTCCCGGCCAGCTTCATGCGCCAAAGCCTGGAGGCTGCCGGATTCGATATGGCGGCACTGCAAGGCAAGGGAGAAGTGAACTTTGGCGACAAACTCAAGCCAATCAACGATGAGGCCAAAGCCTGGAAAACCGTGTGGTCGGCTGGCCAAGGGGTTGGCCAGATCGAAGACCTGCCAAGCGTGGACCAACTGGTGGCGCGCCTCGATGCAGAGTATCGCCAGGCCCTGGAACATGCGGCACAGCTACCGAACCGCTGGCCACGCTGAGAAAATTCCGGCCAGTTGCAGCCTGACTGGCCTTACACTTGGCGGCTGCGACACGTCTCAACTCAATTTCTTCGCGACAAGGATGCCTCGGCCATGAGCGAAACCCGCTACAAGATCGTTTTCGACGGTGCCCTGCAACCCGGTGTCGATATCACCACAGCCAAACTCAACCTGGCCGATCTGTTCAAGAGCGATGTGGCCGCCATCGAACGCCTGTTCAATGGCCGCGCCGTCGCCCTCAAACGCGACCTGTCGCATAGCGATGCCCAGGCTTATCTGCAAGCGCTGGGCAAGACCGGGATCGACGCCCGGATCGAACCGGAAACAGCCATCGAACTGAATCTGTCCGATGTGCAGGAGCACTCCGCCACCGTGGCTGAGCCCGATTCGCCTTATGCACCGCCTCGGGCCAGCGTCGGTGACCAACTGGCAGAATTCGCCACGCTCAAACCCTTCAGTGTCGAAGGCCGGATCGGACGCCTGCGTTACCTGGCATGGTCGATGGTGTTGAGTCTGGTAACCCTGCCGATCGTCGGCGTTTTCGCGCTGATCGGTCTGGGGCTGGTGAGTACCGACTCGACCAGCGGCCTGATCATCGGCGGTATCTTCGCCTTCTTCCTGTTCCTGGCCTTCGCGATCGTCGGCATTCTGTTCAGCATTCAGCGTCTGCACGACATCGGCTGGTCCGGCTGGCTCTGGCTGCTGACACTCGTACCTTTCGTGGGCAGCTTCTTCCCGCTGGTGATCATGGTCATGCCGGGAAGTACCGGCGCCAATCGCTATGGCCCGCCACCGCCACCGAACAGTACCGCCGTCAAAGTACTGTGCTCTCTGTGGATCGTCTTTATTGGATTGTTCTTCGTCGGAGGAATGCTGGGCGGGATTTCCGCGATCCAGCAAGAGTACGAAACCAGCCTCGAAAGCAGTTATGAAAGCGGCTCGGTGACCGCCGATGAAGTCGATGTCGAAGTCGAGCCCGTGCCGAATCCGGTGGACGATGCAGCCGAACCTGCACCCGCCCCTGTAGACTCTGCGAAAGAATGAACAGCGCTCCCCGCCGTGACACCTGCGTCCACGGCGCGGAGCTGTTGCGATGGAGAACTGCATGACCCGTTACGCTCTGATCACTGGCGCCTCCAGCGGCATCGGCCTGGCCATGGCCGAAGCCTTGGCTCGCCGTGGCCGCAGCCTGATTCTGGTGGCCCGACAGCGTGATCAGCTGGAAAGCATTGCGATTGAACTGACCCAGCGTTTCGGCGTGGAGGTGCTGTTCCGCGCCTGCGACCTGGGCGAGCCGCTGCGCCTGTCCGGGTTTCTGCTGGAGCTTGAAGAAGGCGACCGGCAGATCGATCTGCTGGTGAACTGCGCCGGCATCGGCACGTGTGGCCCGTTCCTGGCCCAGGACTGGATGACCGAGCAAGACCTGATAGAGGTGAACATCCTCGCCCTCACCCGCCTCTGCCATGCAATCGGTAATAGCATGGCCCTGCAAGGTGGCGGGCAGATTCTCAATGTGGCGTCGGTGGCCGCTTTCAATCCCGGCCCGTGGATGAGCACTTACTACGCCAGCAAGGCCTACGTTCTGCATTTTTCCGAAGCGCTGCGGGTGGAGCTGAAGAAATGCGCGGTGAAAGTCTCGGTGCTCTGCCCAGGCCCGACGCGCACGGCGTTCTTTCGCACAGCGCAACTGAACAACGACAAACTCAACGCCAGCAAACTGCTGATGAGCCCCGAAGAGGTCGCGCTGTATACCGTGCGCGCCCTGGAGAAAAACCGCGCAATCATCATTCCCGGACGCAGAAACCGCTGGTTCGCCTTTCTGCCACGACTGGGGTCGCGCTGGCTCAACCGCACCATCGTCGGCATGGTCAACAAAGCTTACTGCCCCCGCTGAAGGGCCGGCAGGCAACTGGCTGGGCGCGGTGATCCCTCGTGGGTACACTCGGCCCAGCTCACACAACGGAGAAAACAGCTGTGGATACTCTGTTCACCAAGATCATCAACCGGGAAATCCCGGCGAAGATCATCTACGAGGACGACCAGGTTCTGGCGTTCCACGACATCGCCCCGCAGGCACCGGTGCATTTTCTGGTGATCCCGAAAAAACCGGTGCGCACCCTCAACGACCTGACCGAAGACGACAAGGCACTGGCCGGGCATATTCTGTTCACCGCCCAGCGTCTGGCGCTGGAACTGGGTTGCGAAGAAGGCTTCCGGGTGGTGATGAACTGCAATGAAAAGGGCGGGCAGACGGTCTACCACATTCATATGCACGTACTCGGTCAACGTCAGATGAACTGGCCGCCGGGCTGATCGACTCGAAATCTGTGGGGGCGCCCTGCTCCCACATGACCCAGCGCAAACCTTCCCCGGCCGATTCGGTTAAACTGGCCGCCGAGATTCTTCCCGGAGGTCAGCATGACTACCCAACGTCACTACTCGCCAATTGACCGTCTTCTGCTGCAAGCCGATGCCGCAATGCGAACCCTGCTGCCCTTCAGCGGCCAGCCGTACCGTCCGTCGCCAGCCATCGTGCAGCCCGACGTGCAGATGAGCGACGAAGACACCCGCCACGTCGCCGGCCTGATGCGCATCAACCATACCGGCGAAGTCTGTGCCCAGGCGCTGTATCAGGGCCAGGCCCTGACCGCCAAGCTGCCGCAGGTGCGCGAAGCCATGGAGCATGCGGCCGAAGAAGAGATCGATCATCTGGTCTGGTGTGAACAGCGCATTCATCAGTTGGGCAGCCACACCAGCGTGCTCAATCCGCTGTTCTATGGGATGTCGTTCGGGATCGGCGCAGTCGCCGGGCTGATCAGCGACAAGGTCAGCCTCGGTTTTGTCGCGGCGACCGAGCATCAGGTGTGCAAGCACCTGAACGAGCATCTGGAGCAACTGCCGGCCGAGGATGAAAAATCCCGGGCAATTCTTGAGCAGATGCGTATTGATGAAGAACATCACGCGGAAAGCGCGCTGGAGGCTGGCGGTTTCCGCTTCCCGGCACCGGTGAAGTTCGGCATGAGCCTGTTGGCCAAAGTGATGACCAAAAGCACCTACCGGATCTGAAAAACGCCCATAAAAAAGGCGACTGCCGCAAAGCAGTCGCCTTTTTTGTGCCTGGACTTCTTAGCTCGGCATATTGCGCGCGTAGAAAATTTCCAGCATTTCGTGTTTCACACGCTCGGTCACCTGAGCACGTTGCTCGGACGACAGGTTGCTGGTGGCATCACCGAACAGGTAGTTATCCAGTTCGAAGTTCTTCAGCAGCATTTTGGTGTGGAACAGGTTTTCCTGGTACACGTTCACGTCGGTCATCTGGTACGCGTCGCGGGTGTCTTCGGAGAGGTAGTTCTGGATCGAGTTGATCTCGTGGTCGATGAAGTGCTTGTTGCCTTCAACGTCACGGGTAAAGCCGCGCACACGGTAATCCACGGTCACGATGTCCGAATCGAACTGGTGAATGAGGAAGTTGAGCGCTTTGAGCGGTGAAATGACTCCACAGGTCGACACATCGATGTCCACACGGAACGTCGCAATACCGGCGTCCGGATGGATTTCCGGGTAGGTATGCACCGTGATGTGACTCTTGTCGAGGTGGGCCAGGATGATTTCCGGCAGCGGACCCGGGGACTCTTCGATCTGGCTTTCGGTCGGGGTGACCGGTTCTTCCGAGATCAGAATCGTGACGCTGGCACCCTGAGGCTCATAGTTCTGACTGGCAATGTTCAGAATGTTGGCACCAATGATTTCGACAACTTCCGTGAGGATCTGCGTCAGGCGTTCGGCGTTGTACTCTTGATTGATGTACTCGACGTAAGCCTGCTGGTCTTGCGGGGTTTCCGCGTAGCAGATGTCATAGATGTTGAAGCTCAAGGTCTTTGTCAGGTTATTGAACCCGTGGAGCTTGAGTTTGCTTTTCACCGTTAAAAACTCTCTATGTATGCGGCCCGGCCGCGTGATCAAGCATGCCCGTCAAGTGCGAACGACGCACCTGCGTAGGACGGTTAACACCTCTTCGCGATGGCGATTTTGGTTATCTGTTCAGGCGGATGACCCGTCGGCTGACCGATCACTGCCCTGAAAAAAGTGGCGCATTATGCAGACGTCAGCGGGGGATCGCCAGAGTCTGCACTGCTTTTATGATAGTTGAATGTCGGCTCAGCCGAGTTCGACGATTTCGTAGTCGTGGGTGATTGCCACGCCGGCGGCGCCGAGCATGATCGAGGCCGAGCAGTACTTCTCCGCCGACAGCTCGATGGCGCGTTTGACCTGGGCTTCTTTCAGACCACGGCCCTTGACCACGAAGTGCATGTGGATCTTGGTGAACACCTTCGGATCTTCGGTCGCACGTTCGGCGTCCAGGAAAGCCTCGCAGCTTTCAACGGCCTGGCGGGACTTCTTCAGAATGCTGACTACGTCGAAATTGCTGCAACCGCCAACGCCCAGCAGGAGCATCTCCATCGGGCGAACACCCAGATTGCGACCACCGGCGTCCGGCGGACCGTCCATGACCACGACATGACCGCTGCCGGATTCGCCGAGGAACATGGCTTCGCCAGCCCATTGGATGCGTGCCTTCATCGCCAAGACTCCACTGTAGAAAAAAGGGTCGCCAGCTTAGCACAGGGCCCCGGTTTGACTGCGAGCGGTGATCCTAGGACCGATGCCTTTACTGCGTAGGTAATTTCTCGAATTTTCGACGAAGTGTCTGGTAAGCTGGCGCCAATTCACTGGCGCCCCAAGCCGGTATTTTTAGCGATCGCCTCAGCGCCTCATATAAAAACCAAATATAACCGTGCAGTCTTTTCGGGATACAACCATGGTTGGTATTACCCCCACACCCAAAATCAAGAACCTCGACAAGCTGCTGATGCATTGCCAGCGCCGGCGCCATGCGGCCAAGAGCAACATCATCTGCGCCGGGGATCGCTCCGATACGCTGTACTTCATCATCCGCGGCTCGGTCACGATCCTGATCGAGGACGACGACGGCCGCGAGATGATCATCGCGTACCTGAATGCCGGGGATTTCTTCGGTGAGCTGGGCCTCTTCGAACAGGCCGGCCAG
Organism: Pseudomonas sp. R43(2017); assembly: GCF_002112345.1. Lineage (NCBI taxonomy): Bacteria > Pseudomonadati > Pseudomonadota > Gammaproteobacteria > Pseudomonadales > Pseudomonadaceae > Pseudomonas > Pseudomonas sp. R43(2017). The sequence continues at coordinate 12,382 of NZ_NEHJ01000002.1, forward strand.
GAACAGGAGCGCAGTGCCTGGGTGCGGGCCAAGGTCGAGTGCGAAGTCGCGGAAATCAGCTACGCCAAATTCCGTGAGCTGTCGCAGCAGGATCCAGACATTCTTTACGTGCTCAGCGGACAAATCGCACAACGCCTGCGTAACACCACACGCAAGGTCGGCGATCTGGCGTTCTTCGACGTCACCGGCCGTGTTGCTCGCTGCTTGCTGGAACTGTGCAAGCAACCCGACGCGATGACCCACCCGGACGGCATGCAAATCAAGGTGACCCGTCAGGAAATCGGGCGGATTGTCGGGTGTTCGCGGGAGATGGTCGGTCGCGTGCTCAAGGATCTTGAGGAACGCAACCTGGTGGATGTGAAGGGCAAGACCATGGTGGTCTTCGGCACTCGCTGAGTTCGAAAACTCAGTCGGCGTAGATCTGCGCCAGCATCAAACGAAAGAGCTCATCGAGACGCGCCAAGGCATTGGGCGCCGGGAACTTCTCATGCAACGCGATGTGGCTGGCGGCATGTACCCGTTGCTCCAGGCCACATGTTTCATTGAAGCGGTTGACCGCCGCCACCATCGATTCGCGCTCGTCATCCAGCAGCATCGCACCGTGCACCAATCCAACCGGGCGCTGACCACCCTGACTCTGGCGCCAGCGTTGAGCGGTGCCGACCATCTTGCGACCGTCAAGGTTGACGTTGAAACGACCGTCGCAGAACGCACCGTCGATTTCACCCAGCGACGACGTCCCACCCAACTCATCCAGCAACTGACAGATAGGATCACACAGACGCCGGTATCCGGTTTCAATGCGGTTCAGATCGCCTTCGCTGCGAGGCGGTGCGTAGACCAGTGCAATGTTGATCGTCGAAGCGGATTGCGGAACAGGTTCACCACCGGTTTCACGCAGCAGCACCGGCCAGCCGGCAGCGGCGGAGACTTCGCAGGCATGATCGAATCCGGTAAGGCGATTCAAACGACGCGGCATGACCAGCGCGCGATCGCTGGGTTGCCAGAACAGCAAACCGAATTCGGCATCACCGGCGCAGACCGAGGCCAGCAGATCCTGTTCGGCTTGCAGGCCAGATTCGATGGTCAAGGAAGTGGGGATCATAAGGTTTCCATAGGACGTTCAGTCTGAGGTGAATCTTATGCTGCCTTCGCGGGCAAACCCGCTCCCACAGGGATACGGGCGCCCGCGAAGAGTCGATCAGTCGAGGGTCGAACCGCTCACCGGAACGCCGCGCTCAGGGAAGAACAGACGTTGCAGTTCAATGCCCGGGCTTTCCGCGCGCATGAACGCTTCGCCGACCAAGAACGCGTAAACGTCGCTGATTTCCATCAGTTCGACATCCGCACGATTGAGGATGCCGCTCTCGGTGATCACCAGGCGATCGCGCGGAATGCGCGGCAGCAGGTCGAGGGTGGTTTCCAGGCTCACGTCGAAGGTATGCAGGTTACGGTTGTTGACCCCGACCAGCGGCGTGTCCAGGGTCTTCAATGCGCGTTCCAGTTCATCGCCGTCGTGGACTTCTACCAGCACATCGAGGCCGACGCCTTTGGCCACCGAAGCCAGTTCGGCCATTTTCACGTCATCCAGTGCGGAGACGATCAGCAGCACACAATCGGCGCCCAGGGCACGGGCTTCGACGATCTGGTACGGATCGATCATGAAGTCCTTGCGGATCACCGGCAGCGAGCACGCGGCGCGGGCCTGTTGCAGGTAGACATCGGCGCCCTGGAAGTAATCGATATCAGTCAGTACCGACAGGCAGGTCGCCCCGCCCTTCTCGTAGCTTTTGGCGATGTCGGCGGGAACGAAGTTCTCGCGGATCACGCCTTTGCTCGGCGATGCCTTCTTGATTTCGGCGATCACGGCCGGTTGTTTCTTCTTGGCCTGCGCCAGCAATGCCTGGGCAAAACCACGGGGTGCATCGGCCGCCTTGGCCAGACTTTCCAGCTCACTCAGGCTCACACGGGCGCTACGCTCGGCGACCTCCTGAACCTTGCGGGCCAGAATGTTTTCCAGAACCGTCGGTACACTCATCCCTCATTCTCCACTTTGAATACCGCGGTAAAGGCACCCAACTCCTCGAGTTTCTCCCGAGCGAGACCGGTGTGCAGAGCGTCGTGGGCCAGTGCCACGCCTTCTTTAAGACTGGTTGCCAGGTCAGCTGCGTACAGCGCCGCACCGGCATTGAGCACGATCATTTCCGCAGCCTTCTGGCCGTTTTCGGTCTTGCGCTTGCCCAGTGCATCGCGAATCAGCGCCAGCGAGGCTTCCGGCCCCTCGACCGACAGACCGTGCAGGCTCTGGCTCTTCATGCCCAGATCTTCCGGCTCGACCCAATACTCGGTGATCTCGTTGTTCTTCAGCTCGGCCACATAGGTTGGTGCGGCGAGACTGAACTCGTCCAGGCCATCCTTCGAATGCACCACCAGCACATGTTTGCTGCCAAGACGCTGCAAGACTTCGGCCAATGGCCGGCACAGGGCCTGAGTGAATACGCCGACTACCTGATGTTTGACGCCGGCCGGATTCGTAAGCGGGCCGAGCATGTTGAACAGGGTACGCAGGCCCAGGTCGCGGCGCGGGCCGGCGGCGTACTTCATGGCTTTGTGATGGGTCTGGGCAAACATGAAACCGATGCCGACGTTGTCGATGCAACGTGCCACCTGAACCGGCGTCAGATTGAGGTAGATGCCGGCGGCTTCGAGCAGGTCGGCGCTGCCGCTCTTGCCCGACACCGCACGGTTGCCGTGCTTGGCCACGGTGCAGCCTGCAGCGGCAACGACAAATGCCGAAGCCGTGGAAACGTTGAAGATGTTCGCGCCGTCACCGCCGGTGCCGACCACATCGACCACGCCGTCGAGGGTCTTGAGTTCGACCTGGTCCGCCAACTCGCGCATCACCGACACCGCACCGACGATTTCGTCGATGCTCTCGCTCTTCATGCGCATGGCCATCATGAACGCGCCGATCTGCGCGTCGGTGCATTGGCCGGTCATGATTTCACGCATCACGTCGCGCATTTCTTCGGTGCTGAGGTCGAGGTGATCGACGATACGGCTCAGGGCTGTCTTGATATTCATGGAGAGTCCTTAGCGCGTGCCGCCGGTTTGTTTAAGGAAGTTGGCGAACAGTTCATGGCCCTGCTCGGTGAGGATCGATTCCGGGTGGAACTGTACGCCCTCGATGTTCAGGGTCTTGTGACGCAGGCCCATGATTTCATCGACCGAGCCGTCATCGTGCTGAGTCCACGCGGTCAGTTCCAGACAATCGGGCAAGGTCTCGTGCTTGACGATCAGGGAATGATAGCGGGTGACGGTCAGCGGACGATTCAGACCGGCAAAAACACCCTTGTCCTCGTGGAATACCGGGCTAGTCTTACCGTGCATCACTTGGCGGGCACGTACCACGTCACCACCAAAGGCCTGGCCGATGGACTGATGGCCAAGACAGACGCCGAGGATCGGCAGCTTGCCGGCGAAGTGCTTGATGGCGTCGATGGAGATACCGGCTTCGGTCGGTGTGCACGGACCGGGGGACACCACGATGCGCTCCGGGTTGAGCGCTTCGATTTCGGCGATGGTCAGCTCGTCGTTGCGCACGACCCTGACCTCGGCACCCAGCTCGCCGAGGTATTGCACAACGTTGTAAGTAAAGGAGTCGTAGTTGTCGATCATCAGCAACATGGCGTTTCGAACCTCTTGAATTCTGACTTGGAAACAGCCTTCGAATGACTTGCCAGGACGCTGCACAAAGTCGGACGCGCAAGTGGCGACAGCAAGGCGGCATTTCAAACGGGCAAGGAAGGCAGAGCGATACAGATCCGGCGGGGCCGGCAGAAAAGATTCAGGCGCGCCAACGCCAGCGGGCGTGTGCCTTGATGACTTGATCCAGAAGTTTGCTGGTGATCAACACGGGGAAGGTCTCGTTCATACGTTCCCGCACAGTAACTTAGCTGGGCAGAGCGTGCAATATGGCCGGGCCTGACGGGGGGAAAACTATGGGAGGGTTGACGACCGATGGCAAAACGCCGGAAGTTTTTGGTACTGTCGTTTCGTTCCATACAACAATAAATAAACGGACTTGCTCATGATCAAACAGACGTTGTTTGTACCGCTCGCCGGATGCCTGCTCGCGTTGGCCTGCGCCCAGGCGAACGCCGCACCCAATCCTTATTCGAATTTCGTTGTCTTCGGTGACAGTCTCAGCGATGCCGGGACGTTTTCTGATCCGGATGGTCCCGCCGGCTCGGTCAAACGGTTTACCAACCGCACCGGCCCCAACTATCAGGACGGCAGCGGAGAGTTCTACTCGCTCAACGCCACCCAACTGATTGGTGGCCGCCTGGGCTTCACGCCGAATCAGACCGCTTCCGCGGATTCGGCGGTACGCGCCGGCCAGGGTTTGCCGGATGGCAATAACTGGGCGGTCGGCGGCTATCGCACCGACCAGATTCTCGACTCGATCACCAGCACGTCCACCACCGACGAACGCACCCGCGCCGGTTATCTGCCGTCGAACGGTTTCCGCGCCGACCCGAATGCGCTGTATTACCTGACCGGGGGCGGCAACGACTTCCTGCAGGGCCGCGTCACCAGTCTGCCTCAGGCCAATGCCGCCGCCGACCGACTGGTCGACAGCGTGCGCACCCTGCAAGGCGCGGGTGCCCGCTACATCATGGTCTGGCTGCTGCCGGACATCGGCCTGACCCCGGCCATCAACGGCTCGCCGCTGCAGGCCTTCACCTCGCAACTCAGCGCCCAGTTCAACACCGAACTGGTGAGCCAGCTACAGACGGTCAATGCCAACGTCATTCCGCTGAACATCCCGGTGCTGCTCAAGGAAGCATTTGCCAATCCGGCACAGTTCGGCCTGGCCACCGATCAGAATCTGGTCGCCACCTGCTTCAGCGGCGATGGCTGCACTGAAAACGCCCGCTACGGGATCAACAGCGCGACACCGGATCCGACCAAACTGATCTACAACGACGCCGTGCACCCGACCGAAGCCGGGCAACGTTTGATCGCCGACTATGCCTACTCGTTGCTGGCTGCCCCGTGGGAGCTGACCCTGCTGCCGGAAATGGCCCAAGGCACGTTGCGCGCGCATCAGGATGAGCTGCGCAATCAATGGCTGGCCGACTGGGAGAACTGGCAGGGCGTTGGCCAATGGCGAGCGATTGTCTCCGCTGGCGGCCAGCATCAGGACTTTGACGACCAGCACGCCGGGGCAAGTGCCGACGGCAACGGTTACAACCTGAACATCGGTGGCAGCTACCGTCTCGACGACGCCTGGCGTGTCGGTGTGGCGGCGGGTTTCTATCACCAGAAAATCGAAGCCGGCGACAACGACTCCGAGTACAAACTCAACTCCTACATGGGCACCGCATTCGCCCAGTACCAGCAAAACCGCTGGTGGGGTGACCTGGCCGTTACCGCCGGACATCTGGATTACGACAGCCTGAAGCGCAAGTTCCAGCTCGGGGTCAACGAACGTGGCGAGAAAGGTGATACCGACGGCTATGTACTGGCTATCGGCGGCCGTGTCGGCTACGACATCGCGCCAGAGGCGAGCAGCCCATGGCATCTGTCGCCATTCGTCAGCGCAGACTTCGGTAAGGTCGAAGTGGATGGCTACTCGGAAAAAGGCGCGGACTCCACGGCGCTGACCTTCGATGACCAGTCGCGCAACTCCCGCCGTCTCGGCCTCGGCATCCAGGGCAAATACCAGATCACCGCACAGACCCAGGTCTTCGGCGAACTCGCCCACGAACGCGAGTACAACGACGACGCCCAGGATCTGACGATGAACCTCAACAGCCTGCCGAACAACCGCTACACCCTGGAAGGCTACACCCCGCAGACTAATCTGAACCGCCTGAACCTGGGCGTGAGCCACAACCTCACCAAGGAAGTCGCCCTGCGCGCCAGTTACAACATTCGCAAGGATGACGACTTTACCCAGCAAGGCATCAATGTTGGCGTAAGTCTCGACTTCTGATCAGAAGGCAATAAAAAACGCGGCGCCCTCAAAGGCGCCGCGTTTTTTTGTGGCTGAATCCCCCGTCACTCAGTCCGGGGTTTGCTCCGCCAGCGCAACGGCACGGAACATCGCCCGGCGCTTGTTGATGGTTTCTTCCCATTCCAGCGCCGGTACCGAGTCGGCAACGATGCCGCCACCGGCCTGCACGTGCAGCTCGCCGTTCTTGATCACAGCGGTACGGATCGCAATCGCGGTGTCCATGTTGCCATTCCAGGCGAAGTAACCGACTGCCCCGCCATACACGCCACGCTTGACCGGCTCCAGCTCGTCGATGATTTCCATCGCGCGGATCTTCGGCGCCCCGGACAGGGTACCCGCCGGCAGGATCGCCCGCAGTGCGTCCATGGCGGTCAGGCCGGATTTCAGCTGGCCGGTGACGTTGGACACGATGTGCATCACGTTGGAATAACGCTCGATGACCATTTTCTCGGTGAGTTTCACCGAGCCGATCTCCGAAACACGCCCGGTGTCGTTGCGACCGAGGTCGATCAGCATCAAGTGCTCGGCGATCTCCTTGTCGTCGGACAGCAGGTCTTCTTCCAGCGCCACGTCCGCCTCTTCGGTAGCCCCGCGAGGACGGGTGCCGGCAATCGGGCGCACGGTGATCAGGTTGTCTTCGACCCGCACCAGCACTTCCGGCGAACTGCCGACGACGTGGAAATCGCCGAAGTTGAAGAAGTACATGTACGGCGTCGGGTTGAAGCAACGCAGCGCGCGGTACAGATCGATCGGCGCAGCCTTGAAGTCGATCGACATGCGCTGGGACGGCACGACCTGCATGCAGTCACCGGCGAGGATGTATTCCTTGATGGTGTCGACGGCTTTTTCGTAGTCATCCTGGGTAAAACTGGAGCGGAACACCGGCTCGGCCGCCTGCTGCTTGCTGAAATCCAGGCCACGGCGCGGGGTGATCGGCTGACGCAGTTTTTCCAGCAGTTCCTGCAACTGCGCCTGACCCTGCTCGTAGGCATCGGCCTGCGCCGGGTCGGCCAGCACGATCGCGTGCATCTTGCCGGCGAGGTTGTCGAAGACCACCACCGCATCGGAGACCATCAGCAGAATGTCCGGCACGCCCAGCGGATCCGGGTTCGGGCACTTGCCGAGGCGCTTCTCTACATAACGCACGCAGTCGTAACCGAAGTAACCCACCAGGCCGCCGTTGAAGCGCGGCAGACCAGCGATGGTCGGCACGTTGTAGCGAGCCTTGAAGGTTTCGACGAAGGCCAGCGGGTCTTCGACGTCGTGGCTTTCGGTCTCGACGCCATCGACGGTGATGCTGACGTGATGGTCATGAACCCGCAGCACAGTGCGGCACGGCAGGCCGATGATCGAGTAACGGCCCCATTTCTCGCCGCCCTGCACCGATTCGAGCAGGTAGGAGTTGGGCTGGTCGGCCAGTTTCAGGTAGATCGACAGCGGGGTGTCGAAGTCGGCCAGGGTTTCGCAGGCCAGCGGGATGCGGTTGTAGCCGTCAGCGGCCAGACGCAGGAATTCTTCGCGGATCATAGGGTGCCTCGTGGTGTGAGGTGCAAATCAGTCAGGTGTGCAAACGCGCCGGCAAGCCGGCCAGGAACAAGTCAGGCGCGCCAACGCCAGCGGGCCAGGGCCTTGATGACTTTCATCCAGAGTTTGCGGGTGACCACCACGATGGCGTTTCCAGAAGGGGATTGAGAAGCGTCGGGCAACGTTATCTCAGCGGCCGTATCCAGGCAACCGGGAATTAACTTGCGCAGATCGTCGATCACCAGCGCCGGGGATTCCTCGGCAATCGGCCGGCCATGGTTGTAGCCATAGCTCAGCGCGACACATTTGACCCCCGCCGCTTTCGCCGCCAGCACGTCACTGCGCGAATCACCGACGAACAACGATTGCGAAGCCGGAATGCCGGACATCTTCATGACGAAGAACAACGCCGCCGGATCGGGCTTCTTCTGCGGCAGGGTATCGCCGCCGATGATCCACTTGAAGTAGCGGCCGATCTTCATCTGATCCAGCAGCGGCGCGACGAAGCGCTCCGGCTTGTTGGTGATCAGCGCCATGGCCACGCCTTGCTTGTGCAGCCATTTCAGGGTGTCGCGCACGCCGGGATAGACCACGGTCAGCTCATGGCTGGCGCCATAGGCTTCCATGAACACCTCCAGCGCATGCTCGGCTTCGACGTCATCCACAGCGGAATGGTCGATGCCGCCCGCCAGCGCCCGACGCACCAGCACCGGCGCACCGTTGCCGACCCACTCGCGCACCGACTCGATACCGGCAGGCTTGCGCCCGAGGGAGAGCAGCATGTTATCCACTGCCGCCGCCAGGTCGGGTACCGAGTCGATCAGCGTGCCATCCAGATCGAACATCACCAACCGCGGCAGTTGCCCCGGGAACAGCTGCTCAAAACCGCTCATGGGCGGGCCAGCGCCAGTTCGGAACGCATCTTGTCGATGACTTCCTGATAGTTCGGCGCATTGAAGATCGCCGAGCCGGCCACGAAGGTGTCGGCACCGGCAGCAGCGATTTCACGGATGTTGTTGACGTTGACGCCGCCGTCGATTTCCAGGCGGATGTCACGGCCCGAGGCATCGATGATCGCGCGGGCTTCGCGCAGCTTGTCGAGGGTGCCGGGGATGAATTTCTGCCCGCCGAAGCCCGGGTTGACGCTCATCAGCAAGACCATGTCGACCTTGTCGATCACGTACTTGAGCACGTCCAGCGGGGTCGCCGGGTTGAACACCAGGCCGGATTTGCAGCCGCCTTCACGGATCAGTTGCAGCGAACGATCGACGTGCAGCGTAGCTTCCGGGTGGAAGGTGATGTAGGTGGCGCCGGCCTCGATGAAGTCGCCGACGATGCGGTCCACCGGGCTGACCATCAGGTGCGCGTCGATCGGCGCGGTGATGCCGTACTTGCGCAGCGCGGCGCAGACCATCGGGCCGATGGTCAGGTTCGGCACGTAGTGGTTGTCCATGACATCGAAGTGAACGAAGTCGGCACCGGCGGCCAGAACGTTGTCCACTTCCTCGCCCAGGCGGGCGAAGTCGGCGGAGAGAATCGACGGAGCAATAACGAAGGGCTGCATGACGCACCTTTTCTGAGCTAAATCACGATGGCGCGCATTGTATACCTCAAGTTTCCGCGCGCGCACCGTGACCGCGATGATTGGGTTGTGCCATGACGGATGACCGGCGGGTTCTCAGTACGCCGCCCGGTAGATCTTCTCGATGTCGCCAGCGCTGAGCTTGCGTGGGTTGTTGCGCATCAGGCGCTCGATCCCCGCGGCTTCTACGGCCATGGCCGGGATCGCGTCTTCGGGCACGCCGAAACTGCGCAGCCCCAGCGGGATTTCCACCGCAGCACACAGTTCGGTCATTGCCGCGACGGCGCTATCGGCCGCTTCATTGAGACTCAGATGAGCGGTCTTCACCCCCATGGCTTCGGCAATATCCTGCATCCGTTCGACGCAGGCCATCTTGTTCCAGGTCATGACATACGGCAGCAACAGCGCATTGCTGACGCCGTGGGCAATGTTGAAGCGCCCGCCCAGCGGATACGCCAGCGCATGCACCGCGCCTACCCCGGCATTGCCGAACGCCATGCCGGCCATCAGGCTGGCGGTGGCCATGTCTTCCCGGGCCTGCAGGTTGGAGGGATTGGCGTAGGCCTTGGGTAAAGATCGGGCGATCAGCTTGATTGCGCCGATGGCCAGCGAATCGGTGATTGGCGAGGCATTCAACGACAGGTAGGACTCGATGGCATGCACCAGGGCATCGACACCACTGGCGGCAGTGACACTGCGCGGACAGGTCAGGGTCATTTGCGGACTGACCAGCGCCACGTCCGGCAACAGGTAATCGCTGACAATGCCCTTCTTCAATTGCGCGACCTTGTCCGAAAGAATCGCCACGTTGGTCACCTCGGAACCGGTGCCGGCCGTGGTCGGGATGGCGATCAGCGGCGGGCCCTTGCGCGGCACCTGATCGACGCCGAACAGGTCTTCCAGCGCGCCGTGATAACCGGCGTACGCCGCGACACTCTTGGCGATGTCGATGGCACTGCCGCCACCGAGGCCGATCAGCCCGTCATGCCCGCCCTCGCGATAGACGCGCATGCAGTCCTCGACGATGGCGATTTCCGGATCCGGCAGCACCCGGTCGAAAATTTCGTACTCGCGCTCGCCGATCTGCGCCAGCGCCAGCTCCACCGTGCCGGACTTGACCAGCGCGGCATCGGTGACGATCAGCGGGTTGTCGATGTCCAGCCGCGTGAGCTCGGCCGCCAGTTGCTCGATGGCCCCGGCGCCGGTGATCAGTTTGTGAGCGATCTTGAACGAGGAAAGACTCATCGTGCGCAGCCTCTTATAGATGTGGGAGCTGAGCACAAGCGTAGCTGGGGAATTGGGGTTGTCTGTCATTCAGCGCATGAATGAGCAGAGCAACCCTTGTGGGAGCGAGCTTGCTCGCGAAGGCGACGTCACATTCGTCACCTGTATCGCCTGACACATCGCTTTCGCGAGCAAGCTCGCTCCCACAGGTTTTGGTGGCGGACTCTCAGACCTGAGCGGTGCGCAGTTTTTCGCTACGCCCACGCAACCACTCCAGCGTCAGCAGCAGGATCACCGAGAAGGCAATCAGCAGAGTGGCAGCGGCGGCAATCGTCGGACTCAGGTTCTCGCGAATCCCGCTGAACATCTGCCGAGGCAACGTCGCCTGCTCGGGACCTGCGAGGAACAGCGTCACCACCACTTCATCGAACGATGTCGCGAAGGCAAACAGCGCACCGGAAATCACCCCCGGCGCAATCAGCGGCAAGGTCACCCGGCGGAATGTCACCAGCGGTGAAGCCCCAAGGCTGGCCGCCGCCCGCACCAGGTTGTGGTTGAAGCCCTGCAAGGTCGCCGACACCGTGATGATCACGAACGGCACACCCAGCACCGCGTGCACCACGATCAGCGAGAAGAAACTGTTGCCCAGGCCCAGCGGCGCGAAGAACAGGTAGCTGGCCACACCGATGATCACCACCGGCACCACCATCGGCGAAATCACCAGCGCCATCACCAGCGCCTTGCCGGGAAAATCGCCACGGGTCAGGCCGATGGCCGCCAGCGTGCCGAAGACCATCGCCAGCACGGTCGCGGCCGGAGCGACGATGATGCTGTTCTTCAGCGAACGCATCCATTCCGCCGAGGCGAAGAAGTCCTGATACCAGTGCAGCGAAAAGCCCTGCAGCGGGTACACCAGGAAACTGCCCGAGTTGAACGACAGCGGCACGATCACCAGCACCGGCAGGATCAGGAACAACAGGATCAAGCCGCAGAGGATCCGCAAGCTGTAGAACCACACCCGCTCGACGGGCGACATATAAGGACTCAGCATTTCAAATTCCCCTTAGCTCAGGCGCAGGCGACTGGCGCCCACCAGCCAGCTGTAGATCAGATAAAGCACCACGGTCGCCAGCAGCAACAAACCGCCCAGCGCAGTGGCCATGCCCCAGTTGATGCTGGTGTTGGTGTAGAACGCGACGAAGTAGCTGACCATCTGATCGTTCGGGCTGCCCAGCAGCGCCGGGGTGATGTAGTAGCCGATGGCGAGGATGAACACCAACAGGCAACCGGCGCCGACACCGGCATAGGTCTGCGGGAAGTACACCCGCCAGAAGCTGGCGAATGGATGGCAGCCGAGGGAAATCGCAGCGCGCATGTAGGTCGGCGAGATGCCTTTCATCACGCTGTAGATCGGCAGGATCATGAACGGCAGCAGGATGTGCACCATCGAGATGTAGACCCCGGTGCGGTTGAACACCAGCTCCAGCGGTTTATCGATGATGCCCATTGCCATCAGTGCACTGTTGATCAAGCCGCCAGATTGCAGCAACACGATCCACGCGGCGACTCGTACCAAGATTGAGGTCCAGAACGGCAGCAGCACCAGAATCATCAACAGGTTGCTTTGACGCGACGGCAGGTTGGCCAGCAGGTACGCCAGCGGATAAGCGAGCACCAGGCAGATCACGGTGATGATCAGACCCATCCAGAAGGTCCGGGCGAAGATGTCGAGGTAGATCGCCTGATCCGGGGTCGCCGGGGCCAGTTCGCCGAGGTCGTCGATGCGGTGATCCACCGCCGCCAGCAGGTAGAACGGGGTGATGCTGCTGGTGTTGCGCTTCACCGCTTGCCAATAGGCCGGATCGCCCCAGCGTTCGTCGAGGCCTTCCAGCGCTTCTTTATAAGAGGCCGGTTCGCTGGCGAAGGGCAGCGAGCGGGCAGTTTTGGTCAGCAGGCTGCGATAGCCGGCCAACTCCATGTTCAGGCGCTTGGACAGATCGCCCAAGGTCTGGTTTTTGCGGGCTTCGGCGAGATCTTCGCCGGCGGCCTTGTAGACCGGTTCAGCGGGCAGTCCGCGACCGTCCCAACTGGCGATGGCCGCCACGGTGCGAGGCATGCCGCCCACCACTTCCGGGTTGCCGACGCTTTTGTAGAGCAGCGCCACGATCGGCACCAGGAACACCAGCAACAGAAACAGCACCAGTGGCGCGATCAGCGCCTGGGCTTTCCAGCGGTTAACCCGCTCGGCGTGCTTGAGCCGCTGCTTCAAGGTGGGGCTGTTGCCCTCGTTCAGGGGAACGGCGATAGCCATGACGTACTCCGCAAATCTTTGATCAATCGAAAATGTGGGAGCGAGCCTGCTCGCGATAGCGTTTTCGGACTCAACATTGATGCCGACTGACACACCGCAATCGCGAGCAGGCTCGCTCCCACAGGAGGGCGAGCCCTCTACTTACTTCGCAGCCCAGGCGTTGAAACGCTGCTCCAGTTGCTCACCGTTGTCAGCCCAGAAGCTGACGTCGATCTGCACCTGATTGGCGATGTTTTCCGGGGTGGTCGGCATGTCTTTCAGAATCGCCTTGTCCAGCAACGGCACGGCCTGAGAGTTGGCCGGACCGTAGGCGATGTTTTCCGAGTAGGTCTTCTGCTGCTGCGGCTGCACCGAGAACGCGATGAATTTCTTCGCCGCTTCGGCACGTGCCTTGTCCAGGCCTTTCGGGATGGCCCAGGCGTCGAAGTCGTAGATGCCGCCGTTCCACACCACTTTCAGGTTGGATTCTTTCTGCACGGCAGCGATACGACCGTTGTAGGCCGAGCTCATGACCACGTCACCGGAGGCGAGGTACTGCGGCGGCTGGGCGCCGGCTTCCCACCACTGGATGTTCGGTTTCAGCTCATCCAGTTTCTTGAATGCGCGGTCCTGGCCGTTCTTGCTGGCCAGTTCCTTGTAGACGTCTTTCGGCGCAACGCCGTCGGCCATCAGTGCGAATTCGAGTGTGTACTTGGCGCCTTTGCGCAGGCCGCGCTTGCCCGGAAATTTCTTGGTGTCCCAGAAATCCGCCCAGCTGGTCGGTGCGGTTTTCAGCTTGTCGGCGTTGTAGGCCAGTACGGTCGACCATACGAAGAAGCCCACGCCGCAAGGCTGGATCGCGCCTTTGACGTAGTCTTCGGTCTTGCCGAACAGCGCAGGATCGAGCTGCTCGAACATGTCTTCGTCGCAGCCACGGGACAGCTCCGGCGATTCAACCTCCACCAGATCCCAGGAAACGCTCTTGGTATCGACCATGGCTTTGACCTTGGCCATCTCACCGTTGTACTCGCCGGCGACGATCTTGCCGTTGCCCGCCGCTTCCCACGGTGCGTAGAAGGCTTTGACTTGCGCCGCCTTGTTCGCCCCGCCAAACGACACCACGGTCAGATCCGGGCCGGCAGCCATTGCGCTTGCCGCACCCATCAGGCCCAGGGTCAGGGCTGTGAACTTCAGGGATCTCAACATTTATTGTTCTCTCCACGTGCAGGGTTGGTGTTGGTATTGCGGGGCGTTTTAGTGCGCCTCTAAAAGTGGGTCGAGTGCACGAACGTGCTCGACCTGCCAGCCAAGCGGAACCACGTCGCCGACCGCGAGCGCTGGATCGAGCTCGGCAATCGGTTGTTTCACGAAGAAGTCGGTCTTGCCGCAGACTTCCAGGCGCACCCGGACGTGGTCGCCCAGATAGATGAATTCGGCCACCCGCCCGGAGAAGCGGTTGACGCATTGGTCGCTCGAACCGTTGAGGCTGACGCGCTCCGGCCGGATCGACAGGGTGACGGGTTCACCGGTCTGGCCGATGTTGACCGCCAGCGCCTCGACCTTTTCCCCACGACCCAGCTCGACCACGCAGCGCTCGCCGCTCTGGCTGAGCAGGCGACCGTTGAGGCGGTTGTTCTCGCCGATGAAGTTGGCGACGAAGGTGTTCTTCGGTTCTTCGTAGAGGGTGCGCGGCGGCGCGATCTGCTGGATCTCGCCCTGATGGAACACGGCAACGCGGTCGGACATGGTCAGGGCTTCGCCCTGGTCGTGGGTCACGTAGACCACGGTCACGCCAAGACGCTGGTGCAGGTGTTTGATTTCCATCTGCATGTGTTCGCGCAGCTGTTTGTCGAGGGCGCCGAGGGGTTCGTCCATCAGCACCAGTTGCGGCTCGAACACCAGCGCACGGGCCAGCGCCACACGTTGCTGCTGGCCGCCGGACAACTGCGCCGGATAGCGCGAAGCGAAGGCATCGAGCTGGACCATGCTAAGGACTTTCTTGACCTTGTCGCTGACGTCGCTCTTGTTCAGGCCACGCACGGTCAGCGGGAATGCCAGGTTCTCGGCGACGGTCATGTGCGGGAACAGCGCGTAGTTCTGGAACACCATGCCGATGTCGCGCTTGTGCGGCGGCACGTTGTTGATCGCGCGCCCGGCCAGGAGGATTTCGCCGGCGGTCGGCGTTTCGAAACCGGCGAGCATCATCAGGCTGGTGGTCTTGCCGGAGCCGGACGGCCCGAGCAGGGTCAGGAACTCGCCCTTGCGGATGTCCAGGTTGAGGTCTTTGACGATCAGGTTCTCGCCGTCGTAGCTCTTCTGCACTCCACGAAAGCTGACCAGCACATCGCTGGCCCCTGCGTTTGATTCGACCTGGCTCATACCCACACCTTTGTTATTGATGACTGCTGTGGGATTAAGCCTAGTGGCTGCTTGCAGTCACGCAAATCGGGGCGCAGGAGAGAATCGCCTCAGCCGGATGGAAGGCCGGGGGTAGGGATTGCCCTACAAGGATGGCGCTAATAGATAGAGCAGTTGCGAGTGTTGAGCTGCAAGCCGCAAGAACAAGCAAAAGCGCGTGTCGCTTATGGATATGCCCAATATCGCAGGATCGATGAAGAAACCTGTGGGAGCGAGCTTGCTCGCGAAAGCGGTGTGTCAGTCGCCATCTTTTCTGTCTGACACGGCCTCTTCGCGAGCAAGCTCGCTCCCACAGTGGATAGAGGTGTGGTTCAGAGAAGTTTGTGTTCCATCGCGTACTTCACCAGTTCGGCAAGTGAAGTGATGTTGAGTTTCTGCATCAGCCGCGCCTTGTGGGTGCTGATGGTCTTGCTGCTCAAGGCCAGTTGCTGGGCGATGTCATTGACGTTGGCGCCCTGGGCCAGGCGTTCGAACACCGAGAACTCGCGCTCCGACAGCAACGAATGCAGTGGCCGTGTATCGGTCAGGCCGACTTCGAAGACCATCCGGTCGGCCAGTTCCGGATCGATGTAGCGTCCACCCGCCGCGACCTTGCGGATTGCCGTCAGCAGCAGCGCCGGATCGCTGTCCTTGGTCGCATACCCGGCGGCGCCGACCTTCAGCGCCCGGGCGGCCATCTGCGCTTCGTCGTGCATCGACAGCACCAGAATCGCCGGCGGATTGTTCAGTGCGCGGATGCGTGGAATCGCTTCCAGCCCGTTGACCCCGGGCATGGAAATATCCAGCAGCACCACCTCGCACGGCACATTGCGCAGGGTCTCGAGCAACTGTTCGCCATTGCTCGCCTCCCCCACCACTTGCAGATCCTTGGCCAGGCCGATCAATTGCTTGATGCCTTCGCGAACGATGGTGTGGTCTTCGGCTACCAGTACACGGATCACTTACTTCTCCTCATCCAGAGGCACCCGCACGCTCAGTGTGGTGCCCTCGCCCGGCGCGCTGTCGAGTGACAATTGCCCGCCCATGATCAACACCCGCTCGCGCATGCCCACCAGTCCAAAGGATGTCGGCCTGCCCGCAGCGGCGACAAATCCTACGCCATCATCGCTGACCGTCAGACACAAATCGGCGCCGTTCAGCGCCAGCGTCAGTTCCACAGTATGCGCCTGGGCATGGCGCATGACGTTGGTCAGCGCCTCCTGGAGGATGCGGAACAGGCCGATGGCCTTGGCGTCGCTCAGCGGCGGCAGATTGTCCGGCACCTGCACCAGACACGGAATCTGCGTGCGCGCCTCGAATCGCCGGGCCTGCCATTCGATCGCCGAGGCAATCCCGGCATCGAGAATCGGCGGGCGCAATGCCGTCGCTACGTCGCGCACCAACTGGAACAACTGGGCGATCAGGCGTTTCATGCTGTTCAGGCGCTCGTTCAGACCCGGGTCGAGTTGCGCGTAGGCCAGTTCGCACATCGATGTCTCCAGTTTCAGCACCGTCAGCATCTGCCCCAGTTCGTCGTGAACTTCACGGGCAATGCGCGCCTTCTCCTCTTCCCGCACGCTTTCGAGGTGCGCCGACAGTTCGCGCAACTGCTCCCGCGATGCCGCCAGCTCCAGTTCGATGCGCTTGCTTTCGGTGATATCCCAGACGATGCCGTCCCAGACGTAGGCGCCATCCTCCAGTTGCCGGGTGATGGCCTTGATCTCGGCCCAACGCTGCTCGCCCTGGCGCGTCAGGATCCGCCCCTGCCACGACCAGTCGCTGTCGGTGTCCAGCGCATGGTCCTGAGTCTGGTGATAACCGGCCTTGTCGTCCGGATGCACCAGGCTGCGTAAACCCATGTCGCGATGGGCGATGGCGGCCGGTGCGTAGCCCACCAGACTCTCGCTGCCCTCACTGATGTAGGCAAAGTCGATCTGCCCGGTCACCGGCGCCCGCTCCAGGCGGAACACCAGCCCCGGCACGTTGGCCGCGATGCCTTGCAGGCGCGCTTCGCTTTCCTGCAACGCGGCCAGGGCCCGCCGGCGTTCGGTCACGTCGGTGAGGTAGACCACCAGATACTCACTGTCGCGAAAGCGCAGAAAACTCAGCGACACATCCGCCGGCAACACACTGCCATCGGCCCGCATGCAGCTCGTCTCGAAACTGAGGGGCCCTTCTTCGCTGGCCCGGGCGCGCTTCCACAAATTGAGCCAGCGATCCATGTGCAGGCCGGGTTCGAAGTCGATCAACGGGCGCTCGATCAGTGCGCCCTGTGGATAACCGAGCATGTGTTCCGCCGCTCGGTTGGCGTAACGCACGTGGCTGTCCCAGTTGACCCAGAGAATGCCGACGGTGCTCTGGTCGATGGAAAACTGGGTCAGGCGCAAGGCTTCTTCGCTGGCCGCGCGCAGGGCGATGTCTTCCCGGGCGGCCAGCAGGCGTTGTTCGAGACTGCGTTGCTGACGCCGCTGCCAAAAAACAATCGCCGCGCAACTGAGCAGCAACACGGCGAACAGCAGGCTCAGGTTCTGCCAGAACCCCGGCGATTCCGAAAGCCGTGGGTATTTGGGTTGCAGCCATTGCGTGTGCAGGCGCTCCAGATCTTTCGCCGGGATCGCCCGCAAGGCGCTTTCGACGATCCCGGCCAGTTCCGGCCAGTCGCGACGGGTGGCGACTCGCAGCAGTTGCGGCAGACCGATGTCACCGACCACCACCAGCCCGGCAAACTCCGGCTCGGTCGACAGCCGCCCCAATTGCGCTTCGTCCACCACCGCGTAAGACGCTTGCTGACTCAACAGCAACTGCAAGGCCTGACGCTCCAGCGGCACGCCCTGCAGATTCAGATGGGGATAGTTGCCGCGCAGATAATCAGCGGTGACGCTGGGCATGCGCACGGCAACCCGGGCCTGGCTGTCGAGTTTTTCCAGTTCGACCGAACTGCTGACTTTCTGATCACTGACCACCAGTTGCGGCACGCGCATGTAGGGATCGGAGAACTGCCAGAGGCGCAGTGAGCCGGGTGTCTGGGTTAGGCCCGGGGCGATATCGATTTCGCCCTCCCGTGCGGCGGCTTCGAGTTGTTCCAGATCGGGGAAGTTGCGCCAGCTGAGTTCGATGTCGAGGGCCTTGGCCATCCACTTCATCACCTCGACATTGGCCCCGGACAGCCGCTGCAGACGCCGGTCGTATTGCGCGTACGGTGCCTGCAGAATCAGGCCGACACGCAGTTCATTGTGCCCGGCCAGCCACTGATGCTGGCTCGCCGACAGCTGCGCAGCATGACTCGGCGGGGCAGGCGCGGCCCAGCCCATCAAGGGAAACGCCAGACAGCCGATAACCCACAGGCAGTAAAAACGCATCATTGAAATCCCATACACTGACAAATTCTGACCAACCCATTAGGCTGCCGGGATACTTTCTGGCCTGGAATAACCGATGCCCCCTGTCTCTCGCCTGGCAATGCCAGCATTGTGCCTGTCGCTGATCCTGCCTTGTGCCTTTTCCGTCGAAGCCGCCGATCCGGCACCCGCCCCTGCCGCGGAAAAACCCGCCGAAGAAAAACCGGTCGAACGCCAGCCACTGCTTGAGCGTAGTCAGGAAGAGGCCTCGGCACTCGAACGCAAAGTCCCGGCCCAGGAACAACAACAGTTGCAGGCCGGCAGCGATACCTTCCTCGCCCTGTGGAAACCGGCCAACACCGCCGACCCCAAAGGCGTGGTAATCCTCATCCCCGGTGCCGGCGAAACCGCTGACTGGCCCCAGGTGATCGGCCCGCTGCGGCGTAAACTGCCGGACGTCGAGTGGAACAGCCTGAGTATCACCCTGCCCGACCTGCAAAGCGATGCCATCGCACCACGCGTGGTCGAAGCACCGGCAACGCCGAAAACCGCCGATGCCGGCAGCAAGGATTCGACCACCGCCCAACCGATCGAGCAAGCCGCCGGTGGTGAAGCGGACGTGGCTGACAAGGTCGTTGCCGAGACCACTGAAGAACAATCCAAGGCCGACGCCGAGCGAATCTTCGCCCGCATCGACGCGGCGATTGCCTACGCCGAACAGCAAGGCGCACACAGCATCGTGGTCCTCGGTCACGGCACTGGCGCCTATTGGGCCGCACGGTTCCTCAACGAAAAGCAGACCGCGCAAGTGGAAAAACTGCTGATGGTCGCCGCGCAAGTGCCGCCCAAGGCCAAGCCTGAACTGGCAGAGCTGACACCACTGTTGAAACTGCCGACGGCCGATATCTTCTATATGGACAAGCCGCTGGATCGCAACGCCGCGCTGGAGCGTTTGCAGGCCAGCAAGCGCTTGAAGACGTCGTCGTTCAGCCAGGTCGCGCTCAAGGCGCTGCCCGACAACAAGGCCGAGCAGGAGCAATTGTTCCGCCGGGTGCGCGGCTGGCTGAACCCGCAAAACCCGGACTGACCGACCACACAAAAAAAGATCGCAGCCTGGGCTGCGATCTTTTTTTCATCTAGCGGAAATCCCGCCGCTCGCGAATCAATGTGTAGGCATTGTGCAATTCACGGGTCTTTTCAGTCGCCTCGAGCACCTGGGCCGCCGTCGCCCCCGCCCCGGCCACCTTGTCCGGATGATGACGACTGAGCAGGCGACGGTAGGCGCGTTTGATCTGTGCCGGTTCGCTGGTCGCCGACACGCCGAGCAGGCGCATCGCGTCCTGATAACTCACCGCCGCGCTGACGATCGGGCGCTTGTGCGGTTCGTAATCCGCCGCCAGCGCCTGAATCTGGTGAGTCGTCCAGCCCAGCCACTTGCCCCACTGCGCCAGCAGTTCTCGCTCGCTGCTGCCGGCCCGGCCGTCGGCCCAGACCATCCGCCAGCAAGCACGCAACACGCCTTCGGCAGCATGGGGTTGAGCACTCAGACGCCGCAGATAACCGCGCAGGCGATCCCCACCGGACTTGCCGCGATTGAACGCGGCAATGGCCCGACGCTGCGCCGGCTCGCTCATGTCCAGCGCGCGCATCTCCTGACGCGCCTGCTGGATATGGCCGTCGGTGACCCGCCCGTCGCTCTTGGCCAGACGCCCGAGCAGGACGAACAACAACTCGTCGTTGCGCAGCATCGGCTGGCCGCCGAGTTTTTCCCGCAAATGTCCCCAGCTCTGCAAATGCAGGCGCCGATCCAGCGCCTGCCCCAACAAAGCCCCAAGCATGGCCCCCGGAATGCTGGCGATAGCAAAACCCGCTCCGGCTCCAATCAGAGTCCCTGGCCACAACATATCAGCGACTCGCTTCTATCAAGGTTTCGGCTTCAGCCAGACGCTCGTGCGTACCGACATCAACCCACTGACCTTTCAGTCGCTCACCGCTGACCTGCCCGTCCGCCATGGCCTTGCGCAGCAACGGTGCCAGTTTGAAGGCGCCGTCCGCGCAGCCATCGAACAATTGCGGGTGCAGCACGGCGATGCCGCTGTAGGTCAGGGTCGGCGCTTGCGGTTGGCCGTCCTGTACCTGATCACCGACCAGGCTGAAGTCGCCGGTCGGGTGGTGCGCCGGATTGTCCACCAGCACCAGATGCGCCAGTCCGCTGATCGGCTGGTGCAGCATGCTGAAGTCATAATCGGTCCAGATATCGCCGTTGACCACCAGGAACGCTTCGTCGCCGAGCAGCGGCAAGGCGCGAAAGATCCCCCCACCGGTTTCCAGTGGCTCGCCCTCGGGCGAGTAACGGATGCTCAGGCCGAATTGCGAGCCGTCACCCAGGTAATCTTCGATCTGCTGGCCGAGCCAGGCATGGTTGATCACGATTTCGCTGAAACCCGCCGCCGCGAGGGCGCGCAGGTGATACTCGATCAATGGCACGCCAGCGGCACGCACCAGCGGTTTGGGGGTGGTCAGGGTCAGCGGGCGCATGCGCTCGCCTTTGCCGGCCGCCAGAATCATTGCCTTCATGCCGTCACTCCGGCACGCAGGCTGACCAGCAGCGCCTGCAGTTGCGCCAACTCCGGACGGCGGGCGATCACCGTTTCTATATAAGCGAAGAAACGCGGCACGTCGGCCAGGTATCGAGGCTTGCCATCACGGTGACAGATGCGGGCGAAGATCCCGATGACCTTCAAGTGACGCTGCACACCCATCAGGTCGCTGGCACGCAGGAAGTCTTCGAAATCCGGCTGCACGGGGATGTTGAGCGCTGTCGCCTGCTGCCAGTAGTTTTCCAGCCAGCCGCGCACACGCTCTTCAGGCCAGCTGAGGAAGGCATCCTTGAACAGGCAGGTCACATCGTAGGTCACCGGGCCGTACACCGCGTCCTGGAAATCCAGCACGCCAGGGTTCGGTTCACTGAGCATCAGGTTGCGCGGCATGTAGTCGCGGTGCACCAGCACTTTGGGCTGGGCCAGCGCGCTGTCGATCAGCAGATCGCTGACCTGCTGCCATTGTTGCTGCTGAGTCGCGTCGAATTCGATGCCCAGCTCGCGCTTCACGTACCACTCGGGGAACAGTTCCAGCTCACGGCGCAGCAGCGCAACGTCATAGCTCGGCAGCGGTGCCACCATCGGCAACTGCTGAAAAGCCAACAGCGCCTGCAAGGCATCGCTGAACAATGCGTCGGCATTTTCGCCATTGATCACGTCGAGATAGGTCTTGTTGCCCAGGTCATTGAGCAAAAGAAATCCGCGATCGAGGTCTTCTGCATAAATTTTCGGCACGTTGATACCGGATTTCGCCAGCAAAAAGGCGATATCCACGAACGGTTTGCAGTTTTCCTGGGGTGGTGGTGCGTCCATCACGACGAAACTGCGACCGGCGCCTTCCCAACGGAAATAACGGCGGAAACTCGCGTCGCTGCTGGCCGCGATCAACGTGGCCGGGGGTACGGCACCCCAGCCCTGCTCGGCAAAAAGGGTCGCCAACTGTTCATCGAGCCAAACTTTCAGGTGTTGCAAGCGTACATCTTGGTCAGGCATTGCAAGGGTCTCCGACGGCGCTAGCCGTCAAGCGGGTCATGCTTTATTATCCAGCATCTTTTTCAGACCATCGAGAGGCGT
This sequence comes from Pseudomonas sp. R43(2017), assembly GCF_002112345.1. Classification (NCBI taxonomy): domain Bacteria; kingdom Pseudomonadati; phylum Pseudomonadota; class Gammaproteobacteria; order Pseudomonadales; family Pseudomonadaceae; genus Pseudomonas; species Pseudomonas sp. R43(2017). The sequence continues at coordinate 34,433 of NZ_NEHJ01000002.1, forward strand.
GCGGCCCACACCGCGGGCAGATGGCACGCAGGAAGCCCGGACTAATAAGATGGCATTGAAATCCCCCGCGTTTCGTAAAAAATTTCCGTTGTTGGTAACCGGCAGTCTGCTGGCTATGCAACCTCTGGCCAGTTCATTCGTTGTCGCCGCCGAGCAGTATGACTGCGCGGTCTCGGCTACGGGCGGCTGGGCCTGTTCGCCGAAGACGCCGACGGCTGCATTGCCACCGCGTCCGGTGCATGACGGCAGTGCCGTCAGCGCTGCCGGCGAAGCCCCGGCCGAGAACGGCAGCGCTTCGGACTCCGGTTCCAAACCCGTGCTGGTCACCGAGTCCAAGGGCCGCGGCCTGAAATCCCGTAGCGAAGACTACAGTCACCTCGACTGGGTTCCGCGCGAGAAGCTCACCGCCGCCCAACTGGCCGAGACAGGTCCTTACTGCTCTGGTTCCTATATCGAACCAATTCGTCCTGGCATGAATGACAAGACGAATAAAAGTGACGCCCCGACCTTCATCGGCGCGAAAGCGTCGCGCTACAACACCGAAGATCAGGTCGGCACGCTGGCCGGTGACGTGGTCCTGCGTCAGGGCAGCATGCAGGTCGAATCCCAGGAAGCGAGCCTCTACCAGGCCGAGAGCCGCGCCGAACTCAAGGGCGACGTGCGCATCCGCGACAACGGCGCGCTGATCGTCGGCGACCACGCCGATGTGCAGCTCGACACCGGTGAAGCGAAAGTCGACAACGCCGAATACGTGATGCACAAATCGCGCATCCGCGGTAACGCGCTGTACGCCAAGCGCGCCGAAAACGCGATCATCCGCCTGAAGGACGGCACGTACACCACGTGCGAACCGAACAGCAACGCCTGGCAGCTCAAGGGCAACAACATCACCCTGAACCCTGCCACCGGCTTCGGTACCGCGACCAACGTGACACTGCGGGTCAAGGACATTCCGATCCTGTACACGCCGTACATCTATTTCCCGATCGACGACCGTCGTCAGTCGGGTTTCCTGCCGCCGACCATCGGCACCGGCAGCGACACCGGCTTCATGCTGGTCACCCCGTACTACTTCAACCTGGCACCAAACTACGATGCCACGTTGTATCCGCGCTACATGAGCAAGCGCGGCCTGTTGATGGAAGGCGAATTCCGTTACCTGACCAAGTCCAGCGAAGGTCAGTTCGGTGCCGCGTACCTCAACGACGAAGACACCGATCGCAGCAAGCAGAGCGATTACGAAAAAAATCGCTACATGTACAACTGGCAACACAAGGGTGGCCTGGACTCCCGCGTGTTCACCCAGGTTGACTACACCAAGATCAGCGATCCGTATTACTTCCAGGACCTGACCACCGACCAGATCGGTGTGAAGAGCCAGGACTACGTGAATCAGCAGGGTTCCGTCACCTATCGCGGCGACAGCTACACGGCTCGCCTGAACGCTCAGGCGTATCAGCTGGCAACCGTGTCGAACATCACGCCATACGACCGTCTGCCGCAGATCACCTTCAACGGACAGCTGCCGTATCACCCGGAAGGCCTGGATTTCGATTACGAGACCGAGATCGTTCGGTTTGATCGCGACCTGAAAAACGGCAACTTCACGAACGAAGACGGCACTGTCGAGCCGCGTCTGGACAACAACATCCAGGGCCTGGCCCGCGCCAACGGTGACCGACTGAATCTGAAGCCTGGCGTCAGCCTGCCGATGAACTGGACCTATGGCTTCCTCAAGCCATCGCTCAAATACCAGTACACTCAGTACCAGTTGGATCTGGACGGCACCGGCAAGTCTCAGATTGCTGCAATGTCGCCGGAAAACCAGAATCTCTACGGCAAGTTCAGCAGCAACCAGAACCGTGGCGTACCGATTGCAAGCATCGACAGCGGACTGTACTTCGACCGCGACACGTCCTACTTCGGCAAGAACTACCGTCAGACTCTGGAACCACGTCTGTTCTATCTTTATGTACCCGAGAAAGACCAGTCTGATATTCCAGTGTTCGACACCAGCGAATACACCTTCAACTATGCCTCGCTGTTCCGTGACAACCGCTTCTCCGGTTCCGACCGTGTCGGCGACGAGAACAAGCTTTCGTTGGGCGTGACCAGCCGCTGGATCGAAGAAGATGGCTTCGAACGTCAACGCATCAGTGTTGGCCAGGCCTTGTACTTCAAGGATCGCGAAGTCCAACTGCCAGGGATCGATGCCAAAACCCGCGACGATGCGCATTCCAATGTCTCGCCATACGCGCTGGAATACGAATACCGCTGGAACCGCGACTGGCGCACCACTGCCGACTACAACTGGGATCCGGACAGCCGCAGCCCTCGTTCCGGCAGCGCGATGTTCCACTACCAGCCTGAAGACAACCCGAACAAGGTGGTCAACGTCGGTTATCGCTATCGCAACGACCAGGTTCGTTACGACCAGAACACCGGTAAATGGTCGGTGGGCGGTGGTGACTACGGCACCCCGGGCCAGCCTGGTTATGTGAAGGACTACTACAAGATCCAGCAGCATGACTTCTCGGTCATTTGGCCGATCGTTCCACAATGGAGCGCCATCAGCCGCTGGCAGTACGACTACAACCGCAACCGCACGCTGGAAGCCTTCGGTGGTTTCGAATATGACAACTGCTGCTGGAAACTGCGCCTGATCAACCGCTACTGGGTCAGCTATGACGAATTCAGTCAGAACGCCCCGGAAAACGAAAAAGGCGACCACGGCCTCTTCCTCCAAATTGTTCTGAAGGGACTCGGCGGCCTCACCGGCGCCAAGACTGAGAGCTTCCTCGACAAAGGCATCCAAGGTTATCGTCAACGTGAAGACCAAGCTTTCTGATTGTCTGCGCCCGCTGATGCTGGGCGCGCTGTTCCTGGGTACTGCGGCGAACGCCGCAGTACAGTCCATCGATAAGGTTGTGGCCATCGTCGACAACGACGTGGTCATGCAGAGCCAGCTGGATCAACGCGTCCACGAAGTTCAGCAAACCATCGCCAAGCGCGGTGGCGGCTTGCCGCCTCCGGGCGTGCTCGATCAGCAGGTGCTCGAGCGCCTGATCGTCGAAAACCTGCAGCTGCAGATCGGCGAACGTTCAGGCATCCGCATCACCGATGAAGAGCTGAACCAGGCTGTCGGCACCATTGCCCAGCGCAACAACATGACTGTCGACCAGTTCCGCGCGGCACTGGCTCGCGACGGCCTGAGCTACGAAGGCGCCCGTGACCAGATCCGCAAGGAAATGATCATCAGCCGTGTGCGTCAGCGCCGAGTTGCAGAACGCATTCAGGTATCGGAGCAGGAAGTGAAGAACTTCCTCGCCTCCGACCTGGGCAAGATGCAACTGTCGGAAGAGCTGCACCTGGCCAACATCCTGATTCCGACCCCGGAAAGCGCCAACTCTGAAGCGATTCAGAGCGCCGCACGCCAGGCGATGGAGGTTTACCAGCAACTCAAGCAGGGCGCTGATTTCGGTCAACTGGCCGTTGCCAGATCCGGCAGCGACAACGCCCTGGAAGGCGGCGACATGGGCTGGCGTAAAGCCGCTCAACTGCCACCACCGTTCGATCGTGAACTGAGCGCCATGTCGCCAGGCGACATCACTCAGCCTGCGCGCACTCCGGGTGGCTTCATCATCCTGAAGCTGCTGGAAAAACGCGGCGGCGAAAGCCAGATGCGTGACGAAGTGCATGTGCGCCACATCCTGGTCAAGCCAAGTCCGGTCCGCGACGAAGCCAAGACAAAGGAACTGGTTCAATCGCTGTATAACCGCATCGAAGCTGGCGAAGATTTCGCCGAACTGGCGAAAAAATACTCGGAAGACCCGGGTTCCGCCCTTAACGGCGGTGACCTGAACTGGATCGACCCGAACGCACTGGTACCGGAATTCCGCGCCGTGATGGCCAAGTCCCCGCAGGGTCAGCTGTCCAAGCCGTTCCAGACCCAGTACGGCTGGCACGTTCTGGAAGTCCTTGGCCGTCGCGCCACCGACAGCACCGAACAGGCCCGTGAGCAGCAGGCAATGACCGTACTGCGCAACCGCAAATACGACGAAGAGCTGCAGACCTGGCTGCGTCAGATCCGTGACGAAGCGTACGTAGAGATCAAACTCCCTGGTGCAGACCAGGCAGCGCAGTGAAACCCAAGCGTTTCGCGCTGACACCCGGCGAACCAGCCGGCATCGGTCCCGACCTGTGCCTGCTGCTCGCCTCGCAAGCCCAGCCACATCCCCTGATTGCCATCACCAGCCGCGACCTGCTCCAAGAGCGGGCCGCGCAGCTGGGGCTGGCCGTCAGTCTGCTGCCCGTTTCGCCCGGTCACTGGCCGGACGTTCCGGCGCCGGCCAACAGCCTTTTTGTCTGGGACACCCCGCTCAGCGCCCCCGTGGTCGCCGGGCAGCTGGACAAGGCCAACGCCGCATTCGTCCTTGAAACCCTGACCCGCGCCGGCAATGGCTGCCTGAACGGCGATTTCGCCGGGATGATCACCGCCCCGGTGCACAAGGGCGTGATCAACGAATCCGGCATCGCCTTTTCCGGACACACCGAATTCCTCGCCGACCTGACCCACACCGCCCAGGTGGTGATGATGCTCGCCACCCGCGGTTTGCGCGTGGCGCTGGTCACCACTCACCTGCCCTTGCGCGACATCGCCGATGCGATCACGCCGGAGCGACTGGAACGGGTCACGCGGATCCTGCACGCCGACCTGCAAGACAAATTCGGCATCGCCCGACCGCGCATCCTGGTCTGCGGGCTCAACCCGCACGCCGGTGAAGGCGGACACCTGGGCCATGAAGAAATCGACATCATCGAACCAACATTAGAGCGCCTGCGCGGCGAGGGCATGGACCTTCGTGGCCCGCTGCCTGCCGACACTCTGTTTACCCCCAAATATCTGGAGCACTGCGACGCAGTGCTGGCGATGTACCACGACCAGGGCCTGCCCGTGCTCAAGTACAAAGGCTTCGGCGCTGCGGTCAACGTGACCCTGGGCCTGCCGATCATCCGCACCTCCGTCGACCATGGCACCGCCCTGGATCTGGCCGGCAGCGGCAAGATCGACACCGGCAGCCTGCAGGTCGCCCTGGAAACCGCCTACCAGATGGCCGAGACCCGTTTATGACCGAGCAATACCAACACAAGGCGCGCAAACGCTTTGGCCAGAACTTCCTGCACGATGCTGGCGTCATCGACCGCATCCTGCGCTCCATCAGTGCCAAGTCCGGTGACCGGATGCTGGAAATCGGCCCGGGCCAGGGCGCGCTTACCGCCGGCATTCTCAATTCCGGCGCACAGCTGGACGTGGTCGAACTGGACAAGGACCTGATCCCGATCCTCAACCAGCAGTTCGCCGGCAAGAGCAATTTCAACCTGCATCAGGGCGATGCGTTGAAGTTCGACTTCAACACCCTGAATGCTGCGCCGAACAGCCTGCGCGTGGTCGGCAACCTGCCGTACAACATTTCCACGCCGCTGATTTTCCACCTGCTGAACAACGCCGGCATCATTCGCGACATGCACTTCATGTTGCAGAAGGAAGTCGTGGAGCGTCTGGCCGCCGGCCCGGGTGGCGGCGACTGGGGCCGTCTGTCGATCATGGTTCAGTACCACTGCCGGGTCGAACATCTGTTCAACGTCGGCCCGGGCGCTTTCAACCCGCCGCCGAAGGTAGACTCGGCCATCGTGCGCCTTGTACCGCACGCGGTACTGCCGCACCCGGCCAAGGATCATCGCCTGCTGGAGCGCGTGGTGCGCGAAGCCTTCAACCAGCGCCGCAAGACCCTGCGCAATACCCTCAAGCAATTGCTGAGCAACGCTGAGATCGAGGCCGCCGGCGTCGATGGCAGCCTGCGGCCCGAGCAGCTCGATCTGGCCGCATTCGTGCGCCTGGCCGACAAGCTTGCCGAACAGCCCGCGAAAACACCTGCAGCCGACTGACAGGCAATCATCGCGCTCGGGCAGGACACCGCTCTGGTCTCCTGCCCGATACTTGCCTAGACTCAATCCATCGGCTACCCCCCGCGTCCCGCTTTGTCCTTAAGGCCTTTTGCATGTCTGATCCTCGTTATCAGGTCGATGTCAGTGTCGTTACTCACTACCTGGCAGACCAATCGCAACCCGAGCACGACCGCTTCGCCTTCGCCTACACCATCACTGTGCAGAACAATGGCGAACAACCGGCCCGACTGATGTCCCGGCATTGGGTGATCACCGATGGCGACGGGCATGTCGAAGAAGTGCGCGGTGCCGGCGTGGTCGGCCAGCAGCCCTTGATCGATGCGGGGCAAAGCCACACCTACAGCAGCGGCACGGTCATGACCACCAAGGTCGGCACCATGCAGGGCAGCTATGAAATGGTCGCCAGTGACGGCAAGCATTTCGATGCAATCATCAAACCCTTCCGCCTCGCCGTTCCCGGAGCCCTGCACTAATGGCGACGTATGCCGTCGGCGACCTGCAAGGCTGCCTCGAACCGCTCAAGTGCCTGCTCAGGCAGGTCGCGTTCGACCCGGCAGTGGATCGGTTGTGGCTGGTAGGCGATCTGGTCAACCGTGGCCCGCAATCGCTGGAAACCCTGCGTTTCCTCTATGGCATGCGTGAGTCGCTGGTCTGCGTCCTCGGCAATCACGATCTGCACCTGCTGGCGGCGGCGAAAAACATCGAGCGCATGAAAAAGTCCGACACCCTGCGCGAGATTCTCGAAGCACCGGACTGCGCCGAACTGATGGAGTGGCTGCGCCAGCAGAAACTCATGCACTACGACGAGCAACGTGAAGTCGCAATGACCCACGCGGGCATCCCGCCGCAATGGTCGCTGCGCAAGGCCTTGAAGTACGCCGAAGAAGTCGAGACCGCCCTGCGCGACGACAACCTGCTCCCGGCCTTCCTCGACGGCATGTACGGCAACGAACCGGCGAAGTGGGACAGCGACCTAAAAGGTGTGGCCCGCCTGCGGGTCATCACCAACTACTTCACGCGCATGCGCTTCTGCACCGCCGAAGGCAAGCTCGACCTCAAGAGCAAGGAAGGTCTGGACACGGCGCCACCGGGCTACAAACCGTGGTTCCAGCACAAGGAACGCAAGACCCGTGGCCTGCGGATCATTTTCGGCCACTGGGCGGCGCTTGAGGGAGATGTCCACGAGCCCGGCATTTCGGCCCTCGACACCGGATGCGTGTGGGGCGGCAGCCTGACCCTGATGAACGTCGACAGCTTTGAACGGCTGTCGTGCAAATGCGACGAACACGGCGGTGTCCTGCCTCCCGTCGCACCACCGATCACCGAATCCTCGCCAGTCAGCGCCCCGCGTTAGACTGCGTTTTCAGCCGAGCCACAGGAACCCGCCATGAGCGAATTCAAACGAATCCCCCCGGAACAGGCCCAGGCCCTGCGCGAGCAAGGTGCCGTGGTCGTCGACGTCCGTGACCCAGCCACATTCGCGGCGCTGCACATCAGCGGCTCGAAGCATCTGGACAATCATTCCCTGCACGCCTTCATCCAGGGCGCCGACCTCGATGCCCCGACCGTCGTGGTCTGCTACCACGGCAATTCGAGCCAGGGTGCCGCGGCGTATCTCGTCAGCCAGGGCTTTTCCGACGTCTACAGCATGGACGGCGGCTTCGAGCTGTGGCGTACGACTTTTCCTTCGGAAACCGCGCAAGGCACCTCCGAATAATTTTTTTGTAACGTGCAAGCCCCGGCTCCCGTGGGCTCGCGCGGTGGCAGACGAACGGTCTGCCACAACTAATTACGTATCTCGCCTTTACCTCCCGAATTCCCAACTATCCTTAAGCCCAGGCCATCCAAAACAGGGGAGAGCCGGTACACCGGCGCACGGGTCATCGGGAGTGACTTTCGCGGTTGTCGATCGCGGAAGGGTTCTGGGGGGTAAACAACAGCTGCCATCGCGGCTGCTTGCCAGCATCGACTGAGTGATCCGGCGTCGGCTCCACGTATCGAGCGAGGTGACGTCATGAGTATCTTTAGCCACTTCCAACAACGCTTCGAGTCCACACGCCAGGAAGAATTCTCGCTGCAGGAATACCTGGAACTGTGCAAAAAGGATCGCAGCGCCTACGTTTCCGCCGCCGAGCGTCTGTTGATGGCTATCGGCGAACCGGAGCTGCTCGACACTTCGACCAATTCGAGGCTGTCGCGAATCTTTTCCAACAAGGTGATCCGCCGCTATCCGGCCTTTGAAGACTTCCACGGGATGGAAGAATGCATCGACCAGATCGTGTCGTATTTCCGCCATGCCGCCCAGGGTCTTGAGGAGAAGAAACAGATCCTCTACTTGCTCGGCCCCGTCGGTGGCGGTAAATCGTCCCTGGCCGAGAAGCTGAAACAGCTCATGGAAAAAGTGCCCTTCTATGCCATCAAGGGCTCACCGGTATTCGAATCGCCACTGGGTCTGTTCAACGCCACCGAAGATGGCGCGATCCTCGAAGAGGACTTCGGCATTCCCCGGCGCTACCTGAACACCATCATGTCGCCATGGGCCACCAAACGCCTGGCCGAATTCGGTGGCGACATCAGCCAGTTCCGCGTGGTCAAGCTGTACCCGTCGATCCTCAACCAGATCGCCGTGGCCAAGACCGAACCGGGCGACGAGAACAACCAGGACATCTCCGCGCTGGTAGGCAAGGTCGATATCCGCAAGCTGGAAGAATTCCCGCAGAACGACGCCGATGCCTACAGCTATTCCGGTGCGCTGTGCCGGGCCAACCAGGGCCTGATGGAATTTGTCGAAATGTTCAAGGCACCGATCAAGGTGCTGCACCCTTTGCTGACCGCCACTCAGGAAGGCAACTACAACAGTACCGAAGGTCTGGGGGCAATTCCGTTCACCGGGATTCTGCTGGCCCACTCCAACGAATCGGAGTGGCACACCTTCCGCAACAACAAGAACAACGAAGCCTTCATCGACCGGATCTACATCGTCAAAGTGCCGTACTGCCTACGGGTCAGCGACGAAGTGAAGATCTACGACAAGCTGCTGTTCAACAGCTCCCTGGCCAAGGCCCATTGCGCGCCGGACACCCTGAAGATGCTGGCGCAGTTCACCGTTCTGTCACGCCTGAAGGAGCCGGAAAACTCCAACATCTATTCCAAGATGCGCGTGTATGACGGCGAAAACCTCAAGGACACTGATCCGAAGGCCAAGTCGATCCAGGAATACCGCGATGCGGCGGGCGTCGACGAAGGCATGAACGGCCTGTCGACCCGGTTTGCGTTCAAGATCCTGTCCAAGGTCTTCAACTTCGATCCGCACGAAATCGCCGCCAACCCGGTGCACCTGCTCTACGTGCTGGAACAGCAGATCGAGCAGGAACAGTTCCAGGCCGAGACCCGCGAACGTTACCTGCGTTATCTGAAGGAGTACCTGGCGCCGCGTTATATCGAATTCATCGGCAAGGAGATCCAGACCGCTTACCTCGAGTCCTACAGCGAGTACGGCCAGAACATCTTCGACCGCTACGTGCTATACGCGGACTTCTGGATTCAGGATCAGGAGTATCGCGATCCGGAAACCGGCGAGATCCTCAACCGCGTCGCCCTCAACGAGGAACTGGAAAAGATCGAGAAACCGGCCGGCATCAGCAATCCGAAGGATTTCCGCAACGAAATCGTCAACTTCGTGTTGCGCGCCCGGGCCAACAACAACGGCAAGAACCCGACCTGGCTCAGCTACGAAAAACTGCGGGTGGTCATCGAGAAGAAAATGTTCTCGAACACCGAGGACCTGCTGCCGGTCATCAGCTTCAATGCCAAGGCCAGCAAAGAGGATCAACAGAAACACAACGACTTCGTTACACGAATGGTCGAACGCGGCTACACCGACAAACAGGTACGACTGCTCTCCGAGTGGTATCTGCGGGTCAGAAAATCACAGTAAACCGCGGCCGGTCAGACCGGTTGTCGTCAGCCCGAGGCCTGTGTGCGCATTTTCTGCTACACAGGCCTCTGGAAGGTGTTCGAAAGGCGGTAGCGAGGTTCAGGCAGCACCCAAAGCGCTTGGGGGAGCGTTTGCGTCCCCAGGCATTCGGTTAAACGCTGCATGACCGCTCGCCCTTTGCAGGACAGCTTCTAAGGAGCAGTCATGAGCTATGTGATCGACCGACGTCTCAATGGCAAGAACAAGAGCACGGTGAACCGTCAGCGCTTCCTGCGGCGTTACCGTGACCACATCAAGAAGGCTGTCGAAGAGGCGGTCAGCCGGCGCTCCATCACCGACATGGAGCACGGCGAGCAGATCAGCATTCCCGGTCGCGACATCGACGAGCCGGTGCTTCATCATGGTCGCGGCGGCAAGCAGACCGTGGTTCATCCCGGCAACAAGGAATTCACCGCCGGCGAACACATCGCCCGCCCGCCGGGAGGTGGCGGAGGCCGTGGGCCGGGCAAGGCCGGAAACTCCGGCGAAGGCATGGACGAATTCGTCTTCCAGATCACCCAGGAAGAATTCCTCGAGTTCATGTTCGAGGACCTCGAACTGCCGAACCTGGTCAAACGCAACCTGACCGGTACCGATACCTTCAAGACAGTTCGCGCCGGGATCAGTAACGAGGGCAACCCGTCCCGGATCAACATCATCCGTACCCTGCGCTCGGCCCATGCCCGGCGAATCGCGCTGTCCGGCAGCAGCCGCGCCAAGCTGCGCGAGGCCAAGGAAGAACTGGCACGCCTGAAACGCGAAGAACCGGATAATTTCGGCGACATTCAGAACCTGGAAGCGGAAATCGAGAAACTCAGTGCGCGCATTCATCGCGTGCCCTTCCTCGACACCTTCGACCTCAAGTACAACCTGCTGATCAAGCAGCCGAACCCCAGTTCCAAGGCCGTGATGTTCTGCCTGATGGACGTTTCCGGCTCCATGACCCAGGCGACCAAGGACATCGCCAAACGCTTTTTCATCCTGCTGTACCTGTTCCTGAAGCGGAACTACGACAAGATCGATGTCGTGTTCATTCGCCACCACACCAGCGCCCGGGAAGTGGACGAGGAAGAGTTTTTCTATTCCCGCGAAACCGGCGGCACTATCGTTTCCAGCGCACTGAAACTGATGCAGGAGATCATGGCCGAGCGTTACCCGAGCAACGAATGGAACATCTACGCCGCCCAGGCCTCCGACGGCGACAATTGGAACGACGATTCGCCGATCTGCCGCGACATCCTGATCAACCAGATCATGCCGTTCGTGCAGTACTACACTTACGTAGAGATCACCCCGCGCGAACATCAGGCCCTGTGGTACGAGTACGAACGCATCGCCGAAGCCTTTTCCGACACTTTTGCCCAGCAGCAGCTGGTCTCGGCCGGAGATATCTATCCGGTCTTCCGTGAACTCTTCCAGCGCAGGTTAGTGACATGACCGCCAAAGAGCAGAAGCGCCAACCCATTTCCACCGGCTCCGAATGGACATTCGAGCTGATCCAGACCTACGACCGCGAAATTGCCCGGATCGCGGCCGGGTACGCCCTGGACACCTATCCCAACCAGATTGAAGTGATCACCGCCGAACAGATGATGGACGCCTACGCCTCGGTCGGCATGCCGCTGGGCTATCACCACTGGTCCTACGGCAAACACTTCCTCAGCACCGAGAAATCCTACAGTCGCGGGCAGATGGGACTGGCCTACGAGATCGTGATCAACTCCGACCCGTGCATCGCGTATCTGATGGAAGAGAACACCATCTGCATGCAGGCCCTGGTGGTGGCCCATGCCTGCTATGGCCACAACAGCTTCTTCAAGGGCAACTACCTGTTCCGCACCTGGACCGACGCCAGCTCGATCATCGACTACCTGGTGTTCGCCAAGCAGTACATCATGCAGTGCGAGGAGCGCCACGGCATCGACGCGGTCGAGGACCTGCTCGACTCCTGCCATGCATTGATGAACTACGGCGTCGACCGCTACAAACGCCCGTATCCGATTTCCGCCGAGGAAGAGCGGCGCCGGCAGAAGGATCGCGAAGAACACCTGCAGAAGCAGATTAACGATCTGTGGCGCACCATCCCCAAAGGCGCGGACAAATTCAGCGACAAGGACAATGCACGGTTCCCGGCCGAACCCCAGGAAAACATCCTGTATTTCATCGAGAAACACGCACCGCTGCTGGAGCCGTGGCAGCGGGAGATCGTGCGCATCGTGCGCAAGATCGCCCAGTATTTCTATCCACAGCGCCAGACTCAGGTGATGAATGAAGGCTGGGCAACGTTCTGGCACTACACGCTGATGAACGACCTTTACGACGAGGGTCTGGTCACCGACGGTTTCATGATGGAGTTCCTGACGTCTCACACCAGCGTGGTGTTCCAGCCGGGTTTCGACAGCCCCTACTACAACGGCATCAACCCTTACGCACTGGGCTTTGCCATGTACCGCGACATCCGTCGCATGTGCGAAGAACCGACAGAAGAAGACCGTCGCTGGTTCCCGGAAATCGCCGGCACCGACTGGCTGTCGACCATCAAGTTCGCCATGAGCAGCTTCAAGGATGAGAGTTTCATCCTGCAGTACCTGTCGCCGAAGGTGATCCGTGACCTGAAACTGTTCAGCATCCTCGACGACGACCAGAAAGATGATCTATTGGTGCCTGCCATCCATGACGAGGGCGGCTACCGGATCATCCGTGAGACCCTGGCCGCACAGTACAACCTGGGCAACCGTGAACCGAACGTGCAGATCTACAGCATCGACCGGCGCGGTGACCGTTCTCTGACCCTGCGTCACCAGCAGCACGACCGAAAACCGCTGGGCGACTCCACCGACGAGGTACTCAAACATCTGCACCGGTTATGGGGCTTCGACATTCATCTGGAAACCCTGCAGGGCGACCAGATCATGAAAACCCACCATGTACCGCCCCGCAGCGAACACGGCGAGGGGGATTACGGTCGGCTCGATCTGGCCGTCATACATCTTTGATCCCGTTCAGGCCTCCGAAAGTCCGGCGCAAGGGTTATCCTGTCGGGCCAACGGAGGTTTTTTATGCAGATTTACAAGGTCGGCGGTGCAGTACGTGATCGCCTGCTGGGCAAACCGGTCACCGATATCGATTGGGTGGTGGTCGGCGCCACCGCAGAAGAAATGCTCGCCAAAGGGTTTCGCCCGGTCGGTGCGGATTTCCCTGTGTTTCTTCACCCGAAAAGCGGCGAGGAGTACGCTCTCGCCCGCACCGAACGCAAGAGCGGTCGCGGTTATGGCGGATTCACTTTTCACGCCAGCCCCGAGGTCACGCTTGAAGAAGACCTGATCCGTCGCGACCTCACGATCAACGCCATGGCCGAGGACGACCAGCAAAACCTGACGGATCCCTATCACGGCCAGCGCGATCTCGAAGACCGGATCCTGCGTCACGTTTCCCCCGCGTTCGCCGAAGATCCATTGCGGGTCCTGCGTGTTGCCCGCTTCGCGGCTCGTTACGCAGAACTCGGTTTCAAGGTTGCACCCGAGACCCTTGAGTTGATGCGCCAGCTCAGCGAATCCGGTGAACTGGAGGCCCTGACCGCCGAACGCAGCTGGAAAGAGATTTCCCGCGCACTGATGGAAAGTCAGCCGCAGGTGTTCATTCAGGTACTGCGTGACTGTGGCGCACTGAAAGTGCTGATGCCGGAGGTCGACGCCCTGTTCGGCGTACCGCAACCGGAAGTCCATCATCCGGAAATCGACAGCGGCATTCACACACTGAGCGTGCTTGAGCAAGCCGCCCTGCACCAGCAACCATTGACGGTGCGCTGGGCCTGCCTGCTGCATGATCTCGGCAAGGGCCTGACCCCGGAAGAGGAATGGCCGCGGCACATTGCCCACGAGCACAAGGGCCTGAAGCTGATCAAAGCGGTCAACGAGCGCTTCAAGGTACCGAAGGACTGTCAGGAACTGGCCTTGCTGGTCGGCCAGTATCACACCCACGGCCATCGCGCCCTGGAACTGAAGGCGTCGACCTTGCTGGAATTGCTGCAGAGCTTTGATGTTTATCGCCGGCCGCAGCGTTTCGAAGAGTTTATCGTCGCATGCGAGATGGATGCCCGAGGTCGCAAAGGACTTGAGCAGCGCAGTTATCCACAGGCCGATTACCTGCGCGGTGCCGCCAGCGCTGCTCGGGGCGTTGCGGTACAGCCGCTGCTGGAGAAAGGATTCAAGGGCCCGGAACTGGGCGAAGCGCTCAAGCGTGAACGGCTCAAGGCGTTGAAGGCTTACAAGGAATCAGCGTCGTCCTGAGAACACCTGACGCCATCGCGAACCGGTCGCGATGGCGTCAGTCAGTTCAACAGATCTGGAGGCGTGAGCTGAATACCGCGCCATTCAAACCCGACCGGTGCCAGCACCTGATCGATCTGCGCCTCGGACCACAGCGTGGCAAAGCTTTTTCCCACACCTGGATGTACCCGATCCGGCGCGATCAGCGACAACGGCCACAACACGAAGGCATTTTTCAGAATCTCGGCCCGAGGCAGGATCAGCCCGTCGAAATTGCCTGCCAGCTCACCGTACAGCAAGACGTCGATATCCAGCGGCAATCCCTTGCGATCCGGGGCATAACGGCCGTTATCCGCCTCGATGAATTTCAGCCGTCGATCCAGCTCCATCAGCGGCAGATCGGTGTAGGCCGACACCACGAAATTGAAGAACGGGCCGCTCTTGATCCCCACCGGCTGGCTTTCGAACACCGCCGAACAGCGGATATCCACCAGAAAACCGGCCAAGGCATCCAGGCCTGCACGCAAATGAGTTTCGCGCTCGATATTGCTACCGAGCCCGAGGTAGACCTGAGTCAGCGACATCCGCGCTCGATCTCCACACCCACGCCACCCTTGGCGGCCGGGACCGCGCCAGGCTTGGTCAGCTTCAGGCGCACCCAGGTGATCTTGAATTCGGCCATCAGCACTTCGACCAGACGCTCGGCGAAGGTCTCGACCAGCTGGAACCGTGCCTGCTCGGCAAAGGCCTGGATCCGTGTGGAAACACTGGCGTAATCGAGTGCCAGGGTCAGGTCGTCACCGGCGGCTGCCGGACGATTGTCCCAGGCGAAGCTCAGATCAAGACGCAGACACTGTCGGATGCCGCGCTCCCAGTCGTAGGCACCGATCACGGTGTCGACTTCCAGGCCCTCGATAAACACTCTGTCCAAGCACTTCTCTCCGCTGCACGACAAGGGCGCAATGCGCCGTTAGAATCAGGGCGTCCTCGCCCGGAATAGTTAGCATGTTTTGGTTACTGGCGATTCTCGCCTACCTGCTCGGCTCGCTGTCCTTCGCCATTTTGCTCAGCCGCCTGACCGGAAATCCGGATCCGCGAATGAGTGGCTCGGGTAATGCCGGTGCCACCAACATGCTGCGCCTGGCCGGTCGCAAACTCGCGATCCTGACCCTGCTGGGTGATCTGTGCAAAGGCCTGCTGCCGGTGCTGATCGCCTCGGCGGCAGGCCTTTCGCTGCAGGATCAGGCATGGATCGGCGTCTGCGCCGTGATCGGTCACCTGTTCCCGCTGTACTTCCGTTTCCGCGGCGGCAAGGGCGTCGCCACGGCGGCCGGCATGCTGCTGGGTCTGTATCCACCCGCCGCATTGCTGGCGGTGTGCGCCTGGCTGCTGACGTTCTACCTGACCCGCACCAGCTCACTGGCAGCATTGATTGCCACACCCCTGACCCTGCCATTGCTGGCCTGGCAGGAGCCGGAAGCACTATTGCCGATGAGCACGCTGACGCTGCTGATCGTCTGGCGCCACCGGGGCAATCTACGCGACCTGTTTGCCGGGCGCGAACGGCATTTTTAAATACCGTACGTGAGCACCGCTCATCACAGCGCCGACAACTGCTCCATCGGCCAGCGTGCCTGCACGCTGATGGCCAGGCTTTCCTGCTGGCCGGCCTGCAGACGCTGGCAACCGGCAAACGCAATCATCGCGCCGTTGTCGGTGCAGAATTCGGGACGGGCATAGAACACATCGCCCTTCATGTCGCCGAGCATTTTTTCCAGAGAAACCCGCAATGCCTTGTTGGCGCTGACGCCACCGGCGATCACCAGACGCTTCATGCCGGCCTGCTTCAACGCGCGCTTGCACTTGATGGTCAAAGTCTCCACCACAGCCTGCTGGAACGCCAGCGCGATGTCGCAACGGGCTTGCTCGCTGTCGTCCCCGGCGCTGACGCACTGCTGCCAGGTGTTAAGGGCAAAGGTCTTCAAGCCGCTGAAGCTGAAATCCAGGCCCGGGCGATCGCACATCGGACGCGGGAAGGTGAAACGTCCTGCGGCACCCTTCTCTGCCAGCTTGGCGATTTCCGGCCCACCCGGATAATTGAGGCCCATCATCTTCGCAGTCTTGTCGAAGGCTTCGCCTGCGGCGTCATCAAGGGTTTCGCCCAGCAGGCTGTATTGGCCGATGCCATCGACCTGAACCAGCTGCGTATGACCACCGGAGACCAACAAAGCGACGAACGGAAACTCCGGCGGTTTTGGCTCCAGCATCGGCGCCAGCAAGTGACCTTCCATGTGATGCACACCGAGGGCCGGAATGCCCCAGGCAAACGCCAGCGCCTGGGCGCAGGAAGCCCCGACCAACAAAGCCCCCACCAGGCCAGGACCTGCGGTGTAGGCGATGGCGTCGATCTCGGTCGGCACGCAGTCAGCCTCGGCCAGCACCTGACGGATCAAGGGCAGCATGCGCTTGACGTGATCGCGGGAGGCGAGCTCCGGCACCACACCGCCGTAGATGCGGTGCAGGTCGATCTGGCTGAACAGTGCGTCAGCCAGCAGACCGCGCTCGCTGTCGTATAAAGCGACGCCGGTTTCGTCGCAGGAAGTTTCTAATCCCAGTACTAGCATGGGTTTGCGCCTTGTTTAGGCTGAATTCGAAGGCGCGCATAATAGTCGCCACTGGATGCCCCGACCAGCGGTTTTCGATCAGAGGCTTTGCATTCCGAGCGTTGAGGGGTTAACATCCGCAACCCTTAAAAACCGACGTCTTCAAGTGCTCTTTTGCCGCGAGGATGTTGACCCCGGTAATGAATGAAGGTAGCTCTGGATGCCAGCCGTCAAAGTTAAAGAGAACGAACCCTTCGACGTAGCTCTGCGTCGTTTCAAGCGCTCCTGCGAAAAAGCCGGTGTACTGGCTGAAGTTCGTAGCCGCGAATTTTACGAGAAGCCAACTTCCGAGCGTAAGCGCAAGGCAGCAGCCGCTGTTAAGCGTCACGCCAAGAAAGTTCAGCGCGAACAGCGCCGCGCCGTTCGTCTGTACTAATACACAGACGATCGTAGCAAGCTTCTGCCAAGCCCGGCCCTCAGCCGGGCTAATGGCATTTGCGTAAAACGCTTGATGCTTCACCGTCGAAGCCGCACACGCGACCGAGACAAATCCGCTTCACCGCGTCAGGCCTGGCTCTTTTGCCAGCGGTGCACGTCTTTTCTGACGAGCCTTTCAAGGCTACTGACGAGCACACCCACTGATTCCTCTTACGACGATCAGCCCAAGGCACCTGCTTGCGTGCCCGCTTCATGAGCTATCCGAGGCCCTCAACCGGCCGTCAGCGGATTCAGCGCAACACTTTCATAAAGTCGAAGACTGATAGGTACTAACGTCAGTGGATTTTCGGCAGATACACTTCCCGACAGCGATTACGCAGACGACACCGGTCGAGCCGCACTCTTCGTGCGCTTTCAAGCATGACCCGTGTCCGGCCGCCCTTCGCATCGGACTCATTACAGCGCAGACGACGAGAACGCCATGGCCGGGCTGATTCCCCAGAGCTTCATTGACGACCTGCTGAACCGCACCGACATCGTCGATGTGGTCAGCTCGCGCGTGCAACTGAAGAAGGCTGGCAAGAACTACACCGCCTGCTGCCCGTTCCATAAAGAGAAAACCCCGTCGTTCAGCGTGAGCCCCGACAAGCAGTTCTATTACTGCTTCGGTTGCGGCGCCGGCGGTAACGCGCTCGGTTTTCTCATGGACCACGACAACCTGGACTTCCCCCAGGCAGTCGAAGACCTGGCCAAAGCCGCCGGCATGGAAGTGCCCCGCGAAGAAGGTGGCCGCTCGCACAAACCGCGACAGCCGACCGATTCGCCGCTTTATCCACTGCTGACTGCCGCTGCGGACTTTTACCGCCAGGCGCTCAAGAGCCACCCGGCACGCAAGGCTGCCGTGGATTACCTCAAGGGTCGCGGCCTGACGGGTGAAATTGCTCGGGACTTCGGCCTCGGCTTCGCCCCGCCAGGCTGGGATAATCTGTTCAAGCACCTGAGCAGCGACACCCTGCAGCAGAAAGCCATGATCGACGCCGGCCTGCTGATCGAGAACGCCGAAACCGGCAAGCGCTATGACCGCTTCCGCGATCGCGTGATGTTTCCGATCCGCGATACTCGCGGGCGCATTATCGCCTTCGGCGGTCGGGTCCTCGGCGACGACAAGCCGAAATACCTGAACTCACCGGAAACCCCGGTATTCCATAAAGGTCAGGAACTCTACGGCCTCTATGAAGCCCGCAAGAACAACCGCAACCTCGACGAAATCATTGTCGTCGAGGGCTACATGGACGTCATCGCCCTGGCCCAGCAAGGCCTGCGAAACGCCGTCGCGACCCTGGGCACAGCTACCAGCGAAGAGCATCTGAAGCGCCTTTTTCGGGTCGTACCGAACGTGCTGTTCTGCTTTGACGGCGACCAGGCCGGCCGCAACGCCGCATGGCGTGCACTGGAAGCCACGCTGAGCAGCCTGCAGGACGGTCGCCGCGCACGCTTCCTGTTCCTCCCCGAAGGCGAAGACCCGGATACCTTGATCCGCGCCGAAGGCACCGACGCCTTCCGTGCACGGATCAATCAACACGCGCAGCCACTGGCAGACTATTTCTTCCAGCAACTGACCGAAGAAGCCGACCCTCGCTCGCTCGAAGGCAAGGCGCACATGGCGACGCTTGCCGCGCCGCTGATCGATAAAGTGCCAGGGGCCAACCTGCGAATCCTGATGCGCCAGCGCCTGACCGAGATCACCGGTCTGAGCAGCGAGACCGTCAGTCAGTTGGCCCAGAGCACACCGCAGGAAGCGCCGCCCGCCTACGACCCCGGCATCGATTACGACGCGATGCCGGACTTCAGCGACTACCATCAGCCGCAGGCACAGGACATGTATGTGCCGCAGCAGGAATGGACGCCGAAGAAACCCGGTGCCGGCGGCAAGAAATGGGATAAAAAGCCCTGGGACAAGAACGGCAAGCGTGGCGGTGATCGCGATCAACCGCGCACCCCTAGAGTGCCGGCTCCCGTCGAGCCACCGATCATGGCCGCCCTGCGAACCGTGATCCATCACCCGCAACTGGCGCTGAAGGTCGAGACGGCCAGCCATTTTGCGGACGAAGACAATACCAATACCCAGCTGCTGGTGGCCTCACTGGAAGCCGTGCAAAAGAATCCTCAGCTAAACTCTTTTCAGTTGATCTCGCGATGGCATGGCACCGAACAAGGTCGATTGCTGACCCGCCTGGCAGAAAAGGAGTGGTTGATCAACGGAGAAAACCTTGAACAACAGTTTTTCGACACCATAACTAGCTTGTCAGCCCGCCAGCGCGAGCGAAAGCTGGAACAACTTCTCAGGAAATCACGTCAAAGCGATCTGAGCACCGAAGAAAAATCTTTGCTGCTCGAATTGCTCAAACGGGATGTTCCTGCATCAAACCCGACCTCAACTGGCGCGTGAGGTCATAGCTCAGGTATAATCCTCGGCTTGTTTTTTGCCCGCCAAGACCTTCAGTGGATAGGGTGTTATGTCCGGAAAAGCGCAACAGCAGTCTCGTATTATTGAGTTGATCAAACTGGGTCGTGAGCAGAAGTATCTGACTTACGCCGAGGTCAACGACCACCTGCCCGAGGATATTTCAGATCCGGAGCAGGTGGAAGACATCATCCGCATGATTAACGACATGGGGATCCCCGTACACGAGAGTGCTCCGGATGCGGACGCCCTTATGTTGGCCGACGCCGATACCGACGAGGCCGCTGCGGAAGAAGCAGCCGCCGCGTTGGCAGCGGTCGAGACCGATATCGGTCGCACCACTGACCCAGTGCGCATGTACATGCGTGAAATGGGTACGGTCGAGCTTCTGACTCGTGAAGGCGAAATCGAAATCGCCAAGCGTATCGAAGAGGGCATCCGTGAGGTGATGAGCGCAATCGCGCACTTCCCCGGCACGGTTGACCATATTCTCTCCGAGTACACTCGGGTCACCACCGAAGGCGGTCGCCTGTCCGACGTCCTGAGCGGTTACATCGACCCGGACGACGGCATTACGCCGCCGGCTGCCGAAGTGCCACCGCCGATCGACGCGAAAGCCGCGAAAGCGGACGACGATTCCGAGGACGATGACGCCGAAGCTTCCGATGACGAAGAAGAAGCCGAAAGCGGTCCTGATCCGGTCATTGCTGCCCAGCGCTTCGGCGCCGTGGCCGACCAGATGGAAATCACCCGCAAGGCCCTGAAAAAGCACGGTCGTCACAACAAGGCAGCAGTTGCCGAGTTGCTGGCCCTGGCTGATCTGTTCATGCCGATCAAACTGGTGCCGAAGCAATTCGAAGCCCTGGTCGAGCGTGTTCGCAGTGCCCTGGATCGTCTGCGTCAGCAAGAGCGCGCGATCATGCAGCTGTGCGTACGTGATGCACGCATGCCGCGTGCCGATTTCCTGCGCCAGTTCCCGGGCAACGAAGTCGATGAAAGCTGGTCCGACGCCTTGGCCAAAGGCAAGAGCAAGTACGCCGAAGCCATCGGTCGCGTGCAACCGGACATCATCCGTTGCCAGCAGAAGCTGACCGCGCTGGAAACCGAGACCGGTCTGACCATCGCCGAGATCAAGGACATCAACCGTCGCATGTCGATCGGTGAGGCGAAAGCCCGCCGCGCGAAGAAAGAGATGGTTGAAGCGAACCTGCGTCTGGTGATCTCCATCGCCAAGAAGTACACCAACCGTGGCCTGCAATTCCTCGACCTGATCCAGGAAGGCAACATCGGTCTGAT
The DNA here is from genome assembly GCF_002112345.1 of Pseudomonas sp. R43(2017). NCBI lineage: Bacteria > Pseudomonadati > Pseudomonadota > Gammaproteobacteria > Pseudomonadales > Pseudomonadaceae > Pseudomonas > Pseudomonas sp. R43(2017). The sequence continues at coordinate 55,445 of NZ_NEHJ01000002.1, forward strand.
GAAAGCGGTGGACAAGTTCGAATACCGTCGTGGTTACAAGTTCTCGACCTATGCCACCTGGTGGATCCGTCAGGCGATCACTCGCTCGATCGCCGACCAGGCCCGCACCATCCGTATTCCGGTGCACATGATCGAGACGATCAACAAGCTCAACCGCATTTCCCGCCAGATGTTACAGGAAATGGGTCGCGAACCGACCCCGGAAGAGCTGGGTGAGCGCATGGAAATGCCTGAGGACAAGATCCGCAAGGTGTTGAAGATCGCCAAAGAGCCGATCTCCATGGAAACCCCGATCGGTGATGACGAAGACTCTCATCTGGGTGATTTCATCGAAGACTCGACCATGCAGTCGCCAATCGATGTCGCCACTGTCGAGAGCCTGAAAGAAGCGACTCGCGAAGTGCTGTCCGGCCTCACTGCCCGTGAAGCCAAGGTACTGCGCATGCGTTTCGGTATCGACATGAACACCGACCATACGCTCGAAGAAGTCGGCAAACAGTTTGACGTGACCCGTGAGCGGATCCGTCAGATCGAAGCCAAGGCGCTGCGCAAGCTGCGCCACCCGACGCGAAGCGAACACTTGCGTTCGTTCCTCGACGAGTGATACCAGAACCCCCGGCCCAGGCCGGGGGTTTTGTTTTATCGGGCAGATTAAATGCCTCGCACCACCCTCCCCCGCGCACAGCCCGTCTACACTCGAAACATTCCCCCGAGCCATAACGAGACCGTTATGCCCAGACTGGCGTCCGTGCTTTTTTTGCTGTCACTGATGATCTGGACCGCAACGGCTGACGCGCTGACTCTGACCGACGAAGAACGTAGCTGGCTGGCGGCTCACCCGGACTTGCGCCTGGGTGTCGATGCGTCGTGGCCGCCATTCGAGTTTCGCGATGACCAGAACCGCTATCAGGGCCTGGCGGCGGACTATATCGACGTGATCCGCCAGCGTCTGGCCATCAAACTTACCCCCATAGAGCCCTCGAGCTGGACAGCCGTGCTCGAACAGGCCAAAAACGGCACGATCGATCTGCTGCCGGGCATCATGTCCACCCCCGAACGCCAGAATTACCTGGCCTTCACCCGCCCTTACCTGGACTTTCCGATCGTCATCCTCGCCCACGTCGGCGGGCCGCAACCGCGCAAGATCGAGGATCTGTACGGGCTGAAGATCGCCGTTGTCGAAAACTATGCACCCCATGAACTGTTGCGCACCCATCATCCCGATCTGAATCTGGTGGCCATGCCCAATGTCAGTTCGGCGTTGCAGGCCCTGGCGACCGATGAGGTGGACGCAGTGGTCGGCGATCTCGCCTCCAGTGTCTGGAGCCTGCGCCAGCTCAAGCTCGACGGGCTGTATGTCAGCGGCGAAACCCCTTATCGATATCAACTGGCAATGGGGGTTCCCCGCGACAGCAAAATGCTGGTGGGCATTCTGGACAAAGTCCTGGCCGACATGTCCCCGGAGCAGATCAGCAGCATCCAGGAACACTGGGTGGGCAACGTCCTCGATCATCGGACATTCTGGTCGGATCTGCTGGTCTATGGCCTGCCAGGCCTGCTGTTGCTGGTGATCATCCTGGCAGTGGTGATCCGCATCAACCGCCGCTTGAGCTCGGAAATCGCCCGACGCATCGACCTCGAACAGGAACTGCGCAGCAGCGAGTACCACTATCGCGGGCTGGTAGAGAGCCTGTCGGCCATTGCCTGGGAAGCACGAATCAGCGACTTCACCTACAGCTACGTGTCGCCCCACGCCGAAGACCTGCTGGGTTATCCACTGTCGCACTGGCTGATTCCGGGCTTCTGGCGCAACATCATCCATCCCGCCGACCTGACCCGCGCCCAGAGCTTCTGCGATCACGAAGTCCTCGCCGGGCGCGATCACAGCCTCGACTATCGGGTGATCACCGCTGATGGCCGGTGCCTGTGGGTGCGCGACATCGTCAGCCTCATCGAGCACGGCCACGAGCCGGTGATGCGCGGCTTGATGATCGATATCAGTGAAACCAAACGTACCGAAGAAGCCCTGCGCCTGTCGGAGCAGAAATTCGCCTCGGTGTTCCAGCAATGCCCGGACATTCTGGTGATCGCGCGGCTGTCCGACGGCTGTCTGCTGGAGGTCAACGAAGCCTTTGAAGAACAGATCGGGCTCAAAGCCGAAGACGTCATCGGCCAGACCGCTACCGAACTCAATATCTGGGGCATTCCCGGGGTTGGCCCCGGCCTGCTGCAACGCTTGCAGGCTGGCAGCATACGCAACCTGGAGATGCCCTTTCGTCGCAGCAACGGCCAGGTGTTCACCGGGCTGATTTCCGCCGAACCGTTCGAACTCGACACCACACCGGCGCTGGTCGTGGTGGTGCGCGACATTACCCAACTCAAGGAAACCCAACAGCAGTTGCAAACCTCCGAAGAAAAGTTCGCCAAGGCCTTCCACGCCTCGCCGGACGGCCTGCTCTTGTCGCGTCAGAGCGATGGCCTGCTGCTGGAGGTCAACGAAGGTTTCAGCCGCATCACCGGTTTCAACAGCGCCATGTCGGTGGACCGTTCGGCACTGGATCTGGGGATCTGGGTCAATCTCAACGAACGCAAACAGATGCTCGACCTGCTGCACCGTGACGGTTTCGTTCGCGACTTCACCTGCCACATCCGCCGCAGCGACGGGCAAATCCGCCTCTGCGAAGTGTCCAGCCGTCCGCTGCCGATCGGTGAAGAAGACTGCATGCTGACCATCGCCCGGGACATCACCGAACGCCACCTGATGCAGGAAAAACTGCAACAGGCCGCAACGGTGTTCGAGAGCACCGCCGAAGGTGTCTTGATCACCGATACGCAACAGCACATCAGTGCCGTGAACCGCGCCTTTACCGAAATAACCGGATACAGCGAAAGCGAGGCGCTCGGCCATACCCCGCGCCTGCTGGCTTCCGGCCTGCACGACAGCGCATTCTATGCAGCGATGTGGCATCAATTGACGGACGAAGGCCACTGGCAGGGCGAAATTTCCAACCGGCGCAAAAATGGCGAGCTGTACCCGAGCTGGCTGACCATCAGTGCCGTGCGCAACCGCGACCGGTTCATTACCCACTTCGTCGCGGTGTTTGCCGATATCTCCAGCCTCAAGCACGCCCAGGCCAAACTCGATTACCAGGCCCACCATGATCCGCTGACCGGCCTGCCGAATCGCACACTGTTCGAAAGCCGTCTGCTGACGGCGTTGAACGGTCAGCAAGAAAACGGCGGTCTGGGCGCGGTGCTGTTCCTCGACCTCGATCGCTTCAAACACATCAACGACAGCCTCGGCCATCCGGTTGGCGATTTGCTGCTCAAGGGCATCGCCGTACGCCTCAAGGAACAGTTACGCGATATCGATACCGTGGCGCGACTGGGTGGCGACGAATTCATCATCCTGCTGCCGGGGCTGCAACAGGCCGGAGATGCCGACAACATTGCCACCAAACTGCTGAACTGTTTCGGCGCACCGTTTCAGGCTGGCGAACACGAGTTTTTTATCAGTGCCAGCATCGGCACCAGCCTCTACCCGCGTGACGGTTGCGACGTCGCCACCCTGATCAAGAACGCCGACGCGGCGATGTACCGTTCCAAGGCCAAGGGCCGCAACCGTGTCGAAAGCTACACCCGCGACCTCACTGCCCAGGCCAGTGAACGAGTGGCGCTGGAGCATGAACTGCGCCGGGCCATCGAGCGCGAAGAGCTGTACCTCTACTACCAACCGAAAATCAGCCTCGACGATCACAGCCTGGTCGGGGCCGAAGCCCTGATCCGCTGGCGCCACCCGACCTTCGGCGAGGTGCCTCCGGAGCATTTCATTCCACTGGCGGAAGAGAACGGGATGATTCTGCAAATCGGCGACTGGGTGCTGGAAACCGCGTGCCGGCAGATGTTTGAGTGGGGCCAGATATACGAATCCCTGGGCCCGCTCTCGGTCAACCTCGCCGGCGCACAATTGCGCCAGCCGAACCTGTTGGGGCGCATCGAACAACTGCTCAAAGACAACCGCCTCAGGCCGGATTTACTGCAACTGGAAATTACCGAAAACTTCATCATGAGCCAGGCCGAAGAGGCGCTGGCCGTGTTGCACCAACTCAAACACCTCGGCGTGCAACTGGCCATCGACGACTTCGGCACCGGTTATTCCTCGCTGAGTTACCTCAAGCGCCTGCCGCTGGACATCCTCAAGATCGACCAGTCTTTTGTCCGCGGCCTGCCCGACGACCCCCACGACGCGGCGATTGTCCGCGCCATCATTGCCCTGGGCCGCAGCATGCAATTCACCGTGATCGCAGAAGGCGTGGAAACCCAGGCCCAACAACAATTCCTCGCCGCCGAAGGCTGCGAGCAGATCCAGGGCTACATCGTCAGCCTGCCGCTGCCACCCGAGGAATTCGCCGCGACGTTTCTTCGCATAGCCGTATCAGATTTTTCGGATAGCACAGCCGAGAAACCGTCGCTATAATCCGCGGCCTACTGAGGGCCTATAGCTCAGTTGGTTAGAGCAGAGGACTCATAATCCTTTGGTCCACGGTTCAAGTCCGTGTGGGCCCACCAAACATGAAAAAGCCGCGCTTATGTGCGGCTTTTTCGTACCTGCGTGGAGAAGTCCCTTGCCCGACATCCGCCCACCCGTGCTCGATGAAATCGACCGCCAGTTGATCGCTGCCCTGCAAATCAACGCCCGCGAGAGCGTGGCGATGCTGGCCCGGCAACTGGGGATCGCCCGTACGACCGTGACTTCGCGACTGGCGCGGCTGGAAAAGGCCAAAGTCATCACCGGCTACGGCGTGCGCCTGGGCCAACGCGTGGTGGATGGCGGGTTGCAGGCGTATGTCGGGATCAAGGTGCAGCCGCGCTCCGGCAAAGAGGTGTTGCGCCGGTTGAGTGCGATGGCCCAGGTGCAGCAATTGTGCGCGGTGAGTGGCGAATTCGATTATGTGGCGTGGCTGCGAACCGATTCGCCGGAACAGCTCGATCAACTTCTGGATCAGATCGGCAGCGTAGACGGCGTCGAGAAGACCACGACCTCGATCATCCTCAGCAGCAAGATTGATCGCGGACATCCAGTCTGATCATTACATTCGTCAGATTGCAGCATCAACGCTCAAAACGACGACACTTTGCGTCTTATTAACGTGTTCTACGCTCCCTAGAATGGCTGGCATCTTTTCCTATACTCAGACGCGCATCCGGCGTCGGGTCGCCAGCAAGGTCAGCCATGAACAAGAACAATCGCCATCCTGCAGACGGTAAAAAACCGATCACCATTTTCGGACCGGACTTTCCGTTCGCCTTCGACGACTGGATCGAACACCCCGCCGGTCTGGGCAGCATTCCCGAGCACAACCACGGTGCCGAAGTGGCGATTGTTGGCGCCGGCATCGCAGGTCTGGTGGCCGCTTACGAGCTGATGAAACTCGGCCTGAAACCCGTCGTCTACGAGGCCTCGAAGCTTGGCGGCCGTCTGCGTTCCCAGGCCTTCAACGGCACTGACGGCATCGTCGCCGAGCTTGGTGGCATGCGTTTCCCGGTGTCCTCCACCGCGTTCTATCACTACGTCGACAAACTCGGTCTGGAGACCAAGCCCTTCCCCAACCCGCTGACGCCAGCCTCCGGCAGCACCGTGATCGACCTGGAAGGCAAAACCCATTACGCACAGAGCCTGAAGGATCTTCCTGCACTGTTCCAGGAAGTAGCGGACGCCTGGGCCGATGCTCTGGAGGCCGGCTCGCAGTTCGCCGACATCCAGCAAGCCATCCGCGACCGTGACGTGCCACGCCTCAAGGAACTGTGGAACACATTGGTGCCGCTGTGGGACGACCGCACGTTCTACGACTTCGTCGCCACGTCGAAAGCCTTCGCCAAGCTGTCGTTCCATCACCGCGAAGTGTTCGGCCAGGTCGGTTTCGGTACCGGCGGCTGGGACTCGGACTTCCCCAACTCGATGCTGGAAATCTTCCGCGTGGTGATGACCAACTGCGACGATCATCAGCACCTGGTGGTCGGCGGTGTGGAACAAGTGCCGCAAGGCATCTGGCGTCATGCGCCGGAGCGCTGCGTACACTGGCCGCAAGGCACCAGCCTGAAATCGCTGCACCATGGCGCGCCGCGCTCCGGAGTGAAGAAAATCGCCCACGCGCCTGACGGACGTTTCGCGGTTACCGACAACAACGGCGACACTCGCGAATACGCCGCCGTACTGACCACCTGCCAGAGCTGGCTGCTGACCACCCAGATCGAATGCGACGAAACCCTGTTCTCGCAAAAGATGTGGATGGCCCTCGACCGTACGCGCTACATGCAATCGTCGAAGACCTTCGTGATGGTCGACCGCCCGTTCTGGAAGGACAAGGACCCGGAAACCGGCCGCGACCTGATGAGCATGACCCTCACCGATCGCCTGACCCGTGGCACCTACCTGTTCGACAACGGCGACGATAAACCGGGCGTGATCTGCCTGTCGTACTCATGGATGAGCGACGCGCTGAAGATGCTCCCGCATCCAGTGGAAAAACGCGTGAAACTGGCGCTGGATGCGTTGAAGAAGATCTACCCGAAAGTCGACATCGCCGCGCGGATCATCGGCGATCCGATCACCGTGTCGTGGGAAGCCGACCCGCATTTCCTCGGTGCGTTCAAGGGTGCCCTGCCCGGTCACTATCGCTACAACCAGCGCATGTACGCGCACTTCATGCAGGACGACATGCCGCCGGAGCAGCGCGGGATTTTCATCGCCGGCGATGACGTGTCGTGGACGCCGGCCTGGGTCGAGGGCGCGGTGCAGACATCGCTCAACGCGGTGTGGGGAATCATGAAGCACTTTGGCGGGTCCACACATAAAGAGAACCCCGGCCCGGGTGATGTGTTCAACGACATCGGCCCGATCGCCCTGCCCGAGTAAGAGGAATTCCCGATGCGTGTAGCCCTTTACCAATGCCCACCGCTGCCACTGGAACCGGCCGCCAACCTCCAGCGCCTGCATCAACTGGCGATGGAGGCCAAAGGTGCCGATTTGCTGGTGGTGCCGGAGATGTTCCTGACCGGCTACAACATCGGTAAGGAGGCGGTCGCGACATTGGCCGAGGTCTACAACGGTGAATGGGCGCAGCAAGTCGGACGGATCGCCAAGGCTGCCGGCCTGGCGATTCTCTACGGTTACCCGGAGCGTACCGCCGAAGGGCAGATCTACAACGCCGTACAGTTGATCGACTCGAACGGCGAGCGCCTGTGCAATTACCGCAAGACGCACCTGTTTGGTGATCTGGATCGTTCGATGTTCAGCCCCGGCGATGGCGAGTTCCCCATCGTCGAGCTCAACGGCTGGAAGCTTGGTTTCCTGATCTGCTACGACCTGGAGTTCCCGGAAAACGCGCGGCGCCTGGCCCTTGAAGGTGCCGAGCTTATTCTGGTGCCGACAGCGAACATGATTCCTTTCGATTTCATTGCCGACGTCTCGGTGCGCTCCCGCGCCTTTGAAAACCAGTGCTACGTGGCTTACGCCAACTACTGCGGCCACGAAGGCGACATCCATTACTGCGGGCAAAGCAGCATTGCCGCGCCTGATGGCAGCCGTATCGCCCAGGCCGGACTGGACGAAGCCTTGATCGTCGGTGAGCTGGATCGCCAGTTGATGGTCGACTCCCGCAGCGCCAACCGCTACTTCAACGACCGCCGCCCCGAACTTTACGACGCGCTCAACAAGCGCTAATCCGCTAGCATTGGCACTTCACTGTTCTGGAAGTGCCCATGTCTGCGCCGACTCATCCCCGTCCCCACACCGAAACCCTGGCCAACGGCTTGCGTGTAACCCTGCGTCACGTGCCCGGCCTGAAGCGCAGCGCCGCCGCGTTGCGGGTGGCTGCCGGCAGTCATGATGTGCCGTTGGCATGGCCGGGACTGGCGCACTTCCTTGAGCATCTACTGTTCCTCGGTACCGAGCGTTTTCCTGCACAGCAAGGGCTGATGGCCTACGTACAAGGTCACGGCGGCCAGGTGAATGCCAGCACTCGCGAGCGCACCACCGATTTCTTCTTTGAGTTGCCGCCAGCGTCCTTCAGCGACGGGCTTGAGCGTCTGTCAGACATGCTCGCCCATCCGCGTATGAATCCGGACGATCAATTGCGGGAAAGGGAAGTGCTGCAGGCAGAGTTTGTCGCATGGTCACAGGACACCGCTGCTCAGCAGAAAGAAGCGCTGTTCGAAGGGCTGTCAGCAGCGCATCCGTTGCGCGGCTTTCATGCCGGGAACCGCGACAGCCTGCCAGTAGAGCAGGCGGAGTTTCAGCAAGCGTTGAAAGACTTCCACCAGCAGTTTTATCGCACCGGGCAGATGACACTGAGCCTGGTCGGGCCGCAGAACATTGAAGAGCTGCGAACGCTGGCCGAGCAGTTTGCCGCTGTGCTGACACCTGGGGATAAAACTGCACAGGCAGCCCCCGTTCGCTTGATGGATAACCCACAGGCAAGTTATCAACAGGTTGGCGAGCGGCACGGCAATCTGCTGTTTGCACTGGAAGACCTGCCGAAGTCATCGGCCGAAGCGCTGGCGTTTCTCTGTCACTGGTTGAACAACGCCAAACCCGGTGGGTTGCTCGCGCATTTGCAGCAGCAGGGTCTGGCGCAAGGGTTACAGGCGTCTTTGCTCTATCAGTTTGCCGGGCAGGCTTTGCTGCACCTTCAATTCACTGCGGCATCCGGGTCACTCGATGCCATCCGTGCACAATCTCTAGACTGGCTGAGCTTCTTCGCAGCGCAGCAGGACTGGCCGTCATTGCGTGCGGAATACGCGGAACTGCTTCAGCGTCAGCAGCAAGTCAGCGGTGCACTGCAACTGGCGCGGCTCGACAGCGAACAACTCGAAAGCGGCCTTTCCGAATCGGCCGTTACGGCGCTCAAAGCGGTTCTCGGCAAAATCGGCACTGTGGATAACTTCAGCCCCCATTGGCGTCTGCCGAGCGCCAACCCGTTCCTGCGCACAGCCGAACCGCTGGCCAACGCCGGCCTGATCCGTGGCCAGACCAGCGCTCACCGGGGCCTGCGCACGTTTGCTCAGGATCGCTCGCGCAGCCGCCGTGAACGCTCGCCGATGCAGTTCAGTCAGGCGCTGCCGGATAACAGCGACGTAGGCGCGGTCTATGTGCGCTGGCAAACGAAAGCAGCGGCCACGGTCGAGCTGCAGGCGAAACTGCAACGCAGTCTGCAGGAAGTGTCTGGCGACGCACGTCAGGCCGGGGTCGAGTTGTCGTTCAGCACCACGGGGAATCAGTGGCTACTGAAAATGACCGGTCTGCAGGATACGCTGCCTGTTGTGCTGGAGCATGCGCTGAAATCTCTGACGCAAGTGGGCGCCAATTCCGCAAAGGAAGAGCCGCAACCACCGTTGATACCAATTCGCCAACTACTCAAGACATTGTCCGAACACTGCCTGCCAGCATTGAGCGAATCCGATGATGCCGCGCACCTGTGGACAACTTCCCGTTGGGATGGCTTGGCATTGGGCCTCAACCCACAGACCCAATCCGCCATGGGCCTGGCCCTGAGTCGCATCCCCGGCACACCGGACAATCAATTGCCCGCACCGTCGGCAATCAACGCCGGCTACCTGTGGCGCCAGATCGAAAGTGCGTCCAGCGAACACGCCTTGTTGCTGTTCTGCCCGACCGCCAGCCACGAAATCGCTGACGAAGCCGCGTGCCGCCTGCTTGCACACTTGTGCCAGACGCCGTTCTACCAACGCCTGCGAGTCGAGCTGCAACTGGGTTATGCGGTGTTCAGCGGGTTGCGTCAGATCCATGGCCGGAACGGATTGTTGTTCGGTGTGCAATCGCCAACGGCCAGCGCTGCGCAATTGCTCGAGCACATTCAGCAGTTTCTCGATGGCCTGCCGGCCGTTATCGAACAACTCGATGACGCCAGCCTCGACCAGCAACGCCAGACGCTTGCCGATCAGTTCGATGACAGCGTCCTGTCCGGCAAAGAGGCGGCCGAGCTCCTGTGGCAGGCCCGCCTCGCCGGCCACTCGTCGGATTATCTGCTGCAATTGCCTCGCGCCATCGCTCAACTGGGCCGCCCGGCATTGCTGGCCGCCGCACAACGCCTGATCCTCGCCGAAGGCGGCTGGCACGGTCTGTCCAGCGACCCTGCGCCAGGCGCGCCATGGCAAGCGGCAAAATGATCATTACCGGGGCTGCAAGGAGCTTTCTCAAAGATTCACGGGCCAACCCCCTGAAATTTTGAGTAACATAGCCACCTAACTATTTGGAACATCTCAGCGCTGCCGTGGACTATACCTATGGATAGCGCTATCTCACCCACCTGAAGAAGGAGTCACCCGATGGCTTGGACCAAACCTGCTTACACCGACCTGCGTATCGGCTTCGAAGTCACCATGTACTTCGCCAGCCGCTGAGTTCTGCCTCGTCAGAATTGCAGTGCAACGCCTCGGCTCGCCGGGGCGTTTTATTTTCAGCGTTGAAATGATGGAGCGTTCATGTTCGTCCAGATTCTGGGTTCGGCCGCCGGTGGCGGCTTTCCGCAGTGGAACTGCAACTGCGTCAATTGCGCCGGTTTTCGCGACGGCAGCCTGAATGCCAAGGCCCGCACCCAGTCGTCCATCGCGATTTCCGATGACGGCGTGAACTGGGTGCTGTGCAATGCCTCGCCGGACATCCGCGCGCAGCTCCAGAGCTTCGCCCCGATGCAACCGGGCCGCGCCCTGCGCGATACCGGCATCAGCGCGATCATCCTGATGGACAGCCAGATCGACCACACCACCGGCCTGCTCAGCCTGCGCGAAGGCTGCCCGCATCAGGTCTGGTGCACGGACATGGTCCACGAAGACCTGAGCACCGGTTTCCCGCTGTTCACCATGCTCAAGCACTGGAACGGCGGGCTGGACTGGAACCGCATCGAACTCGACCAGAGCTTCACCGTCGCCGCCTGCCCGAACCTGCGCTTCACCCCACTGCCGTTGCGCAGCGCTGCCCCGCCCTACTCGCCGCACCGCTTCGACCCGCATCCGGGCGACAACATCGGCCTGATCGTCGAAGACCTCAGCACCGGCGGCAAACTGTTCTACGCCCCGGGCCTGGGCAAAGTCGACGCGCCGTTGCTGGAAATCATGGCCGGCAGCGACTGCGTGCTGGTGGACGGGACAATGTGGGACGACGATGAAATGCAGCGTCGTGGTGTCGGTACCCGCACCGGTCGCGAAATGGGCCACCTGGCGCAGAACGGCCCCGGCGGCATGCTCGAAGTACTGCAACAGCTTCCCGAGCAGCGCAAGGTGCTTATCCACATCAACAACACCAACCCGATTCTCGACGAAGACTCGCCGGAGCGTGCGGAACTGGTGCGACGCAATGTTGAAGTGGCGTATGACGGCATGAGCATCGTCCTGTAACGAATGGCACGGAGAACTGCAATGACCGATACCCCGCTGTCCCCCGCCGAATTCGAAGCGGCCCTGCGCGCCAAGGGCGCCTACTACCACATCCATCACCCGTATCACGTGGCGATGTATGAAGGCCGGGCTACCCGCGAGCAGATCCAGGGCTGGGTCGCCAACCGTTTCTACTATCAGGTGAACATCCCCCTGAAAGACGCGGCGATCCTCGCCAACTGCCCGGATCGCGAAATCCGCCGCGAGTGGATCCAGCGCCTGCTCGACCACGACGGCGCCCCCGGCGAAGACGGCGGTATCGAAGCCTGGCTGCGTCTCGGCCAGGCCGTCGGCCTCGATCCGGATCAATTGCGCTCCCAGGAACTGGTGCTGCCCGGCGTGCGTTTTGCCGTGGACGCCTACGTCAACTTCGCCCGCCGCGCCAGTTGGCAGGAAGCCGCCAGCAGCTCGTTGACCGAACTGTTCGCGCCGCAGATCCACCAGTCGCGCCTCGACAGCTGGCCGCAGCATTACCCGTGGATCGACCCGGCCGGCTACGAATATTTCCGCACCCGTCTCGGTCAGGCCCGGCGCGATGTCGAGCATGGTCTGGCGATCACGCTGGAGCACTACAAGACGCGCGAAGGCCAGGAGCGCATGCTGGAAATTCTCCAGTTCAAACTGGACATCCTTTGGAGCATGCTCGATGCCATGAGCATGGCCTACGAACTGAACCGCCCGCCGTATCACAGCGTCACCGATCAACGGGTCTGGCATAAAGGAATCGCCTTATGAGTTTCGACCGCAGCAAGACCCCGAACTGGCGTCCCGGCTACCGCTTCCAGTACGAACCTGCCCAGAAAGGCCACGTGCTGCTGTACCCGGAAGGCATGATCAAGCTCAACGATAGTGCCGCACTGATCGGCGGCCTGATCGACGGTGAGCGGGATGTCGCCGCGATCATCGCCGAACTCGACAGACAGTTCCCCGGCGTACCCGAACTCGGTGACGACATCGAGCAATTCATGGAGGTTGCCCGTGCGCAGCACTGGATCGAACTTGCCTGAGTCATCGGTGCAAGTCCCGGCCAAACCGGAAATCGGCCTGCCGCTGTGGCTGCTCGCCGAGCTGACCTACCGCTGCCCGCTGCAATGCCCGTACTGCTCCAATCCGCTGGATTTCGCCGAGCAGGGCAAAGAGCTGAGCACCGAGCAATGGATCAAGGTGTTCCGCGAAGCGCGGGAGATGGGCGCGGCACAACTGGGCTTTTCCGGGGGCGAACCACTGGTGCGCCAGGACCTTGCCGAGCTGATCCGTGAAGCGCGCCAGTTGGGTTTCTACACCAACCTGATCACTTCCGGCATCGGCTTGACCGAACAGAAGATCAGCGACTTCAAGAAGGCCGGGCTCGATCACATCCAGATCAGTTTCCAGGCCAGCGATGAGCAAGTGAATAACCTGCTCGCGGGCTCGAAAAAAGCCTTTGCGCAGAAACTCGAAATGGCCCGCGCCGTGAAGGCCCACGGCTATCCGATGGTGCTGAACTTCGTCACCCATCGGCACAACATCGACAAGATCGACCGCATCATCGAGCTGTGCATCGCGCTGGAGGCCGACTTCGTCGAACTCGCCACCTGCCAGTTCTACGGCTGGGCGCAGCTCAATCGTGTCGGCCTGTTGCCGACCAAAGAGCAACTGGTCCGCGCCGAACGCATCACCAACGAATACCGCGCCAAGCTGGAAGCCGAAGGGCATCCGTGCAAACTGATTTTCGTCACCCCGGACTATTACGAAGAGCGCCCGAAAGCCTGCATGAACGGCTGGGGCAGCCTGTTTCTGACGGTCACCCCGGACGGCACCGCCCTGCCCTGTCATGGCGCCCGACAGCTGCCGGTACAATTTCCCAATGTGCGCGACCACAGCATGCAGCACATCTGGTACGACTCGTTCGGCTTCAACCGCTTTCGCGGTTATGACTGGATGCCCGAGCCGTGTCGCTCCTGTGACGAGAAAGAACAGGACTTCGGCGGCTGCCGCTGCCAGGCCTTCATGCTCACCGGCGATGCCAGCAATGCCGACCCGGTGTGCAGCAAGTCCGAACATCACGGCGTGATCCTCAAGGCCCGCGAAGAAGCCGAGCACGCCACCCAGACCATCGAACAACTGGCCTTTCGCAATGAACGAAACTCGCGCCTCATCGCCAAAGGCTGAGCCTTTCAGCGCCATTGCCGCGGTTGCTGCCGGCGTGGATTTCGCCGAATTGCAGCTCGGCGCACAGGGTCTGTTCTGGAATGAATACCGCCCTGCGGACGCCGCGTGCCGGATCTGGCACTGGCGCGATGGCGTGGCGAAATGTCTGACACCTGCGGGATTCAGCGTGCGCAGCCGGGTGTATGAATATGGCGGTGGGGCGTTTTGTCTGACGCCGGATGGCGTGGTTTTCGTCAACGAGGCGGATCAGCAGCTGTATCGCCAGACGCTGGATGGCGAGCCTGAGGCGTTGACGTCGAGCGAGTGTCGGTATGGCGATCTGCATTTTGCCGGCGGTCAAGTGCTGGCCGTTGAAGAGAACGGTGATCGCCATCATCTGGTGGCCATCGATCTGGTGACTGGCACCCGCCACATGCTGGTTGAAGGCGCAGACTTTTATGCGTCGCCGATCATCAGCCCGAATGGTCAGCGCCTGGCGTGGATCGAGTGGAGCCGCCCGCATCAGCCCTGGACGTCCACCCGTTTGATGCTCGCCGAGCGCACAGGTAATGGACTTTCTGCCCCACGTTGCGTGGCCGGTGACACGCTTGAAGAGTCGATCCAGCAACCGCGCTTCGATGCCAGTGGCCGACTGGGCTGCCTGACTGATCGTGGCGGATATTGGCAGCCGTGGATCGAGTCCGCAGACGGTTTGCGAATGCTGCCCTGTGCCGAAGCCGATCACGCACCAGCGCCGTGGCAACTCGGCGGCTGCACCTGGCTGCCCATCGGCGAAGGCTATTTGGCAAGTTGGAGCGAAGGCGGTTTCGGTCGTCTGGCACTCAACGATGAAGACTTCACCGGCGACTACAGTCGCTTCCGTCATCTGGCGGTCGATGATCAATTCATTTACTGCATCGCCGCTTCACCGATCAGCCCTTCAGCAGTACTCGCCATTGATTGCGAGTCGCGTGAAGTGAAAGTGCTGGCCGGAGGCGTCGCACCGTTGCCCCCCGAGCGCATCAGCCGACCGCAGACCCTGCGTTACCCTAGCGGTTCAGGTGAAGCGCACGGCTTCTTTTACCCGGCCACGAGTGGCGATGAGAAACCGCCTCTGGTGGTGTTCATTCACGGCGGCCCGACTTCAGCGTGCTACCCGATGCTCGACCCGCGCGTCCAGTACTGGACGCAACGCGGCTTCGCTGTCGCCGACCTCAACTACCGCGGCAGCAGCGGCTACGGCCGGGAATATCGGCAGGCGTTGCATCTGAGCTGGGGCGCGGTGGATGTCGAGGATGCCTGTGCGGTCGTCGCTTACCTGAATGATCGCGGCATGATCGATGGAGAGCGTGCGTTTATCCGCGGCGGCAGCGCCGGCGGTTACACGACGCTGTGCGCACTGGCGTTCCATCAAGTGTTCCGCGCCGGCGCCAGCCTGTACGGCGTCAGCGACCCGGTAGCCTTGGGCCGCGCGACACACAAATTCGAAGGCGATTACCTGGACTGGCTGATCGGCGATCCCGAGCAAGACGCCGAACGCTATGCCGCCCGCACACCGTTGCTGCACGCCGGCAACATTCGCGTGCCGGTGATTTTCTTTCAAGGTGAACTGGATGCCGTGGTCGTACCGCAACAGACCCGCGACATGGTCGCGGCCCTGGAGCACAACGGCATCGAGGTCGAGGCGCATTACTACGCCGACGAACGCCACGGCTTCCGCCGGGCCGTCAATCAGGCCCACGCGCTGGAGCAGGAATGGCGCTTCTATCGGCGAGTGATGGGCCTGGCGGATTGAAACTCAGCGCTTGGCGATGATGTACACCGCGTGCACGATCCCCGGGATGTAGCCGCACAGCGTCAGCAGAATATTCAGCCAGAACGCGCCGCCGAACCCGACCTGCAGAAACACACCCAGCGGCGGCAAGATAATGGCGATGATGATGCGGATGAAGTCCATGGGGCTGCTCCTGATTGGGGGCTGGCTCGACTGAGCCATACAAGCTAATCGACCTGTGCCGTTTGTCAGGGTTCAGTGCTATTACACTTAAGCCAGAATTTTCAGACCATGTTTCTGCACGATACTGAGCAGCTTCAAGGCCATGCCGCTTGGGTGCTTTTCTCCTGATTCCCATTGCTTGACGGTCGACGCACTGGTGTTCAAATAACGAGCGAACACTGGCTGACTGACGTTGTTGCGCTCGCGCAGTGCCTTGATCTGTTCCGCCGGGATCGCATCGGGAACCGCTGCAAGACACGACTCATCAAACTCACGCATCGTTGCCTTGCTGATCGCGCCGACTGCATACAGGGCATTGGCCGACTCGTGAACGGATTCAAACACGTCACTTTTGAATTTTTTACTCATGAGTTATCTCCACAAACGCCTTCATGACCAACAAGCCTTGAATCTGCTCTTCGGTAAGTTGCGCATAGGCTTTCGCCAGTTTGCGCAGCTCCTTCAGCTCCGCAGAATTGATGTTGCTCCGATCCTTTTTGGCGAACAGCACCTGATAAACCCAGTAGTGCCCGCCTTTGGCCAAAACAATCGAGCGGTGACGGTTTTCGTTCAGGCGCTTCTTCCAGACTCCGCCTCCCAGATTGACCGCTTGACCATCAAGCATCTCGGCAAAAGCCTCGCGGAGCTCTTCGTCGGTGATCCATGCTTTGCTGGCTTGTATCGCAAAACCTTTTGTCTTGAACAACCTGAACGACATCGGTATCCCTTCCAAAAAACATACCACTCAGTGGTATAGATTACAAAGCCCGTCTTTCGACAATGTTGGTCTGCTGGCCTCGGCAATCCTTGCCGAGGCCCACTAAAGAAACACCGCAGTTGCCAATCCTCAAGCACTAAACCGCGCTCGCAAAACCCGGCCACAAAAAAACGCCCCACGCCAAAAGAATCAGGCGTGGGGCGTGCGTTATACCGCGAGACGGTTCTTGAATTCGGGTGGGAAACTTCAGCTCAGACGGCAATCCCTTTTCGGCATTGCAGTTGCGCCGTGCGTACCCGGGAGAAGGCGCGAGCCAGGCGCAGGAGCATTTCGTCGATGTTGGCCTTGCTGACGGTGAGTGCCGGGGTGAAGCGCAGGCAGTTGGCTTGTGGGGCGTTGAGCAGCAAGCCTTCATGAAGCGCGGCTTTGACGACGGCCTCAGCGGAGTCTTCCGACAGGGTCAGTCCCCAGAACAGTCCTTGCCCCCGTAACTCGCCATGTTCATAACGATGGGCCAGACGGGCGAGCCCTTCGCGCAGATGCTGGCCGTTGTCCCGGATCTGTTCGAGGAATGCGCGGTCCTGCACGCTGTCGAGCACTACCAGGCCGGCGGCGGTCATCAGCGCATTGCCGTGATGAGTGCCGCCCAATTCGCCTGAGTCGAAACAGCAAGCCTTGCCTCGCGCCAGCAGCGCAGCCAGTGGAACGCCACCGCCAAGGCCCTTGCCGAGTACGACGATATCGGCGCGCACGCCGTAGGATTGTTCGGCGAGCAAGGTGCCACAGCGGCCGATGCCGGTCTGCACTTCGTCGAGGATCAACAGAATTCCCAGTTCACGGCACAGGCGCTCGACACCCTTGAGGTAATGCTCGGTCGCTGGAATGACACCGGCATCGCTCTGGATCGGTTCGAGCATGATCGCCACGGTCTGCGCATCGACGGCTGCATGCAGCGCCGGCAGGTCGTTGAATGGCACCAGATCGAAGCCCGGCAGCAGCGGGGCGAAGCGATTGTGCAGGTTGCAACTGTCCGACGCCGAAATCGTCGCCAGACTACGTCCGTGACAGCCTTGTCTGGCGACAATGATCCGCGAGGCGCCGCCGCGATACAGCTGGCCCCATTTGCGCGCCAGTTTGATCGCGGCTTCACAGGCTTCGCTGCCACTGTTGAGCAGATACGCCTGATCGCTGGAAGTGCTGGCACACAAACGCTCGGCGAGGCTGAGCATGCCGCGGTTGTGCAGATTGAATCCGGGATTGATCAGGGCCTGGGCCTGGCTGGCGATGGCTTTGACCAGCGCCGAAGGGCTGTGGCCGAGGCTGTTGGCGCCGCCGGCCTGGGAAAAGTCCAGGTAGGCGCGGTCATTGCTGTCCCACAACCAGGAACCCTGGCCGCGAACGAAAACCTGCTGCGGGCGCTCGACGCTGGGCATCAGCCGCTCGGCATTCAGGTCATCAGCGGCAACCGACTCAGGGGAGCTAAAAGCCAGGTCATCGAGACTCGGCGCCTGGCGCCGCAAGCTGAACAGATTCATTGAAAAAAACCTCGATCGAGATTTTTTGAACTGCCTATGTAAACACTTTCGAAGCAAACGCTGGTCATTGCGCTTTCCGGCCCTGTAAGCCTTGTGAATGCGGTTAGACTAGGCGTCTTCAGGGCGCCGAGCCATTTCGATTTCCCAGCATTTTCGATAAGTATCACTTATGGATTTCAAACAACTGCGTTATTTCGTCGCGGTCTACGAAGAAGGCCATGTCGGGCGTGCCGCCGAGCGCCTGTCGATCTCTCAACCCGCGTTGTCCCAGCAGATCCGCCATCTGGAACAGAACCTCGACGTCACCCTGTTCGAGCGCAGCAGCAAACGCCTGCTGCCGACCCTCGCCGCCCATACGCTGTACAACCACGCGCTGCCATTGCTCGACGGCATGCAGCGCGCCCGCGAGGCGCTGGGCAACTTCAAGGGGCAGGCGCTGCGTACGCTGGCGATCGGCGTACTGCAAACCGTGCACACCAGCCTGGTGCCGCAAATGCTTGAGCGGGTGCGCAAGGCCCAGCCGCATCTGGTGGTACAGATTTATGAACTGACGGGACTGGAGATCGAGCGGCGCCTGCTCAACGGTTCGCTGGACATCGGCATCAGCTATCTGCCGCCCCGCCAGCCGGGGCTGCACGGCGTGATGCTGTACGAAGATGAACTGACACTGGTCATCCCGGCAGATCATCCGTTGCGCGAATTCAAGAAAGTCTCGATGAGCCAGGCTGCAGAATTGCCCATGTTGCTGCTGGGCGAGGAATTTCAGATCCGCCAGATCTGGCAGGCGCAACTGGCGAGCCTCGGGCGCCGCCCGCAAGTACAGGCAGAACTGAACAACATGGTGGGGATTCTCGACAGCCTGCCGCACACACGGCTGGCGACGGTGCTGCCGGGGCGCTCACAGAAGGAGTACGACGATCAGGACTTGCTGTGGAAACCGATCAGTGAGCCCCGGGTGCCGCTAAAGGTGGGTCTGGTGTGTCGCGATGTGCAGCGTCAGCAGGCGTCATTGGCCTTGCTGCGCACGTTGCTGGAGGAAGTGATGCAGCGCGAGGAAAAACCGCTCAAAGCTGCGCCAGGTCTGGATTCGCTGAGCTGAAAACTTTTCTGCGGGCATAAGAAAACCCCGCCGAAGCGGGGCTTTGCAGACTGTTTCCCTGACATCCATTTCACTCCGCCACCCTGGCAGAATCCTTACGTGTCCGTGTTGTTGCTTTGCGCTTCCTGCGCGACGTCCATGGAAAGTAGATTAGCTCTGGATCCAATCTACGCCTATGGGAGAACAGCAGTACGTCATGTAAGAGATCGCTTACATGACGTTACATCATCAGAACTGCGCAGCATCCAGCAGGAACAGCGACTCGCTGCCAGCCTTCACCGACGCGCTCAACGAGTGAATCCGCGGCAGCAGACGGGCGAAGTAGAACCGCGCGGTGCCGAGCTTGCTCGCGTAGAAGTCGTCTTGCGCTTCTTTGCCCAGCGATGCCTTGGCCATCAACGCCCACATGTAGGCGTAAGCGGTGTAGCCGAAGGCTTGCAGATACTCGACCGACGCCGCACCGATTTCGTTCGGGTTGGTTTTCGCCCGGTCCAGCAGCCACGAGGTCAGCTCGTCGAGGTTGTCGACGGCGTCATTCAGCGGCTTGGTGAACTCGCCCAGATCAGCACTGGCAGTCGCGGTGAAATGGCGGATCTCGTCGGCGAACAACTTGTAGAATGCGCCGCCGCTGCCGACGATCTTGCGACCCACCAGGTCCAGCGCCTGGATGCCGTTGGTGCCTTCGTAAATCTGGGTGATGCGCACGTCACGTACCAGTTGCTCCTGGCCCCACTCACGGATGTAGCCGTGACCGCCAAAAATCTGCTGGCCGTGGACCGTGGTTTCCAGACCCAGATCGGTCAGAAACGCCTTGGCTACTGGCGTCAGCAAGGCAACCAGATCTTCCGCACGCTTGCGGGTCGCTGCGTCCTCGCTGAACTTGGCGGTATCGAGCTGCATCGCCACGTAGGTGGAGAACGCACGACCACCTTCGTTCGAGGCTTTCATGGTCAGCAGCATGCGACGCACGTCCGGGTGGACGATGATCGGATCGGCGACCTTGTCCTTGTTCTGCGCGCCGGTCGGCGAACGGCTTTGCAGACGATCGCGGGCGTATTCGAGGGCGTTCTGGTAGGAACGCTCGCCAGTGGCCAGGCCCTGGATACCGACGCCCAGACGCTCGTAGTTCATCATGGTGAACATTGCGGCCAGGCCTTTGTTCGGCTCGCCGACCAGGTAACCCACGGCTTCGTCGAAGTTCATCACGCAGGTGGCCGAAGCCTGGATGCCCATCTTGTGTTCGATCGAACCGCAGTTCGCCGGGTTGCGCGCACCCAGGCTACCATCGGCATTGACCATGAACTTCGGCACCAGGAACAGCGAAATGCCTTTCGGGCCCGCCGGTGCGTCCGGCAGTTTGGCCAGCACCAGGTGGATGATGTTTTCGGTCAGGTCGTGCTCACCGCCGGTGATGAAGATCTTGGTGCCGCTGACCTTGTAGGAACCGTCGGCCTGAGGCTCGGCCTTGGTGCGGATGATGCCCAGGTCGGTGCCGGCATGCGGTTCGGTCAGGCACATGGAACCGGCCCAGACGCCGGCGTACATGTTCGGCAGGTACGCGGCTTTCAGCTCTTCGCTGGCGTGGGCGTTGATCGACAGGCAGGCGCCGGCGGTCAGCATCGGGTACAGACCGAAGGACAGGCTGGCGGAGTTGACCATTTCCTCGACTTGAGCCGACACGGCTTTGGGCATGCCCATGCCGCCGTATTCCGGATCACCGCCAACCCCGACCCAGCCGCCTTCGGCATAAGTCTGATAGGCCTGTGGGAAACCGGCCGGGGTGGTGACGGCACCGTCGGCCCAGTGGCAGCCTTCTTCGTCGGCCGCACGGCTCAGGGGCGCGATGCTTTTGCTGGTGACCTTGCCGGCCTCTTCGAGAATGGCTTCAACGGTTTCCGCGTCGACGGTCTCGGCCAGGGCCGGCAGTTCGGCCCAGAGTTTGGCGACTTCGAACACTTCATTGAGGACGAAGCGCATATCGCGCAGCGGCGCTTTGTAGTCAGCCATGGCAAACCTCGCAAAGATCTAAACAGGTGATTCGTGGAAGGGTGATTTCGTTGAGCTGAGTGTAACCCAACAACTTTTGCGACACATAGGGTCAGGCCATGACTGCTTTGTTATTTTTAGTCACCGACTTGTACCCAAAAAGAAGCCCGCAATCAGCGGGCTCTTTTGTTTAACAGTGGCGTGTTACATCGAGAACAATTGCGCCGGCAGTTTCATCAGGCAATCACTGCCTGCCTCGATCGCCGCACGGTGCGCAGCAGTACGTGGCAACAACCGTTTGAAGTAGAACTCGCACGTCGCCAGTTTGCCCTGGCAGAAATCGCCATCACCCTCGCCCGACTCCAACTGCGCCTGGGCGACCAGCGCCATACGCAGCCACAAATAGCCGAGGACGATGTAACCGCTGTACATCAGGTAATCCACCGACGCGGCGCCGACTTCATCCGGATTCTTCATCGCTGCCATGCCGACCTGCATGGTCAGTTCGCCCCACTGCTGATTGAGGCCATCGAGCTGCGCCACAAACCCGCCCAATTGCGCATGCCCGGCGTTGGCGGCGCAGAACTTGTGGACGATCTTGGTGAAGTTGCGCAGCAGCTTGCCCTGGCTGCCAAGGACTTTGCGCCCCAGCAGATCCAGCGCCTGAATGCCGTTGGTACCCTCGTAGATTGGCGCAATGCGGCAGTCGCGAACCAGTTGTTCCATACCCCACTCACGGATGAAACCGTGGCCACCGAACACCTGCATGCCGTGGTTGGTCACCTCCAGCCCGGTGTCGGTCATGAACGCCTTGCAGATCGGCGTCAAAAACGCCAACAGGTCTTCGGCCTCCTGACGCGCCTCGGCGTCCGGGCTCAGGTGCGCGACATCGAGCATCTGCGCGGTGAAGTAAGTCAGTGCGCGGTTGCCCTCGTTGAACGCTTTCATGGTCAGCAGCATGCGCCGCACGTCCGGGTGGACGATGATCGGATCCGCCGGTTTGTCCGGAGCTTTGGCGCCGGTCAGGGCGCGCATCTGCAAGCGGTCGTTGGCATATTTGATTGCGCCCTGGAAACTCGCCTCGCCCAGACACAGACCCTGCATCCCGGTGCCGAGGCGCGCGTGGTTCATCATGGTGAACATGCAGTTGAGGCCCTTGTTCGGTTCGCCGATCAGGAAGCCTTTGGCGTCATCGAAGTTCAGCACGCAGGTGGCCGAGGCCTTGATGCCCATCTTGTGTTCGATAGAACCGCAGGAAACGCCGTTGCGCTCGCCTGCCTCGCCGGCTGCATCGGGCAGGAATTTCGGCACGATGAACAGCGATATCCCCTTGGTCCCGGCCGGGGCGTCCGGCAGTTTGGCCAGCACCAGATGAATGATGTTGTCGCTCATGTCGTGCTCGCCGGCGGAGATGAAAATCTTGCTGCCGGTGACTGCATAACTGCCGTCGGCCCGGGGCACGGCGCGGGTCTTGATGATGCCCAGATCGGTGCCGCAATGGGCTTCGGTCAGGCACATGGTGCCGGTCCACTGACCGGCGGTGAGTTTGCGCAGATAGGTGTTTTTCTGTTCCTCGGTGCCGTGGGCGTGGATCGCCGACATGGCGCCGTGGGTCAGGCCCGGGTACATGCCCCAGGAGGTGTTGCTGGACGCGACCATTTCGCTGATCACCAGCCCCAGCGAACTCGGCAGGCCCTGGCCGCCGTAGGCAGGATCTGCCGCCAGACCGTGCCAGCCGCCTTCCACGTATTGTGCGAAGGCTTGCTTGAAGCCTGTAGGCGTTGTCACCACGCCGTTGTCGAAATGGCAGCCTTCTTCGTCGCCGCTGCGATTGAGCGGTGCCAGAACGTTCTCACAGAACTTCGCGCCCTCGTCGAGGATCGCGTTGACCATGTCCGGGCTGGCGTCGTGGGCGCCGAGGGCCGCGTACTGGGTGTGGAAGTCGAAGACGTGGTCGATCAGAAAGCGCATGTCGCGCAGGGGAGCTTTGTACTCGGGCATGGTGGCTTCTCCGTCAGCAGATCGTTTCAACCTACTGCCGGCCACCCTGCCCCACAATCACTGTCCAGACGCTGAATGCGCCGTCATCACTCAACCTGCGGCGCTGTCCGTGCGCACTGCGCCACGGCGGTTCTGACCGAACGCCATCACGCAGTTGCGGCCCGCGCCCTTGGCGGCGTAGAGCGCCTCGTCGGCGGACTTGAGAACCTGCTCCGGGTTGCGCTGCTCCACTCGCTCGGCGACACCGATACTGACGGTGACCGACACGCTGGATGCACCGGAGCCACTGCGACGCTGACGCCCCTGTTGATCATCCTGCGGGCGGTTTTCCTGATTGCGCAGCTGGATGTTGTAGGACGCAATCGACTCGCGGATGACTTCCAGGTGCGGCATGCACTCTTCAAGGGTCTTGCCTGCAAACACCAGGGCGAATTCCTCGCCACCGTAGCGATACGCCCTACCGCCACCGCTGATTTTGGACAGCTTGCTGGCGACCAGTCGCAAGACCTGGTCACCCACGTCGTGACCATGGGTGTCGTTGAATTTCTTGAAGTGATCGACGTCGCTCATCGCCAGCACGTAGTTGCGACCCAGCCGCTGCATCCGTTCGTTGAGTGCGCGACGGCCCGGCAGACCGGTGAGCTCGTCACGGAAGGCCATTTGATAAGCCTCGTGCGCTACCGCAGCAGCGATCATCAACATCACCTGGCTGCACATGATGTTCAGGGTGAACGGCAGGATGAAGGTTTTCGGCAACATCCAGAACACCCCGAGCAACCCCACCAGTTGCGCCGCGTGCAGCGGACGCGGGTTGCGCCAATACTGCCAGGCCAGCAACAGAAACGCCGAGAGGAACACCGGATAGGACATCTGGATCAGGCTCATCCACGCGCCGTGCAAGGCCGGCCAGCGGATCTCCGAGAGCCACATCAGCAACGCCTGGGGATAACTTTGCTCAAGCCCCAGCGCCACGCTGCCAAACGCCAGCAGCACGGCGAACCGCGCCACCATGTCCTGAAACAGATGCGTGCGCTCCTGCCACGCCGCAAACAGACCGAACAACAAAGGCAGCAGCAGACACACCAGATGGAACACCACGGCCGCGTCTTCGCGGACCTTGCCATTGTCGCGGTAGTAGTCGGTCTGGGTGTCGAGCAGGAAGTAGGCGATGTACACCGTGACCATCAGAAACAGTTCGCGCTGGCGTCGGTAAACCGCGCAATACGAGCCGCCGAGCAACAGCACCAGGGTTGGCAACACGTTGAACAGCGAGGTGAAGAACACGTTGAGGTCTTTGACGTACGCAGCCGCCAACCCCGCAAGCAACAACAGCAGTGAAGGTATGAAATGACTGAAACGTACAGCGGAAGAACGCGGCAAGGGTAAAGCTCCGACCGTCTTGGCAAAGAGATGGCATTGTGCCTGCAATGTGGCCAGTTAAGCACACACAATGTGATCCAGATCACAGGTTGTCTCTTTAACGGCCGAAACCCTCGGTTTCTGAGCCTTCAATCAAGGTTTTTTCCTTGGCGGGCATGAAACTTTCGTCATGGCCACCATGCGTGATGGCCATGACGATCATTTCCACTCAAAGATCGTTGTAGAACGGCTGCAACGGTCCCTCCGCCGCCGGCCGGCCTTCAGCGCCATAAGGCTTGAGATTGAGCACTGCATCCGTTGCCTGGCGGGTCGTGACTTTCGGACTGGCCGGGCGCTGGGTCACGGCATTTTCATCACCGACATGACCCTGCGGAATCACCAGCGACGGATGATCGAAAGGCGCCCGTTCCCAGGCGACGCGCGGATCGGTCAGGCCGACCTCCATGAATTTCACCAGCGCGTCGATTTCGTCAGGCGTCAGGTTCAGCGCCGTCATGTCCGGATCGAGGTTGGAGGTGTTGTGCTGATTCACCGCCGGGTGCTCGAAGCCGCTGGTATTGTTGGCATCCTCACCGCGCCGGTCGCCGCCACGGTTGTAGAATTCCATGACCTGCTTGAGCGTGGCGCGACTGCCATTGTGGAAGTACGGGCCGGTCAGGGCAATGTTGCGCAGGGTCGGGGTCTTGAATGCGCCGTCGACTGAATCGCGGAACCCGACATTCGGCTTGAGCGTGGCATCGCACGGAATCGCTGCACTCAGCGGCGCTTCGAAGGTGCACACGTCGACATCCAGCGGATCGACGGATTTTCCGCCCTGCAACACCGTGTTGTACTGGCGGGTAAACGACCACGGATTACCCCAGGCATCCGCGCCACCGAGAGCCAGATCTTCCGAAGTCGGCCGGACGCCGGTGTTGTAGAAGCCGTTGTCGTAGAGCGTGGTCAGATTATCAGCCATCACCATCCGTTCGATGCGCTCGCGAGGGTGCATCAGCAAACGGCTGGCGGCATTGGTCAGCTCAGCGCCGCCGTGGCAATTGACGCATTTGCCCTTGCCGAGGAACAGGTTCATGCCCTCGACCTGTTGCGCGTTCATTGCAGTGTGGTCGCCTTGCAGGTAGGCATCGATCGGCGCCTGATCGGAGATCAGCGTGGCTTCGTACATCTGGATCGCCAGGCCGAAGAACAGCGGGAAGTTGGCTTCCATCTGGGTGTACGGCGCGCCGCCCACCAACACGTTTTGCGTGGCGTTCCACAACCGGGGCTGGAAGGCATTCTTGATCAGTTCGCGATAGGTCGGACGCCGCGCACCGGACACTGGGCCGAGCACTGAATCGCTGGACGAAATCCGCTGCTGCTTGAGCATCAGCGTGTCGAGCATCCGGCGACCGATGTCGGCAAAAGTACGGCCACCGCAGGACATTTCCACCGGGCTGCCGGGCGGGCCGACGGCTTGCGAGGCGGCGGAAGCATCGTTGAGCGCCAGCCTTACTTTGGTCGCGACCGTGCTGCGTTCGCTGGTCACGTAGATCCCCGCATCCGGGTCGCGATTGCCGAACGGCGAAAACCCGTTGAACACGTTGTTGGCCCGGCCGTCCCAGAAGTTGCGCACGTTGAATGCGGCGTTGATCACCGACGGCGCATTGCGTCCGGTGCTGCGGCGAACGTTTATGCCGCCGACCTGAAACAGGCCGTCCGGCTGTTGGGTGCATTTGTCGAAACGCGGCTGGTTGGGTTTGACGAAGTTGGCATCGAACACGCCTTGGGAACCGACCACATCGTCAGTCGAGAAAACGATCGGTGAGTTGCGCTCCAGCGGATTGCTCAGCACATGAGTCGGAAAGTCGGTTTTCTTCAGCGTGTAGTTCGGCCCGCCCTTGCCACCGGACAACGTTGAGTAGGTCGCCACATCACCGGGAATGTCGGAGGCCGCAAACGGCTTGTTGAAAATCGACGCGACGTTGGCGTTGGTGTTGGCCTGGCCGGGGTTGATCTGGTTGGTGATGCGGTGATCGACGCCGGCATGGTAGTGGCAGGAGGCGCATGCAGTCGCGCCGTCGCTGCCGATCTCCATGTCCCAGAACAACGCCTTGCCCAACAGGATTGCGGCAGAGCGGTTGAGCACGTAGTCGGTCATCAGATCGACCTTGCGTCCGCCTTCGGTCCCGGACGGATCGGGCGGCACCATCCCGCGCAACGACTGCAGCGACGGAACCTCCGGCACGGGAGGATCGACTTCGGCGGGGTCGGCGGCCCATGCGCTGTGGACTGACAGCGCGACGGGTAACCAGAAGGTCAAACGAGCGAGTCGACTGATGTTCATAGGCTTCACCCTGACTGTTGTTGTTAAGTCCCGGGCGTCATGCTTCTTTGAGCAGGCAGTTCTGGTCAGCACCGGTAATTCGGGCAGTGCAATTAATTGGCCATTCCTCCTGGAAACATCTTGAATCAATCAGGACAGGGGATCGGCTAAGCAAAGCCGTCATCAGTGCTGGGGTATCAGCCCCGGGATTGGGGAAATCCGGGCACAAAAAAACCGCTGCCCCCGAAGGAGCAGCGGTTTTCAGAACGACCGCGTTAAGGCTTAGTAGCCCAGCGAGAAGTTCTCTTCCTTCATGTCCATCAGGTTGTTGGCACCCGACAGCATGGTTGCCACGTGCGTACGGGTACGCGGCAGGATGCGCTGGAAGTAGAAGCGCGCGGTTTGCAGCTTGGCGGTGTAGAACGCCTCGTCGGTGGTGCCGGCAGCCAGTTTTTCAGCAGCCAGACGCGCCATGTCGGCCCAGAAGTAGGCCAGGCAGGCGTAACCGGAGTACATCAGGTAGTCCACGGAGGCCGCGCCGACTTCTTCGCGGTCTTTCATGGCGGCCATACCGACCTTCATGGTCAGTTCGCCCCACTCTTTGTTCAGTGCAGCCAACGGGGCGACGAATTCCTTGACGGCTTCGTTGCCTTCGTTGTTCTGGCAGAACTTGTGGACGATCTTGGTGAAGCCTTTCAGAGCCTCGCCTTGAGTCATCAGCACTTTACGGCCCAGCAGGTCGAGTGCCTGGATGCCGGTGGTGCCTTCGTACAGCATCGAGATGCGGCTGTCGCGAACGTTCTGCTCCATGCCCCACTCGGCGATGAAACCGTGGCCGCCGTAGATCTGCACGCCGTGGTTGGCGGATTCGAAACCGACTTCGGTCATGAACGCCTTGGCGATCGGAGTCATGAAGGCCAGCAGAGCGTCGGCTTTCTTCTTCTCTTCTTCGTCCACGCCGTATTTGACGATGTCGACCTGTTTGGCGGTGAAGTACACCATCGCGCGGTTGCCTTCGGCGAATGCCTTCATGGTCAACAGCATGCGGCGCACGTCTGGGTGCACGATGATCGGGTCAGCGGCTTTGTCCGGCGCTTTCGGGCCAGTCAGGGAGCGCATTTGCAGACGATCGCGAGCGTATTTCAGGCCACCCTGGAAGCCGATTTCGGCGTGGGCCAGACCTTGCAGCGCGGTACCCAGACGTGCGGTGTTCATGAAGGTGAACATGCAGTTCAGGCCTTTGTTCGCCGGGCCGATCAGGAAACCGGTCGCGCCGTCGAAGTTCATCACGCAAGTGGCGTTGCCGTGGATGCCCATCTTGTGTTCCAGCGAACCGCAGCTCACCGCGTTACGTGCGCCAACGGTGCCGTCGGCGTTCGGCAGGAACTTCGGAACGATGAACAGGGAAATGCCTTTGGTGCCGGCCGGTGCGTCCGGCAGGCGGGCCAGTACGATGTGGACGATGTTGTCGGCCATGTCGTGTTCACCGGCCGAGATGAAGATCTTGGTGCCGGAAACTTTGTAGGAACCGTCGGCCTGAGGTTCAGCCTTGGTGCGCAGCATGCCCAGGTCGGTGCCGCAGTGCGGCTCGGTCAGGCACATGGTGCCGGTCCATTCGCCGGAGACCAGTTTGGTCAGATAGGCTTCCTGCTGCTCTGGGGTGCCGTGCTCGGAGATGGTGTTCATCGCGCCGTGCGACAGGCCCGGGTACATGCCCCACGACCAGTTGGCTTCGCCGACCATTTCGCTTACAGCCAGGCCCAGCGACTCAGGCAGGCCTTGACCGCCGTGCTCCACGTCATGGGCCAGGCTTGGCCAGCCGCCTTCGACGAATTGCTTGTAGGCCTCTTTGAAGCCAGTCGGGGTTTTCACGCCGGACTCGCTCCAGGTGCAACCTTCGATGTCGCCCACGCGGTTCAGCGGTGCCAGCACCTGCTCACAAAACTTGGCGCCCTCTTCGAGAATGGCGTCAACCATGTCCGGCGTTGCCTCTGCGCACGCTGGAAGGCTCTGATAGTGCGCTTCGTAGCCGAGCAGTTCGTCACGAACGAAGCGAATATCACGCAAGGGGGCCTTGTAGTCAGGCATAGCGATAAACCTCTGCTGATGTAACCGGGAATGAACGACCGCATTGATTTGTTGTGACGGTCAAACAGTTGTTTGAAACATACGTTTACGCCGAAATCTTGTCAAGCGTCGATCTTTTGCCGTTCGTCATCACATTTTTCAAACGCCGGACACAGCACCGCGACATGCGCCCGAACGAGCCACGCGCAATAAAAAAGATTAGTTGAGGGAGAAGGACTTACAACGAAAAACGCCGCGAACAGTCGCGGCGTCTGGGAAAGCACAGATCAGAAAATCAGGCGAACGTATCGATGATCGTACCGAGCATTTCATCGGATGCCTTGGCGACTTTTGTGCCCAGCTCCACTTGAAACTTGCCCTGGGCCATCTCGGCCATGGCGCTGCCCGGATCCATTTGCTGGCTGCGATCGATACCGCGCAGGCGATCGATCTGGGCCTCGGAAGACTGGCTGGTGACCGAACGCTCGATGGTGTTGTTGGCGATCTGGCTGGCGGCCTGATCGACGCGGTTCTGCCCGGTCTGAATGGTGCTCAGACCTGCATAAAATGCTGTGTTTCCGGAGATTTCCATGGGAGCTCTCATCCTTGGGAAGGATCAATGGGTGCCATTGAACCAGAGGCGTCAGAAAAACACCCGTCAAAAACACTAATGGCACAGTGCCTTGTCATAGCCAAAATCATTCGAGCAGATCCAGTTGCAAATGCTCAGCGACCGCCTCGGCGCTGACAGCCTTGAGTTTCGGCACTCGCCCAAGGCACGGCGCCGGAATCCGTTCGGCCAGCGTCGCGAGGTTTTCCTCCAGCCGCGAAGTCTTAGGATCAATGATGTTCGCCACCCAACCGGCCAGTTGCAGCCCGTCACGGGCAATCGCTTCAGCAGTCAGCAATGCATGACTGATACACCCCAGACGAACGCCCACCACCAGAATCACCGGCAGCTGCAACGCAATGGCCAGGTCCGAAAGATTGTCCTGATCCGCCAACGGCACCCGCCAGCCACCCGCGCCTTCAATCAACGTGAAGTCGGCGTTCATGGCCAGAATCTCGCGCATCGGCCCCAGCAGCGATTGCACGGTGAGCGCCACACCTGCCTCTCGCGCCGCCAGATGCGGTGCGATCGCCGGCTCGAACGCTACCGGATTGACCTGTTGATAAGTCAGCGGCAAAGAGCACTCGGCCTGCAATGCCAGAGCATCGGAGTTGCGCAGGCCTTTGGGTGTCACGACACAACCGGACGCCACCGGTTTACCCGCCGCCGTACTCAACCCTGCCGATCTTGCGGCATGCAGCAACCCGGCGGCGACAGTCGTCTTGCCGACGTCAGTGTCGGTTCCGGTGATGAAATAGGCTGCGCTCATAAGGGTTTCTCCAACACGGCGTAGACCACCTGATAAGTCGCCGGCAAGCCTTGTTGCTGACGGAACTGCTCGTAAGCCTCGACCAGCCCCAGAATCCGCGCCCGCCCGGTCAGCCCCCCCGGTCGGCCAGGGTTCAGGTTATGCGCGCCCAAGGCCTTGAGTTCATGAGTCAGGCTGCGCACATCCGGGTAATGCAGCACATGCGGCCGATTCTCCAGACTGACCGTGCGCAAACCACTGGCCGCGCACAATTGTTCGTAGCGGGCGAACTCGCGGAAGCGGTTGACGTGCACCAGGCCATCGACCTGACGCCAGCTGTCGCGCAATTCATACAGCGTCCCTACACAAAGACTAGCAAACGCGAAAATCCCCCCCGGTTTCAGCACCCGAAAGACTTCGCCGAGCACCGATTCGAAGTCTGCACACCACTGCACGGCGAGGCTGGAGAAGATCAGATCGCAGGTCGAATCCTGCAACGGCAAGCGTTCGGCATCGCCGGCAATAAAGTGCGTGGCCCCGCCCAACGGCCGGGCGTGATTGAGCATGCCTTCGGCGATGTCCAGCGCCAGCCCTTCGTTACCCGCAAAACGTTCGGCCAGCGCCCGGGTGAAATAGCCGGTGCCGCAACCCAGATCCAGCCAGCGCGACGGCAAAAAGTCCACCGGCAAGCGATTCAACAACTGCGTACCAACATCACGCTGCAACTCGGCGACGCTGTCGTAGCTGGCCGCTGCGCGAGAAAAGGAAGCCGCTACCTGGCGCTTGTCAGGCAAGCCGCCAGGCAGCGCAGCAAGAGACAAATCAGTCATCACCACACTCACTTAAAAACGCCTGGATAGCACCGGCCACACCGTGGGGGTCTTCCAGAAGAAACGCATGACTGGCCTGCTCGATCAGCCCGACCTCGACATCCGCCAGCAACGCGAACAGCTCGCCCGCAGCCTCCGCCGGCACCAGCCCGTCCAGCCCGGCAAACAGATGCAATTGCGGACCTCGAAACACCTGCAAGGCATTGCGCGTATCGATCTGCGCCAACAACTCCAGCCCCGCCATCAGCGCCGCCGGCGAAGTGTTCGGCGCGCCGCCGAGCAACAGCCGCGACACGCCGCGCGGGTCTTGCGCACCTTGAGCACACAGCAGAGAAAAACGTTTGAGGGTCTGGCGCGGGTCAGCACTGCAACCGGCCAGAAACGCATCGAAGGTTTCCGCCGGCATCGCGCTCGGCCATTGTTCATGGGCAACAAAAGAAGGATTGCTCGCCAGCGTCAGCAAGCCGCAGCAATGTTCGCCACGCCGCGCCGCCAGCTCAGTGGCCAGCATCCCGCCCAGCGACCAGCCACCGAGCCAGGCGTCCTGGGGAATGCGCTCATCGAGTTCGTCGAGCCAGTCAGCGGGATCGCTGGACTCCAGCTCCGGCAACGGTTCGATTTCCACCGTCAGGTGTTCGTCGAGCCCGTGCAGCGCCGCCGCCAGCGGCTCCAGTGGGGAAACCCCCAGGCCCCAGCCGGGGAGCAGAATCAGTCGATCACGCATGGCTTGGCTCCGACTTCAGTTGGGCAAAGCAATCGGCCAGTCCTTCTAACAATAGTTGCACCTGCGCCTCGCTGTGAGCGGCGGTCAGGGTGACCCGCAGCCGCGCACTGCCGGCAGGCACGGTCGGCGGACGGATCGCGGTGACCATCAGCCCACGCTCGCGCAGCATCTGCGACAAGCGCACGGCGCGGCCGGCATCGCCAATCATGATCGGCTGGATAGGCGTAAAGCTGTCCATCAGTTCCAGTCCGATCTGCTCGGCACCGTGGCGGAACTGGCGGATCAACGTCTGCAAATGTTCGCGACGCCAGTGTTCGCTGCGCAGCAACTCGAGGCTCTTCAGGGTCGCGCAGGCCAGCGCCGGCGGCTGGCTGGTGGTGTAGATGTACGGGCGGGCGAACTGAATCAGGCTTTCGATCAACTCTTCACTGCCGGCAACAAACGCGCCCGCCGTGCCGAACGCTTTGCCAAGAGTGCCGACCAGCACCGGCACATCCTCCTGGCTCAAACCGAAATGCTCGACGATCCCGCCACCGTTCGCTCCCAGCGGGCCGAAACCGTGGGCGTCATCGACCATCAACCAAGCGCCTTTGGCCTTGGCTTCCCGGGCCAGCGCCGGCAGGTCGGCGAGATCGCCGTCCATGCTAAACACACCGTCAGTGACCACCAGCGTATTGCCGGTGGCTTTCTCCAGACGCTTGGCGAGGCTATCGGCGTCGTTGTGCAGATAGCGATTGAAGCGCGCACCGGACAACAATCCGGCATCCAGCAACGACGCGTGATTGAGCCGGTCCTCCAGCACCGTGTCGCCCTGCCCGACCAGCGCCGTGACCGCGCCGAGGTTGGCCATGTAGCCGGTGGTGAACAACAGCGCGCGGGGCCGTCCGGTAAGGTCGGCCAGGGCTTCCTCCAACTCATGATGCGGGCCACTGTGGCCGATCACCAGATGCGAAGCTCCGCCGCCGACGCCCCACTTCGAAGCACCGGCGCGCCAGGCTTCGATCACTTGCGGGTGGTTGGCCAGGCCCAGGTAATCGTTGTTGCAGAACGCCAGCAACGGCTGACCGTCGACCACCACTTCTGGCCCTTGTGGGCTTTCAAGCAGCGGTCGCTGGCGATAGAGATTTTCGGCACGACGGGCAGCAAGGCGTGCGGCGAGATCGAAAGACATGCAAGCCTCACGGGTGGCAAATGAATCAGCAGGCGCCGCCCGAGGCAGCGCCTGAGAAGAACGGGCGGTCAGACAGCGGCGTTGTAGAACTGCTCGCTGCTCTTCTGCTCCACCAGCGCCTGCTCGATGGCGGCCTGATGCACTTCGTCGGCATGTTCTTCACGGGCTTCCGGTTGAATGCCCAGACGTGCAAACAGCTGCATGTCCTTGTCGGCCTGCGGGTTGGCGGTGGTCAGCAGTTTGTCGCCGTAGAAAATCGAGTTGGCGCCGGCGAAGAACGCCAGGGCCTGCATCTGCTCGTTCATCGCCTCGCGGCCGGCGGACAGGCGCACGTGGGATTGCGGCATGAGGATGCGCGCCACGGCGAGCATGCGGATGAAGTCGAACGGATCGACGTCGTCAGCGTTTTCCAGCGGCGTGCCGGCCACTTTCACCAGCATGTTGATCGGCACCGATTCCGGATGCTCCGGCAGATTGGCCAGCTGGATCAGCAGGTTCGCGCGGTCATCGAGGGACTCACCCATGCCGAGGATGCCGCCGGAGCAGATTTTCATGCCCGCATCACGCACGTAGGCCAGAGTCTGCAGACGCTCGCTGTAGGTGCGAGTGGTGATGATGCTGCCGTAGAACTCCGGCGAGGTGTCGAGGTTGTGGTTGTAGTAGTCGAGGCCGGCCTTGGCCAGCGCCTCGGTTTGATCCTGATCGAGACGACCGAGGGTCATGCAGGTTTCCAGGCCCATGGCCTTCACGCCTTCGACCATCTTCAACACGTACGGCATGTCCTTGGCCGACGGGTGCTTCCACGCCGCGCCCATGCAGAAACGGGTCGAGCCGATGGCCTTGGCGCGGGCAGCCTCTTCGAGGACTTTCTGCACTTCCATCAGCTTTTCTTTTTCCAGGCCGGTGTTGTAGTGACCGGACTGCGGACAATATTTGCAATCTTCCGGGCAGGCGCCGGTCTTGATCGACAGCAGGGTGGAAACCTGGACGCGATTGGCGTCGAAATGCGCGCGGTGCACCGTCTGCGCCTGGAACAGCAAATCGTTGAATGGCTGAACGAAGAGTGCTTTGACTTCGGCCAAAGTCCAGTCGTGACGCAGGGTGGCAGTGGTGCTGGCGCTCATGGGCGATTCCTTGGTTATGCTTGGCTTGCGCCTGTGGAAACGGAATACCCACAGGCACGACACGGATGTTCGGCATATTTAAGGAAGAGTCATGCACTGTCAACCACATCAAGATAGACCGGTTTACATCTGGTTAAATAATAACCATCGCTGTTTGATTTGCGATGAGCCGGCGGAAACTGAAACGCCGCTCTGCGTAGCCTGCGAAACCGACCTGCCCTGGCTTGGTGATCAATGCATGACTTGCGCATTGCCGCTGCCCGCAGCAAGCCTGACATGCGGTGATTGCCTGAAAGATCCGCCCGCCTTCGAACAGGTGGTAGTGCCGTGGTCCTACGGCTTCCCGGTGGACAGCCTGATCACCCGGTTCAAGCACAATGCAAAATGGCCGTTTGGTCGCCTGTTGGGCGAGGTTCTCGGGCAATTCCTGCAACATCGCTTCGACGAAGGCCTGCCCCGCCCGGACGCCTTGTTACCGGTGCCGTTGGCGAACAAGCGTCTGCGGCAGCGCGGATTCAATCAGGCAGCCATGCTGGCGCGGTGGCTCGGCAAGCAACTGGATCTGCCCTGCGAAGAACATGTCCTGCGCCGTATTCAGGACACCAGCGCCCAGCAGGCACTCGACGCCAAGGCGCGCAAACGCAATCTGCGCAATGCCTTCGAACTTTTGCCAGACGCTCACATACAAGGTCGGCATCTGGCCTTGGTAGATGATGTGCTGACCACCGGCGCCACCGCCCAGGCGCTGGCCCGGCTGCTGGTGGACGCTGGCGCCATGCGGGTCGACGTCTACTGCCTGGCCCGAACACCGAAACCTGGCGACGCGGCTTGACTCACACGCGCCAAGCGGCCAACTTCCTCCTCCATCAACCCAGCACAAAGCACCCGACATGTCCTTGCCTTCCCTGTTGTCCCAGCACATCGTCCGCCGCCCGCAGCGCATCGCCCTGCTGCAACACATTGCCGAACAGGGCTCGATCACCCGCGCCGCGAAAAGCGCGGGCCTGAGTTACAAGGCGGCGTGGGATGCCATCGATGAGTTGAACAATCTGGCGCAGAAACCCTTGGTCGAACGGGCTGTCGGCGGCAAGGGCGGCGGTGGCGCGAAACTGTCCAGCGAAGGCGAACGGGTGCTGCGTCTTTACCAGAAGCTGCAAGCCTTGCAGGCGCAGGTGCTGGAAGCTGCCGAAGACGCCAGCGATCTGGATCTGCTGGGGCGTTTGATGCTCCGGACCAGCGCCCGCAATCAGTTGCACGGCAAAGTCATCAGCATCGAGCCTCAGGGCCGCAATGACCTGATCCGTCTCGAACTCGCCGAAGGCCTGTGCATCGATGCACAGATCACCCACGACAGCACCGTGCATCTGGAACTGCAACCGGGCACCGAAGTGGTGGCACTGATCAAGGCGGGTTGGCTCGAATTGCTGGGTCGCGATCAGCCTGCAACATCCGGTCACAATCTTCTGAGCGGTACCCTCGAAGCCATTCTCGATGCCGAAGACGGCCCCAGCGAAGTGCGCATCGCCCTGCCCAATGGCCAGACACTCTGCGCCCTGGCTGAGCCGCTGCACCTGCGCACCCATAAACTGACCGTCGACCAACCGGTACAAGTGCAGTTCTCGCCGTCCAATGTGCTGATCGGCACACCGCTCTAGCCCGGATCCCTGCAACAAAAGCTTCATCGCCTCTCATTAAGGTGGCTGCCAAAACCAAGCAGGGAGCCTGATGTGAGCCTATTAGAAGAAAACCAATCCACTGACCTGGAAAAAATGGTCGGCATGAGCCGTCGTGGTTTCATCGGTGCCGGCGCACTGTGCGGCGCGGCGATGTTTCTCGGTGGCAGTCTGTTGAGCCGCAGCGCCCTGGCCACCGGTGTCAGCGCCGGCAACAGCCGCCTGCTGGGCTTCGACAGTATTCCGGCCGCCACGACCGACGTCATCAGCTTGCCCAAGGGCTACAAGTCGTCGGTGCTGATCAGCTGGGGCCAGCCCCTGCACAAGAACGGCCCGGCCTTCGACCCGAGCGGCAACGGCACCGCGGCTGCACAGGAAGTGCAGTTCGGCGACAACAACGACGGCATGAGCCTGTTCGCCTTCCCGGATGACAAAAATCGCGCGCTGATGGCGATCAACAACGAATACACCAACTACCGCTACCTCTACCCCCACGGCGGCCTGCCACAGTCGGCGGAAGACGTGCGCAAGGCCCTGGCCTGCGAAGGTGTGTCGGTGATCGAAGTGGCACGCAAGAACGGTCAGTGGCAGTTCGTCCAGGGCTCGCGCTACAACCGGCGCATCCACGGCAACTCGCCGCTGCGCATCAGCGGTCCGGCGGCTGGTCATGAATTGATGAAAACCAGCGCCGACAAGCACGGCAAGAAAGTCCTCGGCACCTTCCAGAACTGCGCCAACGGCAAGACCCCGTGGGGCACTTACCTGACCTGCGAAGAGAACTTCACCGACTGCTTCGGCAGCAGCAACGCCCAGCAGCAGTTCGACTCGGCGCAGAAACGCTACGGCGTGACAGCCGCCAGCCGCGAGATCAACTGGCATCCGTTCGATCCGCGCTTCGACATGGCGAAGAACCCGAACGAGCTGAACCGTCACGGCTGGGTGGTGGAGATCGACCCGTTCGACCCACAATCGACGCCGGTCAAACGCACCGCCCTCGGTCGCTTCAAACATGAAAACGCCGCCCTGGCCGAAACCGACGACGGTCGCGCCGTGGTGTACATGGGCGACGACGAACGTGGCGAGTTCATTTACAAATTCGTCAGCCGCGATCGCATCAACCACCGCAACGCCAAAGCCAACCGCGACATCCTCGATCACGGCACCCTGTACGTGGCGAAGTTCGACGCTGGCGACGGCAATCCCGACCACCCGAAAGGTCAGGGCCAGTGGATCGAACTGACCCACGGCAAAAACGGTATCGACGCCAGCAGCGGTTTTGCCGATCAGGCTGAAGTGCTGATTCATGCGCGACTCGCCGCCAGTGTGGTCGGCGCCACGCGCATGGACCGCCCGGAATGGATCGTGGTCAGCCCGAAGGACGGCCAGGTCTATTGCACCCTGACCAACAACGCCAA
This sequence comes from Pseudomonas sp. R43(2017), assembly GCF_002112345.1. Lineage (NCBI taxonomy): Bacteria > Pseudomonadati > Pseudomonadota > Gammaproteobacteria > Pseudomonadales > Pseudomonadaceae > Pseudomonas > Pseudomonas sp. R43(2017). Next base: position 92,408 of record NZ_NEHJ01000002.1, read on the forward strand.
GCGCGGTGAAGACGGTCAACCGGTGGGCGGGCCGAACCCGCGCGAGAAGAACGTCTACGGGCAGATTCTGCGCTGGCGTACCGACCGCGACGATCACGGTTCGAAGACTTTCGGCTGGGATCTGTTCGTGGTGGCCGGCAACCCGAGCGTACACGCCGGGACGCCGAAGGGCGGCTCGTCGAACATCACTCCGCAGAACATGTTCAACAGCCCGGACGGCCTCGGTTTCGACAAGGCCGGACGGTTGTGGATTCTCACCGACGGTGATTCGAGCAACGCCGGAGACTTTGCCGGGATGGGCAACAACCAGATGCTCTGCGCCGACCCCAAGACCGGCGAGATTCGCCGCTTCATGGTCGGGCCGATCGGCTGTGAAGTCACCGGGATCAGTTTCTCGCCGGACCAGAAAACCCTGTTCGTCGGGATTCAGCACCCGGGCGAGAACGGCGGTTCGACCTTCCCCGAGCATTTGCCAAACGGCAAGCCGCGCTCTTCGGTGATGGCGATTACCCGTGAGGATGGCGGGATCGTCGGCGCCTGATTGGGCCTCATCGCGAGCAAGCTCGCTCCCACAGGGGATTGCATTCCAAATGTGGGAGCGAGCCTGCTCGCGAAGACCCGATCAGACACCGACCAACTAACCCGCTGCCATCTGCGCTACCATGCTGGGCCGGACGCGGCAGCCTGCCGCGCGCAGGAGTCAGCATGGCCCACCCGTTTGAAACCCTCACCCCAGACCTCGTGCTCGATGCCGTCGAAAGCATCGGATTTCTGAGCGACGCGCGCATTCTGGCGCTCAACAGCTACGAAAACCGCGTCTATCAGGTCGGCATCGAAGACTCCGAGCCGCTGATCGCCAAGTTCTATCGCCCGCAGCGCTGGACCAACGAAGCAATTCTCGAAGAACACCAGTTCACCTTCGAACTGGCCGACGTCGAGATCCCGGTGGTGGCGCCACTGGTCCACAACGGCCAGACCCTGCACGAACACGCCGGTTTCCGTTTCACCCTGTTTCCCCGTCGCGGTGGCCGGGCGCCGGAGCCGGGCAATCTCGATCAGTTGTATCGCCTCGGCCAGTTGCTCGGGCGCATGCACGCGGTTGGCGAAACCAAACCATTCGAACACCGCGAAGCGCTGGCCGTGCAGAACTTCGGCCACGCGTCGCTGACCACTCTGCTGGAAGGCAACTTCATTCCGAAAAGTCTGCTGCCGGCCTACGAGTCTGTCGCCCGCGACCTGCTCAAGCGTGTGGAAGACGTTTACGCCGCCACGCCGCACCAGAACATTCGCATGCACGGCGACTGCCACCCCGGCAACATGATGTGCCGCGACGAGATGTTCCACATCGTCGACCTCGACGACTGCCGCATGGGCCCGGCGGTGCAGGACATCTGGATGATGCTCGCCGGCGACCGTCAGGATTGTCTCGGACAACTGTCGGAATTGATGGACGGCTACAACGAATTCCACGATTTCGACCCGCGGGAGCTGGCGCTGATCGAACCGCTGCGCGCCCTGCGCCTGATGCACTACAGCGCCTGGCTGGCGCGACGCTGGGACGATCCGGCGTTTCCTCGCAGTTTTCCGTGGTTCGGCAGCGAACGGTATTGGGGCGATCAGGTGCTGGCGTTGCGTGAGCAACTGTCGGCGTTGAATGAAGAGCCGTTGAAGCTTTTCTGACACGACACGTCTATACAACTGCCCGTACAATCGCTGCTTTGTTAGCTGCCTAAGCAAGGATTCTGCATGCATGCCGCCAACCCGCGTCGCGGGTACATTCTGGGCCTGAGTGCCTACATCATCTGGGGACTGTTCCCGCTCTACTTCAAAGCCATCGCCGAAGTCCCGGCGGTGGAGATCATCATCCACCGGGTGCTGTGGTCGGCACTGTTCGGCGGGCTGCTGTTGCTGGTCTGGAAGCATCCGGGCTGGTGGCAGGAGCTGCGCGACAATCCAAAACGCCTGGCGATTCTTGCCCTGAGCGGTACCTTGATCGCGGCCAACTGGCTGACTTACGTCTGGTCGGTGAACAACGGGCGGATGCTGGAAGCGAGCCTCGGTTACTACATCAACCCGCTGGTGAACGTGCTGCTGGGCATGCTGATCCTCGGCGAACGCCTGCGCCGCATGCAGTGGCTGGCGGTCGGTCTGGCAGCGGTTGGTGTGGCGCAGCAGGTGTGGCAGGTCGGCAGTCTGCCGTGGGTGTCGCTGGTGCTGGCACTGACCTTCGGTTTCTACGGGCTGATCCGCAAGCAGGCGCCGGTCAAGGCATTGCCGGGGCTGGTGGTGGAAACCTGGATGCTGGTGCCGATCGCCCTCGCGTGGCTGCTGTTCAATCCGACCGCCACCAGTGCACAGGCCGCGTTCTGGACCACCTCCGAAGCCTGGTGGCTGGTGGCGGCCGGTCCGGTGACGCTGGTGCCGCTAGTGTGCTTCAACGCGGCGGCCCGACACCTGCCTTACACCACCCTCGGTTTCCTGCAATACCTGGCGCCGACCCTGGTGCTGCTGCAAGCCGTGCTGCTGTTCGGCGAGCATTTGTCGTCCAGCACGCTGATCGCCTTCATGTTTATCTGGGCTGGTCTGGCGGTGTACAGCGTCGATGCGTGGATAAGTCTGCGTCGGCGCAGCTGATCAAAAAACGCACAAACCTCCACAGGCCACGGTTCTCGTGGCCTGTATCGTTCCTTCCCAAGGTTATCCACAGCGTGATCCCCGCCGTTTGTGCGCAAGTCACTGAATGCTGGCGGTTTTTTGATCAATCCACGCAAAGTCACGGCGGACGTGGCCTGGAAGGCAGTCTCTACAGGTTATCCACAGGCAGGTGCACGTTTAAACTGGATAACCCGATCCGTCTTCACAGGTCGGTGCGCAGCACCAGCTCCACCATCAAGTCATCGGCCAGGGTTTCCAGGCGCGATTGCAGCACGTCCAGTGAAAGAGTCAGGGGCACCGCCAGAATGGCTTCGGCGTGGAACAGCGGCTCGCTGCTCATCGGCGCAGGACGCACCTCGGTCACCAGCCGTTCGAGGTTGACGCCCTGCTCGCTCAGCAACCGGGTGATGTCGCGCACGATGCCCGGACGATCATTCCCCACCAGTTCCATGGCAATCGGCTTCCAGGTGCACGCCTGCTCGATGCCGCTTTCGGCCACCAGCACGCGGATACCCTGCGCCGACAGCGCTTGTAAGGCATCGACTAATTCGTCGTAAGCCTCCGCCGGCACACCGACTCGCAGAATCCCGGCGAACTGCCCGGCCATTCGCGACATGCGGCTTTCCAGCCAGTTGCCGCCGTGCTCGGCGATGCATTGGGCGATGCGCTCGACCTGCCCGGGCTTGTCCGGCGCGAAGACGGTGAGTACGAGGTGATCCATGGCGCAGCCCTCTTGTCATGACTTTTGTTATAGAAAAGCAAGTATAGGCAAGCCGGCCGGCACTGCCGTGATGACGGCAAACGAGGGGCCATAGCAGACACATAGTATTTATGTGTACAACTTTTGATATTTAGCTGGAACAATCCATTGGTTTTTTGAGAACATCCCGTTCCGCGCCGTGACCGCAATGCGTCATGGGGTCGCAGAACGACGTAATTAGTCTGATTTTCACAACCGCAAGTCATCATGTAGTATGCCGCAGCGCGCACTACATAACGTTGGATCGATGTCTGCCCAAGGCACGTTCGCAACCCTGAAAGCCCCGTCAGCAAGGCCCCCAAGCCGTTGATTGGTCCCAGCCCAGCCGCCAGCGATGGCATGTACTGGTCGAGGGGTTTGTGGTTTAAATGGCCAGAGGCTTCATTGTTAAATTGAAGAGCTGAAAAGCGAAATAGCTGAGCAGAGTGAGGCAAGCAATGACTGAACACGTTCAAGTCGGTGGCCTGCAGGTCGCCAAAGTCCTGTTCGACTTCGTGAACAACGAAGCCATTCCCGGTACCGGCCTCACCGCCGACAAATTCTGGGAAGGTGCCGACAAGGTCATTCACGACCTGGCGCCGAAGAACAAAGCCCTACTCGCCAAACGCGATGACTTCCAGGCCCGTATCGATGGCTGGCACCAGACCCGTGCCGGTCAGCCGCACGACGCCGTGGCCTACAAAGCCTTCCTGCAAGAGATCGGTTATCTGCTGCCAGAAGCGGCTGATTTCCAGGCAACGACGCAAAACGTCGATGACGAAATCGCCCGTACCGCCGGCCCGCAACTCGTGGTTCCGGTGATGAACGCCCGCTTCGCCCTCAACGCCTCGAACGCCCGCTGGGGTTCGCTGTACGACGCCCTGTATGGCACCGACGCCATCAGCGAAGCCGGCGGCGCGGAAAAAGGCAAAGGCTACAACAAGGTGCGCGGCGACAAAGTCATCGCCTTCGCCCGTGCATTCCTCGACGAAGCAGCGCCACTGGCGGCCGGCTCCCACGTCGACTCTACCGGCTACAAGATCGCTGACGGCAAACTGGTCGTCACCCTCAAGGGTGGCAGCAACAGCGGCCTGCGCAACGATGCACAACTGATCGGTTTCCAGGGCGACGCCAATGCGCCGATCGCGATCCTGCTGAAGAACAACGGTCTGCATTTCGAAATCCAGATCGACGCCAGCACCCCGGTCGGCCAGACCGACGCAGCCGGCGTCAAAGACATCCTGATGGAAGCGGCGCTGACCACCATCATGGACTGCGAAGACTCCGTGGCCGCCGTCGATGCCGACGACAAGGTTGTGATCTACCGCAACTGGCTGGGCCTGATGAAAGGCGACCTGGCGGAATCCGTTTCCAAGGGCGGCCAGACCTTCACCCGCACCATGAACCCGGACCGCACCTACACCAAGGTCGACGGCAGCGAACTGACTCTGCACGGCCGCTCGCTGCTGTTCGTGCGTAACGTCGGTCACCTGATGACTATCGATGCGATCCTCGACAAGCATGGCAACGAAGTGCCGGAAGGCATCCTCGACGGTCTGGTGACTTGCCTCGCGGCGATGCACAACCTGAGCGGCAACACCTCGCGCAAGAACACCCGCACCGGTTCGGTCTACATCGTCAAACCGAAGATGCACGGCCCGGAAGAAGCGGCGTTCACCAACGAACTGTTCGGTCGCATCGAAGACGTGCTGGGCCTCAAGCGCAACACCCTGAAAGTCGGGATCATGGACGAGGAACGCCGCACCACGGTCAACCTCAAGGCCTGCATCCAGGCGGCCAGCGAGCGCGTGGTGTTCATCAACACCGGTTTCCTCGACCGCACCGGCGACGAAATCCACACCTCCATGGAAGCCGGCCCGATGGTGCGCAAGGCTGACATGAAGGCCGAGAAGTGGATTGGCGCCTACGAGAACTGGAACGTCGATATCGGTCTGAGCACCGGCCTGCAGGGTCGTGCGCAAATCGGTAAAGGCATGTGGGCGATGCCCGACCTGATGGCGGCGATGCTCGAACAGAAAATCGCTCACCCGCTGGCCGGTGCCAACACCGCATGGGTTCCATCGCCGACCGCCGCTGCGCTGCACGCGCTGCACTACCACAAGGTCGACGTGTTCGCCCGTCAGGCCGAGCTGGCCAAACGTGCCCGTGCTTCGGTCGATGACATTCTGACCATCCCGCTGGCGGTCAACCCGAACTGGACGCCGGAGCAAATCAAGAACGAACTGGACAACAACGCCCAGGGCATTCTCGGTTACGTGGTGCGCTGGATCGACCAGGGCGTGGGTTGCTCGAAAGTGCCGGACATCAACGACGTCGGCCTGATGGAAGACCGTGCAACGCTGCGTATCTCCAGCCAGCACATCGCCAACTGGCTGCGCCACGGCATCGTGACCGAAGCGCAAGTGATGGAAAGCCTCAAGCGCATGGCGCCGGTGGTGGACCGTCAGAACGCCAACGACCCGCTGTACCGTCCGCTGGCACCGAACTTCGACAGCAACATCGCCTTCCAGGCGGCGGTCGAACTGGTGATCGAAGGCACCAAGCAGCCGAACGGCTACACCGAGCCGGTCCTGCACCGTCGTCGTCGCGAGTTCAAGGCTGCCAACGGCCTGTAACCTGCGCGAATGCCGGACATGAAAAAGCCCTGATCTTTTGATCAGGGCTTTTTATTAAGCGAAATATTGCTAGGGAAACGTGTAAGAAAAACGGCCTTCCAAATCGAGATCTTTTATACCGTTGCTCAGCTTACCTTTAATGATCGTCCCAGTAATTACGTAATACTCATTATCGACCACTTCTACTTCGAGTTCCAAATCGCCTGATTGGGCGATTCTGTATTCATCACGAATGGTAAAAGCAAACAGAACGCCTGGAAGATTCTTCAAAGGGTAAGTATTTTTACCCTTGGGCACTTTGTCCGTAGGGAATTGGAAGGAGACAGTCTTGGGCTGAGGTTCCTCAGAAAAAACCAACACATATTGTGTTGAACCTGAGACTCTTTTTGTGGAGAACGAGTGTTTTGTGCCATCCAGGGTGTAACTAATATTTGCTCCGACCTGATTCTTAGCATTACTCATGGTGCCTCCCTGTTCATAGGTGCTGGAACGCCAACCACACGCCAGCGCTCTCAAAACCAGTGAACACTCCTTACCTGATCTCGCCTACTGTCAGATCTGACAGTTCGGGCTAAAAGCAGACAAACGGACATTACGCTTCAATCCCCAACTCATGCCTGACCAGTCCAAGCAATTTGGCGGTATCAATCGGCTTGAGCAAAAAGTCCACCACGCTCAAATGCATTGCCGCAATCGCATCCTTCACATCGGCATCGCCGGACACAATGATGATCGGCATCGCCGCCCGCGCCGACTCTCGCACCTGACGAATCAGGTCCAGCCCGTCGACATGCCCCATCCGCAGATCGGTGATCACCAGGCCGATGGAAGGTTTTTCCTCGATCATCTTCAGCGCGGACTCGCCACTGGCCGCGGTCATGCAACGAATGCCATCCAGCCCGAGGATCTCCGACAGCAACTCGCGGGCGTCCTTGTCGTCATCAACGATCAGTACCCGCTGCGGCGGCAGGTCGGGTTCCAGCATGACGGCGCTGAGCGCTTCCCGCTCGGCGTCGCTCAAAATATCGTGGTCGGACATGGCGTTCTCTACGTTTTCAAAATCGATCCCCTGGCACAGTGGTCAGACATCGCTGGGCAGAGCTTCAATGTGCACTTCGTCGGATTTTTTTCCAAGGGGCGAACCCGAGAATTTCCGACTGTTTGTGTAGGGCATATCCGAAAACTACCCAACGGCATGCCAAACCTAGACTTACGTCCAATGGGCACCCTGCGCGCCGGGGTCGACCATGGCTGCAACGATCCAATAACAACAATTCGAAAAAGACTGCGGTAATGGTTATGAGTAAAGCGGACGCCTTCACCCAGGCAGGGAAAACCGCGGTGTTGCAGAACATTCAGGGCACATTGCAATTCCTCCAGCGCTTCCCCCCTTTCAATCAGATGGAACACGCCCACCTCGCCTATCTGGTGGAGCAATGCCAGCTGCGTTTCTACGGTCAGGGCGAGAGCATCATCAAACCCGCCGACGGGCCGGTCGAACACTTCTATATCGTCAAGCAGGGCCGAGTGGTCGGCGAGCGCCCGCATACGGCCAAGGGCGGCACCGAAACCACGTTTGAAATCACCACCGGCGAGTGCTTCCCCCTTGCCGCGCTGCTTGGCGAACGGGCGACCCGCACCGAACACCTGGCCGGCGAAGACACCTTCTGCCTGCAACTGAACAAACTGGCGTTCATCAAGCTGTTCGCCCTCTCCAACACCTTCCGCGACTTCGCCCTGCGCGGGGTCAGCAGCCTGCTCGATCAGGTCAACCAGCAAGTCCAGCAGAAAGCCGTGGAAACCCTCGGCACCCAATATTCGCTGAACACCCGCCTCGGCGAATTGGCCATGCGCCATCCGGTAACCTGCAGCCCGAACACGCCGTTGCGCGAAGCGGTGAAGCTGATGCACGAACAACAGGTCGGCAGCATCGTCGCAGTGGATGAACACAAGGCGCCGCTGGGGATTTTCACCCTGCGCGACCTGCGGCATGTGGTGGCGGAAGGTGTCGGCGATTTCAACGAACCCATCGAACGCCACATGACGCCCTCACCGTTTTATCTGTCGCCGGATCACAGCGCCTTCGACGCGGCGATCGCCATGACCGAGCGGCATATCGCCCACGTCTGCCTGGTCAAAGATCAGCGCTTGTGCGGCGTGGTTTCCGAGCGTGATCTGTTCTCGCTGCAACGGGTCGATCTGGTGCACCTGGCGCGGACCATCCGCAGCGCCCAGCGGGTTGAACAACTGGTGACCCTGCGCGGCGAGATCGGCCAACTGGTGGAGCGCATGCTTGCTCACGGCGCCTCTTCGACACAGATCACTCACATCATCACCCTGCTCAACGATCACACCGTGTGCCGGGTGATCGAACTGACCCTCGCCGAGAAAGGCGACCCCGGTGTGCCGTTCAGTTGGCTGTGCTTCGGCAGCGAAGGCCGGCGCGAGCAGACCCTGCACACCGATCAGGACAACGGCATTCTGTTCGAAGCCCGGGATGCGGCCCATGCCGCCGAGATTCGCGGCAAGTTGCTGCCCATCGCCCAGCAGATCAATAACAGCCTGGCGCAATGCGGCTTCACCCTGTGCAAGGGCAACGTCATGGCCGGCAATCCGCAGCTGTGTTTGTCCCGTGCAGAATGGGCCCGGCGCTTTGCCGCGTTCATTCGCGAGGCAACGCCGGAGAACCTGCTGGGCTCCAGCATCTATTTCGACCTGCGGGTGGTCTGGGGCGATGAACAGGGTTGCGAGCAATTGCGCCGGGGCATTCTCGATCAGGTCGGCGACAATCGACTGTTCCAGCGGATGATGGCCGAGAACGCCCTGCGCAACCGCCCTCCGGTGGGGCGTTTCCGTGAATTTGTGCTGACGAAAAAGAACGGCGAGAAAGCCACGCTGGACCTGAAGATCCAGGGCCTGACGCCGTTTGTCGATGGCGCACGTCTGTTGGCACTGGCCAACGGCATCGATGCGAACAACACCCTCGAACGTTTCCGCCAGTTGGTGGAGAAAGAAGTCATCGACCGACTGGACGGCGCTGCATACGAAGAGGCTTATCACTTTATCCAGCAGACGCGCATGCAGCAGCATCAGCTCCAGACCCGGGAAAACCTGCCGTATTCCAACCGGGTCGATCCCGACAGCCTCAATCATCTGGACCGGCGCATCCTGCGTGAATCCCTGCGCCAGGCCCAACGCCTGCAAAGCAGCCTGACCCTGCGGTATCAGCTATGAGCCTGTTCTCGTGGCTGCGTCCGGCCAGCCCGGTATTGCCGGACGATCTGCAACAACGCCTGACGAAACTGCCGGCAATCGGCGAACTGAGCGAATGCAGCCTGCGTGAACAGCGCTGGGTGGTGCTGGATCTGGAAACTACCGGGCTCAACCTGAACAAGGATCGGGTGCTGTCGATTGGCGCGGTGGTGATCGAGGACGGCGCCATCGACTTCAGCCAGCAGTTCGAGCGCACGCTGCAATGTCGTGAACTCAAGGTCAGCCCCAGCGTGTTGATCCATGGCTTGGGGCCGAATGCGATTGCCGCCGGCAGCGAGCCGGCCGAGGCATTGCTCGAACTGCTGGAGTTTATTGGCGACAGTCCGGTGCTGGCATTCCACGCGCCGTTCGATCAACACATGCTGGGCCGGGCCGTGAAGGAACACTTGGGCCACAAGTTGCAGCAGGTGTTTCTCGATGTCGCCGACATTGCACCGCTGGTTTGCCCGCAGGCTCACATTCGCGAGGCGGGTCTGGATGAGTGGATCAACTGGTTCAGGCTCGAAGTGTTCGAGCGCCACCACGCCAGCGCCGACGCACTGGCCACGGCAGAGCTGGCGTTGATTCTGTTCAGCCGGGCACGGCAGCAGCAGATTCACAGCCCACTGAATTTGCAACAACGCCTGAGCCAGTGGAAGCGCCGCCAGCAGACACATTCGTTCTGAGCCCCGGGTTGTCGCCCGACAACCCGACCGGTGGCCAATTGCTAACCATTCCCACCTCTGCCACAATCGCGAACAATTCTCGTTGGTTAACATTTCCCAGTCGGTGTCTTCGTGTCGTCAGCCCAAAGCCCTCACAGTGAGCTCGTCGGTGCGTTGTATCGCGACCATCGCGGCTGGCTGCTGGCCTGGCTGCGGCGCAACGTGGCCTGCCCGCAACGCGCCGAAGACCTGAGCCAGGACACTTTCGTGCGCCTGCTCGGCCGCGAGGAACTGCTGACACCTCGCGAACCCCGGGCCTTTCTGGTGGCCATCGCCAAGGGTCTGCTGTTCGACTACTTCCGTCGCGCCGCGCTGGAGCAGGCCTATCTCGCCGAACTGATGCTGATTCCCGAAGGCGAACAGCCGTCGGTCGAAGAGCAGCAACTGATTCTCGAAGACCTCAAAGCCATCGACCGCCTGCTCGGCAAGCTGTCGACCAAGGCCCGCGCCGCTTTCCTCTATAACCGTCTCGATGGCCTGACCCATGCCGAGATCGCCGACAAACTCGGCGTGTCGGTGCCGCGGGTGCGCCAGTATCTGGCTCAGGGTATTCGCCAGTGCTACATCGCCTTGTACGGTGAACCAACATGAATCCGGCCAGTTCCAGACCGGTGCCGGCTCATGTGCTGGACGCGGCAATTGCATGGCAATTGACCCTCGATTCCAGCACGCCACTGGAGCGCGAAGAATTCGCCAAATGGCACGCCGCCAACGAAGAACACGCTCGCGCCTGGCGCCAGTTGGGCATGCTCGACCAGCGTTTCAGCGTGGCCAGCGGTCCGGCCCGCGCCGCGTTGCTGCAATCGCGCGAAGGCATTCGCCGGCGTGTACGCAAGCTTGGCAGTGGTCTGGCCAGTGTTGTCGCGGTGATCGGCCTGTCGCTGTTTGCCGCAGAACACTATCTGCCGCTGGATTACTGGCTCGCCGACCAACGTACCGCTACCGGTGAACAACGCACCGTGCGGCTGGCAGACGGCACCGTGGTCAATCTCAACACCCACAGCGCCATGGATGTGCGGTTCGATGAAAAGCAGCGCCTGGTGGTGTTGCAGGAAGGCGAAATCCTTATCGAGACCGGCCATGGCGATGCGCGACCGTTCATCGTCGAAACCCGCGAAGGCCGCATGCGTGCGCTGGGTACGCGGTTTCTGGTCAAACGCGAAGAACAGGGCACGCGCCTGAGCGTGCTGCAGTCTGCCGTCGCGGCGCATCCGCAATCCGATCCGCAGGAACAGATCCTGCGTGAAGGCCAGCAAGTGCTGATCCGCAACAACGGTCTGGATTCGGTGGTGGCGCTCAACCCCGGCGCCGATGCCTGGACGCGCGGCATGCTGGTGGTGGACAACGCGCGTCTGGAAGACCTGGTGCACGAACTCGGCCGCTATCGTCGCGGCCACCTGGGCATTGCGCCGGAAGTGGCCGACCTGCGCATCACCGGCAGCTTCCCGCTGCACGATACCGACAAAGCGTTGAGCGCCCTGCTCCCGACCCTGCCGGTGCAGATCGAGCAGCACACGCCGTGGTGGGTCACCGTGGCCAAGGCCGATCCGAAGCCCTGACACAACGCGTTACCTGCTCGCCCCCCATGAAAACGGACTTTCAGCTGACTTCAGCCGCCATGCCGTCCGTTAATCGAAATTATTTTCATCCAGCCCTATCACTTTTCGAATCTCGTCCGGCACACAGGCAATTGAGAAATATTTCCATTCAGGAGCCGCCGTATGTCCCGTTCGCTAGACACCTTGTTGCGCCCCAGTTTGCTGGCGGTCGCCATTGCCCTCTGCACCCCGCTGGCCAGCAGCCAGTTGATCGCCGCTGAACAGGCGTCGAGCGTACGCGCCTACAACCTGCCGGCCGCGCCGCTGTCCACCACCCTGAACCAGATCGCCAGCCAGGGCGGTCTCACGCTGTCGCTGAATCCGTCGCTGGCAGCCGGCAAGACCTCGGCACCGGTCAACGGCCAATATGATGCAGCGGGTGCACTGAGCGCTGCCCTGCGTGGCACCGGCCTGCAACTGGAGCAGAGCAGCACCGGCACTTACACCCTGGTCGCCGTGCCGGAGGGCGTGATGGCCCTGCCGGAGACTTCGGTGATCGGTGTGGAAAACACTGAAAGTGCCTGGGGTCCGGTCGAAGGCTACACCGCCACCCGCACCGCCGCCGGCACCAAGACCGACACCGCGCTGGTCGAAGCGCCGCGCTCGATCTCCGTCGCCACCCGCCAGCAGATGGACGACCGCAGCGTGCACAGCCTCGATGATGCCGTGCGCTACATGCCGGGCATCACCGCCAGCAGCTACGGCAGCGACACCCGCGCCGACTGGCTGCGCGTGCGTGGCTTCGAACCGACCCAATTCCTCGACGGCCTGCCGCTGCCAAAAGGCGTGTACGCCAACCCGAAACAGGAAACCTGGAACCTCGACCGCCTCGCCCTGCTGCGCGGGCCGGCCTCGTCGGTTTACGGCCAGACCCCGCCGGGCGGCCTGCTGGACATGGTCAGCCGTCGCCCGAGCGATGTGCAGAGCAGTGAAATCCAGCTGCAATACGGCAGCGACAACCACCGTCAGATCAACTTCGCCAGCACCGGCAAGATCGACGACGCCGGCCAGTTCCTCTACGGCCTCAGCGGCGTGGTGCGTGACAGCGGCACGCAGGTCGATCACGTCGACAACAAGCGCTACAACATCGCGCCGAGCCTGACCTGGAACATCGACGACGACACCAAATTCACCCTGCTGACCCAGTTCACCCGCGACGATACCGGCATCACCAGCCAGTTCCTGCCGGTGCAGGGCACCAAGATCGACATGCCGTTCGGCAAGGTTTCCCATCACAAGAACCTCGGCGATCCGGACTGGGAATACTACGACCGCACCTACTACGCGCTCGGTTATGCCTTCGAACATCGCCTGAACGATGTGTGGCAGTTCAAGCAGAATCTGCGCTACACCAAGTCGGAGCTGTCGTTCCAGAGCCTGACCCCGGGTTCGTATCCGTACACCCAGGTGGACAACGCCGGCAACGTCGGCCGCACTAGCACCAGTGTCAATGAGGACATCAGCCAGTTCGCCGTGGACAACAACTTCCAGGCCGACTTTGCCACCGGCGACATCCGCCACACCCTGCTGCTGGGTCTGGATCACCAGCGCAGCAACAACAACTACACCTCGATCTTCGGTGACGGCCTGACCACCAACGTGCTCAACCCGATCTACGGTCAGCCGATCGTGCGCCCGGCGCGCTCCACCGCCTTCTACGACTATGAGCAGAAGACCAACCAGACCGGCCTGTACGTGCAGGACCAGATGGCCCTCGACCAATGGCGCCTGACCCTCGGTGGCCGTGAAGACTGGGTGCACACCGGTACGAAGTTCATCAACAAGGCCGACGCGACCAACACCGACCGCGACAAGGCCTTCAGCGGCAACGCGGCACTGAGCTACGTGTTCGACTCGGGTTTCGTGCCGTACATTTCCTACGCCGAATCCTTCCAGCCCACCAGTGGCGCCGACGCCTCCTCCACGGAGTCGCTCAAGCCGACCGAAGGCAAGCAGTGGGAGCTGGGCATCAAGTACCAGCCGCCCGGCAGCAAGACCCTGCTGTCCGCCGCCGTGTATGACCTGACCCAGAAAAACGTTTCGGTAAGCTCCTTCGTCAACGGCGTATCGATCACCAGCCAGACCGGCGAAGTGAAAGTCAAAGGTCTGGAGCTGGAAGCCACGTCCGACGTCACCGAAAACCTGAAAGTCATCGCCGCCTACACCCTGGCCAAGTCCGAAGTGCAGAACGGCGTCGACAAGGGCAACCGCCTGCAACTGATGCCGAACCAGCAAGCCTCGCTGTGGACCGACTACACCTGGCACAGCGGCGTGCTCGACGGCTTCGGTATCGGCGGCGGTGTGCGCTACACCGGCAACACCTACGGCGACAAGGCCAACACCTGGCTGGGCAAGGCCGACGCCTACACCGTGTTCGATGCCAGCGTGCATTACGACCTCGGTCGCCTGGACAACAGCTTGAAGGGCGCATCGCTGGCCCTCAACGCCACCAACCTGTTCGACAAGGACTACATTTCCACCTGCGACAGCTTCTACTGCTACTACGGCGACCAGCGCAGTGTCGTCGCCAGCGCCACCTACAAGTGGTAATTGCTTGAGCTGAAACAGGCCCTGCAACCAAGCCGTCCCTCGTGGACGGCTTTGGTGTTTTTGAAGGTCATGAAATGAAAAGTAAAACAATCCGTCGCTGGTCGTTCATCCACACCTGGACCAGCCTGATCTGCACCGTGTTTTTGCTGCTGTTGGCCCTGACCGGCCTGCCGCTGATCTTTCATCACGAAATCGAGCATCTGCTCGGTGACGCTCCGGTAGTGCGAGAGATGCCGGCCGACACGCCGCACCTGAATCTGGCGCAACTGGTGCAAGCCGCCGAGGCCCATCGCCCCGGTGAAGTCGTGCAGTACTTCGGTTTCGAAGACGACGAGCCGAACACCGTGCTGACGATCATGGCGAAGACCGCCGGCACCGAGCCGAACTCCTCGCACACCTTCATGCTCGACGCGCGCACCGGCGAAGCCCTGGAAACCCCGTCGGCCAATGGCGGCCTGATGCTGTTCATCCTGCGCCTGCACGTCGACATGTTTGCCGGCCTGCCGGGCAAGTTGCTGCTGGCGTTCATGGGTGTGCTGTTCGTGGTGGCGATCGTCTCCGGGACGGTGTTGTACCTGCCGTTCATGCGTCGCCTGGACTTCGGCACCGTGCGCCGGGACAAATCCACCCGTCTGCGCTGGCTCGACCTGCACAACCTGATCGGCGTGGTTACCCTGACCTGGGCACTGGTGGTCGGTGTCACTGGAGTGATCAGCGCCTGTGCCGATCTGATCATCGCGGCCTGGCGCAACGATTCGCTCAACGCCATGATTGCTCCCTACCGCGATGCGCCGCCACTGACTCATCTCGCCCCGGCCACCCGCCTGCTGGATATCGCCGGCGAAGTCGCTCCGGGGATGAAACCGGACTTCATCGCCTTTCCCGGCACGCGGTTTTCCAGCGAGCATCATTACTCGGTGTTCATGAAGGGCGGCACCCACCTGACCTCGCATCTGCTGACGCCGGTGCTGATCGACGCCAGCACCCTGCAGGTCACGGCAGTCGCTGAACGGCCGTGGTACATGGACGCCATGGGCATGTCGCAGCCGCTGCACTTTGGCGACTACGGCGGCATGCCGATGAAAATCCTCTGGGCCACGCTGGACGTGCTGACCATCATCGTCCTCGGCAGCGGCGTGTACTTGTGGATCGTGCGGCGCAAAGCGGCGAAGCCGGTACTGGAAACAGCGGAGGCTTCGACATGAAACCGCGTCAGTCGAACTTCTGGAAAGTCTTCAGTACGCCGCTGGTGATCGCGTTGCTCAGTGCGGCGGGGCTGTTCGCCGCGCTGCTGGGCGACGGGATCTGGGACGGCTTGAGCTGGATCGGTCTGGGTGTGCCGGCCGCCCTCGCCTTGCGTGGTCTGTTGCAACGGCGCTGATTGGCTTGAGCCTGACGGGCAACGCGCTATGCTGCCCGTTCATTGCCCTTGACCGAGACCCTGCCGATGTCCGCTCCCAGCATGACCCTGTTCCACAACACCCTGTCCCCGTTCGTGCGCAAAGTCATGGTGCTGCTGCACGAGACCGGCCAGCAGGATCGCGTTGCCTTGCAGGACTGCGTCCTGACACCGGTCAGTCCCAACGCCGCGCTGAACGAAGACAACCCGCTGGGCAAGATCCCGGCCCTGCGCCTGGCCGACGGCAACGTCATCCATGACAGCCGGGTGATCCTCGATTACCTCGACCACCAGCACGTCGGCAACCCGCTGATCCCTCGCGACGGCTCGGCCCGCTGGCGGCGCCTGACCCTGGCCTCGATGGCCGACGGGATCATGGACGCCTCGGTGATGGTGCGTTACGAGCAAGTGCTGCGCGCCCCGGAGAAGCACTGGGACGAGTGGCTCGAGGCCCAGCGCGACAAGATCCGCCGCACCCTGGCGTTGCTGGAGCACGACGCCATTGCCGAACTGACCAGCCATTTCGACGTGGCCGCGATCAGCGTGGCCTGTGCGCTGGGCTATCTGGATCTGCGCTTCCCCGATCTGGGCTGGCGTGAAGCCAACCCGCAACTGGCCAACTGGTTCTTTGAGGTGAGCCAGCGGCCGTCGATGATTGCGACCATGCCGAAAGTCTAGACCGACTGTTCCGGCCCCTTCGCGAGCAAGCTCGCTCCCACACTGGAACGCGTGCACCTGTGGGAGCGAGCTTGCTCGCGAATGCACCAGCGCGGTTCAACTGGCAGAAACCCCATAATCAGCGTCATCAATACCTCGGCCTCCCGCTGTTCCTCACGCAACCCCACAAACCGGCTCATTGCACCGCTCCGAGATCAAACTCCAGGGGTTTGGCCGGTTTCTGCCCGACGCCGTACCAGTCCAGGTTACGGGTCAGCACCATGAACACGCCCAACAGGCCGAACAGCAACAGCGAGCCCATCAGCAACGCGTAATCCTCGGCGCTCAGCAAGCCGAAGAGCAGGCCATACAACGCCGCCAGCCCCGCGGAAAAACTCAAGCCGTGACGCACACTGCGCAACACATGACAGACATAAAAACCAATCAGCAACACACAACCACTGGCCGACAGCAGATACGCCAGGGCAAACCCGATGTGTTCCGACAGTGACAGCAACAACAGGTAGAAGAACGCCAGCGCCACACCCACCAACGCGTATTGCACCGGGTGCACCGCCAGGCTTTTCAGCACTTCGAACAGGAAGAAACCGGCGAACGTCAGGACAATGAACAACAGCGCATATTTGATCGCCCGGTCACTCTTCAGGTACTGATCCACCGGATCGATGAAGCTCACCCCGAAACTGCGCCCGTTGAATGCCTCGCAATCATTGCCCGACGCGCAGCGGCTCATGGCCTCTTGCAGGTTGGTGGAGAAAAACGAGGTCTGCCAATCGGCGGTGAAGCCCTGATCGGTGACTTCTCGTTTGGCCGGCAGGAAGTTGCCGATGAAGCTCGGATGCGGCCAGTTGGCGGCCAGGTTCACGCGGCTGGTCTTGCCCACGGGCAGCACCTGCAACGAGCCGGTGCCCTGCAAGCGCAGGTCGAAACCGAAGGCCAGTTCCGTGGCCTGAGTTGTATCGAGTGCCGGCAGCGTCGCCCGAACACCTTCGCCGAGCCAGCCCACTTGCGTGCCGGGCACGAAGTCCAGGCGTTGCGAACCGAGTTCCAGTTTCAGGGCATTTTCGATCCCGCGAATGTCGCTGATGCCGATCGCCAGAAACGGTGCTTCGAAGTGGTAATCGGTGAAGTCCTCGGTGATGCCCAACTGCGCCGGCAGCGAGAAATGCCCGCTGATGCGGTTTTCTGCATGGAACAGCCGCGCCTCGTAGATGCCCCGGGCACGCAGCTCGGTCTGCACCTGGCCGTCGAGTTCGAAGCGCTCCGGCAGGAAGTACAGGCGACCCCGTTCTTCGCTGAGTTCCAGATATTGCTCGCCGTTTTTTTCCCGGGTCTTCCAGGTACGTATCACTTTGCGGTACGGCACCACCATCACCGGCCCGCTGATCTGCTGGCTGTAGCTTGAGCTGCGGGCAATGTCTTCGAGTACACCGTCGCGCCGTTGCTGGCGATCGTCGATGATGCCATCGATCATCAGCAGCGGAATCAGCAACAGCAGGATCAGCAGGGCAATCGCCCCGAGCTTCATGGTCAGATTTTTGTTCATGGGGACTCTCCCTGTTTCGATGGGCAGAGTCTGCGAGGCCGGTGTAGGGGGAATATGGGAGGAATGTGGAGTTTGTGTGGAGACTACAGGTGCAGGATGACTTCCACCCCGCCTTCGACGTTGCCGATGCGCATCGAACCGCCGTGCAGTTTGACCACTTCTTCGACGAAGTTAAGCCCCAGACCCGTGCTTTTACGTCCGCTGTCAGGGCGTGGCAACGAGTAGAATCGCTCACTCAAACGCGGCAAGGCGTAGTCGGGAATCGGGGTGGTCTCGTTGAACAGACGAATCTCGATCTGCTCGCCGATCCGCTCGGCACTGAAGCGCAGCAGACCGTTTGGCGGTGTGAAATCCAGGGCATTTTCCAGCAGATTGCCCAGTGCCTGACGCAGCAGGAACGGCTCACCGACCAACGAAAGGTCTACCGAAACGCTTTGCTCGACCCGCAGTTGCCGGCTTTCGATGCGCGCCATCTGTGCCTGCAGCAACTGATCGAGCAATGCCGCCAATGGCACCGTGACGCGCTCTTCAAGGCCCTGGCGCTGCTCCACTTGCGCCAGATTCAGCAAGCGCTCGATCAACTGCTGCATGCGCGCACTTTCGCTGTCGATGTTGCCGACGAAACGCTGGCGTTGCGCCAATGGCATTTCGCTCTGCAGCAACTCGGCGGCGCCGCGAATCGCCGCCAGCGGGCTCTTCAGTTCATGGGTCAAGGTGTGGACGTAACGTTCGACGTAGGCCTTGCCTTCAAGCTGGGTACGCATCTGTTCCACGGCGCTCGCCAGTTGTTCCAGCTCGCCACCGCGATAGTGCGGCACTTCCACCCGGCGCCCCTCGCTCACGGCCTGAGCGTAACCGGTCAGACGGTGCAGCGCGCGGCTCAACCACCACGACAGTAACGCACCGAACAGCAGACCCAGCGCGATCAACCCGGCGCCATAAGCCAGCAAGCGGCGCTCGGTACGGTCGACATAGGGTTGCAGCGAGCTGTTGGGCTTGGCCACGGTGACCACGCCGATGATCCGGCCATCGTCGCGGATCGGCGCACCGACGTGCATGACCGAAGAATTCGGATCATTCGGGTCACTGCGGCTGGAGCGTGCGCCGTATTCGCCGCGCAGAGTCAGGTAGACGTCGTTCCAGCGCGAGTAGTCCTGACCGACCGCCAGACCGCTGGAATCCAGCACCACGATGCCCTTGGCGTCGGTGACATAGATGCGGTGGTTGACCTGGTTTTTCGGCAAGCCCCAGATCGTCGCTTTCGGCTGGCGCTCGCCATAGGCGCGGAGCAGTTCCGGCCAGCGATTCTGGCTGAGGGTGCCGGCCTTGAAATCATCCTTGAGGATTTCCGCCATCAGGTTGGCCGTGTCGACCAGGGTTTCCTCGGTGGACTGGCGCACACCGGGGCGGATTTCTTCCATCACGGTGTTGAGCACGAAATAACCGGTGAGGCCGATAAACAGCACGTACACCAGGAAAATCCGCAACCCCAGTGACATCAGCTGTGTCCCGGACTGTAGCTGTAGCCGAGGCCGCGATGAGTCTGGATCGGCTCGGCCTCGGCACGAATCAGGCGCAACTTGGCGCGCACGCTCTTGATGTGGCTGTCGATGCTGCGCTCGTAGCCGGCATCGGCTGCCACACCCAGCGCATCGAGCAGTTGCTCGCGGCTGAACACCCGCTCGGGTTGTTCGAGCAGGCATTGCAGCAGGCGGAATTCGTGGCGAGTCAGGCTCAGGGCCTGGCCGCGATAGCTGATCTGCACGCGTTCGGGATCAATGCGAAACACCCCCGACCAGGCTTCGGCCGGCGGGCGCGGCGCCATGCGCTTGAGAATCGCCCGGACCCGCGCCGCCACTTCCCGTGGACTGAACGGTTTGACCACGTAATCGTCGGCGCCGATTTCCAGGCCCACCACCCGGTCGATCTCGGCATCCCGGGCGCTGAGGAACAGCACCGGCACTTCGCTGAACCGGCGCAGTTGCTTGCAGGTTTCGAAGCCGCTGATGTCCGGCAGGCCGATGTCGAGGATGATCAGATCCGCCGGTGTCTGGCGCTGATGCTCCAGCGCTTGCGCGCCGAGGCTCAGCCAGGTCGTGGTGAAGCCCTCGCCCTGCAAGGCAAAAATCAGCGTGTCGGCAATCGCCGCTTCGTCTTCGACAATCAGGATATGAGGCATGGCGTCCGAGCCTGTGGAATGAGTGCGCGAACGGTGCCCCAAGCCTGACGTTACGTCAATGAGACCACTTGTTTCAGCAGTCCGGTTTATCCGCAGTAAAACGACGCGCCGGGTTTACCGCTGCGCCGAACTCACGCAAGGCCTTGGCACCGATCAGCAACGGGTAGTTGAAATGGCTGCGGTCGGTCAGGTTGACCTCGACGGTACGCTTGACGTTGCCCAGGCACAGTTCCAGATCGACCACCGGACGCTTGGCAACTTCCGTGGTGTCGCGATCCTCGTCGTCCTCGTCGGAGCGGCTCTTGATCTTGCTGATCCGCGCAATCTTGTGTTCGAACACCTTGTTGCTGGCGTCCTTGGTGGCGAGGCGGAAACGCACCCAGTCTTCGCCGTCGCGGGTGAAGGTCTCGATGTCCTTGGCCGACAGCGAGGCGGTCAGTGCGCCGGTGTCCATTTTCGCCTTGAGCACTTGGCCGCCGATTTCCGGCAGCGCGATGTATTCGTAGCGCCCGTACAGGGTCGGCTCGGCGGCCAGCACCGGCAGGGCAACGAGGGAAAGCAATGCAAGGAGGGATTTCACGTAATGGGCTTCCTTGGGAAATGGGGGCGTCTGACGCGAGATTTTAGACCGCTGTTCGCTTGATCGTTCCCGCAAGGCTAACGCGCCAAAGGTGAAACATTCGTAACCCATGATTTGGCCTGTCGCCCGAAGCCACTTATCATGGCGCGCCCATCCGCTTTCAAGAGTTGCTTATGCGCCGCCTGCTCACCGGCTGTCTCGTCACCCTGCTGCTGTTGCTCAACACCCTGGTGCTGTTTGGCCCGCTGATGGTGTTCGCCCTGCTCAAGCTGATCCTGCCGGGGCGCTTTCGCGATTACGCCTCGTGGGCGGTGATGTGGATCGCCGAGACCTGGGCGGAAATCGACAAACTGATCTTCCGCCTGTGCATCCCGACGCAATGGGACATCCGGGGCGGCGATGATCTGCGTGGCGACACGTCGTATCTGGTGATCAGCAACCATCAGTCCTGGGTCGACATCCCGGCGCTGATCCAGACCCTCAACCGGCGCACGCCGTTCTTCAAGTTCTTCCTGAAGAAGGAATTGATCTGGGTACCGTTCCTCGGCCTGGCCTGGTGGGCGCTGGATTACCCGTTCATGAAGCGCTACACCAAGGCGTTCCTGGCGAAACACCCGGAACTGGCGGGCAAGGATCTGGAAATCACCAAAGCCGCGTGCGAGCTGTTTAAGCGTCAGCCGGTGACGGTGGTGAATTATCTGGAAGGCACCCGCTACACCGCGGACAAAAGCACGCAGCAACAGTCACCGTTCAGCCACTTGCTCAAGCCCAAGGCCGGCGGCGTGGCGTTCGTACTGGCGGCGATGGGTGAACAGCTGGACGCGATTCTCGATGTGACCGTGGTTTATCCACAGCCGAAGATTCCGGGGTTCTGGGACCTGATCAGCGGCAACGTACCGCGGGTGATCATCGATATCCGCACCCGTGAACTCGACCCGGCGCTGTGGCAGGGCGATTACGAAAACGATCCGGTGTTTCGCGAGAAGGTCCAGAGCTGGGTCAACCAGCTCTGGACCGAGAAAGACCAGCGCATCGCCGAACTGCGCGGCGAGCGCGGCTGATCAATGGGGGTCGGTCAACCGCCGACGCCCCAGACGCCGCCAAGGGTTTTCAGCAGCGAACCGCCGACGCCCTGGTCACCGAGGTATTTAAGAATGACCGGGGCGAACTGGCCGACCATGCTGTCGTTCATGCCCAGAGCGCCGAACGCGCTGTTCAGGTCACTGGTGCTCTTCACATTGCCCAGCGCATTATCCAGACCCGCCGACTTGCCGGAGGAACCGAGCACACTGCTCAGCGCGCCCAACTGCCCGGCACCGCCCGACAGCTTGTCGAGCCCCGGCACGCTTTTGGCCAGTTCCGAATAGTCGCTGCCGCTGAGCTTGTTCTTCGCCAGGCCGAACATTGCACTGGTGCCACCGACGGCTTGTTGCGGTGTAACCCCCAGACCGGTGACCGCCTGCAGCAGACCGGCCGTTTCCGACGTCGGCGCGGCGGCGGTGGCTGCGTTGCCGCCCTGCATGCTTGAGGCTGCCTTGGTCACGTCATCCAGGCTGAAACCTGCGAAAACCGGGCTCGCCACAACCGTCATCAGCGAAGCCAGTGCGAAACCGCGTGAAATCTTCATCCAGACATCCTCTTTCGTCATGAAAAACCGCCCGTCACGGGTGGCAAAACTGTCGGTTTGACCGGCAATTCGCCCGACTGTTCCGAGCGTAGTGCATCCATCTTGAGCCGGCTCGCGTATAGGAAATGTGAAACCCCGGAAATCGAACCATGAATGGCACGAGCGCTGTCGCTGAACTAGCCTGTGAACTACCCGAAACCAGCGACCGCCCTGTCTGGAGACTCGTCATTACCCTCGCCGACACCGATCAGCTCCGGCAATTGCTGGCCCAGTGCTCACTGGGCGACCGCCGTGCCTTCGAAACCCTGTACCGCAGCGTGGGCCCGCGCCTGCACGGCGTGGCCCTGCGGTTCATGGGCCGCCCGGACCTGGCCGAAGAGGTGTTGCAGGAGAGCTTCGTGCGCATCTGGAACAACGCCTCGCGCTACGAATCGCACCTGTCGGCACCGATGACCTGGATGATCAACATCACCCGCAATCAGGCCATCGACCAGTTGCGCAAACACCGGGACAGGCCGTTGACTGATTTCGAGCAGGAAGCCCTGGTGGATGAAAATCCCTCGGCCCATGACCTGTTGAACAGCGCCCGCGAAGCCACAGCCCTGAACCGCTGCCTGGAAACCCTTGAAGGCATGCAGCGCCGGTCGATCACCGTGGCCTACTTTCAGGGTTTGTCCTGCTCGGAACTGGCCGAGCATCTGGCGGCGCCGCTGGGCTCGGTCAAGTCGTGGATTCGCCGGGGCATGGAACGCCTGCGCCGGTGCCTTGAATCATGAACTACCAGACCCCTGCCCTGCGCCGCGCCCTCGCCGCCGATTACGCCATCGGCTTGATGGCTGCGCCAGCCCGTCGGCGTTTCGAGCAACTGCTGCTGGAGGACGCCGCCCTGCGCGCCGAACTGGCGCACTGGCAGGAAAGCCTCGCCAGCCTCACCGAAACGTTGCCTGAGGTTCCGGTGCCGGAGCGCGTGTGGCACGGCGTTACTGCGCGGATCGAACCGCAAGAACTGCATGTGCCCGAGAAACGTCCGTTCTGGAACTGGTTGCGGGTGACGGCGGCCCTGGCCTCCATCGTGGTGCTGGTATTCCTCGGCTCGCTGTACACCCACGACGATGCCCGCTACCGCGCCACCTTGCTGAGCGCAGACGCGCAACCGGCGCTGAAGGTCGAGGCCCATGACGATTACCTGCAAGTCGAGCCGCTGACGCTGGCGGCGGTCGATCCTCAGCGCAGCCTGGAGCTGTGGGCGATTCCGGCCGATGGCAAGCCGATCTCGTTAGGTGTTATCCCGGCGGGCGGCAAAGGCAAAGTTGAATTGAGCGACGCGCAGAAGGTGCTGATCGGCAAGCCGATTGCGCTGGCGGTGAGTCTTGAGCCGAAGGGTGGCTCGCCGACCGGGCAGCCCACGGGGCCGGTGCTGTATCAAGGGGCTTTGGCGGCCTTGTGAAGGCTGCTTACGCTTGAACAACGCTGCTTATTTCCAGGTTTTATAAACAGCCCGCCGGTTAATCCAAACAAGTCCCAAGGACTGTCAGATCTGACAGTTACCTACAAACTCCACATGGAATACGGTGGTGTTGCATCAACGATTCGGAAACAGCGAGGTGCAAACGCCGGCCATTTCAATGGGAGATACGGTGATGGAAAAGCAATGCGTACCGCGCAATGAACTGCTTGAACCAGACGTCCCGCCGATCATCTTTTGCATAAGCCCGGACGATCCGATCATCAAACATATCAAAGCGGGGCTGAAGGTCACTTATGACTTGGTGCGTGGTGATAACGGTCGGTATTACGCCGTAGACATCAAACTTGCTCACGAGGAGGACGTGTTCATTCCCCCCATATTTTCAGCTCTGTTGTGATGAACCAGTCAATCCATTAATCAAAGCGGGAAGCACGAACATGTCAGGCGAAAGAGAGACGGGTAAGGTCAAGTGGTTCAATGACGAAAAAGGCTTTGGATTCATTACCCGAGATTCTGGAGGCGAGGATCTTTTCGTTCACTTCAGAGCCATTGAAAAGGATGGTTTCAAAAGTTTGAAAGAGGGGGAGTCCGTCAGCTTTGTTGCGGAAAAAGGACAAAAAGGAATGCAGGCAGCGCAAGTGCGCCCCGTGTAAAAGCTCGTAGTTCTGATTTCCATATTTTTTTGCGGATTAAAAACGGCGCTCAAGAGCGCCGTTTTTCATTCGGGTAAATTTACGCCGCACTAAACAACTTATGCGGATCAATCACAAACTTCTTCGGCACGCCCGCATCGAACTCGCCGTAGCCTTCCGGCGCCTGATCGAGGCTGATGACCTGCACGCCCACCACTTCGGCGATGTTGATGCGGTCCCACATGATTGCCTGCATCAGCTGGCGGTTGTACTTCATCACCGGAGTCTGGCCGGTGTGGAAGCTGTGGGATTTGGCCCAGCCGAGGCCGAAGCGGATGCTCAGGCTGCCCATTTTCGCGGCAGCGTCCACAGCACCCGGATCTTCGGTCACGTACAGGCCCGGGATACCGATCTTGCCGGCCACACGCACCACACCCATCAGCGAGTTGAGCACCGTGGCCGGGGCTTCGGATTTGACGCCATCATGACCATGGCCGCGAGCTTCGAAGCCCACGCAGTCCACCGCGCAATCCACTTCAGGCTCGCCCAGCAGTGCGGCGATCTGTTCGTGCAGCGGGGTGTCTTTCGACAGGTCGACGATTTCAAAACCCTGAGCCTTGGCGTGAGCCAGGCGGATGGTGTTGACGTCGCCGACGATCACCACCGCTGCGCCGAGCAGACGGGCCGAAGCAGCCGCCGCCAGACCGACCGGACCGGCGCCCGCGATGTAAACGGTACTGCCCGGGCCAACGCCAGCAGTGACGGCGCCGTGGTAACCGGTCGGCAGAATGTCGGAGAGGCAGGTCAGGTCGCGGATTTTCTCCATGGCCTTGTCGCGGTCCGGCAGTTTCAGCAGGTTGAAGTCGGCGTACGGCACCAGCACGTATTCGGCCTGGCCGCCGGTCCAGTCGCCCATGTCGACGTAACCGTAGGCACCGCCGGCGCGAGCCGGGTTGACGGTCAGGCAGACGCCGGTGTGTTGCTCCTTGCAGGACCGGCAGCGTCCGCAAGCCACGTTGAACGGAACGGACACCAGGTCGCCGATTTTCAGGCTTTCGACGTCGCTGCCCTTCTCGATCACTTCACCGGTGATCTCGTGCCCCAGCACCAGACCGACCTGAGCCGTGGTACGGCCGCGCACCATGTGCTGGTCGGAGCCGCAAATGTTGGTTGAAACCACACGCAGGATGACACCGTGCTCGATCTTCCTGCCGCGCGGATCCTGCATTTTCGGATAGTCGATTTTCTGTACTTCGACCTTGCCAGCGCCGAGATACACCACACCACGATTGCCAGACATGCTTTCACCTCGCTGTTGTTTTTATGGAACCGCGCCGCCCAGGCAGGCAGCGCATTAAGTGCTCGGGTACAGATGCTGATTCTTGTGTTGCCTGTTATGGCCTCATCGCGAGCAAGCTCGCTCCCACAGGGGTACGCATTCCAATGTGGGAGCGAGCTTGCTCGCGAAAGCGATCTAGAGAACGACCGTGCGATTGGCGTTCAGGAACACCCGCCGCTCAATGTGATATCCGACTGCCCGGGCCAGGGTCAGACCTTCGATGTCGCGGCCCTTGGCAATCAGGTCTTCGGGGTAATGACTGTGATCCACCGCCTCGACGCCCTGGGCGATGATCGGCCCCTCGTCGAGGTCGTTGTTGATGTAGTGCGCGGTCGCGCCCACCAGTTTTACGCCCTTGTTGTAGGCCTGGTGATATGGCTTGGCGCCCTTGAAGCCCGGCAGCAGCGAGTGATGAATGTTGATCGCCTTGCCATCGAGCTTGCGGCACAGCTCCGGCGACAACACCTGCATGTAGCGGGCGAGGATCACCAGTTCGGCGCCGGCCTCCTCGATCACCTGCCACACCTGCCGCTCCTGGGCCGGTTTGTCGTTGGGGTCGAGGGGGAAATGGTAGTAGGGAATCTGGTGCCAGTCGGCCAGCGGCTTGAGGTCCGGGTGGTTCGACACTACCGCCGCCACGTCCATCGACAACTGGCCGATGCGCTGGCGGTAGAGCAAGTCATTGAGGCAGTGATCGGCCTTGGAGACCATGATCACCACTTTCGGCCGGTAGTTCGGCGCGGTCAGCTCGAAGATCATGCCGAACGCCTGACCGCGTTCGGCGAGGCCGGCGCGGAAGGATTGCTCGTCAAAACCGTCGGGCTGACGGAATTCCACACGAATGAAAAAACGGCCCGAGAGCCGGTCGTCGAACGAGTGGTGTTCCGTGACGTAACAGCCCTGCTCGAACAGAAAACGCGTCACCGCGTCCACGGTGCCGAGAACGCTGGGGCAGTCGGCGGTCAGAATCCATGTATCCGGGGCGCGGCTCATTGTTGTTTTTCTCCTCTACTCGTCCCCACGCACAGCGTGGGAACGATCATTACGCCTGAACGCTAAGGCCGTATTCGGCGGACGCATCCTGCAACCACAACCACCAGTAATCCGAGAAGCTGCGACGAATCAGCAGCTCCCAGGTGTCTTCGGCGGTGTGGCGAATCATCAGCTGCGACTTGGCGAACACCGTGCCCACGGCCTTGCCGACCGGGAAGTTGTTCGGGTGCACGTCGTAGCTGGTGGATTTCATCAGCACCTGACGCACGTTCGGGCCGCTCAATTCCAGAACCTGCTGGCCGCCGCTGACGTTGACGATTGCAATGTGCAGATCGCCCAGCGCTTCGCGCAATTTCTGCTCGGCAGCGAACTCTTCGCCGCTCGGCACGATCAGCAGCCACTCGTCCGGGCCCATCCATTGCAGGCTGGTTTCGCCTTTGACGATCACACTCAGGGCACCCGGCAACTCGATGCCCAGGGCCTTGTGCACACCGGCGGCGAACGCGGCATCGTGGCCGTCGCCACGGAGGGTCAGATGGCCCAGGAGTTTCTTCTCGCGCACGGTGACACCGGCGCTTTTGCGGCCCTTGCCGACCAGGCTGGCGAGGTCGGCGTGATGCAGCGACGACTCGGCCTTGGCCCCGGTGGTCGGGCGTTGTTGGTACACGTTGGCTGCGGTCATAAAGCACCCTTCCTGAATTCGGTGTCGCTCCCGCGCCAGGCGCGGGAGCGATCAATTAGATGTTCTGGCGATCGCCTTTCGGATCGAAGAACACCGAAGAAACGATTTCCGCCTCGATCACGCTGCCGTCCGCCAGCGGTGCGAACACCCGCTCGCCCAGACGCTTCAGACCGCCCTTCACTACGCCCATGGCAAACGAATAACCGAGAGAGTTGTGCGCGTAGCTGGAGGTCACGTGACCGACCATGGTCATCGGGATCGTCTGCTTGGTGTTGAACACCAGTTGCGCGCCTTCCGGCAGCCATACGTTCGGATCGATCGGCTTCAGGCCGACCAGCTGTTTACGCTGGTCACGCACGCAGTCTTCACGGTTCATGCCACGCTGGCCGATCCACGAGAACGGTTTGGTGCGACCGACGCACCAGCCCATGTTCAGGTCGTCCGGGGTCATCGAGCCGTCGGTGTCCTGACCGACGATGATGAAACCCTTCTCGGCCCGCAGGACGTGCATGGTTTCAGTCCCGTACGGGGTCAGGTTGTACTGCTTGCCCGCCTCGACGATTTTTTCCAGAACACCCATCGCATAGTCGGCCTGGACGTTGACTTCGTACGACAGCTCGCCGGTGAACGAGATGCGGAATACCCGCGCCGGCACACCGCCGACCAGACCTTCTTTCCAGGTCATGAACGGAAACGCTTCGTTGGCCAGATCAATGTCGGTCACGGCGCTGAGCAGCTTGCGGCTGTTCGGGCCGGACAGGGTCATGGTCGCCCAGTGGTCGGTGACGGAGGTGAAGTACACCTTCATTTCCGGCCATTCGGTCTGGTGGTACAGCTCCAGCCACTGCAGGACGCGAGCCGCGCCGCCGGTGGTGGTGGTCATGACGAAATGGTTGTCGGCCAGACACGCCGTCACACCGTCGTCGAAGACCATGCCGTCTTCCTTGCACATCAGGCCGTAACGGGCCTTGCCCACGTCGAGCTTGGTCCAGGCGTTGGTGTACACGCGGTTGAGGAATTCACGGGCGTCCGGGCCCTGGATGTCGATCTTGCCCAGGGTCGAAGCGTCCAGCAGGCCGACGCTGTCGCGCACAGCCTTGCATTCGCGTTTGACCGCGGCGTGCATGTCTTCACCGTTTTTCGGGAAGTACCACGGACGTTTCCACTGGCCGACGTCTTCGAACTCGGCGCCGTTTTTCAGGTGCCATTGATGCAGTGCCGTGTAACGCACAGGTTCGAAGATATGCCCGCAGTGACGACCGGCTACTGCGCCAAACGTCACCGGCGTGTAGTTCGGACGGAACATCGTGGTGCCCATCTGCGGGATGGTCACGTTCAGCGAACGGGCGGCGATGGCCAGACCGTTGACGTTGCCGAGCTTGCCCTGATCGGTGCCGAAGCCCAGCGCGGTGTAGCGTTTGACGTGCTCGACCGACTCGAAACCTTCGCGGGTCGCCAGTTCGATGGCGGCGGCGGTGACGTCGTTCTGCAGGTCGACGAATTGCTTCGGTGCCCGGGAAGTGCCCTTCTCGTGCGGCACCTGGAACAGCGCCAGCGTTGGTTCTTCGTGGCGGCTCAGAGCCTTCGGCAATACACCTTCGACGGTCTGGAAACCAGCTTCGGCTGCGGCGCGCACACCACCTTCAAAACCGTCGGCCAGGGAATCGCCGAGACCGTAGACGCCGTTGATGCCGCCGACGCACACGCGCTTCTGCGGTGCTTCGCCCGGTACAAAACCGAGGATGTCTTCGCGCCAGATTGGTTTGCCGCCCAGGTGCGACGCCAGGTGCACCACCGGGCTGTAGCCGCCGGAGCTGGCGATCACGTCGCAGTCCAGCCATTCGCCGGGACTGGTCACGGCATGGCCTTTCACATCGATGGCGGCCACGCGGGCAGCGGTCACACGCTTGCTGCCACGGGCCTCGATCACGGCGCTGCCGGTGAGGATACGAATGCCTTTGGCGCGGGCTTCTTCCACCAGCGCACCGCGCGGATTGCTGCGGGCATCAGCGATGGCCACCACTTGCAGGCTGGCGTCGAGCCAGTCCAGCGCCACGCGATAGGCGTGATCGTTGTTGGTGGTCAGCACCAGCTTCTTGCCCGGCGCCACGCCGTAACGGCGCACGTAAGTCGAAACCGCACCGGCCAGCATGTTGCCCGGCACGTCGTTGTTGCCGTAGACCAGCGGACGCTCGTGAGCACCGGTCGCCAGTACCACGCGCTTGGCGCGGACACGGTGGATGCGCTGACGCACCTGGCCGATTGGCGCGCGGTCGCCAAGGTGATCGGTGAGACGCTCGTGAATGGTCAGGAAGTTGTGGTCGTGGTAACCGTTGACCGTGGCGCGCGGCAACAGCAGCACGTCCGGGGTGTTCTTCAGTTCGGCAACCACACTGGCGACCCAGTCCACGGCAGGTTTGCCGTCGAGGCTCTCGCGGGAGTCGAGCAGGCTGCCGCCGAACTCTTCCTGTTCATCGGCGATGATCACCCGGGCACCGCTGCGCGCGGCAGCCAAAGCAGCGGCCAGACCGGCCGGGCCGGCGCCGACGATCAGCACGTCGCAGTGCTGGTTCATGTAGTCGTAGGTGTCCGGATCGACTTCGGTCGGCGAGCGGCCAAGACCTGCGGCCTTACGAATGTACTTCTCGTAAGTCATCCAGAACGATTGCGGGTACATGAAGGTTTTGTAGTAGAAACCCGGCGGCATCAGCTTGCCGCCGACCTTGCCGAGAATCCCCATCATGTCGTTGTTGACGCTCGGCCAGCCGTTGGTGCTGGTGGCGACCAGGCCCTGATACAGCGCCTGTTGCGTGGCGCGCACGTTGGGAATCTGGGTGGCTTCGGTCGCACCGATCTGCAGCACCGCGTTCGGCTCTTCGGCACCGGCGGCGAAAATGCCGCGAGGGCGCGAATACTTGAAGCTGCGGCCAATGATGTCGACGCCGTTGGCGATCAGCGCCGAGGCCAGCGAGTCGCCCTCGAAGCCTTTGTAGCTCTGACCGTTGAAGGTGAAGCTCAGCACTTTGTTGCGGTCGATCCGTCCACCGTTGGACAGGCGATTGGTCTGGCTCATACCTTCTCTCCCAGCGCCGGCGTGGCTGTTTTCGCAGGGTCAGCCTTGTCGGTGAATTGCGGCTTGGTGCCGATCTTGTAGGTTTCGAGAATCTCGTAGGTCACGGTGTCGCGGGTGACGTTGAAGTACTGGCGGCAACCGGCGACGTGATCCCACAACTCGTGGTGCAGGCCGCGCGGGTTGTCGCGGAAGAACATGTAGTCGCCCCACTCCTCGTCGGTGCAGCTGTTCGGATCCAGCGGACGCGGGATGTGCGCCTGACCGGATGCGTGGAATTCCTCTTCGGAGCGCAGTTCGCCGCAGTGAGGACAGAAGATATGCAACATGGGATTTCTCCTGTTAGTGGGCGACAGCCGCAGCGCCGTGTTCGTCGATCAACGCACCGTTGTGGAAACGGTCGATGGAGAAAGGTGCGGCCAGCGGGTGCATTTCACCCTTGGCCAGGCTCGCGGCAAACACGTTGCCCGAGCCCGGTGTGGCCTTGAAGCCGCCGGTGCCCCAACCGCAGTTGAAGAACATGTTCGGCACCGGGGTTTTCGAAATGATCGGGCAGGCGTCCGGCGTGGTGTCGACGATGCCGCCCCACTGACGGTTCATGCGCACCCGCGACAGCACCGGGAACATCTCGACGATGGCCTGGATGGTGTGCTCGATCACCGGGTACGAACCGCGCTGGCCGTAGCCGTTGTAGCCGTCGATACCGGCGCCGATCACCAGGTCGCCCTTGTCGGACTGGCTGATGTAACCGTGCACGGCGTTGGACATGATCACGCTGTCGATAATCGGTTTGATCGGCTCGGACACCAGCGCCTGCAGCGGGTGGGATTCGATCGGCAGACGGAAACCGGCGAGCTTGGCCATGTGTCCGGAGTTACCGGCGGTGACCACGCCGACGCGCTTGGCACCGATGAAGCCCTTGTTGGTTTCGACGCCGATGCACACGCCGTTTTCCTTGCGGAAACCGATCACTTCGGTCTGCTGGATCAGGTCCACGCCGAGGGCGTCGGCGGCACGGGCAAAGCCCCACGCCACGGCATCGTGACGGGCCACCCCGCCGCGACGCTGGACGGTTGCGCCCATCACCGGGTAGCGAGTGTTTTTCGAGCAGTCGAGGTAAGGGATTTCGTCCGCGACTTGCTTGGCGTTGAGCAGTTCGCCGTCAACGCCGTTGAGGCGGTTGGCACTGACCCGACGCTCGGAATCACGGATGTCCTGCAGGGTGTGGCACAGGTTGTAGACGCCACGCTGGGAAAACATCACGTTGTAGTTCAGATCCTGAGACAGGCCTTCCCACAGTTTCATCGCGTGTTCGTACAGGTGCGCCGACTCGTCCCACAGGTAGTTGGAGCGAACGATGGTGGTGTTGCGCGCCGTGTTGCCGCCGCCCAGCCAGCCCTTCTCGACCACGGCCACGTTGGTGATGCCGTGCTCTTTCGCCAGATAGTAGGCAGTCGCCAGACCGTGCCCGCCGCCGCCGACGATGACCACGTCGTAGACCTTTTTCGGGGTCGGCGTGCGCCACATGCGCTGCCAGTTTTCGTGGTGGCTGAGGGAGTGCTTGAAGAGGCCGAAGCCCGAATAGCGTTGCATAGTCATTTACTCCAGAACGCTCAGCGATAAACCGGGAAGTCTGCGCACAGGGCCGCAACCTGCTGGGCGACGTTGGCCTCGACATCGGCATCGCCGAGGTTGTCGAGGATGTCGCAGATCCAGCCGGCCAGCGTCACGCACTGCGCCACCTTGAAGCCGCGGGTGGTCACCGCCGGGGTGCCGATGCGCAGGCCGGAAGTGACGAACGGCGACTGCGGGTCATTCGGTACGGCGTTCTTGTTGACGGTGATGTGGGCGCGACCGAGAGCGGCGTCCGCGTCTTTACCGGTGAGGCCCTGACGGATCAGGCTGACCAGGAACAAGTGGTTGTCGGTGCCGCCGGACACTACATCGTAGCCACGTTTGATAAAGACGCTCGCCATCGCCTGGGCGTTGTCGATCACTTGTTGCTGATAGGCCTTGAAGCCAGGCTCCAGCGCTTCCTTGAAGCACACGGCTTTACCGGCGATGACGTGCATCAGCGGGCCGCCCTGGGCACCGGGGAATACCGCCGCGTTGAGCTTCTTCTCGATTTCTTCGTTGGCCTTGGCCAGGATCAGGCCGCCACGGGGACCGCGCAGGGTCTTGTGCGTGGTGGTTGTGACCACGTCGGCGTACGGCAGCGGATTCGGGTACAGACCGGCAGCCACCAGACCGGCGACGTGGGCCATGTCGACGAACAGCAGCGCACCGACCTTGTCGGCGATCTGACGGAAACGCGGGAAATCCAGAGTTTTGGAGTAGGCCGAGAAACCGGCGACGATCATTTTCGGTTTGTGCTCGACGGCCAGGCGCTCGACTTCGTCGTAATCGATCAGGCCGGTGTTGGTGTCGATGCCGTACTGCACGGCGTTGTACAGCTTGCCCGAGGACGAAACCTTGGCGCCGTGGGTCAGGTGACCGCCGTGGGCCAGGCTCATGCCGAGGATGGTGTCGCCTGCCTGGATCAGCGCCAGATAAACCGCGCTGTTGGCCGAGGAACCGGAGTGCGGCTGGACGTTGGCGTAATCGGCGCCGAACAGTTGCTTGGCGCGTTCGATGGCCAGCGCTTCGACCTTGTCGACGTGTTCGCAGCCACCGTAGTAGCGCTTGCCCGGATAACCTTCGGCGTACTTGTTGGTCAGACCGCTGCCTTGCGCTTCCATCACGCGCTTGCTGGTGTAGTTCTCCGACGCGATCAGCTCGATGTGATCTTCCTGACGTTGCTCCTCGGCATTCATCGCCGCCAGCAGTGCATCGTCGTAACCCTGGATCCGGTCTTGCTTGCTGAACATCGCGTCTCTCCCAGCGGCATCTGTGCGCCATTCGTCTCGGTAAGGCACTGGCAATGATGGCAGTGCCCTTTGATGCCGATGGTATGGCCGGCGCAGGGAGGTCAAATGCCTACGGACGCCACGCAAAGGTGCGTTTACGACATGGCGACAGCGACGGACTCAAACAAGCAGCTGGCGCAAGGCCAGAAGAACGAGGAAATGCGCGGGATAGAGCGCATACGCCCAGCGCCGCAGGGGTGGCGCATGGAGGTAAGTGGCATGTCGCAACAGGAACATTCCGGCCACTGGCGCGATCAGGCAGGTCGCAATGCCGAGGACCGCCACGCGGTTGCCGAACTGCGCGGATTCGAAGAGCACCTGCCACTGATTCGCCGCCAGACACACCAGCCCCGGCAGCAGGCTGAAATACCAGGGTTTGCGAAACACCAGCAACGTCGCCAATGGCAGCAGGACGCCGAACAGACCGAACATCAGTCGCTCCGGGAACAATGCGGCCACCAGCAAGGCGCCAACAGCCAGCAATCGCGAAACCAGTGCCTGATCCTGCCAGCCCCGCGCCACCAGCAAACCCAGCGCCAGCGTGGGCATCACGTTCAAGGTGTCGGGATCGGGAACGTACAAACGGTAGGGAATCTCGCTGAACAGACTGAACAGCAGCAACCAGCCCAGATAGCGCCATTCGGTCTTGCGC
Organism: Pseudomonas sp. R43(2017); assembly: GCF_002112345.1. Lineage (NCBI taxonomy): Bacteria > Pseudomonadati > Pseudomonadota > Gammaproteobacteria > Pseudomonadales > Pseudomonadaceae > Pseudomonas > Pseudomonas sp. R43(2017). Next base: position 126,314 of record NZ_NEHJ01000002.1, read on the forward strand.
GCGCCGTCCCGCGCCAGGTTCGCCGCCATCGCCAGACAGAACCACGGGAACGCCAGCCGCCCCGGCACATACAGCCAATCGGCGCTGATCCCGACATATCGCAGGTGATCGAGCAGCATGCTCAGCAGCGCCAGCCACTTGAGCAGATCGAGTGCGCCGTCGCGCCGGCTCAGGTGCATAATCGGCTCGCATCCTTGTAAAGTTCTGACAGCGACATCCCGTGTGCTCCCCGGATGATCTTCGGTACAGTGCGCACCATCATTGACCCCACGAAGCGCCACAAGCGCCTCGATCACGGAAGCCGGCCATGACCGACAAGAGCCAACAATTCGCCAGCGACAACTACTCCGGTATCTGCCCCGAAGCCTGGGCTGCCATGGAACAGGCCAACCACGGCCACCAGCGCGCCTATGGCGACGATGAGTGGACAGCACGCGCCTCCGATTATTTCCGCAAGCTGTTCGAAACCGACTGCGAAGTGTTTTTCGCCTTCAACGGCACCGCCGCCAACTCCCTGGCGCTATCGTCGCTGTGCCAGAGTTACCACAGCGTGATCTGCTCGGAAACCGCCCACGTCGAAACCGACGAATGCGGCGCGCCGGAGTTCTTCTCCAACGGTTCGAAACTGCTGATCGCCGGCACCGAAAACGGCAAGATCACTCCGGCCTCGATCCGCGAAGTCGCGCTCAAGCGCCAGGACATCCACTACCCGAAACCGCGCGTCGTGACCCTGACCCAGGCCACCGAAGTCGGCAGCGTCTACACCCCGGAAGAAGTCCGCGCCATCAGCGACACCTGCAAGGAACTGGGCCTGAACCTGCACATGGACGGCGCGCGTTTCTCCAACGCCTGCGCATTCCTCGGCTGCTCGCCGGCGGACCTGACCTGGAAGGCCGGCGTCGACGTGCTGTGCTTCGGCGGCACGAAGAACGGCATGGCGGTGGGTGAAGCGATCCTGTTCTTCAACCACAAACTGGCCGAAGACTTCGACTACCGCTGCAAACAGGCCGGGCAACTGGCGTCGAAGATGCGCTTCCTGTCGGCGCCGTGGGTCGGCATCCTGGAAAACGACGCCTGGCTCAAATACGCCCGCCACGCCAACCACTGCGCACAATTGCTGGCGGAGCTGGTCAGCGACATCCCGGGCGTGGAACTGATGTTCCCGGTGCAGGCCAACGGTGTGTTCCTGCAACTCTCGGAACCGGCCATCGCCGCCCTGACCGCTCGCGGCTGGCGCTTCTACACCTTCATCGGCAAGGGTGGCGCCCGCTTCATGTGCTCGTGGGACACCGAAGAAGAACGCGTGCGTGAACTGGCCCGCGACATCCGCGAAGTCATGTCGGCCTGATCGCCTCCCCGTGGCGCGGGAGCCTGCTCCCCCGCCACAGCGCCACCCTCCCGTTTCAGCTCCATCGTCTACATTGTCTGTCGAGCCATCGCTCACATAACAATAAGCAGGAGCTTGCGCATGTCGCTAAAAGGCAAAACCTTGTTCATCACCGGCGCCAGCCGTGGCATCGGGCGCGAGATTGCGCTGCGGGCTGCGCGCGACGGGGCCAATATCGTGATCGCCGCCAAAAGCGCCGAACCCCACGCCAAATTGCCCGGCACCATCCACAGCGTCGCGGCGGAAGTCGAAGCGGCTGGCGGCAAGGCTTTGGCCCTGCAGCTCGACGTACGCGAGGAAGAGGCCGTGCGCCAGGCACTGGCGCAGGCCAACGAGCATTTCGGCGGGATCGATGCGCTGGTGAACAACGCCGGGGCGATCAAGTTGACCGGCGTGCAACACATTGAACTCAAGCGCTTCGACCTGATGCACCAGATCAACACTCGCGCGGTGCTGCTGTGCAGCCAGGCGGCCCTGCCCTATCTGAAAAAGACCTCCGGGCACATTCTCAACCTGTCGCCGCCGCTGAACATGGCCAGCAAATGGTTCGCGCAATACAGCCCCTACACCGTAACCAAGTACGGCATGAGCATGCTGACGGTGGGCATGAGCGAGGAATTCGCCAACTACGGGATCAGTGTGAATTCGCTGTGGCCGCAGACCATGATTGCCACGGCGGCGATCGAGTTTCAACTGGGCAATCGCGAGTCGTTCAAGCATGCGCGCACGCCACAGATCATGGCGGATGCGGCACATGTGATTCTGGGCAGCAGCGGACGGCGAATTACCGGGCGGCTGTTGATTGATGAGGAGATCTTGCGGGAGAGCGGTGTGACCGAGTTTGATCATTACCGCTTTGAACCGGGGAGTGATGCGAAGTTGATGACGGATTTGTTTGTCGACTGAACGACAAACCCTGTGGGAACGAGCTCGCTCCCACAGGGTTTATGCCTGCATCAGTATTCGATCCGCACATCCCCCTTCGGCACGCTGCAGCAAGAAAGAATGTACCCCTCCGCCTCGTCGTCCTCGGTGATCCCGCCGTTGTGATCCATCTCCACTTCGCCACCGAGCTTGAGCACCTTGCACGTCCCGCAGATCCCCATGCCGCAGGCTTTCGGGATCATCAGGCCGACCTTCGCCGCCGCCGCATGCACGGTCTCGCCCGGAGCCACGCGGATGCTCTTGTCCGATGAGGTGAACTCCACCAGGTGCAGATCCGCCACCGGGATTTCCGGTGCTTCGGCGGCCTGTTCGGCCTGTTCCACTGCGTCGGCGCGGGCTTCCGGTGGCGTGGCGCCAAAGGATTCCTCGTGGTAGCGCTTCATGTCGTAGCCGGCGTTTTCCAGCAGGCGCTTGACCGCCGTCATGTACGGCGTCGGGCCGCAGCAGAACACTTCGCGCTCGAGGAAGTCCGGCACCATCAGTTCCAGCATTTTGTGGTTGAGGTAGCCGCGATAGCCGGCCCACGGCTCGCCCAGCCCGTGTTTCTCGCAGATCAGGTGCAGGCTGAAGTTGTCGATCCGCGACGCCATGTGCTCCAGCTCGCGGTGGTAAATGATGTCTTTGGGTGAACGGGCGCTGTGGATGAACGTCATGTCAACGTTGCCGTTGGTGTCGTAGAACCAGCGCGCCATGGACATCACCGGGGTGATGCCGACGCCGCCGCTGAGGTACAGCACTTTCGGGCTCGGGAAGTCGATGGCGTTGAACAGCCCGACCGGGCCGTGCACCGCCAGTTCCTGGCCTTCGTGCAGCGTGTCGTGCAGCCAGTTGGACACCTTGCCCCCCGGCACGCGCTTGATGGTCACCGAAAAGCTGTACGGCACCGACGGCGAGCTGGAGATGGTGTACGAACGCATGATCGGCTGGCCTTCGATTTCCAGCTCCAGGGTCACGAACTGCCCGGGCTTGAAGAAGAACAGGATCGGCTGGTCGGCCATGAAACAGAAGGTGCGCACGTCCCAGGTTTCCTGGATGACTTTGACGCAACGGACGATGTGTCGGCCATTGGCCCAGGTCTGGGTGGTGACCGGATTCAGGAAGCTGTTCGACATGCTGTTCTCCACGGCCGACTGTCGGCCTTCATGTGGCGATTCTGCGTATAGCGCGAACGGCCCGTTTACCTATCCGCGACATTCACATACTTATCGCGACCAGCCCCCAACCACCGGGGGTTGCGCGTCGGGAACAGATTGCACCATGTCGCCCATGGATAAGGTTCTCGCCTGCGCCGGCCCCACACTCGCCCCAACACAAACAGATTCTTTACACCTTGCGTAGCACCCTTTAGCCGCACACCCGATCAGCCACTTTCGCGGCCACGCAGATGGCCTTGAGGAATTCATCGATGGACACCGCAAAACTCAGCCTGGGCGACCTGCTGGAACCCGCACGCAAGGCCACCGCGCAAATGCTGCAGGAGCGCGAGCGCACCTATTCGCTGCCGCAACCGTTCTACAGTGACGAGCGCCTGTTCGATATCGACATGCAGGAGATCTTCCAGAAAGAGTGGTTGATCGCCGGCATGACCTGCGAGATCCCGGCCAAGGGCAACTACATCACCCTGCAGATCGGCAAGAACCCGATCATCGTCATTCGTGGCGCTGAAGGCGTGGTGCATGCGTTCCACAACGTCTGCCGCCACCGTGGCTCACGCCTGTGCACCAGCGACAAGGGCAAGGTCGCCAAACTGGTCTGCCACTACCACCAGTGGACGTACGAGCTGGACGGTCGCCTGCTGTTCGCCGGCACCGAGATGGGCGCTGATTTCGACATGAACCAGTACGGCCTCAAGCCGGTGAACGTGAAGACCGCCGGCGGCTACATCTTCATCAGCCTGGCGGAGAACCCGCCGGCCATCGATGACTTCCTGTCGACCCTGAACCACTACATGGAACCCTACGACATGGAGAACACCAAGGTGGCGATTACCACCACCTTGATGGAAAAGGCCAACTGGAAACTGGTGCTGGAAAACAACCGCGAGTGCTATCACTGCAACGGTTCGCACCCGGAATTGCTGAAAACCCTGCTGGAGTGGGACGACGTCACCGACCCGCGCGCCGACCAGGCGTTCAAGGACCACGTCGCCGCGTCTGCTGCCGCGTGGGAAGCCGAAAAGATCCCTTACGCCCATGCCAGTTTCGGCCTGCGCAACCGCATCGTGCGCATGCCGCTGCTCAAGGGCACCGTGTCGATGACCATGGACGGCAAACAGGGCTGCGCCAAACTGATGGGCCGGATCAAGAACCCGGACCTGGGCTCGATGCGCATCCTGCACCTGCCGCACTCGTGGAACCACTGCATGGGCGATCACATCATCGTGTTCACTGTGTGGCCGATCAGCGCCCAGGAAACCATGGTCACCACCAAGTGGATCGTGCACAAGGATGCCGTGGAAGGCGTGGACTACGACGTCGAGCGCATGCGCAAGGTGTGGGACGCGACCAACGATCAGGATCGTCGCCTGGCCGAAGAGAACCAGCGCGGGATCAACTCCACCGCGTACCAGCCGGGGCCGTACTCCAAGACTTATGAGTTCGGCGTGGTCAATTTCGTCGACTGGTACAGCGAGCGTATGCTGAGCAACCTGGGGGCCGAGCCTGCGCCGTACCTCAAGGGTGTTCCGGTTCAGGGCTGATTCGCGTCATTGATCGTTCCCGCGTCCTGCGCGGGAACGATCAAACGGATCACTTCGATGACCACCTCACAGACCCATCCTCGCCAATAAACTCCTCGAAAATCTCCTCCCCCACCAACCTGATCTTCGCGTACCCGTTCAACACCCGCAGCGGATAGTCCGGATCCTTCGCATCCTGGGTCTCGGAAAACAGTATCCGTGGATGCCCGTTCAGCTCGCTGGTGGTGCCATAGGGAATCGCTCCGTGCCCGGCGCAGCGTGCATGCAACCCTCCCTGGGTCGCATAGACGATGCCATTGTGCAGATGCCCCCAGTACCAATAATCCGGCTCGCGCCCCAATGCATCGCACACCGGTTGATACAGCGCGGTCTTGTTGTGCCCGGTGATATCGAAGCCCTGATGATGACTGAGCACCATGAGCTTCTTGCGTTTCGGCAGCGCCTTCATCCACTCGATCTGCGGCTTGTTGAGTGTGCCGTCCATGTACAGGTTCATCACGTCCGAGGCATAGGCCGTGTCCAGTCCGACAATCAGCCAGTCGTCGTTGATCAGGGCAAAGTAGCTGGTGCCCTGCTGCCCCGGAAACCGCGCGGCCAGTTCCTTGAAGTAACCGTGGGCGCCGCTGTACATCTCGTGGTTGGAATTGAGGGTGAACGAGCCGTGGGTGCCCATCGGCCAGCCGGACATGTCGGTGTCTTCCTGGGAGTGAGTGCCCGCGTAATAGACATCCCCCAGGTGAATGGTGAAGTCGGCATTGGCCAGTTGCATCTGGTTGGCCACCGACACCGCCGGCGCGTGACTGTTGAACGGCCCGGTGCCCCAGTCGCCGGCAATCGCCAACGTCACTTCGCGATCCATGGTCACCAGCGCCGGGTCGGTACCGAAGGTCGCGTGATGACGCAGGTTTTCGATCCACTTGAGCAGCGCTTCGCTCCACAGCAGATCCAGCAGTTCCCACTTGCGGCAGCCGAGCAACGTGCCGTCCTTCAGCACCTTGGTCTGCAGTTGATCGGGCGATTGCGGCAACGGCGTTGCATTACCGATGCGCAGGATCGACAACCCGTGGGACAACTCCCACGGCACCGCCGGCTCGTCATCCGGCAACTCGCCGTTTTTCAGCACGTATTGCGCCTGATCATGACCACGCTGGAGCAACTTGATGATGGCCTGGAACTCCTCGGGTTCCAGTTCGCTGATGAGCTTCATCCAGGCCATTTCCACTCGCGTGAACAGGCCGTGCAGACGAACCTTGACCTTGTCGATTTCATGTTTCAGATGACCGACCGCTGACATGGCGTAATCCTCTATCCGTAAGGGTTCACAGGGTTTTCATGAATTCGATCAGCGCGCGTTTGTCGTCGTCCGACAGCGTCGTGCCATACAGGTGACCGCTGTTGTGATTGCCCTCCAGGCGCGTGTCGTACTTGAAGTCCGCCGAGGCTTTGGCCTGGGCGCCACTGGTGACGAAACCAACATTGACCGGGTCGTAGATGTCAGAGCCGGTGATGAACACCTGCGGGCGTTTTTCCGGTGGTTGCAGCAAGTCCCACAGGGTTGGCACCGAGCCGTTGTGCAAGTACGGCGCGCGTAGCCAGATACCGTCGGTGGGCGTGTTGCTGTAGCTCTGGGTCTTGCGGTAGGCGCCGAAATCGAACGGCGGTTTCTTGAAGGTGTGGAACGCCGCCACCAACCCGGTGGTGAACGAGTCGAGGCGATGCGGATCGGTGCCGAGCTGGTCGATGTTGGTGGTGACCTGCCCGGTGTCGGCGCGACCGAAGTCGTGGCAACCGGCGCAATTGGCTTCCCAGATCGGTTTGCCCTGGGCGACTTTGGCCTGATCCAGCGCCCACGGCCACGCGGGTGCCTTGTGTCCAAGCAGCCAGTTGGTCACGCGATTGAAACTCGGCGGCAGCACCGATTCCGGCGTTGCACCCACGGCCATCGCGGCGGCGTAGTTGCGCTCGTGGATCTTGTTGTTATTGCCGTCCCAGTGCAGGTACATCGATTCCCGGGGTTTCTGGTTCCACACTTGCGGCAGGTCGACGGTGCCGATGGTCGAGTCATCCGGGAAGCCGAACACCACCATTTTCGTCGGGTTGAAGGTGTCGGTACGCCCCGGCCCCTGCTGCGGCCGCAACTTCTGCCAGGCGTAGGCCTGCTTCTGTTTGAGCAGCGCGGTCTTGGCCATCGGGATGATCAGGTAACGGTTGTAGAGCCGCTCGAAAAAACCGAGCTGGAACTTGCTGTTGATCGCCGCCATCACCGCGTCGGTGGTGAATTTCGGGTCGCTGGCGCAATCGTAGGCGAACCACTGGAAAGCCTGCAGTTGCAGGGTGTTGGCCGGCGCACTCGGCACATTGACCGCGACGTCGCTGGCATTCGCCCGGTAGGAACCGGTGTGGCACAAAGCGCAGTTCGGCTCGACGGTCGGGTAACCGATCTGTCGCTTGGCCATGCCGATCGGCAAGTCCTTGCCGTTCTCGAACAGGAAGCCAAAGACTTCCCAGCCGCCGGGTTTCGGCATTTTCTCCGGGCACATCTGCGGCAGCACGGAGAACAGGTAATACGGAATCCGCGCTTCGATGCCCAAGCCAATGGCGGCGTATTTGTAGTGATCTTCGTCGGAGGCATATTCCTGCTCCGGCACCACCCGCAGCATCTGATACCAGGTCTGGTAACCGATGAACGCCAGCAGCGCGACCACCACCAGCGTACCGACCTTGAACGCGTGGTTCTGCCAATGCCGCGCCCACGCCGCCCGCCATTCGCGCCAGCCGTCACAGAGCAGCGCCAGCGGACGGTTTTCAGGTGTTGTGCCGAGGTACAGCAGGATGCCGAGGATCAGGAAAAAACTCAGGTCGCCCATCAGCATCGGTACGAACACCGAACCCTGGCTGCTGGTATTGATCAGGTAGATCCAGAACGCCACGGCGATCAGCCGCGTCAGCACGCACAGCCAGGAATGCACCACGTAGCGCGGTGCGTTGAAGCCCGACGGCATGTAGAACACGCTGATGCCCACCAGCAGCATCCCGGCGTTTTCCAGCCACGGGTCGGAGAGTTGCGGCGGCAGGCCGACCACCGATGTCAGCAACCCCGGCGCGAACAGCGCCGGGATCGCGAACACCATGTTCATTGCAATGCCGAGCCAGATGAAACGTTGAAACCAGCGGATGTAGCTGTCCATGTCATCCATTTCCTTGTGCAGACTGGAGAGATGTAGCGACTGACCTGTCGCCATCGCGAGCAAGCTCGCTCCCACAGAGAGCGCAGCCATGCTCAGAATTTGTGCTCGACACAGTCCCCTGTGGGAGCGAGCTTGCTCGCGATGGCAGTCGACTCGGTCCGAGATCAACCGAGGGCCGTTTTCTCCAGGTGTTCAAGGATGATCGGATACACATCGACCACCGCGTTCTTGCCGAACATGCAATCGATGTGGCCATACCCCGGCACCACATGCCGGCTATAGCGCTCCGGCCCGTGCTTCTCGCAGACCCGCTGATAGGTCTTGAGCGTGCTCTCCGGCAAATAGCACTGGTTCTCCGCGCCGCTGATGAAACAGATCGGCATGGTCAGCCGGTCGAAGTGCGGCATGTACACATCGTTGCCCTTGAAGTCCACCAGATGCCCTTTGCGCACGATTAGCGCCAGGTGCTCGAAGGTCTCGATGTTCGACTCGCCGAACAGTTCGTGCAGGTTGTCGTGCAGCGTCTCGTTGAGGGTGTCGTGGCGGTACAGCGAGGCGTACATGAAGGTGATGCGGTGGCACACCGGGTTGGTGCAATAACCCTGGGCTTCGATCCGCGCGTAGCCGTTGAGGGCCTTGTCGTAGAGGCGGTTGAACCAGTTCTCCTTGCTGTCGGCGTAGGCGGTCATGGATTTGATGCCGATGGCGTCGAGCATCCCCGGCAAGTGCAGACCGGCCTTCAGCCCCGTCGCCGTCGCGACCACCGTATCAGCGGCAATCTGCGAGCAGACCACCGAACGCACGCCCTGCAAACCGGCGAGCAACGACATGAAGAACGTGGTCGCGCCGTAGCAATGCACCACGCACTGCACGTCCTTCGCGCCGGTCTGCTGCTGGATCTGCCCGATGGCAGCCTTGAAGTCGTACTGGGCGATCTGGTCGCCGTTCCATTCCTTCTTGCTCGCCGGCAGCAGGATGCTCACGCGGAAATCCAGCAGCCACACGTCGTAGTCGTGCTTGCACAGAAATTCGAGCAGGTTGGTCTGGATCGTATCGGTAGAAAAGATGTTCGAGCCCACACCCAACCCGTGCACCAGCATCACCGGGCCTTTGCTGCCGGCCTGATAGCGGCTCAGGCGCAGTTCCACACCGTCCTCGGTGGGAAAGAAATGCACATCCGGCGTCGGCGCATCCAGCGGCCGTTTCAAGCGTGGCGGTGCGTCGGGGTTGAAGTATTTGTCGCCGGCGAACACCCCGCCGTAACTCTCCCAGAGGATCCCGGCGAAGAACTTGCCGAACCGCGCCAGCCCTTCAATGCGCTCACGCTCGTTGCGTGCATTGAGGACTTTCATGGTGGTCATCTGCTTGGCGAAATCCGCCGGTTTGATGTGCATCACACCCGAGCCGATGACTTCGCCGGACTTGTCCGGGCCGCGATACAGCGTCACATAAAGGGTGCTGGTGTCATGCCAGATGTTCAGCACGCCGTTGTCTTCCGGCACGGTTTTGAAGGCGCTGAAGAAATAGTCGTTGCCGTCCTCGGCGGTCAGTTTCATGTCGTATTTCATGTGGCGTGTGTCGACCTGCTGCTCGAATTGCTCGAACAGGTTGAACACACCGTTGCTGGCAGTCAGCGGCTGCGGCGACAGCGCCGGGGCGATCACCGTGCCGACGATGGTCGCGGCGTGTTCCGGTTCCTTGATCATCCGGTTGAGGTCGTTGGCGGTGATGGTCAGGGTGAAGTCGATCGGCGAGTTGTCCGCCTCGCCGCGTTTGGCCGCCGCTTCGTAAACCTTCAGATCGGTACTCTGCGCTGCGGTGAAGGCTCGGGAGAAGTAGCCCTTCATGGTCTCGGTGAATTGCACGCCGAGAGTCGGTGGCACCGGTTGTTTGCGCGGCGCCGAAGGCAGTGTGTAATCGATCGTCCAGCCACGGTCGGCGGCCAGCAGGCCCATGTTGCGCTCGCTGACGGCGGAGATGGTCAGCAGCGGGTTGACCGCCAGTGACGTCGGAATCACCGCGCCGTCGGTCACGTACAGGTTGGCGTAGACATCGCTGCCGCTCGCGCCGCTGAACACCTGGCCCTTGTGGTTGACCACGCCTTGCGCGGCGTCCTCACCCATCACGCAACCGCCCAGCGGATGCACCGAGACGATGCTGTGCCTGAGTAATTTGGTCCAGATCGGGTTCTCGACCCAGATCCCGCCCAGTGCCTTGGTGCTCTGGTGCAGGCGTTCGTTGCCGATCTTGAAGTTTTCCTGCTCGCCCACGCCAGGCCAGTCGATGCGCAGTTGATCCTTGCTGTCGAGGACCATGCGTCCCTGGCCGCTGTCGTGGCTCATGATCAGGTAGGTCTGCATATTGTGCAGGGCGCCGTAGTAAGGGCCGCGCAGAAAACTTTCGGCTTCGCGCTCCTTGTACTTCACTTTGCCGCTGAAGCTGTCGTCGGTGGGCACCCCGATCATCTCGGCGAACCCGGCCATCGCCGGCACCATCGGCCGCCCGAGGGCGCCGGGAATCGAACCTTCCTCGATGACCATGCGGCTGCTGCGATCACCCTCGTTGCGCATGTCGATGACCGACGTGATGCACGGGCCGACCGGTTTCATCTCCTTCGCCGAGTGCGTGCCGAAACCGATGCCGTTGATGGTCTGCTCGCAGTTGTGGCCGAAGCCGAGGATGTCGCCGTTGCCGCTCATGTTCTCGCCGAGCTGGCCGGACATCGCCAGGCCCTTGTCCCGCGAGCGCAGCAAAATTTCCGTGGAGCCCAAGGTGCCGGCAGACACCACGACAATGTCGGCCTTCACGAACAATGTCGGCGCGTCGAACTTCTCGCGGCCACTGTCGAGGTACTGGAAGTGCACGATCCAGCCATCACCGTCGCGCTCCAGATGCCGTACCTGTGCCTGGCAGAAAATCTCCGCGCCGTGATTGGTGGCGTCCGGCAGATAGTTCATCAGCGTGGTGTTCTTGGCCTTGTTGTTACAGCCTGAAACGCAGTCGCCGCAGTGGTTGCACGGCAGTTGCTCGACGCCGACGTGGTTGAGGTTGTTCGGCAGTTTGTCGAAGGTCACGTTGATCGGCGGCTTGTAAAAGTTCGCGCCTTGCTTGAGGAAGTCCGCGGACTTTTTGTTGGCATCGAGCTTGGGCAGGTTCGGTGCGCTGTCCGGATAAGCGTTGGGTTTGAGCATGGTCCGGGCTTTTTCGTAACCGGCCTTGAGCAAACCATCCTGGTCCTCACGCACCGCCAATGGCCAGCGTGGATCCTTGAACACATCGGCTGTCGGTTCCAGGGAAACGTTGGCATTGATCAACGACGTACCACCGAGGCCACAGCCGACCACCACGTTCTGCTGCGCGTTGACGTGCAGATCGAACAATCCCGTGCGCGAGCCGATGTGGCCGTCCGGGTCGTGCACCTGCAGCTCTTCGGTCGCAGCGATCATGGTGTTGGGGTATTCGCCGGGCTGGATTTCCCGACCGCGCTCCAGCAGGCACACCTTTTTGCCGGCCCGGGACAGGCGCGAAGCGGCAATGCCGCCGCCGTACCCGGAGCCGATGACGATCACGTCGTAGTGTTCCTTGATGTCGCTGATGGGCGTTGCGATCCGTGTCATGAGGTGGTTCCTCTCTCAGGCAGATGGGGCAACTCTGCGGTTGCCTGCAATCGATGGGCGAACGGGCACCTGGCCCCCGGGCAGGCCCGGCGGCAGTACAACGGCGTGGCAGAATTCAGGCGCTATAGACGGGCATGCTGATTGGCGGCACGACGCAAGGTGCGCGTGCGCGGCTTCGGGGCTGACAGCAAGCGGGGTTTGAGGGGTGAGCGATGTGGCTGGGTATCCATCACGCGTTCTCCCTGAACCAGATGTGGATAAGTGACGGCGGTCCTTGTGCCATTGGAGTGAAGACAGCGGCCGGTTTGAAGTCAAGGCAGGCTCTTAGAACTGTATGAAATCTGATCAATTGCCATTTGGACTATAGCCGGCGGGCCTTGCAGGGTTTGGCGAACAAGTTATCCACATAGCCACCCACAGCAAATGGGGACAACTGTGGATGACCTTGGAAAATAATCGGGGTTTTGTGAAGAAAAACCGTGACTTATTCAGAAGCAGCGATTCCATTAGCGATTGACTGTTTTTTGATCAAATCGCCACAAGCAACGGATTACGTGGCTTTCAGAGGATGGCGAACACCTTATCCACAGAAGCGCCAACAGAGTTCGGGGGTAACTTGGCGGGTGCTGTGGAAAAGCGTTGGAAGCGTTGATAAATCGGGGTTTGCGTCGGGTTGGTGGGGTTAAAAGGCTGAATTGATCGTTTTTTGATCAAATCTTTGTAAGCCACGATTTATATGGCTCTTGGAGGATAGCGAACATCTTATCCACAGAAGCGCCAACAGAGATTGGGGGCAAGTCGGGGAGCTATCTTGGGGAAAAAACCCGAAAAAACCGCAAGTTAGGCTGGTTGTTTTTTGATCTTCGGGCTGGAGGGCTTGGTTGGCGTGGGGTTCAGGGATGGGCGAACACGTTATCCACAGATCCGCCAACAGGGATTGTGGGTAAAAACCCTCTTCCAAAGGAAGAGGGTCAAATTCAGGACTCTAGCGGACAACACCTTCTTCTATCAGCAGTTTGAGAATAGCTTCGGCACCTGCCTCGGCAGTCACGCCCTTGAGCACCTGCCCCCCACCCCCACTGGCCTTGGCCGTAGCCGCCTTCATCCGGTCAGCCCCGCTCTTGGCCTTGATCACCTTCAACCGTTTCGGCCGGGGCTTGGCCGGTTGCAGGGTCGCTACCGCAAGCAATTCGTCATCCACCACTTCCACATCTTTTGCCTGAAGAACGCCGCGCCGCGCCGGGCCGTAAGCACTTTGCCGAGGCTTGGGCGCGGCGTTATCCACAGTTGCGAGAAACGGCAGGCGAACCTTCAGCCGGCGGCGCTGACCACGAGGCAACGCTTGCAGCACCAGCGCCGAGCCGTCGTTGATCGACTCGACCTGCGCCAGCCCCACCACCAGCGGCCAGCCCAGCCCTTCGGCCAGCAGGAACGGCAGCATGCCCGAACCTTCACCGGTTTCCGCCTGACTGCCGGTCAACACGACCTGAGCGCCGGCATCCCGCAAATAATCGGTCAACGCCGGCAACGCATCCGCACCGGCCGGTTGTTCCAGCACATGCATCTGCTCCAGGCCCATGCCCAGATAAGCGCGCAACGCAGGTTCTGCAATGTCGCCGGCGTGCAGCACTTGCAGGTTATCCCCAGCCAGTTGCAAGCCGAGTTCCACCGCGCGCGCATCCTGTTCGGCACGACGCGGGCGGCCCGAAGTCGGGTGAGCGCCGATTGAAACCAGACTGATGATCTTTGTGCTCATAACCGTTCCTTAAGCCGCATCGCGCTTGGCTTCGTTGCGGTAGGCCTCTACCGCCGCGATCAAGGCCTGAAGAATTTCCGCGCTTTCGCCGATCACCGACAGGTCGGCACGCTTGATCATGTCGCAGCCAGGATCGAGGTTGATCGCCACCACCTTGTCGCAGGCACCGATGCCTTGCAGGTGCTGGATCGCCCCGGAAATTCCCACCGCCACGTAAACCCGCGCGGTGACCCAGGTGCCGGACGCGCCGACCTGGCGGTCGCGGGTCATGAAGCCGTCGTCCACCGCCACCCGCGAAGCGCCTTCGGTGGCGCCGAGCGCTGCGGCGGTCCTGTGGAAAAGCTCCCAATCCTTGACCCCGTTGCCGCCGGAGAAAATGAACTCGGCTTCGGCCATCGGAATCGCCGCCGGGTCCACCGCCACCGCGCCCAGATCCTCGATCCGCGAAAGGCTGCGCGCCACGGGTGTGGATAACTCCACCGGCAGCGCTTCGTGACGGGTTTCGCTGACCGGCTCGGCGCATTCGGCGGACGCCAGAATCAGCCGCGCCACCGGGCGGGCAAGATCCTGCAACCCGGCACCGGCACGGCCAATGCACTCCTGATCCTTGACCTGCCACACCCGTGTCGCCGGGCGCTCGCCCAGTGCGGCGGCAAAGCGCCGACCGAGTTCGCCGCCACCGCTGCGGCTGTCCGGCAGCAGCCAGTGACGCGGGTTGAACTGGTTATCCACAGCCCGCAGGCCCTGGATCCGTTGCTCCGGTGCATAACCGCTGAATTCTTCGCCTTCCAGCACCAGCAAGCGGTCAACGCCCGCCGTGGCGAAAGCATTTTCCTTGTGCTCGCCGAACACCACGGCAAGCACCGCGCCGTCGCTGCCGGCCAGTTGATGAGCAAGGCCGAGCAGGTCGCGGTCGTGGCTGCTCAAACGGCCGCCGACCATGTCCGGCACCACGCTGATGTAGAACGCCGGGGCCGGCACCAGATGCAGCGGCAATTGCACTTCGACCGCTGCCGAACGTTTGACCGCCCCGCCCTGCTGGGCGCCGCTGCGGTCGATGCGCTTGATGCCGTTCGGCCCGATGAAACCGATGCCGTGCAGGTTCTTGCGGATGATCCCGTTAGGGCCCATCCAGCTGTGTTGCGCCGGTTGCATGGCCGCGTGCAGCGGGTGCAGGCGGTTGCGTGCGATCCATTCGGCGCGGGGGTCGCGGCGGATAATGTCGCTCATCAGTGGGCCTCCGCAGGTTCACGTTTGGCCGGGGTGGCAGGCTTGTTCGGCGCGGCGTCTTCGAGCAGCGCGTCGGCCACCAGTTCGGCGATGTCCTTGATCAACGGACGCGGTTCAACCACGCCTTCGAGCATCGCCGTGCACTGTGGACAACCCACAGCCACCAGCTCGGCGCCGGTCTCGCGGATGTCTTCCATGCGCATGTCGGGGATCCGCTGCTTGCCCGGAATGTCGGTGATCGGCGCCCCGCCGCCACCGCCGCAGCAGCGCGAACGGAAGCCGGAACGCTGCATCTCTTTCACCTCGATGCCGAGGGCGCGCAACACTTCGCGCGGCGCCTCGTACTCGCCGTTGTAACGGCCGAGGTAGCACGGATCGTGATAGGTCACGCTGTTGCCTTTGTGCTGACCGAGGTTCAGCGCACCGGCCTGGATGATTTCCGCCAGATAAGTGCTGTGATGCTGCACGAGGTAGTTGCCATCGAACGCGCCGTACTCGTTTTTCAGCACGTGGAAACTGTGCGGATCGCAGGTGACGATGCGGTTGAAACTGTATTTGGCCAGGGTCTGGATATTGCGTTTGGCGAGCAACTGGAACGTTGCTTCATCACCAAGACGCCGGGCCACGTCGCCGCTGTCGCGCTCTTCCAGCCCGAGCACCGCGAAGTCGACCTTGGCCGCTTTCAGCACTTTGACGAAGGCACGCAGGGTGCGCTGGTTGCGCATGTCGAAGGCGCCGTCGCCGACCCAGAACAGCACGTCGGTGGACTTCTTCTCGCTGAGCAGATTGAGGTTCAGGTCCGCCGCCCAGTTCATCCGCCCGCCCGGGGCGAAACCGCCAGGGTTGTCGGTGGCGATCAGGTTTTCCAGGACTTCGGCGCCCTTGTTCGGGGTCGCGCCTTTTTCCAGGGTCAGGTGACGACGCATGTCGACGATGGCATCGACGTGCTCGATCATCATCGGGCATTCCTCGACGCAGGCGCGGCAAGTGGTGCACGACCACAGGGTTTCGGCATCCACCAGACCGTTGACGATCGGTTGATGCGGATTGCCGCTGTGTTCGCCCACCGCTTTACCCGGATAAGGGCTGCCGGCGAACTGGGCATCGGTGCCGCCGGCAAGGCCGACCACCATGTCCTGAATCAGCTTTTTCGGGTTCAACGGCTGGCCGGCGGCGAACGCCGGGCATGCCGCTTCGCATTTGCCGCACTGCACGCAGGCGTCAAAACCGAGCAACTGGTTCCAGGTGAAATCCTTGGGTTTTTCCACGCCCAGCGGCGCGCTCGGATCATTCAGATCCAGCGGTTTCAAACCGGTGGAACGGCCACCACCAAAACGCTCAGCGCGACGGTGCCAGGCCAGGTGCAACGCACCGGCGAAGGCGTGCTTCATCGGACCGCCCCAGGTCATGCCGAAGAACAGCTCCGACACGCCCCACAACACACCGACGCCGAGAATCGCCGCCAGCACCCAGCCGCCGAAGTTCTCCGGCAGGATCCCCGCCACCGGCAAGGTCACCAGGAAGAACGACGCCGAGAACGCCAGCAGGCTTTTCGGCAGGCGCATCCACGGGCCCTTCGACAGCCGCGACGGCGGGTTGAGCCGACGCCGATAAACGAAGATCGCCCCGACGAACATCACCGCCGTCATCAGCAGCAACGCGTAGCCGAGGATGCGGTTATGCAGGCCGAAACCGTGGACCAGAATCGCCAGCACGATAGACGCCACCGCGCCACCGGCCGTGGCCACGTGGGTGTTGGCGATGTATTTGTCCCGCGCCACCACGTGGTGCAGATCGACCATGTAACGCTTGGGTATGGCGAACAGGCCGCCGATCAGATCGACCTTCGAGGCCCGGCCCCGACGCCACATGGCCACCCGCCGCAACGCACCCAGCACTGCGAGGGCCAGGGCTGCGAACAACAGGATTGGAAGAAGGGTGTTCAACATGGTGAAGCTCCCACCAGTACAGCCTGGAGAAACACGTTCGGCGTGTTCCTGTGGGAGCGAGCTTGCTCGCGAAAGCGCCGGGTCAGTCGATGCAGCGGTGACTGACAGAATGCATTCGCGGGCAAGCCCGCTCCCACAGGGTCATGTGCAAACCTTTAGAAGTCTTTGCACAACCGCAGGGCGTCATAGATCGCAGCGTGGGTATTACGCTGCGCCACGCAGTCACCGATGCGGAACAGCAGGTAACCGTCGCCATTGCTGCTCAACGAAGGTTGCGGCTGGATCGCGAACAGCGCCTCGACATCGATCTGGCCCTTGTTGCGCGAGCCGTCCTTGAGGGCGTAGTAGATTGCTTCGTCCGGGCGCACGCCGTTCTCGACGACCACCTGATCCACCACCCGCTCCTCTTTGGCGCCGGTGTATTCGTTCTCCAGCACGGCGACGAGCTTGTCGCCTTCGCGGTAGACCTTCTCCAGCATCATGTCGCCGGTCATGATCACTTCTTTCGGGTACATGCTGCGGTAGTAGGTCGGGAACGACGTACCGCCGATGGCCACGCCCGGCTTGATGTCGTCGGTGACGATCTCCACCTGGCTGCCCTTGTCAGCGAGGAAGTCGGCCACCGACATCCCGGTGAACTCGCAAATGGTGTCGTAGACCAGCACGTTCTTGCCCGGCGCAACCTTGCCGTCGAGCACGTCCCAGCTGCTGACCACCAGCCCTTCGGCGGCGCCCCAGTGTTCGTTCTGCTCCAGATACGGATGCCCGCCAACGGCCAGCACCACGATGTCCGGGCGCAAGTCCATGATGGTGTCAGCGTCCGCCGCCGTGCCCAGGCGCAGGTCGACTTTCAGCCGCGCCAACTCCAGCTGGAACCAGCGGGTGATGCCGGCGATCTGGTCACGCTGCGGCGCTTTCGAAGCCGTGGTGATCTGCCCGCCGATGAATTCTTTCTTCTCGAACAGGGTCACGTCGTGGCCACGTTCGGCTGCCACGCGGGCAGCTTCCATCCCCGCCGGGCCGGCACCGACGATTACCACCTTGCGTTTCGGCCCGGTGGATTTCTCGATGATGTGCGGCACGCCCATGTATTCACGGGAGGTCGCGGCGTTCTGGATGCACAGTACGTCCAGACCCTGATACTGGCGGTCGATGCAATAGTTGGCGCCCACGCACTGCTTGATCTGGTCGATCTGGCCCATCTTGATCTTGGCGATCAGGTGCGGGTCGGCGATGTGGGCGCGGGTCATGCCGACCATGTCGACGTATCCGCCCTCCAGAATCCGCGTGGCCTGGTTCGGGTCCTTGATGTTCTGCGCGTGCAGCACCGGAACCTTGACCACTTCCTTGATCCCGGCTGCCAGGTGCAGGAACGGCTCCGGCGGATAACTCATGTTCGGAATCACGTTGGCCAGGGTGTTGTGGGTGTCGCAACCCGAGCCGACGACGCCGATGAAATCGAGCATGCCGGTGTCGTCGTAATACTTGGCGATCTGCTTCATGTCCTCGTGGGACAGACCGTCCGGGTGGAACTCGTCGCCGCAGATACGCATGCCGACGCAGAAGTCGTCACCGACCTCGGCACGTACGGCTTTCAGGACTTCCAGACCGAATTTCATCCGGCCTTCAAAGGTGCCGCCCCATTCGTCGGTACGCTTGTTGACCCGCGGGCTCCAGAACTGGTCGATCATGTGCTGGTGCACGGCCGACAGTTCGACGCCGTCCAGGCCACCGGCCTTGGCGCGGCGTGCGGCTTGCGCGTAGTTGCCGATCACCCGCCAGATTTCTTCCGGCTCAATCGTTTTGCAAGTGGCGCGGTGTACCGGCTCGCGGATACCCGACGGCGACATCAGGGTCGGCCAGTGGAAACCGTCCCAACGGGAACGACGGCCCATGTGGGTAATCTGGATCATGATCTTGGCGCCATGCTTGTGCATGGCGTCGGCGAGATTCTGGAAGTGCGGGATGATCCGGTCGGTGGACAGGTTCACCGAACTCCACCATTGCTGCGGGCTGTCGATCGCCACCACGGACGAACCGCCACAGATCGCCAGGCCGATGCCGCCCTTGGCTTTCTCTTCGTAGTATTTGACGTACCGTTCGGTGGTCATGCCGCCGTCGGTCGCGTAGACCTCGGCGTGCGCGGTGCTGAGCACGCGGTTGCGGATGGTCAGTTTGCCAATTTGAATTGGCTGAAACATTGCTTCGAAAGCCATGGCGGGTTCCTCGACTTACAACGGCTTGACGGTGAACAGGCCGTCGTCGTGGCCTTCTTCGGAGCCACCGTAGACCTGCTCGGCCACGGTGCGGATCTTGCTGCCGCGAGCGGCGAGGATCTGGTCCATGGCACCGGCAAACCAGCCGGTGAACATGTAGTCGACCTTGCGCCCGACCTTGCCGTAGACGTAGACGAACGCCGAGTGTTCGAGCTTGACGCTGGCGGTGCCTTTGTCGAGATCGATGTCCTGGATCTTGAACAGGCCCCAGCCGCGCTGCGACAGGCGCTTCATGTAGTGTTCGAACACTGCGACGCCTTCCAGGCCGTGGCACTCGGCTTCTTTTTCACACCAGTGCCAGGCGGATTTGTAGCCGGCCTTGTAGAGGATTTCGGCGTAGGCGTCGGCGCCCAGCACTTCCTCGATGCCCATGTGGTTGTTGACGAAGAAATGCCGCGGCACGTACAGCATCGGCAGGGCGTCGGAGGTCCAGACACCGGTCTCGCTGTCGACTTCGATTGGCAATTGCGGGGCGATCTTGGCCATGGAAACTTAACTCCAGAAAAATTTGGGTGTTGCCCCCGGCGCGGACGGCCGGGGGAAAGTATTCGGGAAGCGGCGGCTTATTCGCCCCAGACGTCTTTCAAGACGTTGACCCAGTTTTCGCCCATGATCTTGCGCACCACACGTTCGGAGTGGCCACGCTTGAGCAGGGTTTCGGTCAGGTTCGGGAACTCGCCGACGGTGCGGATGCCCAGCGGGTTGATGATCTTGCCGAAGTTGGTCAGACGGCGGGCGTAGCCCTTGTCGTGGGTCAGGTATTCGAAGAAGTCCTGACCGTGACCCTGGGTGAAGTCGGTGCCGATGCCGATGGCGTCTTCGCCGACGATGTTCATGGTGTATTCGATGGCTTCGGCGTAGTCGTCGATGGTCGAATCGATGCCCTTGGCCAGGAACGGCGCGAACATGGTCACGCCGACGAAACCGCCGTGGTCAGCAATGAACTTAAGCTCTTCATCGGACTTGTTGCGTGGGTGCTCTTTCAGCCCCGACGGCAGGCAGTGGGAATAGCAGACCGGTTTTTTCGATTCGAGGATGACTTCCTCGGAAGTCTTGGAACCGACGTGGGACAGGTCGCACATGACGCCGACGCGGTTCATCTCGGCGACGATCTCGCGACCGAAACCCGACAGGCCGCCGTCACGTTCGTAGCAACCGGTGCCCACCAGGTTCTGGGTGTTGTAGCACATCTGCACGATGCCGACGCCGAGCTGCTTGAACACCTCGACATAGCCGATCTGGTCTTCGAACGCATGGGCGTTCTGGAAGCCGAAGAGGATGCCGGTCTTGCCCTGCTCCTTGGCCTTGCGGATGTCGGCGGTGGTGCGGACGGGGATCACCAGGTCGCTGTTTTCGCGGATCAGTTTCTGGCTGGCGGCGATGTTGTTGACCGTGGCCTGAAAGCCCTCCCACACCGACACGGTGCAGTTGGCCGCCGTCAGACCGCCCTTGCGCATGTCTTCGAACAGCTCGCGGTTCCATTTGGCAATGATCAGACCGTCGATAACGATGCTGTCGGCGTGTAATTCGGCTGGGCTCATCAGGCGTCCCCTTATTGGCGATTCATGCGCCGAATCGTCTGCCGGCGCTTTGGGGCCAGCATATGCCTCGGTGCGCGACCAGCCGGGTGCAAAAACGACAGGGGAATTGCCGAAAGCGTCAATCCGCGACAAAGCGTCGCCAACCGGTCCGACCAGCCACCTGTTCAAGCCCGCGAGCTTGAGCCAGAATCTGGCGCATCTTGGAAACACCACTGGATTAGAGCGGCGACATCAATGAAATCGATCTTCCTGGCTTTGGCACTGATTGCGACCGGCGTACACGCCGCCGAAGAGTCCGACAACAACCCGTGCGACGCAGTTGAAAACGACGTCCAGACCCTGGAATGCTCGACCTACAGCCGCACCACCGCCGAAGACCTGCTCAAGGACAACTACAAAAGCCTGAACGAACGCATGCAGGCGACCTACGGCAAGAACCCGGCGCAACTGGCCGACATCACCGCCAAACTCAAGACCGCCCAGCAACAATGGCTGAAAACCCGCGACGCCGACTGCGCCGTCGAAGCCTTCCCGGCGACGGACGGCAGCAAGGCGTTCAAGATTGCGCAGAATGATTGCGTGGCGCGGATGAGTGACGAGCGGTCGGAGTTTTTGGAGTCGATCGGGCAGGAGTAATCGCTTATTCACCGGAGAAAGCTGGAAGTATTTTCAGCTTTCTGATGCAAAAGAACCTTTTCCCACAAAACGTTCAGATCTGCCCCACATCACCTGTCCGAAGCCGCTGTTCTAGAGGCTTTGCGCGCAACATGCCGTCAAAGGTTGTTTATTGGCCACCTGAAAAATATAAGCAAAGATTCGCAAATCTTATAAAAGACTTATATTCTGCCATGAACAGCATCCACTGGACTCGAAAGGCCGTTAAGCAACTCCTGAAATTGCATTCCGTTCATCAGTGTCAGGTCAGAGATGCCATCACGGTGCTTGCTGACATGCCTGATGTGGGCAATGTGAAAGCACTGGTTGGTCATGACTACGCCTATCGGCTGCGCGTCGGTAATTACCGAGTCATGTTCGACTGGGATGGCGCGATTAAAGTGGTCAGTATTCAAGAGGTAAAAAAACGCGATGAACGCACTTACTGACATCCAAATCATCAATGATTCCGAGGGCAAACCCGCTTTCGTAGTCATTCCGTACGCGCAATATGTGGCGCAGAAAATGGAGCCTGACCTGATTCCCCATGAGGTGGTCAGTCGCATTGTCGACGGGGCAACTCCGATCAGGGCCTGGCGCGAACATCTCAACCTGACCCAGGAAGAAGTGGCTCGGCGCATGGGTATTTCGCAGCCGGCTTTTGCGCAGCAGGAAACCGTTGCAAAACCGCGCAAGGCCACTCGCGAAAAGATTGCAGCGGCGTTTGGTATCACCGCCAACCAGCTTGAGCTGTAAGCTGCACCTCTTCCGCCAATCAAGGGATTCACATGAACATCTGCGGTATCGAAATCAAAGGCAGTGAAGCGATCATCGCCGTGGCGTCCCTCGACGGTTCGGCGCTGGGCCACGTCGCTCTGAGCACCAAGAAAATCGCCCTGGACGATGACGACGAGGCGGCCAACGTCAAACGGTTCGCCGCGCAAGTGGCGTCGTTCGTGCGCGAGAACTCCATCGATCGCATCGCGATCAAGAAACGCAGCAAGAAGGGTGAGTTTGCCGGTGGGCCGACCACGTTCAAGATCGAAGGCGTTTTTCAGTTGCTGGATGGTTGCGAGGTAACGCTGCTGTCGCCGCAGACGATCAATGCCCAGGCCAAAAAGCACAATTTCGAGCTGCCGGGCACGCTGAACAAGTATCAGCATGAGGCTTACAAAGCGGCCTGCTCGGCATTGATGAAGAAGTAACTCAGGCCTGAGCAGTACGCCGATCTTCCCGTGGACACCGGGCAAACTTCGCCCGGTAGCTGCGGGTGAAGTACGACGGTGATTCAAACCCGCAGGCGATGCTGACTTCCAGCACACTCATGTCGGTCTGGCGCAACAGCTGCCGGGCCTTTTCCAGCCTTAAGCGCAGATAGAAGTTGCTCGGTGTGTCGTTCAGGTGCAGGCGGAACAGGCGCTCCAGTTGCCGCCTAGTCACCTTGATCGACTCCGCCAGCTCCAACGTGGTCAACGGCGGTTCGCTGTGCTGCTCCATCTCGCCGATCACATGCACTAGCTTCTTGTTGCTGATGCCGTAGCGCGTGGCGACTTCCATGCGCTGGTGGTCCTTGCGCGGACGAATCCGCCCCAATACAAACTGCTCGCTGACCTGGATCGCCAGTTGTGGGCCGTGGGCCTGGGCGATCAGGTCGAGCATCAGGTCGATGGATGCGGTGCCGCCGGCGGAGGTGATGCGCCGGCGGTCGATCTCGAACAGTTCCTGGGTGACGCTGAGCTGTGGATAGGATTCCTTGAACGCGTCGATGGCTTCCCAGTGCAGGGTCAGGCGATGACCATCGAGCAGGCTCGCTTCGGCGAGGACGAAGCTGCCGGTATCGATGGCGCCGAGGGTCACGCCTTCGTTGTCCAGCCGTCGCAGCCAGTGCTCCAGCGCCGGAGTGGCGAATTTCAGGGGTTCGAAACCGGCGACTACCAGCAGCGTCGCCCCTTTCTTCAGCGGCTCCAGCGCCGCATCGGCGTTGACCGACATCCCGTTGCTCGCCAGCACCGCCCCGCCATCGGCACTCAACACGTGCCAGCGATACAACTCGCCGCGAAAGCGGTTGGCCACCCGCAGCGGTTCGATCGCAGAGATGAAACCGATGGCGGAAAAACCCGGCATCAACAGAAAGTAGAAATCCTGGGACATGGTGCGCACTCGGTCAGCGGGTAGCGTGCAACGTTGATACGCCAGTTGTCGGCGGCATTCAAGAGCACAGGTCGCTGCAGTGCAAGAGCTGGTCGCCGCAGTGCGTTTTTACGGGGGCATTGCTGCGTAATTTGAGCATCACCGGCGCATCAGACGCCGGGACCCACAATAACGACCTGCCGAGGAACCCGACATGAAACGACTGATCAGCAGCTGTGTTCTCGCACTCAGCGGTACCGCGTTTTTAAGCGCCAGTGTCATGGCGGCCGAACCTGCCTCGTGCCAGAACGTGCGCATGGGCGTCGTGAACTGGACCGACGTTATCGCCACCAGCGCCATGACCCAGGTTCTGCTCGACGGCCTCGGCTACAACACCAAACAGACCAGCGCCTCCCAGCAAATCATTTTCGCCGGCATCCGCGACCAGCGTCTGGATCTGTTCCTCGGCTACTGGAACCCGCTGATGACCCAGACCATCACCCCATTCGTCGATGCCAATCAGGTCAAAGTCCTTCCGGCGCCGAGCCTGAAAGACGCCCGCGCCACCCTCGCCGTGCCGACCTATCTGGCCGACAAGGGCCTGAAAACCTTCGCCGACATCGCCAAGTTCGAGAAAGAACTGGGCGGCAAGATCTACGGCATCGAGCCAGGCTCGGGCGCCAACACCCAGATCAAGGCGATGATTGCCAAGAATCAATTTGGCCTCGGCAAGTTCCAGCTCGTGGAATCCAGCGAGGCCGGCATGCTCGCCGCCGTCGACCGCGCCGTGCGCCGCAAGGAAGCCGTGGTGTTCTTCGGCTGGGCGCCGCACCCGATGAACGTCAACGTGCAGATGACCTACCTGACCGGTAGCGACGACGCCCTGGGCCCGAACGAAGGCATGGCCACCGTGTGGACCGTCACCGCGCCGAAATACGCCGAGCAATGCCCGAACGTCGGCCGCCTGCTGAGCAACCTGACGTTCACCGCCGAAGACGAGAGCCGGATGATGCAGCCGCTGCTCGATCACAAGGACGCCTTCGAATCGGCCAAGCAATGGCTCAAGGATCACCCGCAGGACAAACAGCGCTGGCTCGAAGGCGTGACGACCTTCGATGGCAAACCGGCGGCTGAAAACCTCCAGCTCACCAGCAAATAAACCTCAATTGAAAAGCCCCTCACCCTAACCCTCTCCCGGAGGGAGAGGGAACTGACCGATGTTTCGCAGCCCGCCCCGGGCTGCGGACAGACCCATCACGCCTGAAGGAAAACGCACCATGAATCACGACGTCATCATCACCTGCGCACTCACCGGTGCTGGCGACACGACCGCCAAGAGCCCTCACGTGCCGGTCACTCCAAAGCAGATCGCCGCAGCCGCCGTCGAAGCGGCCAAGGCCGGCGCCACCGTCGTGCACTGCCACGTCCGCGACCCGCAGACCGGCAAGTTCAGCCGTGACGTGGCGCTGTACCGCGAAGTCATGGAGCGCATCCGCGAAGCCGACGTCGACATCATCGTCAACCTCACCGCCGGCATGGGGGGCGACCTGGAAATCGGCCCGGGCGAGAACCCGATGGAGTTCGGCCCGAACACCGATCTGGTGGGCCCGCTGACCCGTCTGGCCCACGTCGAAGAGCTGCTGCCGGAAATCTGCACGCTGGATTGCGGCACCCTGAACTTCGGCGACGGCGACACCATTTATGTCTCCACGCCTGCGCAACTGCGCGCCGGCGCCAAGCGCATCACCGAGCTGGGCGTGAAGGCGGAGCTGGAGATTTTCGACACCGGTCACCTGTGGTTCGCCAAACAGATGATCAAGGAAGGCCTGCTCGACAACCCGCTGTTCCAGCTGTGCCTGGGCATCCCGTGGGGCGCGCCGGCCGACACCACCACCATGAAAGCCATGGTCGACAACCTGCCGGCCGACGCCGTGTGGGCCGGATTCGGCATCGGCCGGATGCAGATGCCGATGGCCGCGCAAGCGGTGCTGCTCGGCGGCAACGTGCGGGTAGGCCTGGAGGACAACCTGTGGCTGGACAAAGGCGTACTGGCGACCAACGGCCAACTGGTCGAACGCGCCACCGAGATCCTCAGCCGCCTCGGCGCCCGGGTGCTGACCCCGGCTGAAGGTCGCAAGAAGATGGGGCTGACCCAGCGCGGCTGACGGCCACACATCAAACCCTGTGGGAGCGAGCTTGCTCGCGAAGAGGCCGGTACATCCGAAGCATCTTCATCAGCAGTGCCGCCGCTTTCGCGAGCAAGCTCGCTCCCACAGGGAATCACCGAATTTTCCTAGGAAATAACCATGAGCTTTATCACCGAAATCAAAACCTTCGCAGCACTGGGCAGCGGCGTCATCGGCAGCGGCTGGGTCGCCCGCGCCCTCGCCCACGGCCTCGACGTGGTGGCCTGGGACCCGGCGCCGGGTGCCGAAGCGGCGCTGCGCAAACGCGTGGCCAACGCCTGGGGCGCGCTGGAGAAAAACGGCCTGGCGCCGGGCGCTTCGCAGGATCGCCTGCGCTTTGTGGCGACCATTGAAGAGTGCGTGCGCGACGCGGATTTCATCCAGGAAAGCGCCCCGGAACGCCTCGAACTGAAACTGGAGCTGCACAGCAAGATCAGCGCAGCGGCCAAGCCGAATGCGCTGATCGGTTCCAGCACTTCGGGCCTGTTGCCGAGCGAGTTCTACGAGAGCTCGACCCACCCGGAACGTTGCGTGGTCGGTCACCCGTTCAACCCGGTTTACCTGCTGCCGCTGGTGGAAGTGGTCGGCGGCAAGAACACCGCGCCGGAAGCGGTTCAAGCGGCGATGAAAGTCTACGAATCCCTCGGCATGCGCCCGCTGCATGTACGCAAGGAAGTGCCCGGTTTCATCGCCGACCGCCTGCTCGAAGCGCTGTGGCGCGAGGCGCTGCACCTGGTCAACGACGGCGTGGCGACCACCGGTGAAATCGACGATGCGATCCGCTTTGGTGCCGGCCTGCGCTGGTCGTTCATGGGTACGTTCCTGACTTATACCCTGGCCGGTGGCGATGCCGGCATGCGCCACTTCATGTCGCAGTTCGGCCCGGCGTTGCAGTTGCCGTGGACGTACCTTCCGGCACCGGAACTGACCGACAAGCTGATCGACGATGTGGTGGATGGCACCAGCGATCAACTGGGCCGCCACAGTATTTCGGCGCTGGAGCGCTATCGTGATGATTGTTTGCTGGCGGTGCTTGAGGCGGTGAAGACCACCAAAGAGAAGCATGGAATGAGTTTCAGCGAGTAATCCTTGCGCCAGCAATTCTGGCCTCTTCGCGAGCAAGCTCGCTCCCACAGGAGACTGCATTTCAACTGTGGGAGCGAGCTTGCTCGCGAAGACGGCAGCCCAGACAACATCAATGTTGGAACAGATACCATGCCCACCCTCACCACCTACCAGACCCGCATCATCCCCGACTGGGTCGACTACAACGGCCACCTGCGCGATGCCTTCTACCTGCTGATCTTCAGCTACGCCACCGACGCCCTGATGGATCGTCTCGGCATGGACAGCAACAACCGCGAAGCCAGCGGAAACTCGCTGTTCACCCTCGAACTGCACCTCAACTACCTGCACGAAGTGAAGCTCGATGCCGAGGTCGAAGTGCGTACACAGATCATCGGTCACGACCAGAAACGCCTGCACCTCTATCACAGCCTGCACCTGGCCGGTGGTGACAAGGAGCTGGCCGGCAACGAACAGATGCTGCTGCACGTCGACCTCGCCGGGCCGCGCTCGGCACCGTTCACCCCGGACACCCTGAGCCGCTTGCAAGCCATCGTCGCCGAGCAGGCCGACCTGCCCGCTCCCGCTTATATCGGCCGGGTCATCGCCCTGCCACCAGCCCGGTAAATCCACCCATCGCAAGGAGCCGCCATGCAAACCGCCGCCGCAGTTGCCGATTTCCGTACTTATCCGTTGATCAGCGCGCTGAACGGCGTGCAGAACCTTGCGGATCGCGTTCTGATCGAATGGGCCGACGGGCGCGTCAGCCCGTTCCACCACGTGTGGCTGCGGGACAACTGCCCGTGTCCGCAGTGCGTCTACAGCGTTACCCGCGAGCAAGTGTTCGAGATCGTCGATGCGGCGCAGGACCTGTCGCCCTCCGCCGCGCATATCGACACCGACGGCTGCCTGCGCATCGACTGGCAGGACGGCCACCTCAGCCGCTTCGATGCGGGCTGGTTGCGGGCCCACGCCTATGACGACGAATCCCGTGCCGAGCGCCTCGCCGCCAAACCGAAAGCCTTTCTGTGGCACAGCGATTTGCAGTTGCCGGTGTTCGACTATTCAGCGCTGATGAACGACAACGCCGCACTGCTGCAATGGTTGTTGGCGGTACGCGACATCGGCCTGACCCAGGTCCGCGGCGTGCCCACCGAACCCGGCTCGCTGAAGCTGATCGCCCAGCGCATTTCGTTCATCCGCGAGAGCAATTTCGGCGTGCTGTTCAACGTGCAATCCAAGGCCGATGCCGACAGCAATGCCTACACCGCATTCAACCTGCCATTGCACACCGACCTGCCGACCCGCGAGCTGCAACCGGGGCTGCAATTTCTGCATTGTCTGGTGAACGAAGCCGAGGGTGGCGAGAGTATTTTCGTCGACGGTTTTGCGATTGCCGAAGCGTTGCGCCAGGAAGATCCCGCGTCGTTCAAGGCGCTGTGCGAGATCCCGGTAGAGTTTCGCAACAAGGACCGCCACAGCGACTATCGCTGCCTCGCGCCGATCATTGCCCTGGATGCGCTGGGCCGGGTTGCGGAAATCCGCATGGCCAACTTTCTGCGCGGTGCATTCGACACGTCCGTGGAGCAAATGCCGCTGCTGTATCGAGCCTATCGGCGCTTCATCGCCATGACCCGCGAGCCGCGTTTCCAGGTGATGCAGCGGCTCAATCCCGGCGAGTTGTGGTGCTTCGACAACCGCCGCACCCTGCATGCGCGCAACGCCTTCGACCCGACCACCGGGGCCCGGCATTTTCAGGGCTGCTACATCGACCGGGACGAGTTGCTGTCGCGGATTCTGGTGCTGCAACGCTAGACCGCGTCATCGTTATTCGCAGGCAAAAAAAGCCCCGATACAAGCCGTGACAGGATCGGGGCGAGGGTACTGTTGAGGAGCTGCCATGCCGAGGGTGACCAAACCTTCGTGAAGCGAGCTGAGGCCAGTGTGCCCACTCCCCTGGCCGGCGAGTTAGCCGAAAACGACCTGTTCATAGTCGTCGCGGCCACTGCGACAAATCGCCCTTGCCGTGCCTGTACAGGCCTACCAGAATCGAGTCACGACCTCCGTTGCCAAAGAAGGATTCGCGTCATGATGTATGCCGATTTGATCGATCAGGAAGACCTGTTGGGCCAACTCAAGTCGTTGGGATTCGAAGTACCGTCCGGCTCCACGGCCCAGCAGGCCTGCGAGTGCGCCGTGCGCGGTCTGGACGATGTGCGGGCCAACACGCTGCGCACCATGGTCAAGCAGATGTACACCAGCAGCGCGAGCATCCAGCCGATCGTGCGCGAAGCCATCGACAAGCAATTGCTGCCGGCCCTGGCGCAGTACCAGCAGACCCGCGCCTGATACCTGACCGAAAAAAGATCGCAGCCTGCGACAGTGCCTTTCCTGAAGGCGCTGTCGCAGGCTGCGATCTTTCGTTTCAGAGACGCACGCTGGCGAAGGTCGACTCGTTGCGCGCCTGGCTCAGCGCCGACATCGGCCCGGACAGCGGCGACATCACGATGGCTTGCGGCAGCGGCAGCATCGCCACCTGCTGGGTGGTGTTGGAGCCGACGCGTTCGTCACGCGGCGGAATGCCGAAGTATTCGCGGTAGCACTTGGAGAAGTGCGGCGTCGACACGAACCCGCAGACCGACGCCACTTCGATGATCGACATCGGCGTCTGCTTGAGCAGTTGCCGGGCACGGATCAAACGCAGCTTGAGGTAGTAGCGCGACGGCGAACAGTGCAGGTATTTCTGGAACAGGCGCTCGAGCTGGCGACGGGACACGGCGACGTACACCGCCAGTTCGTCGAGGTCGATCGGCTCCTCCAGGTTGGCTTCCATCAGCGCGACGATTTCCTGCAGTTTCGGCTGGTTGGTGCCGAGCATGTGCTTGAGCGGCACGCGCTGGTGATCCTGCTCGTTGCGAATGCGCTCGTAAACGAACATCTCGGAGATCGCGGCGGACAGTTCACGGCCGTGATCGCGGCTGATCAGGTGCAACATCATGTCCAGCGGCGCGGTGCCGCCGGAACTGGTGAAACGGTTGCGGTCGAGGGTGAACAGACGGGTGCTCATCGCCACACGCGGGAAAGCTTCCTGCATCGCTGCCAGACATTCCCAGTGCACGCTGCAATCGAAGCCGTCGAGCAGGCCGGCGCAGGCCAGTGCCCAACTGCCGGTGCACACGGCGCCGAGGCGACGGGACTGGCGCGCCTGGCTTTGCAGCCACGAGACGTGTTCACGGGTAACGGTGCGTTGAATGCCGATCCCGCCGCACACGATGATGGTGTCGAGGGCCGGGGCTTTGTGCATGGAGGCGTCGGGGGTGATCTGCAGACCGTCACTGGCCCAGACCTGGCCACCGTCGACGGTGAGGGTGGTCCAGCGATACAGCTCGCGACCGGACAACTGGTTGGCCATACGCAGCGGTTCGACTGCGGAAGCCAGGGAAATCAGCGTGAAATTGTCCAGCAGCAGAAAGCCGATGGATTGAGGCGCACGGTTCTGGGGTTGAGCCCCGGAGTTGAACGACGTCATCGCGGTATCTCCTCACACAAAGCAGGTGATGGCCTCAGGCGGAGGCTCTTGTTATTGCCATCGTTCTCTTGCGTGAGACGGGGCTTTGTTATGACAGAGCAATTGCCATGCCTAAAATTGAATGGCTGTTCAATAACTCCTGAAAACGACGTCGCGACGCGTCTATACAAGCCGTCCGACGAAAGGTTGTTCGAAGTGCCATCAGCGGCGGTGAAAGCCCTGCCCCGGCGTGCGTGAGCAGATCGGTAGCACTTGTGGGAACAGGGCTGCGGGGGATTGTCCTACAGTGTCACCGCTGGCACGGATGACGGACGGTAGCCGGCGCGAATCCGGCCATGCGGGTGGGAAACACTCTTATCTGATTGCGACGCGCCAAAAGGTGGCGCGTTTTATTGTCGATGCTCACTTGGTGCGCAGTTTTGACTGGTCTGGCGCTGTCGGCGTATCAGCACTCCACCGCGCTGACCGCCAATCCACCCCGTGAAGTTTCCTTATATTTGTCATGCATGTCGGCGCCGGTATCGCGCATGGTGCGGATCACCCGGTCCAGCGAAATAAAGTGCTGACCATCGCCGCGCAAGGCCATCTGCGCCGCGTTGATCGCCTTCACCGCCGCAATCGCGTTGCGCTCGATGCACGGCACCTGGACCAGACCGCCCACCGGATCGCAGGTCAGACCGAGGTTATGCTCCAGGCCAATTTCCGCCGCGTTGCACAACTGCTCCGGCGTGGCGCCGAGCACTTCCGCCAGCCCCGCCGCCGCCATTGCGCAGGCAGAACCGACCTCGCCTTGGCAACCGACTTCAGCGCCGGAGATCGAGGCGTTCTTCTTGCACAGAATCCCCACCGCCGCCGCGCCGAGGAAATAATCGACCACGTTGGAGTCGGTCACCGCTTCACTGAACTTCATGAAGTAGTGCAGCACCGCAGGAATGATCCCGGCTGCGCCGTTGGTCGGTGCCGTGACCATGCGCCCGCCGGCCGCGTTTTCTTCATTGACCGCCAAGGCGAACAGGTTGACCCACTCCATGGCGCTGAGGGTCGAGCCGATCACGTTGGGCTTGTTCAATTCCTGAAGACTGCGGTGCAACTTGGCCGCACGCCGACGCACATTGAGGCCGCCCGGCAGGATGCCTTCGTGCTTGAGGCCCTGCTCGACACAATCCTGCATCGCCCGCCAGAGCTTCATCAGCCCGGCGCGGATTTCCTCTTCGCTGCGCCAGACTTTTTCGTTGGCCATCATCAGTTCGGCCACGCGCAGGTTGTTCTGCTTGCATAGCTCCAGCAGTTCGACGGCGCTGGAGAAGTCATAGGGCAATTCGGTGCGATCCAGATCTACCACACCGCTGGACGCCTGCGCCTCATCGACGACAAAACCGCCGCCGACCGAATAGTAGGTGTCGCGATGTATCTCGCCGTGATCGCCTTCGGCAACCAGGGTCATGGCGTTGGGGTGGAACGGCAGGTTCTCGTCGATCAGGCGCATGTCGCGGGCCCATATAAAAGGCACCGACAAACGACCATCCAGTAAAAGGGTATGGGTTTCGCGCAGGGCCTGGATCCGCGGGCCGATCTGCGACGGGTCGATTGCGTCCGGCCACTCGCCCATCAGGCCCATGATCACCGCGTTGTCGCTGCCGTGACCGACGCCGGTGGCCGACAGCGAACCGAACAGTTGCACTTCAATCCGCCGCACTTGTTCCAGCAGAAATTTGTCGCGCAGCGACTCGACGAACAGCGCCGCGGCGCGCATCGGCCCGACGGTGTGAGAACTGGAGGGACCAATGCCGATTTTGAACAGGTCGAAAACGCTGATAGCCATTGATGCAGAGCTCCTGAGAGTGCCGGTCCGGGGCGTGAAGCGCCCGCTGGCGGAGCTGCTACGCTCAAGCTGCGATCCGCCGGAATGCCCGCATCATCAGGCTTTTCCCGGGTCGCACGGCGTCTGACACCGACGCACTCATGCCCACGAACGCCGTGCCGGTTTTCGCCCGTGTTTTCGCCGTTTTTATGCGGTTCAGATGGCCAAACAGGGCTGAAAAAAGCTGTAAACGACGTCACTGACACTGGATGCGACCATCCCTGTACTGGATACGACGCACCCTGTAGGCGTCAGATTTTCACTGGTACATGATCGTATCGACTCGATTGCAAGGCGCCGTGACAGAGCTGTCTCCAGAACGCCATCCAACCGCAACCTATAAGTGCGGTGGTCCAGTCGGAACACTGCCAAAAAAAACACCAAGGAGTCCATCCATGAAAGGTTCCCCGTCGTTGTTGTTGGCCGCCATGCTGAGTCTGCCGTTACTGGCTCAAGCCGCAGAACCGGCGCAGTGCAGTACCGTTAACTTCTCCGATGTCGGCTGGACCGACATCACCGCAACAACCGCGACCACCAGCGTGGTGCTCGACGCCCTCGGCTACAAGACCAAGACCACCATGATCTCCGTGCCCGTGACCTACAAGTCGCTGGCCGACGGCAAGAACATGGACGTATTCCTCGGCAACTGGATGCCGACCATGGAAAACGACATCAAGGCCTACCGCGACGCCGGCACCGTGGAAGTGGTGCGCACCAACCTCAAGGGCGCCAAATACACCCTCGCCGTGCCGCAGGCGCTGTACGACAAGGGCCTGCATGACTTCGCCGACATCGCCAAATTCAAGAAAGAGCTCGACGGCAAGATCTACGGCATCGAGCCTGGCAACGACGGCAACCGCCTGATCCAGAGCATGATCGACAAGAACGCCTTCGGCCTGAAAGACGCCGGCTTCAAGGTCGTCGAATCCTCCGAGGCGGGCATGCTCTCGCAGGTCGACCGTGCGCAGAAGCGCGACACCGCCGTGGTGTTCCTCGGCTGGGCGCCGCACCCGATGAACAAGCGCTTCAAGATTCAATATCTGACCGGCGGCGACGACTTCTTCGGCCCGGATTTCGGCGCCGCTACTGTCGCGACCAACACCCGCAAGGGCTACGTCGAGGAATGCAGCAACGTCGGTCAGTTGTTGAAGAATCTGGAGTTCACCGTCGACATGGAAAGCACCCTGATGGGCAACATCCTCGACGACAAGATGAAGCCTGAAGCGGCCGCCAAAGCCTGGCTGAAAAAGAATCCACAGGTGCTCGATACCTGGCTCGCTGGCGTGACCACCATTGACGGTAAACCTGGCCTGGAGGCCGTGAAAGCCAAGCTGAATCAGTAATCGCTTATGCCGGGCGGGCCAGTCCCGCCCGGGCTGTTATTTCCTTGCATGCGGACGTTCACTACCATGCTGATTGATCAGAAAATCCCTTTAGGCCAGTACATCGCGGGCTTCGTTGAATGGTTGACGCAACACGGCGCCAGCACCTTCGACGCAATCGCCGTGACCCTGGAAACGATGATCCACGGCGTGACGTTTGCGCTGACCTGGTTCAACCCGCTGGTGTTGATCGGCCTCATCGCTCTGCTCGCGCACTTCATTCAACGCAAATGGGGCCTGACCGCCTTCGTGATCGCCTCCTTTCTGCTGATCCTCAACCTGGGGTACTGGCAGGAAACCATGGAAACCCTCGCCCAGGTCATGTTCGCGACCCTGGTCTGCGTGGTCATCGGCGTGCCGCTGGGCATCGTCGCCGCGCACAAACCGATGTTCTACACTTTGATGAGGCCGGTGCTCGATCTGATGCAGACCGTACCGACCTTCGTTTACCTCATTCCTACCCTGACCCTCTTCGGGCTGGGCGTGGTCCCGGGCCTGATCTCCACGGTGGTGTTCGCCATCGCTGCGCCGATCCGCCTGACCTACCTGGGCATCCGCGATGTCCCGGAAGAACTGATGGACGCCGGCAAGGCCTTCGGCTGCTCGCGTCGCCAACTGCTTTCACGGATCGAATTGCCCCACGCCATGCCGAGCATCGCGGCCGGCATCACCCAGTGCATCATGCTGTCGCTGTCGATGGTGGTGATCGCGGCACTGGTGGGCGCCGACGGACTCGGCAAACCGGTGGTCAACGCACTGAACACTGCTGATATCGCCCTGGGCTTCGAAGCGGGCCTGGCGATCGTACTGCTGGCGATCATGCTCGACCGTATCTGCAAACAACCCGACGCCAAAGTAGGGGGTGACGCATGAGCATAATCCGCTTCGACAACGTAGACGTTATCTTCGCCAAGGATCCGCGCGAGGCACTCAAGCTGCTGGATCAGGGCATGACCCGTAACGAGATCCTGAAAAAGACCGGGCAGATTGTCGGCGTTGAAAAAGCCAGTCTGGACATCGAGAAAGGCGAAATCTGCGTACTGATGGGTTTGTCCGGCTCCGGCAAGTCCAGCCTGCTGCGCTGCATCAACGGCCTCAACACCGTGAGCCGTGGCAAGCTGTTCGTCGAGCATGAAGGCAAACAGATCGATATCGCCTCCTGCAGCCCGGCCGAACTGAAAATGATGCGCACCAAGCGCATTGCCATGGTGTTCCAGAAGTTCGCCCTGATGCCGTGGCTGACCGTGCGCGAGAACATCAGCTTCGGTCTGGAAATGCAGGGCCGTCCCGAGAAAGAACGGCGCAAACTGGTGGATGACAAACTTGAGCTGGTGGGCCTGACCCAGTGGCGCAACAAGAAACCCAACGAACTGTCCGGCGGCATGCAGCAGCGTGTGGGCCTGGCCCGGGCACTGGCGATGGACGCCGACATTCTGCTGATGGACGAACCGTTCTCGGCCCTCGACCCGCTGATCCGTCAGGGCCTGCAGGACGAATTGCTGGAACTGCAACGCAAGCTGAGCAAGACCATCGTGTTCGTGAGCCACGACCTCGACGAGGCGCTCAAACTCGGCAGCCGCATCGCAATCATGAAAGACGGCCGGATCATCCAGTACAGCGTGCCGGAAGAGATCGTGCTCAACCCTGCGGACGACTACGTGCGCACCTTCGTCGCCCACACCAATCCGCTGAACGTGCTCTGCGGTCGCAGCCTGATGCGCACCCTGGACAACTGCAAACGCATCAACGGCTCTGTGTGCCTCGATCCGGGCGGCGACTCATGGCTGGACCTGGCCGAAGGCAACACCATCAAGGGTGCACGCAAGAACGGCTCGGTGCTCGACCTGCAGAACTGGGTGCCGGGGCAAGCGGTGGAAGGCCTCGATCGTCGTCCGACGCTGGTGGACTCGAACATCGGCATGCGTGACGCGTTGCAGATTCGTTACCAGACCGGCAACAAACTGGTGCTGCACGACAATAACCATGTGGTGGGGATTCTCGGGGACAGCGAGCTGTATCACGCGCTGCTTGGGAAGAACCTGGGGTAAAGAGAGCAGACACAAAAACGCCGCGAGAGGATCGCGGCGTTTTTGTTTTCATCATTCCCACGCAGAACGTGGGAATGAACAATCGCTTTTAGCTGTACACCCGGCCAAGGAGCTGCCGATGGCTTTCAAACTGATCGAGCACATCGCGTGTGATCTGATCCTGCGTGAAGCCCATCAGGTCGTAATCCTGGCTGCCGTTGTGCAGGTACACCTCGGCGCGGTAGTAACGCTGGCGCGCTTCATCGGACTGGGCCGATTCGGTCGGGGTCGCCAGGTAGCCGTCCAGGCTCACTTCGTAGACGAAAGGGTTGCCCTCTTCCATCTCGACCCGCACGCCCATGCAACGCTTGGATTTACCCAGCAGCGTCTGCACTTCCAGGCCTTGGGCACGCAGCTGTGCAGCCGCATCGTCCAGCGCCGGAGTGACGTGTTTGTCCATGAAGCGCTGCACCACCGACTGGCTCGGTTGCAGGTCCAGTTGAGTCAGACGCTCGCTGAAACCACGACGACCGCGCTCAGCCAGTTGCGCTTGCTCCTGTTCGATCTGCATGTCCTGGCGCATCGCCTTGTGCAGGCCGAACATAAAGCACACCAGCACCACCGAGAACGGCAGACCGGCCAGCACCACCATGGTCTGCATGGCTTCGAAGTTACCGGCGAACAGCAGGCCGATGGTCACCAGGGTAATCACGACCGACCAGAAGATCCGCAGCCAGTGCGGGGCATCTTCGTCGACAGTGCCGCCCTTGCACGACAGGTTGGCCATCATCACCGCGCCGGAGTCGGCCGGGGTCAGGAACAGCACGAAACCTACAAAGATCGACACACCGATGACGACTTTCGACGCCGGGTAGTGTTCCAGCAACTGATAGATCGCCATCGACGGCTGTTCCAGCGCCGTTTTGCCGAGCTCCACCGCACCGTGGTTCATCACCAGGTCCAGTGCCGAGTTACCGAAGATCGACAGCCACGCCAAGGTGAAGCCCAGCGGAATCAGCAGCACACCGGCCACCAGTTCACGCACGGTACGACCACGGGAAATACGCGCGATGAACATGCCTACGAATGGGGCCCAGGAAATCCACCATGCCCAGTAGAACAGAGTCCACAGGCCCAGCCAGCGGTCGGACTTGGCACTGTCGCCTTCATAGACGTACAGGTCGAAGGTCTTCATGACCACGCCGTTGAGGTAGTCGCCGATGTTCTGCACGAAGCCGTTGAGCAGGTGCAGGGTCGGGCCGAACAGCAGCACGAAAATCAGCAGGCCGCTGAACAGGATGATGTTGAGGTTGGACAGACGACGGATGCCGTTTTCCACGCCGGACACGGCAGCGATGGTCGCCACGGTGCTCATCACGATGATCACGATCAGCAGGTTGGTGTTGCTGTGCTCCATGCCGAACAGGTTTTCCAGGCCCGAGGACACTTGCAGCGAGCCGATCCCCAGGTTGGTCACCAGACCCAGCAGGGTCACGAACATGCCGAAGCCGTCTACCGCATGACCGGCAGCGCCCTTGACCCAACGCTCGCCCACCAGCGGGTACAGCGCCGAACGCAGTGCCAGCGGCTGGTTGTGACGGTAAGCGAAATAGGCCACGGCCAGACCGACCAGTGCGTAGATCGCCCAGCCGTGCAGGCCCCAGTGCAGGAAAGTCAGCTGGACAGCCTGACGTGCCGCCAGGTTGGTAGCCGATGCGCCTTCCGGCGGGTTGAAGTAGTGATCCAGCGGCTCGGACGCGCCGAAGTACAGCAGCGAAATACCGATACCCGACGAGAACAGCATCCCCGCCCAGGCGCCGTAGCTGAAATCAGGGGTGTCGTCCTTGCTACCCAGTTTGAGTTTGCCGTAGGAGGAAAACGCCAGGCCCACCACGAAAACGAGGTAAGCGGCGATCACCACCATGTAGTACCAGCCGAAGCTGCGGGACAACCAGGCCTGAGCCACTCCCAACATTCTGCCGGCCTCTTGCGGGGCGATGATCAGAATGGCGGTCAACAACAGAATCAGCACGGTAGAGGTGTAGAACACCCAACCGTTGACCGTCACCTTCTCGGGCGGGGTCTTTATAAGCGAGGCAGAACTCATGGCACAAATGCTCCAGGCAGTGCGAGAGAAGAACACAAGGCAACACGGAACCCGACCAATCGGTTAGTTGGCAGCCGACCGGCGGGTGATATAAAGACACCCCGAAAAAAGCCCGAACCTGCAGAGATGGCACCGCGAATCGCCGTCGTGGCCGAGGTCCGGACGTTCATCCGAAACCTGGCCTCGAGCGTCTTGCCCATTCAACACGTCCATCGAACGTCGAACCGCGCCTTGCCCCGCGCAGGTTTCGAGCATTTTCGGATGTCGGTTTATCGCCACTTACTCGTAGGAAAAATCTGTAGGCAGCGACGATTTGTCGCAGATCTTATTCTTTGTTGATTGAACGTTCAATCAAAACAAAATAGACTGGCCCTCAATCCGATCGGCGTTTATCGCCCGTCGGAAGGCCTAAGGAGATGTGCAAGATGCCCAAGGTCGGTATGCAACCCATCCGCCGCCAACAACTGATCGAAGCCACTTTGCAGGCGGTCGATCAGGTCGGAATGGGGGACGCCAGCATTGCGCTGATCGCCCGTCTGGCCGGTGTCTCGAATGGCATCATCAGTCACTATTTTCAGGACAAGAACGGCCTGATTGCCGCCACGATGCGGTATCTGATGAGCGTCCTTAGCGAGAACGTCACCGCGCGCCGTCAGGCGCTGGCAGACAGCAGCCCCCGGGCGCATCTGCAGGTGATCATCGAAGGCAACTTCGACGCCAGCCAGGTCAATGGCCCGGCAATGAAAACCTGGCTGGCCTTCTGGGCCACCAGCATGCACCAGCCGTCTTTGCACAGGTTGCAGCGGATCAACGATCACCGTCTGTATTCCAACCTGTGCTGCGAGTTCCGCCGTGTGTTGCCGCTCGAAGATGCGCGCACCGCCGCCCGTGGACTGGCAGCTCTCATCGACGGCTTGTGGTTGCGCGGCGCGCTGTCGGGAGACGCTTTCGACACTGCGCAGGCGCAACAGATCGCTTACGAATACATGGATTTCCAATTGGCCAAGAAGGTGAGCTAGAGCACAGAGAAAACGCTCGGCCCCTGAACGCCACCGCAGCCTGATCGCGGTGGTCAACGCCAACCACTTATGCACTTGCGAGGACACTATGGCCCGTTTCGAACTGCAAAAACTCTACATCGATGGCGCGTACTCCGACGCCGGCAGCGATGCCACCTTCGAAGCCATCAACCCGGCTAACGGTGAAGTCCTCGCACAAGTGCAACGTGCGACCAAGGAAGACGTCGAGCGCGCAGTAGTCAGCGCCGAAAAAGGCCAGAAAATCTGGGCTGCGATGACCGCCATGGAGCGTTCGCGCATCCTGCGTCGCGCCGTCGACATCCTGCGCGAGCGCAACGATGAACTGGCTGCCCTGGAAACCCTGGACACCGGTAAAGCCTTCTCTGAAACCAAGTACGTCGACATCGTCACCGGCGCCGACGTGCTGGAATACTACGCAGGCCTGGTACCCGCCATCGAAGGCGAGCAGATCCCGCTGCGTGACACCGCATTCGTCTACACCCGTCGCGAGCCGCTGGGCGTGGTTGCCGGTATCGGCGCGTGGAACTACCCGATCCAGATCGCCCTGTGGAAATCCGCTCCAGCCCTGGCGGCCGGTAACGCGATGATCTTCAAGCCAAGCGAAGTCACCTCGCTGACCACCCTGAAACTGGCCGAGATCTACACCGAAGCCGGCGTTCCAAACGGCGTGTTCAACGTCCTGACCGGCAGCGGCCGTGAAGTCGGCACCTGGCTGACCGAGCACCCGCGCATCGAGAAAATCTCCTTCACCGGCGGCACCGACACTGGCAAAAAAGTAATGGCCAGCGCTTCGGCTTCGTCGCTCAAAGACGTGACCATGGAACTGGGCGGCAAGTCCCCGCTGATCATCTGCGACGACGCCGACCTCGATCGCGCCGCCGACACCGCCATGATGGCCAACTTCTACAGCTCCGGTCAGGTCTGCACCAACGGCACTCGCGTATTCGTGCCGAGCCACCTGAAAGCCGCTTTCGAAGCCAAGATCGTCGAGCGCGTTGCGCGCATCCGCGTTGGCAACCCGGAAGACGAAAACACCAACTTCGGCCCGCTGGTCAGCTTCGCGCACATGGAAAACGTGCTGGGCTACATCGCCAAGGGTAAAGAAGAAGGCGCCCGCGTTCTGTGCGGCGGCGAGCGCATGACCGACGGCGAATTCGCCAAAGGCGCGTTCGTGGCACCGACCGTATTCACCGACTGCACCGACGACATGACCATCGTCCGTGAAGAAATCTTCGGCCCGGTAATGGCGATCCTGACCTACGAAACCGAAGAGGAAGTGATCCGCCGCGCCAACGACACCGACTTCGGCCTGGCCGCCGGTATCGTCACCCGCGACCTGAACCGCGCCCACCGCGTGATTCATCAACTGGAAGCCGGTATCTGCTGGATCAACGCCTGGGGCGAGTCCGACGCAAAAATGCCGGTTGGCGGTTACAAGCAGTCGGGCGTCGGCCGTGAGAACGGCATCAGCTCGCTGAACAACTTCACTCGCATCAAATCGGTACAGGTCGAGCTGGGCGATTACGTCTCGGTGTTCTAAAACCCGCGTCTTGTATTGCCTGCGAGGGCCTCTTCGCGGGCAAGCCCGCTCCCACAGGTTTGTGTGTCGCCCACCAAATCCGTGGCAACTCCCAATCCTTGTGGGAGCTGGCTTGCCAGCGATTCGAGTGCACAGCACTCGCCGAGGCCCCGACCTGACCACATATAAAGAGGGTGCATTCAATGTCCCAGGAATTCGATTACATCATTGTGGGTGCCGGTTCTGCCGGTAACACCCTGGCGACCCGTCTGACTGAAGACGAAGGCGTCACCGTCCTGCTGCTCGAAGCGGGCGGCCCGGACTACCGCATGGACTTCCGCACGCAGATGCCGGCCGCACTGGCCTTCCCGCTGCAGGGTCGTCGCTACAACTGGGCGTACGAAACCGATCCGGAACCGTACATGGACGGTCGTCGCATGGAATGCGGCCGCGGCAAGGGCCTCGGCGGCTCCTCGCTGATCAACGGCATGTGCTACATCCGCGGCAACGCGATGGACTACGACGGCTGGGCAAAACTGCCAGGCCTGGAAGACTGGACTTACCTCGACTGCCTGCCGTACTTCCGTAAAGCGGAAACCCGCGACATCGGTCCGAACGACTACCACGGTGGCGAAGGCCCGGTCAGCGTGACCACGCCGAAGGCAGGCAACAACCCGCTGTTCCACGCCATGGTTGAAGCCGGCGTGCAGGCCGGTTACCCGCGTACCGAAGACTTGAACGGCTACCAGCAGGAAGGCTTCGGCCCGATGGACCGCACCGTGACGCCGAAAGGCCGTCGTGCTTCCACTGCCCGTGGTTACCTGGACGTGGCTAAGAAGCGTTCGACCCTGACCATCGTCACTCACGCCCTGACTGACAAGGTTCTGTTCGAAGGCAAGCGCGCCATCGGCGTGCGTTACCTGGTCGGCGCTGCCGAAGAGCGCGTTGAAGCCCGTGCCCGTAAAGAAGTCATCGTCTGCTCCGGCGCGATCGCTTCGCCGCAACTGCTGCAACGCTCCGGCGTCGGTCCGGCGAAACTGCTGGAAAGCCTCGATATCCCGGTCGTTCACGATCTGCCGGGCGTCGGCGAAAACCTGCAGGACCACCTCGAGCTGTACCTGCAATTCGCCTGCACCCAACCGGTCTCGCTGTACCCGTCGCTGCTCTGGTACAACCAGCCGGCCATCGGTGCCGAGTGGCTGTTCAACGGCACCGGCATCGGCGCCAGCAACCAGTTCGAAGCGGGCGGTTTCATCCGCACCCGTCCGGAATTCGAATGGCCGAACATCCAGTACCACTTCCTGCCGGTAGCGATTAACTACAACGGCAGCAACGGTGTGAAAGAGCACGGATTCCAGGCGCACATGGGTTCCATGCGTTCGCCGAGCCGTGGTCGCATCCAGGTCAAGTCGAAAGACCCGCGCCAGCACCCGAGCATCCTGTTCAACTACATGGCCACCGAGCAGGACTGGCAGGAATTCCGCGACGGCATCCGCCTGACCCGTGAAATCATGCAACAGCCTGCACTGGACGCTTTCCGTGGCCGTGAAATCAGCCCGGGCATCGAAGTGCAAACCGATGAGCAGCTGGACAAGTTCATCCGCGAGCACGCCGAAACCGCGTTCCACCCGTCCTGCTCGTGCAAAATGGGCACCGACGAAATGGCGGTCGTGGACGGCCAGGGCCGTGTGCATGGCATGCAGGGTCTGCGCGTGGTCGATGCCTCGATCATGCCGATCATCACCACCGGCAACCTGAACGCCCCGACGATCATGATGGCCGAGAAAATCGCCGACAAGATCCGTGGCCGTCAGCCACTGCCACGCAGCAAGGCGCCGTACTACGTCGCTGGCGATGCGCCGGTGAAAGGCAAGGCACTGCGTGATGTGAGTGCTGTTGCTCAGTAATTCAGCTACACCGCATCAAGGCTAATCGCGAGCAAGCTCGCTCCCACATTTGGAATGCATTTCAACTGTGGGAGCGAGCTTGCTCCGGGCGGCGTTCCGACGATGGGGTCCTCACATTCAGCACAAATCCCTCTGTTTCAAGTAAATTCTCCTACACCCCCTCTTCACTTGATCCTACCCCGACGCAGGCCTACTCTAGTCCTCGCGCAATCGTTTCACCCCTCCCCGCCGAATCCGCTTCGCCGCTACTCCCATAACAAGGAGGTTCCCTGATGTTCGATTTCCACCCCCAGCTCAAGCAGCGCTTCGCTGCCTTGCGCACGGGCGCCGAGTTTTTTTCCTTGCGGTATGTACGCGAGTCCGGCCAGTACCTGTCGGTGCGCAAGAACGTCGCCGAGCCGCCGAGCCTGAGCCGCGATGAAGGCGCGATGCTCACCGTTCGCGTCAACGGCGTCGAAGCCTACGCCGCGACCAATGACCTGTCGCAACAAGGCCTGCAAGCCGCCCTCGAGCGCGCCGAACAGCAGGCCCGGCGGATCAAGCCCCACGCCCTGCTCGACCTGAGCCGGCAGCCGGTGTCCAGCGACCGCGCCGACTACTTTTCACCCAATCTGGAACAACCCTTCCCGTCCCTGAGCGAATGCTTCGAGCTGCTCGGCGCGGAATCCGCCTCGGTGCCAAAGGATGAGCGCCTGGTGAATTGGGAAGTGAGTATCGGCATCACCCACGTCGAACAGATCTACCTGAGCAGCGCCGGGGCCGAATTGCGCCAGGCCCAGCGCTTCGTCTATCCGGGCCTGGACGTCACCGCCTACGACGGCAACGACAGCCAGACCCGCAGCCTCGGCCGCGAGAACTTCGGCCAGCAGGGCGGCGCCGACGTGATCAGCCGCTGCGGCTTGATCGGTGCCGGTCCGCAAGTCGCCGATCAGGCGCTGCAACTGCTGCTCGCGCCGAACACTCCGCAAGGCCCGCGCGACCTGCTGCTGATGCCCGACCAGATGATGCTGCAGATCCACGAATCCATCGGCCACCCGCTGGAACTGGACCGGATTCTCGGCGACGAGCGCAATTACGCCGGCACCAGTTTCGTCAAAGCCTCGGACTTCGGCAGCCTGCAATACGGCTCGAAACTGCTCAACGTGACCTTCGATCCGGACATTCCCGAAGAGCTGGCGAGCTATGGCCACGATGACGACGGCTCCAGGGCCAGCAAGCAATTCCTGATTCGCGAAGGCCTGCTGGTACGGCCGTTGGGCGGTGCGCTGTCGCAGTACCGCGCGGGCCTGGACGGTGTCGCCAACAGCCGTGCCTGCGGCTGGAACCGACCGCCGATCGACCGCATGGCCAACCTCAATATCGAGCCGGGCGACCAGTCGCTGGAACAACTGATCGGCGGCATCGAAAACGGCATCCTGATGAGCACCAACCGTTCGTGGTCGATCGACGACGCGCGGAACAAATTCCAGTTCGGCTGCGAATGGGGCCAGTTGATTGAAAACGGCGAACTCAAGGGCGTGGTGAAAAACCCCAACTACCGGGGCATTTCCGCGCACTTCTGGAAAAGCCTGCGCGCAGTCGGCAACGCCAGCACCACCAAAGTGCTAGGCACACCGAACTGCGGCAAGGGCGAACCGAACCAGGTGATCCGCG
This sequence comes from Pseudomonas sp. R43(2017), assembly GCF_002112345.1. NCBI lineage: Bacteria > Pseudomonadati > Pseudomonadota > Gammaproteobacteria > Pseudomonadales > Pseudomonadaceae > Pseudomonas > Pseudomonas sp. R43(2017). The sequence continues at coordinate 169,961 of NZ_NEHJ01000002.1, forward strand.
TCGGCCACGCTTCGCCGGCCTGCGTGTTCAGCAATGTTGATGTGTTTGGGGGAGACGCCTGATGAGTATTTCCAAGAGCCAGGTCGAGGCCTTCAAGGTGCTGGTCAACTGGCTGCGCGATGCCGTGCGCGAGCCGGAACAGTTCACGCTGAGTTACGACGCCGAATCGTCGGCCTTCGTGCGCTTCAATCACGCGAAGGTGCGTCAGGCCGGGCAAGTGCAACAAGCCGGTATCGGTCTGAAACTGATCGACGATGGCCGCCATGCCGACCTGCACATCACCCTGTCCGGCGAGCAATCGACCGACCTGCAACGCCTCGCCGAAGGCCTGCAACAACTGCGCGAAACCCTGCCGCTGCTGCCGCAGGATCCGTACCTGCTGCTCAACCACAACGGCTGGCAGAGCCAGAACGTGCAGGAACATCCGCTGCCGGACACCGAGCAGGTGGTCGCTGAAATCGCCGAGGCGGCCGAAGGGCTGGATCTGGTCGGTTTCTACGCTGCCGGCCCGATCAGCCGTGGTTTCGCCAGCTCTTCCGGCGCGTTCGGCTGGCATCAGGCCAACAGCTTCAACTTCGACTTCAGCCTGTTCCACGAGAACGGCGAAGCGGTGAAAGCCAGCTACGCCGGGCATGACTGGAACAGCGAAGAGTTCGCCAAACGCTTCCAGCAGGCCCGCGAACAACTCGCGTTTCTCGGTCGTCCGTTGCGCACCCTGCCACCGGGACAATACCGCGCCTATCTGGCACCGGCAGCCCTGGAAGAAATCATGGGCATGTTGTGCTGGGGCGGTTTCTCGGCGCAGTCGATTGCCAGCAAGAGCAGCCCGTTGCAGAAACTCTATGCCGGCGATCAGACGTTCAGCCCGCTGGTGTCCCTCGACGAGAAAGTCAGCGGCTCGCTGAGCCCGGCGTTTTCCGGTGAAGGTTATCCGCGCAGCGATTTGCGGTTGATCATCGAAGGCAAAGCGGGTGACCAGTTGGTGGGTTCGCGCAGTGCTGCCGAGTACGGTCTGACGGCCAACGGTGCCGGCGGTGGCGAATCACCGAGCGCGCTGAACATGGGCGCCGGTGATCTGCCGCAAGCGGAGATTCTCAAGCAACTGGGCACCGGGCTGTACATCAGCAACCTGTGGTACCTGAACTTCTCGGATCAACCGGCGGCGCGCCTGACCGGCATGACCCGGTTTGCCACGTTCTGGGTCGAGAACGGCGAGATTCAGGCGCCGGTCAGCACCATGCGTTTCGACGACAGTGCCTACAGCCTGCTGGGTTCGCAGCTGGAAGCGTTGACTGCCGAGCGTGAGTTGCTGCTGTCGGCGAGCACCTACAGCCAGCGCAATACGTCGTCGGCGTTGTTGCCGGGAGCGTTGGTGAGCCGATTGACCTTGACCTTGTAACACCCTGTGGGAGCGAGCTTGCTCCGGGCGGCGATCCGACGAATAGGCCTGTTCATCCAACATTGAAGTTGACTGACAGACCGCTTTCGCGAGCAAGCTCGCTCCCACATTGACCGAGCTCGACCATGGATATGCATTAACTCCAACTACAAGAGGTTCCATGCCCAACCGCCCGCCTCTCGACGCCATCACCGCCCGCTGGTTGCCGTGGGTCGTCGCCATCGCTTTCTTCATGCAGTCCCTCGACGGGACCATCCTCAACACCGCCCTGCCGGCCATGGCCAGGGATCTGGCCGAAGACCCGTTGCGCATGCAAGGTGTGGTCATCGCTTACATGCTCACCGTGGCGTTGCTGATTCCGGCCTCGGGCTGGATCGCCGACCGCTTCGGCACCAAGAAGATTTTCTTCGGCGCGATCCTGCTGTTCAGCATCGGCTCGCTGCTCTGCGCCCTGTCGAGCAGCCTGACCATGCTGGTCGGCGCCCGGGTGATTCAGGGCCTCGGCGGTGCACTGATGCTGCCGGTCGGGCGATTGGTGGTGTTACGCGCCTACCCGCGCTCTGAACTCGTACGGATCATGGGTTTCATCACCATTCCCGGCCTGCTCGGGCCGCTGATCGGCCCGACCATGGGCGGCTGGATGGTGCAATACCTGACGTGGCACTGGATCTTCCTGATCAACCTGCCGGTCGGTGTCATCGGTTGCTATGCGGTGTGGAAGTTCATTCCCGACCTGCGCGGCACCGAGCGCACGCGCTTCGATAGCCTGGGTTTCCTGCTGTTCGGCGCGGCGATGATTCTGATCACCATCGCCATGGAAGGCCTTGGCGAATTGCATCTGCCGCACCTGCGGGTGATGTTGCTGCTGTTCGGCGGCATGGCCTGTCTGGCGGCGTACTGGCTGCGCGCAGGGCGTGTCGAGAACCCGCTGTTCGCGCCTTCACTGTTCAAGACCCGGACGTTTGCAGTGGGGATCATCGGCAACCTGTTCGCCCGTCTGGGCAGCGGCGCGTTGCCGTTTCTGGTGCCGTTGCTGCTGCAAGTGGCGCTGGGTTATTCACCGTCGCAGGCCGGGATGAGCATGCTGCCGCTGGCCGCCGCAGCGATGTTTGCCAAGTGGATGGCGCGGCCGCTGATCGAGCGTCTCGGCTATCGTATCGTTTTGACCGGCAACACGCTGGCGCTGGGGATCATGCTGGCGAGCATGGGCCTGGTCAGCGAGCAGACACCGTATTGGCTGCTGTTGTGCCTGCTGGCGATTCTCGGCGCGATCAACTCGCTGCAGTTCACCGCGATGAACACCGTGACCCTTATCGATCTCGACGACGCCAGCGCCAGCAGCGGCAACAGCCTGCTGTCGGTGGTTGCGCAGTTGTCGCTGAGCCTCGGGGTGGCCTGCGCCGGTGCGTTGCTCGGCGGCTTCACGGCGGAAATCGGCAATGATGGCGTTGAAACCGTGCTGGGCGCGTTCCAGCTGACGTTCGTGACCGTGGGTGTCATGGCGATGCTGGCGGCGACCATCTTCTCGCAACTCTCGAAAGAGGACGGGCGGCGCGTCAAACGTCCCGATGAACATCCGGACGAACACATCGAACATTAATCGCTGTTCGTCCAGAACTTTCGAGGAAAGTGGCACGGGGCTGCTACACTGCGCGACATTTTGTTTTGCAGGCCAGTCCCGTGACCACCATCGCCACCGCTTTTAATACTTTGCCGCTGTCCGCCGCCATGCTGGCTAACCTCGAATCTCTCGGTTATGCCCAGATGACGCCGATCCAGGCGCAGAGCTTGCCGGTGATCCTCAAGGGGATGGACCTGATCGCCCAGGCCAAGACCGGCAGCGGCAAGACCGCCGCGTTCGGCATCGGCCTGCTGAACCCGATCAATCCGCGCTACTTCGGTTGCCAGGCACTGGTCATCTGCCCGACCCGCGAGCTGGCCGACCAGGTCGCCAAGGAAATCCGTCGTCTGGCCCGCGCCGAAGACAACATCAAGGTCCTGACCCTGTGCGGCGGCGTGTCGTTCGGCCCGCAGATCGCCTCGCTGGAGCACGGCGCGCACATCATCGTAGGCACCCCGGGGCGCATCCAGCAGCACCTGCGCAAGGGTTCGCTGGTCCTCGATGGCCTGAACACGCTGATCCTCGACGAAGCCGACCGCATGCTCGACATGGGTTTCTACGACGCCATCGAAGACATCATCGAGCAGACCCCGACCCGCCGTCAGACCCTGCTGTTCTCGGCGACCTACCCGGTGGGCATCAAGCAACTCGCTTCGAAGTTCATGCGCGATCCGCAGACGGTCAAGGCCGAAGCGTTCCACGACGACACCCAGATCGAGCAGCGCTTTTACGAAATTTCCCCGGAAGAGCGCATGAGTGCGGTGACCAAGGTCCTGCACCACTTCCGTCCGGCCTCCACCGTGGCGTTCTGCTTCACCAAGCAGCAAGTGCAGGAAACCGTCGACCACCTGACCTCCAAGGGCATTTCCGCCGTCGGCCTGCACGGCGATCTGGAACAGCGTGACCGCGATCAGGTACTGGCGATGTTCGCCAACCGCAGCACGTCGGTGCTGGTGGCCACCGACGTCGCGGCCCGTGGCCTGGACATCGATTCGCTGGACATGGTGATCAACGTCGAGCTGGCCCGGGATTCGGAAATCCACATTCACCGCGTCGGCCGTACCGGTCGTGCCGGCGAGAAAGGCATCGCGGTCAGCCTGGTGGCGCCGTCGGAAGCGCACCGCGCCCAGGCCATCGAACAACTGCAGAAAACCCCGCTGAACTGGGATCAGGTGGACAACCTGAAATCCCAGGGCGGTGCCCCGCTGCAACCGCCGATGAGCACGCTGTGCATCGCTGGCGGGCGCAAGGACAAAGTGCGTCCGGGCGATATTCTCGGCGCACTGACCGGTGAAGCCGGGATTCCGGGCACCCAGGTCGGCAAGATCGCGATCTTCGACTTCCAGTCCTACGTGGCCGTCGAGCGCACCGTGGTCATGCAGGCGCTGCAGCGCTTGAACAACGGCAAGATCAAGGGTCGTTCGCTGCGCGTTCGCGTTTTGTAAGCGGTCTACCATCCAAAGTAGATCCCTGTGGGAGCGAGCTTGCTCCGGGCGGCGATCCGACGAATGCAATCTGTCAGTTGATATCTTTGAGACTGACACACCGCTATCGCGAGCAAGCTCGCTCCCACATTGGTTTCCGGTGAATTTGAATTTAGTGTGAGGACACCGTTTTGCGCTCTACCGAAGTCGTGATCATTGGCGCTGGCGCCGCAGGGTTGATGTGTGCACTGACCGCCGCCGGGCGCGGGCGTCAGGTGCTGCTGCTCGACCACGCGAACAAGGCCGGCAAGAAAATCCTGATGTCCGGCGGTGGGCGCTGCAACTTCACCAACATGTACACCGAACCGAGCAATTTCCTCTCGCAGAATCCGCACTTCTGCAAATCCGCCCTGGCCCGCTACACCCAGTGGGATTTCATCGGCATGGTCGCCAAGCACGGCGTGCCCTATCACGAGAAGAAACTCGGCCAGCTGTTCTGCGATAACAAATCCAGCGACATCCTCGGCATGCTGCTGGACGAGTGCGATCAGGTCGGCGTCAACCTGCACCTCGACACTTCGATCCAGACCATCGAGAAAGTCGAGGGCGGTTACCTGCTCGACACCACCCTCGGCCAGATCCAGTGCCAGTCGCTGGTGATCGCCACCGGCGGCCTGTCGATCCCGACGCTGGGCGCCACCGGTTTCGGTTACCAGGTCGCCAAGCAATTCGGCCACGACCTGCTGCCGACCCGTGCCGGCCTCGTGCCGTTCACCATCACCGATCAGCTCAAGGATCTGTGCACCGAACTGTCCGGCACCTCGGTGGATTGCCTGGTCAGCTGCAACGACCAGAGCTTTCGCGAGAACATTCTGTTCACTCACCGCGGCCTCAGCGGCCCGGCGATTCTGCAGATTTCCTCGTTCTGGGAGCCGGGTGACACCGTCGAGATCAACCTGCTGCCCGACCACGACGCCGCGAGCTGGCTGCAACAGCAAACCGCCGAGCGCCCGAACAGCGAACTGAAAACCCTGCTGGGGGAAATCTTCACCAAGAAGATGGCCAACCTGCTGGCGGACAACTGGTTCGTCTCCAAACCGATGAAGCAGTACACCCACGCCGAACTGGCGAACATCGCCGAGAAGCTCGGCAGCTGGAAAGTCGTCCCGGCCGGCACCGAAGGCTACCGCACTGCCGAAGTCACCCTCGGTGGCGTCGACACCCGCGAAGTCTCGTCCAAGACCATGGAATCGCTGAAAAGTCCGGGTCTGTACTTTGTCGGCGAAGTGCTGGATGTCACCGGGCATCTGGGCGGATTCAACTTCCAGTGGGCCTGGGCTTCTGGCTACGCGGCCGCGCAGTACGTCTGACCCAAAGCCCTATACAAAACCCTGTGGGAGCGGGCTTGCTCCGGGCGGCGATCCGACGAATGCAATCTGTCAGTCGACACATATGCTGAATGACATACCGCTTTCGCGAGCAAGCCCGCTCCCACAGTGGTATGTGGTGCATGAAAGGAACACTTTTTGCTGTCAGATGTGATCGGCGCCATTGCGTCGGCGTCATTACTGGCTCAATTTAGCGGCATCGCCTCGGAAGGCCTTCGCACTTCATGTCCTCGACCTCGTTTCGTCAGTCTTTGCGGCGCCTGTGGGCGCTGGATAAATTCAGCTACAGCGTGCGGGTGTTCATCGCCCTGACCGGCAGCATGGCGCTGTGCTGGTATCAGGATGAAATGGGGCTGCTGATCCCGCTGTTCCTCGGGATCATCGCCAGCGCCCTGGCCGAGACCGACGACAGTTGGCAGGGCCGCCTCAACGCACTGGCGGTGACGCTGGTGTGTTTCAGCGTTGCGGCGCTGTCGGTGGAATTGCTGTTCCCCTACCCCATCGTGTTCGTCATCGCTCTGGCACTGGCCAGTTTCGGCCTGACCATGCTCGGTGCGCTTGGCGAGCGTTACGGCGCGATTGCTTCGGCGACGTTGATTCTCTCCGTCTACACCATGATCGGCGTGGACCAGCGCGGCGGCGCGGTCACGGATTTCTGGCACGAGCCGATGCTTCTGGTGGCCGGTGCCGCGTGGTACGGCTTGCTGTCGGTGTTGTGGCAGGCGATGTTTTCCAACCAGCCGGTGCAGCAGAGCCTGGCGCGGCTGTTCCGTGAACTGGGTTATTACCTGAAGCTGAAAGCCTCGCTGTTCGAGCCGATCCGTCAGCTGGACGTCGAGGCGCGGCGACTGGAACTGGCCCAGCAAAACGGTCGTGTCGTCGCAGCCCTGAACAGCGCCAAGGAAATCATCCTGCACCGCGTCGGCAACGGCCGCCCCGGCTCGAAAGTCAGCCGCTACCTGAAGCTGTACTTCCTCGCGCAAGACATTCACGAACGCGCCAGTTCTTCGCACTATCCCTACAACGCGCTGGCCGAGGCGTTTTTCCACAGCGACGTGCTGTTCCGCTGCCAACGCCTGCTGCGCCAGCAAGGCAAGGCCTGCCGGGCGCTGGCCGAATCGATCCAGATGCGCCAGCCGTTCATCTACGACGCGACATTCGCCGAAGCCCTGAGCGACCTGCACGCTTCCCTCGAACACCTGCGCATCCAGAGCAACCCGGCCTGGCGCGGGCTGCTGCGTTCGCTGCGGGCGCTGGCGGCAAACCTCGGCACTCTTGACCGCTTGCTCAGCGATGCCAGCAACCCTGATGCCCTGGCCGATGCCACCGACAGCAGCCTGCTCGACCGTTCGCCACGCAACTTCAAGGATGTCCTGACCCGTCTGCGCACGCAGCTGACGCCAACGTCATTGCTGTTCCGCCATGCCTTGCGCCTGCCGCTGGCGCTGAGTATCGGTTACGGCATGGTGCATTTGATCCACCCGTCGCAGGGTTACTGGATCATCCTCACCACGCTGTTCGTCTGCCAGCCGAACTACGGCGCCACCCGGCGCAAACTCGGCCAGCGGATTCTCGGCACCGCCATCGGCCTGACCATCGCCTGGGCGCTGTTCGATCTGTTCCCGAGCCCGCTGGTGCAGTCGTGCTTCGCCATCGCCGCCGGCGTGGTGTTCTTTACCAACCGCACCACCCGCTACACCGTGGCGACCGCCGCGATCACGATCATGGTGCTGTTCTGCTTCAACCAGGTCGGCGACGGCTACGGGCTGTTTGTGCCGCGCCTGTTCGATACCCTGCTCGGCAGCCTGATCGCCGGCCTGACGGTGATCCTGTTCCTGCCGGACTGGCAGGGTCGGCGCCTGAACAAAGTGCTGGCCAACACCCTGACCTGCAACAGCATCTACCTGCGCCAAATCATGCAGCAATACGCCGCCGGCAAGAGCGACGACCTCGCCTATCGCCTCGCCCGCCGCAATGCGCACAACGCCGACGCAGCGCTGTCGACTACGCTGGCAAACATGCTGATGGAGCCGGGGCATTTCCGCAAAGAGGCCGACGTTGGCTTCCGCTTCCTGGTGCTGTCGCACACGCTGCTCAGTTATCTGTCGGGCCTTGGCGCGCACCGGGAAACCCAGTTGCCGGCCGAGGTGCGTGAGCATCTGATCGATGGCGCCGGGGCGAAACTGGCCAGCAGCATCGACGAGATCGCCCAGGGGCTGGCGAGCAAACAGCCGATTGCGATCCAGAGCGATGAAGAAGAAGCGCTGGCCAATGAACTTGAGCAGATGGCGGACGAGATCGATGAAGGCCAACGGCTGGTGCAGACGCAACTGGCGCTGATCTGCCGTCAGCTAGGCCCGTTGCGGACGCTGGCGGCGCACTTGATCAAGGACACCGCCGAAGACTGAGTTGGCCGGACAGGCCTCTTCGTCGGATCGCCGCCCGGAGCAAGCCCGCTCCCACAGGACAGCGGCAGTTCACATACTTTGTGTACCACACCGATTCTGTGGGAGCGGGCTTGCCCGCGAAGGGGCCAGTTCGTGCACTAAAAATCTTTCAGACTACATTCCATGCTGCCTGAGCAACTTGTCATAGCTGCCATCGGCCTTCATCGCCGCAATCGCCTTGTCGAACCCGGCCACGATCTGTTCGTGCTCCGGGTTCTTCAGGCTGACCAGAATGTGCAGGCTGTTTTCGCTCAGAGGCTTGGGCAGGAACTCCACGGCGTTGCGCACTTTCGGTGATTCACGGGCCAGGTAATAACGAGCGACGTATTCATCTTCCAGGGTCAGCTTGACCCGATCCGCCGCCAGCATGCGCACGGCCATGGCGAAGTTATGCACAGGGACTTTCTGCAGCGCGGTGTCGGCATCGAACGGCGCCGAATAGGCGTAGCCGCGCACCACTGCAATCGGATAGGTGTGCAGTTCCTGCAGGTTGTTGTATTCGATGGGCGTGTCTTTGCGCTTGAGAAAACGCACGCGGTTGAGCAGGTACTCGTCAGAAAACTGCCCCAGCTTCGTACGCTCGTCGTTGTACCAGGCGTTGACCAGCACGTCGTAACGCCCCTCGCCAACCCCGAGCAGCGCCCGCGCCCACGGCACCTGTTCGTAATCGCTGGCATAACCGGCCCGGGCCAGGGCCGTGCTGACGATGTCCGTGGCCAACCCGCCGTTGACCAGTGTGTCATCGGTAAAGGGCGGCCAGACGTCGAAGACCAGGCGCAGTTTCTCCGCTGCAGCGCTTTGACCCAGCAACAGCAATCCGATCAAAGCCAACGCTCGATGCAATCGCGGCATGCTTGAAAATCCTTAGCGGGCGGGCCGCCCGGCGTGTTTTCAGTCAAAACCCCAAGGCCCCTTACCGGCGAATCCCAGGCCCTAACATTAGCTCATTGAAGCCGTTGCACAGCGCTTCTCAGCAGATTACACAAAGATGTCGGCGCCGCCAGAAGGGAATGATGGCATTTTGGCCTTTGTCACAGATTTCTCAGCCATACAGACATATTTCGACGTGGCGCTTAGTATCGGGCGACGTAGTTCAAGGAATCGGAAGATGACAATCGAGTGGGTCTGCAAACATCACAGCGATCTGGGACTGGAACAGCTGTACGCCATTTTGAAATTGCGCTCGGAAGTATTCGTGGTCGAACAGCGCTGCGCCTACCTGGACCCGGACGGGCAGGATCTGGACGGGGACACCTGCCATTTGATGGGTTGGGAGGGTGATCAACTGGTGGCTTATCTGCGCTTGCTGGACCCGGAATCCCAGGGCGGCGACGTGGTGATCGGCCGTGTACTGACGGCGCCGGCCGGGCGTGGCAAAGGGCTGGGGCATGAAATGATGGAGCAGGCGCTGAAACAGGCCGAGAAGCGCTGGCCGGAAGTGCCGATCTATCTGTCGGCCCAGGCGCATTTGCAGGGGTATTACGGGCGGTACGGGTTTGTGGTGGCGGGTGAGGAATATCTGGAGGATGACATTCCGCATATCGGGATGCGGCGTTCCTGAGATTTCCCCTTCGCGGGCTTGCCCGCGAAGGGACTACTCAGGTCAGGGATACTCCAAAACCGCTTTAATCTGCCGCAAATTCCGCTCGATCCACCCCCGATCAATCGCCCCCCACTCGCGAATCCGGTAGCGCCCCGCATGGTTGCGCGCACCCTCTTCCTGTTCGAACTCGCAGACGATATCCAGATCCGCCAGTGCCGTAATGGTGTCCTGCGCCGTGCGCCGGGGCATGCCGGTGATGTCGGTCAGCGCCGGCACGCTGCTGGCCAGGCCGCTGTCGATCAGATACGCCACGTACAAGCGCCGGTAGAAACTGCTCTTGGTCTTGCTCACGTCCATGCATGCGCTCCGTTGTTTGATGTCTTATTGCATGTCCCGCCACGTCAGGTACACCCGTAGATCGAACTCGATCTGGTGATAGCCCGGCAGCATGTGCTCACATAATTTATAGAACGCCTTGTTGTGATCCGACTCCTTGAAGTGGGCCAGTTCGTGCACGACGATCATCTTCAAGAACTCAGGCGCGGCCTCCTTGAACAGCGAGGCGATGCGGATCTCTTTCTTGGCCTTGAGCTTGCCGCCCTGCACCCGCGACACCGTAGTGTGCAGGCCGAGAGCGCGGTGGGTCAGGTCGAGGCGGTTGTCGAACAGCACCTTGTCGATGGCCGGGGCGTTGCGCAGGTATTCCTGTTTCAGGTCCAGCGCGTAGCCGTACAACGCCTTGTCGCTCTGCACATCGTGGCGGCCCGGATAACGTTGGCTCAGGTAATCACCGAGGCGATCGTCGGCAATCAATTGGCGCACCTGATCCTGCAATTGCGCGGGATAGGCCTGGAGGTATTTCAACGCGGTCATGGGCGGCACGGGTCATGAAAAGGCCGCCAGTGTAGCGAATTCAACCGGCCAACGCGCTCCAGTCGAACGGCTCGGCGAAGCGCGTCGCGTCCTCGGCGACCAACGGCCGCGCCACCAGGAAGCCTTGTACGTACTCACACCCATGGGCTTGCAGCCATTGATATTGCTCGACGGTTTCCACGCCTTCGGCAATCACCAACAACCCGTATTCCTTGCACAGCTCGATGACCGTGCGCACCAGCGAAGCATCACGCGACGAGTCGGGCAATCGGGCGATCAGATGGCGATCGAGCTTGAGCGTATCCAGCTCCAGATCCCGCAGATGCGACAGCGAGCAGGACCCGGAACCAAAATCGTCCAGCGCCACCCGCACCCCGAGATTGCGCAGCAGTTTCAGTTGTTTGCGGGTCTCGTCCGGGTTGATCGTCAGCGCCTCCTCGGTCACTTCCACTTCCATCTGATGCGGCTGCAAGCCATGGCGCTCCAGCACCTGGCGCAACTCGGTCACCAGATTTGGCAGGCCGAACTGGGTATTGCTCAGGCTCACCCCAAGCACCAAATCCCTGGAAAACGCGGACTCCCAGGCCTTACGCTGCCCGGCGCTGCGGTGATAGATCCAGCTGCCGAGCCGGCTGATCAGCGTCGCCTCTTCCAGCAACGGCAGGAACAGCCCTGGCGGCACGTCGCCGACGCTCGGATGCTGCCAGCGCAGCAACGCCTCGAAACCACGAATCCGGCCGTCACCAATTGCCACTTGCGGCTGATACACCAGATTGAAATCGCGGTTCTCGATGGCGTTGCGCACGCTCTCTTCCAGCATCAGCCTTGAGCGCGCACGGCCGTTCATTTCGTGATCGTAGAAGCGATATTGCTGACGCCCGGCGCGCTTGGCTTCGTACATGGCGATGTCCGAAGCGCGCATCAAACCGTCGAGGTTATTGCCGCAATCCGGGTACGTAGCGATGCCGATACTGGCGCCCAGGGCAATGTCCATGCCTTCGATCTGCTGACAGATCGACACCCGTTCGATGAGCTTTTCGGCAATCTTCGCCGCTTGTTCGGGGAATTCCAGATCCAGCAGCGCGGTGAATTCGTCACCGCCCATCCGCGCCAGAATGTCGAACGGTCGCAGGCAGGCTTTCAATTGTTCGGAGACCCAGCGCAATACCCGGTCGCCGGCGTCGTGGCCGAGAGAATCGTTGACCCGTTTGAAGCCATCGAGATCGAGGTACATCAGCACCCAACTGCTGTCACTGCGCTCACCGCGCAACAGCAGGTTTTCCACCGTCTGGTAGAAGCCACGGCGATTGAGCAGCCCGGTCAACGGATCGGTGACGGCCTGAAATTCCAGCTGCTGATGCAGATGCCGCACCACCGACATGTCCAGCACCGTCACCACCATCGCATGCTGTTCGCTCGGCAGCGGCGCGCAGGACAGCGCCACCGGCACTTGTTGCCCCGGCGCGGTACGCAGCAACGCATCGTGTAAGCGCAGCGTCTCGCCGCGTTTGTAACTGGCATAAAACTCGGAATCGGCCCACAGCGGAATGTGCGGTTTCTGCAGGAAATCGAGAAACTCCTGCCCTTCCAGTTCCTTCACCGGCGCATTGAGCAAGCGGGAAATCGCCGGGTTGGCGAAACGGATCAAGCCATCCTCGGCCAATACCAAAATCCCTTCGGCGGCGTTATCCAGCACCGACGCATTGAAGGCCCGCGCCGATTCCAGATCCTGACTCAGGCGCTGCAACGCCCGGCGATTGCGCTGATGCTCCAGCAACGCCTGGACCTTGGGCTTGAGAATCTGCGGGTCGAAGGGTTTGAACAGGTAATCCACCGCACCACTGGCATAGCCCTTGATCACGGCGTCCTGGGACTGTTCATTGGCGGTAAGGAAAATGATTGGAGTGAGCCGCGTTCGCTGGCTGCCGCGCATCAGGCGCGCGACTTCGAAACCGTCCATGCCCGGCATCTGCACATCCAGCAGCACCAGATCGATGTCGTGTTCGAGCAACAGGCTGAGGGCTTCGAAACCGGAAGCCGCGGTCATGACCTGCCAGTCCTGGCGCTGCAGCAACGCGCGCATGCTGATCAGATTTTCAGGGTAATCATCAACGATCAAAAGGACGGAGCTGCCTTCACCTGGCTGGGTTTGCGCGCATTCCATGCTGCTTCTCTTGTCGGGACATCCAATCGGGACGCGGCCGGTTTCTCGTGAAAACCGTACTGTTACTGAGCCTTCACTCTAGTCCTGGATCCGAAAAAGCAGTAGCTGTCATCAGGCCATCATTTAACCAAACCGGTAAGTAGCCGACTAACGGTCATCGCTGCAGCCCCCGAAAACCGGGAAACATGGCATTTCGACAGGATGTTGGCGCCAATCATCCGCCAGACGGCCGTTAACAAAAAATCCCTCTACGCTTATAAAGGCCGCCCCCAAGAACCGCGAGCTAGAGCTTCTGGCACGCGTGTGCAGCAAAAAGAGAGTGGAAGAACCGACATGATCGACCTCGCAACCTGGAACCTCAGCGTTCCCGTTGGCAGCCCGCCCTACACCGTCGAAACCTCCAAACTGGTGAACGGCTTCAAGGATCAGTACTTCCATTCCGACACCGGCACCCTGTTTTTCTGGTCCCCGGTGACCGGCTCGAAAACCGAAAACGCCATCTACCCGCGCACCGAACTGCGCGAGACCTTCAGCAACGGAACCCTGCGCAACTGGTACTACCCGGACGCCGACAACCTGCTGCGCGCGACCCTCTCGGTCAACAAGGTGCCCAGTTCCGGCAAGATCGTCATCGGCCAGATCCACGCCTATGAAAGCCAGAAGCCGCTGGTGAAACTCGAGTATCAGTACAAGAGCAAACTGGATTCCGGCAACCTGGTGATCAAGGTGAGGATGCACCCGGATGACGACGAAGGCCGGGTGATTACCCTGGCGACCGGAATCAAACTGGATCGCGAATTCAATTACCTGATACACCTCAGCCCCGGTGGTGCGCTGGGTATCAGTGCGGCCGGGTATCAGTGGGACTCGCAGATCAGCGCGACCTGGCGCAACAAGCCGCTGTACTTCAAGGCGGGCGTGTATGTGCAAGACAACACCGGGTACACCAGCGAGGGTGGGCAGGTGACGTTCAGCAAGCTGGATATTGATCACGATAAATAGTGGCGGCGTGACCGTTTAAGGCTGCTGTTTAAAGACGGCTCGCGTTACTTCCTGAAGCCTACAACGGCTTGCGTCGCGGCCTACCGGTACTCCAGAATCCGCCGGCTTGTGCGCCTGGAGGGCCGTCGGTAACTTGATTCGGGTCACTGATTCGCAGTGATCGGGTTTAGTAGCCTGTGGTGTTTTCAGCTACGTGCAAGCGCTGTCCATCAGACATTCCAGTCTGACTGTGATGGTGGCTGTGCGCAGGGCGCTTCGGCGCGCCGGTCAATGCTGAATACTCCCCGGTCTACTAACCTGCGCACAGCTGCCACCCTTCTTTTAGTAGGGAAGGACCGGCAGCTCCTTACAGGAGTTTTCAGCATATGTTCAAACCTACGCCTAACCCGCCAGAAACAGATCTGGCCTCCCCCTACGATTCCCTCGACCCCAAAAAACTCAACGAAGCCGCCGAACGCGCCCTCGACCACTACCTCTGCCCCGGCGCCCGCATCATGGCCACGGTCAACGAACCCGACCCCATGTACTTCGCCAACCCCGCCTGCAACACCGAATCCCTGCTGGCCAACGCCAGCGAAACCCTCGGCTCCGCCAGCGAAATGCTCAACAACTTCGCCGCGATACTCCCGCCATCCCACCGCAAAACCGCTCTGGGTATCGCACAAGTGGTGATGCTTGGGGAATTGGCGGTGAATCAGGCGCTGGATCACGTCGAGCCCAAGTAAGCGCCGCTAATCGGCCTGAATAATTCAGCTCAAAAAAAAACCCGCCTCTCGGCGGGTTTCTTTTAAATCAGCTCAACACCCAGTCTCAATTGACCTTGGCGTTCAACTCACCCTTCAGATAACGCTGATACATCGATTTCAGCGGAATCAGCATGATTTTCGAAACATCACCCTTAGCACCGGAAGCCTGCCAACAAATCCGCCACCGATTTAATAAATAAATCCGCAAACTATTTGAGAGACAACTCAAGGCACTCCAAACTCAAGAGACGTTATAGTCTCTCCCGGCGGTGGCAACAACGTTTCCCGCAGTATTTATTTGGTCGAAAGAAACCGTGTAGACCCCAGGAATAGTCAAACCAGCCGTCGAAAAAACATTTAGCATTTTCGAGTGCAAAAATTCATTCCAATAATTTGCACCGCGAACAGATCCATTGTTGCCACTGGAGATAAAAGAATTTAGCAAAGAAGAATCCAGTGTAATCGTTAGTGGATTCGAGCCTGAAGGTGGAGTAGAGCGTGTTGAGTTAAAATTCGCCGAATTGGAGGTTAGGGCATCTGTAAAATAAATATTCAGTATGTCACCAACTCTAGTCGACCTCATTAGGTAATACCATATTTCCGAATACGTCTGATTCGGCAATCCAGACGGACCTCCGGGACCATATATTGCTGGACCTGGCCCCCTTAAGACAGGCCCTACGTATGGCGGACTAATTATAGACGCGGGAGTGATCACAGGAGCAGGAAATGCTGCCACAGGTGCGACAGGTGTAAAGTTCATATCAGCAACCCTCTAGTCACGTATATTTAGCGCAAAAAATAACACCAGTCCGAGCCACCGCAAATTTATCAAGCTACGCCCCTATTTGGACCTGTCATTTATGACAGTTTTTTATAACATTTTGTACTTAAGGGGACTGTACTTAAGGGGGCAGATTTATTTATCTGAATAAAAGGGGACGGATTTATTTAACCGCCAACCTCACACTAAAACTGCTACAAGCTGCGCAGACCATGAAAAAGTCACCCATATCGGACTTGGGCCCAGCAAATCCAGATTTTGTCCGTTACAGGTGACATTTCACCCAATAGAAATATGAGCTCGCCATGAAATTTCAGGCAAAAAAAACCCGCCTCTCGGCGGGTTTTCTTTAAATCAGCTCAACACCCAGTCTCAATTGACCTTGGCGTTCAACTCACCCTTCAGATAACGCTGATACATGCTTTCCAGCGAGATCGGCTTGATCTTCGAAGCGTTGCCGGCAGTACCGAAAGCCTCGTAACGAGCGATACATACATCGCGCATCGCCTTGACGGTTTCGCCGAAGAATTTACGCGGGTCAAACTCGCTCGGATTGGTGGCCATCAGGCGACGCATGGCGCCGGTGGATGCCAGACGCAGGTCGGTGTCGATGTTGACCTTGCGCACGCCGTGCTTGATGCCTTCGACGATTTCTTCAACCGGTACGCCGTAGGTTTCTTTGATGTCGCCGCCGTACTGGTTGATGATCGCCAGCCACTCTTGTGGAACCGACGAGGAACCGTGCATCACCAGGTGGGTGTTCGGGATGCGTTTGTGGATTTCCTTGATGCGGTCGATCGCCAGCACGTCACCGGTAGGCGGCTTGGTGAACTTGTAGGCGCCGTGGCTGGTGCCGATGGCGATGGCCAGGGCATCAACTTGAGTCTTCTTGACGAAGTCAGCGGCTTCTTCCGGGTCGGTCAGCATCTGGCTGTGATCCAGAACGCCTTCGGCGCCGATGCCGTCTTCTTCACCGGCCATGCCGGTTTCCAGCGAACCCAGGCAGCCCAGCTCGCCTTCAACCGAAACGCCGCAGGCGTGAGCCATGGCGACGGTTTGTTGGGTCACGCGGACGTTGTATTCGTAGTCGGTCGGGGTCTTGCCGTCTTCGCCGAGGGAGCCGTCCATCATTACCGAGCTGAAGCCCAGCTGGATCGAGCGCTGGCAGACGTCAGGGCTGGTGCCGTGGTCCTGGTGCATGCACACCGGGATGTGCGGGAATTCTTCGATCGCGGCCAGGATCAGGTGACGCAGGAACGGCGCGCCGGCGTATTTGCGGGCGCCGGCCGAAGCCTGGACGATCACCGGGGAGTCAGTCTTGTCAGCGGCTTCCATGATGGCGCGCATCTGCTCAAGGTTGTTGACGTTGAAGGCTGGAACGCCGTAGCCGAACTCGGCTGCGTGGTCCAGCATCTGGCGCATGCTGATAAGTGCCATTGTGTGTGTCTCTCCCGGTTTGGGTCGTTAATCGTGCCAGCCTGCCGGAGCGGCGGCGGCTATTCAAGTGATTGCAGATCGGGGGTTGAGGCCCGGCCTGTTGATTCGATAAAGCAAATTCTGTTTTATTCGGCTTTGCAGCCCCGGCCGATCAGATCATTGGTAGCGACCCAGTAGACCAGGCCTTCATTACCTTTGATGTGAAACGCCAGCATGTCGTCGCTGTACAACGCACCCGAGGCGCCCGGCTCTTCTTTCAGGCGATAGACCTGATCGCCACCGCCCAGCCGCACATCGACTTCCTTCTGGCCGGCATCGGTGTAGCGCCACAGCACCTTGGCCTGGCTGTCGCAGGTCCAGGTGGTCCAGTTATCCACAGGGGCGGACGACTGGAACGGGTTCCACTGCGCACAACCACCCAACAATCCCAGTGCCGCAACGGCGATCAAGCCTTTCATCCGTGTTCCTCGACCGGCAGCGCACGCCGCCGGCCCTGAGTTAAAGAGTCAGACCGGTCAAGGGCAACCATGTTCCTTGGCCGGGGTTTGCGTCTCGTATTTGTCCAGGCCTTCCGGCCCCGAGCGCTTGTTCAGCACCGGGTTGGTTTCGGCCTGCCAGTCGGCCTGGTAGCAGCCTTTCTGTGCCTCGCCGGGTGCCGGTGTCGGCTCGGCCTTCGGGTTACTCCCGCAGGCCGTCAGCGTACCGGTCAGCAGCAACAGCGCTAACGACTTGACCATCTGAACACTCCTTTGCCTGGCCAAACGGGCGGCCTCAGGCCTTGGCCCGGCTTTCCAGGACTTCAACGGCCGGCAGCACCTTGCCTTCGACGAATTCGAGGAACGCGCCACCGCCGGTGGAAATGTAGGAGATCTTTTCAGCCACGCCATATTTATCGATGGCCGCCAGGGTGTCGCCACCGCCGGCAATCGAGAACGCCGCGCTTTCGGCGATGGCTTCGGCCAGCACTTTGGTGCCGTTGCCGAACTGATCGAATTCGAACACGCCGACCGGGCCGTTCCACAGGATGGTTTTCGACGACTTCAGCAGTTCGGCGAAGTTGGCCGCGGTTTGCGGGCCGATGTCCAGAATCATGTCGTCGGCAGCGACGTCAGCGATCAGCTTCACAGTCGCTTCGGCGCTTTCAGCGAATTCCTTGGCAACCACCACGTCCACCGGAAGCGGCACGCTGACCTTGGCGGCGATGGCGCGGGCAGTGTCCAGCAGGTCCGGCTCGTACAGCGACTTGCCGACCGGGTGACCGGCAGCAGCCAGGAAGGTGTTGGCGATGCCGCCGCCGACGATCAGTTGATCGCAGATCTGGCTCAGGCTGTTCAGCACGTCGAGTTTGGTCGAGACCTTGGAACCGGCAACGATGGCCGCCATCGGCTTGGCCGGTGCGCCCAGGGCTTTGCCCAGTGCATCCAGTTCAGCGGCCAGCAGTGGACCGGCAGCGGCGACTTTGGCGAACTTGGCCACACCATGCGTCGAACCTTCGGCGCGGTGAGCAGTACCGAAAGCGTCCATCACGAACACGTCGCACAGGGCAGCGTATTGCTGGGCCAGGTCGTCGGCGTTCTTTTTCTCGCCCTTGTTGAAGCGCACGTTTTCGAACAGCACGATGTCGCCGGCCTTGACGTCAACACCGCCCAGGTAGTCAGCCACCAGCGGCACTTCGCGGCCCAGGGCCTTGCTCAGATAGTCGGCGACAGGCTTGAGGCTGTTCTCGGCGGAGAATTCGCCTTCGGTCGGACGACCCAGGTGCGAGCAGACCATCACGGCCGCGCCTTTTTCCAGGGCCAGCTTGATGGTCGGCAGCGAAGCCAGGATACGCGCATCGCTGGTGACAACACCGTCCTTGACTGGGACGTTGAGGTCTTCGCGGATCAATACGCGCTTACCTTGCAGATCGAGGTCGGACATCTTCAACACGGTCATGGGTCGCACTTCCTACGGTTTTTTTGAAGTCGCTGTTTGCAGATAGTGTTCTGCAACATCCAGCATTCGGTTGGCAAAACCCCATTCGTTGTCGAACCAGGCCAGGATGTTCACCAGCCGTGGGCCGGAAACACGGGTCTGACTGGCATCGACGATGGCCGAATGTGGGTCATGGTTGAAATCACAACTTGCGTGGGGCAGCTCGGTGTAGGCCAAAAGACCTTTGAGCGGGCCGCTGGTGGCAGCCTCGCGCAGGATCCGGTTGACCTCGCCGGCGTCGGTGTCGCTCGCGGTCTGCATCGTGATGTCGAGGCAGGACACGTTGACCGTCGGCACGCGTACGGCTTTGGCCTGGATTCGCCCGGCAAGTTCCGGCAGCAGACGCTCGATACCACGCGCCAGACCGGTGGACACCGGGATCACCGACTGAAACGCCGAACGGGTGCGGCGCAGGTCTTCGTGGTGATAGGCGTCGATCACCGGCTGATCGTTCATCGCCGAGTGGATCGTGGTGATCGACACGAATTCCAGACCGATCGCCTTGTCCAGCAGACGCAACAGCGGCACGCCGCAGTTGGTGGTGCAGGAGGCGTTGGACACCAGCAGTTCATCGCCGGTCAGGCAATCCTGATTGACGCCGTAGACGATGGTGGCGTCGACATCCGCCTCGCTGGCCATCGGCTGCGAAAACAGCACCCGCGGCGCGCCGGCGTCGAGGAAACGCTGGCCGTCTTCACGGGTGTGCCAGGCGCCGGAGCATTCGAGCACCAGGTCGACGCCAAGGGACGCCCAATCGATGCCTTCGGGGGTGGCACTGCGCAGGACTTTCACGCAGTTGCCATTGATATGCAGACAATCGCCGTCGACCTTCACCTCGCCCGGAAACCGGCCGTGGGTGGAGTCGAAGCGTGTCAGGTATTCGATGCTGGCCATGTCGGCCAGATCGTTGATCGCGACAATTTCAAACCCTGCCGTCGAGCCTCGCTCGAACAACGCACGCAAGACGCAACGACCAATCCGGCCGTAGCCGTTGAGTGCAACTTTGTAGGGACGCGGTTGAGGCATGGGGTTCTCGATTACCGTGCAGATTCAGTTACAGCATTGCCTGAACTTCCGCTTTCGCGAGCAAGCCCGCTCCCACAGGGGAATGCATTCCAATGTGGGAGCGGGCTTGCTCGCGAAGACGTCAGTTCAGACGACATCCTTTCTGGATCAGTCTCAGTCTTCCAGCAGCTCTTCAGCCTGACCCAGGATGTTTTCCAGGGTGAAGCCGAACTCTTCGAACAGTGCCGAAGCCGGAGCCGATTCGCCGTAGGTGGTCATGCCGATCACGCGACCTTCCAGACCCACGTACTTGAACCAGAAGTCGGCGTGAGCCGCTTCGATCGCGATACGCGCGCCAACCTGCAACGGCAGGACCGATTGCTTGTAGGCGGCGTCCTGAGCGTCGAACGCGCTGGTGCATGGCATGGAAACCACGCGAACCTTGCGGCCCTGCCCGGTCAGTTTGTCGTAGGCCTGAACGGCCAGGCCGACCTCCGAACCGGTAGCGATCAGGATCAGCTCTGGCTCGCCTGCGCAGTCTTTCAGCACATAACCGCCACGGCTGATGTCGGCGATCTGGCCGGCATCGCGAGTCTGGTGCTGCAGGTTCTGACGGGAGAAGATCAGAGCGGACGGACCGTCCTTGCGCTCCAGAGCGTTTTTCCAGGCCACTGCC
The DNA here is from genome assembly GCF_002112345.1 of Pseudomonas sp. R43(2017). Taxonomy (NCBI): domain Bacteria; kingdom Pseudomonadati; phylum Pseudomonadota; class Gammaproteobacteria; order Pseudomonadales; family Pseudomonadaceae; genus Pseudomonas; species Pseudomonas sp. R43(2017). The sequence goes on from NZ_NEHJ01000002.1 coordinate 190,444, forward strand.
GATTCAACGGCATCGGCTGGACGCCAGGTGTCGAGGTTCGGCGTGCTGCGCAGGCTGGTCAGTTGCTCGATCGGCTGGTGCGTCGGGCCGTCTTCGCCCAGACCGATGGAGTCGTGGGTGTAGACGTGGATCACACGCTGCTTCATCAGAGCGGACATGCGCACCGCGTTGCGGGCGTATTCCATGAACATCAGGAAGGTCGCGCCGTAAGGCACCAGACCACCGTGCAGGGCAACGCCGTTCATGATCGCGGTCATGCCGAATTCGCGCACGCCGTAGTACATGTAGTTGCCGCTGGCGTCTTCGGCGCTGACGCCTTTGCAGCCTTTCCACAGAGTCAGGTTGGAACCGGCCAGGTCAGCCGAACCGCCCAGCACTTCAGGCAGCAGCGGGCCGAACGCGTTCAGGGCGTTCTGGCTGGCTTTACGGCTGGCGATGGTTTCGCCCTTGGCCGCGACTTCGGCGATGTAGGCGTCAGCCTTCTCGGAGAAGTCAGCTGGCAGCTCGCCGCTCAGGCGACGGATCAGTTCGTTGGCTTCGGTCGGGAACGCGGCGGAGTAGGCAGCGAAGCGCTGGTCCCACTCGGACTCGACGGCGCGGCCCTTTTCCTTGGCATCCCACTCGGCATAGATGTCGGCCGGGATTTCGAACGGACCGTAGTTCCAGTTCAGCGCCTGACGGGTCAGGGCGATTTCCGCGTCACCCAGCGGGGCGCCGTGGCAATCTTCCTTGCCCTGCTTGTTCGGCGAACCGAAACCGATGGTGGTCTTGCAGCAGATCAGGGTCGGCAGCGGGCTCTTGCGCGCGGTCTCGATGGCGGTCTTGATCTCTTCCGGGTCGTGACCGTCGACGTTACGGATCACCTGCCAGTTGTAGGCTTCGAAACGCTTCGGCGTGTCATCGGTGAACCAGCCTTCGACTTCGCCGTCGATGGAGATGCCGTTGTCATCGTAGAAGGCGATCAGCTTGCCCAGGCCCAGGGTACCGGCCAGGGAAGCGACTTCGTGGGAAATGCCTTCCATCATGCAGCCATCACCCAGGAACACGTAGGTGTGGTGGTCGACAATGTTGTGGCCAGGACGGTTGAACTGCGCGCCCAGTACCTTTTCTGCCAGGGCGAAGCCCACGGCGTTGGCCAGACCCTGACCCAGCGGGCCGGTAGTGGTCTCGACACCCGGGGTGTAACCGAATTCCGGGTGGCCCGGGGTGCGGCTGTGCAGTTGACGGAACTGTTTCAGGTCGTCGATCGACAGGTCGTAACCGGTCAGGTGCAGCAGCGAGTAGATCAACATCGAGCCGTGGCCGTTGGACAGCACGAAGCGGTCACGGTCGGCGAAGGATGGATTGCTCGGGTTGTGCTTGAGGTAGTCGCGCCAAAGCACTTCGGCAATATCTGCCATACCCATAGGGGCACCGGGATGGCCGCTGTTGGCTTTTTGCACGGCATCCATGCTGAGGGCACGAATGGCGTTGGCACGCTCACGACGGCTAGGCATCGCTGATCTCCTGGGTGTGAATAGATTGAAACGGAAAAAAGGAGGGCATTTTCCCTCACCCGAGCGCCTCGGGGCAATGACAGATAGTCATCCGGAGGCGTTTTTCCAATGGATAACATCGGTTTCGGCTGGTGAAACCTTTCCGCTGTTCGTCTGTAGAGTTAACCGGTCAGTGAGAAGTGCAATAAAAAGTGCCACCCATCGAGCAATATCAAAACTTTTTGATATTGGCCTTGCGGTGTTTTCCGGCCGTCTCTAGACTGCTGGCCCTATGAACTTACGCGTGCCTTCCATTCGCCATGACGATTGCGACGAGCTGGCGGCCCTGTGCAAGGCCGGCGGTGATCCGCTGCGGCTGAATGTATTGCGCGCCCTGGCCAACGATTCGTTCGGCGTACTGGAACTGGCGCAGATTTTCGATATCGGTCAGTCCGGCATGAGCCATCACCTCAAGGTGTTGGCACAGGCCGATCTGGTGGCGACTCGCCGTGAAGGCAACGCGGTTTTCTATCGCCGCGCCCTGCCCCACACCGAGTTGCTGGGCGGCAAGTTGCACGCGGCGCTGTTAGAAGAAGTCGACAATCTGGCGCTGCCGGCCGACGTGGAAACACGAATCGCACAGGTCCATGGGCAGCGCGCTGCCAACAGCCAGGACTTTTTCGCACGGGTCGCGGAGAAATTCCGCGCCCAGCAGGATTTGATTGCCGGCCTGCCGCAGTACCGTGAAAGCGTGCTGGCCCTGCTCGACAAACTGAACTTCAATGGCGCTGCCACGGCCATTGAAGTCGGCCCCGGCGATGGTGCATTCCTGCCGGAACTGGCGCGTCGCTTCGGCACCGTAACCGCACTGGACAACAGCGCGGCGATGCTCGAACTGGCCCGTCAGGTATGTGAACGTGAAAAGCTGACTAACGTCAGCCTGCAATTGGCCGATGCATTGAATGGCGTGAGCCTTCAGGCCGATTGCGTGGTGTTGAACATGGTGTTGCACCATTTCGCCGCGCCGGCCGAAGCGCTCAAGCACATGGCCAGCCTGCTGCAACCGGGCGGTAGCCTGCTCGTGACAGAGTTATGTAGCCACAACCAGAGTTGGGCCAGGGAGGCCTGCGGTGATCTGTGGTTGGGGTTTGAACAGGACGATCTGGCCCGTTGGGCCACCGCTGCGGGACTCGTTCCCGGGGAAAGCCTCTATGTAGGCTTACGTAATGGTTTCCAGATCCAGGTCCGCCATTTTCAGCGGCCGGCTGGCGACACTCACCATCGGTAAATTCAGGAAAACATCGAGATGAGCGAATACTCCCTCTTCACCTCCGAGTCCGTGTCTGAAGGACATCCGGACAAAATCGCCGACCAGATTTCCGATGCAGTGCTGGACGCCATCATCGCCCAGGACAAGCACGCACGCGTTGCCGTGGAAACCCTGGTCAAGACTGGCGTGGCCATCGTTGCCGGTGAAGTGACCACCAGCGCCTGGGTCGACCTGGAGCAGATCGTTCGTGACGTGATCTGCGACATCGGCTACACCAGCTCCGACGTCGGCTTCGACGGCGCTACCTGCGGCGTGATGAACATCATCGGCAAGCAGTCCCCTGATATCAACCAGGGCGTTGACCGTGCCAAGCCTGAAGATCAGGGCGCCGGCGACCAGGGCCTGATGTTCGGCTACGCCAGCAACGAAACCGACGTGCTGATGCCAGCACCGATCACCTTCTCCCACCAGCTGGTTCAGCGCCAGGCCGAAGCCCGCAAATCGGGTCTGCTGCCTTGGCTGCGCCCGGACGCCAAGTCGCAAGTGACTTGCCGTTACGAAGGCGGCAAGGTTGTGGGTATCGACGCTGTTGTTCTGTCGACCCAGCACAACCCTGAAGTGTCGTACAAAGACCTGCGCGAAGGCGTGATGGAGCTGATCGTCAAGCACGTGCTGCCTGCCGAACTGCTGAGCAAGGACACCCAGTTCCACATCAACCCGACCGGCCAGTTCATCATCGGTGGCCCGGTTGGCGACTGCGGTCTGACCGGTCGCAAGATCATCGTCGACAGCTACGGCGGCATGGCCCGTCACGGCGGTGGCGCGTTCTCCGGCAAGGATCCATCGAAGGTTGACCGTTCGGCTGCCTACGCTGGCCGTTACGTTGCCAAGAACATCGTGGCGGCCGGCCTGGCCGAGCGTTGCGAGATCCAGGTTTCCTACGCGATCGGTGTGGCCCAGCCTACTTCGATCTCGCTGAACACCTTCGGCACCGGCAAGATCAGCGATGACAAGATCATCAAACTGGTCCGCGAAGTGTTCGACCTGCGTCCATATGCAATCACCACCATGCTCGATCTGCTGCACCCGATGTACCAGGAAACCGCAGCCTACGGCCACTTCGGCCGCGCTCCGCAGACCAAGACTGTTGGCGAAGACACCTTCTCCACTTTCACCTGGGAAAAAACCGACCGCGCCGACGCCCTGCGTTCCGCTGCCGGCCTGTAATTTCCTGGCGGTACAAAAAGCCCCGCACGGTTCGCCGTGCGGGGCTTTTTCATGGCCGCGAAACACCCGGCAAAACAGCCGACCGGCCCGCTGGAAAATCCCGGCTAGCCTTCAGGTATCTCTCTGAGCAAGGACGCTCACGATGCTTGCCACACTGCGCCTGTTTTGCATTTTCCTGCTGCTTTCCATCCATCTCGGTGCCTTCGCTGGTGATTGCCCCACCTGGCCAGCCGACCGGGCCCGAAGCGAAATCACTGCCCTGCAACAGCAGATCGATCAATGGGACGGCGCCTATCACCGTGAAGGCCGGTCACTGATCGCCGATGAACTCTACGATCAGTCCCGCATCCGGCTTGGCGAATGGCGCCAGTGCTTCAAACTTCCATCACCGGCCAAGCCGTTACGCACCGCATCAGGCCCGGTGGCGCACCCGATCGTCCACACCGGCCTCGACAAACTTCACGACGCATCCGACATCGAAGCCTGGCTGCGCGACCGCAAGGACGTCTGGGTACAACCCAAGGTCGATGGTGTGGCCGTCACGCTGATCTATCGCGCCGGGCGGTTGCAGCAGGCGATCAGTCGCGGCGACGGCGTTCGCGGGCAGGACTGGACTGCATCGGCACAAAAGATCAACGCCATTCCCCGGCAACTGACCCAACCGCTGGATCTGTCGGTACAGGGCGAGCTCTATTGGCAACTGAACGACCATATCCAGGCCCGCGCCGGCAGCGCCAACGCCCGCGCAACAGTCGCCGGACTGATGGGACGCAAGGATCTCAGTATCGAACAGGCAGCGGGCATCGGGCTGTTTGTCTGGGACTGGCCGCTGGGACCGGACAACCTGACAGAGCGAATCACGGGTCTGGCAACACTGGGCTTTGCCACGACGGAACCTTACAGCCATCCCGTCAGTGGTCTTGCCGATGCGCAGCAGTGGCGCGATCACTGGTATCGCTCGCCACTGCCCTTTGCCAGCGACGGCATCGTCCTGCGTCAGAGTCAGCGTCCTGCTGCCGAACGCTGGCAGGCGCGCTCGCCTTACTGGGCCGTGGCCTGGAAATACCCGTTCGCCCAGGCATTGGCCGACGTACGCAAGGTGGATTTCAAGGTCGGTCGCACCGGGCGCATCACCCCTGTGCTGGAACTGGCGCCGGTCATGCTCGATGACCGCCAGATCAGGCGGGTCAGCGTCAGCTCACTCAAACGCTGGCAGGAACTGGACATTCGTCCCGGCGATCAAGTGGCGATCAGTCTGGCCGGGCTGACGATTCCGCGACTCGACAGCGTTGTGCTGCGCAGCACGGAGCGTATCGAGCTGGACGTTCCTCTCGCCAGCGACTTTCACCCGCTAAGCTGCTGGCAACCGACGCCCGGATGCGAGAGTCAGTTCCTCGCGCGCCTGGTCTGGCTTGGCAGCAAGCAAGGGCTGGCACTGCCCCATGTCGGTCGCGGCACGTGGGAGAAACTTCTGGATACAGGCCGCCTGAACAACCTGCTGGATTGGTTGGCCCTCGACGAGCCAGAGCTTGCTAAGATTGCCGGCCTCGGCGAGCGCAGCAGCGCCCGTCTGCTCCAAAGTTTTTACAGCGCTCGCCAGCGGCCGTTCACCCAGTGGCTCAAAGCCCTGGGGTTGCCGCCGACCGGTCAGGCCTCTTTGGCTGATTCATGGCAAGCGCTGGCACAACGAAATACCGAACAATGGCAGGCAGAACCCGGAATCGGCCCCGGTCGCGCGGCGCAATTGAGCGCTTTTTTCCGCGACCCGCAGGTGCTGGCCCTGATTGAAACCTTACGCACCGCCGGAATCGACGGTTTCTGAACATGCATCCCGGCAAGCCGGGAACCCAACGGTCGCCGAAGCGCTCCAACAGCGCAGTGCTTTCCCGACCCGATTGCCTTTGCACATGGAGCTTTTATGAAATTTCTCGCACCGCTCGCCATGCTGACTCTTTGCGCCGTAATGGCCGCACCCGCGATGGCTGGCGAAGACGCCCCGGGCCTGACCGGTTGTGCCGCCAAGAAGCAAGGCATCATCAATCAGATCGAACAGGCCAAATCCCGTGGCAACGCTGACCAGCAGGCTGGCCTCGAAACCGCCCTGCGCGAAGTCACCGAACACTGCACCGACGCCGGCCTGAAGAAGGAACGTGAAAACAAGGTGCTCGACGCCAAGCACGAAGTGAGCAAGCGCCAGGCCGACCTCGACAAGGCCATGAAGAAAGGCGACCCGGAGAAGATCGACAAGCGCAAAAACAAACTCGCCGAGTCGCGCAAGGAATTGCAGGACGCGCTGGACGAACTGGACAAGTAATCCGGCAGGCAATGTGCGGTGAAAGAGTCCTCTCCGTCACCGCACCTCAGGATCAATGATCCCGAAACTCTTTATGACAGGCACTGCAGGCATCTTCGACCTTCTGCACCGCCGGCCCCAGGTTGCTGGCCTTGTACGGCTGAACCTTGCTGGCGATCACCAGCTCACCGGTGGCCGTCTCAAGGGTGCGGGCCATTTCCTGGAAACGTGCCTGTCGCTGCCAGACATCGTCCTTGGCGCTGGTGTGATCTTCTTCGCGCACCGACGGGAAATGCTTCCACGGTTCATGGGACAGTGCGTCGAGCTTGACCGCGCCTTCCGTGAATTTCGGCCCGTCGAAGGGGATGCGCCCGCGCAGCATGCCGCCCAGGTCTTCGCCGGTTTTGAGCATCTGCTTGAAGATCGCCTTGCGCTGGCCCAGCGGGGAATTGGGATCAACACCGCCACAGGCGGACAAGGTCAGACAGGCCAGCAATACAACAGAAAGTCTTTTAAGAGTCATGGTGGCTTCAGGTCACGGAATTCGGCGGCCAGTATCCTCGCGTCACCGCCAAACACCAATAGCCCTATTAATAATATGGGTTGCTGGCGCGCATGGAGCACGCCTGCAACCGACACAGGAAATTCTCCATGAACAGCCGTTTCAAGGCCTGGCGCCACCCACTCATCGCAACCCTGCCGCTGCTGGCCATTCTTGCCGGCTGCACCGGAGGCGACAGTGCCAAGCCGAAAACCCACGCACTGGCCACGTACTCCAGCGCCACCTGGGAAGCCCTGCCTGCGGTTTCCGACAACGATCTGGTGGCCGGTTTCGGTTCGTGGCGCAGTGCCTGCACCCGGCTCAAGGCTGACCCGATCTGGGGCGCCACCTGCGCGGCGGCGGCCAATGTGCCGCAAAGCGCTGGCGATATCCGCACGTTCCTCAAGCAAAACCTCGATGTGTTCGGCCTGCGCGCCGAAAATGACAACCCCAACGGTCTGATCACCGGTTACTACGAACCTGTCTATCCCGGCAGCCTGACGCAAACCGCAACTGCCAATGTGCCGGTCTACGGCGTGCCCGACGACATGATCATCGTCTCCCTGGACAGCATTTACCCGGAGCTGAAAGGCAAGCGCCTGCGCGGACGCCTCGAAGGTCGCGTGCTCAAGCCTTATGACGACGCCGCGACCATCGAGAGCAAAGGGGTCAAGGCGCCAGTGGTGGCGTGGCTGACCGACCCGATGAACCTGCAATTTCTGCAGATCCAGGGTTCAGGGCGGATTCAGACCGATGACGGCCGGCAACTGCGCATCGCCTACGCCGACCAGAACGGCCACCCGTACCGGCCGATCGGCCGCTGGCTGGTGGAACAGGGCGAGCTGAAGAAAGAAGACGTGACCATGGGCGCGATCAGCAACTGGGCCAAGGCCAACCCGTCGCGCATTCCGGAATTGCTCGGCAGCAACCCGAGTTATGTGTTCTTCACCCGCAATCCGGACAGCAACGAAGGCCCGCGCGGCTCGTTGAATGTGCCGCTGACCGCCGGTTACAGCGCGGCGGTGGATCGCAAGGTGATTCCGTTGGGCAGCCTGTTGTGGCTGTCGACCACCCGCCCTGACGGCACGGCGCTGGTACGCCCGGTAGCCGCGCAGGACACCGGCGGCGCAATTGCCGGCGAGGTTCGTGCGGATCTGTTCTGGGGCACCGGCGATGCCGCCGGGCAACTGGCCGGCGACATGAAGCAGCAAGGGCAGATCTGGATGCTCTGGCCAAAAGGCGCGGCATTGCCACAAGTGCCGCAGGTGGCCGACAAGCAGTAAGCGAAACGCAAAGGATCGCAGGCCTCGTCAGCCTGCGATCCTTTCAGCGTCAGACCGAAACGAAGAAGAAACTGGCAATCAGCCCCATCCCGACAAACCACACCAGCGACCGCAGAATCGCCCAGTCCGCCAGATAGCAGATGATGTAAAGCAGACGACTGGTGATGAACAGCACTGCCAGCACATTGACCGTCACCAGCTGCGCCGTGCCCACCAGGTGCGCAACGATCACCGCCGCCGCAAAGGCCGGCGTCACTTCAAAACTGTTCAGTTGCGCCGCATGGGCCCGTCGCGCCACACCGTTCAGGCTTTCAAGAAAATCCCGGGGATCGTGATTGTCGCTGAGCCGGTAACCACCGACAGCCTTCGCCACGCCCGTGCACACATAGGGCAGAAAGATCGCAATGAAAACGCACCACAGAGCCACCGTCATAACGCCGTCCTTTTTCAGTTTTTAGAGTTGGCGGGTCAGAACTTCATCACCAGCATGCCGATCAGCACCAGCCCACAGGCTAAGAGCCGTGGCCGGCCGAAAGGTTCTTTCAGGTAGCGCATGCCGAACAGCACCACCAGAATCACGCTGATCTCGCGCAACGCGGCGGCCTCGGCAATCGACCCCAGCTGCATCGCCCACAGCACCAGAGCGTAGCTGAACAACACGCAGAACCCGACCGCCAGCCCCAGCTTCCATTGTTCGCGCCAGAACAGCATGAACGCCGGCCGCCTAGCGACCCACGCCAGCAGCGGGAACGGCCACGCGCTGAGCAGCGTGACCCAGACCAGGTAATCCAGCGGATGCGACCAGCGCCGCAAGGCCTGGCCATCGATGTAGGTGTAACAGCCGATGCACAGCCCGATCAGCGCCACCACCGGCAGCATCGACCACGGCAAGTGTTTCCCGCCACCGCCCTGCCAGAGCAGGCAAGCCATGCCCAGCGGGATCAGCATGATTCCGAAGATCTGCTGGGTGGTCAGCACTTCGCCGGCGAAGATCAGGGTCAGCGCCAGTACCACCAGCGGCGACAGCCCACGCATCAACGGATAGACCAGCCCCAGGTCACCGACCCGATAGGCCTGGATCAACAGATAGCGATAAAGCAGCTCGAACGCCGCCGACGCCAGAATCCACGGCCAGATTTCCTGCGGCGGCAGGCTGATGAAAGGAAACGCCAGCGCGACGAACAACAGCGCCACGGTGTCCATGCAGGCCACCACCAGCAACCGCTCGGCGCTGAATTTGATCAGGGTATTCCACGCGGCGTGCAACAGCGCCGCCACCAACACCAGAGCTGTCGCCAGCACGTGTCACTCCTTCATTCTTGTTTTTGAACCCGAGCCATTTGATCAGGTCTTTGATTCGCGATGTGTCAGGCGCTGTTTATACGTCAAGCGACCTCGCCACACCTGGTCGCGCGCAGACAAATGCCAAAAAAAACCTGCCCGGGCCACACAATTGTGCCCCCGTCCGGTGTCTACCCATCCAACCCTTGTGCCCATGAACAGGCGCGCTGTCTTTTCACCCCCCATCCAAAGGACCCCGGATGCTTGAACTTGTCGCCGCTTTCATCTGCCTCACCACCCTCCTCACTTTCGTGAATTTCCGCTTCATCGGTTTGCCTCCGACCATCGGCGTGATGGTTACCGCACTGATGTTTTCCCTGTTGCTGCAAGGCCTGAGTCTGCTCGGTTATCCCGGCCTCGAAGAGCGCGTGCAGCAACTGATCGGCCAGATCGACTTCGGTGATCTGCTGATGAACTGGATGTTGTCGTTCCTGCTGTTCGCCGGCGCCTTGCACGTCAACCTGAACGACCTGCGCAGCTATCGCTGGCCCATCGGCCTGCTGGCGACCTTCGGTGTATTGATCGCCACCGCCGTGATCGGCAGCCTCGCCTACTACATCTTCGCCCTGTTCGGCTGGCACGTGAGCTTCCTTTACTGCCTGTTGTTCGGCGCACTGATTTCCCCGACCGACCCGATCGCGGTACTCGGCGTGTTGCGTACGGCCAACGCCTCAAAGCCGTTGAAAACCACCATCGTCGGCGAATCGCTGTTCAACGACGGCACTGCCGTGGTGGTGTTCACCGTGTTGCTGGGCATCGCGCAACTGGGCGAAACCCCGACCATCGGCGCCACCGCCATGCTGTTTGCCCATGAAGCCATCGGCGGCGTGCTGTTCGGTGGGCTGATCGGTTATCTGGTGTACCTGATGATCAAGAGCATCGAGCAGCACCAGATCGAGGTCATGCTGACCTTGGCGCTGGTGATCGGCGGGTCGGCGATGGCCACCGAGCTGCACGTCTCGGCGCCGATTGCGATGGTGGTTGCCGGTCTGATCATCGGTAATCTGGGGCGCAACCTGGCGATGAACGACATGACGCGCAAATACCTGGACGGTTTCTGGGAATTGCTCGACGACATGCTCAACGCCCTGCTGTTCGCGCTGATCGGCATGGAGCTGTTGCTGCTGCCGTTCAACTGGTTGCACCTGGCGGCGGCAAGTCTGCTGGCGCTGGCGATTCTGTTGTCGCGCCTGCTCACCGTGGCCCCGGCCATCGTCCTGCTGCGGCGCTGGCGCACCGTGCCGCGCGGCACCATCCGCATCCTGACCTGGGGCGGTTTGCGCGGCGGTGTTTCGGTGGCCTTGGCTTTGGCCCTGCCGCTGGGCCCGGAGCGCGATCTGCTGCTGAGCATCACCTACATCGTGGTGCTGTCGTCGATCCTGCTGCAGGGTCTGACCATTGGCAAACTGGTCAAACACGCCACCCGCGATGAACCGGCAACCATTGCCGAACCTGCGCACCACTGATCATTTATTGATCTGCTGCGGGTCGGGCTTTTCCGCCTGATCCGCAGACTCCTTCGGTTTGCCGCTTTCGCTGCGGATCTGCGCGTGGCTGATCAGGGCGAAGATGAAACTGCCGCCGATGATGTTCCCCGCCAGGGTCGGCCCGGCAAACACCGCCCAGAAATCACTCCACGGCAACTCGCCGGCAAATACCAGATACGACACCTCCGCCGAACCCACCACGATGTGCGTAAAGTCGCCCAGCGCCATGAGGTAGGTGATGAGGATGATGATCCACATCTTCGCGCTCTCCATGGACGGGATCATCCAGACCATGGTGGCGATCATCCAGCCGGAAACGATGCCCTTGGCGAACATCTGGCTCGCGTGGTTTTCCATGACCTTGCGGCCGATTTCGAGGAAGGCGGCGTCGGTCTTGCTGTCGAAGATCGGCAGTTCGAGCATCACGTAGGCCACCAGAATCGTCCCGCACAGGTTGCCGAACAGCACCACTGTCCAAAGCCGTATCAGGCGGCCGAAATTGCCGAGCGTCGGTTTGGTCATGACCGGCAGGACAGCGGTCAGGGTGTTTTCGGTGAACAACTGCTGGCGAGCGAGGATCACCGCGAGAAAACCGGCGCAGTAGCCGAAGCTGGCGATCACCTTGAATTCGTCACCCTCGGGCAGACGGGAGTTGAGCAAGCCCATGCCCATCAGCGACAGGCCCATGGTCAGCCCGGCCGCCAAGGCCGACCACCATAGCGCGGCAATGCTGCGCTCCAGTTCCTGGTCGCCCTGTTTGCGAATGATTTCATGCAGGACCGCCGCCCGGGGCGGCTGGTTTTTCTCGACTTCGTGTTGTTCCTTGGCCGAGAGGTCGGGAGTCTTGCCGTCTGTTGGCGTGGTCATGGCGGGAAACCGGTGGCGGGGTCATAAAGCTACGACACGCGCCGCTCGGCTTCCGTTCTGTGGGGTGCGCCGATTACTCGGTAACGGGCGTTTCATCCTTGAACTGGTCTTTGACGTATTTGATCTCGGTCCGCCCGTGCGGTGCCGGCAGACCGTCTTCGCCGAGGTTGACGAAGACCATTTTCTCGACGGTCAGGATGCTCTTGCGGGTGATCTTGTTGCGCACTTCACAGGTCAGGGTGATCGAGGTGCGGCCGAACTCGGTGGCGGTGATGCCCAGTTCGATGATGTCGCCCTGGCGCGAGGCGCTGACGAAGTTGATCTCGGAAATGTACTTGGTCACCACGCGCTGGTTGCCCAGTTGAACGATGGCGTAGATCGCCGCTTCTTCGTCGATCCAGCGCAGCAGGCTGCCGCCGAACAGGGTGCCGTTGGGGTTGAGGTCTTCGGGTTTTACCCACTTGCGGGTGTGGAAATTCATCTTCACTCCTGAGCGTCTTGCCGAATGATGGCGCCATCTTGGCAGACTGAGCGGTCATGCTCCATGAGGCTTCTACTATGGTCGCTATTAGCGATCTTCATTTGGCCGACAGAAACCCTTTGGAAGATCAGTCTAGACGGCTATAATCGCCCCCGTTTCAAAACGGTAACGTTCACTTGATACCGTTTTCCCGCCACCTGTCCGAGGGGCGCTGCAGCAGGTTCAACCTGTCAGGCTCGGATGGGGCGTTGACTGGCTCAGGCCGGACACTAAACGCACAACGGCGCCCATTCGCATACATTACGAATGGAGGCTCTCATGAGCGCTGTTATCACGCCTGCAGATTTTAACGATTACAAAGTTGCCGACATGTCCCTGGCTGCCTGGGGCCGTCGCGAAACCATCATCGCCGAGTCGGAAATGCCGGCCCTGATGGGTCTGCGTCGCAAGTACGCTTCCGAGCAGCCGCTGAAAGGCGCAAAAATCCTCGGCTGCATCCACATGACCATTCAGACCGCCGTGCTGATCGAAACCCTGGTTGCCCTGGGTGCCGAAGTTCGCTGGTCGTCCTGCAACATTTTCTCGACTCAGGATCAGGCCGCTGCCTCCATCGCCGCTGCCGGCATCCCGGTTTTCGCCTGGAAAGGCGAGACTGAAGAAGAGTACGAGTGGTGCCTGGAGCAGACCATCCTGAAGGATGGCCAGCCATGGGACGCCAACATGATCCTCGACGACGGCGGCGACCTGACCGAGCTGCTGCACAAGAAATACCCACAGGTTCTGGACCGCGTTCACGGCGTGACCGAAGAAACCACCACCGGCGTACACCGTCTGCTGGACATGCTGGCCAAGGGCGAACTGCGCATCCCGGCCATCAACGTCAACGACTCGGTGACCAAGTCCAAGAACGACAACAAGTACGGCTGCCGTCACAGCCTGAACGACGCCATCAAGCGTGGTACCGACCACCTGCTGTCCGGCAAGCAAGCGCTGGTCATCGGCTACGGTGACGTGGGCAAGGGTTCGGCCCAGTCCCTGCGTCAGGAAGGCATGATCGTTAAAGTCTCCGAAGTCGACCCGATCTGCGCCATGCAGGCCTGCATGGACGGTTTCGAACTGGTTTCGCCGTTCATCGACGGTATCAACGACGGCACCGAAGCAAGCATCGACAAAGCGCTGCTGGGCAAGATCGACCTGATCGTGACCACCACCGGTAACGTCAACGTTTGCGACGCAAACATGCTCAAAGCCCTGAAGAAGCGCGCCGTTGTCTGCAACATCGGTCACTTCGACAACGAAATCGACACCGCTTTCATGCGCAAGAACTGGGCATGGGAAGAAGTGAAGCCACAGGTACACAAGATCCACCGTACCGGCCCGGGCGCATTCGACGCTCAGAACGACGACTACCTGATCCTGCTGGCCGAAGGCCGTCTGGTGAACCTGGGCAACGCCACTGGTCACCCGAGCCGCATCATGGACGGTTCGTTCGCCAACCAGGTTCTGGCGCAGATCTTCCTGTTCGGCCAGAAGTACGCCGACCTGTCGCCAGCCCAGAAAGCCGAGCGCCTGACCGTTGAAGTACTGCCGAAGAAACTCGACGAAGAAGTGGCCCTGGAAATGGTCCGCGGCTTCGGTGGCGTGGTCACTCAACTGACCAAGCAACAGGCTGACTACATCGGCGTGACCGTCGAAGGCCCGTTCAAGCCGCACGCTTACCGCTACTAAGAGCAGCTGCGAGCTTCAAGCTTCAAGCGGCAAGCAAGGCCACAAGCCGGGCTTGCCGTACGAAGTTTGAGAGCTCTGCCCCTATTTCAAAACAGTTTCAGGCAGCAGGAATCACGCACGAGAGATCAGCGCACCTCCGCTTCTCTCGAAGCTTGTAGCTTGCCGCTCGTGACTGGAGGTCCCCCGATGTCCCAAGACCGTCGCTACAGCTTCGAGTTCTTCCCGACCAAGACCGATGCCGGGCATGAAAAACTGCTCGCCACTGCCCGTCAGCTGGCCACCTACAACCCTGATTTCTTTTCCTGCACCTACGGCGCCGGCGGCTCGACCCGTGACCGCACGCTGAACACCGTGTTGCAGCTGGAAAGCGAAGTCAAAATCCCCGCCGCCCCGCACCTGTCCTGCGTCGGCGACAGCAAGGACGACCTGCGCGGCCTGCTGAACGAATACAAGGCTGCCGGCATCAAGCGCATCGTCGCTTTGCGCGGTGACCTGCCGTCCGGCATGGGCATGACCAGCGGCGAGCTGCGTCACGCCAATGAGCTGGTTGAGTTCATTCGTGAAGAAACCGGCAATCATTTCCACATCGAAGTGGCCGCTTACCCGGAGATGCATCCGCAAGCGCGCAACTACGAAGACGATCTCGCCAACTTCGTGCGCAAGGCCCGTGCCGGCGCCGACAGTGCGATCACCCAGTACTTCTTCAACGCCGACAGCTACTTCTACTTCGTCGACCGTTTGCAGGCGCTGGGCGTGGACATTCCGGTGGTGCCGGGGATCATGCCGATCACCAACTACAGCAAACTCGCGCGTTTCTCCGATGCCTGCGGTGCGGAAATCCCGCGCTGGATCCGCAAGCAACTGGAAGCCTACGGCGATGACAGCCAGAGCATTCAGCGCTTCGGCGAGCAAGTCGTCAGCGAAATGTGCGAACGCCTGCTGCAAGGCGGCGCTCCTGGCCTGCACTTCTATTCCATGAACCAGGCCGAACCTAGCCTGGCGATCTGGAACAACCTGAAGTTGCCACGCTGAGACCGCTGTACGCTTCAAGCTGAAGGCTTCATGCAACAACAGAAGATCGCAAGTTTCGACAGCTCCTGCGGGGTTGTCGCAACTGCGATCTTTTGCTTTTAAGGCCCGAAACAGAGCTTCTGCAGGCAGTTTCTGGCTCTTTGGCGTTTCTCGTCGTAATCTCAAGTCATGCCTTTGATCACGCAGTTATTCGCCGTGCTGGTTTTTGCTTGCCTGAGCTTTGCGGCTCGAGGCGAGAAGCTGCGTATCGTCACCGAACCGTGGGCGCCATACGTTTACGAAGAGAACGGCAAGAACCTCGGGCTGGACTACGAAACCACTGCCATCGTGTTCAAACGTCTGGGCATCGATGTCGAGTGGCAGTTCCTGCCATGGAAGCGTTGCCTGTCGATGCTCGAAACCGGCCAGGCCGACGGTGCGCTGGACATCTTTCACAGCGACGAACGCGACGCCACCCTGCTCTACCCGAGCGAACCGCTGTCGGACGTCGAGTTCGTGATGTTCTACGCCAACGACCGACCGCACCCTTTTCGCAGCCTTGAAGACCTCAAGGGCCTGACCATCGGCACCTCGCCGGGTTATCTGTACAGCCCGGACTTCAGTGAATCGACCCTGTTCAACCGGGAACCGGCCCCGACCCACGAAGCCAATTTCGGCAAACTGGTGCGCGGGCGCATCGACCTGCTGATCACCGATCGCCGCGTGGGTCAGCATTTGCTCGATGAGCTGAATATCCGCGATCAGATCACCGAAAACCCCACCGTCATTAGCCGTCAAAGCCAGTTTCTGGCCGTGCGGCGCAATGCGGGGATGGATTTGCTGGTGCAACGCTTCGGCGCCGAGCTCAAGCGTTTCAAGCGAGAGCCGGCCTATGCCGAGCTGAGCGCACGCTACGGTGCAGCCCCGGTTTCGGAAAAACCCTTGAGCAGCGCCACCGCCAGTGGCAAAACCGTTGAGCAGCAGGAAAGCGGCGCGCGGTGATTGCTCTGTTATACTCCGGCGTTCCCGCCAGGCTCACGCCCGGACGCCCGGAACCGTTACAGGCCTCCCGACCCGCTACAGCGCAGCTTTTCAGCCCGCGCGAGCGCTCCGGACGTGCCTTCGGAACCGCAGCAGGACCGGACGGGATTGCGTCCTCTTAAACGCCATTCGCGCCAGGCAAGACTCCCATTGGGCCAAGCCCTAACTAAAACAGGATTACTCATGTCCTTTGCTTCCCTCGGTCTCTCCGAGGCTTTGGTCCGCGCTATCGAAGACGCGGGCTATACCGAGCCTACTCCGGTGCAACAGCGGGCCATTCCCGCCGTGTTGCAAGGTCGCGACCTGATGGTTGCGGCACAGACAGGTACCGGTAAAACCGGCGGTTTCGCCCTTCCGATCCTGGAGCGGCTGTTCCCCAACGGTCACCCGGACAAATCCCAGCGCCACGGCCCGCGCCAGCCGCGCGTCCTGGTCCTGACCCCGACCCGCGAACTCGCGGCCCAGGTACACGACAGCTTCAAGATCTACGCCCGTGACCTGAAATTCGTCAGCGCCTGCATCTTCGGCGGTGTCGGCATGAACCCGCAGGTTCAGGCCATGTCCCGTGGTGTGGACGTACTGGTTGCCTGCCCGGGTCGTCTGCTCGACCTGTGCGGCCAGGGCAGCATCGATCTGTCCCACGTTGAAATCCTCGTGCTGGACGAAGCCGACCGCATGCTCGACATGGGCTTCGTCCATGACGTGAAGAAAGTCCTCGCCCGCCTGCCGGCCAAGCGCCAGAACCTGCTGTTCTCGGCGACCTTCTCCAAAGACATCACCGACCTCGCCGGCAAGCTGCTGCACAACCCGGAACGCATCGAAGTGACGCCGCCGAACACCACGGTCGAGCGCATCGAGCAACGCGTCTTCCGTCTGCCGGCCAGCCACAAGCGTGCGCTGCTGGCGCACCTGATCACCGCCGGCGCGTGGGAACAGGTGCTGGTGTTCACCCGCACCAAGCACGGCGCCAACCGTCTGGCCGAGTACCTGGACAAACACGGCCTGCCGGCTGTGGCGATCCACGGCAACAAGAGCCAGAACGCCCGCACCAAGGCCCTGGCCGACTTCAAGGCCAACCAGGTACGCATTCTGGTTGCCACCGACATCGCGGCGCGCGGCCTGGACATCGACCAGTTGCCACACGTGGTCAACTTCGAACTGCCGAACGTCGATGAAGACTACGTGCACCGCATCGGTCGTACCGGCCGTGCCGGTCGTTCGGGCGAGGCGATCTCACTGGTTGCGCCGGACGAAGAGAAACTGCTGAAAAGCATCGAACGCATGACCAAGCAGAAAATCGCCGACGGCGACCTGATGGGCTTCGATGCCAGCACCATCGAGGCCGAGAAGCCTGAAGTGCGCGAGCGTCCGGACATGCGCAACCCGCGCAACGGTCGTGGCCCGCGCGGCGACGGCCCGAATGGCGGCGGTGGCGGCGGTCGTAAAGACAAAGGCAAGGACAAGGGCAAGGAAAAACCTGCCGGCGAACGCGGTGAGCGTGGCGAGCGTCCAGCCCGTCAACAGAAACCGCGCGAAGGCACCCCGGCCCGCGAACAGCGCCAGCCAAGCCAGCCGCCACGTGCTGCGGCTGATCGTGCACCGGACGAGTTCCTCGACGACGATATCGATAACTTCGGCAACCGCGTTGACTACGTGCCGAAGCAGGCACCTGCAGGTGGTCGCAACCGTCGCCCGGGCGCTCCGGCGCAAGGTGCAGGTTCGGGCGCGCCACGCGGCGGCCAGTCGCAAGGTCGTCAGAACGGCCCGCGCAACAGCAACGGTTCGAGCACCGGCACCCCGCCGGGCAAACGCAACGGCCCGCGCAACGGTGCCCCGCGTGACGGCCAGGGTCGTCGCGACGAAAACTCGCGCAACCGCCGTCCGGCCCGTGACGATCAGCAACGTGCCGAACCGGCCGTGCAGAACCCGCGCAGCAGTGGCCCGAAGATCATGCACAAGGAATCGAAAGCCGACCGCTTCCCGACGCCTGAGCAGCTGGATCAACTGCCAAGCCGCCCACGCGGTGAAAAACCGGCCTTGCTGACTCGCAATCGCTGAGTTTCGACAAGGCAATAAAAAACGCCCCCGGTCGCAAGACCGGGGGCGTTTTTGTATGTCTGGCGAAAATTACTTCGCTTTGACACCTTCGAACGTCACGTACAGATCAACGGCATCGGACTGCGGGCCCAGGTCCATCATCTTGCCGAAGTCAGAGCGCTTGATGCTGGTGGTGCCTTCGAAGCCTGCACGGTAGCCGCCCCAAGGATCCTTGCCTTCACCCAGGAAAGTGGCCTTGACCACAACTGGCTTGGTGACACCGGCAATGGTCAGGTCGCCCGTCACGTCAGCAGTGACTTTGCCATCGGCGTTCTTGCCGGTGGTTTTAACGCTGGTGGACTTGAAGGTCGCTTTCGGGAAATCGGCAACTTTCAGGAAGTCTTTGCTGGAGATGTGCTTGTCACGCTCGGCGTTGTTGGTGAAGACGCTGGCGGTGTTCACGTTGAACTCGATCTTGCTGTCTTCAGGCTTGGCAGCGTCGAAGCTGAAAGTGCCGTCGATGTCCTTGAAAGTACCGGTGATGTAGCTATAGCCCAAGTGGCTGATCTTGAAGTCGACGAAGGCGTGCTGGCCTTGTTTGTCGACGGTGTAGTCAGCGGCCATCACGTTGGCGGACAGCACAGCGGAACCGATTGCCAGAGCGGCGAGAGTCTTTTTCAACATGCTTTGTTTTCCTTGGGAGTCGAGGTTGAACTTCAGGCTTTGCGACCGAGCATTCGCTTGAGGGTCACATCACGGTCGATAAAGTGGTGCTTCAATGCTGCCAACGCGTGGAGGCCGGAAAAAATTACCAGCGCCCATGCCAGGTAGAGGTGAATCGCACCGGCGTTGTCTGCCTGATCCGGTAGACCGGAAACCAGTGCAGGCACTTCAAACCAGTCAAACACCGGGATCCCGACGCCTTCTGCGGTGGAAATCAGGTAACCGGCAATCATCACAGCGAACAAGCAGAGATACAAAAAGGCATGGCCGAACTTGGCGCCCAGACGCGTCATGCGGCTGTAGCTGGCCAAGGTTGGCGGTGGTGGACTGATAAAGCGCCACAACACGCGCAATACCATGACGCCCAGCAGGATCAGACCGATGCTCTTGTGCAGATCCGGCCCTGCCTTGCGCCAAGGGTCGTAGTACCCGAGACCGACCATCCACAGTCCGAGGCCGAACAATCCGAAGACCGCCAGCGCCACAGCCCAGTGCATGAAGATGCTGACCCAACCGTAGCGCGAAGAAGAATTACGTAGCTGCATTGCCCAAATCCTGTGAGAACTGCGAACCAAGACTAGCGAGTTATCTATCGAATTAAAGCGGAAAATTTCGCTTTGAAATATCGAGAAATACGATCAAGAGTCTTGAACAGGGGAGTTAAGGAAAGATTAAAGGGAAAAGTGTGACGGGAGATTAGCTGGCGGCCGAATACTTTCAGGTGCCGGTTCTGGCCTCTTCGCGAGCAAGCTCGCTCCCACAGTGACCGGTGGCGTTCACAAGAATCACGTTCAAAGCCGAAACCTGTGGGAGCGAGCTTGCTCGCGATTGCTTTTTCACAGGCAATAAAAAAGCGCGGCCTGAAAGCCGCGCTTTTTCATTCACCGCAAAGCCTTACTGCGCTTTGGTATCGCTCGCTGCCGCCGGGGCCGCTGCCGGTTTGGCGGCTGGCTTCTTGGCCGGTTCAGCCTTTTTCGCTGCCGGTTTGGCCGGGGCTTTTTTTGCCTCGGTCTTGGCCGCAGGTTTCTTCGCTGCCGGCTTGGCTGGCGCTTTCTTGGCTGGCTCGGCTTTCACCGGGGCCGCTGGCTTCGGCGCTTCCACCGGGGCTGGCGCAGGTGCCGGAGTCGGTGCAGGCGCCGGAGCGGCTGGAGCAGGTGCCGGCTCTGGCGCTTTCACTGGCTCTGGTTTCTTCTCGTCATCCGAACCACCGAACAGGTTGGTGAAGAAGTTGCCTTTCTTCGCCGCCGTGGCCGCACCCGCTGCGCCTGCCGCTGCTGCTGCGGTGGCCGCTGCCGGGCCGACCTTGATCGGTTCGAAGGATTTGCCTGCCGCCAGGTCTTCAACCTGACTGGCCGCACGCTGACCAGTGCGCAGTGCGCCTTCCAGGGTGCCCGGATACAGGGTGTCGGTGTGCTCGCCGGCGAACGCTACGCGCTGCAGCGGACGCTCCCACAGACGCCAGTATTTGCTGATCTGACCAGGGCCGAAGGCCAGGTACGAACCGCCAGTCGACGGGTCGGTGCTGTAGCGGCGGATTTCATAACCGGTGAACGCGCCACGGGCCTGTGGATAAAACGCGTGCAGACGAATCAGCACCTGATCGACCATCTGCTTGTCGCCGAAGGCCTGCATGACGCGGGCGTTGTCGCCGGACAGGTTGATCACCACGTTCGCGCCGCCCTTCAGGGCCGGCTCGATCCACAACATGCCCAGACCGGTGTTGCTGTAGATCTCGCCGGACATCCGCGCCTTGCTTTCCCAGACCGGCGTCTTGAACTTCAGCATGATCTGGTCGCGCCAGCCGTAGTTGGTGCCCTTGATCGCGGCCAGGTGCTGGGCATCCAGGGCCGGGGTCAGCTGAATCTTGTCGAGGGCGCGCAATGGCACCGCCAGTACGACGTAGTCTGCCTGGTAGCCCACGCTGCCGACTTTGACGGTCACGCCGTCCTTGTCCTGGACGATCGCGGAAACCGGCGAGCTGGTCTTGATGGTTTTCAGTTGCTTGACGAAGGCCTGGGCCAGCACCGGGCTGCCGCCGACCAGACGCGAAGCGCGCATGTCACGGTCGGACACGCCGCGATAAACACGGCTCTGCTGTGCGTAGTACAGCAGCGACAGACGCGAAGGCTCGTCGTAATGGGTGCGGATATCCTGGTTGATCAGCTGACGCGCAGTGGCCGGCAGGTTCTGCTTGTCGAGCCAGCTCGACACGTTGATCTGGTCCAGCGCGTGCAGGGTGTTGGTCGCCGCCGGGTTCTGCGGATCGTCAATCGAGCGCGCCAGATCGTCACGGGTTTTCTCGAAGGTTTTCAACGCCTGCGCGGTGGCCGGTTGCTTGGTGGCCAGGTCGGCGGCAGAGAAATACTCGCCATCGATCAGATAACCCGGGGTACGCACGAATTCAGGGGCCGGCGTGGTGCTCAGCTTGAAAGTCGAGACGTACTTGTTCAGCACAGGCTGAGCCTTGTCGTTGCCGATCCACTCGCTGGTGGCCATGCCCGAGCGACCGCCCAGGCTCGGTTTGGCTTCCAGCAGCGTGACCTGCCAGCCCTTGTTCTGCAGTTCGTAAGCCGCGGTCAGGCCCGACAGGCCGCCGCCGATCACGATCGCGGTTTTTTCCTTGGCCAGCGCCGTAACGCTGAAAAGCCCCAACACCACAAGCGCACAGGCGCGCAGCCAACCGACAGACATTCAGCGAACTCCGGAAAAACACGTAGGAAAAAGCAGTTTTGCGGGTCAGTTGACCCAAAGAACCGCGAAGAATACGTCAGCCATCAAAACGCCGCCAGCGACGTCTATCGGCCCATACAAAGTAGCTCAATCGACGCAATGGGTTGTCCCGGCGCGACGCATTGCATAGGCTTGCGCGATTGTTTGCCCGCGCCTGACGCGAGCCGCCTCGAGGAGACTGAACATGGGCCTGAACAACCAGTGGATGCAACGCGATCTCGCGGTGTTGTGGCATCCCTGCACCCAGATGAAAGACCACGAACAGCTGCCGCTGATCCCGATCAAGCGCGGTGAAGGCGTGTGGCTTGAGGACTTCGAAGGCAAGCGCTACCTGGATGCCGTCAGTTCCTGGTGGGTCAACGTGTTCGGCCACGCCAACCCGCGTATCAACCAGCGCATCAAGGATCAGGTCGATCAGCTGGAGCACGTGATTCTCGCCGGTTTCAGCCATCAGCCGGTGATCGAGCTGTCCGAGCGTCTGGTGAAGATGACACCGGAAGGCCTGAACCGGGTGTTCTACGCCGATAACGGTTCGTCCTGCATCGAAGTCGCGCTGAAAATGAGCTTTCACTACTGGCTCAACCGCGGCCAGCCGAACAAGAAGCGCTTCGTCACCCTGACCAACAGCTACCACGGTGAAACCATGGCGGCGATGGCGGTCGGCGACGTACCACTGTTCACCGAGACCTACAAAGCGCTGCTGATGGACACCATCAAAGTGCCGAGCCCGGATTGCTACCTGCGCCCGCAGGGCATGAGCTGGGAAGAACACTCGCGCAACATGTTCGCCGCTATGGAACAGACGCTGGCGGAAAACCATGACAGCGTTGCGGCCGTGATCCTCGAGCCGCTGATCCAGGGCGCCGGCGGCATGCGCATGTATCACCCGGTGTACCTCAAGCTGCTGCGCGAAGCCTGCGACCGTTATGGCGTGCACCTGATCCACGACGAAATCGCCGTCGGCTTCGGTCGTACCGGGACCATGTTTGCCTGCGAACAGGCCGGCATCCGCCCGGACTTCCTGTGCCTGTCCAAAGCCCTGACCGGTGGTTATCTGCCGCTGGCGGCGTGCCTGACCACCGACGAGGTGTACAGCGCGTTCTACGACGATTACCCGACCCTGCGCGCCTTCCTGCACTCGCACAGCTACACCGGCAACCCGCTGGCCTGCGCGGCAGCATTGGCGACCCTGGATATTTTCGAACAGGACAACGTGATCGAGAACAACCGGGCGCTGGCGCAACGCATGGCGACTGCGACCGCGCATCTGGTGGATCATCCGAATGTTTCGGAAGTCCGTCAGACCGGCATGGTACTGGCCATCGAGATGGTCAAGGACAAGGCCACGAAAGAGGCTTATCCGTGGCAGGAACGTCGCGGCCTGAAAGTGTTCCAGCATGCCCTGGAGCGTGGCGCGCTGCTGCGTCCGCTGGGCAGCGTGGTGTATTTCCTGCCGCCGTACGTGATCACCCCGGAGCAGATCGACTTCCTCGCCGAAGTCGCCAGCGAAGGCATCGACATCGCCACCCGTGACAGCGTCAGCGTGTCCGTGCCGAAGGATTTCCATCCCGGGTTCCGTGATCCGGGCTGATTCGGCTTACTTGAGATTTGCGGTGCCTGGACCGTCCCGTTCGCGAGCAAGCTCGCTCCCACAGGGAAATGCATTCTAAATGTGGGAGCGAGCTTGCTCGCGAATGAAGTCGACTCCGATCCAACTGATTCACATTTTTTCAGAGAACCACCATGAGACTGTCCCGCTTCTTTATCGACGCCCCGCTCAGCACCGGCGAACACGAACTGCCGGAAGCCCAGGCGCATTACATCAGCCGCGTGCTGCGCATGGCCGAGGGCGATGCGGTGCAGCTGTTCGACGGTTCCGGCCACGAGTTTCGCGGATCGCTGGTGGAAGTCGGCAAGAAGCGTGTCGTGGTGCAGATCGACGAGCAGTTCGCCGGTCAGGTCGAATCACCGCTGCACATCCACCTCGGCCAGGGCCTGTCCCGGGGCGAGCGGATGGACTGGGCGATCCAGAAAGCCACCGAACTGGGCGTGAATGAAATCACCCCGATCTTCAGCGAACGCTGCGAAGTCCGGCTCAAGGACGAACGCGCCGACAAACGCCTGCTGCACTGGCGCCAGGTGGCGATCAGCGCCTGCGAGCAATGTGGTCGTTCGCGGGTGCCGGTGATTCATCCGCCGGTGCTGCTGGCCGACTGGCTGAAACAGACCGAGGCCGAACTGAAACTGGTCCTGCACCCGGTAGCCGAGCCGTTGGTCAGCCATGCCAAACCATCGACCCTGGCGTTCCTGATCGGCCCCGAAGGCGGTTTGTCCGACGCCGAAGTCGAGCAGGCCAAGGCCAACAGCTTCCACGCCGCCCGTCTCGGCCCGCGCGTGCTGCGCACCGAGACCGCGCCGGTTGTGGCGCTGGCAGTAGCGCAGCAACTGTGGGGTGATTTCTAAGCATTTGGCTTTCACGCCGCACGGGGATTGAGCCCGTGCAGATCAATGGATGTGCGCTGCTGGCCGATCAGTTCGCTGAGCAACTGCCCACTGCCGCAGGCCAGAGTGAAACCGAGCGCGCCGTGGCCGAGGTTGAGCCACAGATTGCGATACGCCGTGGCGCCCAGCAGCGGTACGCCGGTGGGGGTGGCCGGGCGCATGCCGGCCCACTCGATGGCGGCGTCGTAGTGGCCGGCGTCGGGAAAGGTGTCGCGGGCCTGGCGCTTGATCAGTGTCAGCCGCTCGGGATCCACTGCCGGGTCGAATCCGACGATGTCGACCATCGCCGCCACGCGCAACTGTTCACCGATGCGCGCGTAGACAATCTTGCGGTCGTAGTCGGTGATGCTCACGTCCGGCGCCCGATTCTCGCTGCCGATTGGCACGGTCAGGCTGTAGCCCTTCAGCGGATACAGCGGCAGGCGCAGGCCAGGCAGCCCCAGCGACGGGCTGCGATGGCCGGCGGCGATTACCAGTTGCTCGACCGGCAGGGTTTCGTCGCCTAGCTCAATGGCCGTGACGGTGCCGTGGCTGTGTCGAATACCGGTTACTGGCTGGCCGAGGCGAAACTTGCAGTGGCCCGACGCTTTCAATCGCGCCGCCAACTGTTGGCAAAAACCGTGGCAGTCGCCGACTTCTTCATCGGGTGTGTAGATCGCGCCCACAAACGGCGCGTCGGCCAGTGCCGGTTCCAGTTGCGCACATTCGGTGGCGGACAACACCTGCTGTTGTTGCGGATCAGCCAGGCCCTGGCGTGCATGGTCGAAGCTGGCGGCGTTGCGAAAGGTCACCAGTTTGCCGTTGCGCCGCCAGTTGAAGCCGGCGAGTCCGTCGTCCTCGCGCCAGCGTTTCAGCGTGCTCTGGCTGAACAGCGCCAGACGCAACAGATGCGCCGCGTTTTCGCGGTTGACCGAGGTGCGGCAAGCGGCGAGAAACGAGGCCATCCAGCGCCACTGCGCCGGGTCCAGACGCGGGCGCAGCTTGAGCGGTGAATCGCCGCGCAGCATCCAGCCGATGGCCTGCAACGGCACGCCGGCATCGGCCAGCGGCGCCACATAGCGGTAGGACAACTGGCCGCCGTTGGCGAAACTGGTTTCGCTGCCCAGCGACTGCCGCGCCTCGACCACCGTCACCTCGAAGCCGTCGCGCACCAGCGCATAGGCCGTTGCCAACCCGATCACGCCGCCGCCGATGATGCACACACGCTGAGCCATGTCCGTCCCTAATTCTTTTTGAAGACGAGGCTGAGGTTAGGGTGAGGTGACAGGCGCCGAACAATGAATAAAGATGCCAGACCTATAAACAAAGGTTATGGGATCGTCATGCGCCTTCGTCATATCGAGATTTTCCAGGCCATCCGCCAGACCGGCTCGGTCAGCGCCGCTGCGCAATTGCTGCACGTCTCGCAACCGGCGGTGACCAAAGTGCTGCAGCACGCCGAGCAACAGCTGGGCTTTCCGTTATTTCTGCGGGTGCGCGGCAAGTTGCAGGCGACCCCGGAAGCGCTGGAGCTGGAGCGCGAAGTCGACAAGGTCACGGAAAGCCTGCAAGGCGTGCGGCGCCTGGCCCAGAGCCTGCGTCGCGAGCCCGGCCACAGTCTGCGAATCGGTGCGACCCCGGCGCTGGCGCTGTCGTTGCTGCCGCCGGCGATCCGGCAATGGACAGCGCAGTTCCCGGACATCGCCTGCGAACTGTCCAGCGCCCACAGCCGCGAGCTGATGCAGAACCTGCTGATGCGCGAAGTGGACGTGGCCCTGACGTTGCAGTTGCCGGATCATCCGGGGCTGAAAGCGCAGGCATTGGCCTCGGGGGTTCTGGTGGCGCTGGCGCCGAAAGGTTATTGGCCGCAGGAAGACGCCGGCCAGCCGTTGCCGCTGATGGCTCTGGCCGGGGCGCCGCTGATCGGGCTGTCCAGCGCCGATCCGCTGGCCGCGCGCCTCGACAGTTATCTGGAAGCGGTCGAGCCACCGCCTCGGGTGCGGATCGCCGTGCAGACCTATTCTCTGGCGCGGGCGATGGTTGAATCCGGGGCCGGCGTGGCGGTGATTGATCCGTTCACCGCGCTCGGTGCCTCATCGGCCACCACCACTATCCGCCCTCTCGCCCCGCCGCTGCCGATCACGCTGTACGCCGTGACCCGCGCTACCGAACCTCCGCCCCACACCCTGAATGATTTGCTGCAGATCTTCAGTCAGCGCGCCGGGGAACAACTCGACCGATTGATGCGCCCTTAAAGGACGTAAAACAGAATCGCCACAAAGTGCAGCAGACTCCCGGCGATCACAAACAAATGCCAGATCCCGTGGGCATGCCGCAACCTGTGATCAAGGGCAAAAAAGATAATCCCCACGGTGTACAACACGCCGCCCGACGCCAGCCAGGCGAACCCCGCCGTTCCCAGCGCCGCAATCAGCGGCTTGACCGCCACCAGCACGATCCAGCCCATCACCGCGTAGATCACGATCGACAGGATCCGCGCCTCCGAGCGCGGCTTGATCTCTTGCAGGATGCCGATCAGCGCCAGCCCCCAGACAATCCCGAACAGCGTCCAGCCCCACGGCCCGCGCAGGGTCACCAGACAGAACGGCGTGTAACTGCCGGCGATCAGCAGGTAGATCGAAAAGTGATCGACCTTCTTCATGATCGCTTTCTTGCGCCCGCGCACGCTGTGGTAAACGGTGGACGCGCTGTAGAGCACCAGCAAGGTGAAAGCGTAAATCGCCACGCTGACGATCTTCCAGGGGCTGCCGTCGAGGCTGGCAATCACCAGCATCCAGACGCCCCCGACAAACGCCGCTACCGCCCCGACCAGATGCGTCCAGGCGTTCAGTTTTTCTCCGTGATACATGTGTCGCACACCTCGATTTCATTACCGCAGCGCGCAAGGCTCGGGCCTTGAGCGTAAAAGCGCAATGTTTCCGTTCAACGCGGGCCTGCACCTGTCCTGATATTTGGGCACAATCGAGCGATACCAAGAAGAGTCCGCGCCATGCTGATCGACGAAGAATTGACCCTGAAGAAACTCGAGGTGTTCCTCGCCTTCATGCGCACCGGCAACCTCGCCCGCGCCGCCGCCGAGCTACAGACCAGCAACGTCAGCGTGCACCGTGCGATCCATTCGCTGGAAAGCGCCCTGCGCTGCCCGTTGTTCAAGCACGAAGGGCGCAACCTGACGCCGCTGGAAAGCGCCTACGTGCTCGAAGAACGCGCACAGAAGCTGATTCAGGACGTGGTCGAAAGCGTGCGCCTGACCCGCGAAGCCGCCGGGTTCTCGGCCGAGCGCTTCAAGCTCGGCTCGCTGTATTCGCTGACGGTGAAAACCGTGCCGCAGCTGATCATGGGTTTGAAGATCCGCCGCAGCGAACTCAACATCGACCTGATCCTCGGCTCGAACATCGACCTGCTCTACAAGCTGAAAAACATGGAAGTCGACGCGATCCTGGTGTCGCTGGACGACAGCGTCAACGATCCGGACTGCGAGCAGATTCCGCTGTTTTCCGACGACATCTTCCTCGCCACCCCGGCCGACTCCCGCTTCGCCCAACGCAGCGAAGTGGATCTGGCGGAGGTGCGCGACGAAACCTTCATCACCCTCACCCAAGGCTTCGCCACTCATCAGGACGGCATCCGGGTGTTCCGCCAGGCGGGGTTCGAGCCGAAGGTGGCGATGCAGGTCAACGACATCTTCACCCTGCTGAGCATGGTCAGCTCGGGGGTGGGTTATGCGTTGCTGCCGGGGAGGATTGCAGCGGTGTACGAGAACCGGGTGAAGCTGATTCCGTTGCAGGAGAAGTACCGGTTGCAGCAGCACATCGGGGTGGTGTTTTTGAAGGCCAAGGAGCGGGATCCGAATTTGCTGGCGTTGTTGGCGGAGTGTCGGATGTATGCCAATCGCCAGTTGGCGGTGTGATGATCGTTCCCACGCTCTGCGTGGGAACGATCAACGATCTGTTAGCCCACAATCCCGCGGACGATGAAGAACAGCAGCGAAGGCCCAAGCAGGCACCCAAGCCCGGTGTGGAAAGTAGCGGTCAACGCCCCATAAGGCACCAACCGCCGATCCGTCGCCGCCAGCCCCGCCGTCACGCCACTCACCGTCCCGGCCAACCCGCCAAACACCATCGCCGAACGCGGGTTATCCAGGCCCATCCAGCGCGCCGCCACCGGGGTGCCGACCATCACCAGAATCGCCTTGATCAACCCGGTGGCAATCGACAGCGCCATCACATCCGAGGTCGCGCCAATCGCTGCGCCGGTCACCGGGCCGACGATGTAAGTCACCGCACCCGCCCCGATGGTGGTCATGCTCACGGCATCGCGATAACCGAACGCGTAAGCCATGCACGCGCCGACAATGAACGGCAGGATCGTGCCCAGCAGCAACGCGATCACGCCAATCAAACCGGCCTTCTTCGCCTCGGTCGCCTGCACCTCGAACGCCGTGGCGACGATGGCAAAATCCCGCAGCATCGCACCGCCCATCAGGCCGATGCCGGAGAACAACGAAAGATCCGCCAGACCCTTTTGCCCACCGGTCATGGTCCCGCCAACCCAGGCCAGCACCAGGCCAATGACGATGGCAATCGCCGAGCCGTGAATCCGCCCGAACGTCAGGCGTTTGGAGAGAATCACCGAGACCCACATGATCACGCCGACGAAGGCGAACGCCGTGATCAGACCGTTGTGTTCCAGACCCTTTTCAATGAGATCCCACATATCAGCGACCTCCTACCGGTGTGCCGACCGGGGAGACTTCCGCCGGTTCATCGGGCAACGGCTCGCCCTTGTGGGTGCGGCTGATCAGGGCAATGGTGCAGCCACAGACCACCACCGAACCGATCGCCGCCAGCACCGCCACCGGGCCGCCGTGCAGGGCGGTGACAACGTTCTGTTGCGCGGCCATCGCCACCACCACCGGAATGTACATGGCGCCCCAGAAGCCGACGCCCATCTCGCAATCCTTGGTCATGCCGCCGCGCTTCTGCATCCACAACCGCGCGCAGATCAACAGGATCATGGCAATGCCGACCCCGCCGACGTTGGATTTGACTCCCAGCAGCACGCCGAGCAGGTCACCCATGATCACCCCTGCCAACGTACAGATCGCCAGCAGCGCCACACCGTAAATAATCATTGTTGTAGTCCTCAAAGTGCATCGTCGAATGTTGTTTTTGTTGTTCGAAGCCTGAGTCGGTGATTTAGGGTCGTCGGCCCTCCTCCTCTCGCAACAGCGCCTGCAAGGTGTCGAGCCGGGCACTGTCGAAGGCAGTGACAGTCCCCTGTTCGAATACCCGGCGCGCCAGCCCGGTCAGCACCGCACCGGGCGGCAGTTCGATCTGTAGTCGCACGCCGCGCTCGTAGGCGCTTTGCACGGTGCCACGCCAGTCCACCACGCGGCACATATTGAAGGCGAGGTCGTCGCGCAGCGCTTCTACCTTGGTCACAGGCCTTGCGCGACTGCCGCTCAGGTAAGCGATTTTTGGTGTTTTCAGTTCTACCTTTTTGAACGCTTCGGCGAGTGTTTGCGCAGGTTCATCCAGCAGCGGGCAGTGCGACGGCACGCTGACCGCCAGACGTTTTGCCAGCCCGGCGCCACGACTGCGCGCCAGCTCGGCGACCGCGTGCATCGCCTGATCACTGCCGGCGATCACCACCTGGTTATCAGCGTTGATATTGGCCAGGTACACCGGCGTTTCTGCGCCGTGCACCTGCGCCAGCAGCGTTTCGACGGTGGATAATTGCAGACCGATGATCGCGGTCATGCCGAAGCCCTGTGGATAAGCCTGCTGCATCAACTCGCCGCGCAGGCTGACCAGATGCAACGCATCGCTGAAACTCAACGCGCCGGCGACCACTGCTGCCGGATACGCACCGATGGACAGGCCGGCGACGTAATCGGCGGTGAGTCCGTCCTGCAACAACTGCCGCGACGCCGCGACGCCGGCGATCAGCAGGCAAAGCTGAACCGCCCGGGTGCTGCGCAACGCCTCGGCGGAGTCCAGGCGCAAGACATCCTCACCGAGGCTATCGCTGGCCTCGATCAGCGTTTCCCGAGGCAAACGCTGGAGCATGCCGGGCTGTTGCGCGCCCTGACCGGGAAACACCAGCAGGCTGCTCACGCTGCCTGCTCCTGCGGGTTCCACGGATCAGATACCAGACAGGCTTCATGGGCGCTTTTCAGCAGCACCCGCGAAGTATTCCCGGCCCATTCGCGCAGGGCGACGGCACCGAATGGCGTCTGCAATTGCATGTCGACCCGGCAGATCGCCTGATCGAAAACCGCGACCAGTTTGCGTGCCTGATTACGGGTGATGAGTTGCGGTGTGCGCAGGATCAGATCGAGATCGCTGGCCTCATGCATTGCCGCAAAACCGCTCGCCAGTTCAAACCCGACGCTGCCACTGACGCCCCAGACCCAACCGCAATCATCGAGCACCGGCCGCAGTTGCCGGAGCACCCGCATGACCGGCAAATCACGTTCGCTCTCGACATGACAAAGTGCTTCCGGGCTGACCCGACAGGTAATCGAATCGGCAGACATGAACGCCGCCAGCCGCTGCTCGCGCAACCGACCGCGCACGCCCACCGGCACGAAACCGTCTTCACTCAGCGCCCGCCGCACCACCACCGGTTGCCCGGCCGCCAGCGAGTCAATCGCCCATTGCGGCGCATCCGCCGGCAACTGCTCAGGCGTCATGCCCCACAGCAGGTCGTGGGCGAGAAAGCGGTTCACCACTGCGCCCTCAGCAGCTCACGCACGCGGCTGGAGGCTTCGCGATTTTTAGCGCCGAGACGATTGCTCAAATCCGTCGCGCCAATATCGCCGATGGCCTGCTTCAGGCATTCGCCGACCCGCGCCAGATCCTCCGCTGTCGGCTGTTCGATCTGTTGCACCGACAAGGTTTCCCAGAGCAAGCCGAGGCTGGCGTAGCTGTCGATGTCATAAGCCATCGGCGGCACGCTGGACGCCAGGGCTTCCAGTTCTTCGACGCTGCGCAGGGTCACCCGCGCCGCCGACGCCTTGCCCATCGCATGCACCATCACCCCCGGATCACGCAGGGCGATCAAGCGGTTGGCCTGATAACCGTGGGCCAGAAACGCCCCGGACATGGCCTTGCCCACCAGCAGCGCAATCACCGGATGCCCGGCCAGGCGAGCGCGGGCGTATGCATCCGCCGCACCGGCCAGGGCCTGATGAATGCCGAGGGCTTCTTCGCGACGACCGTAGGCCTGGCTCGGCACATCGACGATGGCAATCAAGGGACGTTTTTGCGTTTTGTCTTGGTCGGCGGTGATCGCATCATCCACAGCCGTGGCCAGGCCCCAGCCTTCGAGCAAACCGACTTCGCCGTTGCGAGCCCGAGGGAAACGGTTTTGCGGATCGGCGACCACGGCGATAAAACGCCCGAGTGCCCCGTCGGCGACCTTCAACGATGGCGGCAAACCCTCAACGGCATTCGCCCCGGCGCTCAAGGCGTTGAACCAGTTCAAACCGCGCACGGAATAACCACTCATGAGCGCTCTCCTTGAAACAGATCGCGAACCACCGAAGGCTCGATTTGCTTGTCAGTGTCCAGGCTCGTCAGGCGTTGCAGGAACCACTCGGCCCGCTGACTGCGCGGTTGCAGCGGCAAGCCTTGTTGCAGCAATTCGCCGACCTGCTGGCGAATCTGCGCCACGTCATCGGCGACATAACGGTCAACCAGTCCACTGGCGAAACGTTGCTCACCGCCGGTCAGGCTCCAGATGAAAGGCCGGTCGCGGGAGTCGTATTCCTCGATCCCGGCTTCCTGCTCGATCACCTGCGGGCCGTTCAGGCCGAGGCGTGCTTCCTGAGTCACCAGCAAGTAGCTGCACAACGCGGCGGCAATCGACATACCGCCGAAACAACCGACGCTGCCAGCCACCACACCAACCACCGGTTGGTACTGCTGCAGATCGACAATCGCTGCGTGGATGTCGGCAATCGCCGCCAGGCCGAGGTTGGCTTCCTGCAAGCGCACGCCGCCGGTCTCCAGCAGCAGAATGGCGCGGGTCGGGATGCCTTTGCGGTTGTCTTCAGCCGCCAGTTCCAGTGCGCCGGCGATTTTGGCGCCACCGACTTCACCGAGACTGCCACCCTGAAACGCGCCTTCAATCGCCGCGATCACCACCGGCAAACCGTCGAGGTTGCCCTTGGCGATCACCACGCCGTCATCGGCCTGCGGCACCACGCCCTGGCGTTCCAGCCATGGCGACATCACGCGCTGAAACGGGTCGAGCAGTTCGCGGAAGGTGCCGGTATCGAGCAAGGCTTTCGCACGCTGCCGTGCGCCGAGTTCGACGAACGAATGTTTGTGCAGAAGCGTTGAGGTATCAGTCATGGCCGATCTCCTCGAAGCCTTGTTCCAGTCGCAGGCGAACCACGCCCGGCGTCGCGCCGAAGTCGTGGATATCGATGGCCATCGCCGGTGGCGTGGTGCCATCGAACATCCGCGCAAACAGATGCTGCCAGCGCTGCTGCGCGCCGTTGACCGAGGTCTGCACATTGATTGTCAGCTTGCCGGCGAGGCCCGGTTCGATCAGCACTTCCAGATCGCCCGAGCCGACACAACCGACCAGCGCCCGACCCCGTGGCGGCTGCCCGGCGGGGAATTCAAAGGATAAGGTTTCCATCAAAACGCTCCCTGAAGGATGCCGTCGCGCTCGATCCGGTCGAGCAGCAGCGTGGCGGCGAGCAAGTCGGCGGCGCCACCGGGCGAGGCATTCAATGCGATGAGTTGTTGATCCAGTTCGTGCAGGCGGCGGCGACCGGTAAGGCTGGCACTGCCCCCGGCGTCGAGCACCGCTTGAGCGCCGTGCTGCATGACGTGCAGGCCCGGTTCGCCGGCGCGGTACAGCACGCAGGTGTCGGCAAGGTCGGTCATGATCGCCAGCAAGGCATCGAGCCGGGCGTTCTGTTCACCATGGCCGGCGGCGCGGCTGCGTTTGAGCTGCGGCAGGCCACGCTGCACCACGGAGGGGAAGCCGAGCTGCGCTTCTTCCCGGGCACCGCGAGCGCCGTAACGTTGGGCGACTTGCGCGCCGTGGCTCAGTGGACGCGGCGCATGACGGTCATCGAGCAACGCCAGACGTGCGGCGCGTAGGGTAACGGCGCCAGCGCTGGTGGTTTTCGTGTCCAGCGCAGCGGCCGTGACCAGCAGGCCCAATGCCCAGATTGCACCGCGATGGGTGTTCACGCCGTGGGTGGTGGCGAGCATCGCTTGTTCGCCTTCACGGCCGATGCGGCCAATGGCTTCGCGCAGCGGCAAGCCGATCTCGCCGAACTCAAGCGCGGCCTCGGCCATTTCCTTGAACGCCGGCCACAACGCCAGCGCCGAGGCGTGCATCAATCCCAGGTGCAGGTCGGTGTGCGCACCGTTGCCACGACGGTCGACTAGCGCCGGTTTCGGCGACAGGTCGGCTTCGTCGATCAGTGCATCCACGGCCAGATCCGCTAACCGGTCGGCCAAGGAAACAGGTTTCGCTTTCAGGTTGAGTGCGTGCATTACCAGCTCCTGAACTTGGCGGGCGGGTTGTAGAGGCCGCCGGACCACTCGACCAGATCGGCCACGCTTTTCGCCGCGAGCAATTCGCGGGTGGCGTCGGTGCGGCGGATACCAAGGTCTTCGGGCAAGGCGATCAGCCCTTCGCGGCGCATGCGCTCGGTGTCTTTCGGGTTGTGGCGCAGGCCGATGACGGTGACACCCGCAACGGCGGCGATCATCGCCTGACGCTCTTCCAGCGAGCGCGCCTTGTACAGGTAGGCGATGCCTTCTTCGGTGAGCAGATGGGTGACGTCGTCGCCATAGATCATGATCGGCGCCAGCGGCATGCCGCTTTTTTTCGCTACTTCCACCGCGTCGAGGGTTTCGACGAAGGTCGGTTTGCCGCCCTCCTGGAAGGTCTCGACCATCTGCACCACGAGTTTCTTGCCGCGTTCGAGCATCGGTTGCTGCGAATCGTCATGACGCATGTCGAGCCACGCCGGGGTGCCGTGCCGGCGACCGCGCGGATCGTGGCCCATGTTCGGTGCGCCGCCGAAGCCGGCGAGGCGGCCTCGGGTAACGGTGGAGGAATGGCCATCGCCATCGACTTGCAGGGTCGCGCCGATGAACAGGTCCACTGCGTATTGCCCGGCCAGTTGGCAGAACATCCGGTTGGAACGCAGCGAGCCGTCACGGCCGGTGAAGAACACGTCAGGGCGGGCGGCGATGTAGTTCTCCATGCCCAGTTCGGTGCCGAAGCAATGCACGCTTTCGACCCAACCGCTTTCAATCGCCGGGATCAAAGTCGGGTGCGGATTGAGGGTCCAGTTGCGGCAGATCTTGCCCTTGAGGCCGAGGGATTCGCCGTAGGTCGGCAGGATCAATTCGATGGCGGCGGTGTTGAAACCGATGCCGTGGTTCAGCGACTGCACGTTGTGTTTTTCGTAGATGCCACGGATCGCCATCATCGCCATCAGCACGTGCACAGGCTTGATGTGGCGAGGGTCGCGGGTGAACAACGGTTCGATGTAGAACGGCTTGTCCGCCACCACCACGAAATCCACCCATGACGCGGGAATGTCCACGCGAGGCAGTTCACTGACGTCGTCCACCAGTTGATTGACCTGGACAATGACGATGCCATCGCTGAACGCCGCCGGTTCGATCAGCGCCGGGGTGTCTTCAGTGCTCGGGCCGGTGTAGATGTTGCCGGCACGGTCGGCCATGAACCCGGCCGAAAGCACGACGTTGGGGATCAGGTCCACCACCAGCCGGGCGTAGAGTTCGATGTAGGTGTGGATCGCGCCGACTTCCAGCAGGCCGTCTTCGAGCAACTGGCTGATGCGCAGGCTCTGGGTGCCGGCAAAGGAGAAATCGAGCTTGCGGGCGATGCCGCGCTCGAACAGGTCCAGATGCTCGGAGCGGCCGACGCTGGGCATGATCATGTGCAGGTCGTGGAGCTTTTCAGGATCGGCCTTGGCCAAAGCACGGGAAAGAAAATCCGCCTGCTTCTGGTTGTTGCCCTCCAGCACCACACGGTCGCCGGGCAGGATCAGCGCTTCGAGCGCCGCGACGATCCTGTCGGTGGGCAACACCGCACCGTCGGCCAGCCCGCGCACCTTGTCGAGGCGCCGCTGCTTCTCGTCGCGCCGCCGCGTCCAGCGCGAGTCGGGGGAAATTGTTGTTGTCATGCTCACTCCACGGGGTTCGCTGTCGTGGAGCTACCTTAGGAGTGTCGGGTGGGGGCATCAATCAAGCGCGGTGGTGAATCATTACGCTCAGCGTAATGGTTGGAATCGCTATCGCGAGCAAGCTCGCTCCCACAGGGGGAACGCATTTCAAATGTGGGAGCGAGCCTGCTCGCGATGAGGCCAAACCGAACACTGCAGACTCTGGATCAATGAACTAGTCCCGCGTCCACCAACAACTTCTCCAGCGCCAACAGATCCGGCACCTTCGCCACCTGCTCCCCGACCTGCACCGCCGCCTGCTCCAGCGCACACAGCGGCACGTCGACATAACTCAACTGGCTGTCGAGCTTGTACGAGCGCGGAATCCCCTGCACCAGCAAGGCAATGAAACGCAGCGTCGGCAATCCGCCGAGGGCGTTGAGGATGACGATCCTGGCCCGTTCGCCGATGACGATCTTGTTGCCGCACGCCGACTCGAAACTCAGCAGCGGTATCTGCCGCTCACGCCAGGTCACCCGGCCCAGATACCACGGCGGTGTATCGAGATCGAAGGCGCTGGACTGATAGTCGATCAGCTCGGCGACGGCGACGTTGGGCAGGATCAGATTCCGGTCGGCCAGCGGCAGCAACAGCCCGGTGAGCTGGCTGCTGCGCTGGTTATGACGCCGCTCATGCATGTTTTTTGCTCCACAGGGCAATGCTTTCGAGCAGCACCGATTCCTGGTACGGCTTGCCGAGGTAGTCGTTGACGCCGATGGCCATGGCGCGGTCGCGGTGTTTCTGCCCGGTGCGCGAGGTGATCATGATGATCGGCAGGTGTTGCAGGCGTTCATCGTGGCGCACCTGGGTCGCCACTTCGAAGCCGTCCATGCGTGGCATTTCGATGTCGAGCAGCATCAGGTCCGGCATGTGTTCTTCAAGCAGTAGCATCGCATCGACCCCGTCCTTGGCGGTCAGTACGTTCATGCCGTGGCGTTCGAGCAGGCGGCTGGTGACCTTGCGCACGGTGACCGAGTCATCGACCACCAGCACCAGCAGCGGCTTCTGCGGTTCACTTTCGATTTCGTGACCAGTCGGACGCTGCGGCAATCGCGCCTGCATGGCGCGGATCGGCGCCAGCAGATCGAGAATCAGCACCACCCGGCCGTCGCCGAGGATCGTCGCCCCGGACACGCCCTGCACCGCCGCGAACTGCGGGCCGAGGCTTTTGACCACGATCTCGCGGGTGCCGGCCATGGCGTCGACCTGCACCGCGATGTGCCGGTCGTTGCACTGCACCAGCAGCACCGGCAGCGGCAGGCTCTGGCCCAGCAGTTTCGGCCGTGGCGCGGTTTTCAGCAGTTCGCCCAGATAGCACAGTTCATAACGCTGGCCGCCGTACTCGTAACGCGGCGGATCGTGACGGAAATGCCCGTCCAGTTCATTCGGCAACACGCGAACGATGCCGTCGATGGTGTTCAGCGGAATCGCGTATTGATCCTCGCCGCACTGCACCATCAGTGCGCGGTTGACCGACACGGTGAACGGCAGGCGAATGCGGAAATGCACGCCCTGCCCCGGCACCGAATCGATGCTCATGGTGCCGCCCAGTTGTCGCACTTCTTCGTGGACCACGTCCATGCCCACGCCGCGCCCGGAAATCTGGGTGATTTTTTCGGCGGTGGAGAAGCCCGGTTGCAGGATGAACTGCAACACTTCGCGGTCGCTGATTTCCGCGTTCGGTGCCAGCAGGCCACGCTTGATCGCCTTGCGTCGCACGGCGTCCAGCGGCACCCCGGCGCCGTCGTCGCGGATGTCGAAAACGATGTCGCCGCCCTCGCGGGACAGGTCGAGGCTGATCTGCCCCTGAGCCGGTTTGCCGGCAGCGAGTCGCACGTCGGCAGGTTCCAGACCATGGTCGACGGCGTTGCGCAGCATGTGCTCCAGCGGCGCCGCCATGCGTTCGAGAACGTTGCGATCCATCTCGCCTTCGGCGTTGCCGACGGTGAACGCCACGTCCTTGTTCAGCTCTTCGGCGACCTGACGAACGATGCGCTTGAGTCGCGGCAGCATGCGCTCGAACGGCACCATGCGCGTGCGCATCAGGCCTTCCTGCAATTCGGTGTTGATCCGGCCTTGCTGTTGCAGCAGGTTCTCGGCGTCGTGGGTGCGCCGGTCGAGGGTTTCCTTGAGGTCGAGCAGGTCGGAGGCGGATTCAAACAACGCCCGGGACAACTGCTGCAACTGCGAGTGGCGATCCATTTCCAGCGGATCGAATTCTTCGTAGCCCAGACGTTCGGCGTCCACTTGCTGACGGCTGAGAATCCGCCCCTGGGTTTCGGTGTCGAGCCGGCGCAACTGGTCGCGCATACGCTCGATGGTGGTTTCCATTTCATTCAGCGCGGTCTGTGCATCGCTGACCTGCTGTTCGATACGCCCACGGAAAATCGAGGTTTCGCCCGCAAGGTTGACCAGTTCATCCAGCAGTTCGGCGGAGACCTTGACCATGTCCGCGCCGGCCTCGGCAGCGGGCGCGGCGGGTTCGGTCTTCAAGGGCACCGGCAATATCGGCGCTGGCGTTTCCACCGCCACCGGGTGGCTGAAATTCTGGATCGCACCGATCAGTCGATCCGCCGGCGGGCATGGCTGGCCGGCGCGCACCGCATCGAGCATTTGCGCCAACCGGTCATGGCCGCGCTGCAACAGGGCGAACAGTTCGGCGCTGCTTTGCAGGGTGCCGGAGGACAGGCTTTCGTAAAGGTATTCGAGCTCATGGGCGAGGTCGCCAATCGGGCCGATCTCCACCATCCGCGCGCCACCCTTGAGGGTGTGCAGGTCGCGCAGCAGGGTTTCCACTTCCTGGCGGTTGCCGGGTTCGGCCTGCCAGCGCAGCAGCGCGGCACCGGAGTTTTCGATGATGTCGAAACCTTCTTCGAGGAAGATCTCCAGCAGTTCCGGGTCGTGTCCGGCGCCTTCATGGCTGGCGGCCTCCGGCGGTGCCTCGGGACTGCCGGCCTGGCCCTGACGGAACTGGCGGATCGCGTCGATCAGGTCCGGCGCCGGTTTCAGCGGTTGATGGTCATGCAGTTGATCGAGGTACAACGCCAGGCGCTCATGGCTTTGCAGCAACAGCCGGCCCAGTGCATCGCTGTGGTTGTAGCGGCGATCCACCAGTCCTTCGTAAAGGTTTTCCAGCTCCTGGGCCAGGTCGCCGATCGCCTCGACCTCGGCCATCCGCGCACCGCCCTTGAGGGTGTGCAAGTCCCGTTGCAGCGACGACAGCGGCGCGCCGTTTTCCGGGTCGTTCAACCAGCGCTGCAAGGCTTGCCCGGCGCTGTCGAGAATGTCCACCGCCTCTTCGAGGAAGATCTCGACGATCTCGTCATCCGCGCCCATTCCGTGAGTGCTTTTTTGCAGTTCGGCAGTGGCGCTGCCCAGCTCGGAAATACTCAGGGTTCGGCTGCCGTCGCTGCGGATCAGGCCCATGGCCGACGGGTCGAGGCCTTCGTCGAGCAGTTCGTGCAGCGCACGGATGCGCTGGGGTTGCGGGGTGATTTCCTGGCCGGCGGCGAGTTCGTCGAGCATGTTGATCAGCGCTTCGTGGGCCTGCTGCGCCTCATGGAAAAACCGCTCGCTGACCGCGAGACTGCTTTCTTCCACCGCGCCATACAAATCCAGCAAGGCTTCGCACAACACATCCACCGGCAGCAGGTCCGCCAGGTGCGCGGCCTCGCCGAGGGTCGTCAGTTCATCCAGCAGCGCACTGAGTTCCTGGCGTTCACCGGGGTGCTGTTGCCAGCGCTGCAAGAGGTTCTCGGCGTCGAGCAGGATGTCCATGCCCTGAGCCAGGAAGTTGTTGATCAGCTGCGGATCGCGCTTGACCCGCAGGGCACTGCTCGGTGCGTTGAGGATGGATTCCAGCCGCTCGCTCAGCAGGGTTTCGGTGCGCTTGATCAGCGACTGCGCACCGACAATCGGTGCCAGCGGGTCGTGTTTGAGCTGGCGCAGGCCGACACGGAACAAGCCTTCGGCTTCCAGCAGCAACTCCACTTCGTCCAGGTCCAGGGCCAGTTGGTGGGCCTTGAACTCCCGGGCCAGTTTGTCCAGCGGCGCCGCCAGTTCGGCGATCGGCAATACACCGGCCATCGACGCACTGCCCTTGAGGGTGTGCAGCGCACGCTGCAGTTCATCGCTGGCCTGCAACGGCACGTGTTCGGCGGCCTGATCAAGGAAGCGGTTGAGGCTGGCGAGGTGGGTTTCGGCTTCGTTGCGGAAAATCTCCAGCAGCAGCGGATCGAGCGCCGCGACGTCTTCCACGTCTTCGGCCGGCAGCGGCGTGTCGCCCTTGGCCAAGGCATGGGCCCGGGCCGCGAGGTGATCGACATCCTGGCGCTGACGCTGACCATTGATGGCAAATTCAGCAATCAAATCCGGCAGCAACAACAGCGTATCGGCGAGCAATTGCTGCACCGCCGGGCCCGGCTCAACGCTGTGCTCCAGCACACGGTTGAGCAGGTTTTCCACCGCCCAGGCCAGTTCGCCGAGCACCAGCGCACGCACCATGCGCCCGCTGCCTTTCAGGGTGTGAAAGGCCCGGCGCAGCTCACTGAGAGCTGCACGGTCCTGCGGATCGGCGGTCCAGCGCGGCAGGTAGTCGCGCAGCACATCGAGCACTTCCTCGGTCTCTTCGAGGAACACTTCACGCAACTCATCGTCCACCGGCTCTTCATCGGCGGGCGGCGGCAGAAGGCTGCCGGGCGTAGTCAGTGCCGGCGGGTTGACTGCCGACACCGGGCTGGCCAGCACATCGGCCAGCGACTGGGCGATTTGCGGGTCATCGAGTTCCTGCAGGTCCTGCATCACCAGCGCTTCGCTGGGGCTGAGCACATCTTCGAGCACGGGCACGTGCTGTTCGCTGGGCGGCTCGTCAGGAAAGTAGCCGAGACGGGCCAGGCTCTTCTGCGCGACATCCAGCAGCTGCTCGCTCGGTGCCTGCGGGTCATCGGTCAGGCGTTCGAGGTAATACTCGAGACTGGTGATGACGTCCGCGAGGTTATCCAGTTGCTGCCAGCCCGGCTCGTGGGGATCGAGCAGCAGATGCTCGCGGATGAAGCCGTTGCAGGCTTCTAGCAAACTCGCCGCACGGGTCAGCGGAATCATCGCCAACGCGCCACGCACCTGAGTCAGCAGCGCCGGCAACGGTTGCAGTTGCTGGCGATCCCAGTCGGCGTCGATGTAGTCGACGATCATGTCCTTGGCCTGTTGCAGGCAGATGCGTGCTTCCTTGATCACGATCTGATGGATCTGCGTCAGGTCGGTGGTCGGCAGGCGCGAGTCTTCCGGGCTCTCCGGTTCCACCGTGCCGACCATCCCGGCCAGCGTCGCTTCGACGTAGAGCAAGGCACCGGCGACGTCCATCAGCGTGGCGTCGTTCGGTTCGCGCTGGCCCTGAGCGAGGCTGAGCACCACCGCCAATTGATCGATGATGACCTTGCGCGGCTGGCCGAAACCGAGCACCGCGAGGGTGTCGGCGATCTGACGCAGCGGCGCCAGCAGGCTGTCCAGATCCGAGGTGTGCTGACGGTCGCTGCGCACGAACAGGTCGAGGCGTTCCTTGACCCGCACCAGCTCTTCACACAACGCCGCAAGCACCGAACGCATGGCATCGCGGTCGGGGCCGGCCAGACGTGCGCGTTCTTCGTCGACTATCGCGCTGTCGGGCAACGCGTCGTCCAGAGAGTAGCGATCTTTCATGGTCAGCATCTGCCCGGTGGGATGTTCGGCTTTGGCAATATAGAACAGCAGGCTTTTGAACAGCTCGGGCGGCGGTGGCTGGTTGAGGCCGGCCATGCCTTGTTCGAGCAGGCGCTTGAGTTCCTTGTCGGCGTCCTTGAACAGGCTGCGCAGGGCCGGGCTGTTGGCGATCCGCCCTTCGCGCATGCCCTCGACCAGTGCCGAGGCGACTTGCCACAACGGACTCAAGGGTGCATCGCCGCTCAAGGCTTCGAGGCGGGTGAAGACTTTGCTCAGGTAACCGAGGTGCGTCTGATCGTCCTGTTCGCGGAGCAAGCCCACCAGCGCCATCTGCAACATCTGCCGCAACTTGCGCAGCACATTGGGCAGCTCCGCCGGTTCCAGCAGGGCCAGCGCTTGCGGGCTCAGCGGCGGCAACTCCGGCAATTGCGGGCTGAACAGGCTGGTCTCGGACAACAGGCTTTCGCCCCGGGCACTGCGCAGATCGTTGATCAGCGGCAGTACCACCAGCGGCAAGTCACGGCGAGCACTTTGCACGCGGTCGAGGTAGGTCGGCAGTTGGCCGAAGGCCTGCAACAGCAGGTGCAAGGCTTCGTCGCGGTGGCTGACACGGTCGTTCTGCAAGGCTTCGACCAGATGCTCCATCTCTTCGGCGAGCAAGGCCGCGCCGTAGAACTCGACCATCTGCAGACTGCC
Organism: Pseudomonas sp. R43(2017); assembly: GCF_002112345.1. NCBI lineage: Bacteria > Pseudomonadati > Pseudomonadota > Gammaproteobacteria > Pseudomonadales > Pseudomonadaceae > Pseudomonas > Pseudomonas sp. R43(2017). The sequence goes on from NZ_NEHJ01000002.1 coordinate 232,107, forward strand.
GTGGACCTGGTGGATACACGCCAGGCACTCGTCCAGCCCGGGCACGGACTGCGGATCGTCGAGCACGGCTTCGATGGCCTGATGCGCTTGCCTCAGCGTTTCGGCAATTTCGCCCTTGACCCATTCGAGGGCCACGTAGTCGTGCCGGTCGCCCATAACCACTCCGCTCGACATGATCTCGCCCGCAGGCCTCACGCCTTGCCCGTGGCGGGCGTTGCCGCCGCCGGCAAGGTGAACCCGGACACCGAACGCCGCAACTGGCTGGCCATTTTCGTCAGGTTGCCGATGCTTTCGGCGGTGGCCGTGGAGCCGGACGAGGTCTGCGAGGTGATCTGCTGGATCACGTTCATCGTCAGGGAAATCTGCCCGGCCGAAGACGTCTGCTGCTGCGCCGCGTTGGAAATGCTCTGGATCAGCGCCGCGAGGGTCTTGGACACGCCTTCGATTTCTTCCAGGGCCACACCGGCATCCTGCGCCAGCCGCGCGCCGCGCACCACTTCGGTGGTGGTCTGTTCCATGGAAATCACGGCTTCGTTGGTGTCGGTCTGGATCGCCCGCACCAGCGTCTCGATCTGCCGGGTCGCGGCGGACGAACGTTCGGCCAGCCGTTGTACTTCGTCGGCAACCACGGCAAAACCGCGCCCGGCATCACCGGCCATTGACGCCTGAATCGCCGCGTTGAGGGCGAGGATGTTGGTCTGGTCGGCAATGTCGTCGATCAGGCTGACGATGTCGCCGATTTCCTGGGACGACTCGCCCAGGCGCTTGATGCGTTTGGCGGTGTCCTGAATCTGTTCCCGAATGTTGTCCATGCCGTGGATGGTGTTGTGCACCACCTCGTTGCCCTTGTTGGCGATCTCCACCGAACGCTCGGCCACCGCCGAGGATTCAGCGGCGTTGGCCGACACCTGGTCGATGGACTGGGCCATGTCGTTGATCGCCGTCGAGGCTTCGGAAATCTGCTGGGCCTGATGCTCCGAGGCCTGGGCCAGGTGCATGGCGGTGGCCTGGGTTTCCTGCACGGCGGCGGCAACCTGGCCGGCGGTGAGGTTGATGGTCGCCACCAGATCGCGCAACTGGTCGACGGAATAGTTGATCGAGTCGGCGATGGTCCCGGTGAAGTCTTCGGTCACCGAGGCGGTCACCGTCAGGTCGCCGTCGGCAAGGTCTTCGATTTCGTCCAGCAGGCGCATGATCGCGTTCTGGTTGCGCTCGTTTTTCTCGGCAGTCTCGCGCAGCTGACGATTGGTTTCCCGGACCATGACCATGCCGATCAGGATGATCGACGCCAGTGCCAGCAGGCCCAGCACGTAGCCGCCGATGGTGTCGGTACTGCGCCCGCCGGCGAGGTTTTCGAAACCGGTGGCCAGGTGCGAGGCTTCGTCGAGCAGGGTCTGCGACAGGCTGAAGATGTTGGTGGCGGACTCGCGGACCTTGAACAGCTCCGGCGAGGTCTCGAGGATTTCATCCACCGAACCGGAAACGAACTGGAACAGCTCGGCGATTTCGCTCAGGCGCGCACGGGCATCACGGTCCTCGACCTGGCTGATCTTCAGCGTCGGATTACCTTGCAACATGCCGTTGAGCACCTGACCGAAGCGCGTGGCGTCACGGCCGAAGGCATCGGCGGCCTGTTGCGAATTTTCGTCGCCGGAGAGCACGGTGTTGACCGCACCGAGAATCCGCTCGGCCAACAGCGACTGCCGCTGGGCCATCGCCACCTGCGCCGCCGGGGCGCCGCGTTGCAAGAGGATCTCGACGACTTTTTCGTATTCGATCTGCAACTGCGGCACGGTTTCAGCGAGGGTCGCGGCGACCTGATGCAGGGACAGCACGGTCTGTTCGCTGGACAGGATGGCGTCAGTGTTTTTCAGCAGGCGTTCCCAGTCCAGCTGCACGGCGCGCATTTCCGGGCGCACGGTGGACGGTGCCGGCGGCAGGCCGGTGGCCGGGTCGCCCTTCTTCAGATACCCCCAGCGCTGGGCGAAATCGTTGCGCGCATCGCTGAGCAGCTTGAACGCGGCGGCCTTGCCGGCGGCGGCTTCGGTGGCGTTTTTGGCGATCCGCTGCGACAGCACCCGCAGCTCGCCGGCGTGGCCGATGTACTGTTTGTCGTAGTTGGCCTGGGTGTTGAGGTAAGCGAAATTGGCGAACAGCAGCATGATGAACACGATCAGCGCGATGAACAGCACGATGATCTGCGAGCGGCTGCGCGAGCCTTCTGCGGGCTTGCTGGTTTTTGCTTTGATCATCGGTCCTCGCCTGTTAAACCGCGACGTGCATGAAACTCGGTGACTGCGCCAGCGCAAACAGGCTGAACACTCGCCAGTTCTGCTCGCGCCGGAAATAGCCTTTGACGAACTCGCCCTTGGAGCCTTGCCGCTTACGGATCGAGACGGGTTCGAAGCTGTCCTGCTCGAAGTGCTGCAAGCCGAAAACCTCATCGACCAGCACACCGGCAAACACGTCCTGATGCTCCACGACCAATACCCGCCGCTGCTTGCGCATCGGTGACAGCTCATGGCCGAAGAATCCGCACAGGTCCATGATCGGCAACAACCGCCCGCGCAGATTGGCGACGCCCTTGACCCAGGGCTTCACCCCCGGCATCTGGGTGAAGCGCGGTTCGGGCAGCACTTCGCTGACCTCGCCCATCGGCGCGACGTACCAGTGCTCGCCGAGGCGAAAGCCGATGCCGCTCCAGCGATCCTGGCGCGCCGGTTGCGACGGCAGGTCCGCCGCCAGCAGGCGACAGCGCTGGTCGATCTGCCACAACAGTTCGAACGCGGTCAGCGACTCGCTCATGGCGGCGCGATCAACCGGCCAGCACGTTGTTCAGGGTCTTGATCAGCGTGTCTTCGTCAACCGGTTTGGTCAGGTAATCCCTGGCGCCCTGGCGGGTACCCCAGACCTTGTCGGTTTCCTGATCCTTGGTGGTGATGATGATGACCGGGATGTGGCTGGTTTCAGCGTCCTTGGTCAGTTGGCGGGTCGCCTGGAAGCCGTTGAGGCCGGGCATGACGATGTCCATCAGCACCGCGTCAGGTTTTTCCTGACGGGCCAGGGCCACGCCGTCGGCGCCGTTTTCGGCTTTCAACACTTCGTGGCCATGCTTTTCCAGCATGCCGGTCAGTTTGTACATTTCGGTCGGCGAGTCATCGACGATCAGAATACGTGCCATGGTCTTCCCCATTTTTCTTGTCGACACCGGGCCCGCTGGCCGAGCGTCACTGTGCGTGTCTTACTGCGGCAAATCAGCGGCAAAGCCCGGAACATGGGCCGCAATCGCGTCGAGCAGTTCTTCCTTGCTGAAAGGCTTGGTCAAAAATTGATCGGAACCGACAATCCGCCCCTTGGCCTTGTCGAACAGCCCGTCGCGGGACGACAGCATGATCACCGGCGTCGCCTTGAAGGCACTGTTGTTCTTGATTAAAGCGCAGGTCTGATAACCATCCAGACGCGGCATCATGATGTCGACAAAAATGATCCCGGGGTGGTTGTCGGCGATCTTCGCCAGGGCGTCGAAACCGTCGATCGCCGTGATGACTTCGCACCCTGCATTTTTCAACAGGGTCTCGGCGGTGCGACGAATCGTTTTCGAGTCGTCGATCACCATGACCTTCAAGGCGCTGGACTGCTGTTCCATAAGGGGGCTCTACCGTCGCCTTTGCGAATCAATTTGTCCGTTTTGCGATGACTGATGGCTGGAAACCCTTGATGTTCAAGGGCCAGCACGGCTGGGAGCCTTTTTAGCACAGTCTCCTGACGCAATCTATCGACGGGTTTTTCCTTGACCGAAAACCCGCCCGGAGCCACTCTGGCGGCACTTTTTTCATACCGATCCGGTAGCCAATTTTCGAGGAAAACCCAATGAGCGTTCGCGTCGGGATAGTCATGGACCCAATCGCCAGCATTTCCTATAAAAAGGATAGCTCGCTGGCCATGCTGCTGGCGGCGCAGAAGCGCGGCTGGGAACTGTTCTACATGGAACAGAAAGACCTTTATCAAGGTGAAGGTCAGGCACGGGCACGGATGAAGCCGCTGAAAGTCTTCGCCAACCCGGAAAAATGGTTCGAACTGGGCGCCGAACAGGATTCCCTGCTGAGCGACCTGAACGTGATCCTGATGCGCAAGGATCCGCCGTTCGACATGGAGTTCGTCTACTCCACCTACCTGCTCGAACAGGCCGAATCCGCCGGCGTGCTGGTGGTCAACAAGCCGCAGAGTCTGCGCGACTGCAACGAGAAGTTGTTCGCCACCCTGTTCCCGCAGTGCACGCCGCCGACCGTGGTCAGCCGCCGCGCCGACGTGCTGCGTGAATTCGCCGCCAAGCATGGCGACGTGATCCTCAAGCCGCTGGACGGCATGGGCGGCACGTCGATCTTCCGTCACCGCGTCGGCGACCCGAACCTGTCGGTGATCCTCGAAACCCTGACCGCCCTCGGCACCCAGCAGATCATGGGCCAGGCCTACCTGCCGGCGATCAAGGACGGTGACAAGCGCATCCTGATGATCGACGGCGAGCCGGTGGATTACTGCCTGGCGCGGATTCCGGCCCAGGGCGAAACCCGTGGCAACCTCGCCGCCGGCGGCCGTGGCGAAGCCCGTCCGCTGACCGACAAGGATCGCTGGATCGCCGCTCAGGTCGGCCCGACATTGCGCGCGAAGGGCCTGCTGTTCGTCGGCCTGGATGTGATCGGCGAGCACCTGACCGAAATCAACGTCACCAGCCCGACCTGCATCCGCGAGATCGACAACGCGTTCGGCACCGACATCGGCGGGATGCTGATGGATGCCATCGAGAAAAAGCTGCAAGGTTGATGTGTGTCACATGCAGCCTGTCGCTTGATGCTTGAAGCCCAAGGCGTGAAACCAACATTGCGTTATCATGCGCGGCCTGTGAAAAACGCGATGTTGGTTTTCTTGTCATGACACTTCCGTCCGATCTGCCTGCTGAACTCGCCCACCGCGGCGTGCGCCCGGTCGATCGCCTCGGATTTACCCTGTTTCTCGCGGCGCTGATCCATCTGGCGCTGCTGCTCGGCGTGGGTTTCACCATGGTCGAGCCCAAGCAGATCAGCAAAACCCTGGAAATCACCCTCGCCACCTTCAAGAGCGAAACCAAGCCCAAGAAGGCCGATTTCCTCGCTCAGGAAAACCAGGAAGGCAGCGGCACCCTCGACAAGAAGGCGATCCCCAAGACCACCGAGGTCGCGCCGTTCCAGGACAATCAGGTCAAGAAAGTCACGCCACCACCAGCCGCCAAGCCGGAAGTGCAGGAAGCCGCGCCCAAGGCAGCGGTGACCACCGTCGCGCCGAAGCCGAAAAAGGCGCCGACCAAGAAAGAAGAAGCCAAGACCGAGACCAAACCGACGGTCGATGCACCGACTTTCGACAGCTCGCAGCTCTCCAGCGATATCGCCAGCCTCGAAGCCGAACTGGCCAACGAACAACAGTTGTACGCCAAACGCCCGCGCATCCACCGCCTGAGCGCGGCCTCGACCATGCGCGACAAGGGCGCCTGGTACAAAGACGAATGGCGCAAGAAGGTCGAGCGCATCGGCAACCTCAATTACCCCGAAGAAGCCCGGCGCCAGCAGATTTACGGCAATTTGCGCCTGATGGTGTCGATCAACCGCGACGGCTCGCTGTATGAAGTACTGGTGCTGGAATCTTCCGGCCAGCCACTGCTGGATCAGGCGGCGCAGCGCATCGTTCGCCTGGCCGCGCCTTTCGCACCGTTTACCGGCGACCTGTCGGACATCGACCGGCTGGAAATCATACGCACCTGGAAATTCGCCCGGGGCGACCGGCTGTCCAGCAACTGAGCCGATCTTTTGACCGCTCCAGCTTGTCAGTTCGCCCCCCGAACGCCACACTACCGCACATGAAAAACGTCAGCCCCAGCTACCTCAAGCATCACTTCCTGATCGCCATGCCACACATGGCCGACCCGAACTTTGCCCACACCTTGACCTACATCGTCGAGCACACGGCCAATGGCGCAATGGGGCTGGTGGTCAACCGACCGCAAGAGCTGAATCTGGCCGACATCCTCGAGCAACTGCGCCCGGACATCGATCCGCCAGCGCTGTGCCAGCATGTGCCGATCTTCATCGGCGGCCCGGTGCAGACCGATCGCGGTTTTGTCCTGCATCCGGCGGGCAAGACGTTCCAGGCCACCGTCGAGCTGGAGGGCGACCTTGCACTGTCCACCTCGCAAGACGTGCTGTTCGCCATCGCCGACGGCGTCGGCCCGGCAAAAAGCCTGATCACCCTCGGCTACGCCGGTTGGGAAGCCGGGCAACTGGAGGCTGAAATGGCCGACAACGCCTGGCTGACCTGCCCTTACGACGCCGACATCCTGTTCAACACCAGCAGCGAACTGCGCCTGGAAGCGGCGGCCAAGCACCTGGGGATCAACCTCAACCTGCTGACCAGCCAGGCAGGGCACGCCTGATGGCCCTGCGCCTGATCCTCGGCTTCGACTACGGCACCAAACAGATCGGCGTGGCGGTCGGCCAGGTGATTACCGGCCAGGCCCGCGAACTGTGCACTTTGAAGGCGCAGAACGGCGTGCCGGACTGGAATCAGGTCGAAGCCCTGATAAAGGAATGGAAACCCGACGCCGTGGTGGTCGGCCTGCCGCTGAACATGGACGGTACGCCCAGCGAGATGTGCGCCCGCGCCGAGAAATTCGCCCGCCGCCTCAACGGCCGCTACAACCTGCCCTTCTATACCCACGACGAGCGCCTGACGACCTTCGAAGCCAAGGGCGAGCGACTGGTGCGCGGCGGACAGAAGGGCAGTTACCGCGACAACCCGGTGGATGCCATCGCTGCTGCCCTGCTGCTGCAGGGCTGGCTCGATGAAAACACCGCACTGTTTGAATCCTGACAAGCGCTACGGCGCTTTTCTTTTGGCTACAACCCGAGCCCCGGTTCGCGAGAACCGGCTCGACCCCGAGAAGGAGCAACCATGAGCCTGCCCAATCCCGCCGATCTGATCAGCCAGATGGCGACACGCCTCAAGGCGCACCTTGCCCAGCGTGGTATCAGCGAACCGCGTTACATCGGCATCCGCACCGGCGGCGTCTGGGTCGCCCAGGCCCTGCTCGCAGAGCTGGGCAGCGATGCGCCCTTGGGCACGCTGGATGTTTCCTTCTACCGCGACGATTTCAGCCAGAACGGCCTGCACCCGCAAGTGCGCCCGTCCGCCCTGCCCTTCGAAATCGAAGGCCAGCATCTGGTGCTGATCGATGACGTACTGATGAGCGGCCGGACCATCCGCGCCGCCATGAACGAACTTTTCGACTACGGCCGCCCGGCCAGCGTGACGCTGGTCTGCCTGCTGGACCTGGACGCCGGCGAGCTGCCGATCCGCCCGAACGTGGTCGGCGCGACCCTGTCGCTGGCCGCCCACGAGCGGGTCAAGCTGTCCGGCCCGGAGCTGGCCCTCGAACTGCAAGACCTTGCCCTTTAATCCGCCCTATTGAGAGTCCCCTTCGCGATGACGCCTCTAGATACCAAGCGCCCGCTGCAGCTCAATGATCAGGGCCAGCTGCGCCACTTCCTCTCGCTCGACGGCCTGCGCCGCGAGTTGCTGACGGAAATCCTCGACACCGCCGACTCGTTCCTCGAAGTCGGTGCCCGGGCCGTGAAGAAGGTCCCGTTGCTGCGCGGCAAGACCGTGTGCAACGTGTTCTTCGAAAACTCCACCCGCACCCGCACCACCTTCGAACTGGCGGCCCAGCGGCTGTCGGCGGACGTGATCACCCTGAACGTGTCGACCTCGTCGGCCAGCAAGGGCGAAACCCTGCTCGACACCCTGCGCAACCTCGAAGCCATGGCCGCCGACATGTTCGTCGTGCGCCACGGTGATTCGGGCGCCGCGCACTTCATCGCCGAGCATGTCTGCCCGCAGGTGGCGATCATCAACGGCGGCGACGGCCGTCACGCGCACCCGACCCAGGGCATGCTCGACATGCTGACCATCCGTCGGCACAAGGGCAGCTTCGAAAACCTCTCGGTGGCCATCGTCGGCGACATCCTGCACTCGCGGGTCGCGCGCTCGAACATGCTCGCCCTGAAGACCCTCGGTTGCCAGGACATCCGCGTGATCGCGCCGAAGACCCTGCTGCCGATCGGCATCGAGCAGTACGGCGTGAAGGTATACACCGACATGACCGAAGGCCTGAAGGACGTCGACGTAGTGATCATGCTGCGCCTGCAGCGTGAGCGCATGACCGGCGGCCTGCTGCCGAGCGAAGGCGAGTTCTACCGCCTGTTCGGCCTGACCACCGCGCGCCTGGCCGGCGCCAAGCCCGATTGCATCGTCATGCACCCGGGGCCGATCAACCGTGGCGTGGAGATCGAGTCGGCGGTGGCCGACGGCCCGCACTCGGTGATCCTCAATCAAGTTACCTACGGCATCGCGATCCGTATGGCCGTGCTGTCCATGGCCATGAGCGGGCAGACTGCCCAGCGCCAATTCGAGCAGGAGAACGCCCAGTGAAGCTCAGCATTCTCGGCGCCCGCGTCATCGATCCAAGCAGCGGCCTGGATCAAATCACCGATATTCACGTTGAAGCCTGCAAGATCGTCGCCCTCGGCGCGGCACCGGCCGGTTTCACCGCTGTGGAAACCATCGACGCCCAAGGCCTTGTCGCCGCTCCGGGTCTCGTCGACCTGAACGTTGCCCTGCGCGAGCCGGGCTACAGCCGCAAAGGCACCATCGCCAGCGAAACCCGCGCCGCGGCGGCCGGTGGCGTGACCAGCCTGTGCTGCCCGCCGAAGACCAAACCGGTACTCGACACCTCCGCCGTGGCCGAGCTGATCCTCGACCGCGCCCGCGAGGCCGGCAACACCAAGGTGTTCCCGATCGGCGCCCTGAGCAAAGGCCTGGATGGTGAACAACTGGCCGAGCTCGTTGCCCTGCGCGACGCCGGTTGCGTGGCGTTCGGCAACGGTCTGGAGAGTTTCCGCAACACCCGCACCCTGTGCCGGGCGCTGGATTACGCGGCAACGTTCGACCTGACGGTGATTTTCAACTCCCAGGATCACGACCTTGCCGACGGTGGCCTGGCCCACGAAGGCGCCACCGCCAGCTTCCTCGGCCTGCCGGGTATCCCGGAAACCGCTGAAACCGTGGCCCTGGCCCGAGACCTGCTGCTGGTCGAGCAGACCGGCGTGCGCGCGCACTTCAGTCAACTGACCAGCGCTCGCGGCGTGGCCCTGATCGCTCAGGCCCAGGCCCGTGGCCTGAAAGTCACGGCGGATGTCGCCCTGTATCAGCTGATCCTGACGGATGAAGCGCTGATCGACTTCAGCAGCCTGTATCACGTGCAACCGCCGCTGCGCACCCGCGCCGACCGCGACGGCCTGCGTGAAGCGGTGAAGTCCGGGGTGGTTTCGGCGATTTCCAGCCATCACCAGCCCCATGAGCGCGATGCGAAACTGGCACCGTTCGGCGCTACCGAGCCGGGCATCAGCAGTGTCGAACTGCTGCTGCCGCTGGCGATGACGCTTGTCGAGGATGGTCTGCTGGACCTGCCGACCCTGCTGGCACGTCTGAGCGCCGGCCCGGCCGACGCCCTGCGCCTGCCGGCAGGCAAGCTGGCAGTAGGTGGCGCGGCGGATATCGTGCTGTTCGATCCGAAGGCCTCGACCGTGGCCGGCGAGAGCTGGCTGTCGAAGGGCGAGAACTGCCCGTTCCTCGGTCACAGCCTGCCGGGCGTGGTGCGTTACACCCTGGTGGATGGCCGGATCAGCCATCAGGCATGAAGACTGGAGGTAGCAGGCTGCAATGGCCTGCTACCTCTTGAACTTCATTTGATAGCGACAAACATCCTTATTGGAAAATTTTCGCTCAAAGTCACTGTTCGCAACATCAAATCTCCCTCACCGGTCTTCTGCCGTTAGATCTGCACCAAGTGGCGCAGGAAAGCGGCTACCCGCCATAAAGAAATCTCCGACGTTTTACACCCGCCCTGTAAAAACAGCCGCGAAATAATCAGAAACAGCCTACAAAGTTCTCGTAGGTAACATCTACATAGAGTCATTAACATAAAACCGTCAGAAGGATAACTAATACCCACAAGGATGAGCACATGAAAAATGGACTTACGCTTCCCCCTATTATCACCAAAGGTACAACAGGAAACTCTGGCGGTTTACAGTCGACTCCGGATTCAGATGGGGGACCTATGCAACAGCAGATTGGCAGGGCGCAGGAGAGGCCATCATCACCCATGACGGTCAAACCTATTCACTGCCACTGAGCAATGGCCCCGTAATAACCTCAGCAGAAATGGATATGTTTCATGCCTGGCTTGAGATGAAATCCGGAATCAAAGCCTTCACCTATGAACTGCAAATGGTGAACAAGGCAATTAACAACGATGCTCTGGGTGGAATCCGCGACCTCTGGAGGATCACGGAAAGCGACAACTACTTATTGAACAGCTCCACCATTATCAGCCATGGTTATTTCAAGAACAAAGTCATCAACTTCAGCTTGGCTGACTCATTTGCGGCACAGCAAAAACTAAGCCCCATAGAAGCACTGATCAAAGTCGCAGCGACGGCTCCGTACAACCTGAATTACGAAACGCTCACAACCGAGCTTTCCGGAGGTACCTTCAGCCCGATCAAAGCCTTCGCTCATTATCTCTGGGGAAAGGGTGAGAGGATGAGGGTCAACATCAACAACATTGGCCTGAACGTCAGAGCCAATGAACTACCATTACTGGCAAGCTCTATTGCAAGCACTCGAGAAGCTGGTACTTATTACTTGTCCGACCCCAGGATTCCTTACGCTACCATCAATGACAGCAACGTCACCGGAGCTTATCTAGGAAGAATAACGATAAAAATGGAGGGAAACTTCATCAGAGACAACACAGGATCCTGGGTTTTCGATGGCGTTATCAGAGCATATACTGACACTTACGATTTCGACGCAAGCAACAGATCAACTGCCCTTGAGTTATTAACGACAGCAGGCAGAGTATTTTCTGGAACACATTACGAAATCGACATTTTTGGTGAGCATAAAATAAGGCTAAGCGGAACTGGGTTTAATCCTGCCCAGTAAGCTTCAGCATTCTTACAGACATCCGAACGATGGAGAGCGAATGGACAGGACCTGCAGATTATTGAGATATCTATACCCGATCGCTCTCGTACTTACATCTGGCGCAGGAGTGCTCGTACTAATAGAAAATCTCAAATCAGAAACGTATGACATAAGCCAGGATACAATCGGCTTGCCCATTGGTGTGACGCTGATGATTTTCCTGACACTTGCACTAATGCACCTACTGCAGATTCTCCTATTAGGCTGGGCAAACACCAATTCGCTCAGAGGTCTGTTATTGAAAATATCAGCCTACTTGATAGCGACACTATCGCTATTGATTCTGGTTGACAGGATTGTGTATTGGTCCATGCCCCATCACACCGTCATTGCAATACTTTATGGTGTCACTGCCCTTACGTTTGTCGCTTTCCAAATGCAAACCTTCGCGCAATCGAAATAGCACAGATGCAAAACCGGAAGTCGAAGGGGGACCTGCCAGCGCACGAACTGCGCCGGCGGTTCTCCCCTCGCCATCACTTACTGAAAAGCGCCCCGCCCTTCGGCATTACGCACCGACACCTGATCATTCAGCGTCCAGAAGTCATACAGCACGCCCAGAAAGAACAACCCGCCGGTCAGCAGGTACAGCAAGCCTGTGATCCACTTGCCCTGATACATCCGGTGCACGCCGAACGCGCCGAGGAATGTCAGCAGAATCCACGCCACGTTGTATTCGATCGGCCCCGCAGCAAAGCGCAGGTCCGCTTCCCGGTCCATTGCCGGGATCAGGAACACGTCGATCAGCCAGCCAATCCCCAGCAGGCCGAAGGTGAAAAACCAGATCGTGCCGGTCACCGGCTTGCCGTAATAGAAGCGGTGCGACCCGGTAAAACCGAAGATCCACAACAGGTAACCGATCACCTTGCTATGGGTGTCCTTTTCCTTCACTTGTGGCAGTTGATAGCGGTTCATGAAGACCTCGATACACGCGATAGATAAATTTTCTTTAATTCTTTGTGACTTTTTTACATGTAGCCGACGTACGGCAAATGCTACCTTGTGGTCCGTCAAAGCCTTATAGCACCTGACTTCTGTCCGACAATTGCGTCTATTTGCCGCTTGTTTGGTTCCGTTGCCCGCCTTTTGAATCGACCAACGGCCTCGGAAGGGACAAAAAAGCTGTTATAAAGTTGCGCGCTAACACATAAGAGCCCTGCCTAATGCGTCCATTTTTCAAGACATGGCTAACTATTTGCCTATTAATGCCACTGGCCGCCCACGCCACCAATCGTGAGCAACGTCTTCCCAACGTTAACGGTTTCACTCCCAAATCCCATGCCTCTGCTCCCTCGAACAAAGGCAAGCAAACGAAACACACCACGCTCGCCAGCAAGGGTCACGGCAAGCTGGTTCCACCGATGGCGAACAAGGAAAGCAGCAACGTCCTCAGTCGTGCGGTGAACGTCCTCGGTACACCTTACCGTTGGGGCGGCAGCAGCCCGAGTAAAGGCTTCGACTGCAGCGGCCTGGTGAAATACGCGTTCAACGACGCGACTTTCGACCTGCCCCGCACCTCGAATGCCATGGCCAGCGGTCATGGCGAGAAAGTCGAGCGCAAGGATCTCAAGCCTGGCGACCTGATTTTCTTCAACATCAAGAGCCGTCGGGTCAACCACGTTGCCATCTACCTGGGCAACGACCGCTTCATCCACGCACCGCGCCGTGGCAAAGCGGTGAGCATCGATACGCTGAACAAGCCGTATTGGGAACAGCATTACGTGGTTGCCAAGCGCGTGCTGCCGAAAGAACCGGGCGGCAAGCAGATGCGCGTCGTACAGCGCTGATCCTTGCAGATCACAAAAAACGCAGCCCTCTGGCTGCGTTTTTTTTCGTCACTAGAAATTATCCGGTGTCCGCGCCTTCTCCCGCGCATGTTCGCGACTGATCAGGCCCTTGGTCACCAGATCCTTCAGGCACATGTCGAGCGTCTGCATCCCCAGCGACCCGCCGGTCTGGATCGCCGAATACATCTGCGCCACCTTGTCCTCGCGGATCAGGTTCCGGATCGCCGACGTTCCCAGCATGATCTCGTGGGCCGCCACCCGGCCGCCGCCGATCTTCTTGATCAGCGTCTGCGACACCACGGCCAGCAACGACTCCGACAGCATCGAGCGCACCATGGACTTCTCATCCCCCGGGAACACGTCCACCACCCGGTCGATGGTCTTGGCCGCCGAGGTGGTGTGCAGCGTGCCGAACACCAGATGCCCGGTTTCCGCAGCGGTCAGCGCCAGGCGGATGGTTTCCAGGTCGCGCATCTCGCCCACCAGGATCACGTCCGGGTCTTCACGCAGCGCCGAGCGCAGTGCCGTGGCAAAACTGCGGGTATCGCGGTGGACTTCACGCTGATTGATCAGGCATTTGCGCGATTCGTGGACGAATTCGATGGGGTCTTCGATGGTCAGGATGTGGTGATGACGGTGGGTGTTGAGGTAATCGATCATCGCCGCCAGGGTGGTGGACTTGCCGGAACCGGTCGGCCCGGTCACCAGCACCAGACCACGCGGGGCGTCGGTGATCTTGCGAAAGACATCACCCATGGCGAGGTCTTCCATGCTCAGCACTTTCGACGGGATGGTGCGGAACACGGCGCCGGCGCCACGGTTCTGGTTGAAGGCGTTGACCCGAAAGCGCGCCACACCCGGCACTTCGAAGGAAAAGTCGGTTTCCAGATGTTTCTCGTACTCCACCCGCTGGGTGTCGTTCATGATGTCGTAGATCAGCTCGTGCACCTGTTTGTGATCCAGCGCCGGCAGATTGATCCGCCGCACATCGCCATCCACGCGGATCATCGGCGGCAGTCCGGCCGACAGGTGCAGGTCGGAAGCGCCCTGTTTGGCGCTGAAGGCCAGCAGTTCAGTGATATCCATAGCGTCCCTCAATTCCAGTAGAATGCCGCGAACCTTCAGACCGCTGGCGCCTCTTGATGTCCACGATAGCAGACAACATTCTCCAGGTTAGTTCGCGCATTAAGGCAGCCGTCAAAGCCGCCGGCCGCGACGAAAACAGCGTCCAGCTGCTGGCCGTGAGCAAGACCAAACCCGCCCAAGCCCTGCGCGAAGCGTACGCCGCCGGCCTGCGCGACTTTGGCGAGAACTATCTGCAGGAAGCTTTGGGCAAACAGCTCGAACTGGCCGACCTGCCCTTGATCTGGCACTTCATCGGCCCCATTCAGTCGAACAAGACCCGCTCGATTGCCGAGCACTTCGCCTGGGTGCACTCCGTGGATCGTCTGAAAATTGCCCAACGTCTCTCCGAGCAACGTCCGGCGGATCTCCCGCCACTGAATATCTGCATTCAGGTCAATGTCAGCGGTGAGGCCAGCAAGTCCGGCTGCACCCCGGCCGACCTGCCGGCCCTGGCCCAGGCCATCAGCGCCCTGCCGCGCTTGAAGTTGCGCGGGCTGATGGCGATTCCCGAGCCTACCGAAGATCGCGCCGAGCAGGATGCTGCATTCGCTGCCGTCCAGAAGCTGCAGGCAGGTCTCGATCTGCCGCTCGACACACTTTCCATGGGCATGAGCCACGACCTCGAGTCGGCCATTGCCCAGGGCGCCACCTGGGTCCGTATCGGTACGGCCCTGTTTGGCGCTCGCGACTACTCCCAATCTTGATGATTTCCAGATAAGGACCTGACATGAGCAACACGCGTATTGCCTTTATCGGTGCCGGCAACATGGCCGCCAGCCTGATCGGCGGCCTGCGGGCCAAGGGTCTGGAAGCCGCACACATCCGCGCCAGCGATCCGGGCGAAGAGACCCGCAACCGGGTCAGCGCCGAACACGGCATCGAAACCTTCGCCGACAACGCCCAGGCCATCGACGGCGCTGACGTTGTCGTGCTGGCAGTCAAGCCGCAGGCCATGAAAGCCGTGTGCGAAGCGATTCGCCCGAGCCTGAAGCCGAACCAACTGGTGGTGTCCATCGCCGCCGGCATCACCTGTGCCAGCATGACCGCATGGCTCGGCGAGCAGCCGATCGTGCGCTGCATGCCCAACACCCCGGCGCTGCTGCGTCAAGGCGTGAGCGGTCTGTACGCCACCGGCGAAGTGAGCGCCGAACAGCGCCAGCAGGCTGAAGAGCTGCTGTCCGCCGTGGGCCTCGCCCTGTGGCTGAACGAAGAGCAGCAACTGGACGCGGTCACTGCCGTCTCCGGTTCCGGCCCGGCCTACTTCTTCCTGCTGATCGAAGCCATGACCGCCGCCGGCGTCAAACTCGGCCTGCCGAAGGAAACCGCCGAGCAACTGACCCTGCAAACCGCGCTGGGCGCCGCGCACATGGCCGTTTCCAGCGACGTCGACGCCGCCGAACTGCGCCGCCGCGTGACCTCGCCAGCGGGCACCACTGAAGCTGCGATCAAATCGTTCCAGGCCGGCGGCTTCGAAGCCCTGGTGGAAAAAGCACTCGGCGCCGCCGCGCACCGCTCGGCCGAGATGGCCGAACAACTGGGCAAATAAGGAGCCTTACATGATTGGATTGAACACCGCAGCGGTCTACGTGCTGCAAACCCTCGGCAGCCTGTACCTGCTGATCGTGCTGCTGCGCTTCGTCCTGCAACTGGTACGGGCGAACTTCTACAACCCGCTGTGCCAGTTCGTGGTCAAGGCCACCCAGCCGCTGCTCAAGCCACTGCGCCGGATCATCCCGAGCCTGTTCGGCCTCGACATGTCCTCGCTGGTGCTGGCAATCCTCGTACAACTGGCACTGATGGCACTGACCCTGCTGCTGACCTACGGCACCACCGGCAACCCGTTGCAACTGTTCATCTGGTCGATCATCGGTGTGACCGCGTTGTTCCTGAAGATTTTCTTCTTCGCCCTGATCATCAGCGTGATCCTGTCGTGGGTCGCTCCGGGCAGCCATAACCCGGGCGCCGAACTGGTCAACCAGATCTGCGAACCGGCCCTGGCGCCGTTCCGTCGCTTCCTGCCGAGCATGGGCGGCCTGGACCTGTCGCCGATCTTCGCCTTCCTCGCGCTGAAGCTGATCGACATGCTGGTGATCAACAACCTCGCGGCGATGACGATGATGCCGGAAATCCTGCGCCTGTTGATGTGAGCTGGTTCCGTTGGGACGGTGACGACTTGATCCTCGAGTGTCACCTGCAACCTGCAGCCCGCAGCGATGACTTCGCCGGGCTGCACGGTGATCGCCTGAAGATCCGCCTGACCGCGCCGCCGGTCGAGGGCAAGGCCAATGCGTATCTGATGGGGTTTCTGGCCAAGGCTTTTGGGGTTTCCAAGAGCCAGGTCAGCCTGATCAGCGGTGAGTTGAACCGGCAGAAGCGGGTAAAGATTTGCTCACCGAAGAAACTCCCGGATTTACCCGGTTTAGCTCTTCCTTGATCGCTCCCACGCTCCGCGTGGGAACGAGCGCAAATCAGGCCTGATCGTTGCTTGCCGCTGGGGGCAGCGGTCTTTAGACTTACGCCTCATTTCAACGAGAGCAGGGTCGATGCCAGCTGCCTTTCCCCCCGATTCTGTTGGTCTGGTGACGCCGCAAACGGCGCACTTCAGCGAACCGCTGGCCCTGGCCTGCGGCCGTTCGCTGGCCGCTTATGACCTGATCTACGAAACCTACGGCACGCTGAACGCGCAAGCGAGCAACGCCGTGTTGATCTGCCACGCCTTGTCCGGCCACCACCACGCCGCTGGTTATCACAGCATCGACGACCGCAAGCCCGGTTGGTGGGACAGCTGCATCGGCCCCGGCAAACCGATCGACACCAACAAGTTCTTCGTGGTCAGCCTGAACAACCTCGGCGGCTGTAACGGCTCCACCGGCCCGAGCAGCCTTAACCCGGACACCGGCAAGCCATTCGGCGCCGATTTCCCGGTACTGACCGTGGAAGACTGGGTGCACAGCCAGGCACGCCTGGCCGACCTGCTCGGCATCGGCCAGTGGGCGGCGGTGATCGGCGGCAGCCTCGGCGGCATGCAGGCGCTGCAATGGACCATCACCTATCCGGATCGCGTGCGTCACTGCCTGGCCATCGCCTCGGCCCCCAAGCTGTCGGCGCAGAACATCGCCTTCAACGAAGTGGCGCGCCAGGCGATTCTCACCGACCCGGAATTCCACGGCGGCTCGTTCCAGGAACAAGGCGTGATCCCCAAGCGCGGCCTGATGCTGGCGCGGATGGTCGGGCACATCACCTACCTGTCCGACGACTCCATGGGCGAGAAATTCGGCCGTGGCCTGAAGAGCGAAAAGCTCAACTACGACTTCCACAGTGTCGAGTTCCAGGTCGAAAGCTACCTGCGCTATCAGGGCGAAGAATTCTCCGGGCGCTTCGATGCCAACACCTATCTGTTGATGACCAAGGCGCTGGACTACTTCGATCCGGCGGCGAACTTCGACGATAACCTGGCGAAAACCTTCGAAGGCGCGAAAGCCAAGTTCTGCGTGATGTCGTTCACCACCGACTGGCGCTTCTCCCCGGCCCGTTCGCGGGAACTGATGGACGCGCTGATGGCCGCGCGCAAGGACGTCAGCTACCTGGAAATCGACGCACCCCAGGGCCACGACGCCTTCCTGATTCCGATCCCGCGCTATTTGCAGGCGTTCGGCAATTACATGAACCGAATTACGGTGTGAACAAGCCATGAGAGCTGATCTGGAAATCATCCAGGAATGGATCCCCGCCGGCAGCCGCGTGCTCGACCTCGGTTGCGGTGACGGCGAGTTGCTGACCTGGCTGCGCGACCACAAGCAGGTCACCGGTTATGGCCTGGAAAACGACCCGGACAACATTGCCGAGTGCGTGGCCAAGGGCATCAACGTCATCGAACAGGACCTGGACAAGGGCCTGGGCAACTTCGCCAGCAACAGCTTCGACGTGGTCGTGATGACCCAGGCCCTGCAGGCCGTGCACTACCCGGACAAGATCCTCGACGAAATGCTGCGGGTCGGTCGCCAGTGCATCATCACCTTCCCCAACTTCGGCCACTGGCGCTGCCGCTGGTATCTGGCGAGCAAGGGCCGGATGCCGGTGTCCGAGTTCCTGCCGTACACCTGGTACAACACGCCGAACATTCACTTCTGCACCTTCGAAGACTTTGAAGAACTTTGTCGCGAACGTGAGGCGAAGGTCATTGATCGGCTTGCCGTGGATCAACAGCACCGCCACGGGTGGGCCAGTAAGCTATGGCCTAATCTGTTAGGTGAGATCGGTATCTACCGCGTCAGCAGCCCGGGGCTGCAGGATCACAAAATCGCGGTCTGAACCACGACATTGCGAGGAGAACGAACATGGGACGCCTGATTACCACGCTGCTGGCCGCCTGCCTGAGCCTGTCGGCCATGGCAGCCGATGCCATCAAGAGCGAGCGCCAGGAAACCTTCGGCGACGTGACGGTGCACTACAACACCTTCAACTCGACCTACCTGCAACCGGACATCGCCAAGGCTGCCGAGCTGATCCGCAGCAAGAATCAGGGCGTGATCAATGTCTCGGTGATCAAGGACGGCAAGCCGTTGATCGCCAACGTCACCGGCACGGTGAAAGATCTGACCAGCCAGACCGTGACCCTGAATTTCCGTCAGGTCACCGAACAGGGCGCGATCTATTACATCGCCCAGTACCCGGTGGAACAGCAGGAAACCCGCACCTTCGAAATCAAGGTGCAGAACGGTGACAAGATCAACACCATCAATTTCAACCAAGAGCTTTTCCCCGGCGAATGATGAACCTCAAGCAACTCGTACTGGCCAGCCATAACGCCGGCAAACTCAAGGAACTCCAGGCCATGCTCGGCGAATCGGTGCAATTGCGCTCGATCGGCGAGTTCAGCAGCGTGGAGCCGGAAGAAACCGGCCTGTCGTTCGTCGAGAACGCGATCCTCAAGGCCCGCAATGCCGCGCGTATCTCCGGGTTGCCGGCGCTGGCCGACGATTCGGGGCTGGCGGTGGATTTCCTCGGCGGTGCGCCGGGCATCTATTCCGCTCGCTACGCCGACGGCAAGGGCGACGCGGCGAACAACGCCAAGCTGCTCGACGCCTTGAAGGATGTGCCTGAAGCCGAGCGCGGCGCGCAGTTCGTCTGCGTGCTGGCCTTGGTGCGTCACGCCGACGATCCGCTGCCGATCCTCTGCGAAGGCCTGTGGCACGGGCGCATCCTGACCGCCGCCAGCGGCGAGCACGGTTTCGGCTACGATCCGCTGTTCTGGGTGCCGGAGCGTAACGTGTCCAGCGCCGAACTGAGCCCGAGCGACAAGAATCAGATCAGCCACCGCGCCCGTGCAATGGATCTGCTGCGCCAGCGTCTGGGCTTGAAATGACCCGTGATTCTTCTGCGTCGCCACTGATCGTCGGTGGCGCCGCCCCCTCGCCTCGGGCGCCGTTGCCGACGCTGCCGCCCCTGGCACTGTACATCCACATCCCGTGGTGCGTGCGCAAATGCCCGTATTGCGACTTCAACTCCCACACCGCCAGCCCGGTGCTGCCGGAGCAGGAATATGTCGACGCGTTGCTTGCCGACCTTGATCAGGATCTGCACGCGGTGTACGGCCGTGAGCTGAGCTCGATCTTCTTTGGCGGTGGCACGCCGAGCCTGTTCAGTGCCGAATCACTGGGCCGCTTGCTCGAAGGCGTCAAACAACGCATCCCGTTTGCCGAGGACATCGAAATCACCCTGGAAGCCAACCCCGGGACTTTCGAGCAAGAGAAGTTCGTCGCCTACCGCAAACTGGGGATCAATCGCCTGTCGATCGGCATCCAGAGCTTCCAGCAGGAAAAGCTCAAGGCCCTCGGCCGCATCCACAACGGCGACGAAGCGGTGCGTGCCGCCGGCATGGCGCGCCAGGCCGGGTTCGATAACTTCAACCTCGACCTGATGCACGGCCTGCCGGACCAGTCACTGGACGATGCCTTGAGCGATCTGCGCCAGGCGATCGAGCTGCAACCGACGCACATCTCCTGGTATCAGCTGACACTGGAACCGAACACCGTGTTCTGGAACCAACCGCCGGTGCTGCCGGAAGACGACACGTTGTGGGACATTCAAGAGGCCGGACAGGCGCTGCTGGCCGAACACGGTTACGCGCAGTACGAGGTTTCGGCCTATGCGCAAGCCGGTCGTCCGGCGCGGCATAACCTCAATTACTGGAGTTTCGGCGACTTCATCGGTATCGGCGCCGGTGCTCACGGCAAGCTCAGCCATCCGGACGGGCGCATCGTGCGCACCTGGAAAACGCGCTTGCCGAAGGACTACCTCAACCCGGCCAAAAGTTTCCAGGCCGGCGAGAAAGCCCTGACCAACGAAGAGATGCCCTTCGAGTTCCTGATGAACGCCCTGCGCCTGACTGCCGGCGTCGAATCACGCCTGTATCCCGAGCGCACCGGCCTGCCGCTGGAAAGCCTCGACGAACACCGCCGCGAGGCCGAACAAAGCGGTCTGTTGCAGGTCGAACCGTCACGTCTGGCGGCTACCGAGCGCGGACAACTCTTTCTCAACGATTTGCTGCAGAAATTTCTGAGCTGAATGGCTCCCGGGGAAACCGCATGGATTTGATACTCGACCTGCTCGCCACTGTCTCCCGCTGGAGCCGCAGCAACCTCTCGGAAATCGCGCTGGCCCTGGTGGGCTGCCTGCTGGTGCTGTTCGGCGCCGACTTCAAAGGCTGGGTCGAGCAACGCCTGGGCAGCATCGCCGGCGCCCTGCGCGTCCCGCTGATGGCCCTGCTGTGCATGGTCGGCAGCGGCGCGGCGCTGATCTACGCCACACCGTGGGTGGTGAAGGGGCTGAGCCAGTTCAACAACTACAGCCTGGCGCCGGTGTTGTTGGTGGTGCTGGTTTTGATCGGCGTAGTCGCCGACCGCCGCTGAATACCGACAGGGAAGTTCATGAGCAAGAAACTGCTGGACGAAACAAGCAAATTTCTCAGCTTCGTGCTGCGTCATGAGCCACAGGCGATTGGCCTGACGCTTGACTCTGAAGGCTGGGCAAACATCGACGCCTTGATCGATGGCGCGGCACGGGACGGTAGAACGCTGGATCGCACGCTGATCGAAAACGTTGTGGCCAGCAGTGACAAAAAGCGCTTTTCGATCTCTCCGGACGGTCAGTCGATTCGCGCCGTACAGGGCCACTCGACGAAAAGCGTGGAGCTGCAGTTCGAAGAAAAGCAGCCTCCGGAAACGCTTTATCACGGCACCGCGACGCGTTTCATGGACTCGATCAACGAACAGGGATTGATCCCGGGATCACGTCATCACGTGCACCTTTCCCAGGAAACCGCCACGGCTTCGGCGGTCGGGCAACGTTACGGAACGGTCGTGATTCTGCAGGTCGCCGCGCGGCAGATGCAGGAACAGGGGTTCAAGTTCTATCAGGCCGAGAATGGTGTCTGGCTGACAGAGCGGGTACCGGCAGAATTCCTTTCTACGGTGTAATGACCGAGTACTGCTAAAACAACTGTGGGAGCCAATGGCTCCCACAGTTTTTTATTGCATAAGGCTTAAGCGAGCTTTTCGAACTTCAGATCCCACACGCCATGCCCAAGACGTTCGCCACGGCGTTCGAACTTGGTGATCGGACGTTCGGCCGGGCGTGGCACGCACTTGCCGTCTTCGGCGAGGTTGCGATAGCCCGGGGCGACGTTCATCACTTCCAGCATGTATTCGGCATACGGTTCCCAGTCGGTGGCCATGTGCAGAATGCCGCCAACCTTCAGCTTGCTGCGCACCAGTTCAGCGAAGGACGCCTGGACGATGCGGCGCTTGTGGTGACGGCTCTTGTGCCACGGATCCGGGAAAAACAGCATCAGGCGATCGAGGCTGTTGTCGGCGATGCAGCGGTTGAGCACTTCGATCGCGTCGCAATCGTAGACCCGCAGGTTGGTCAGACCCTGGGTCAGCACGCCATTGAGCAGCGCGCCGACACCTGGACGGTGAACTTCGACACCGATGAAATCCTGTTCCGGCGCAGCGGCTGCCATTTCCAGCAGCGAGTGGCCCATGCCGAAACCGATCTCCAGCGAACGCGGCGCGGAACGGCCGAACACCTGATCGTAATCCACCGGCGCATCGGCCAGTGGCAGGACGAACTTCGGCGCGCCCTGATCCAGGCCGCGCTGCTGGCCTTCGGTCATGCGCCCGGCGCGCATCACGAAACTCTTGATGCGGCGGTGTTGGCGCTCGTCGCCTTCTTCCGTCTGGATTGGCGTGTCGTTCGATTCAGTCATCAATAGCTCTTACTTGATCAGACCATCCAGCGGCGAAGAGGCGCTGGCATAGAGTTTTTTCGGCATGCGGCCGGCGAGGTAGGCCAGGCGGCCCGCGACGATCGCGTGTTTCATGGCTTCGGCCATCATGATCGGCTGCTGGGCGTGGGCGATGGCCGAGTTCATCAGCACCGCGTCACAGCCCAGCTCCATGGAGATGGTGGCGTCGGAAGCGGTACCGACACCGGCATCCACCAGCACCGGGATCTTGGCTTCTTCGAGGATGATCTGCAGGTTGTACGGGTTGCAGATCCCCAGGCCCGAACCGATCAGGCCGGCCAGCGGCATCACCGCGATGCAGCCGATTTCCGCCAGTTGCCGGGCGATGATCGGGTCATCACTGGTGTAAACCATCACGTCGAAACCTTCCTTGACCAGTACTTCGGCGGCCTTGAGGGTTTCGATCACGTTGGGGAACAGGGTTTTCTGGTCAGCCAGCACTTCCAGCTTCACGAGGTTATGGCCATCGAGCAGCTCACGGGCCAGGCGGCAGGTGCGCACGGCTTCGACCGCGTCGTAGCAGCCAGCGGTGTTCGGCAGGAAGGTGTAGCGATCCGGCGACAGCACTTCGAGCAGGTTCGGCTCGCCTTCGATCTGGCCCAGGTTGGTGCGGCGCACGGCGAAGGTGACGATCTCGGCACCCGAGGCTTCGATGGCCAGGCGGGTTTCTTCCATGTCACGGTACTTGCCGGTACCGACCAGCAAACGCGACTGGTAAGTACGACCGGCCAGAACGAAAGGCTTGTCGCTACGAACGATGCTCATGGGAAATCCTCTGTTGGGGTGAGGGTCTTGCAGAATTCTCGGCCCATGCAGGCCTGGCGACTAGCCGCCGCCGATGGCGTGCACCACTTCGACGTTGTCGCCGTCATTCAAAGTGGTGTCGGCATGCTGGCTGCGCGGGACGATATCCAGATTGAGCTCGACCGCGACGCGGCGTCCGGTCAGGTCCAGACGGGTCAGCAGGGCCGCAACGGTTTCACCGTCGGGCAGTTCAAAGGATTCACCGTTCAACTGAATGCGCATGCGCAACGCCGCCATCACTTTTTAGGGGGTGGCATTCTAGCCCGATCATGACCTAAAGGTCAGCACCAAGCGTCAAGCGGTTGGCTGCAGGCGCCAGGCGGCGAGTCCGAGGCACAGCCAACCGATCAGGAACGCCAGGCCGCCGAACGGAGTGATGATGCCGAGCTTGCCGATGCCGACGGTGGTCAGCAGGTACAGACTGCCGGAGAACAGCAGGATGCCGATGCTGAACGAGATACCGGCCCAGGCGACCAGACGCCCCTGAAGCTGCGTGGCCAGCAGCGCCACGCCGAACAGCGCCAGCGCATGCACCAGTTGATAGGTGACGCCGGTGTGGAAGATCGCGAGGTACTCGGGGGTCAGGCGGTTTTTCAGGCCATGGGCGGCGAATGCGCCGAGGCCGACACCGGTGAAACCAAAGAAGGCAGCCAGCATCAGAAAGCTACGCAGCATGTAGAACTCCACTCAGACTCGATCGGCAGGGTCTGTATAATGGCCCGCTCAACCGGTTCGGCCAAGCCATCTCTATGCTGCGTTTATTTCTCCGTCGTTTCACGAAGGCCCTGCTCTGGTTCGCGGGCGGCAGCGTATTGCTGGTGTTGGTGTTTCGCTTTGTGCCGCCGCCGGGCACGGCGCTGATGGTCGAGCGCAAGATCGAATCCTGGGTCGACGGCGAGCCGATCGATCTGCAACGTACCTGGAAGCCGTGGGACGAGATCTCCGATGACCTGAAGGTCGCGGTAATAGCCGGCGAAGACCAGAAATTTCCCGAGCACTGGGGTTTTGACCTGAGTGCGATCAAGGCCGCACTGGCCCACAACGAACTTGGCGGTTCGATTCGCGGTGCCAGCACGTTGAGCCAGCAAGTGTCGAAGAACCTGTTTTTGTGGTCCGGCCGCAGTTATCTGCGTAAAGGTCTTGAGGCGTGGTTTACCGCGCTGATCGAAGTGTTCTGGCCCAAGCAGCGAATTCTTGAGGTGTATCTGAACAGCGTCGAGTGGGATGACGGCGTATTTGGCGCTGAAGCGGCAGCACGGCATCACTTTGGCGTTTCTGCCAAGTCTTTGTCCCGCCAGCAGGCGAGTTATCTGGCGGCTGTGCTGCCCAATCCCCGGGTCTGGAGTGCCAGTCACCCGACTTCCTATGTTTCACGTCGGGCCGGATGGATTCGCCAGCAGATGAGCCAGCTGGGTGGCGACAGCTATCTGCTGACACTCGATGATTCACGCCGCGCGCCCTGGGCCCAATGAGCTTCTGAAGCGCACACAAAAACGCCCCGATCATCACTGATCGGGGCGTTTTTTTATTGCCGGACTACCGGTTACGCGGCAATCGACAACTTGAGCTTGTTCATCGCGCTCTTCTCGAGCTGACGGATCCGCTCGGCCGACACGTTGTACTTCTGCGCCAGGTCGTGCAGCGTGGCTTTCTCTTCTGCCAGCCAGCGCTGGTAGAGGATGTCGCGGCTACGTTCGTCCAGCACTTCCAGCGCTTCGTGCAGGTTGTGATTGGAGTTGTCGCTCCAGTCGGCATCTTCCAGTTGACGCGCCGGGTCGTACCGGTGGTCTTCCAGATAATTGGCCGGCGACTGGAAAGCACTGTCGTCGTCGGCTTCGGCAGCCGGGTCGAAGGCCATGTCATGACCGGTCAGGCGACTTTCCATCTCACGCACTTCACGGGGCTCGACACCGAGGCTTTCCGCCACACGGTGGACTTCCTCGTTGTTCAGCCAGGCCAGACGTTTCTTCTGGCTGCGCAGGTTGAAGAACAGCTTGCGCTGGGCCTTGGTGGTCGCGACTTTCACGATCCGCCAGTTGCGCAGGATGAACTCGTGAATCTCGGCCTTGATCCAGTGCACCGCGAAGGACACCAGACGCACGCCCATTTCCGGGTTGAAACGCTTCACGGCCTTCATCAGGCCGACGTTGCCTTCCTGGATCAGGTCAGCCTGAGCCAGACCGTAGCCGGAATAGCTACGGGCAATGTGTACGACAAATCGCAGGTGGGCGAGCACCATCTGCCGAGCCGCCCCAAGATCCTGCTCATAGTAGAGACTCTCGGCCAGTTCACGCTCCTGCTCCGGCGTCAGCAATGGAATGCTGTTGACGGTGTGCACATAGGCTTCCAGGTTTGCGCCCGGAACCAATGCATACGCAGGTTGCAAAGAATTGGTCATACGAAAAAACCTCCGACTTACATACTCGCGCCTTTCGGCACTGCGAAAAATTGACCGGGAACTCAGGTACAAGTTCCCAAAAAACCGCAAGGTCAATCACGCGCAAAAAAGATTCTACTTCGGCGCCAGCTCCCTGAGATGACGTGCGACTGCAATCCATGCACCGATATAACCCAACAGCACCGCGCCAAGCAAGAGCGACAGACCGTCGGCAACTGGCACTCCGGCCAGTGCGAAATCACTGCCGTACAAGCCGGCCAGCCCGACCACCGCGTCGTTCAGCCAGTTCAGGCCGAACGCCAGCACACCCCAGGACAGCAGCCCCGCACCGAAGCCATACAACGCGCCCATATAAAGGAAGGGACGACGCACATAGCTGTCGGTGCCGCCGACGAGTTTAATCACTTCTATCTCTGTGCGGCGGTTTTCAATATGAAGACGAATGGTATTGCCTATCACCAAAAGTAATGCGGAAACCAGCAACACCGTCAGACCGAAGACAAAGCGGTCGCCGAGCTTGAGGATGGCAGCCAGACGCTCGACCCAGACTAGATCAAGTTGCGCCTGTTGTACCTTGGGCAGCTCGGAAAGTTTTTGTCTTAATGCTTCCAGGGTCGGCTTGTCGACCTCGTTCGGCGTCACCAGCACAACGCCCGGCAGCGGGTTTTCCGGCAGCTCGCGCAAGGCTTCGCCCAGTCCGGACTGCTGCTGGAATTCTTCCAGTGCCTGATCGCGGCCGACATATTCAGCATCAGCTACGCCGGGCATGCCCTTGATCTGGTCACGCAGCGCTTCGCCCTGAGCCGGGCTGGCCTCAAGCTCCAGATAGAGCGAGATCTGCGCCGCGCGCTGCCAAGAACCGCCCAGGCGTTCGACGTTGTTCAGCAACAACGACAAACCCATCGGCAGGCTCAGCGCAACCGCCATCACCATGCAGGTGAAGAAGCTGCCAATCGGCTGCTTGCCTAGACGGCGCAGGCTGTCCAGCAGGCTGGCACGGTGGCTTTCGATCCAGGCGTGAAACAGCGTGGCGAAATCCGGACCATCGTCCTCGTCGTGCTTTTTCTTCTTTGGCGGCTGTGGATCGGCGGCCTTCGGGGCCACGCGCTCGGAAACCTTCGGACTACGTGTTGCACTCATTCGCCAGCCTCCCCGTCGCCGATCAATCGGCCGCGTTGCAGGGTCAGCATGCGATGGCGCATGCGCGCAATCAGGGCCAGGTCGTGACTGGCGATCAGCACGCTGGTGCCCAGACGGTTGATGTCTTCGAACACACCCATGATCTCGGCCGCCAGACGCGGGTCGAGGTTACCGGTTGGTTCGTCCGCCAGCAGCAGGGCCGGGCGGTGCACGATGGCGCGGGCGATGCCGACGCGCTGTTGCTGACCGGTGGACAGGTCGCCGGGGTACAGATCGGTCTTGTCCGACAGCGCCACGCGCTCCAGCGCCGAATCGACGCGCTTGGCGATTTCCGCCTTGGACAGCCCGAGGATCTGCAACGGCAGTGCGACGTTGTTGAACACCGTGCGATCAAACAACAGTTGATGGTTCTGGAACACCACACCGATCTGCCGGCGCAGGAACGGAATCTGCGCATTGCTGATGGTGCTCAGATCTTGCCCGGCCAGCAGCAGTTTGCCGCTGGTCGGACGCTCCATCGCCAGCAGCAGGCGCAACAACGTGGATTTACCGGCACCGGAGTGGCCGGTGACAAACAGGAACTCGCCGCGACGGACTCGAAAGCTCAGCTCATGCAAGCCGACGTGACCGTTCGGGTAGCGCTTACCGACCTGTTCGAAACGAATCATGAACGCTCCCGCTCGGCAAACAGTGCCTGGACAAAGGGTTCGGCTTCAAAGGTACGCAGATCGTCGATGCCTTCACCGACGCCGATGTAGCGGATCGGCAGGCCGAATTGCTTGGCCAGGGCGAAAATCACCCCGCCCTTGGCGGTGCCGTCGAGCTTGGTCAGCGCCAGGCCGGTCAGTTCGACGGTCTGGTTGAATTGCTTGGCCTGGTTGATGGCGTTCTGGCCAGTGCCGGCGTCGAGCACCAGTAGCACTTCGTGCGGCGCATCGGCGTCGAGCTTACCGATCACCCGGCGAACCTTTTTCAGTTCTTCCATCAGGTTGTCTTTGGTGTGCAGCCGGCCGGCGGTGTCAGCGATCAACACATCGATGCCACGGGCCTTGGCGGCCTGCACGGCGTCGAAAATCACCGAGGCCGAGTCCGCGCCCGTGTGCTGGGCGATCACCGGAATCTTGTTGCGCTCGCCCCAGACCTGCAATTGCTCGACCGCCGCAGCGCGGAAGGTGTCACCGGCGGCGAGCATGACTTTCTTGCCTTCCAGTTGCAGCTTCTTCGCCAGCTTGCCGATGGTGGTGGTCTTGCCGGCGCCGTTGACGCCAACCACGAGGATCACGAACGGCTTGTTCTGCGAAGCAATCTTCAGCGGCTGCTCGACCGGTTTGAGCATCGCGGCCAGTTCGGCCTGCAGGGATTTGTACAGTGCGTCGGAATCGGCCAGTTCTTTGCGGGCGACCTTCTGGGTCAGGCGCTGGATGATCACCGAAGTCGCCTCGACGCCGACGTCGGCAGTCAGCAGACGGGTTTCGAGGTCGTCGAGCAGATCATCATCGATGGCTTTCTTGCCAAGGAACAGGCTGGCCATGCCCTCGCCGATGCTGGCGCTGGTCTTCGACAGTCCTTGCTTGAGGCGGGCGAAGAAGCCGGCCTTGGTTTCTTCGGTGCGCGGAGCCTCCACCGGCGTTTCGACGACAGCGACTGGCGCTGCGACGACCGGTGCAGGTGCAGGTGCAGGTGCAGGTGCAGGTGCAGGTGCAGGTGCAGGTGCAGGTGCAG
The DNA here is from genome assembly GCF_002112345.1 of Pseudomonas sp. R43(2017). Taxonomy (NCBI): domain Bacteria; kingdom Pseudomonadati; phylum Pseudomonadota; class Gammaproteobacteria; order Pseudomonadales; family Pseudomonadaceae; genus Pseudomonas; species Pseudomonas sp. R43(2017). The sequence goes on from NZ_NEHJ01000002.1 coordinate 260,527, forward strand.
GTGCAGGCTCGGGCGCAGCAACAATCGGTGCAACCGGCGCAGCGACCACAGGCTCGGGAATGACAGGAGCAGGTTCGGCCACCGGCGCTTGAACAGGCTCGGGAGTGAATGCAACCGGTGCCGGAATCGGCGGCGTGATGTGCGGCGCAGCCTCTTCGACCAGCGCCACCGGCTCTTCCGCCACGGGCAAGGTCAGCCATGGCTGGGCAGCCGGGGTCAGCGGCAGTTCAGCGGCAGCCGGCGCTTCAGGCTCGACTTCGGCCACCGGTTGCAACACCGGTTCGGCAATTGGCAGCACAACCGGGGCCGGCGCTTCTTCTATTACCGGAGCGGGCGCCGGGGCAGGCTCAGGAATGGCAGTCGGCTGTTCGACGACGGGTTCCTGCGGCTTTTTGCGCAGCCATCCGAACAGGCTTTTCTTCTCGCCAGCCGCAGCTGGGGTCTTCTTGTCGTCGTTGGAACCAAACATGGAGGACGGCTATCTCACGGTAGCGACGCGCCACAGGGGCGCCCCGGCAAATAAATATTCGATGCAGAACAGACTGTGTTTCACCCAGCTTGTTCACGCGCAACATTTTGTCGAGGCGCCAAAAGCACCTCAAAGGTCTTTAAATACGAAGGACTGGAACGGCATCGTCGGCGAAAACGCAGAGTTTAGCTGACAAACTCAAAGCTTCTGCCGGTAACCCGTACAACCTATAGACCGATCAGTGGCCTGATAGGCGTGGCCGCCAGTAAAACGGATCAGTATCCTAGCACCTCCTCGCCCGCCTAGGCTAAGACCAAGCGGGCAGCCGAACAGGTTTAAAAACGAATGAATGCTCTAGCCCGCCGCGCCGCAGGCCTGCTGCTCAGCACAGTCTGCCTGCCCCTTTCGGCCCTGGCGGCCGACCCGCAACCGACCCACGAATTCACCCTCGACAACGGTCTGAAAGTCGTCGTGCGCGAAGACCATCGCGCGCCAGTGGTGGTGTCGCAGGTCTGGTACAAGGTCGGTTCCAGCTACGAAACCCCGGGCCAGACCGGTCTGTCCCACGCCCTCGAGCACATGATGTTCAAGGGCAGCGAGAAAGTCGGCCCCGGCGAAGCCTCGCTGATCCTGCGCGACCTCGGCGCCGAAGAGAACGCCTTCACCAGCGATGACTTCACCGCCTATTACCAAGTGCTGGCCCGCGATCGTCTGGGCGTAGCCTTCGAACTGGAAGCCGACCGCATGGCCAATCTGCGCCTGCCGGCCGACGAGTTCGCCAAGGAAATCGAAGTCATCAAGGAAGAGCGCCGTCTGCGCACCGACGACAAACCGATGTCCAAGGCCTACGAACGCTACAAGGCCATGGCCTACCCGGCCAGCGGCTACCACACGCCGACCATCGGCTGGATGGCCGACCTCGACCGGATGAAGGTCGAAGAGCTGCGCCACTGGTATCAGTCCTGGTATGTGCCGAACAACGCCACGCTGGTGGTGGTCGGCGACGTGACCCCGGACGAAGTGAAAACCCTCGCCCAGCGCTACTTCGGGCCGATCCCGAAACGCGATGTGCCGCCAGCGAAGCAGCCCCTGGAACTGGCCGAACCCGGCGAACGCCAGATCACCCTGCATGTGCAGACCCAATTGCCCAGCCTGATGCTCGGTTTCAACGTGCCGAGCCTGGCCACGGCCGAAGACAAACGCTCGATCAACGCCTTGCGCCTCATCTCGGCGCTGCTGGACGGCGGCTATAGCGGGCGCATCCCGACCCAGCTGGAGCGCGGCGAAGAGCTGGTGTCCGGCGGTTCGTCGAGCTACGACGCCTACACTCGCGGTGACAGCCTGTTCACCCTGTCGGCCACGCCGAACACCCAGAAGAAAAAGACCATGGCCCAGGCTGAAGCCGGCCTGTGGAAACTGCTGGAACAGCTGAAAACCACTGCACCGTCCGCTGAAGAGCTGGAGCGCGTGCGGGCGCAAGTCATCGCCGGCCTGGTTTTCGAACGCGATTCGATCACCAGCCAGGCCACCGCCATCGGCCAACTGGAGACCGTCGGTCTGTCGTGGAAGCTGATGGACACCGAACTGGCCGATCTGGAAAGCGTCACCCCGCAAGACATCCAGAACGCCGCCAAGCTGTATTTCACCCGCGAACGTCTCAGCATCGCCCACGTCCTGCCACTGGAGACGACTCATGAGTGAGCGCAAAACCCCACGCCTGCTGCTCGGCCTGATCGCCGTGGCAGTCATTGGCTCCGCCGCGCTCTATCTGGCGCCGAGCGACAACAGCAAGGCCAGCGAAGCGCTGGATAACGCCAAATCCAGCCAGAAGCTGCAATCGCTGGCCGAACTCGACGGCAAGGCCCCGGCCAGCCGCAAACTCGACGTGCAGACCTGGAACACCGCCGAAGGCGCCAAGGTGCTGTTCGTCGAAGCTCGCGAATTGCCGATGTTCGACATGCGCCTGATCTTCTCCGCAGGCAGCAGCCAGGACGGCAACGCGCCGGGCCTGGCCCTGCTGACCAACGCCATGCTCAACGAAGGCGTGGCCGGCAAGGATGTCGGCGCCATCGCCCAAGGCTTCGAAGGCCTCGGCGCGGATTTCGGCAACGGCGCCTACAAGGACATGGCCATCGTTTCATTGCGCAGCCTGAGTGCCGCCGACAAACGCGAGCCGGCACTCAAACTGTTCTCGGAAGTGATCGGCAAACCGACCTTCCCCGCCGATTCCTTCGCACGCATCAAGAACCAGATGCTCGCCGGTTTCGAGTACCAGAAACAGAACCCCGGCAAACTCGCCAGCCTGGAATTGATGAAGCGCCTGTACGGCGATCACCCGTACGCACACTCCAGCGATGGCAGCGCGCAAAGCGTGCCGAAGATCACCCTGGCGCAACTGCGTGAGTTCCATGCCAAGGCCTATGCCGCCGGCAACGTGGTGATTGCACTGGTCGGCGACCTGTCCCGCAGCGAAGCCGAGGCGATTGCCAATCAGGTTTCCGCGGCCCTGCCGAAAGGCCCGGCGCTGGCGAAGATTGCCCAGCCGCAAGAGCCGAAGGCCAGTGTGGGCCACATCGAGTTCCCGTCGAAGCAGACCAACCTGATGCTCGCGCAACTGGGCATTGACCGAGATGACCCGGACTACGCCGCACTGTCGATGGGCAACCAGATCCTCGGTGGCGGTGGTTTCGGCACCCGTTTGATGAGTGAAGTCCGCGAGAAGCGTGGCCTGGCCTACGGCGTGTATTCGGCGTTCAGCCCGATGCAGGCGCGCGGCCCGTTCATGATCAATCTGCAGACCCGCGCGGAAATGAGCGAAGGCACTCTGAAACTGGTGCAGGACGTACTCGCCGACTACCTGAAGACCGGCCCGACCCAGAAAGAACTCGACGACGCCAAGCGCGAACTGGCCGGCAGCTTCCCGCTGTCCACCGCCAGCAACGCCGATATCGTCGGCCAGCTTGGTGCCATGGGTTTCTACAATCTGCCGCTGAGCTATCTGGACGACTTCATGCGTCAGTCCCAGAGCCTGACCGTCGAGCAGGTCCGCGACGCCCTGAACAAACACTTGAGCACGGACAAAATGGTCATCGTCAGCGCTGGCCCGACCGTGCCGCAAAAGCCGTTACCGGCCCCATCTGATAAACCTGCCGAGCAGCCGCTCGGGGTTCCGGAGCATTAATGGCCAGCCCAAAGAAACCTGTACAAAAACTGCACAACGGTGTGAACCAGTTGCGCATCATCGGCGGCGAATGGCGCAGCCGAAAGCTGAGCTTTCCTGATGCGCCGGGCCTGCGCCCGACGCCGGACCGTGTGCGTGAAACCCTATTCAACTGGCTCGCGCCGTACGTTGCCGGGGCCAAGGTGCTCGATCCGTTCGCCGGCAGCGGCGCGCTGTTTCTGGAAGCGCTGTCCCGTGGCGCGTCCATGGGCCAGGCGCTGGATGCCAGCCATGTCGCGGTCTCCAGCCTGAAAGAACACCTCGGCACCCTGCGCTGCACCAACGGCCAGGTGCAGACCGCCGACGCCTTGCGCTACCTGGAAACCCAGACCGCGACCGCGTTCGACCTGGTGTTCCTCGACCCGCCGTTCAACCAGAACCTGCTGCCCGCCGTGTGCACATTGCTGGAAGAGCGCCAATGGCTGGCCGATGATTCGTGGATCTACACTGAAAGCGAAGCCGCGCCATCGACCCTCGGCCTGCCAGGCAACTGGCGCCTGCACCGCGAGCAGAAATCCGGGCGGGTGTACTACGCGTTGTGGCAACGTATGGCAGTGATCGCCGGTTAACCGACCGGCCTGAAAAAGCGGCGAGCCTCAGCCGAGGCTCGCTGCGCTGCATCGAGAGCAATCGTGTCCCCTTCGTCAAAACCGTTCATCCCCGCCTTCGGCCTCGGCAACCCGCACCTGCAAACCTTGTGGGGGCCGCTGTGGCGCAAGACCGTGCACCTTGATCGCCAGCGCGAACGCCTGTGGCTGGAGGACGGCGACTTCCTCGACCTCGACTGGCACGGCCCGCACAGCGCAAACGCGCCTCTGGTGCTGGTGCTGCACGGGCTGACCGGATCTTCCAACTCGCCTTACGTCGCCGGGATTCAGGCAGCGCTCGCCGCCCAAGGCTGGGCCAGCGTCGCATTGAACTGGCGTGGCTGCTCCGGCGAACCGAATCTGTTGCCGCGCAGCTACCACTCCGGGGCCAGCGAAGACCTCGCCGAAACTATCAAACACCTGAAAGCCAAGCGGCCACTGGCGCCGCTGTATGCGGTCGGTTACTCCCTTGGCGGCAACGTGCTGCTCAAGCATCTGGGGGAAACCGGCAGCGCCAGCGGTGTACTCGGCGCGGTGGCGGTGTCGGTGCCGTTTCGACTGGATCAATGCGCCGACCGTATCGGCCAGGGGTTTTCGAAGGTCTATCAGGCGCACTTCATGCGCGAGATGGTGGCCTACATCAAGAACAAGCAGCGCCAGTTCCAGCATGACGGGCGCGAGGATGGTCTTGCCGCACTGGCCGCCCTCGGCTCGCTGGAAAACATGCGCACCTTCTGGGATTTCGATGGCCGGGTGACCGCACCGCTGCACGGGTTTGCCGATGCCGAGGATTACTATCGCCGGGCATCGAGCCGCTACTTTCTGGGCGAAATTCGCACGCCAACCCTGATCATTCAGGCAGCAGACGATCCGTTCGTGTTTCCCCACAGCCTGCCGCAGGCCAGTGAGTTGTCGAGTTCGACCGCGTTTGAATTGCAGGCCCGGGGCGGGCATGTCGGCTTCGTCGACGGCTCATTCCGCCAACCGGGTTATTACCTGGAGCGGCGCATTCCCCAATGGCTGGCCGAATCGGGGCGCGGGTGACGGCATGAGCGATCAGGGCGAGTCGATCCGTTTCTGGCAAACCGCGCCACTGGCCGGCGTCGAGCTGCTTTCGGCGCGCTACATCGAGCATCGTTTCGCCCCGCACGTCCACGACGGCTATGTGATCGGCATGATCATGGCCGGCGCCCAGCGCTACCGTTATCGCGGTGCCGAACACCTGGCTGGCAGCGGCACGCTGGTGCTGATCAACCCGGACGAATTGCACACCGGCCACAAAGGCACCGAGGACGGCTGGCTGTACCGGGCGTTCTATCCGGATACCGACAAGATTGTTTCGCTGCTTGAAGAACTGGAGCTGCCAACCGCACCAATGCCGGCCTTTGGCGCGACGCTGTATCGCGACCCGGATCTGGTCAACGGCTTCAGCCAGTTGCACCGCTTGCTGGAAAGCCCAGCCACCGCGCTGCAGCAGCAGACGGTGTGGCGCGAAATGATGATGCTGCTGTTGCAACGCCACGCGGCGGTGCAGATCAACGGCAAACCCGGAAAAGAACACCGCGCAGTAGTAATGGCCAAGGAGTTGCTGCACGCACAACTGGCGGCGCCACCCTCGCTGGAGGAACTGGCGGCGGTGAACCTCTCGCCCTTCCACTTCGCCCGGGTATTCCGCCGCGCCACCGGCATGCCGCCGCACACCTGGCTGATGCAACAGCGGATCGCCTGCGCGCGGGGCTTGTTGCAGAGCGGCTGCCTGCCGGTGGAAGTTGCCACGCAACTGGGCTTTGCCGACCAGAGCCATCTGAGCCGGCAGTTCAAACAGGTTTACGGCGTGGGGCCAGCGGCCTATCGCAGTGCGCGACTGGAGCGCTGAACGCGCTTACTCGCCCGTGGCGATACCACGCGACGGCTCGTTGATCCATTCGCTCCACGATCCGGCATACAGCGTACCCAACGGATAACCCGCCAGACACAGGGCAAACAGGTTGTGACACGCCGTCACCCCGGAACCGCAATACGCCACCAGATCGCTCGGCGAACGCTCACCGAGTTTCGCGGCAAAGCGCTGCTTGAGTTGATCAGCGGGAAGGAAACGCCCATCGCTGCCCAGATTCTCGGTAAACGCTGCGCATTGCGCGCCGGGAATGTGCCCGGCAATCGGATCGATCGGCTCCACTTCGCCCTTGAAACGCGGCAAGGCGCGGGCATCGAGCAGGGTCAGGGCCGGTTGGCCGAGGCGCTGCTGCAATTGCTCGGCGCTGAGCAGCAAATGCTTGTCCGGCTGACCGCTGAACGTCCCCCGCGCCACCGAAGGCGCATCCAGGCTCAGCGGCAGGCCGGCCGCGTGCCAGGCCTTGAGTCCGCCATCGAGAATGAACACGCCGTCGCGCTTACCCAGCCACGCCAGCAACCACCAGGCCCGTGCCGCATAGGCACCGGGGCCGTCGTCATACAGAACCACGTCGCTGTCGTTGTTGATGCTGAACGCTTGCAGACGCTCGATCAACGCCGCCGGCTCCGGCAGCGGATGACGTCCGGTCACGCCCTTGGTCACCGGTCCGCTCAGGTCACGTTCAAGATCGGCGAAACTCGCCCCGGCAATGTGCCCTTCGGCATAACTGCGCTGGCCGTAATCCGGGTCTTCGAGGGCAAAACGGCAATCGAGAATCACCAGCCCCGGTTGCTCCTTGCGGGCATCCAGCGTGGTCGGGCTGATCAGTTGCGCAATCGGCATAGCGAACGACTCCTGTGAGCGGATGGGTCAGGACCTTTCTTCGAGGGCCTGGGCCAACGGTACGTAGAATTCTTCGAACAGTGCATTGACCTCATCGCGGGCCTGCTCGGTGACAAATCCCGCTTCCAGCACCAGCACCTGATACACGCCACGTTTAATGGCCTGTTCGCTGAGGTGGTTGGAGTTTTCCCGGGTGGTGCACAGAAAGCGTACCCAGGAGGTGAGGATGATCCACGCGTTGAGGGTCAGGGATTCGATTTGCACCCGGTCCATTTTCAGGATGCCGGCAGCGACGAAACCTTCATAGATCGCCGCGCCCTGAATCACGCAGCGCTGGGAAAAGCGCCGGTAACGCCCGGCCAGGTCCGGGTCGCTGTCGAGCAAGTGCTCGAGATCACGGTGCAGAAAGCGGTAACGCCACATCGCTGACAGCAGTTCCTTGAGGTAGAAACGCTTGTCTTCGACCGTCGCCGCACGCCCCTGAGGCGGGCGCAGGAAGCTGTCCACAAGGCTTTCGTACTCACTGAACAACACGGCGATGATCGCCTGCTTGTTGGGGAAGTGGTAGTACAGGTTGCCCGGAGAAATCTCCATGTGGGCGGCGATGTGATTGGTGCTGATGCTGCGCTCGCCCTGCTGATTGAACAGCTCGAGGCTGTTCTGCACGATGCGCTCGCTGGTTTTGATCCGTGGGGCCATGGCTTGAGCTTTAATTCAGAGTGCGTTGGGGGGCATCTTACGACCTAACCGGAATTGGATAAAACCATGATGCCCAAGGAAGTCATTTGACTTTCTAGAGCATAGACTCTAGAAAGTTCCTCACGACAACAAATCCGGAGCCGACAATGACCGCCGATATTGCCTACCTGCAATCGTTGCAACAGCCGCTGGAAGAGCTCAACCGGTTGTTCGACGCGCAGCGCGCCGCCTACGCCGCCAACCCGATGCCGCCGGCCGCCCAGCGTCAGCAGTGGCTCAAGGCCTTGCGCGATCTGCTGAGCAGCGAACGGCAGGCGCTGGTCGAGGCGATCAGTTCGGATTTCAGCCATCGCAGCGCCGATGAAACCCTGCTCGCCGAGCTGATGCCGAGCCTGCACGGCATTCATTACGCCAGCCGGCATATCAGCCAGTGGATGAAGCCTTCGCGGCGCAAGGTCGGCGTCGCCTTCCAGCCGGCATCGGCAAAAGTCGTGTATCAGCCACTGGGCGTGGTCGGCGTGATCGTGCCGTGGAACTACCCGTTGTTCCTGGCCATGGGCCCGCTGACCGGCGCGCTCGCGGCAGGCAACCGGGTGATGCTCAAGCTCAGCGAATCGACCCCGGCCACCGGCCTGCTGCTCAAGGAATTGCTGGCGCGGATTTTCCCTGAAGACCTGGTGTGCGTGGTGCTGGGCGAGGCCGATGTCGGTGTGGCCTTCTCGAAATTGCGCGTTGATCACCTGCTGTTCACCGGCGCCACCAGCATCGGCAAGCACGTGATGCGCGCGGCGGCGGAAAACCTCACGCCGGTGACTCTGGAGCTGGGCGGCAAATCCCCGGCCATCGTGTCCCACGACGTACCGCTCAAGGACGCCGCCGAGCGCATCGCCTTCGGCAAGACCCTCAACGCCGGCCAGACCTGCGTGGCCCCGGACTACGTGCTGGTGCCGGAAGAGCGTGTCGGCGGTTTCGTCGAAGCCTATCGTCAGGCCGTGCGCGGGTTTTATCCGACCCTCGCCGACAACCCGGACTACACCGCCATCATCAACGAGCGCCAATTGGCGCGGCTCAACAGTTACCTCAGCGACGCCACCAGCAAGGGCGCGCTGCTGATTCCGCTGTTTGAGCAGGGCCAGGGCCGACGCATGCCTCACAGCTTGCTGCTGAATGTCAGCGACGAAATGACAGTGATGCAGGACGAAATCTTCGGCCCGCTGCTGCCGATCGTGCCGTACCGGGACCTGGATCAGGCATTTGCTTACATCAATCAGCGCCCACGTCCTCTGGCTCTTTACTACTTCGGCTACGACAAACGCGAACAGAACCGCGTGCTCCACGAAACCCACTCCGGTGGCGTCTGCCTCAATGACACGCTGCTGCATGTGGCTCAGGACGACATGCCCTTCGGCGGTATCGGGCCGTCGGGGATGGGGCATTACCACGGACACGAAGGCTTTCTGACCTTCAGCAAGGCCAAGGGCGTCCTGGTTAAACAGCGCTTCAACGCGGCGAAGCTGATTTACCCGCCGTACGGCAAATCCATTCAGAAACTGATCCAGAAACTGTTCATTCGCTAACGTCACCGCCGGGTAATAACAACAATGCACCCAAGCCTGACCGAAACACCCGCCCTCTCGCGCCGTGGCCTGCTGAAATTCAGCCTCGGTGCCACGGCTTTCCTCGCCACTGCCGGCCTCGGCGCCAGCCTCAGCGGCTGTTCGTCGAGCGTATCGGCCAACGGATTCGCCGCGTTGCGCAGCGGTGACCTGCTGTTTTTGCGCGCGCTGATTCCGGTAATGCTCGGGGGCGCCGTCGCGGTGGAAAAGATGCCCGCCGCTGTCGATGGAGCGCTGAAGTCCCTGGACTACAGCCTCGATCACCTGTCGCCGGAGATGCTCAAGCTCACCCGACAGCTGTTCGATGTGCTGGGCATGGCCGTGACCCGGGGACCGCTGACCGGCATCTGGGGCAGTTGGGAAAATGCCAGCCCCGAGGCGATCCGCCACTTTCTCGAGCGCTGGGAAAACAGCTCGTTGAGCCTGCTGCGCATGGGTCACAGCTCCCTGCAGCAAATGGTGATGATGGCCTGGTACACCCGCGCCGAATCCTGGGCCCACTGCGGTTATCCCGGCCCGCCCACGGTTTAAGACTCGCGCCTCCCCCGAACAATAATAAGAGAGCCTGATTGATGCCCGTACCCGACCCGTTTCGCGAAGGCCTTGCCCGTGGCTGGAAAACCTACAACGGCGCGCAACTCACCGATGACCTGACCCTGGAAGCCGACGTGGCCATCATCGGCAGCGGTGCCGGCGGCGGCACCACGGCGGAAATCCTCAGCGCCGCCGGCTACAAGGTGCTGCTGATCGAAGAAGGCCCGCTCAAGACCAGCAGCGACTTCAAGATGCTGGAGGACAAGGCTTACAGCAGCCTCTATCAGGAAGGCATCGGCCGTATGAGCAAGGACGGCGCGATCACCATCCTTCAGGGCCGCGCGGTCGGCGGCACCACCCTGATCAACTGGACCTCGAGTTTTCGCACCCCCGAGCCGACCCTCGAACACTGGGCCAAGGAACACAACGTCAAAGGTCACAGCCCTGTCGACATGGCGCCGTGGTTCGAAAAAATGGAGCAACGCCTCGGCGTCGCCCCGTGGATGGTGCCGCCCAACGCCAACAACGACGTAATCCGCAAAGGCTGCGAACAACTCGGCTACAGCTGGCACGTGATCCCGCGCAACGTGCGCGGCTGCTGGAACCTCGGCTACTGCGGCATGGGCTGCCCTACCAACGCCAAACAGTCGATGATGGTCACCACCATTCCGGCGACCCTGGAAAAGGGCGGCGAACTGCTCTATCTGGCCCGCGCCGAAAAACTGCTGATCAACGGCGACAAGGTCACCGGGCTGCAATGCGTGGCGATGGACGAACGCTGCGTCGAGCCGACCGGGCGCAAGATCACGGTCAAGGCTCGCCATTACGTGCTGGCCGGCGGCGGCATCAACAGCCCCGCCCTGCTGCTGCGCTCGGATGCGCCGGACCCGCATCAACGCCTCGGCAAGCGCACGTTCTTGCACCCGGTGAACATGTCCGCCGGGCGCTTCGACGAGGTCATCAACCCGTTTTACGGAGCCCCGCAGTCGATCTACTCCGACCATTTCCAGTGGAAGGACGGCACCACCGGGCCGATGGCCTTCAAACTCGAAGTGCCGCCGCTGCACCCGGCGCTGGCCGCCACCCTGCTCGGCGGCTTCGGCCAGGAAAACGCACAGCACATGGCCGATCTGCCCCACACCCACGCCATGCTGGCGTTGCTGCGTGACGGCTTTCATCAGGACAGCCAGGGCGGCAGCGTCGAATTGCGCGGTGATGGTTCGCCGGTGCTCGATTATCAGGTGTCGCCCTACGCCTGGGACGGTTTGCGCCGGGCCTTCCACGTCATGGCCGAGATTCAGTTCGCCGGCGGCGCCAAAGCGGTGATGTCGATGCACGCCGATGCGCGTTATGTGAACAGCCTGGCCGAGGCACGCAAAATGATCGACGGCTTGAGCCTTGAGCTGTATCGCACCCGCCTGGGCAGCGCCCACGTCATGGGCGGTTGCGCGATGGGCGAAGACCCGAAAAGCGCCGTCACCGACAGCCTTGGCCGCCATCATCAGTTGCGCAATCTGTCGATTCACGACGGCTCGCTGTTCCCCACCAGCATCGGCGCCAACCCGCAATTGTCGGTGTATGGTCTGACGGCGCAACTGGCGACATCCCTCGGCGAACGGCTGAAAAACCCGTGAAAAAGCCGAAGATTCGTACCGTCCATAGTGCTTTCTTACCCAAAAGGCGACTTGGCCGACCGGGACGGCTGCGATACCATCCGACTCCCCAACGGATTCCCGCCAGGACGACGCGATGAACCGAGTGTTGTACCCAGGTACCTTCGACCCTATTACCAAGGGCCATGGCGATCTGGTCGAACGCGCCTCGCGCCTGTTCGACCATGTGATCATCGCCGTCGCCGCCAGCCCCAAGAAGAATCCGCTGTTCCCGCTGGAACAACGGGTCGAGCTGGCCCGCGAGGTCACCAAACACCTGCCCAACGTAGAAGTGGTCGGCTTCTCGACGCTGCTGGCGCATTTCGCCAAGGAACAGAACGCCAATGTGTTCCTGCGTGGTTTGCGCGCGGTGTCGGACTTCGAATACGAATTCCAGCTGGCCAACATGAACCGTCAGTTGGCGCCGGATGTGGAGAGCCTGTTTCTCACCCCGTCCGAGCGTTATTCGTTCATTTCCTCGACCCTGGTGCGGGAAATTGCAGCCCTGGGCGGCGATATCAGCAAGTTCGTCCACCCGGCCGTGGCTGACGCCCTGACCCTGCGCTTCAAGAAGTAACGACCGTTCAAACGGCGCCCGCGTGCACTGCGGGCGCCAATGCGGCACAATTGCGCGCATTGATTCATAGCGCCCGGGCTCCCCGCCCCGGCTGGAGTTAGCATGTCCCTGATCATCACCGACGATTGCATCAACTGCGACGTCTGCGAACCCGAGTGCCCGAACGCCGCCATTTCCCAGGGCGAAGAGATCTACGTGATCGACCCGAACCTGTGCACCCAGTGCGTCGGCCACTACGACGAACCACAGTGCCAGCAGGTCTGCCCGGTGGATTGCATTCCACTGGACGAAGCCCATCCGGAGACTGAAGAACAGTTGATGGAGAAGTACCGCAAGATTACCGGCAAGGCTTGAGTCGCTGACCGTGATCGCAGCGCCAGGCTGCGATCACGTCATTCACGCTGCTCGAATCCTTCCCCGGTACAGCCCAGGCAACGCACGAACGCCGCTTTCGCCGGCGCCACCACCAACGCCTCCCCCGCATCGCCGACACCGCCACCCAGCGCGGTAAACGGCAACGACACCACAAACACGCCTGCACCGATCACTGTCGCCGCCACCAGCAAGGGGCGGGCAATCAGCAGATCGCCGATCATGGCGTAGGCCGGTGGATTCTGGATGGCGTATCGCGGATCACCACTGCCGCCTTCCGTGGCCTGAACGATCAGGCTGGAACACAGCAGCAGTGCGAGGAGCAGGGCTTGCGAGGACTTCATGGCACGATCCTTCGGGCTGAACAGTGAGACAACTCACTATAGACCGTAGGACTTTTTCAGCTTTTCGTCAGGTCTGGCAGCGCGGGCAGAAGACACTGGCCCGCTGGCCCAGCTTCACTTCCCGCAGGCCGGTGCCGCAGACCTTGCAGTGTTCGCCACCGCGACCATAGACAAACAGTTCCTGCTGGAAATACCCCGGCTGCCCGTCGCCACCGATGAAGTCGCGCAACGTGGTGCCGCCGCGCTCGATGGCGGCGGCGAGGATGCGTTTGATCTCGATCGCCAGCTTCAGATAACGCGCCCGGGAAATGCCCTTGGCTTCGCGGCGCGGATCGATGCCGGCGGCGAACAGCGCTTCGGTCGCGTAAATATTGCCGACCCCCACCACCACCGCGTTGTCCATGATGAACGGCTTGACCGCCATCGACCGGCCGCGTGACAGCTGATACAACCGCTCGCCGTCGAACAGATCGGTCAACGGCTCCGGCCCCAGACGAATCAGCAATTCGTGATTGAGCGGATCGTTGCTCCAGAGCATCGCCCCGAAACGTCGCGGATCGGTGTAGCGCAGGGCCAGACCCGACTCCAGTTCAATATCCACATGTTCATGCTTGGCCGCCGGCATCCCGACCTCGACCAGCCGCAAATTGCCCGACATGCCCAGGTGGCTGATCAGCGTGCCGACTTCGGCATTGATCAGCAGGTACTTGGCGCGCCGCTCGACCAGCACGATGCGCTGCCCGGACAGGCGCACATCGAGGTCTTCGGGAATCGGCCAGCGCAGCCGCCGGTCACGCACGATCACCCGGCTGACGCGCTGGCCTTCCAGGTGCGGGGCGATCCCGCGACGGGTGGTTTCGACTTCCGGCAATTCAGGCATGTGGGGTCTCGAATCAGTTTGCTAAATCAGTGTGCGCCGAGTTCGCGGATCGTCTGCTTCAGGGTTTCGAAGTCGTAATCCGAGAGACCGATGTATTCCAGCACCAGCGGCCCGACAGCCTGCCACTCGAAGTCTTCGCTCTGATTGCCCAGCACCCGGTACGACGCGCAGATGTGCTCGGCCATTTTCAGGATCGCCAGCAGGTTTTTCATCTGGCTGTTGCGCGAAGTCTCATCGCTGAAGATCGCCATGGCGTTGTGGTGATTGGCGATGGCCGCACTGACATGCTCCGGCAGGCGCCAGGACTTGGCCGTGTAGTAACCCACCACCGAATGGTTGGTGTTGTAGACACGGTTCTCAGTGTCCACCACCCGGCAATCGGCACTGGCGTTGGCATAAGCCTCTTCAAGTGTCTTCATATAATCCGGGAAACGCTGAAGCATCAGCGGCACGCCGCAGTCATGGAACAGGCCCAAGGCGTAGGCCTCGTCACTCGCCTCGGTGCCGACGCGCTTGGCCAGGGTCAGACAGGTCATGGCCACGTCCTGGGCGGTATCCCAGAAGCGGTTCAAGGTGACGATGGTGTCGTCATTCATCTCGCCCTTGATCGACATCGCGTTGATCAGATTGATGATCGAACGACTGCCCAGCAGGTTCACCGCGCGCTTGATCGAGGTGATCTTGTTGCTCAGGCCGTAATACGGCGAATTGACGATTTTCAGCAACGAGCCGGACAGGCCGGGGTCCTGGGAGATCAGCTTGGCGATCGTCTCCAGGTCCGGGTCGGGCATGTACTGCTCCATTTGCAGATCCACCATGATCTGCGGTTGCGCCGGCACGCTGATGCCTTGCAGGGATTGTTGAATCTGTTCGGTGGTCAGCTCTTGGGACATAAGTACATACTCTTGGACAGGCGGCGATTCTAACCCCTAAAAACCGACGAACGACACATCAGGGGTAGATCGGCGGAAACTTTCATTCAAGACCATGGACAGAATTCTGCCTTCGTCCGTTTGCGCGCCGCGCCTGTGCGCCACATGTCCAGCACCGAACCCGCCTGCGTCGCAACACGGTATACTCCCGCTCTTTTTTCCGGAGCGACGTCATGTCCCTGCCTAGCTTGCGCCTCAAAGCCAACGCCGACCGTCGCCTGCGCGCCGGCCACCTGTGGGTCTACAGCAACGAAATCGACGTGGCCGCCACCCCGTTGCACGGCTTCAAGGCTGGCGACCAGGCCATCCTCGAAGCCGCCGGCGGCAAGCCGCTGGGCATCGTGGCCATGAGCCCGAACAACCTGATCTGCGCCCGCCTGCTGTCGCGCGACATCAAGTTGCCGCTGGACAAGTCGCTGCTGGTGCACCGCCTGAACGTGGCCCTTTCCCTGCGTCAGCGCCTGTTCGACAAACCGTTCTATCGCCTGGTCTACGGCGACTCTGACCTGCTGCCGGGCCTGGTGGTCGACCGCTTCGGCGACATCCTCGTGGTGCAGATCGCTTCTGCCACCATGGAAGCCCATAAAGATGACGTGATCGCGGCGCTGACCCAGGTGCTCAAGCCGAGCGGCATCCTGTTTAAGAACGACTCCGCCGCCCGTGACGCCGAAGGTCTGGAGCGCTACACCGAAACCGTGTTCGGCCTGGTGCCGGAGTGGGTAGCTCTGGAAGAGAACGGCGTGAAATTCGAAGCCCCGGTGATCCAGGGCCAGAAGACCGGCTGGTTCTACGACCACCGCATGAACCGCGCACGCCTGGCGCCGTACGCCAAAGGCAAACGCGTGCTGGACCTCTACAGCTACATCGGTGGCTGGGGTGTGCAGGCTGCCGCGTTCGGCGCCAGCGAAGTGTTCTGCGTCGATGCCTCGGGCTTCGCCCTCGACGGCGTCGAGCGCAATGCCGCGCTGAACGGTTTCGCCGACAAGATGACCTGCATCGAAGGCGACGTCTTCGAAGCCCTGAAGGAGCTCAAGGCCAGCGAAGAGCGCTTCGACGTGATCGTGGCCGATCCGCCTGCGTTCATCAAACGCAAGAAGGACATGAAAAACGGTGAAGGCGCCTACCGCCGCCTGAACGAGCAAGCCATGCGCCTGCTCAACAAGGACGGCATCCTGGTCAGCGCTTCGTGCTCGATGCACCTGCCGGAAGACGATCTGCAGAACATCCTGCTGACCAGCGCTCGCCACCTGGATCGCAACATCCAGTTGCTGGAGCGCGGCGGTCAGGGCCCGGATCACCCGGTGCACCCGGCCATTGCAGAAACCCGCTACATCAAGAGCATCACCTGCCGTCTGCTGCCGAACAGCTGACAGACGCACGGCATTGACGCTATCGAAAGGGGAGCCCATGGGCTCCCCTTCTTTTTGTCTTGCACTTTGCTTTCCTACATTTATCGTCCTGCCGTCGTGCAGGATATTTCCTTAACTATTCTATTTAGTGACATTCAACTTACACACTTACTTCCAGCCAAAGATCACTCCGACAAAATTACTGGATTATTCCTACTTAATATTTGCTTGCGATTAATCCATTACAAACTATTATTAAGTCGTCACCACGAAGGTGGCACCAACTAACCACGAAGCAACAATGAACAAGGAGTTCAATCATGAAAGCAATTACTCTGGAATCCCGCACCCTCGCAAACCTGGCTTTTCTGGTCGCACCTAAAGCCCGTTAAGTAAGGTGGGCGCTGGGTATGCCGGCTACCCAGCGCCTCTGGCAAAACACTCATCCAGAGCAGCGTGCCCCAACATGCATATAAATCCTTATTTATTCATACTGCCACGAACGCCCGGCCAGATAGTCTGGAACTACAAAGACCATACTCAGCACGAACTTGATTTCGAATACTCTTCTCGACTGGCACAACTTATTCACGAGCCGGCTTTATATGACAGCAACAACACAATAGACACGCAACTTCTAAATGCCGGAATACTGACTTCCTTAAAAATCGCAGCGCCGGTCTGGGGCTGGGATGAACTGTCCAGGATCTACCATATCGGCACCCGGAATATTCCCTGCGAACACACGCCCCGAAATATTCAGGAATGGTCCAGGCAATACCTCGAACACTGCAACACCGTGCTTGCCACGTCGCCTCCGGCCGATGTCCCTCTGGACACCGCCCCGAACGCACTCATCGCCCTGCCCGCACCACTGGCACTGAATGACGACAGCCTGTCGGGTTCACTGATGCGGCGAAAGACTTGCCGATCCTTCACCGGCGCCCCCCTGTCGCTGGACGATGTCGGCACCTTGTTATACCTGTCCCTCGGTTACCTGCGAGAACGCGAAGCCGACTGTGACGACAGCATCGCCGAAGGGCTTGGCGCGCGGCGCGGCAGCCCTTCCGGGGGCGGTCTCAATGCCTGCGCCGGGTTTGTGCTGGTGCAGAACGTCGACGGACTGCCACCCGGCATATACGCCTATCACCCGGCCGAACACGCCCTGAGCTTCATCAACCCCTGGCCCGACACAGCACTGGGTAATCTGCTGGGAGGCCAGCACTTCATCAATAACTTGCCACTGGGCCTGTTCATCACCGCCCGCTTCGACAGGCTCTGGTGGAAATACCCGCACTCGCGCGCCTACCGAATGGCATTCGCCGAAGCCGGGCATCTCTCACAGACGTTTCAACTGGTGGCCACGGCCCTGGGCATGAACACCTGGCTGACCGGTGCGTTTTCCGACGACCAGGTCGAGAGCTTGCTGAAACTCGAGAGCAGTGCGGAACAACCCTTGTTCTTCGTCGGTTGCGGAGAAAGCGACGGTCAGGCGATGTGCCAGGAAATGCGCGACCTGCTGCGCGAGACGCCAGCATGAGCCTTCTCTCCCAGGCCCCGGTCTTCGAGTTTTCACTGGGCGACTGGAGCACTCGCGCTTCAGTGCGTGCCAGCGCCCACGATTACCGCTTGCCGGATGACGTAGCGCAACAGCTGGAAACCCGTCACTGGTTCCCGCCGGCATTTCTGCCCTACCTCGCCCACCCGGCCATCGAAGCTGCGGGCCGCTCGGTAGTGCACCGGCTCACGGCCAATCATCTGGTGCACTTTCTCGATTACACCACCCTGCTCGAACACCGCATCGTCAATCGCGCCGTGGAAGTCATCGTCCACGGCGAATTGCCGGTCGATGTTCCGCCCCCCATGAAAACCGCCGCGCTGCAACTCTACACCGATGAGGGCTACCACGCCCTGTTCTCCCATCAGGTCGCGGAACAGATCGCCAGGTTCTACGGCATCAACGGGCGCCCGGTGATGCCCAGGCGGATCACTCGCATGATCAGGCTGATCGACGAAACCCTTCCGCAGCAGCGACCGCTGACATGGTTTCTGCTCGGTTTCGTCTCGGAAACCATCATTGCCCGGGAACTGCTCGACGTCTGCCGGGACAGCCTGGTGTCCGGGGTCAACGACATGCTGCGCGACCACCTCACCGACGAGGCGCGACACAGTCGCTACTTCACCGAAGTGTTCCACTATCTCTGGCTGCATCTGGGGCTGCAGCAAAGAACGTTCGCCGCCACCACCCTGCTCGAGATCTTCGGGATTTTCTTCGAAACCGATGAACAGTGGCTGCGACAAAGCCTGTGCGATGCCGGGATTGCCGACGGTGCCGTGCTGGAAATACTCGAAAGCCTGACAACAGCGCAAGCCTCCCGACGACGTGCCCGGACGGGCAGCATCGCCACATTGAATGCACTGAAGAAAGCCGGATTTTTCGCTGAACCTAACAACCAGATACTTTTCGCCAGGGCGGGATTGATCGATGGATAAAGGAAAATCCGGGGTGACGACCCGACAGCGTCGCGGGGCCGTCAGCCTGTTGCTGGCGATGGTGTTGCTGGGTGTTTTTCCGCTGGATGTCGTGCTTCCTTCGTTTCCGGCGCTGGCCGAACACTTTCGCAGCACCCCGGCCGACATCGCGCTGTCCATCAGCCTGTTCGCCGTCGGCATCGCCTTCGCCCAGTTGCTGATCGGGCCGCTGTCGGATGTGATCGGGCGCAAAGGCCTGTTGCTCGCCGGCATGAGCGTTTCAATGCTCGGTGCCCTCGGCTGCGTGATGACCACCGACTATTCGCTGTTCCTGATGTTCCGGGTCGTGCAGGCACTGGGTTGCGGTTGCTTCGTGCTGTCCCAGGCGCTGGTCCAGGACCTGTTCGAAGGCGAGGAACGCGATCGCCTGCGAATCCTGATGGTCACCGCCGGCGGGATTTTCATCTCGGTATCGCCTCTTGTCGGTACTTTCCTGCAGGCGACACTGGGATGGCGTGGCAGCTTCTGGGTGTTCATCGCATTATCGGCCGTGGTGCTGCTCAAGGCCTGGCTGTTTCTGGAAAACAGCCGACCGACCACCCGTGGCACACGCACGAACTTCCTCACGGCTTACCGACGGGTGCTGGGAGATTTCGACTTCGTCGGCTACTGGCTGATTTCGGCCTTTGCGTTCGCCTGCCACTTTTCATTCATCGTGATCTCGCCGCTGATCTTCATGGACCGGCTGCAATTGTCCGCCTACGAGTTCTCGTTGATTCTGCTGATATACGGTGCGGCTTACGTCACCGGAGGCATCCTCGCCAGCGTGCTGAGCAGGCGCATCAGCAGCGGCCAACAGATCGTCGTCGGTCTGAGCCTGATCCTGTTTGCCGGCGTGACCATGTTGTACCTGTCGTCGAGTTTTGCACTGGCACCGGCAACCGTGCTGATCCCGATGCTGATCTGCACCGCCGGCACCACCATTGCCCGGCCGGCTGCCACCTCCCGGGCCATGAGCCTGTTTCCGGACAACGCCGGCACCTCGGCCTCGGCCGGCAGCACGATCATCTTCATCTGCGGCGGGTTGATCAGTGCCTTGATCAGCCTGAGCCCGGCCAATCTGCAATCCACCCTGGGTTACAGCTTTGTCCTGCTCAGTTGCGTGGCGCTTGCCCTGAGCAACCGGATCAGCCGTCGCGCCAAAGTCCTGCTAGCCGACGCCATCGCACAGACGGGCGGCGATTAAACCTGCCAGTCGTCATTCCACACGCGGCGTCAGCACTGGAACAACGTTTTGCGCCATTCCCTCCTGACGCCAGCGGTGTAGAATCGCGAGATTCATCGCCATTCATCCCCGGCGGGTTTATGAGCTCAGGCTGAGACCAGCGGCGATCCCGCAACGTCATCGGCAACTTCAGGACACACGGCCATTTCTGAGTGTTCCAGACGTCAATAGAAGCTCACTCCCTTTTGATACCTGATTAGCCGCCCGGAGTGCTCCATGCCAGATTACCGCTCGAAAACATCCACCCACGGCCGCAACATGGCCGGCGCCCGCGCACTGTGGCGCGCCACCGGGATGAAAGATGACGACTTCAAGAAGCCGATCATCGCCATTGCCAACTCCTTCACCCAGTTCGTACCGGGCCACGTGCACCTGAAGGATCTGGGCCAGCTGGTTGCCCGTGAAATCGAACGCGCCGGTGGCGTGGCGAAAGAATTCAACACCATCGCCGTGGACGACGGCATCGCCATGGGCCACGACGGCATGCTGTATTCGCTGCCAAGCCGCGAGATCATCGCCGACTCCGTCGAGTACATGGTCAACGCCCACTGCGCCGATGCCATCGTCTGCATCTCCAACTGCGACAAGATCACCCCGGGCATGCTGATGGCCGCCCTGCGCCTGAACATCCCGGTGATCTTCGTTTCCGGCGGCCCGATGGAAGCCGGCAAGACCAAACTGGCCAGCCACGGTCTCGACCTCGTCGACGCCATGGTCATCGCCGCCGACTCCAGCGCTTCTGACGAGAAGGTTGCCGAGTACGAGCGCAGCGCCTGCCCGACCTGCGGTTCGTGCTCCGGCATGTTCACCGCCAACTCGATGAACTGCCTGACCGAAGCCCTGGGCCTCGCATTGCCGGGCAACGGTTCGACCCTGGCCACCCACAGCGATCGCGAACAGCTGTTCCTGCAGGCCGGCCGCACCATCGTCGAACTGTGCAAACGCTACTACGGCGAGAACGACGAGTCGGTACTGCCGCGCAACATCGCCAACTTCAAGGCGTTCGAAAACGCGATGATGCTCGACATCGCCATGGGCGGTTCGACCAACACCATCCTGCACTTGCTGGCCGCCGCCCAGGAAGCCGAAATCGACTTCGACCTGCGTGACATCGATCGTCTGTCGCGCAAGGTGCCGCAGCTGTGCAAGGTCGCGCCGAACATCCAGAAGTACCACATGGAAGACGTGCACCGCGCCGGCGGCATCTTCAGCATTCTCGGTTCGCTGGCCCGTGGCGGCCTGCTGCACACCGACCTGCCGACCGTGCACAGCCGCAGCATGGAAGAGGCCATCGCCAAGTGGGACATCACCCAGACCGACGATGAAGCCGTGCACCATTTCTTCAAGGCAGGCCCGGCCGGCATTCCGACGCAAACCGCGTTCAGCCAGTCGACCCGTTGGGAAACCCTGGACGACGACCGTGAAAACGGTTGCATCCGCAGCTTCGAACACGCTTATTCGAAAGAAGGCGGCCTGGCCGTACTGTACGGCAACATCGCCCTGGACGGCTGCGTGGTGAAAACCGCCGGCGTCGACGAGTCGATCCACGTCTTCGAAGGCAACGCGAAGATCTTCGAAAGCCAGGACAGCGCCGTGCGCGGCATCCTCGCTGACGAAGTGAAGGAAGGCGACATCGTCATCATTCGCTACGAAGGCCCGAAAGGCGGCCCGGGCATGCAGGAAATGCTTTACCCGACGTCGTACCTGAAATCCAAAGGCCTGGGCAAAGCCTGCGCCTTGCTGACCGATGGCCGTTTCTCCGGCGGCACATCCGGTCTGTCCATCGGCCACGCTTCGCCAGAGGCAGCAGCCGGCGGCGCGATCGGCCTGGTGCAGGACGGTGACAAGGTGCTGATCGACATTCCGAACCGCTCGATCAACCTGTTGATCAGCGACGAAGAACTGGCGGCACGCCGGGTCGAGCAGGACAGGAAAGGCTGGAAACCGGTCGAGAAGCGTCCACGTAAAGTGACCACCGCCCTCAAGGCCTACGCCCTGCTGGCCACCAGCGCCGACAAGGGTGCGGTGCGTAACAAGGCCATGCTCGACGGCCTGTAAGGGTCAAATCGCAGAAACAAAAATGCCCCGCCAAGTGCGGGGCATTTTTTTGCCTTGAGGCTTACTGAATCTCTTCCGGCTTCACGATCACCCAGTTCTTGTCCGCCGTCACCGGCAAACCTTCGTTCGCCTGGGCCGCCGCGTGCTTGGCCATCATGCCGTTGAGCTGGGTCATGTATTTGTCCTTGCGGTTGACCCACAGGTGAATGCCGCCCTTGGCCACGTCGACGCTGTGGAACAGCATGTAGCCGTCGCTGCTCGGAGTGTCGCCGCCTACCAGTACCGGTTTTTTCCATTCGTCGATGTAAGTCAGGATCGCCGCATGCTTGCCGGCCATCCAGGTCGCCGGGGTCCACAGGTACGGGGTCAATTCGAGGCCGAGGTTGGCCTTCTCGTCATACTTGCCGGCGGTGATCTGCTTGCGCGCAGTGGTCAGTTCGCCGGTCTCGCGGTTCTTCAGCAAGGTGGTTACACCGATGACGTTCTGCGGTTTGACGTTGTAGCCGTACTTCGGATCGGCCGCGACCATGCGCACCAGTTCTTCGGAGGCGGCGGTCATCACGTAGACCTCGATGCCGTTCTCCATCAGTTTGTTGTACAGCTCGGCCTGACCGGCGAAGACTTTCGGCGGCTGCACGTCGATGTTCTTCACCACATCGCCTTCGTAATAGGTCGCCGGTACCGGCTTGCCCGAGGCCATCAGCTCGTCGACGTAGCCTTTGAGTTCCTTGAGGGTGAAGCCGGAGAACACCTGCGCCACCCATGGGTAGCAGACCATGTCGTCGACTTCACAGAGGCGGTAGTAGTAGCTGAACAGGCTTTCCTTGTGGTCGGCGGTGTCCTTGAACGGGATCAGTTTCAGCGACGGGTCCAGCTTGTCACGGGTGATCAGGCCCTTGTTTTCCATGAACGGCAGCAGCGACTCTTCGAGGTCGTAGCGGTAACTGGTGTTGTCCATGTCGAACACCGCGTAGTTACCCTTGTTGGCGTTGGCCGCAATCATCGCGTCCAGTGCCTTGGCCTGGTCCGCCGGCCAGTGCTTGAGGTCAGTGGCGAACGCTTGGCCAACAAGGCCGAAGCAGAGTGCGGCAGCCAGCAATTTAGGTGCGAACTTCATTCTGCGTTTCTCCCCGATTGAAAGAGATCGACGCTAACAAATCAGTGTGACAGTTACCGTCTGTCAGCGACTGTCCACGTCCCTTTTGCGCCAACTGCATCCCCGAGAGCGACACCCGCTTATTCCAAAAACGACGGACAACCTTTGATTTCGGTATTAAATCATTGGAAATCAAACTGTTAGGCTTGCCGGTTCGCAACAGCCCCGGAAGGTTGTTGGCACAGTCTTTTCTGGAGTCCTCATGAATCTGCCCCTGATTCTCAACTTGCTGGTGTTCCTCGCCCTGCTCTTCGGCCTGGCGCAAACCCGTCACACCACGTGGAGCCTGGCGAAAAAAGTCCTGCTCGCCCTAGTGCTGGGCGTGGCGTTCGGCGTCGCGCTGCACACGATCTACGGTGCCGGCAACCCGGTGCTGAAAGCCTCGATCGGCTGGTTCGATCTGGTGGGCAATGGTTACGTGCAACTGCTGCAGATGATCGTGATCCCGCTGGTGTTCGCCTCGATCCTCAGCGCCGTGGCCCGTCTGCACAACGCATCGTCGCTGGGCAAGATCAGCTTCCTGACCATCGGCACGCTGCTGTTCACCACGGCGATTGCGGCGCTGATCGGCATCGGCCTGACCAACCTGTTCGGCCTGACCGCCGAAGGTCTGGTCGCCGGCACGCAGGAAATGGCCCGTCTGCAAACCATTCAGACCGACTACGCCGGCAAGGTCGCCGACCTGAATGTGCCGCAACTGCTGCTGTCGTTCATCCCGCAGAACCCGTTCGCCGACCTGGCCCGGGCCAAGCCGACCTCGATCATCAGCGTGGTGATCTTCGCCGCGTTCATGGGGGTAGCCGCGCTGCAACTGCTCAAGGATGACGCCGAGAAAGGTCAGAAAGTGATCAACGCCATCGACACCCTGCAAGCCTGGGTGATGCGTCTGGTGCGCCTGGTGATGAAGCTGACCCCGTACGGCGTGCTGGCGCTAATGACCAAAGTGGTCGCGGGTTCCAACCTGCAGGACATCATCAAGCTCGGCAGTTTCGTGGTGGTGTCGTACTTCGGTCTGGGCCTGATGTTCGTCGTGCACGGCCTGCTGGTGTCGGCCGCCGGGATCAACCCGCTGCGCTTCTTCCGCAAGATCTGGCCGGTGTTGACGTTCGCCTTCACCAGCCGCTCCAGCGCCGCAAGCATTCCGCTGAGCATCGAAGCGCAGACCCGTCGTCTGGGCATTCCACAGTCGATCGCAAGCTTCGCCGCTTCCTTCGGCGCGACCATCGGCCAGAACGGTTGCGCCGGCCTGTACCCGGCAATGTTGGCGGTGATGGTTGCGCCAACGGTCGGCATCAACCCGCTGGATCCGCTGTGGATCGCGACGCTGGTGGCGATTGTGACCCTGAGTTCGGCCGGTGTGGCGGGCGTAGGTGGCGGCGCGACCTTCGCGGCACTGATCGTGCTGCCGGCCATGGGCTTGCCGGTTTCGCTGGTGGCGTTGCTGATTTCGGTCGAGCCGCTGATCGACATGGGACGTACGGCGCTGAACGTGAGCGGTTCGATCACCGCTGGCGCGATTACCAGCCAGGTAATGCAGCAGACCGACAAGGCCCTGCTGGATGCCGATGAGCATGCGGAGCTTGCTCAGGCTTGATTGAAGCTGTGGCGGGGGAGCGTGCTCCCTCGCCACGGATTCAGGCTTTTTCCCAGACTTCGAAGTGGTAAGCCGGCTTGTCGCCTTCAGCCGGATTCGGCACGTTCGACACCAGTTTCCACTGGTTCAGATCGAACTCCGGAAACCACGCATCCCCTTCCGGGCTCAGCGCCACACGGGTCAGATACAGACGATCCGCCTGGGCCAATCCCTGCGCATACAATTGCGCCCCGCCAATCAGCATCAACTCGTCGACGCCCTGCTCTTTCGCCCATTCTTCGGCGCGAACCACGGCGGCTTCCAGCGACGGATAGACTTCCGCCCCTTCCAGCACCAGATCGGCCTGACGGCTGACTACGATATTCAGACGGCCCGGCAACGGACGACCCAGCGAATCCCAGGTCTTGCGACCCATAATGATCGGCTTGCCGAGCGTCGTGGCCTTGAAGTATTTGAAATCCCCCGGCAGGTGCCAGGGCATGCTGTTGTCGACGCCGATCACGCGGTTTTCACCGAGGGCTGCGATCAGGCTGAGGGGGAGTGATTTAGTCATGCCGGCGAGGATACCAGAGCCGCGCTTACCCCGATAAGCGCCACAGCGGTTATGCTCACGGCTCAATCAAGCATCGGGATGCCGCGTGACTGAACTGACTCCACTGCAAAACCTCTGGCTCACCGAAACCGTGCGCCTGCGCGAAGAACACGCAGGCCCGCTGGACGATCAGGAAGCCAATCGCCTGGCCCGCGCGGCCGGCGGCGATCTGCCGGGACGCATTCAACGCCGCGCCCTCTGGCTGGCCGAGCGCGATGGCCTGACCTCCGCGCTCAAGCACTGGCTGCAAGGCGCGCGCCTGGCGCTGGTGCTGCTGGCGATCCTCGCGGTATTGAGCGGTGCCGGTCTGGCCTTCGCCGCACTGGGCCAGACGCCGGTCAACGTGTTCTGGGCCTTGGGCAGCCTGCTCGGGCTGAATCTGATCTTGCTGTTGAGCTGGGCGCTGGGGCTGGTCTTCGCTGGCGAACACGGCGCCACCCTTGGCCGCTTATGGTTGTGGCTCAGTGAAAAACTCGCCCGTGACGCCAAGGCGGCGCAACTGGCTCCGGCCTTGTTGCTGATGCTGCAACGCAAGAAACTCAATCGCTGGGCGCTCGGCACACTGGTCAATGGCCTGTGGTTGCTGGCGATGGTCAGCGCGCTGGTTCTGCTGCTGACGCTGATGGCGACCCGGCGCTACGGCTTCGTCTGGGAAACCACGATTCTCAGCGCCGACACCTTCATCAACATGACCCAGGCCCTCGGTGCCTTGCCGGCGTTGCTGGGATTCAACGTGCCAACCGTGGACATGATCCGCGCCAGCGGCGACACCGCGCTGAACATCGAAAGCGCCCGTCAGGCCTGGGCGACCTGGCTGGTCGGCGTACTAGTGGTGTACGGCGTGCTGCCGCGTCTGCTGCTGGCGCTGTTTTGCTTCTGGCGCTGGAACAGTGGCAAAGCAGCGTTGCGTCTGGACCTGAACCTGCCCGGCTACGCCCAACTGCGCGAACGCCTGATGCCGACCAGCGAACGCCTCGGCATCACCGACCCCGAGCCTGCGCAATTGCACCGCGTCGAAAGCGCCGTCGGCGAACACGCCAGCGATGGAGCGTTGCTGGTGGCAATCGAACTCGACGATCAACACCCGTGGCCACCGACGCTGCCGAAAAACGTCAGCAACGCCGGCATCCTCGACAGCCGTGAATCGCGCAACAAA
This sequence comes from Pseudomonas sp. R43(2017), assembly GCF_002112345.1. Lineage (NCBI taxonomy): Bacteria > Pseudomonadati > Pseudomonadota > Gammaproteobacteria > Pseudomonadales > Pseudomonadaceae > Pseudomonas > Pseudomonas sp. R43(2017). The sequence goes on from NZ_NEHJ01000002.1 coordinate 286,808, forward strand.
CTGCTCGAACAGCTCAGCCGTTTCCCGCCGGCGCGTCTCGCGATTGCCTGCGACCCACGACGCTCGCCGGATCGCGGCAGCCTGGCGCTGATTGCCGAGCTGGCGCGCAATGCCGCCGCGACCCGGGTCTGGCTGTTGCAGGCGCCGCAAGGACAGGCGCTGGACGCCGAACGCCTTGGCGACTGGCATGTAGCGCTGCAACAGCTTGAGCTGGAGTTTGCCGATTGCGCCCCGTTGAACTGGCTGGAGCACGGACATGACTGATGCCTGGAAAGCGCCGCTGAAACTGGCAGTGGTCGGCCACACCAACGTCGGCAAGACTTCGCTGCTGCGCACCCTGACCCGCGACGTCGGCTTCGGCGAAGTGTCCCATCGCCCGAGCACCACGCGGCATGTCGAAGGCGCGCGGTTGTCGGTGGATGGTGAGCCGTTGCTTGACCTCTACGACACACCCGGCCTGGAAGACGCCATCGCCCTGCTGGATTTTCTCGAGCGACTGGAGCGCCCCGGCGAACGCCTCGACGGCCCGGCGCGGCTGGCGCGGTTTCTCGACGGCAGCGAAGCGCGCCAGCGTTTCGAACAGGAAGCCAAGGTGCTGCGGCAACTGCTCGACTCCGATGCCGGCCTGTATGTGATCGATGCCCGGGAACCGGTGCTGGCCAAGTACCGCGATGAACTGGAAGTGCTGGCCAGCTGCGGCAAACCGTTGCTGCCGGTGCTGAATTTCGTCAGCAGCGCCAACCACCGCGAGCCGGACTGGCGTGAAGCACTGGCGCGTCTCGGCCTGCATGCGCTGGTGCGCTTCGACAGTGTCGCTCCGCCCGAGGATGGCGAACGGCGGCTGTATGAAAGCCTCGCGTTGCTGTTGGAAAACGCCCGTCCGCAATTTGAACGGCTGATCGCCGATCAACAAGCCCAACGCCTCGCCCGCGAGCAAAGCGCGGCGCGCCTGATCGCCGAACTGTTGATCGATTGCGCCGCGTGCAGACGCAGCGTGGCGAGCAACGCCGAGCAGGAACAACAGGCCATCAGCGAACTGCGCAAGGCCGTGCGCCAGCGCGAACAAAAATGCGTCGAAGCGCTGCTCAAGCTCTACGCCTTCCGCCCGCAAGACGCCGCCGCCAGTGATCTGCCGCTGCTCGACGGCCGCTGGGGCGATGACCTGTTCAACCCGGAAACCCTCAAACAACTGGGCGTGCGAGTCGGCGGCGGGATTGCGGCCGGTGCAGCCGCTGGTGCGGGTGTGGATTTGCTGGTCGGCGGCATCACCCTCGGTGCCGCCGCTCTGGCCGGCGCGATTGCCGGCGGCGCCCTGCAAACCGCCCGCAGCTACGGCAATCGCCTGCTGGGCAAGATCAAAGGGCAGCGAGAGCTGACGGTCGACGACAACGTGTTGCGCCTGCTGGCTCTGCGTCAGCGGCAACTGCTGCAAGCGCTGAATGCCCGTGGTCATGCGGCGATGGATGCCGTTCAGGTGGCGACACCGCAGGACAAGACCTGGCGCGAAGGCAAGCTGCCCGAAGCGTTGAACAAGGCCCGGGCGCATCCGCAGTGGTCTTCGCTCAACCCACATCCGAAGCTGAATCAGGCTGAGCGGCAGGAGCAGATTGAGTTGCTGGCCACAGAGCTGTAGTGCCTGAGCCATCGTCTTCGCGAGCAAGCTCGCTCCCACAGGTACTTTGAGCGTTCACAGGGTCTGTGTTTACCAAAGATCATTGTGGGAGCGAGCTTGCTCGCGAATGCAGCACCTCGATCCAAAGACTTACGCAGCAAGCAGCCGAGCTGCTTTGTCTTTCAGCACGCCCAGATCCATCACCGGCACCGCCATCTCCTTCGCCAGTTCATCCCACTGACGCATCCGCAGGCTGACGGCGCACAGCGGATCCTGCTCGAACGCATCGGCTTCGGCCTCGGTCATCACCCCGCCCTGATATTCCAGGGTGCGGCGGCTGGCTTCGCTCAAGCGCTCGTAATAACCCGGCTCCCTGAGCGTCAGATAGCGCTTGGCCTGGACGTGATACTCCACCAGCCGCGCCAGGCGCTCGCTGAATCCGGCTTCACGCAAATAGTCGGCACCGAGGCGCTCGTGGCTGACCACGCCGTAACCACCCATATTCTCCGCACCTTCGGCACACAAGTGGCCGATGTCGTGGAAGAACGCGGCGAGCACCACTTCGTCGTCGAAGCCCTCGGCGATGGCCAGTTGGGCCGCCTGGGACATGTGCTCGATCTGCGACACCGGTTCGCCGATGTAGTCGCTGGCGCCGAAACGCTCATAGAGGCCGAACAACCGGTCGATGACTTGTTCGTGATTCAACATCAACGCTCTCCAAAAAGCTGTGCAACATTGCGCTCGGCCATGGCCGGGCCGACGCTCATGCCGACGCCGCTGTGCATCAGCGCCACGCTCAGCCCCGGCACCGGACGCAGGAACGAAAACGGCCCCGGCCCCCGGGAACCATAGACACCCTGCCAGCGCTCGACCACTTGCACCTTGCAGCCAAGGGTCTGCTCGGCCAGTTCGAGCATCCAGTTGTCGACCTGCTCGGCGTTGAACGGTGAAGGATCGCTGCCGTAATGGTGCGAGTCGCCGATGATCAGTTCGCCGTAAGGCGTCGGGCTGATCAGCAGGTGAATGCCGTTTTCCTGCAGGTGCGGTTGCTCGCGCAGGATCTGCGCCTGCACTGCGGCCGCTTCGGGCAGATCGGCGAAGGCGCCGTAATGCACGCAGCTGAGGCCGGTGAGCAAAGCGTGTTGCAGATTCAGGTCGATCTGCGGCCGGGCGCGGAGCATTTGCAGGCGGCAGATCTGCGGGTCGAGGGCGGCAATCGGCTCGGCCAGCAGGGTCTGATAATCGTGGCCGGAACAGACGATGATCTGCTCGGCGGTGAAAGTGCCGGCAGTGCTTTGCAGCCTCCCTGGCTCGACGTCGCGCACCAGCGTCGAGAAGTGAAACTCGACGTCGAGTTCACGACGCAGGTATTCGATCAGCGCCGGAATCGCTTCCCGGGAATACAGCTGTTGATCGTCCATGCCGTGCAGCGCGGCGCGGTGATGGCTGAACTGGCCGCCATACAGATCACGCAGCGCGGCACCGCGCAGCAGTTCGACGCGGTAGTCGTGCTTCACGGCGCGCCCGGCACAGAAGGCTTCGAGCAAGTGCTCTTCGGCCTCGGTGCGAGCGAACAGATACGAGCCGTTGCGCTTGAGTTGCAGGCCGGCGAGCTGCGCCCACTGGCCCCAGATTTCGCGACTGGCCTTGGCCAGTTCGAGCATCGGGCCCGGTGGCTGGCCGGTGACCAGTGCCTGGCCGAAGTTGCGTACCGATGCGCCGATTGGCGTGGCGGTACGTTCGAAAACCCTGACCTTGAGACCGCGCCGGGCCGCGGCGTAAGCGTGGGACAGACCCAGGATGCCGGCACCGACGATCAGCAAGTCTTTGTGTTGTGTCATCTAGAGGTGCTCTGAATGAGAGACCGCTTTCGCGAGCAAGCTCGCTCCCACACTGGAACGCATTCACAACGCAATTCCCTGTGGGAGCGAGCTTGCTCGCGAAGAGGCCCTGTCAGTCGATGAAGTTTTTACTTGGCAGCGACTTTCTCGGACTTGCCGTCATAGCGCTTGCGCCATTCGGTCAGGATCTCGTCGCGGTTCTTCGAGGCCCAGGCAAAGTCGTTCTTGATCAGGCGCTGCTCGTAGTCGGCCGGCAGTTCGGTCTGCGGCTTGGCGATGCCCGGCTGAGCGAGGACGGCGAAGTTTTCCTTGTACAGATCCATCGCCGGGGCGCTGGCGGAGAAGTCGGCCAGTTTCTTCGCGGCCTCTTCATGCGGCGTGCCTTTGATCACGGCAGTCGCTTCGATCTCCCAGCCCAGGCCTTCCTTCGGCAGGATGATGTCCAGCGGCGCGCCCTGACGCTTCAGCTGAACGGCCGGGTACTCGAAGGAAATCCCGATCGGGAATTCGCCAGCGGCCGCCAGTTTGCAAGGCTTGGAACCGGAGTGAACGTACTGGCCGATGTTCTGGTGCAGACCGTCCATGTAGGCCCAGCCCTGTTTCTCGCCGAAGGTTTGCAGCCAGGCGCTGACGTCGAGGAAACCGGTGCCGGACGAGGCCGGGTTCGGCATCACGATCTTGCCTTTGTACTCAGGCTTGGTCAGGTCCTGCCAGCTCACCGGTTTGGTCAGGCCCTGCTTCTCGGCCTCGACAGTGTTGAAGCAAATGGTCGCGGCCCAGACATCCATGCCGACCCAGGCTGGCGGGTTGGCGGCGTCGCGATAGTTCGCGCCGATCTTGCCCAGGTCCTTCGGCGCATAGCTTTGCAGCATGCCTTGCTGATCGAGGATCGCCAGGCTCGAAGCGGCCAGGCCCCATACCGCGTCAGCCTGCGGGCGATCCTTTTCGGCCAGCAGTTTGGCGGTGATGATCCCGGTGGAGTCACGCACCCACTTGATCTCGACGTCCGGGTTGGCTTTTTCGAACGCAGCCTTGTAGGCGGTCAGCTGTTCGGCTTCGAGGGCGGTGTACACCGTCAACTCGGTTTTTGCCGCGAAGGCATTCAGGCTGAAAGTAGCGAGCACAGCAGCGGCCAGGGCCATAGGCTTGAACATGATCGTTTTCCTGTAGGTGAGTTGAGGCTAAAGGGACAAGTCGTGGATCAGTGGCCGGGCGCCGTTTGCCGCCAGGCCTGGGAACGGCGCAGCAAGCCGCGCGAAGCCCACGCCAGCAGCAAGGACACGCCCGCCGAGGTGAACAGAATCAGGGTCGACATCGCCGCCGCACCGCCGACGTTGCCGGCGTCATCCATGTTCAGCACCGCCACCGCTGCGAGGATGGTGTCGGGGCTGTAGAGGAAGATCGCGGCGGAAACGGTGGTCATGGCCGAGACGAACAGGTAGCGCACGATGTCCAGCAGCGCCGGCAGGCAGATCGGCACGGTGACCCGCAGGTAATGCCGGTACAGCGGCGCCTTGAGCGACAGCGCGGCGGCTTCGAACTCGGCGTCGAGCTGGCGCAGCGCGGTGGTGGCGGTCATCTGCGCAGTGGTCAGATAGTGAGCAATGGTGCAGACGATCAGCAGGGTCATGGTCCCGTACAACACGTGCAGCGGGTTGCCGGTGAGGTTGAAGAAGAAGACATAACCCAGACCCAACACCAGCCCCGGCACCGCCATCGGTACGAAACTGAGCATGCGTAGCGTCAGATTCAGCCCGCGCTGGCTGCGGGTCTTTTCCATCAGGTAGGCGCCGGTGAAGATCAGCACACTGCCGATCAACGCCGTACCCAGCGCCATTTTCAGACTGTTGCCGTAGGCCAGCCAACCACCGCCGGCGGTCTCGTTGAACTGGTAGTGGTTGAGCGACAGCGACAGGTTGTACGGCCAGAACTTCACCAGCGACGAGAACACCGCCATGCCGAACACCAGCAGCAACGCCGCGCTGATCAGCAGGACGATGGCCAGATAACAAGCGTCGCGCGTCTTCGACGGCGCCGGTTTGAACACCTGGGCACGGCCGCTCATGGAGTCGCCGTGCCGCCGACGCAGCCAGGCATCGACACCAAAGCTGAACAGCGCCGGCAGCAGCAGAACCATGCCGATCAACGCACCGCGACCGAATTGCTGCTGGCCGACCACCGCTTTGTAGGCTTCCAGCGCCAGCACTTGATAGTCGCCACCGACCACTACCGGCACACCGAAATCGGTGATGGTCAGGGTGAACACCAGACAGAATGCGGCGAACACAGCCTGGCGTGTCGCCGGCCAGGTGATGCTGCGGAAGGCTTTCGCAGGACTGGCGCCCATGCTCGACGCAGCGTCGAACAGTCGCGCATCCGCCAGCGACAGGGCTGACAGCAAAATCATCAAGGCGTGTGGGAAGGTGTAGATCACCTCACCCAGAACAATCCCCCAGAAGCCGTAGATGTTGTCCGACAGCAGCCCGCGCAACATCCCCTGATTGCCGAACAGATACACCAGCGCAATCCCCGGCAGCATCGACGGCGCCATCAGTGGCAGCAGGGAGATCCCGCGCCAGATGCCCTTTGCCGGAATCAACGTGCGCTGCAAGGCGTAGGCAAACAGGTAGGCCAGCGGTACGACGATGGCCGCCACGCTCAGGGAAACTTTCAGGCTGTTACCGAGCAGCCAGTGGAAGTTGTCACTGGTCACCAGCTCCTTCGCGGCGAGCCAGCCTCCGCCCTGCCCGGCTTCGCTGCTGAAGCCGCGCCAGAAGATCGCCAGCAATGGCAACAGCACCGCCACACCGAGCAGCACCAGCAGCAGAAGTTTGCCGCCGAGGACAAAGATCCGGTCGCCGACCTCGGCCCCGGACACCTGCCGCGCCTGCTTTTGCGGTAGCGGCAGTGCGAGGTTGCTGTTCATCAGGCAAACACCTGCAGGCTGCGCGGTGGCAAGGCGACCATGATCTGCTGGGCGCCAAGACGCGGCATGGCTTCCGGCGCCAGTTCAGCAAGCAAGGCATGACCGGGCAATTGATCGAGTTCGAAGCTCATGCGGCAGCGGTTGCCGAGGAAGGTGATCTCGCGGACCTTGGCCGGGAACAGGTTTTCCTCATGCACCAGCGGATTGACGTTGATTGCTTCCGGGCGGCAGAACAGTCGGCCTGACGGGCTGTGGACGCTGCCATCGGCCAGACGCAGGTTCATCCCGCCGACCTTGGCGTGGCTGTCGCTGCTGCGCTGGAACGGCAGCCAGTTGCCCTGGCCGACGAACTCGGCCACGAACGGCGTGGCCGGGCGGTTGTAGATTTCCTGCGGGGTGGCGTACTGCTCGACCTTGCCGTTGTTCATCACGGCGATGCGGTCGGCCATCAGCATGGCTTCGTCCTGATTGTGGGTGACCATCAGGGTGGTGATTCCGAGGTTGCGCTGCAGCTGGCGCAGCTCGGTGCACAGATGCTCGCGGACCCGGGCGTCTAGGGCCGACATCGGTTCGTCGAGCAACAGCAGCGACGGCGCCGGCGCCAAGGCACGAGCCAGCGCCACCCGTTGTTGCTGGCCGCCGGACAACTGACCCGGGTACTTTTTCTCACTGCCGCTGAGGCCGACCAGTTCCAGCATCTGACCGACTCGACGACGTACTTCATCGCGACCACTGCCGGCGAGGCCGTAGGCAATGTTCGCTTCGACGGTCAGATTGGGGAACAGCGCGTAGGACTGGAACAGGATCCCGTAGTCCCGAGCCTGGGGCGCGAGGTGGGAAACATCGCGATCGCCGAGGTACAACTCGCCGCTGTCCTGTTTCTCCAGACCGGCGATGCAACGCAGCAGCGTGGTCTTGCCGCAGCCCGAAGGGCCGAGCAGGCACACCAGCTCACCGGCCGCGACATCGAGGGAGACGTTATCCAGCGCCGTGAAGGCGCCGAAGCGCTTCTGCACGCCGCGCACTTTCATCGGAGCGCCGGGGTTGGTCAGGGCAGTTGCGATTGCAGGGTTCATGGACAGGCCTCATCAAGCAGATGAGACGAATCCTAGAGTTGTAATGCGTCGGTCATATGGCAACAAGGCAAAAACGACCGATAGTGGTATTCAGGGATTTTGGTTGATCAGGCCGGAGACATTTCCTGCGCCAGCCCGAGAAACGCTGCCGGCAACCGCGCGTTCTTGCGTTCCTTGAGGCAGTAGAGGTATTCGGGGATCTGCGGCGCATTCTCCAGGGTCAGCACCCGCAACTGCGGATCGTGCGGCACTTCCTGGCGGGCAATGATGCTGATGCCGATGTTGCGCAGCACTGCTTCGCGGATCGACTCGCGGCTGCCGATTTCCAGCAACGGGCCGAAACTGACTCCGGCGCCGGCCAGCAATTCTTCAGTCAGACGACGGGTGGTCGAGCCCGGCTCGCGCATCAACAGGGTATGCCCGGCCAGCGCGTTCAGCGTCACATGGTCGTGCGCCGCCAGCGGATGATTGCGATGCACCGCCAGCACCAGCGGATCGCTGCCGAGCACCCGACGGATCAGCCGCGCATCGTCGAGCAATTGCGACGACGCCGCGACATCCACCCGGTAATCCTCCAGCGCTTCCAGCACTTGCTGTGAATTGCCGATTTCCACCGACACTTCCACCTGCGGCAAACGCTCGCGGAAGGTCTTCACCAGATCGAGGATGTAATACGGCGCCGTGGCGGCGATACGCAGCGTGCCCTGCACCTGGCCGCTGTTGCGCAGGAAGAACTCGATGTCGGCTTCCTGCTGCAACAGCGCCTTGACCATCGGCAGCAGCCGCGCGCCTTCATCGCTGACACTCAGGCGCCGGCCGCCACGGTAGAACAGCTCCACCGAGTACTGGCTTTCCAGATTGCGGATCTGGGTGGTCACGGTCGGTTGGCTGAGGCTGAGCTTCTTCGCCGCCAGCGTGATGCTGCCCAGCCGGGCCACCATGTAAAACGCTTTCAGCTCGGCACTCAGCACAACTGTCCCTCTTCCTCTATTTGCGCAGCAGGCGCAAACCGTTGAACACCACCAGCAGGCTCACGCCCATGTCGGCAAACACCGCCATCCACATGGTGGCGAGCCCGGCGAAGGTTACCCCAAGAAAGATAGCCTTGATCACCAAAGCCAACGCAATGTTCTGTTTCAGGATGCTGGCCGTGTTGCGGGACAGGCTGATGAAGGCCGGAATCTTGCGCAGATCGTCGTCCATCAGGGCGACATCGGCGGTTTCAATCGCGGTATCGGTGCCGGCTGCCGCCATCGCAAAACCGATCTCGGCCCGAGCCAGTGCCGGCGCATCGTTGATGCCGTCGCCGACCATGCCGACCCGGCGCCCCTGCGCGTACAGGTCTTCGATGGCCTGCAGTTTGTCGGTCGGCAACAAGTCGCCCTTGGCCTGATCGATGCCGACCTGCGCCGCAATCGCCTGCGCGGTGTGGACGTTGTCGCCGGTCAGCATCAGGGTTTTCACGCCCAGGTCGTGCAGTTGGCGGATCGCCTCGCGGCTGGTTTCCTTGACGGTGTCGGCCACGGCGAACAGCGCCAGCGGGCCGGAACGGTCGAGCAGCAACACCACGGACTTGCCCTGTTTCTCCAGCGCGAACAGCTTTTCTTCCAGTTGCGGCGAGCACAAGCCCAGTTCTTCCACCAGTCGGTGATTGCCCAAATGGTAGGCCTGACCGTTGACCTCACCCTTCACACCGCGCCCGGCCAGCGCTTCGAAGTTATCCACAACCAACGTGGCGAAACCTTTATCCACAGCGGCATTGGCGATGGCCAGGGACACCGGGTGATCGGAACGCCCGGCCAGCGCGGCGGCAATGGTCGGGGCTGTGGCGTCGGCAGTCGGGTCGAGGGACAGGTAATCGGTCTGCACCGGCTTGCCGTGGGTGATGGTGCCGGTCTTGTCGAGGGCCAGATAGTCGAGCTTGAAACCGCCCTCAAGGTACACGCCGCCCTTGACTAGAATGCCTTTGCGCGCCGCCGCGGCGAGGCCGCTGACGATGGTCACCGGGGTGGAAATCACCAGTGCGCACGGGCACGCGACCACCAGCAGCACCAGCGCACGGTAGATCCAGTCGAACCATACGGCGCCCATGAACAGCGGCGGGATGATCGCCACGGCCAGGGCCAGAACGAAGACCACCGGGGTGTAGATCTTCGAGAACTGATCGACGAAGCGCTGGGTCGGCGCACGTGCGCCTTGCGCCTGTTCCACGGCGTGGATGATCCGCGCCAGGGTGGAATTGTTTGCCGCTGCGGTCACTGTGTATTCCAGTGAGCCGGCCTGGTTGATGGTGCCGGCGAAGACTTTGTCGCCGACGGTTTTTTCCACCGGCAGGCTTTCGCCGGTAATCGGCGCCTGATCGATGGTCGAACTGCCGCTGACGACTTCACCGTCCAGCGCAATGCGCTCACCGGGTTTCACCCGCACGCGGGCGCCGAGATCGATGCTTTTCACATCCAGTTCGACCCAGTTGCCGTCCGCCTGCAACACAGTCGCCTGCTCCGGCGTCATCTGCATCAGACCGCTGATGGCGTTGCGTGCGCGATCCAGCGAGCGCGCTTCGATCAGCTCGGCCACGGTGAACAGGAACATCACCATCGCTGCTTCCGGCCACTGGCCGATCAACACGGCGCCGGTCACGGCGATGCTCATCAGGGCGTTGATGTTGAGGTTGCGGTTCTTCAGGGCGATCCAGCCCTTCTTGTAGGTGGTGAGGCCGCCGCTGAGGATCGAGATCAGCGCAATGATCGCCACCACCCAGGTCGGGGCAGCGCTGGTGAAGTGGATCACTTCGGCAGCGAGCGCACCGACGCCGGACAGCGCCAGCGGCCACCAGTGTTTTTTCACCGGGGCGGCGGCCGGGGCATCAACGCCCGCCTCCAGCGGCTCGGCCTGCATGCCGAGGGATTTGATCGCGTCGATGATCGGCGCGGTGTCCGGCAGATTGTGGGTCACGCCGAGCACGCGGTTGATCAGGTTGAATTCCAACTGCTGGATCCCGGCCAGTTTGCCGAGCTTGTTCTGGATCAGCGTCTGCTCGGTCGGACAGTCCATTGCTTCGATGCGGAAACTGCTCAACCGGGCGTCGGCGCTTTTCGCTTCGCTCAGTTGAATCAGCGACGGGGCCGCGGCTTTTGATGCACAGCAGGAATCAGCGCCATGGTCATGTTTATGCACAGGCTGCAATTTGTGGCTGTGGTCGTGTCCCGCGTGGGATTTGTGGGTGTGCTGGGAATCGCTCATTGGTCGCGTCCATGAAGGTGCCTGTTGCCAAGTAAAGACCCTGTAGCCACTATAGGGTCAAGCACCCATTTGGAGATTGCCGTCATGAAGATCGGAGAACTGGCGAAACAGACCGATTGCGCCGTGGAAACCATCCGCTACTACGAGCGCGAAAACCTGCTGCCGGAGCCGGCCCGCAGCGACGGCAACTACCGCGTCTACACCCAGGCCCACGCCGAGCGCCTGACCTTCATCCGCAACTGCCGCACCCTCGACATGACCCTCGAAGAAATCCGCAGCCTGCTCGCCTTGCGCGACAGCCCGCAGGATCAGTGCGAAAGCGTGAATGCGCTGATCGACGAGCACATCCAGCACGTCAAGGCGCGGATCGACGGGTTGCTGGCGTTGCAGACGCAACTGCTCGACCTGCGCCAGCGCTGTGGCGAAGGGCCGGAGGCGGATCAGTGCGGGATCCTGCAGCGGCTTGAGGTGAGTGGCGGGGTTGTGGCGACGGAAGTCGAGCATTCGCATGTGGGCCGCAGTCACGGCCATTAAGAACCCCGGAAACGACTGAGGGAGCCATTTGGCTCCCTCAGCGTTTTGTCACTCGTGCATCAGACCGCCATCGGCGCAGTCATCGGCGCATGGTGCTCGTAGCCTTCCAGCGAGAAGTCGCCCGGCTCCACCAGCTCCAGCCATTCCGGCTGATAAACACCCGTCTTGGCGAATTCCGGCACACGATCCGAAATCTTCAGCTTCGGCATGGCGAACGGCTCGCGCTTGAGCTGTTCGTTGAGCATGTCGAGGTGGTTTTCGTAGACGTGGGCATCACCGATGAAATAGGTGAACCAGCGCGGCGTGTAGCCGGTCAGGCGACCGATCAGGCTCAGCAGCGCGGCGCCTTCGGTGAGGTTGAACGGCGTGCCCAGGCCCAGATCGTTGGAGCGGATGTAGAGGGTCAGAGAAATCTCTTTGGTCTCGACATTCGGGTGGAACTGGTACAGCAGATGGCACGGCGGCAGGGCCATTTCATCGAGCTGGGCGCAGTTCCAGCCGTGGAACAGGATGCGGCGGCTGCCAGGGTCCTTGATGATCGTGTCGACGCACTGGCGCACCTGATCGATGGCTTTGTACAACACCACGTAGGCCTGGCCGTCTTCTTCGCCCTGGGCAATCTGCTTATAGCCATTGCTCAAGGTCTGTTCGATGGCGGCGGAGTTGCTCAGCGGGATCTGCTTGTACGCCGGCCATTTGCGCCATTGCACGCCGTAGATTTCGCCGAGGTCGTCTTCGCCCTGGCGGAACGGGTTGGCCAGCCACTGGGCGTTTTCGTTGGCGTTCTGATCCCAGACCTTGCAGCCCAGCGCACGGAATTCGGCGGCGTTGTTCACGCCACGCAGAAAGCCGCACATCTCGCCGATGGCCGATTTGAACGCCATCTTGCGGGTGGTGATCGCCGGGAAACCTTCCTGCAGATCGAAGCGCAGCATGGCGCCCGGAAAGCTGATGGTGTTCACGCCGGTACGGTTGGCCTGTTTGGTGCCGTTGTTGATGACGTGCGACACCAGATCGAGATATTGCTTCATGAGTTACCTGTGTCCTTGAGCCCCGGCCAACTGCGCCGGGGTTCGAATATTTAAGCTGTCGGTGCAACCGGCGCCGACGGGGCACGGCGGTAGGCCAGCCAGATCAGGAACAGCCCGCCGATGATCATCGGTACGCAGAGGATCTGACCCATGGTCAGCCAGTTCCAGGCCAGGTAGCCCAGTTGCGCGTCCGGCACGCGGACGAATTCGACGATGAAACGGAAGATGCCATAGAACAGCGCGAACATGCCCGAGACCGCCATGGTTGGACGCGGCTTGCGCGAGAACAGCCAGAGGATCAGGAACAGTGCCACGCCTTCGAGCGCGAACTGATACAGCTGCGACGGGTGACGCGGCAGTTGCGCCGGGTCGCTGAACGGCGGGAACACCATGGCCCACGGCACGTCGGTGGCCTTGCCCCACAGCTCGGCGTTGATGAAGTTGCCGATACGCCCGGCGCCCAGACCGATCGGCACCATCGGCGCGACGAAGTCCATCAGCTGGAAGAACGACTTGCCGTTACGCTTGCCGAACCACAACGCCGCCAGCATCACGCCGATGAAGCCGCCGTGGAACGACATGCCACCCTTCCACACTTCGAAAATCAGTGTCGGGTTGGCGATGTAGGCGCTCAGATCGTAGAACAGCACATAGCCCAGCCGCCCGCCGACAATCACCCCCATCGACAGCCAGAACACCAGGTCGGAGAGTTTCTCCTTGGTCCAGGTCGGGTCGAAACGGTTGAGCCGGCGCGACGCCAGCAGCCACGCACCGCCGATGCCGACCAGATACATCAGGCCGTACCAATGGATTTTCAGCGGACCGATGGCCAGGGCCACCGGGTCGATCTGCGGGTAAGGCAGCATTGCGACTCCTCGTTAGAGTTCAAATCTTCAAAATTCCCGGGCGACGCTGCCACCTCAGGATTAAGCCAGGATTGTGGCCTGCTCGGAACAGACGCCTCAGAACAGAAAGCTCAGCCCCACGCAGAACAGCAAAGCGGCGAACAGCCGTTTCAGCAACTTCGGCGACAACTTGTGCGCCAGCCGCGCGCCGATCCGGGCGAACACCATGCTGGTCAGCGCAATGCCCAGCAGCGCCGGCAGATACACAAACCCGAGACTATGGGCCGGCAGCAACGGATCATGCCAGCCCAGAATCATGAAACTTATTGCACTTGCCAAGGCGATCGGCAGGCCACAGGCCGACGAAGTCGCCACGGCCTGCTGCATCGGCACGCTGCGCCAGGTCAGGAACGGCACGGTCAGCGAGCCGCCGCCAATGCCGAAAATCGCCGACGCCCAGCCGATCACACTGCCGGCCACGGTCAGACCGAGTTTGCCCGGCACCGTTCGGCTGGCCTTGGGTTTGACGTCCAGCGCCAGCTGCGCCGCGATCACCAGGGCGAACACACCGATGATCTTCTGCAGGTTGGGCCCGGAGATCGCTTCGGCGGTCAGCGCCCCGAAACCGGCACCCAGCAGGATCCCGACGGTCATCCAGGCGAAAATCGGCCAGCGCACCGCCCCGCGTCGATGATGTTCACGCACGGCGTTGACCGAGGTGAAAATGATCGTCGCCAGCGACGTGCCGACGGCCAGGTGGGTCAGGATCGACGGATCGAAACCCTGCAAGGTGAAACTGAACACCAGCACCGGGACGATGATGATCCCGCCGCCAACCCCGAACAGCCCCGCCAGCACGCCTGCACAGGCACCCAGCGCCAGATAGAGCAGAAATTCCATGACTGCCTCCAGAGGCGCATCCCAAAACCGGAGCGGCATGGTAACGGATGCATGGCCTTCGGCTCCACTGGCGATGGATGCACGGACGATGTCTGCGTAGAGTGGGCAAAAAACACACAAGGACCACCTTATGTGCCTGATCGTTTTCGCCTGGCGGCCGGGGCATGCCCAGCCGCTGATCGTCGCGGCCAACCGTGACGAGTTCTATGCCCGGCCCAGCCTGCCGCTGGCCCAGTGGCCCGAGTCGCCGCACGTCCATGCCGGACGGGATCTGGAGGCCGGCGGCACCTGGCTCGGCCTCGGCGCCAGCGGCCGTTTTGCTGCGCTGACCAACATCCGCGATCCGCATCAGCCTCCGGCCCGGCGCTCCCGGGGTGAACTGGTGGCGGGATTCCTGACCGGAAACCTGTCGATCGATGACTATTTGTCCGACGTTGTCGCCCGCTCGCCGGAATATGCCGGGTTCAATCTGCTGCTGGGCAATGCCCACGAGCTGTGGCATTTCAACGCGCGGTCTTCGGAACCGGTGATGTTGCAGCCGGGCATTTATGGACTTTCAAATGCGGAGCTGGATACGCCGTGGCCGAAACTGCTCAAGGCCAAGGCGGCATTGAGTGCGATGCTGGATGATCCGCAGCCCGAGCAATTGCTCGCGCTGCTGGGGGATGCGCAGACGGCACCGTTTGCCGAGCTGCCGGATACCGGCGTTGGGCTGGCGACCGAGTCGTTGCTGTCGAGTGTGTTTATTGCCAGCCAGAGTTACGGGACCCGGGCGAGTACGGCGCTGATCGTGCAGGCGGACGGGACGCGGCGGATGGTGGAACGCAGTTTCGGGCCGTACGGCGGGCATTTGGGGGAAGTGGAGATCAACCTTTGAAGATCGCAGCCCGAAGGCTGCGATCTTCTGTTCAGAGCGGTTTGACCATCCGCGATAACCCGAGACTCTTCAGCGCCAGTTGCAGCGAGCTGTGGATAACTTGCGGGTTGTCGATGGTCATCAGTTCCGCCAGCAGATCCTTGGCCTTGCTCAGGTTGATCTGACGCAGCATCCACTTCACTTTCGGCAAGTTGGTGGCGTTCATCGACAGGCTGTCGAAGCCCATCGCCATCAACAGCACCGCTGCCGCCGGGTCACCGGCCATCTCGCCGCAGATGCTCACCGGCTTGCCTTCGGCATGGGCGTCGCGCACGACGATCTGCAAGGCTTGCAGCACCGCCGGGTGCAGGTAGTCGTAGAGGTCGGCCACGCGCGGGTTGTTGCGGTCCACGGCCAGCAGATACTGAGTCAGGTCGTTGGAACCCACCGACAGGAAATCCACCATCCGCGCCAGTTCTCGGGTCTGGTAGACCGCCGCCGGAATCTCGATCATCACGCCCACCGGCGGCATCGGCACATCGGTGCCTTCGTCGCGCACTTCGCCCCAGGCCCGGTGGATCAGGTGCAACGCCTCTTCGAGCTCATGGATGCCGGAGATCATCGGCAACAGGATCCGCAGGTTGTTCAGGCCTTCGCTGGCCTTGAGCATCGCACGGGTCTGCACCAGGAAGATTTCCGGGTGGTCGAGGGTGACGCGGATCCCGCGCCAGCCAAGGAACGGGTTGTCTTCCTTGATCGGGAAGTACGACAGCGCCTTGTCACCGCCGATGTCCAGCGTACGCATGGTCACCGGTTGCGGGTGGAACGCGGCGAGTTGCTCGCGATAGATCGCCAGCTGTTCCTTCTCGCTCGGGAAGCGCTGGTTGATCATGAACGGCACTTCGGTGCGATACAGGCCGACACCTTCGGCCCCACGCTTCTGCGCCCGCGCCACGTCCGCCAGCAGGCCGGTGTTGACCCACAGCGGCATGCGGTGACCGTCGAGGGTCACGCACGGCAAATCGCGCAGGGTATCGAGGCCCAGGGCCAGTTGCTTCTCTTCTTCCACCACGTCGGCGAATTGCTTGATCAGCACTTCGCTCGGGTTGGTGTAGATTTCGCCCTTGATCCCGTCGACGATCATCGGGATGCCATCGACCTTGGCGTACGGCAAGTCGACGACACCCATCACCGTCGGAATACCCATGGCCCGGGCCAGGATCGCGACGTGGGAGTTACCCGAACCCAGTACCGAGACCAACCCCACCAGCTTGCCTTCCGGCACTTCACCGAGCTGGGTGGCGGTCAGCTCTTCACTGACCAGGATGGTGTTGTCGGGGAAAACCATGTTGGTCGTACGGTCTTCCTGCAGGTAGGCCAGCAGACGGCGACCGAGGTCGCGCACATCCGACGCCCGCTCACGCAAGTATTCATCGTCCATCAACTCGAAACGGTTGACGTGGTCGGTCACCACCTGACGCAGCGCGCCCTGGGCCCACTGACCGGTCTTGATCACGGTTTTGACTTCGTTACCGAGGGACGCGTCATCGAGCATCATCTGGTACACGTCGAACAACGCGCGCTCTTCGGGACGCAACTGGGTGGCCAGTTTGGTCGACAGGTTGCGCATGTCGGCGCGCACGCCTTCAAGCGCCTTCTTGAACAGTTTTATTTCGGCATCGATGTCGTCGACAGACTTGTCCGGCACGACATCGAGGTCCGCCGGCGGCAGCATGACCACCGCCGTACCGACCGCCGCGCCCGGCGAACCCGGCACACCGACGAACTTGGCTTCCTGGATGCCCTTGCCCTGACGGCCCAGGCCACGGATCGAACCGGTGGCCTCGGCGTGGGCGATTACACCGGCGAGCTGCGCGCTCATGGTCACGAGGAAGGCTTCTTCACCTTCATCGAACTGGCGGCGTTCTTTCTGCTGGATGACCAACACGCCGACGACGCGGCGGTGGTGAATGATCGGCGCCCCGAGGAACGAGGCGTAGCGCTCCTCGCCGGTTTCGGCGAAGTAGCGGTAGCGCGGGTGATCCGCGGCGTTTTCGAGGTTCAGGGGTTCTTCACGCGTGCCGACCAGACCGACCAGACCTTCGTTGGGTGCCATGCTGACCTTGCCGATCGAGCGCTTGTTCAAGCCCTCGGTGGCCATCAGGACGAAGCGGTTGGTCTCGGGATCAAGCAGATAGACCGAGCAGACCTGGCTGCCCATGGCCTCTTTGACGCGCAACACAATAATCCCCAACGCCGCCTTGAGATCCTTGGCGGAGTTAACTTCCTGGACGATCTTGCGCAGCGTATTGAGCATGGCTCGGGGTCGAACTCCGTCGTCAGTCGCGCGCTAAAAGGCGCGGGGCAAGCTCTTTGAGAGCGCGGCGATACACCTCGCGCTTGAATGTCACCACCTGGCCCAGCGGATACCAATAGCTGACCCAGCGCCAGCCATCGAACTCCGGTTTACCGGTCAAATCCATCCGCACCCGCTGCTCGTTGGAGATCAGGCGCAGGAGAAACCACTTCTGTTTCTGGCCGATGCACAGCGGTTGGCTGTGGGTTCGCACCAGACGTTGCGGCAAACGATAGCGCAACCAGCCCCGGGTACAGGCGAGAATTTCAACATCTTCGCGTTCCAGGCCCACTTCTTCGTTCAACTCGCGGTACAAGGCGTCTTCCGGCGTTTCCTCGGGATTGATTCCTCCCTGTGGAAACTGCCAGGCATCTTGATTGATACGGCGAGCCCATAGCACCTGTCCGGCGTCATTCGTCAGAATGATCCCGACATTAGGACGGAAACCATCGGGGTCGATCACGGCAACAACCTCGCAAACGCATGTCGCCGCATTGTTCCACAAAGCTTGTGAAGGCGGCAACGAAGGTTCCGAGCTTATGTGCACTCTTGTGAAAAGACCGTATTCTTGTGGCCTTTTTACTGACTTTTCAGCGGGTAACTGCAATGCGCCTGGCTTTATTCGATTTGGACAACACCCTTCTGGGCGGCGACAGCGATCACGCCTGGGGCGACTATCTGTGTGAACGCGGCTTCCTCGACCCGATCGCCTACAAGGCGCGCAACGACGAGTTCTACCAGGATTACCTGGCGGGCAAACTGGATAACGCCGCGTACCTGAACTTCTGCCTGGAAATCCTCGGCCGCACCGACATGGCCGTGCTCGAGCAATGGCACAGCGACTTCATGCGCGACTGCATCGAGCCACTGATGCTTCCAAAAGCGGTCGAGCTGTTGAAAAAGCACCGCGACGCCGGCGACAAACTGGTGATCATCACTGCCACCAACCGTTTCGTCACCGCACCGATTGCCGTGCGACTGGGCGTTGAAACCCTGATCGCCACCGAGTGCGAGATGCAGGACGGCCGCTACACCGGCCGCAGCACCGACGTGCCGTGCTTCCGCGAAGGCAAGGTGACGCGCCTGAACCGCTGGCTGGAAGAGACCGGGCATTCGCTGGAAGACAGCTATTTCTACAGCGACTCGATGAACGACTTGCCGCTGCTGGAGCAGGTTGTGAATCCGGTCGCTGTTGATCCGGACCCGAATCTGCGGGCCGAAGCCGAGAAGCGTGGCTGGTCGGTCATCTCGCTGCGCGATTGATGTCGAGACCGGGCGTCGGGCCTTAAACCGGCTTGGCGCCCATCAATCCGGCAATCGCGACAAAGCAGACGAAACTGAACAGCGCCAGGGCAAAGCTGAACCGGCCGACGCCGCCCGGCGCCTTGCGCAAGCGGTTCAAGCGCACCAGCAGCCAGAACCACGCCAGCGCCGCCACGGTGTACAGCACGCTGGAGGCCAGAATCCACGTCTGCCCCAGCGGCCAACCCACCAGATGCACCATCCACCAGCCGGTGAACGGCATGCTCAGCAGCGCCAGGCCCATCAGCAGCCAGACAAACACCCGTGGTCGCTGCAACGTGCGGCTGCCCGCCGTCGCATCACCCTTGCGTCGGGCCAGTAAAACCCAGACGCCCAGCCCCAGCGCACTCGCCAGCAGAACCACGGTGGCGACCATGTGCGCCGTTTTCAGGGCAGTTAACGTTTCCATTGTCGAATTTCCTTAAGGCCTGCCCATCAGCGTAGCCGCTCAGCCAAGAAACAGCTGATAGGCCGGGTTGTCGCTTTCGTCCCAGTACGGGTAGCCGATTTCCGCCAGCGCAGCGGGAACCAGATGTCGCTCGTCGTGAGGCACCTGCAGGCCGGCGACCACACGACCGTCCGCCGCGCCGTGGTTGCGATAGTGGAACATCGAGATGTTCCAGCGCCCGCCGAGCTTGTTGAGGAAGTTGAACAGCGCGCCCGGACGCTCCGGGAACTCGAAGCGCAGCACCACTTCATCGACCACCTGCGCCGCGCGCCCGCCGACCATGTGGCGGATGTGCAACTTGGCCAGTTCGTTGTCGGTGAGGTCGAGTACCGGGAAACCCTGCTCGGTCAGGCTCGCCAGCAGTGCGCTGCGCGGATCGTTTTCCGGGTGGGTCTGCACGCCGACGAAGATGTGCGCTTCGCTGCCGGTGTTGTAGCGATAGTTGAATTCGGTGATCTGGCGCTTGCCGATGGCTTCGCAGAACGCCTTGAAGCTGCCGGCCTGCTCCGGGATGGTCACGGCGATGATCGCTTCACGGCCCTCGCCCAGCTCGGCGCGCTCGGCGACGTGGCGCAGGCGGTCGAAATTGACGTTGGCGCCGGAATCGATGGCGACGAAAGTCTGGCCGCTGACGCCGCGCTGTTCGACGTACTTCTTGATCCCGGCCACACCCAGGGCGCCGGCCGGTTCGGTGATCGAACGGGTATCGTCGTAGATGTCCTTGATCGCCGCGCAGATTTCATCGGTGCTGACGGTGATCACTTCATCGACGTAATCCTTGCAGATATCGAACGTGTGCTGGCCGATCTGCGCCACCGCCACGCCGTCGGCGAAGATGCCCACGGTCGGCAGCACCACGCGTTCGCCCGCAGCCATCGCTGCCTGCAGGCAGTTGGAGTCGTCGGGCTCGACGCCGATGACCTTGATGTCCGGCCGCAGGTATTTCACGTAGGCCGCAATGCCGGCGATCAGACCGCCGCCGCCCACCGGCACGAAGATCGCGTCCAGTGGCTGCGGGTGCTGGCGCAGGATTTCCATCGCCACGGTGCCCTGCCCGGCAATGGTGTGCGGATCGTCGTACGGGTGGATGTAGACGTAGCCTTTTTCATCGACCAGTTTCAGCGAGTAGGCCAGGGCTTCCGGGAACGAATCCCCGTGCAGCACCACTTTGCCGCCACGGGAACGCACGCCTTCGACCTTGATCTCCGGGGTGGTCTTGGGCATCACGATGGTCGCCTTCACGCCCAGTACTTTCGCCGCCAGGGCCAGCCCCTGCGCATGGTTGCCCGCCGACGCAGTGACCACGCCACGGGCGCGTTCTTCGTCGCTCAACTGGGTCAGCTTGTTGTAGGCGCCGCGAATCTTGAACGAGAACACCGGCTGCAAGTCTTCGCGCTTGAGCCAGATGTCGTTGCCCAGCCGCTCGGAGAGCTGGCGGGCGTTCTGCAGCGGGGTTTCTACGGCAACGTCATAAACGCGCGAGGTGAGGATCTTCTTGACGTACTGTTCGAGCATCGGAAAGCATCACTGAGCGGGTTGGGCAGGGCCAACGAGTCTAACCCGGCTTTCGGCCGGACGACCACACGATTGCAGAGGTTTTACCCCGGCTTGCGGCTATAATGCCGGCCTTTCCGTTCTTACCTTGCCCGCTTCCGGAGCCCGCATGACCCAGGATCAACTCAAACAGGCCGTGGCCCAGGCCGCCGTCGACTTCATCCTTCCGAAACTCGACGACAAGAGCATCATCGGCGTCGGCACCGGCTCCACCGCCAACTGCTTCATCGACGCCCTCGCCCAGCACAAGGGTGCGTTCGATGGCGCGGTCGCCAGCTCCGAAGCCACCGCCGCGCGCCTCAAGGGCCACGGGATTCCGGTGTACGAGCTGAACACCGTCAGCGACCTGGAGTTCTACATCGACGGCGCCGACGAAAGCGACGAGCACCTGAACCTGATCAAGGGCGGCGGCGCAGCCCTGACCCGCGAGAAGATCGTAGCGGCCGTGGCCAAGACCTTCATCTGCATCGCCGACGGCAGCAAACTGGTGCCGGTACTCGGCGCGTTCCCGCTGCCGGTGGAAGTCATTCCGATGGCTCGCAGCCACGTCGCCCGCCAACTGGTGAAACTGGGCGGCGATCCGGTCTACCGTGAAGGCGTGCTGACCGACAACGGCAACATCATCCTCGACGTGCACAACCTGCAGATCACCAACCCGGTGGAGCTGGAAGCGCAGATCAATGCGATCGTCGGCGTGGTCACCAACGGCCTGTTCGCGGCGCGTCCGGCGGATCTGCTGTTGCTGGGGACCAGCGAAGGAGTGAAACCCCTGAAGGCTGAGTAACCCAGTCTGCCCACATTCTTGTAGGCGAATGCTTCCCCCTGTGGGAGCGGGCTTGCTCGCGAAAGCGGTGGGGCAGTCGACATCTGCATTGACTGATCCACCGCTTTCGCGAGCAAGCCCGCTCCCACATTTGGTTTTTTGGGGCGTCAGTCAGTTCTGCGCAGTCTTCTTGAAGACGTAGAACAGATTAGGTTCACTCACCAGATACAACGTCCCGTCGTCATCCATCGCGATACCTTCCGCCTGCGGCACGGTTTTCTTCAGTCCTTGCCGGCCACCGCTCAACGACATCGTGCTCAACGGGCGTCCGTCCACATCCAGTTCCAGAATCAGCCGCGACTCGTCCGACAGCGCCAACAGATGGCCGCTGCGCTCGTCGTATTGCAGGCTCGACAGGTCACGCACGAACATCCCGGCATCGCGCTTGGGGTTGTTGATCACATGCACTGCGTAGGACTTTTCCGGGTTGAAGTGCGGAAAGCCGTGCACTTCGTAAATCAGCATCGGGTCGCGCTCCTTGGCCACGAACAGACGCTTGCCCACCGAGTCGTAAGCCAGGCCTTCAAACCCTTTATTACCGCTCATGTGCACGCCGAGCGTCATCTGCTCGGCGTCCGCCGCATCGAGGAACGTGGTGTCGTGCTCCAGATGGATCTTGATCAGACGCTGCTGACGCTCGTCGCTGATGACGTAGGTATCGGCGCTGATGAACTCCACCGCCTCCGCATCGCCGAAGCCGATCAGTGCGACACGGCGCAGGATCCGGCCCTCCAGCGACAGCTCGATCAGCTCGGCATTCTTGTTGGTGACGGTGAACAGGCTCTTGCGCAACGGATCGAAGGTCAGCGCGGAGACATCGTCGTTCAACCCCTCAATAGTCCGGGCCTCGATGTCCACGCGGTACTGATCCAGATTGATGGCTTCAATGCTGTGGGGCTGCCAGTGACTTTGCAGGTTGAACCAGGCGCGCTCGAACAGACGCAGGTATTGGCCGATCGCAATCAGTGCGATCAGGGCAATCACCGAAAGGATGATCAGAAGTGGCTTGGGACGGGCAAATCGACGCATGCGGGTTGGGCTCGGGATCAAAACAGGCGGATGAAATATCACGCCTGTCTGAATCGAAGCTTAAAGGCCACTTGCCCGGAAGGACAACCTTGCGGCGGCGGGCTGGTTATTTCTGCTTTTCGAAGCGGTAGAACAGGTTCGGTTCGCTGACCATATACAGCGTGCCCTGCTCGTCCATGGTCACGCCTTCGGCGCGGGGAATGGTGTTCTTCAGACCGTTGAAACCGCCGAGCAGGGTCATGAAGCTGACTTGCTCGCCCTTCTCGTCCAGCTCCAGCAGCAGGTGCGAGTCGGCGGACAGCACCAGGGTATGGCCGGTACGCGGATCAATGGCCAGCGCCGAGAGGTTGCGGATGTCCAGATCGTCGTTCGGCAGCTTCTGCTTGTCGCCGGTGAGGATCTGGGTGCCGTCGCTTTTCCAGGTAAACAGCGCCGGTGGCCGCTCTTCGCCCAGCAACAGTCGTTGATTGCGGGCGTCCCAGGTGATGGCTTCGAAGGCCTTGTTCTGGTTTTTCGACGGACCGAGGTCGTATTTCGGGAAATCGTCGCGCTTCAGCTCGCGGGTACCGGCATCGACCTTGACGATCGACAGCATGTGCTCACGCTCGTCGACGATGGCCAGCAAGCCATTGCCCATGACCGTCACGCCTTCCGGATTGATCCAGCCCACCAGCGGCATCTTGCGCAGCACGTCGCCCTGCAAGGTCAGCTCGACCAGGAACGGGTTCTTGCCCATCACCGAAAACAGGGTCTTGGTCTGCGGGTCGTAGGACAGGTCCGAGGCCTCGTCCTTCTCCATGCCCGGCAGCAATTTGCCGTCGATCACCACCCGATAGTCCGGCAACCAGACACTTTCCTTGCGCTCGGTCGGGCTTTCAAAGCGCTCGCGCACCCAAAGCAGGCCGCGGTCATCCCAATGCATGGCATGCGCCAGACCGTAAGCGGCAGCGACCACCAGCAACAGCCAGTAATACCAGCGCAGGGCGAAACGTGAACGACGGGCAGGGTTGAGCTGAGTTTGAGATGACATCAGAGGACGCGTTCCGAAAATTCAGGCTATGGGTAATAGCACAAAGAGGCCGGCTCAGACGCCAGGATGACCGGAATTATCCGGACAAGATGTGAAAAAAACGGCAAATGGCGGGATTGCCCTGCGTCTTTGCAGGCTCGATCACAAAACAAAAACGGGAGGTTGCCGGCTTGAGTACTCAACTCGAACCGGCGACCTCCCGCTCGGGAACGCGATGCCCGGATCAGCGCACGCTGCTGGTGAAGCGACTGGCGCCCGGCAGTTCCAGCACGATGTCATCGCCAACGTTCAGTGGCCCCACACCCACCGGCGTACCGGTCAGGATCACGTCACCGGCCTGCAGCGAGAAGCAGCCGGCCATGTGCTGGATCATCGGCACGATCGGGTTGAGCATCGCGCTGCTGTTGCCGTCCTGGCGCACTTCGCCATTGATGGTCAGGCGGATGCCGATGTCGGTCAGGTCGGCAAAGGTGCTGCCGGCCACGAACGGTGCGATCACCGCCGCGCCGTCGAACGACTTGGCGATTTCCCACGGCAGGCCCTTGGACTTGAGTTCGGCCTGCTTGTCGCGCAGGGTCAGGTCCAGTGCCGGAGCAAAACCGGAGATCGCGTCCAGCACTTCTTCACGGCTTGGCTTGGTCGACAAAGGCTTGCCGATCAACACGGCGATTTCCGCTTCGTAATGCACGGAGCCGCGCTCGGTCGGAATGCTGAAACCGCCTTCCAGCGGCACCACGCAACTGCCCGGCTTGATGAACAGCAGCGGCTCGGTAGGGACCGGGTTGTCCAGCTCCTTGGCGTGCTCGGCGTAGTTACGGCCGATGCACACCACTTTCCCCAGCGGAAAATGAATCCGCGTACCGTCGACATACTGGTGCTGATAGCTCATTACCGACTCCTGCCTTCATTGATTCATCAGGGATTGCCAATCAAACCGCGAAGATCTTGCCCGGGTTCATGATGCCGTTCGGGTCGAACACCGCCTTGACCGCTTTCATGTATTCGATTTCCACCGGCGAGCGGCTGTAGGTCAAGTAGTCGCGCTTGGTCATGCCCACACCGTGTTCGGCGGAAATCGAACCGTTGTACTTCTCGACGGTTTCGAACACCCACTTGTTGACGGTGGCGCACTTGGCGAAAAACTCGTCCTTGCTCAGGTTGTCCGGCTTGAGGATGTTCAGGTGCAGGTTGCCGTCGCCGATGTGGCCGAACCAAACGATTTCGAAATCCGGGTAGTGTTTGCCGACGATCGCGTCGATTTCCCGCAGGAACGCCGGGACTTTCGAGACAGTGACCGAGATGTCGTTCTTGTACGGCGTCCAGTGGGAGATGGTTTCGGAGATGTACTCGCGCAACTTCCACAGGTTCTGCAACTGGGTTTCGCTCTGGCTCATCACGCCGTCCAGCACCCAACCCTGCTCCACGCAATGTTCGAAGGTTTCCAGGGCGCTGTTGGCCACTTCTTCGGTGGTCGCCTCGAACTCCAGCAGTGCGTAGAACGGGCAATCGGTTTCGAACGGTGCCGGGACATCGCCACGGCCCATGACCTTGGCCAATGCCTTGTCGGAAAAGAATTCGAACGCGGTCAGGTCGAGCTTGCCCTGGAAGGCGTGGAGTACCGGCATGATCGAGTCGAAATCGGCGGTGCCGAGGACCATCGCGGTCAGGTTTTTCGGCGCGCGATCCAGGCGCATGGTGGCTTCGACCACAAAGCCGAGGGTGCCTTCGGCGCCGATGAACAGCTGCCGCAGGTCGTAACCGGTGGCGTTTTTGATCAGGTCCTTGTTGAGTTCCAGCACATCGCCCTTACCGGTGACCACTTTCATGCCCGCCACCCAGTTGCGGGTCATGCCGTAGCGAATGACCTTGATCCCGCCGGCATTGGTGCCGATATTGCCGCCAATCTGGCTGGAACCAGCGGAAGCGAAGTCCACCGGGTAGTACAGGTGATGTTCTTCGGCCGCGTTCTGCAGTTGCTCGGTGACCACGCCCGGCTGGCACACGGCGGTGCGGTCGGTGAGGTTGATGTCGAGAATCTGGTTCATGTAGTCGAACGACACCACCACTTCGCCATTGGCGGCCACGGCAGCGGCGGAAAGACCGGTGCGCCCGCCCGATGGCACCAGCGCCACCTTATGTTCGTTGGCCCAGCGGACGATGGCCTGCACTTGCTCGATGGTCTTGGGAAACACGATGGCGCTCGGCGCCGGGGCGAAGTGCTTGGTCCAATCCTTGCCATACGCGTTCAGGGAGTCGGCATCGGTCAGGACCTTGCCAGGCTCGACCAGGGTCTTCAGTTCATCAATCAGGGCAGGATTGGTCATCGACAGAACTCTCGAACAATTCATGGTCATCCTGAGAACGCTTCACGTCGCAGGAATGAGTGATTAGCGGGGCGGCTATGCTAGCATACCGACCCCGCAGGCCAGTGCCCAAGGCCTGTTCTGCGGCGACGGCATTCTTGCCGTGCGGGTCAGCTCCAGGCTGCTCCCCTCCCTGCCATTTTTCTCCGGGATACAGGTTTACGCAGATGAGCAAGACTTCTCTCGATAAGAGCAAGATCAAGTTCCTTCTTCTCGAAGGCGTCCACCAATCGGCTGTCGACGTCCTCAAGGCGGCGGGCTACACCAGCATCGAATACCTGACTGGCTCCCTGCCGGAAGACCAGCTCAAGGAAAAGATCGCTGACGCTCACTTCATCGGCATTCGTTCGCGCACCCAACTGACCGAAGAGATCTTCGATCACGCGAAGAAGCTGGTCGCAGTCGGCTGTTTCTGCATCGGCACCAACCAGGTCGACCTGGAAGCGGCCCGCGAGCGCGGCATCGCCGTGTTCAACGCACCGTACTCCAACACCCGCTCCGTGGCCGAGCTGGTGCTGGCCGAAGCGATCCTGCTGCTGCGCGGCATCCCTGAGAAAAACGCTTCCTGCCACCGTGGCGGCTGGATCAAGTCCGCAGCCAACTCCTTCGAGATCCGTGGCAAGAAACTGGGCATCGTCGGCTACGGCTCGATCGGTACTCAGCTGTCGGTCCTGGCTGAAGGTCTGGGCATGCAGGTATTCTTCTACGACACCGTGACCAAGCTGCCGCTGGGCAACGCGACCCAGGTCGGCAACCTGCACGAGCTGCTGGGCATGTCCGACATCGTCACCCTGCACGTTCCGGAAACCGCTGCGACCCAGTGGATGATCGGTGAGAAGGAAATCCGCGCCATCAAGAAGGGCGGCATCCTGATCAACGCTGCACGCGGCACCGTGGTCGAACTGGATCACCTGGCCGCTGCGATCAAGGACAAGCACCTGATCGGCGCCGCCATCGACGTGTTCCCGGTCGAACCGCGCTCCAACGACGAAGAGTTCGAAAGCCCGCTGCGTGGCCTGGACAACGTGATCCTGACCCCGCACATCGGCGGTTCCACCGCTGAAGCGCAAGCCAACATCGGTCTGGAAGTGGCAGAAAAACTGGTCAAGTACAGCGACAACGGTACTTCGGTATCGTCGGTGAACTTCCCGGAAGTGGCCCTGCCGGCTCACCCTGGCAAGCACCGTCTGCTGCACATCCACGAGAACATCCCGGGTGTGATGAGCGAGATCAACAAGGTCTTCGCCGAAAACGGCATCAACATCTCCGGTCAGTTCCTGCAGACCAACGAGAAGGTCGGCTACGTGGTAATCGACGTCGACGCCGAGTACTCGGAGCTGGCGCAAGAGAAGCTGCAACACGTCAACGGCACCATCCGTAGCCGCGTGTTGTTCTGATCCGGCGCTGAGCCACAAAAAAGGGAGCCCTTCGGGGCTCCCTTTTTCATGCCGGTGGAAAAATCATTCCACGGTGATGGTGATTTTCTTCGAGACCACGGGCGGATCGAAAGCCATGTGGTTCTTGTCGCCCAGCTCCAGCTGCAAGGTGTGCTTGCCTGGCGCCAGTTTGATTTCTGCGAACGTCTGGGCCTTGCCGAAGTGCATGTGGTTGGCGTCGGTCGGCACCACTGCGCCGGCCGGAACAATCTCCTTGGCGTCGATCAGCAGATGGTGGTGACCGGTATTCGGTGTGGCATCACCGGCCGGTGCCAGCGCGACATCCTTGGTGCCGAACTTGACGGTGAAGGTTTGCGAAACCTTTGCTCCGTCTTCGGGAGAAACGATGAACACTTCGGCTCCCTTCGGCGCCGGCGTGGCCGCACTGGCCAGCACCGAAACGCCCATCAGCAAACCAGCCAAAGCAGCACGTGACATGAATGTTTTCATTCTCTTCTCCAGTTTTTCCGTAAAATCCGCGCGGTCATGACAACTTCATGACCATTCGTTGTCGAAGGCACTCGACAACCATAGCAAAGCGAGCCTGACCAACAGGCCGCGACAATGATTTCAAAGGAGTGACCATGCGTTTTCTGCCTGGCCTGATCTGCCTGCTACCCCTTCTGAGCCCGCTGGCTCACGCCGAACTGATTGATGACGTCTACGACCGTGGCGAGATGCGCATTGCCATTGAGGCTAATACACCGCCCTTCAATTTCAAGGACGGCGACACACTCACGGGGTTCGAGGTCGAGCTTGGGCAACAGCTGGCCAACGAGCTGGATGTACGCGCCGACTTCATCGTCACCGACGAAGCCGATCTGCTCCAGGGCGTCGAAAGCGGCAAGTACGACGTCGCGCTCAACCACATAGCACTGACCCCGGAACTCAAGGATCGTTTCGACGTGAGCCAACCTTACACGCAGGTCAATGCGCAGCTGCTGGCGAAAAAGGATGAACAGCCCCGCCCGCTGGTGCTGGTCCAGGCGCTGACGGAAGAGAAACCGAAGGTCGGGCCGCCGGTGGATCTGGCGATTCCGTTTCAGAAGGGCAATCCGGCGTTTCACGCGAGTTTAGATAATGCGTTGCAGCGGATCAGGGCGGATGGGCGGCTGGAGGCGTTGTCGCAGAAGTGGTTGAGCGTGCAGGCCACTGAAGACCTGAAGTGAACACAATTACCATGTGGGAGCGAGCTTGCTCGCGAAAGCGGCCTGTCAGCCACAAATATCGGTACTGACAATACGCAATCGCGAGCAAGCTCGCTCCCACAGTGTTGTTGATATGTGATTAGTCGAGAAGTGTCAGCGCTTGTGCAGCCTGCGGCAGTTCGAGTTCGCTGAAGACCTGCACCCCATGGCGCTTCAACAACGCAGCAGTAACCCCCTCGCCACTCACCTTCACCCCACTGAACGTCCCGTCATAGGTCAGCAGATTCCCGCACGAAGGGCTGTTGGCCTTGAGCACCGCCACCCGAATTCCGTGTTTCTGCACCAGCTCCAGCGCCTGGCGGGCACCATCGAGAAACTGCGCACTGACGTCCTCGCCTTCGGTGGTGATCACCGCCGCAAGGCCATCGAGCACTTCACCGCCCTGCCCACCCGGAATCTCCGCCGCCGCCCGAGGCGTCGGCAAACCACCGGCGACTTCCGGGCACAACGGCACGACGCGCCCGTCGGCAATCCACTGTTCCAGCAGATCGAACGGCCCGCTGGCGCCACCGTCGTAACGCACGCGGTGACCCAGCAGGCAGCGGCTCACAAGGATTTTCTGCATCTCAGAACGGCTCGTTGCCGCGACGGCGGAACCAGCCGGTCAATGACAGGCGCTCGCGCTGCGCCGGCAACACTTCGTGGGGCACTTCACCGGAGAGGAACACCACCAGACAACCGCCGGTGGGTTGCACGTCATGGACCCGATCACCTTCCAGATACATGCGCAACTGTCCGCCATCCTCCGGCAGCCAGCCGTCGTTGAGGTAGATCACCGCCGAGACCATGCGCCGGTCATCGTCGCGAAAACGGTCGACATGCTTGCGGTAGAACGCACCCGGCGGGTACAGGGCGAAATGGCATTCGAAATCTTCCAGACCCAAGAACAACCCACGATTGAGGGCCTCGCGCAGGCTGTCCATCAGGTTCAGATAACGGTCGCTGGCCTCGGCCTGACCAGGATCGATCCATTGGATATGGTCGCCGCGAATGCCCTCGCGGACCTCCGAAAACGGCCCGCGGCCGACGCCCGCCGGTGCCAGTTCACCTTCGGCCTCACGTTTACGGCACTCGGCGGCCAGCGCGCGGGTCAGATCCGCAGGCAGGAATATGTTCTGCTGCGACCAGCCACGCTCGGCCAGGTCGTCGACGATACGTAACAGCAGCGGGTGTTCAGAGGATATTTGCATGGCGCGCATAGTATGCCTGCGGCAAGAATTCCGACAGAGCCACGCGGCGGCTTGATACGAATTCTCGACAAGTACTGGCACCGCACGGAGAATAGTCCGCTGCCGACAGGAGTCCCTATGCGCCGTTTGCTTTTTTCACTGTTGATGTTCTGCGTTTTGCCCGCCTGGGCAGACGGCCACGACCAGTTGTACAAGGTCGCCGGCTGGCCGGACCAACGTGCGCATTTCAATGACGCCCTGAGCGCCGCGCAACAGCGTTACCAGAGCAGCCTGCCGCCGGCGGTGTTTCAGGCGCTGGTGAACAACAGCAATCAGCGTTTTGCTCCTCAAGCCGTGGATCAACGCGCCGAAGCGCAACTGCGCAAGAACCTTGCCGATCCGAAACCGGCCCTGTCGTTCTTTCAGTCACCGCTGGGCAAGAAGATCGCTGCCGCCGAACTGTTGGCGACCCGTCGCGACCAATTGGCGAAAAACGCCAAGGGCCTGCCGAAGATGCCGGCCAGCGACAGTCGCCTTTTGATCATCGGCCACCTCGCCCAGGCCCTGCCCGCCCGCGAAGCCGGTGCCGAAGTCAGCCTGGCGATTGCCGGCGTGGCGGCGGACAGCCTGAGTTCGATGATTCCCGGCCTGCTCGGCGGTGGTCAGGCCCAGGGAATGTTGAACGGTCAACGTCAGCGTCTGATGGATCAGATCGGCGCCGACCTGAACAACACGCTGCTGTACGTTTATCGCGACCTGTCGGATGAAGAACTGGAAGAGTTCGCGACCTTCGCCGAATCCACCGAAGGCAAGGCCTACTATCAGGCCGCGCTGTCAGCAATCCGCGCCGGGCTGGCCGTGGGGCAAAGCACCTCGAACCTCAGCCAGTGATCTAGGGATTACGGCCCTTGATCCGCTTGTTCAAGAACTCAAAATACTCCTCGCGCATCTCTGCCGTTTCATTGGCCAGGTGATGCCGCGCCTCGGCCAGCAGCAGAATCTGCGGCCGGTCGAACTTCCATTTCATCACTTGCAGGTTGTGCTGCCAGTCCACGGTCATGTCTGCCTGGCCCTGGACGATCAGCGGCCGGCGCGGACTTTTCTTCGCGTATTCCACCCGTTTGATCCAGCGTGACAGCGCCCCGACCCAAGCCGTTGGCAGGCGCTTGGGCTGCAACGGATCGGCCTGCAGGAACGGCAGGAAATCCGGGTCGTTGGAGTTCTCGCTGAAACGCCGGGCGATGCCCCGGACGAAGGGCCGCAACAGGTAATAACTGAACTGCGACCAGCCCCAGGCCCGTGGGCGCACCAGCGGCGCCAGCAAAATCAACTGGCCCTGGGCCGGGCTGTTCTCACCGTGATTGAGCACGTGATCGACAATGATCGCCCCGCCGGTGCTTTGCCCGCACAGGTGCCACGGTTGCGGCAACGCAATCGAGCGCGCCTCGGCAAACAGACCTTGCAGCGCATCCTGATACTCGGAGAAATCGCGGATGCTCGCCCGTGGCCCGCTCGACAGACCATGCCCGGGCAAGTCACAGGCAATCACTGCGAACCCCAGATCCAGCGCCCACTCGATCACATGCCGGTAGAGGCCGGTGTGATCATAAAAACCGTGCACCAGAAACAGCGTGGCCTTGGCCGTTTCCGCCGGCCACCAGCAATGGCTGACCAGTTCATAACCATCGACGTCGAAGCGACCCATGCCGCGCCAGACATCGCGCTCCGGGAAGTCGGTCTGGTAGAACCGCTGATACGCCTTCGCCTCCTCGGACAACGGCTGCCACTCGGCCAACGGCTTGAGGCTCGCGCGCAGATGATCGGGATCGAAAGCAACAGACATGGGCAATTCCAGAACGGTAAACGGACTTTATCGGCCTGCGATATTCATCTGTCGCGGCAAGCATGGCAAGCTAGCGCGCTCTCAAGGAACCAATTCCATGCGCCCGCCCTACCGCACCGCACTGTTTGCCAGCCTGCTCGCCATCGTGTGTGCCGGTGTGCTGTGGGCTGCGTACGACTGGTTTCAGGGCCGCTATCTGCGGGCCTTCAGCGAACACACCGCGGTGTTTTCCGGCGATCCGCTGCGCCTGCCCGACGACCTCGCCGGCCCCGGCAATATCCGCCTGGTGCATTTCTGGGACCCGGCCTGCCCGTGCAACGTCGGCAATCAACAGCACCTGACCGAGATGGTCGAACAGTTCGGCCCCAAGGGTGTGGAGTTCTTCGCCGTGCAGAAGACCGGCAGCCACGGTCAGTTGCCCGCCACTCTCAGCAATCTCAAGACCATCGCGGTGCTGCCCGGCTCCGAACAGATCCCCGCCAGCCCGGCCGTGGCGATCTGGGACCGCAGCGGCAAACTGGCTTACTTCGGCCCTTACAGCGAGGGGCTGACCTGTAATTCCAGCAACAGTTTTATCGAACCGATCCTGCAGGCGTTGAGTGATGATCGTCCGGTGAATGCCACCCACACGCTCGCGGTCGGTTGCTACTGCCCGTGGTTGAGTGGGGAGTGAGAATTTTGCCACTCCACAACTAAACCACTTTAAAACCAGGCTTGCCGTTGGCGGCCCGCCATGCCTTCACCCCTTCAACCACTGCTGTTGGCCCACTTTTTCCTGGCTCCGGATAAAAGATCAGATCTGAACCGGATGGATGCTCGCTCAAAGCCTTGAACTCTAAAACAGCATCAATATGCTGCTCCTCAGTATCGTAGTCATTATTATAAACTCTTGTAATAAAGCTCAAAAATTCAGACTCCGACAGATCGCCTATTCGCTTATTACCCACCGACATGGCAATCACCAACCTAATTAATGTCTCACCACAAAAAAGTGCCCTTACCGCCACTCAGACAACAAGGGCACTGCTAACGATCTACTCCGATTTAAATCCAGACTTTCCGTTCGAAGCCCGCCACTCTTTAACTTCCCGTACAACTCCCTCCGGACTATCTTCCCTACCTTCCCGTGGGTAATAGATCAAATCTGAACCACTCGGATGCTCTGTTAAACGCCTAAACTCCGAAACCATTGCAACACCTTCCTCCTCCGTGCGTGAGCTTGGATCGAATATTGCGGAAACAAACTCCAAAAACTCTCTCTCCGTAAAGTCTGAAATCGTCTTGTTAATCATTTGGCCGCTGTCCTCTGTGGATTTCTTTATGTCGGCTAGGCGTGACCACAGTAATATTTTCCAAACCATAGACACTGCCATTATTCGAAATATAAATTTTATGATGTAGCTCGAATTTCCCGGCACCTCCTGCCCGTTCTATTTCTGGAGCAAAAGGCGCATTTCCATTTGCCATTTCAAGAGTGTTTACTGTTTTAAATTGACGAGACAACTCCGGATCCCCGGCCACAGCCTTCCAAAACGCCTCCCGAAACGCCCGAAAATTCCTGAACTCCCGCCCTCGCAACTGATCGGCGATCTGTACTGGCACCGGCGCACCTTCGCCCTGCGATGCACTGGCAAGCCAGTTCCCCGACACCACCTGCCCTACTCCTGTCGCGACGCCCGGATCCTCCCGCCGGTCCCGAAACATGATGTAGTTCGGCGGCAGCCCGGAGTCCAGCGGGAACACCAGGACATAGTCATCGAATCCGGCTTCGGTAACCGCCGGGAACGAATCGAGGCGGCCCTCGACCGGGATTACAGTCGCTCCGGTGTAAGCAGGTGAATCCGTCGGTTCGGCCGGTGAGATCGTCGAGCTGTTGCCCGGATTGACGATCGGGGTCCAGGTCAGGGTGCGTGGCGGAACATCGGCGGTGGTCGCGGTGTAGACGTTGCGTTCGGCGTCGTAAGCAGCCGCCACCACCCTGGTGGCCGACGGAATACTCCGCCCATCAGTCTTGACGACAAAAACCTCTGACTGCCCATTCGTGTCGGTCTTTGAACTGACACGGTAAGGCAGATCAACCGTCCCGCCAGCCGCCGCGATGGCGTACAGATCTGGCGCAAATTCTGGCGCGAGGTCCGACAGTGGCGTACTGAACGCGTAACGGTCCGGCAACTCCCCGTTGCCCAGCTTCGACGAGTAGACCAACGCTGAAACACCGACGACAGCGCCCGCCCCGACGCTGGCCGCCAGACTGCCCAAAGCCGCGATGGCGCTGCGAACCGCCGCTTGCAGGCTGGCCGAAGCGGCCTCGGCAACCGCCAGGACTCCCGCCGACGTCATGAACAGCGGCCCGACCGCAGAAGTGACACCCGGCGCGCGGAAGGTATGGGCGGAACGAAGAGCCTCTGCCGCTACCCGCGCTTGCTCATCGGCTATGCGTCTTGCTTCTGCCTCGGCGGCAATTCGCGCTTCTTCCCGTATACGCGCCTGCTCCTCGGCAACACGCCGGGCTTCAGCCTCCGCAGCTAAACGCGCCTGCTCCTGCAACTGCCGGGCTTCCTGCTCCCGGGCAAGGCGTATCTGCTCCTGCAGACGCTCCGCCTCTTGGGCCCGGGCGATCAGACCGGCAAAAGCGTCCGCAGCCGCAGCCATGTGCCGGGCGCTTTCCGAGTGCAGAAGTGACGCGTGATAGTCCTGCCAGCGCTTGCCCAGATCCGTAGTGGCCTGCAGGTCCACCAGGTTCTTCAGTGCTTCGAGCTCAGGCTTGCTCAACGGTGCGTTGATGGCCGGGTTGGCGATTGCATAGGGCCGGACTGCGGCCTGCTCGGCGGCGCTGATACTGTCCGCTGCAAATTTATAGTTCGTGAGCGTTTGAGAGAGACTGCCGCCGGTTGTGCCCGCAATGGCGGCCATTCTTTCAACGAGAAAACCCGGCAGAAACTGGAAGCGGATATTCGTTTCCAGATTGACCACGGAGAGCCTTTCAGCAGAAAGAATTTGCTGGGCGTCCCGAGTGGTTTGAGTCGCAGTTTCGACCTGGATTCTTCTTGCCGCCAACTCCGGAAGCTGATTGGCGATAATCGCCATCACCCAAGAAAGCCGCCTCAGCTCCATTGCTGCGCGGTAGGCCCTGTCGATGGCGGCATACGCAACGGAGACATCCGGAACGGGCGACGCCAGACTTTCCCGGATTTTCCTGAAGGACAGATCCTTCATCAGAAAGAATGGATTATGGCCATACAACGAGTAAGCAGTCTCGGCATGCGCGCGATATTCCAATAACTTTGCGTGAACAACCTGAAGGGTTATTTCCTGATCGGCCTTTACTTTCTGAACCGGAGACAGGCCAACACCGGCAACTTGCCTGGCGTGTTCTACTTCATTGTTCGAGGCCATCAGGATATTGCTGAATACTCCAGCGTACTCAAGATCAATATGTGCCTGAGCATTCTGCTGCTCATGCATCAAGTCATCCCAAATGAACGGGGTTAACGGATCAAGTTTGCCGGAGCCTTGCCCGGTGCCTCTGTGCGGTCCTTCATTCAACCCCCAACTTCCCGAAAAATAGCCACCCTGCCCCAATCGAACCGGCGCAAATGTCCGAACGGGTATCGGTGCCAGTTCATATTTCCCCGGTGCGATTTGTTTGTGCGGCCCAAGATAATTTCCAACATCACTCATACGACTTCTCCATGTCAGTTATTCCATGTATCGAATTCGCAAACTTTGTTTTGGTCCTCTGTTTTTTCTCGAGGTCTTTTATAGGCCTGCCCCGTTAAACGCCGCAATAACAAACCTGTAGTGCACTTCCCGAAAACCTGAAGGAAACTTCCTATTCGAGAAATACTGTGTTATGAAATCCCGGTTGCGAGCTTCAACTAGATCAGCACCATCAATGCCTTCATATAAATAGAACGACAGGGAGCAGAATTTTCATGAAACGAGGCCTGACCGTACTTGCGTTGCTGATCGTCATTCCCGCCATCGGGGTTGGCGGCTACCTCTACAGCAAGCAACCGACGCGTCAGGGCCAGGTGGAACTGCGCAACCTGCAAGGCTCGGTGACCGTGCGTTACGACGAGCGCGGTGTGCCGCACATCCGTGCCGAAAACGAAACTGACCTCTATCGCGCCCTCGGCTACGTGCATGCCCAGGACCGGTTGTTCCAGATGGAAGCCATGCGCCGCCTGGCCCGGGGCGAACTGGCCGAAGTGCTGGGACCGAAACTGCTCGACACCGACAAGTTGTTCCGCAGCCTGCGCATCCGCGAGCGCGCCGCCAGTTACGTGGCCGGCCTCGACAAGCAGTCACCGGCGTGGAAGGCCCTGCAAGCCTATCTGGACGGCATCAACCAGTATCAGGACTCGCACGCCGCCCCCGTCGAGTTCGACGTGCTGGGCATCCCCAAGCGGCCGTTCACTGCCGAAGACACCATCAGCGTCGCCGGCTATATGGCCTACAGCTTCGCCGCTGCGTTTCGCACCGAACCGCTGCTGACCTACGTGCGCGATCAACTGGGCGCCGACTACCTGAGCGTCTTCGACCTCGACTGGCAGCCCAAGGGCGTGCTCGCCAAGGGCCGTGCCGGCACCGCACCGGCTCTCGCTGCCGAAGACTGGAAAGACCTGAACGCCCTCGCCCGCCTCAGCGAACAGGCACTGATCGACAACGGCCTGCCGCAGTTCGAAGGCAGCAACGCCTGGGTGATTGCCGGCAGTCGCAGCAAGGGCGGCAAGGCGTTGCTGGCCGGCGACCCGCACATCCGCTTCTCGGTGCCATCGGTGTGGTACGAAGCGCAGCTGTCGGCACCGGGTTTTGAACTTTACGGCCATCATCAGGCGCTGGTGCCGTTTGCGTTCCTGGGGCACAACCTGGATTTCGGCTGGAGCCTGACCATGTTCCAGAACGATGACCTGGACCTGATCGCCGAGAAGGTCAATCCGGACAACCCGAATCAGGTCTGGTACCACGGCCAGTGGACCGACATGGTCAGCACCGAGCAGCAAATCGCCGTGAAAGGCCAGGCACCGGTGACCATCACCCTGCGTCAGTCGCCCCACGGGCCGATCGTCAACGACGCCCTCGGCACTGCCGCCGGAAAAACCCCGATTGCCATGTGGTGGGCATTCCTCGAAACGCCAAACCCGATCCTCGAAGGTTTCTACCAGCTCAACCGCGCCGACACCCTGGCCAAGGCCCGTGCCGCAGCGGCCAAGGTGCAGGCGCCGGGGCTGAACATCGTCTACGCCAACGCCAAGGGCGATATCGCCTGGTGGGCTTCGGCGCTGCTGCCCAAGCGGCCGGCCGGGGTCAAACCCGAGTTCATCCTCGACGGCAGCAGCAATCAGGCGGACAAGGACGGCTACTTCCCGTTCAGCGCCAACCCGCAGGAAGAGAACCCGGCGCGGGGCTATATCGTCTCGGCCAACTTCCAGCCCGTATCGCCGACCGGCATGGAGATTCCCGGTTACTACAACCTCGCCGACCGTGGCCAGCAACTCAACCGCCAGCTCGCCGACAAGAACGTGAAGTGGGACAACGAAGCCAACCAGAAGCTGCAACTGGGCACCACCACCGGTTATGGCCCGCGCGTGCTGGCGCCGTTGTTGCCGGTACTGCGTGAAGTGGTGACCGCCCCGGCGCAGCTGACACTGGTCGAGCAACTGGCGCAGTGGCAAGGCGACTACCCGCTGGATTCGGTCAGCGCCACGGTGTTCAACCAGTTCCTCTACGACCTGGCCGACGCGGCGATGCGCGATGAGCTGGGCAACGACATGTTCGAGACTCTGCTGTCGACCCGCGTGCTCGATGCAGCGCTGCCACGCCTGGCGGCGAATGCCGATTCACCCTGGTGGGACAACCGCAACACCCCGGGCAAGGAAACCCGCGCCGACACCGTGCGCACCGCGTGGCAGGCCAGCATCACGCACCTGAAACAGACCCTCGGCGACGATGCCTCCGGCTGGCAATGGGGCAAGGCCCACACGCTGACCCACGGTCATCCGCTGGGGCAGCAGAAACCGCTGGACCGGATTTTCAACGTCGGCCCGTTCGCCGCACCCGGCTCCCATGAAGTACCGAACAACCTCTCGGCGAAGATCGGCCCGGCGCCGTGGCCGGTGACCTACGGCCCGTCGACACGGCGGCTTGTGGACTTCGCCGACCCCGCCCACAGCCTGACCATCAACCCGGTCGGCCAGAGCGGCGTGCCGTTCGACAGCCACTATGACGATCAGGCGGAGGCGTATGTGGACGGGCTGTATGTGCAGGCGCATTTCAGTGATGAAGAGGTGACGGCGAATACGCGGAGTACCCTGAAGCTGTTGCCGGCACGGGCAGCTCAATAGATTTTTGCTGACTGGAGCGGCCCCTTCGCGAGCAAGCTCGCTCCCACATTGGATCGCGGTTTCCTGTGGGAGCGAGCTTGCTCCGGGCGGCGTTCCGACGAAGGGGTCAGTCAGAACAAAACAGATCTCAAACCATCGCCGCAAAATTCAACCGAAACTGCTGCGGCGTCACCCCCAACCGCCGGTTGAAGACACTGCGCATATGTTGCGCATCGCGAAACCCGCATTGATACGCCACGGTCTTCAGCGGCGCCGTGGTGCTTTCGAGCATCACCCGCGCCGCATCCACCCGCGCCCGTTCGACGAACTCCGCCGGGGTGACTTTCGCTTCGCGAGCAAACACCCGGGAGAAATTCCGCGCACTCATGTTCGCGGCATTCGCCAGGTCGGCGATGGTCAGGTCGCCGGTGAGATTGGCCAGTACATACAGCTGCACCATCGCCACCGCTGACGTCGGTTCGGCGTGAGGCGTGAGGAACGGGCTGAATTGCGACTGCCCGCCCGAGCGCTGGGTAAACACCACCAGCCGCTTGGCCACGCTCAGCGCCACTTCGGCTCCGTAGTCACGCGCCAGCAGGTACAGCGACAGATCGATCCCCGCCGTCACCCCCGCCGAGGTGTAGAGCTGGCCATCCTCGACGTACAACCGATCGGCCTCAACACGACTCGACGGGCACAACTGCGCCAGCGCCTCGGCGTCGTTCCAGTGGGTGGTGACCGTGCGCCCTTCCAGCAACCCGGCACGGGCGAGCATGAACGCTCCGTTGCAGATCGAACCGAACCGCCGGGCCCGCCCGCAAGCCTCGCGCAACCAGGCATCGAACGTGCTGCCGAAATCCAGGAACGGCAACTGCGGCCCACCCGCCACCAGCAGCAAATCGCAGGCTTCCTGCACGTCGCTGAAATGCCGATGCGCACTCAGGGTCAGCCCGTTGGAACACGCCATCGGCCCGCGTTCGACGCCGATCACTTCAAGCTGGTAATGATCCTCCGGCGCCAGGAAGCGGTTGGCCTCGGCGAACACATCCATGGGCCCGCTGACGTCCAGCGCCTGCACGCCGGGGAACACCACGATGGCGACGGTTCTGTTCATGGCGATGTCGGCTCCCGGGAATGGCGGATCAGCGCCAACCCTAGCCAATCCGCGCCGCAGAAGCGAGCTGGCACGATTTGCAGGTTGAATGGCAAGGATCGCAGCCATGGATCGATTGTCCGGTTTTGCCCCCGGGAACAGACTTTCTCCATCAGCGCCGCAATGGCGTTTTCGACGAGGAAGCTCAACATGACCACGACCATCGCCGGTATCCAGATCCCCGACAGCGCCCTGGCCCGGGCCACCACCGAGTACATCCGCGACATCGAATCCGACCTGCTTTACCACCACTCGCGCCGGGTGTTTCTGTTCGGTGCCTTGAGCGGCGAACGCCGGCAACTGGCCTACGATCCGGAGCTGCTGTACGTCGGCGCGATGTTCCACGATCTGGGTCTGGTCGACGGCCACCGCAGCGACGACGAACGTTTCGAAGTCGATGGCGCCAACGCGGCAGCGGCGTTTCTCAAGCCCTACGGGTTGAGCGACGACGACATCGAACAGGTCTGGCTGTCGATCGCCCTGCACACCACGCCGGGCGTACCGAAGCATCTGCGTCCGACCGTGGCGCTGGTGACGGCGGGTGTCGAGATGGATGTACTGGGCATGGACTACGCGGCGTTCACCACGGTGCAGCGCGAGGCGGTGGTGCATGCGCATCCACGGGGCGAGGGTTTCAAGGAGTGCATCATCTGCGCGTTTGCCGACGGCTTGCGTCATCGCCCTCAGACCACGTTCGGCAATGTGAAGACCGATGTGCTGAAAGATCAGATGCCGGGGTTCAAGCCGATGAACTTTGTCGAGGTGATCCGCAACTCTCCTTGGTCGGCCTAAAACCAACTGTGGGAGCGAGCTTGCTCGCGAAGGGGGCGTATCTGCCAACATTGATGTTGAATGACACACCGCTTTCGCGAGCAAGCTCGCTCCCACAGTTTGGATTGGGGTTGATCACAGAGTTGTGATCAACCCCACTTACTTAAGCCGCTTCCGGCGTCTGCGCCCGGCGCACGTCCGGTTGTTTCCACGAGTCGGCAGCGCCTTCTTCGATGGCTTGCTGGATCGCCTTGCGCCGCGACTCTTCGGCACGGCGGCTGAAGAACCAGACCATGAAGGTCACCAGCGACACCGCCAGCAGAATCAGGCTGGCCACAGCGTTGATCTCGGGCTTCACGCCCAGACGCACGGCCGAGAACACTTCCATCGGCAGGGTCGTCGAGCCCGGGCCGGAGACGAAGCTCGCCAGCACCAGGTCGTCCAGCGACAGCGCGAACGACATCATGCCGCCCGCCGCCAGCGACGGTGCGATCATCGGGATGGTGATCAGGAAGAACACCTTCCACGGCCGCGCACCCAGGTCCATCGCCGCTTCTTCGATCGACAGGTCCAGCTCACGCAGACGCGCCGACACCACCACCGCCACATACGCCGCACAGAACGTCGTGTGGGCGATCCAGATGGTGACGATGCCACGCTCCTGGGGCCAGCCGATCATCTGTGCCATGGCCACGAACAGCAGCAACAGCGACAGACCGGTGATCACTTCAGGCATTACCAGCGGCGCAGTGACCAGACCACCGAACAGCGTACGGCCCTTGAAGCGGGTGATGCGGGTCAGCACGAAGGCCGCCAGCGTACCCAGCGCCACTGCCGCGACGGCGGTGTAGCAGGCGATTTCCAGCGAGCGCACCACCGAGCCCATCAACTGGGTGTTGTCGAGCAGGCCGACGTACCACTTGATCGACCAGCCGCCCCACACCGTCACCAGTTTCGAGGCGTTGAACGAGTAGATCACCAGGATCAGCATCGGCAGGTAGATGAACAACAGGCCGAGCACCAGCATCAGGCTGGAGAAACGGAAGCGCTTCATTCTTTACCCTCCATTTCCTTGGCCTGACTGCGGTTGAACAGGATGATCGGCACGATCAGGATCGCCAGCATCACCACCGCCAGGGCGGACGCCACCGGCCAGTCACGGTTGTTGAAGAACTCTTGCCAGAGCACTTTACCGATCATCAGGGTTTCCGGACCGCCGAGCAGTTCCGGGATCACGAACTCGCCCACCACCGGGATGAACACCAGCATGCAGCCGGCGATGATGCCGTTCTTGGACAGCGGAACAGTGATTTTCCAGAAGCTGTTGAAGGTGCTCGAACCCAGGTCGGACGCGGCTTCCAGCAGGCTGGTGTCGTGTTTAACCAGGTTGGCGTAGAGCGGCAGGATCATGAACGGCAGGTACGAATAGACGACGCCGATGTACACCGCGAGGTTGGTGTTGAGGATCTGCAGCGGCTCGTCAATCAAGCCCATGCTCATCAGGAAACCGTTGAGCAGGCCGTTGTTGCTGAGGATGCCCATCCACGCGTAAACGCGGATCAGGATCGCGGTCCAGGTCGGCATCATGATCAGCAGCACCAGCACCGTCTGCACTTCCTTGCGGGCGCTGGCGATGGCATAGGCCATCGGGTAGCCGATCAGCAGACACAGCAGCGTGCTGAAGAACGCCATCTTCAGCGAACCGAGGTACGCCGAGATATACAGTTCGTCGTCGCCGAGCATCGCGTAGTTGCCCAGGTTCAGCAGCAATTGCAGCTTCTGCTCGGCGTAGGTGTAGATCTCGGTGTACGGCGGAATGGCCACGTCCGCTTCGGCGAAGCTGATCTTCAGAACGATGAAGAACGGCAGCATGAAGAACAGGAACAGCCAGATGAACGGCACCCCGATGACCAGTTGGCGGCCACCGGGAATTATTCGATTGAGCCGGCGTTTGAATTTGCGCATGTTCATGAGCGAAGTACCACGCCGCTGTCATCTTCCCAGTACACGTAGACCTGATCGCCCCAGGTCGGACGTGCGCCACGGCGTTCGGCGTTGGCCACGAACGACTGCACCAGCTTGCCGCTCGGCAATTCGACGTAGAACACCGAGTGCCCGCCGAGGTAGGCGATGTCGTGCACCTTGCCGCTGGACCAGTTGTACTCGCAGGTCGGCATTTCGGCGGTGACCAGCAGCTTCTCCGGACGGATCGCGTAGGTCACGGACTTGTCCTGCACCGAGGTGCTGATGCCGTGGCCGACATAGATCTGCCGGTCGAGGTCCTTGCAGGTGATGGTCGCGTGACCTTCGGCGTCGTCGATCACTTCGCCTTCGAAGATGTTCACGTTGCCGATGAATTCGCAGACCAGACGGCTGGTCGGGGTTTCGTAGATGTCGATCGGGCTGCCGATCTGGGCGATCCAGCCCAGGTGCATGATCGCGATGCGCTCGGCCATGGTCATGGCCTCTTCCTGGTCGTGGGTCACCATCACGCAGGTCACGCCGACGCGCTCGATGATCTCGACCAGTTCCAGCTGCATCTGCGAACGCAGTTTCTTGTCCAGCGCGCCCATCGGCTCGTCGAGCAGCAACAGCTTCGGCCGCTTGGCCAGCGAGCGCGCCAGCGCCACACGCTGACGCTGGCCGCCGGACAACTGGTGCGGCTTGCGCTTGGCGTACTGGCTCATCTGCACCAGCTTGAGCATCTCGGCCACGCGGGCGTCGATCTCGGCTGCCGGGATCTTGTCCTGCTTGAGGCCGAACGCGATGTTCTGCGCCACGGTCATGTGCGGGAACAGAGCGTAGGACTGGAACATCATGTTGATCGGTCGCTCGTACGGCGGCATGTCGGTGATGTCGACGCCGTCGAGGAAAATGCGCCCCTCCGTGGGCCGTTCGAACCCTGCCAGCATCCGCAGCAGAGTGGATTTGCCCGATCCCGAACCGCCGAGCAGGGCGAAGATCTCGCCCTTCTTGATTTCCAGGGACACATCGTCCACGGCAACCGTCTCGTCGAACTTCTTCGTGACCCGGTCGATTTTAACCAGCACCTGTTTCGGTGTCTGGTCGCCCTCGAGGGCTTTCTTATAGGCGCCGGAGGCAACTGCCATTTACGAAACTCCCAGAAAAAAAAGAGTGCAGTTCGCCCACGCAAGACGAACCCAGGATGGTTTGCGCGTTATTTACCCGACTTGACCTTGGTCCAGCTGCGGGTCATCAAACGCTGAATATTCGGTGGCAACTCGATCGACACATAGGTCTTGTCGAGGACGGCCTGCGGTGGATAAACCGCTTCGTCGGTGCGGATGGACTGCTCCATCAGCTTGTCCGAACCCGGGTTGGGGTTGGCGTAACCGACGTAATCACTGACCTGGGCAATCACCTCAGGTTTCAGCAAATAGTTGATGAAGGCGTGGGCTTCTTTGACGTTGGCCGAATCCTTCGGAATCGCCAGCATGTCGAACCAGAGCGCGCCGCCCTCTTTCGGGATGGCGTAGGCGATGTTGACGCCCTTCTTGGCTTCTTCGGCACGGTGTTTGGCCTGGAAGATGTCGCCGGAGAAACCGATGGCCACGCAAATGTCGCCGTTGGCCAGGTCGCCGATGTATTTCGAGGAGTGGAAGTAGGTCACGTAAGGACGCACCGCCAGCAATTTGGCCGTGGCTTTCTCG
Source organism: Pseudomonas sp. R43(2017) (assembly GCF_002112345.1). Classification (NCBI taxonomy): domain Bacteria; kingdom Pseudomonadati; phylum Pseudomonadota; class Gammaproteobacteria; order Pseudomonadales; family Pseudomonadaceae; genus Pseudomonas; species Pseudomonas sp. R43(2017). Next base: position 330,154 of record NZ_NEHJ01000002.1, read on the forward strand.
TAATCCTTGGGATCGGTGCTGTTGGCGTTCAGGCCCATGTAGTTGAGCACGGTCGGCATCATTTCATCGGCCGAATCGAGGAACGCCACGCCGCAGCTGTGCAGCTTCTTGATGTTCTCGGGTTCGAACAGCACGCTCCAGGAATCGATCTTGTCGACGCCGAGCACGGCTTTCACTTTGTCGACGTTGTAGCCGATGCCGTTGGTGCCCCACAGGTACGGCACGGCGTACTGGTTGCCCGGGTCGTTCTGTTCCAGGCGCTTGAGCAGCACCGGGTCGAGATTGGCGTAGTTCGTCAGCTGCGCCTTGTCGAGCTTCTGGAACGCGCCCGCCTTGATCTGCTTGCCGAGGAAGTGGTTCGACGGCACGACCACGTCGTAACCGGTGCGCCCGGCGAGCAGTTTGCCTTCCAGGGTTTCGTTGGAATCGAACACGTCGTAGACCGGCTTGATCCCGGTTTCTTTCTGGAAATCGGCCAGGGTGGTCTCGCCGATGTAATCCGACCAGTTATAAATATGCACAGTACCGGCGGCTTGGGCACCGACAGCGAACGTCAGGCCGGCAGCGGCCAGCAGGGCATTGCGCAAAGAAGAAAAAATAGGCAAGTGGAGGTCCTCTAATTTAGTTGGGCCCAAGTTGCCCCGCGCTGCATGACAGCCACGGTTGCCCGGCAACAAAACCGGCGCGCAACTTACCCTCGAAAAACCGTTCCAGCAAAACTTTCTGTCATTTAATTGCACCGCTGGCCGCCCGGGTGAAGGCGACGGCCAGCGGTTGCGGCTTCAAACCGGCTTATTTGCCGGATTTGATCTTGGTCCAGCTGCGCGTCATTTCACGCTGGGTTGCCGCCGGCAGATCGGCGATGGCATACAGCTTGGCCTGCACGTCGGCTGGCGGGTAGATGCCTGGATCGCTGGTGATGTCTTTCTCTACCAGTGGTGTTGCAGCAGCGTTACCGTTCGGGAAGCGTACGGCGTTGGTGATGCCGGCCATGACTTCAGGCTTCTGCAGGAAGGTCATGAACTTGTAGGCGCCTTCAACGTTTTCGGCATCCTTCGGAATGGCGACCATGTCGAAGAAGCTGCCAGCGCCTTCCTTCGGAATGGCGTAGCTGACTTTCACCTTGTCACCGGCCTCGGCGGCACGGGACTTGGCCTGCTGCACGTCACCCGAGTAGCCGACCGCTACGCAGATGTTGCCGTTGGCCAGGTCCGAGATGTACTTGGAGGAGTGGAAGTAGGTGATCGAAGGACGAATCTTGAGGAACAGGTCCTCGGCTTTCTTGATGTCTTCTTTCTTCTGGGAGTCGGTTGGCAGGCCCAGGTAGTGCAGCGCGACCGGCAGCATCTCGGTCGGCGAATCGAGGAAGCTCACACCGCAGCCCTTGAGCTTGGCGATGTTTTCCGGCTTCAGCAGCACGTCCCAGGAATCGATCTTGTCGACGCCCAGCGCAGCCTTGACCTTCTCCGGGTTGTAGCCGATGCCGATCGAACCCCACATGTACGGGAAGGCGTGCTTGTTGTCCGGGTCGCTGACCGACACGGCCTTGAGCAGGTCCTGGTTCAGGTTCTTCCAGTTAGGCAGCTTGGAGCGATCCAGTTCCTGGTACACGCCGGCCTTGATCTGCTTGGCCAGGAAGTTGTTGGACGGCACGACCACGTCGTAGCCGGACTTGCCCGCCAGCAGCTTGGCTTCCAGGGTTTCGTTGGAATCGAATACGTCGTAGACGACCTTGATCCCCGACTCTTTCTCGAAGTTCGCAATAGTGTCCGGAGCGATGTAGTCGGACCAGTTGTAGACGTGCAGCACTTTGTCGTCCGCGTGAACCGCGCCCGCCATCATGCCCGCGACGGACAGGGCCAGAAGTGTCTTGCCAGCAAGCTTTTTACCTAATGCCTTCATGCGTCATGCTCCAAATTTTTCTTTTTTGAACCACTTTGTTCAGCGGCCGAACCCGGACAACTGGAACCGCGGCTAGTCTGGCAAGATACGAGGCGGTCTTTCAAGAAAAGACCAGCCTTTCCAACTGCTCCGAGCGACAGCGCAACAGCTCCATCGCTCGAAGCCTAGCACTTAGCCCTGCAATGCACTGAGGGTCAGGTCCAGGCACTTGCGTGCTTTTGTAACCAGCTCATCGATCTCCGCCTTGCTGATCACCAGCGGCGGCGCAATGATCATAGTGTCGCCCACGGCGCGCATGATCAGTCCGTTGTCGAAGCAGAACTGGCGGCAGATCATGCCCACACCCTTGCCTTCGTAACGCTTGCGAGTGGCCTTGTCCTGCACCAGCTCGATGGCCCCCAGCAGACCAACCCCGCGCACTTCCCCCACCAACGGGTGATCGTTCAGTTCGCGCAGACGTTTCTGCAAATACGGTGCCGTTTCGTTGTGTGCGTTCTCGATAATTTTTTCGTCGCGCAGGATCCGGATGTTTTCCAGACCCACCGCCGCCGCCACCGGGTGACCGGAGTAGGTGAAGCCGTGGTTGAAATCGCCGCCCTCGTTGAGCACCGCCACCACTTCGTCACGCACGATCAGGCCACCCATCGGGATGTAGCCGGACGTCAGGCCCTTGGCGATGGTCATCATGTGCGGCTTGAGGTCGTAGAAATCGCTGCCGAACCATTCGCCGGTACGGCCGAAACCGCAGATCACTTCGTCCGCCACGAACAGGATGTCGTACTTGGCGAGGATTTCCTTGATGCGCGGCCAGTAGGTGTCTGGCGGAATGATCACGCCGCCGGCGCCCTGGATCGGCTCGGCAATGAAGGCACCGACGTTGTCGACGCCGACTTCGAGAATCTTTTCTTCCAACTGATTGGCCGCCCAGATCCCGAACTCTTCCGGGGTCATGTCGCCGCCTTCGGCGAACCAGTACGGCTGGGCGATATGGACGATGCCCGGGATCGGCAGGTCGCCCTGCTCGTGCATGTAGGTCATGCCGCCCAGGCTGGCGCCGGCCACGGTGGAGCCGTGGTAACCGTTCTTGCGGCTGATGATGACTTTCTTGTTCGGCTGGCCCTTGATCGCCCAGTAGTGGCGAACCATGCGCAGCATGGTGTCGTTGCCTTCGGAGCCGGAACCGGTGAAGAACACGTGGTTCATGCCCTCAGGCGCCACGTCGGCAATGGCCTTGGCCAGCTCCAGTGCCGGCGGGTGCGCGGTCTGGAAGAACAGGTTGTAGTAAGGCAGTTCGCGCATCTGTTTGGCGGCAGCATCCGCCAGCTCATCGCGGCCATAACCGATCGCCACGCACCACAGACCCGCCATGCCATCGAGGATCTTGTTGCCCTCACTGTCCCACAGGTACACGCCCTTGGCGTTGGTGATGATCCGCGGACCCTTTTCTTTCAGCTGCTTGAAGTCGCTGAACGGGGCCAGGTGGTGCTCGCTGCTGAGGGCTTGCCACTCACGGGTTTGCGGGTTGTTGCTGGTCATGCCAATTCTCCTTGTTATCGGTGAAGGCGCGGCGGCTGGCCACCGCGCCCGGCGTATCAGACGGCGAAGAGCAGGTACTCACGCTCCCAGGAACTGATCACGCGCTTGAAGTTTTCATGCTCGGCCCGCTTGACCGCGACATAGCCGGTGATGAAGGTCTTGCCCAGGTATTTCTCGATGGTTGCGCTGTTTTCCATACGCTCCAGCGCGTCTTCGATGGTCAGCGGCAGGCGCAGGTTGCGGCGCTCGTAACCACGGCCCACCACCGGTGCGCTCGGGTTGATGCCTTCGACCATGCCGATGTAGCCGCAGAGCAGGCTCGCGGCAATCGCCAGGTACGGGTTGGCGTCAGCGCCCGGCAGGCGGTTTTCCACCCGGCGGTTCTGCGGGCCGGCATCCGGGACGCGCAGGCCCACGGTGCGGTTTTCTTCGCCCCACTCCACGTTCACCGGTGCCGAGGTGTCCGGCAGGAAGCGGCGGAACGAGTTGACGTTCGGTGCGAACAGCGGCAGCAGTTCCGGGATCAGCTTCTGCAGGCCACCAATGTGATGCAGGAACAGCTGGCTCATGGTGCCGTCGTCATTGGAGAACACGTTCTTGCCGGTCTCGATGTCGATGATGCTCTGGTGCAGGTGCATGGCACTGCCCGGCTCGCCGGTCATCGGCTTGGCCATGAAGGTCGCGGCCACGTTGTGCTTGAGGGCGGCCTCACGCATGGTGCGCTTGAACACCAGAATCTGGTCAGCCAGGGACAGGGCATCACCGTGACGGAAGTTGATTTCCATCTGCGCGGTGCCGTCCTCGTGGATCAGCGTGTCGAGGTCCAGCTCCTGCAGTTCGCACCAGTCGTAGACGTCTTCGAACAGCGGGTCGAACTCGTTCGCCGCTTCGATGGAGAACGACTGACGACCGATTTCCGGACGCCCGGAACGGCCGACCGGCGGCTGCAACGGATAGTCAGGGTCGTCGCTGCGTTTGGTCAGGTAGAACTCCATTTCCGGCGCCACGATCGGCTGCCAGCCTTTGTCGGCATAGAGTTTCAGGACTTTCTTGAGCACGTTGCGCGGCGACAGCTCGATCGGGTTGCCTTGCTTGTCGTAGGTGTCGTGGATCACCTGGGCGGTCGGCTCGATGGCCCATGGCACCAGGTACACGGCGTTCTGGTCGGGGCGGCAGATCATGTCGATGTCGGCCGGGTCGAGCAGTTCGTAATAGATGTCGTCTTCGACGTAGTCGCCGGTCACGGTCTGCAACAGAACGCTCTCTGGCAGGCGCATGCCTTTTTCGGCGATGAACTTGTTGGTCGGCGAGATCTTGCCCCGGGTAATGCCGGTCAAGTCGCCGATCATGCATTCGACTTCTGTGATCTTGTGGTCTTTCAACCAATCGGTGAGCTGGTCGAGGTTGTTGCTCATAAATGCCTCTGGGCTGAGTCTCCTGACACGTGTCAGGCAGGTTTGACGCACGGGGCGTCGCGTTAAAGGGGGCTTGTTTGCGCGCAGTACCGGCTTACGCCTGGCACCGCGCATCGACAATGAAGGAGGAGCTTACCTGCCCTTTACGCTGGCGTTGCATTTCCTGTGCACATCCAGGGTGTGCAGAATCACGGGCACGGCGACGGGCGCGGTGCAGGCCGGGAGCAGGAAAGAGATCTATATTGAAAGGAGAACCGCTGAAGAGGATGCCCTTCCCCGCGTCCAGAATATCGGACGCCGGCGCCTGATCCGCCATGGACAAAGAGATCACTGGCAGAATGCGAGCCTGGCTGTCGGCTGCGCTGCGGACGGACGTGTCGCCACTGATGTGATAAGCATGCAGACCGCACTGCACGGAGCAGCCGGTGACGCCGATTAACGGCAGGCGAGACATGAAGCACCCCGGTATTATTGCTGTTATGGGTTTGACCCGAGCTTAGCCTTGTTCATTTTTTTACACAACACCCCCGTAAAAAATACAACACGGCCTGCTCAAGCCTGCGGGTGGCGCGTCTTTCACGGATAAAAAAATGCCCCAAAGTGCCCCATAAATGCCCTCGTGGCGCTTTTTCGGGGCAAAAAAGGCCTCGCTTGACTTCGGCATGCCGTTCGGGTTGACTGAAACCAGAAAAGATCAATGATTGATATTTTTAACAACAAAGGTGTTGCATCATGTCGGTACCCCCGCGTGCCGTTCAGCTTAACGAAGCGAACGCGTTCCTTAAGGAACATCCTGAGGTTCTGTACGTTGACCTTCTGATTGCGGATATGAATGGTGTGGTGCGCGGCAAGCGCATCGAACGCACCAGCCTCCACAAGGTTTACGAGAAAGGCATCAACCTGCCGGCCTCTCTATTTGCTCTGGATATCAATGGTTCGACGGTGGAAAGCACCGGCCTGGGCCTGGACATCGGCGACGCCGACCGTATCTGCTATCCAATCCCCGATACCCTGTGCAACGAGCCATGGCAAAAGCGCCCGACCGCGCAACTGCTGATGACCATGCACGAACTCGAAGGTGACCCTTTCTTCGCCGACCCGCGCGAAGTGCTCCGTCAAGTTGTTGCAAAGTTTGACGAGCTGGGCTTGACCATCTGCGCCGCATTCGAACTCGAGTTCTACCTGATCGACCAGGAAAACGTGAACGGCCGCCCTCAGCCGCCACGCTCGCCGATCTCCGGCAAACGTCCGCATTCGACCCAGGTCTACCTGATCGACGACCTCGACGAATACGTCGACTGCCTCCAGGACATTCTGGAAGGTGCGAAAGAGCAAGGCATCCCGGCCGACGCCATCGTCAAGGAAAGTGCCCCGGCGCAGTTCGAAGTGAACCTGCACCACGTCGCCGACCCGATCAAGGCTTGCGACTACGCGGTACTGCTCAAGCGTCTGATCAAGAACATCGCCTACGACCATGAAATGGACACCACCTTCATGGCCAAGCCGTACCCTGGCCAGGCAGGCAACGGTCTGCATGTGCACATTTCGGTTCTCGACAAAGATGGCAAAAACATTTTTGCCAGCGAGGATCCCGAGCAGAACGCCGCGCTGCGTCACGCGATCGGCGGTGTGCTCGAGACCCTGCCCGCGCAGATGGCTTTCCTCTGCCCCAACGTCAACTCCTACCGTCGTTTCGGCGCACAGTTCTACGTGCCGAACTCGCCGAGCTGGGGCCTGGACAACCGCACCGTGGCCCTGCGCGTACCGACCGGCTCCGCCGATGCGGTCCGCCTGGAACACCGCGTTGCCGGCGCCGACGCCAACCCGTACCTGTTGATGGCTTCGGTCCTGGCGGGCGTGCATCACGGCCTGACCAACAAGATCGAGCCACCGGCCCCGACCGAAGGCAACAGCTACGAGCAGAACGAGCAGAGCCTGCCGAACAACTTGCGCGATGCCCTGCGCGAGCTGGACGACAGCGAGGTGATGGCCAAGTACATCGATCCCAAGTACATCGATATCTTCGTCGCCTGCAAGGAAAGCGAGCTGGAGGAGTTCGAACACTCCATCTCCGACCTTGAGTACAACTGGTACCTGCACACCGTTTAAGCGGACTGCAGCACATGAAAACGCCGTTGGCTTCCCAGCCCGCGGCGTTTTTTTATTGGCCTCTGTGGCAGAGATTCAAGCTCTGCGTACAATGCCCGCTGCCCCGCAGGAGACTTTCATGACGCGTCCCGCCCCCGTCCGCAAACCCCGTGCCCGCAGTCAGGCACGAATCGATTCGATACTCGACGCCGCGCGCACGCTGCTGGCCGCCGAGGGCGTGGCGAGCCTGTCGGTCTACAGCGTGGCCGAACGGGCGCAGATCCCGCCCTCCTCGGTCTACCATTTCTTCGCCAGCGTTCCGGCCTTGCTCGAAGGCCTGACGGCAGATGTCCACGCCGCCTTCCGCGCCTGCCTGCAAGCGCCGATCGATCACGACGCCCTGCGCGACTGGCGCGACCTGTCCCGGCTGGTCGAGCAACGGATGCTGGAGATCTACGACGAAGACGCCGCCGCCCGCCAACTGATCCTCGCGCAACACGGCCTGACCGAAGTCACCCAGGCCGACCGCCAGCATGACCTCGAACTCGGCGACCTGATGCACAAGCTGTTCGATCATCACTTCGAACTGCCCAAGCTGCCGGATGACGTCGATGTGTTCGCCCTGGCCATGGAACTGGGCGACCGCGTCTACGCCCGTTCAGTACAGCAGCACGGGCAGATCACCCCGCGCATGGCCGAGGAAGGAATGCGGGTGTTCGATGCCTACATCGGGCTGTATCTGCCGCCCTATCTGCCCAAGAGAATTCTCTAGCGTCCTGATCGGCCTCTTCGCGAGCAAGCCCGCTCCCACATTTGGAATACCATCCCCTGTGGGAGCGGGCTTGCTCGCGAAGGCAGCACCACCGATCTCAAACCATGAAAAAACCCCGAAGGGCTCACACCCTTCGGGGTTGTTTTTTACTCACAGGCTTACAACTTGGCGATGGACACCTCGGTGGATTTCACGAAGGCGATCACTTCGCTGCCGACCTCCAGTTCCAGCTCCTTGACCGAACGGGTGGTGATCACCGAAGTGACGATGCCGGAGGCGGTCTGCACGTCGATTTCCGACAGCACGTCGCCGAGAACGATCTCCTTGATCGCGCCTTTGAACTGGTTGCGTACGTTGATGGCTTTGATAGTCATGGCATTGATTCCTGTCGTTTGCTTGAGTTATTGAGCCCAACGCAGTTGCGTAGGCAAGGGTGAAACGGGTTCCGGCGCCGGCGGCTCGCCGGGCAGGGACAACACACGGTTGAGCACTTCGGTTTCCAGCGCGGCCAGCCGATGGGAGCCACGGACCCGAGGGCGCGGCAGCTCCACTTGCAGGTCGAGGCCGACTTCGCCGTCCTCGATCAGAATCACCCGGTCGGCAATCGCCACCGCTTCGCTGACATCGTGGGTCACCAGCAACACGGTGAAACCATGCTGTTGCCAGAGACGTTCGATCAGTTGCTGCATCTCGATCCGGGTCAGCGCGTCCAGTGCGCCCAGCGGCTCATCGAGCAACAGCAGACGCGGTTGATGGATCAAGGCCCGGGCCAACGCCACACGCTGCTTCTGCCCGCCGGACAAAGCCGCCGGCCACTCATTGGCGCGATCCGCCAGGCCGACGGCATCCAGCGCCTCCAGGGCTTGCGGACGCCAGTTGCCTTTAAGCCCGAGACCGACGTTGTCGATGATCTTTTTCCACGGCAGCAGCCGTGCTTCCTGGAACATCAGCCGGGTGTCTTCGCGGGCATCGCTGAGCGGTGCGGCACCCGCAAGCAGATCGCCGCCGGTGGGCTGATCGAGGCCGGCGAGCAGGCGCAGCAAGGTGCTCTTGCCACAGCCGCTGCGCCCGACCACGGCGACGAACTGCCCCGCCGGAATGTGCAGGTCGATGTCACGCAGCACCTGCCGCGCGCCGAAGGTCTTTTGCAGGTTGCGCACCACCAGCGGAATCCCGCGCAGCAGACGTGGAGGTTGTTGAGCCGTCATGCCGCACCTCCTTTCGCCACTTGATAGGCCGGATGCCAACGCAGCCACACACGTTCAAGTCCACGGGCCGCGAGGTCGGCCAGTTTGCCGAGCACCGCGTAGAGCAGAATCGCCAGCACCACCACGTCGGTCTGCAGGAACTCCCGGGCATTCATCGCCAGATAACCGATGCCGGAGCTGGCGGAGATGGTTTCCGCCACGATCAGCGTCAGCCACATGAAGCCCAGCGCGAAGCGCACACCGACCAGAATGGAAGGCAACGCGCCCGGCAAGATCACCTGCCAGAACAGGCTGAAACCGGACAGGCCATAGCTGCGCGCCATCTCCACCAGCGCCGGGTCGACGTTACGGATGCCGTGGTAGGTGTTGAGGTAGATCGGGAACAGCGTGCCCAACGCCACCAGGAAAATCTTCGCCGACTCGTCAATGCCGAACCACAGGATCACCAACGGAATCAGCGCCAGGTGCGGCACGTTGCGGATCATCTGCACCGAGCTGTCGAGCAGGCGCTCGCCCCACTTCGACAGACCTGTGATGAAGCCCAGCACCAGACCGATGCTGCCACCGATGGTGAAGCCCAGCGCGGCGCGCCAGCCGCTGATTGCCAGGTGCGTCCAGATTTCACCGCTGCGCACCAGACTCACGCCGGCTTCTACCACCGCCACCGGTGCCGGCAGAATCCGCGTCGACAACCAGCCCGCCGACACCGACAACTGCCACACCGCCAGCAGCAACACCGGCAACGCCCAGGGCGCGAGGCTGTGGATAAATTTCTTCATGGCGGCGCCTCAGCTCTGGGACGCGGCTTTGGGAAGAATGTCGTTGGCCACCATCTCGCCGAACGGGCTGACATAACCGGCGCTCTTCGGCAGTTCCGGACGCTCGACGTCGAGGTGCGGGAACAGCAGCTCGGCCACGCGATACGACTCTTCGAGGTGTGGATAACCGGAGAGGATGAAGGTATCGATGCCCAGCGCCGCGTATTCCTTCACGCGTGCAGCCACGGTCGGGCCATCGCCCACCAGCGCCGTCCCGGCACCGCCGCGCACCAGACCGACGCCGGCCCACAGGTTCGGGCTGACTTCGAGGTTGTCGCGGCTGCCGCCGTGCAGCGCGGCCATGCGCTGCTGGCCGACCGAATCGAACCGCGCCAGCGAAGCCTGTGCGCGCTTGATGGTGTCGTCGTCCAGATGCGAGATCAGGCGATCCGCCGCCTGCCAGGCTTCAGCGTTGGTTTCCCGCACGATCACATGCAGGCGAATGCCGAAGCGTACGGTGCGCCCGAGCTTGGCGGCTTTGGCGCGAACCTGTTCGATCTTCTCGGCCACCGCTGCGGGTGGCTCGCCCCAGGTCAGGACCATTTCCACTTGTTCGGCGGCCAGATCCTGCGCGGCTTCCGACGAACCACCGAAGTACAGCGGCGGACGCGGTTGCTGGATCGGCGGATAGAGTAATTTGGCGCCCTTCACGCTGATGTGCTCGCCGTCGTAATCCACGGTTTCGCCTTCCAGCACACGACGCCAGATCCGGGTGAATTCCACCGAGGCCTGATAGCGCGCTTCGTGATCAAGGAACAGACCATCGCCGGCCAACTCCTCCGGATCGCCGCCGGTCACCAGGTTGAACAGTGCACGACCGCCGGACAGTCGATCCAGGGTCGCGGCCTGACGCGCCGCCACTGTCGGGGAAATGATCCCGGGGCGCAGGGCGACCAGAAACTTCAGACGCTGAGTCACTGGAATCAGCGACGCTGCCACCAGCCACGAATCCTCGCAGGAGCGGCCAGTGGGAATCAGCACGCCGCCGAAGCCCAGGCGATCCGCCGCTTGCGCGACCTGTTGCAGATAGCCGTGGTCGACGGCGCGGGCGCCTTCGGCGGTGCCAAGGTAATGGCCGTCGCCGTGGGTAGGCAGGAACCAGAAGATGTTGAGGCTCATGGAGTGGTCTCCTTGGGAATTCGATTTACTGGGCTTGGGTAACCGAGCTTTGGGCCACAGCGGCCGGTGGGGTCCAGATCACGTCCTTGATGCTCAACGGCTTGGGAATCAGCTTGAGCTGGTAGAAGGTGTCCGCGATTTTCTGTTGCGCGGCGACCACTTCCGGGGTCAGGAACAGCGCGCCATAGCCCTGGCGTTTCACCGAGGTCAGGGTGATGTCTGCCGGCAGGCCCAACAGTGGCGCGACCTGTTGGGTGACGTCTTGCGGGTTGGCTTTCGACCACTCACCGACGGCGCGCACTTCTTCCACCAAGGTCTTGATCACCTCGGGATTTTTCTGTGCGTAGGGTTTGGTCGCCAGGTAGAACTGGTGGTTGTCGACGATGCCTTTGCCGTCGCGCAGGGTGTGCGCTTGCAGCTGTTGCTCGGCGGCGGCCTGGTACGGGTCCCAGATGACCCAGGCGTCGACACTGCCACGCTCGAACGCGGCGCGGGCATCGGCCGGCGGCAGGAATACGGTTTGAATGTCGGTGTACTTGAGGCCGGCGTCTTCCAGCGCACGCACCAGCAGGTAGTGGACGTTGGAGCCTTTGTTCAGGGCGACTTTCTTGCCCTTGAGATCCGCCACCGATTTGATCGGCGAGTCTTTCGGCACGAGGATCGCTTCGCTGTTCGGCGCGGGTGGCTCGTAGGCCACATAGAGCAGATCGGCACCGGCTGCCTGGGCGAAGACCGGCGGGGTTTCGCCGGTGACGCCGAAGTCGATCGAGCCGACGTTCAGGCCTTCCAGCAGTTGCGGGCCGCCGGGGAATTCAGTCCATTGCACGTCGACGCCTTGGGCGGCGAGACGTTTTTCCAGGGTGCCTTTGGCTTTGAGCAGCACCAGCGTGCCGTACTTCTGATAACCGATCCGCAACGTCTCGGCTTGAGCTTGAGTGATGGCGCCGAAGGTGACAGCCGCAGCAAACAGAGCGACCAGACCACGACGCAAAAATACAGTGCGCATAGCGCTCTCCTTTTTGCTGTTGGGTTTTGGCTGCACCTGCTTGCCCGTTGGCGGGCGAGTAAGGCCAGTACTTCAAGTTTCGATGTGGCTCAAATGCTCCAGCGAGCACTCAACAAACGTTCATTCAACAGCCCCGGCTCCAGCGGCTTCGGCCGGCGGGCCATGGCGCTGACAAACTGATCCAGCGCTTCGTGCAGCCGCTGTTCCAGGGCTGGTGCCAGTTGCGCCGCAGCACTGCCTTCGCCGTAAGCGATCTGGCTGTCCTCGGCAAAAATCCCTTGCAGCATTTCCTGGGCCTTCAACGCCGACAGCACCGGTTTGAGCGCGTAATCGACCACCAGCATGTGGGCGATGCTGCCGCCCGTGGCCATCGGCAAGACAATCTTGTGGTTCAGGGCGCGTTCCGGCAGCAGATCGAGCAGGGTCTTCAGTGCACCGGAGAACGACGCCTTGTAGACCGGGGTGGCGATCAGCAAGCCATCGGCGTTTTCAATCTGTTGCAGCAGGTCGAGCACCTTCGGGCTGTCGAAGCGGGCGTGGAGCAGGTCTTCGGCCGGGAAGTCCCGCACCTGATAACTCACCACTTCCACCCCTTGCTGCTGCAACCAGCGTTGCGAGCGCTCCAGCAACACCCCGGAACGGGAGCGTTGACTGGGACTGCCACCGAGTGAGACGACCAGCATTCAGATGATTCCTTGAGCGTTACCGGCGATTCGCGGGTTGCGATCTCGCTTCAATGAGAGTGACCTTATCAGCTGATTCATATATCCATAAATCATATTTATTCATTTGGTTATTCTTTATGGAGATATGCGTTACACTTTCTTCCGGGCAAAAAAACAGGCCGTGAAAACGGCCTGAAACCCTGCATCGTGGTTAGTAGTGACTGATCGTTCCCACGCTCTGCGTGGGAACGATCCGAGGAAGATTATTTGTTCGGCTGTGGGGTGAGGCGCAGGTACGGCTTCACCGCGCGATAGCCTTTCGGAAAGCGTTGCTTGATTTCGTCTTCATCCTTGAGCGATGGCACGATCACCACCTCTTCACCGTCCTGCCAGTTGGCCGGCGTGGCCACCTTGTAGTTGTCGGTGAGCTGCAGCGAGTCGATCACCCGCAGGATTTCGTGAAAGTTGCGCCCAGTGCTCGCCGGGTAGGTGATGGTCAGGCGGATCTTCTTGTTCGGATCGATCACGAACAGCGAGCGCACGGTCAGCGTGTCGCTGGCGTTCGGGTGGATCAGGTCGTAGAGATCGGACACCTTGCGATCGGCATCGGCCAGGATCGGGAAATTGACGATGGTGTTCTGGGTTTCGTTGATGTCTTCGATCCACTTGTGGTGCGAATCAACCGGGTCGACTGACAGCGCGATGGCTTTCACGCCGCGTTTGGTGAACTCATCCTTGAGCTTGGCGGTGAAGCCCAGCTCGGTGGTGCACACCGGGGTGAAGTCCGCCGGATGGGAAAACAGCACGCCCCAGCTGTTGCCCAGCCATTCGTGGAAACGAATCTTGCCGGCGCTGGAGTCCTGTTCGAAATCGGGGGCGATATCGCCGAGTCTGAGGCTCATGGTGCTGCTCCTGATGAGTTGTTGGAGACCTCAACTGTAGCTCGGGATTTGCCATTCAGAAAAAGAATAAATAACTAGATATCTAGACCATTTGAGAATATTAAACTTCTGTTCACTGGACGCTCGCCGGCAACGCGCCGAACATCGGCCCCAAGGTTCGAGAAGGCCTTGAGTTGCTGTAAAGAGGGAAATGTCGGGAAAGGTCTACGGGGGTGGGCCTGACCCGAAAACACAAAAGCCCCGTCCGGCGCGATGCCGGACGGGGCTTTTTTACGTCGGTTGCTCGAGCGCTATTACAGCAGCGGGATCGAGTAGCTGACGATCAGGCGGTTTTCGTCCTGGGAACGGGTGTTCGCCAGGTCGGTGCGCCATACAGCGTTCTTCCAGGCAACGCCGAGGTTTTTCAGCGGGCCTTCCGGAATCACGTAACCAACGGTCAGGTCACGTTCCCACTCGGTGCTGTCGCCCTGAGGGGTATTGATGTTGTCGCCACGCAGGTAGATCACACCGGCGGTCAGGCCAGGTACGCCGACTTTGGCGAAGTCATAAGCGTAGCGAGCTTGCCAGGTACGCTCGCCGGCACGGGCGAACTTCTGGATCTGCATGTCGGTGATGGTGCTGTTGGACGAGCCGTCACCCTGGTTCAGCCAAGGGAAGTCACTGTCGCCCTTGGTGTACTGGTAGCCGCCACCGAAGGTGTGACCTTCAACCGAGTACAGAGCCAGGTAGCTGTACAGATCGTTGTCGACCTTGCCCTTGACGGTTTTGCCGCCGTAGAAGCCGCTGGTGTAGTAGGCAGGCGTGTCACCGTTGTTGCCGTTGTCACGGCTGCGGTAGTAACGCAGGTCGCTTTTCAGTACGCCTGGACCGATGGCCCAGTTGTGTACCAGACCCAGGAAGTTCTGCGAGTAGAACTCTTTCAGCTCGCCGTAGTAGTACGAGGCGGTCAGGTCTTTGGTGATTTTGTAATCAGCACCGGCGTAGTAGAACTTGTTGCTGAACACGCCGGCGTCGTAGTTCGAACCGGCGTTCGCACCAGCGATCGACATGTTCTCGTTGTTGCTCGAGTTACGGCCCTTGACGGCTTCAACCTGACCGGCAGTCAGGGTCAGGTCCTTGATCTCGTTCGACGTGATCGCTTCGCCCTGGAAGGTCTGTGGCACCAGACGACCATCGTTGTACTTGATGACCGGGTTGTTCGGCAGCAAGGTACCGACCTTCAGCTCGGTCTGGGAGATTTTGACCTTGCCGGTCACACCCAGGCTGGCGAAGTCGTGTACGGCTTCGTTGCCATCGCTTGGGAAAACGGTGCCGCCCGAAGCAGTGCCGGTGTAGTTACCGTGTTCGGCACGGCTGGAGTCCAGGCGCACGCCGTACAGGCCGATGGCGTCAACACCGAACTGAACGGTGCCCTGGGTGTAACCGGAGATGAAGCGCAGATCGAAGGCTTGGCCCCACTCGGCGTTCTTGTTGCGGGTGTTCGACGACGCAGACGGCTGGCCATCGCGGTTGTCGGTGTTGATGTAGAAGTTACGCAGCCCCAGTGTGGCCTTGCTGTCTTCGATGAAACCGGCTGCGCCTGCCTGCTGCGCAATAACCCCTACGGCCACGGCCAGGGCCAAGGTGGACTTGTTCATGTATCGCTCCTCTCGTTTCTAATTCTTGTGTTCCTGGTCCGGAGTCTGATGCCCCTGGATCCTAAGATGCGCGATTAGCGCCAGACCGTGACTGACAAGTCAATCGTAACCTTGTGCGTCTACGACCAAGGTCTAATCGCAGTTATTTGGTCCTTGCAGGGTAAAGACTTCCAGATAAACCCAAAAAGAATTTATTCATTCTTTTTCATACCATTCAGGAATATGACCGGATAGTGGCCATCTGTACCGGGATACAGCGTATCGGCGCCTAAGCTCATTCCTAAATGGTATTTATTAGCCTTTTTTTAGATCGTTTAGCTTTGGCGAAACCCCGATTCGTCAAACCCTATCGAAAAGGCGACGCCATCATGGCCAAACGTGCACTATCTAGTCAATTTGTTACAGTTTGTGTGTCAGCGCTGATTTCTTTTTCTGTCCATGCTTCCAGCCTCACTGTCGGCTACCAGACCGGCATCGATCCAAGCAAAGTCCCCCAGGCCGACGGCGTTTACGAGAAGACCATAGGCGAGAAAATCGACTGGCGCCGTTTCAACAGCGGCCCGGAAGTAGTGACAGCCATCGCTTCCGGCGACGTACAGATCGGCAACCTCGGCTCCAGCCCGCTGGCGGCAGCCGCTTCGCGCAACCTGCCGATTGTCGCCTTCATCGTTTCGGCACAGATCAATGCCGCCGAAGCACTGGTGGTGCGCAACGGCAGTGGTATCGACAAACCCGAGGATCTGGTGGGCAAGACCATCGCCACACCCTTCGTCTCCACCTCCCACTACAGCCTGCTTGGCGCGCTCAAGCACTGGGGCCTGGACACCTCGAAAGTCAAAGTGGTTAACCTGCAACCCGCAGAAATCGCGGCGGCCTGGAAACGCGGCGACATCGATGGCGCCTTTGTCTGGTCGCCGGCACTGGGCGAGATCCGCAAGACCGGCAAGACCCTGACCGACGCCGCACAGGTCGGCCAGTGGGGCGCGCCAACCTTTGAAGTCTGGGTCGCGCGCAAGGACTTTGCCGAGAAGCATCCGGAGGTCGTGGCCAAATTCGCCAAGGTGACGCTGGACTCGTTCGCCGACTACGCCGCCCATAAAGACAGCTGGACCGCCGATTCGGTGCCGGTGCAGAAAATCGCCAAACTGACCGGTGCCAACGCCGCCGACGTCCCGGAATTGCTCGCAGGTTCAGCGTTCCCCGATGCCAAGGTGCAACAGACCACGGCGCTGCTGGACGGCGGCACGGCGAAGGCGATTGGCGAAACGGCAAAGTTTTTGAAGGAACAAGGCAAGGTCGAAAGCGTACTGCCCGACTACTCGCCTTATGTCAGTGCGAAGTTTGTAGCTGAATAAAAGCATTGCCCCCACTCATTGGGTGGGGGCAATCGCACTTCACAGGGACTTTTCGAAGATCTTCGAATTGCGCTGATAGTTATAGAGAGAAGCCCGCGCTGCCGGCAGGCGCTCGACGCTGCTCGGCTCGAAGCCGCGCTCGCGGAACCAGTGGGCAGTGCGAGTGGTGAGGACGAACAGAGTCTTCAGGCCCTGCGCCCGGGCACGGGTCTCGATGCGCTCAAGCAATTCATCACCGCGACCGCCATGGCGATACTCAGGATTCACCGCCAGGCACGCCAGTTCGCCAGCATCCGAATCGGCAATCTGATACAGCGCCGCACAGGCGATGATCATCCCTTCGCGCTCGACCACGCTGAACTGCTCGATCTCGCGCTCCAGTACTTCACGGGAGCGACGCACCAGAATCCCCTGCTCCTCCAGCGGACTGATCAGGTCGAGTAGACCGCCGACGTCTTCAATCGCTGCCTCGCGCACCAGCTCGAATTGCTCCTGGGCCACCAGCGTACCGCCACCGTCACGGGTGAACAGTTCGGTCAGCAGCGCGCCGTCCTCGGCATAACTGACGATATGGCTACGCGCCACGCCGCCACGGCAGGCTTCGGCGGCGGCATCCAGCAGTTCTGCCTGATAGTTGCTGCCCAGACGCTGCAAATGCGCCGGTACTTGTTGCGGGCGCAGCTCGCGCACCAGTTTGCCGTTTTCGTCGATCAGGCCGAGGTCGGCACCGAACAGCAGCAGCTTGTCGGCGCCCAGATCGATGGCGGCACGGGTGGCGACGTCTTCGCAGGCCAGGTTGAAAATCTCACCGGTCGGCGAGTAACCCAGTGGCGACAGCAGCACGATGGAGCGCTCGTCGAGCAGGCGGTTGATACCCTTGCGGTCGACCCGGCGCACTTCACCGGTGTGGTGATAGTCGACACCTTCCAGCACGCCGATTGGCCGTGCGGTCACGAGGTTGCCGCTGGCCACCCGCAGGCGCGAGCCCTGCATCGGTGACGAGGCCATGTCCATCGACAGCCGCGCTTCGATGGCGATGCGCAGCTGGCCGACCGCATCGATCACGCACTCAAGCGTCGCGGCATCGGTGATGCGCATGCCGTGGTGGTAATGCGGGGTCAGGCCACGAGCTGCGAGGCGGGTTTCAATCTGTGGGCGGGAACCGTGCACCAGCACCAGTCGCACGCCGAGACTGTGCAGCAGCACGATGTCATGGACGATGTTGCCGAAATTCGGATGCTCCACGCCGTCGCCGGGCAGCATGACGACGAAGGTGCAGTCGCGGTGGGCATTGATATAAGGAGACGCGTGACGAAGCCAATTGACGTATTCGGGCATGAACCTGGGCCTGTAATAAATAGCAGCCGGAAAAAGGGCGAAACGGAAAACGCACAGCGGGCTGATGGTTATCGTCGGAACAGGCTTGGCGACACGCGCGCGCTCCTCATGAATACGGGTTGGTCGGACGGCAATTTATACAGCTTTGAGACAGTAATGTTCGATCAACTGCCGCAATAGATGCACGGTAGGCTGCAAACGTGACATTTCAAGGTACTCGTCCGGCTGGTGGGCACAGGCGATGTCGCCGGGGCCGAGCACGATGGTTTCGCAACCAAGGCGCTGAAGATAAGGCGCTTCGGTGCCGAACGCTACCGCTTCGGCCGTGTGGCCGGTGAGTTTTTCGGCGATTCGCACCAGCTCGGCGTCCTCGGACTGCTCGAACGGCGGCACCTCGGGAAACAGCGGCGCGTAATCGATCTTCACCTGATGCCGCTCGGCGACCGGGTTGAGCTTGCGCAGGATCTCGGCCCGCAGCACTTTCGGGTCCATTCCCGGCAACGGCCGCAGATCGAACTCCAGCGAACACTGACCACAGATGCGGTTGGGGTTGTCGCCACCATGGATGCAGCCGAAGTTCATGGTCGGCTGCGGCACGCTGAACTGCGGGTTGTTGAATTCGCGTTGCCACAGCAGACGCAGGCCACGCAGCTCGCCGATGGCGTCGTGCATCGCTTCGAGGGCGCTGTGCCCCAGGCGCGGATCCGACGAATGGCCGCTCTGCCCGAGGATATCGATGCGCTCCATCATGATGCCCTTGTGCATGCGGATCGGCTTGAGCCCGGTCGGCTCGCCGATCACCGCCGCCCGGCCCAGCGGCCGCCCCGCTTCGGCCAGCGCCCGGGCACCGGACATCGAGCTTTCTTCATCGCAGGTGGCGAGGATCAGCAATGGCTGCCTGAACGGCTGGTCGAGCAGCGGTTGCACGGCCTCGATGATCAGGGCGAAAAAACCCTTCATGTCGCAGCTGCCGAGGCCGACCCAGCGGCCGTCGACTTCGGTGAGTTTCAGCGGATCGGTTTTCCACAATGCATCGTCGTAAGGCACGGTGTCGCTGTGCCCGGCCAGCACCAGCCCGCGGGGGCCGCTGCCGAAACTGGCGAGCAGGTTGAACTTGCCGGGGCTGACCTGCTGGATGTCGCAACTGAAGCCCAGATCGCCGAGCCATCCGGCGAGCAGATCGATCACCGCCCGGTTGGATTGATCCAGGTTCGGTTGGGTGCAGCTGACCGACGGCACGGCGATCAGTGCAGCGAACTGGTCTTGCATGGATGGCAAAGGCATCGCTGACTCCAACTCCCGGATTGAAGTCCATCATAGAACCATCCTGCGCCGAGAATAAACCGCCGCAAAGCGTAGGAAGGTTCAGTCCTGTACACTGCACGACCTTGGCAGCCACACATTCCCCCGGCTGCGCTCCCGATCCTGGATTTTCCGGCCATGCAGAAAGAAACCGAAATCAAACTCCGCGTCAGCCGCGAAACCCTCGCCGCCCTGCGCGAGCACCCTCTCCTGAAAAAACGCAACAAAAGTGGCTGGGAACGCCGTGAGTTGATGAATCAGTACTTCGACACGCCCGAGCGTGACCTGGCCCGGGCCAAGGTTGCCCTGCGCCTGCGCAAGGACGGCGAAGAAGTGATTCAGACCCTCAAGACCCGTGGCCAGAGCGTCGCCGGTCTGTCCGAGCGTAACGAATACGACTGGCACCTGCCCAAAGCCAAGCTCGACGTGAAGAAACTCGACGGCGAATGCTGGCCCGAGTCCCTCGCCGAGCTGGACAAGAAAACCCTGAAACCGATCTTCACCACCGATTTCGTCCGCGAGCGCGCCGAAATCGCCTGGGGCCGTGGCAAGACCAAAGTGGTCATCGAAGCCGCGCTGGACCTGGGCCATGTGGTGGTCGGCAAGCAGAAAGAAGAAATCTGCGAGCTGGAACTGGAACTGCGCGAAGGCGAGCCTGCCGCGCTGCTGGAACTGGCCGCCGAGCTGGCCGAAACCCTGGCCCTGATGCCGTGCGACATCAGCAAGGCCGAGCGCGGCTATCGCCTGTACGACGCCAACAGCTACTCGCTGAGCCTGCCGGCGCCGGCCATCAGCGCTGAAACCCCGCTTGACGACGCCTTCGCCGCCCTGAGCTGGCACTTGCTCGGCAGCAGCCAGCGTCTGGCCGAACAGTATCGCTTCAACGGTCACTGGCGCCTGCTGCAGGACTGGGTCGAGAGCCTCGCGGAAATGCGCGCCCTGTTGAGCAGCCTCGGCCAGGCCGCGCCGCGTCAGTCGACCCACGACCTGCGCGTGGCACTGGATGCATTGCTGGAAGACTGGCGCCCACTGGTGCAGGTCGGCCTTGAAGACGAAGACGTGCGCAAAGCCGCGCCAGAGCAGTTCCTCGAAGAGCTGGAAGACCCGCGCTGGGGCCTGTTCTCGCTGAACACGTCGCGCTGGTTGCTGGCCCGCACCTGGGCTGCCGACCGCAACACCCGTGGCAATCGCCAGGGTGCCGCGCAATTGCAAAGCTGGCTGCCGCGCCTGCTGGGCGAAGAAGCCACTTCCCTGCAATTGCAGCGTTATCAGCAGCAGCCGGAAGATCTGGCCGAGCAACTGCCGCGCATCGAACGCATCCAGGTCTGGCTGCACCACGCGCGCAACGTGCTGGAGATCCCGGAAATGGATCGTCTGTACGGCGAGCTGAACAAACTGGCGCAACTGGCCAACGAGCCGACCATCACCGATGAACTGCTCGATGCACGCAAGCATCAGGCGATTGCGGTTTACCAGAATCGCGCCTGGAAAATGCTGCTGCGCATGTAATCCCCGGATGATGATCGTTCCCGCTCACGGGAACGATCATCAGCGCAATACCGGCAGGCTCGTCGTCGACTTGATCTCCGACAGCGCCACAATCGAGTTCACTTCCTGAATCCCCGGCACCAGCGACAGCTTCTCGAAGAAGAATCGCTCATACGCCTCGATGTCCGCCGCGACGATCCGCAGCAGGAAATCCACCGCCCCCATCAGCACGTAACACTCCAGCACTTCCGGAAAGCCGCGAATCGCCTCGGTGAATTCGGTGAAGTTCGAACGGCCGTGGGCGTTGAGTTTGATTTCGGCGAAGATCTGCGTGTTCAAGCCGATTTTCTTGCGATCGAGCAAGGTCACCTGGCCGCGAATGATCCCCTCCTCCTTCATCCGCTGAATCCGCCGCCAGCACGGCGACTGCGACAGGCCCACCTGTTCGGCGATCTGCGCGCTGGACAGGGAAGCGTCCTCTTGCAGCAGGGCGAGAATGCGCCGGTCGTAGCTGTCCAGCTCACTGTGCATAAATAATCCTCAAAATCAGACAAAGCCGAATTGATTAACCCTATCAACCGGCCAATCGGCTCATCTTAGACAAGAAATGCCCGGCATCGAATGTAAAAATTTCTCCACTGATTCCGGAGACCTGCCATGCCACACCTCGAAGCCGTCAACACCCCAGCGCCCCGTGCCGATGTGTGGAACGTCAGCAACGCCCATTGCCTTGCGCAGTACCAGATTCTGGCCGAGGCCGAGCCGGATTTGCTGGTGCGGGTGCTGAACCTGTTCGCCCTGCAGTTCCTCACCCCGGAACAGGTCAATGTCCAGCGTCTGGACGACCTGCTGTCCATCGACATCGTCATGGGTGGCCTGAGCTGGCACCGCGCCCAGGTGATCGCGGAAAAACTTCGTAACCTGATCAGCGTCTGCTCGGTGAATCTGCAGAACCCCGATGCGGCGTGGGATGCGCCGGCTCAGGCGGCTGGCTGACAAAAGCGGAAACGCCTTTGTCGGGTAGTGGCCCAACGGTCGGCGGGGCCACGACTATCCTTTGCGGACTGTCGTTCAAAAGGAGCCCGCATGTCCGTTCAACTCGCCACTCAGGACCGCTGGCTGGATCTCAATGATGTATTGCGTGAACTGGTCGCCCAGGGCTTCATCAGCCAGGACTCGGCCGAACACGCGCTGAATGCCCGCCGTCGGCAGGCGACCCACGGTCAGATACATCCGCTGGAATTCATCGCCGGCCAGCAACTGGACGACCTCAGCCGTCCGGGCAAGCACCTGGACCTGGAAAGCCTGACCCTGTGGCTGGCACAGCAGGCCGGCCAGCCGTACCTGCGCATCGATCCGCTGAAGATCAACGTCGCCGCCGTGACGCCGCTGATGTCCTACGCCTTCGCCCAGCGCCACAAGATTCTCGCGGTGTCGGTTGATCGCGATGCGGTGACCGTGGCCAGCGCCCAGCCTTACGTCAGGGGTTGGGAAGCCGATCTGACCCACGTGCTGAAACTGCCGGTCAAACGGGTGGTAGCCAACCCGGCGGACATCCAGCGCTTCAGCGTCGAGTTCTTTCGCCTCGCCAAATCGGTCAGCGGCGCCAGCAACGCCGACCAGCCGGGCAGCAACCTCGGCAACTTCGAACAACTGCTCAACCTCGGCGCCAGCGATCAGGAGCCGGACGCCAACGACGCGCATATCGTCAACATCGTCGACTGGCTGTTCCAGTACGCCTTCCAGCAGCGGGCCAGCGATATCCACATCGAGCCACGGCGCGAGCAAGGCACGGTGCGATTCCGCATCGACGGCGTGCTGCACAACGTCTATCAGTTTCCGCCACAGGTGACGATGGCCATCGTCAGCCGCCTGAAAAGCCTCGGCCGGATGAACGTCGCCGAGAAGCGCAAACCCCAGGACGGCCGGGTCAAGACCAAGACCCCGGACGGCGGCGAGGTCGAGCTGCGCCTGTCGACCCTGCCCACCGCGTTCGGCGAAAAAATGGTGATGCGGATCTTCGACCCGGAAGTGCTGCTCAAGGATTTCGACCAGCTCGGGTTTTCCGCCGATGACCTGCGGCGCTGGCAGGACATGACCCGACAGCCCAACGGCATCATTCTGGTGACCGGCCCGACCGGTTCGGGCAAGACCACCACGCTCTACACCACCCTGAAAAAACTGGCGACCCCGGAGGTCAACCTCTGCACCATCGAGGACCCGATCGAGATGGTCGAGCCGGCCTTCAATCAGATGCAGGTGCAACACAACATCGACCTGACCTTCGCCGCCGGCGTGCGGGCGCTGATGCGGCAGGACCCGGACATCATCATGATCGGCGAGATCCGCGACCTGGAGACCGCCGAAATGGCGATCCAGGCTGCGTTGACCGGGCACCTGGTGCTCTCGACCCTGCACACCAACGATGCACCAAGCGCCATCAGCCGTCTGCTGGAACTCGGCGTGCCGCATTACCTGATCAAGGCCACGGTGCTCGGGGTCATGGCTCAGCGTCTGGTGCGCACACTGTGCCCGCACTGCAAGGCGCCGCTGCCTGTCGCCGAAGAGGACTGGCAAACCCTGACCCGGCCGTGGCAGGCGCCGCTGCCGGGCAATGCGCAACGGGCCATCGGCTGCCTGGAATGCCGCGACACCGGCTATCACGGCCGCGCCGGGGTCTACGAAATCATGCAGCTGACCGACAGCCTCAAGGGGCTGATCAGCCCCGATACCGATCTGACGGCGCTCCGCCGCCAGGCTTTCAAGGAAGGCATGCGCAGCCTGCGGCTATCCGGCGCGCAGAAAGTCGCGGCGGGGCTGACGACCATCGAGGAGGTCCTGCGGGTGACGCCGCAGAGCGAGCAGAAATAGCCCGTCACGGAACCGGATCGTCGAAATGACGATCCAAGCCGTTATTCAACACCAGTGGAGTCATCCCTCATGCGTCTCAAACTTGCTGTCGCCACCCTTGCCCTGCTGTCTCTGCCCGTCGGTTCGGCAATGGCTGACAGCTTTTGGCGTAACGTCATTTCGTCCGGCGCCACCACCGGCTCGACGTACCTGACCTTCAAGGATCACAAACTGATCGTCGCCGCCCAGGACGACGCCGGCAGTTTCGTTGCCAGCGATGGCGGCATCCGTGGCCCGTACCTGGAAGCCGCCATGCAGAAAGTCCGCGCCGACAACCCGGGCCTGCAGGCGACGGACATGGAACTGGCGAACGCGATCCTGGCGAAGAACGCCGTGGCCTCGGAATAAATCTGTCGCCCACAAAAATGCCGCTCACATGAGCGGCATTTTTTTGCTCGCCGATCAGCGGTAATCGTCTACCGGCACACACGCGCAGAACAGGTTGCGGTCGCCATAGACGTTGTCCACCCGGTTTACCGCCGGCCAATACTTATGCGCCTTGGTGTGCGCATCCGGCGTGATGCCCTGCTCGATGCTGTAGGGCCGTTCCCAGACGCCGGTGACATCGGCCAGCGTATGCGGTGCCCGCTTGAGCGGATTGTCCTCGGCCGGCCAGTTGCCGTTCTGCACTTCGGTGATTTCCGCACGGATGCTCAACATGGCGCCGATGAATCGGTCCAGTTCAGCCTTGGATTCACTCTCGGTCGGCTCGACCATCAAAGTGCCCGGCACCGGGAACGACATGGTCGGTGCATGGAAGCCGTAATCCATCAGGCGCTTGGCGATGTCTTCCTCACTGATGCCGGTCTGCGCTTTCAGCGGCCGCAGATCCAGAATGCACTCGTGGGCCACCCGATCATTGCGCCCGGTATAGAGCACCGGGAAGGCGCCGGACAGATGCTGCGCCAGGTAATTCGCCGCAAGGATCGCCACTTCGCTGGCGTCCGCCAGTTGCGGCCCCATCATGGCGATGTACATCCAGCTGATCGGCAAAATGCTCGCACTGCCCCAGGGTGCCGCGCTCACCGCGCCGTTCTGCGGCTGCGGCCCGTCGATCGGCACCACCGGGTGATTGGCGACGAACGGTGCCAGATGCGCGCGAATGCCGATCGGGCCCATGCCCGGCCCGCCTCCGCCGTGGGGAATGCAGAAAGTCTTGTGCAGATTCATGTGCGAGACGTCGGCGCCGATATCCGCCGGCCGCGCCAGCCCGACCTGGGCATTGAGGTTGGCGCCGTCCATGTACACCTGGCCGCCGTGCTTGTGGATAACTTCGCAGATTTCGCTGATGCCCTCCTCGTACACACCGTGGGTCGACGGATACGTCGCCATCAGACACGACAACTTGTCTCCCGCCTCGGATGCCTTGGATTTCAGGTCATCCAGATCGACGTTGCCCGCCTCGTCGCACTCGACGATCACCACGCGCATCCCGGCCATTTGCGCCGAGGCCGGGTTGGTGCCGTGGGCCGAGGACGGGATCAGGCAGATGTCGCGCCCGCCCTGGTGGCGGCTCTCGTGGTACTTGCGGATCGCCAGCAACCCGGCGTATTCGCCCTGGGCCCCGGAGTTGGGCTGCATGCAGATCGCATCGAACCCGGTGATCGCGCATAACCAGCGTTCCAGCTCTTCGATCATCAGCGTGTAACCGACGGCCTGCTCCCGGGGTACGAACGGGTGCAGGTTAGCGAATTGCGGCCAGGTGATCGGGATCATCTCGCTGGTGGCGTTGAGTTTCATGGTGCAGGAGCCGAGCGGGATCATCGACTGGTTGAGCGCCAGATCCTTGTTTTCCAGCTGTTTGAGGTAGCGCAGCATCTCGGTTTCGCTGTGATGGGCGTTGAACACCGGGTGGCGCAGGTACGGCGAGCTGCGTTGCAGGTTGTCAGGAATCCCGGACACCAACGCTTCGGCGTCGAGTTCTTCGACGTTCAACCCATGATCGACACCCAGCAGCACATCGAACAGCTTACCGACGGTGCTCTCGTCACAGGTTTCATCGAGGCTCAGGCCCAGGTGGCCGCGACCGAGAATCCGCAGATTGATCTGCGCAGCCTGAGCGCTTTCGATGATCGCGGTCTGCGCGCCACCGACGTCCAGAGTCAGCGTGTCGAAAAACTGCTGGTTGATGCGTTTGATGCCATGCCGCTCAAGGCCGGCAGCGAGGATGCAGGTCAACCGATGGACTCGATGGGCAATACGCTTGAGGCCTTCCGGCCCGTGGTATACCGCGTAGCAACTGGCGATGTTGGCCAGCAGTACTTGAGCGGTGCAGATGTTCGAATTGGCCTTCTCCCGGCGGATGTGCTGCTCGCGGGTCTGCAGGGCCATGCGCAGCGCAACGTTGCCCCGCGCGTCTTTCGAGACACCGATGATGCGCCCGGGAATCGCCCGCTTGTACTCCTCGCGACTGGCGAAAAACGCCGCATGCGGCCCGCCGTATCCCATCGGCACACCGAAACGCTGGGACGAACCGAACACCACATCGGCGCCCAGTTCGCCCGGCGGTGTCAGCAGCAACAGACTCAGCAAGTCGGCCGCGACGCAGGCCAGCGCCTGTTGCGCATGCAGGTGATCGATCAACGGACGCAGGTCGCGGACCTCGCCGTGGGTGTCGGGGTATTGCAGCAGCGCACCGAATACCTGGTGCTGCTTCAAGTTATCCACAGCGTCGACGATCAGCTCGAAGCCGAAGCCTTCGGCGCGGGTCTGCACCACGGAAATGGTTTGCGGATGACAGTTTTCATCGACGAAAAACAGATTGCTCTTCGACTTCGCCACACGCTTGGCCAGCGCCATGGCCTCGGCGGCTGCGGTGGCTTCGTCGAGCAGCGAAGCATTGGCCAGCTCCAGGCCGGTGAGGTCGATGGTCAGTTGCTGGAAGTTGAGCAACGCTTCGAGCCGGCCCTGGGCGATTTCCGGTTGGTACGGCGTGTACGCGGTGTACCAGCCAGGATTTTCCAGCACGTTGCGCAGAATGACCGTCGGCGTGAGGGTGCCGTGGTAACCCATGCCGATGAGGCTGGTCCAGACCTGATTCTGTTCGGCGTAACCGCGCAGTTTCGCCAGCGCGGCCTGCTCGTCCAGTGCCGGTGGCAAGTCCAGTTCACGGTTGAGGCGGATGGCGGGCGGGACGGTCTGCTCGATCAGTTCGATCCGGCTGCCCAGGCCCAGGCTGTCGAGCATGGCCTGCTGCTCGGCGGCATCGGGGCCGAGGTGACGGCGCAGGAAGGCATGGGGGTCGCGTAACTGGCTCAAGGATGGCAACTGGGACATGACGGGCTCTCTCTTGGCTGTCGCTCGGCGTCAATGCAACACGGTCAAACCAGCATAGC
Organism: Pseudomonas sp. R43(2017); assembly: GCF_002112345.1. Taxonomy (NCBI): domain Bacteria; kingdom Pseudomonadati; phylum Pseudomonadota; class Gammaproteobacteria; order Pseudomonadales; family Pseudomonadaceae; genus Pseudomonas; species Pseudomonas sp. R43(2017). Next base: position 356,950 of record NZ_NEHJ01000002.1, read on the forward strand.
AGTCGATCCCGTCGCGGACGGCTTGGCGGCGGGTGGTCGAACGGGGCATGCTGTGGCACCTGTAACACGCGCCCAACCCTTGGATGATCGAATCCTCATGAGCCAACTGCCGTTTCTGCCGTTTTCCAAACCTGTCATCGACGAAGCCACCATCGCCGCCGTCGGCGATGTCCTGCGTTCCGGCTGGATCACCAGCGGACCGAAGGTCCAGGCCTTCGAAGCGCAACTGTCGGAGTATTTCGGCGGGCGTCCGGTCCGCACCTTCAACTCCGGCACCTGCACCATGGAGATTGCCCTGCGCATCGCCGGCATCGGACCGGGTGACGAAGTGATCACCACGCCGATCTCTTGGGTGGCCACGGCCAACGTGATTCTTGAAGTGGGCGCTACCCCGGTGTTCGCCGACATCGACCCGGTCACCCGCAACATCGACCTGGATAAACTGGAAGCGGCCATCACGCCGCGCACCAAAGCTGTCATCCCGGTCTACCTCGCCGGGCTGCCGGTGGACATGGAGCGCCTGTACGCCATTGCCAAAAAGCACAACCTGCGCATCATCGAAGACGCCGCCCAGGCTCTGGGTTCGAGCTGGAACGGCCAGCGCATCGGCGCCACCGGCGACTTCGTGTCGTTCAGCTTCCAGGCCAACAAGAACGTGACCTGCTCCGAAGGTGGTTGCCTGGTGCTGAACACGCCCGAGGAAGCACGTCTGGCGGAGAAGTATCGTCTGCAGGGCGTCACCCGCACCGGCTTCGACGGCCTGGATGTCGATGTGCTCGGCGGCAAGTTCAACATGACCGACGTAGCAGCGACCATCGGCCTCGGCCAGTTCGCCCACATTGAAGCGCTGACGGCCCATCGTCAGGAACTGGCTCGCCATTACTTCAAATGCTTTGGCGATGACTTCGAAGCCAAGTACGGCGCACAACTGCCGCCAGCCGACTTCACCAACAGCAACTGGCACCTGTTCCAATTGGTATTGCCGGAGCGCAAGGACGGCTTGCCGGCGCGGGCCACGTTCATGGAGCAGATTCAGGCGCTGGGCATCGGCATCGGTTATCACTATCCGCCGATCCACCTGCTGAGCCTGTACCGCGAGCGCGGTTTCAAGGAAGGCATGTTGCCGGTGGCCGAACGGGTCGGACGGTTGATCGTGTCGTTGCCGATGTTCACGGCCATGACCAAGGCCGATGTCGAGCGCTCGGTAGCGGCGGTCAAAGCGGTGCTGGGCAACGCCTGAGCCGTCCCCGATAAAAAGCTGCACCCACAAAAAAGCCCCGACGGATCGGGGCTTTGCGGTGTTGCGTGCAACTTATTCGCCGATGGACTGCTTGTAGGCCGCGGCGTCGAGCAGCTTGTCCAGCTCGGACTTGTCGCTTGGCTTGAGTTTGAAGATCCACGAGCTGTACGGTTCTTCGTTCAGCAGCTCCGGCGAATCCGCCAGCTCTTCGTTGACCGCGATCACTTCACCGCCGACCGGGGAGTAGATGTCGGAAGCGGCCTTCACCGACTCGACAACACCCGCCGCATCACCGGCAGCAAACACCTTGCCGACTTCAGTCAGCTCGACAAACACCACGTCGCCCAGCGCTTGCTGTGCGTGATCGCTGATGCCCACGGTGACGGTGCCGTCGGCTTCCAGGCGCGCCCATTCATGACTTTCGGCAAAACGCAGGTCGGCGGGGATATTGCTCATGCTCGGTGTCCTCAAGAAATTGTCAGCGGTCGTGCCCGCCGGAAAAGGTTAGATCAAGGTTTTGCCGTGACGGACGAAGGTCGGCTTGACCACTCGTACCGGATACCACTTGCCACGGATTTCCACTTCGGCGCGGTCGGCAGTCGCCATCGGTACACGCGCCAGGGCAATCGACTTGCTAAGCGTAGGAGAGAAACTACCACTGGTGATCTCTCCTTCGCCAACATCAGCGATACGAACCACCTGATGCGCACGCAAAACCCCGCGTTCCTCGAGCACCAGACCCACCAGTTTGTGCTGCACGCCGGCGGTTTTTTCCGCTTCCAGCGCATCGCGACCGATGAATCGGCGCGTGGCCGGTTCCCAGGCGATGCTCCAGGCCATGTTCGAGGCCAGCGGCGAAACGTCCTGATGGATGTCCTGACCGTAGAGGTTCATCCCGGCTTCCACCCGCAGGGTGTCGCGAGCGCCGAGGCCAATGGGAGAAATGCCGGCGCCCACCAGATCGTTGAAGAAGCCGGGGGCCTGATCGGCCGGCAGGGCAATTTCCAGACCGTCCTCACCGGTGTAACCGGTGCGTGCAATGAACCAGTCGCCATCGACCTGGCCTTCGAACGGCTTGAGCATCTGGATCAGATTGGCGCGGGACTGGGTCACCAGTTCGGCAATCTTGTGCCGGGCATGGGGGCCTTGAATGGCGAGCATCGCCAGATCCGTGCGCTCTTGCAGCTGCACGTCGAAGCCGGTGAGATGGGCCTGCATCCAGGCCAGATCCTGATCGCGGGTCGAGGCGTTGACCACCAGTCGGTAACCGTCCTCGAGACGGTAGACGATCATGTCGTCGACGATGCCGCCGCGCTCGTTAAGCATGGTGCTGTACAACGCACGGCCGGGGCTGTGCAGGCGTTCGACGTCGTTGGCCAGCAAATGCTGAAGCCAGGCCTTGGCCTGATGGCCGGCGACATCGATCACGGTCATGTGGGATACATCGAACACCCCGCAATCGCGGCGCACCTCGTGGTGCTCCTCGACCTGCGAGCCGTAATGCAGTGGCATGTCCCAACCGCCAAAATCGACCATCTTCGCGCCAAGGGCGAGATGCAGGTCATACAGAGGCGTACGCTGTCCCATGGGTTTCTCCTTCCGGGCGTGGCGAAGGTGCGGAGCGCTGCTGCACGGTTTGAAGCCCCTGTATTACAGGGCTTTCAGCCGATTTCAGCGACAGGGTCTGTCAGACGGACCGCACCGAATGCCGCGCATTGTAGCCGCATGATTCAGGACTGACGACTAAGTGTTTCGATGCGCCGAGCGGCGGATAAGTCCGATGACCGGCAACAACCCGACCAACACCAGGGTCAGCGCCGGCAACGATGCCCTCGCCCATTCGCCCTCGCTGGTCATTTCAAAGATGCGCACCGCCAGCGTGTCCCAGCCAAACGGGCGCATCAGCAGGGTGGCGGACATTTCCTTGAGCACATCGACGAACACCAGCAACGCGGCGCTGAGCGTGCCGGGCAGCAACAACGGCAGATACACTTTGAAAAACAGTCGCGGCCCACTGACACCCAGGCTACGTGCCGCTTCAGGCAAAGAGGGCCGTATACGCGCCAGACTGCTTTCCAGCGGCCCATAGGCCACCGCCACGAAGCGCACCAGATACGCCATCAGCAACGCCGCCAGACTGCCCAGCAGCAACGGTTTGCCTGCGCCAACGAGCCAGCCGGACAGCGGAATCACCAACTCACGATCCAGATAACTGAACGCCAGCATGATCGACACCGCCAGCACCGAGCCCGGCAACGCGTAGCCGAGGTTGGCCAGACTGACGCCGGAGCGGATCGCAGGGGTCGGCGCCAGACGTCGGGCGAATGCCAGCAGCATCGCCACGCTTACCGTGATCAGCGCCGCCATGCCGCCCAGATACAGGGTGTGCAGAATCAGCCCGGCGTAACGCTCATCCAGATCGAAGCGCCCGCGCTGCCAGAACCACACCAGCAATTGCAGCACCGGGATGACAAACGCACAGGCGAACACCAGACCGCACCAGCCTGTTGCCGCCCAGGCCTTGGGGCCGCGCAGGTGGTACAGCGCCTTGACCCGCGGCCGCTCGTTGCTCGCCCGATTGGCGCCACGGGCGCGACGCTCGCCGTACAACACCAGCATCACCACCAGCAACAACAGGCTGGCCAGTTGTGCGGCGCTCGACAGACTGAAGAAGCCATACCAGGTCTTGTAGATTGCTGTGGTGAAGGTGTCGAAATTGAACACCGACACTGCGCCGAAATCCGCCAGGGTTTCCATCAAGGCCAGCGCCACGCCGGCACCGATGGCCGGCCGCGCCATCGGCAATGCCACCCGCCAGAACGCCTGCCACGGCGACTGGCCGAGCACCCGCGCCGCTTCCATCAGACCTTTGCCTTGAGCGAGAAACGCAGTGCGTGCCAGCAAGTAAACGTAGGGGTAGAACACCAGCACCAACACCAGAATCACGCCACCGGTGGAGCGCACCCTTGGCAGGCGCAGGCCGGTGCCAAACCATTCTCGGAGCAGGGTTTGCACGGGACCGGCGAAGTCCAGCAGGCCGACGAAGACGAATGCCAGCACGTAGGCCGGGATTGCGAACGGGAGCATCAACGCCCAGTCGAGCCAGCGCCGGCCGGGGAACTCACAGAGGCTGGTGAGCCAGGCGAGGCTCACACCGATCAGTGTCACACCGACGCCTACGCCGAGGACCAGCGTCAGGGTGTTGCCCAGCAGGCGCGGCATCTGGGTTTCCCACAGGTGCGACCAGATCTGCTGGTCGATGGTCTGCCACGACAGCAGGAGGACGCTGAGGGGGAGCAGCACCAACGCGGCGATGGCGAAGACGATGGGGTACCAGCGGCGTTGGGCGGGGTGGGCCAAGGAAAAACTCTCGTTGAATGATTGTGCCCACGCATGGCGTGGGCACTTATCGTGTGACGCTGCGCATCACGCTTGCGGCGATTCGACTCGCAGCGTCAGTTCCAACCCGCCCGATCCATCATCCGGATCGCTTCAGCCTGTCGCTTCCCCGCCACCTCAACCGGCAGTGTATCAGCCACAAACTGCCCCCACGCCGCCACTTCTTCCGAAGGCTTCACCGCCGGATTCGCCGGGAATTCCTGGTTCACGTCAGCGAAGATCTTCTGCGCCTCAGGCGTGGTCATCCACTCCACCAGTGCCTTGGCGGCTTCCGGATGAGGTGCATGTTTGGTCAAACCGATGCCCGATAGATTGACGTGCACACCGCGATCCGCCTGGTTCGGCCAGAACAGTTTCACCGGCAGGTCCGGCTTCTGCTTGTGCAGGCGACCGTAGTAGTAGGTGTTGACGATGCCGACGTCGCACTGGCCGGCGTTGATCGCTTCCAGCACCGCAACGTCGTCGGAGAACACGTCGGTGGACAGGTTGTTGACCCAGCCCTTGAGGATCTTCTCGGTTTTCTCGGCACCGTGGACTTCGATCATGGTGGCGGTCAGCGACTGGTTGTAGACCTTCTTCGCCGTGCGCAGGCACAGGCGACCTTCCCAGTTCTTGTCGGCCAGCGCTTCGTAGGTGGTCAGCTCGCCCGGTTTCACGCGCTCGGTGGAGTAGGCGATGGTCCGTGCGCGCAGGCTCAGACCGGTCCAGGCGTGGCTGGACGAGCGATATTGCAGGGGAATGTTGGCGTCGATGGTTTTCGAAGTGAACGGCTGGAGAATGCCCATCTGCTCGGCCTGCCAGAGGTTGCCGGCATCGACGGTCAGCAGCAGGTCGGCGGTGGCGTTCTCGCCTTCGGCCTTGATCCGCTGCATCAGCGGCGCTTCCTTGTCGGTGATGAACTTGATCTTCACCCCGGTCTTGGCGGTGTAGGCATCGAACACCGGTTTGATCAGTTCATCGATGCGCGACGAGTAGACCACCACCTCGTCGGCGGCCTGGGCGGCGGTGCTGCCGATCAGGGTCAGGGCCAGTGCGGTCAGAAGACGCTGGGGTGCCAACATGGGAGTGATCTCTCGGTCGGGAAAAGTGGCCCAAATGATAAGGACTCACATTTACCAGCTCAATCGATCACTTTCCCAAGGAGTTACCAGATGTTGCACGACGTTCGTCAGACCTTGGCAAGCGCCGGCAAGTCCCCGGTCAGCCCCAATGCTTCGCGTACGAACAGCGCTTTGGCCTCGGGCATCTGCTCGACGATTTTCAGTCCGGTGTTGCGCAACCAGCGCAGCGGCAGCGGATCGGCCTGGAACAACCGCTCGAAGCCTTCCATCGCCGCCATCAGCGCCAGGTTGTGCGGCATGCGCCGACGCTCGTAGCGGCTCAGCACTTTCACGTCCGCCAGGCGTTCGCCGCGTTCGTTGGCTTGCAACAGCACTTCGGCGAGTACGGCAGCGTCGAGGAAACCGAGGTTCACGCCCTGCCCCGCCAGCGGGTGGATGGTGTGCGCGGCATCGCCGATCAACGCCAGCCCTTCGGCCACGTAGCGCTTGGCGTGACGCTGACGCAGCGGCACGCACAGCCGCGGGTCGGCGCTGATGACGTCGCCGAGACAACCTTCGAAGGCACGCTCCAGCTCGCGGCAGAAATCCGCTTCATCCAGCGCCATCAACCGTTCGGCTTCGCTGGGCGTGGTCGACCAGACGATCGAGCACCAGTCCTGCTGACCGTCACGCTCCAGCGGCAGAAACGCCAGTGGCCCGTGATCGGTAAAACGCTGCCACGCGGTCATGCGGTGCGGCTTGCTGCTGCGCACGCTGGTGACGATGGCGTGATGCAGATAATCCCATTCGCGAGTGGCGACGCCGGTCAGACGACGCACGGCGGAATTGGCGCCGTCCGCCGCGATCACCAGTGGCGCGCGCAGGGTGCGACCGTCGGCCAGGGTCAGCAGCCAGTCGTCACCGGAGCGGCGCATCTGCTCCAGCCGCGCATTGGCCAGCAGGCCGAGATCGCAATCGTGCAGACGGTCGAGCAAGGCATCCTGGACCACGCGGTTCTCGACAATGTGGCCGAGCACTTCGGCGTGCACGCTGCTGGCCGAGAAATGGATCTGCCCGGTGCCGCTGCCGTCCCAGACATGCATGTCGGTGTAAGGGCTGCTGCGTCGATTGACGATGCCGTCCCACACACCGAGGCGATCGAGGATCCGCTGGCTGGCCGCCGACAACGCACTGACTCGCGGCTCGAACGGCGCATCGCCATTGAAGGGTTTGACGCTCAGCGGGCTGCCGTCGAGCAGCAGGACTTCCAGCCCGCTGTCCTGCAACGCCAACGCCAGGGCGCTGCCGACCATTCCGGCTCCGACAATCAGCACATCTGCGCGCATTTCCATGCTTTAAGCCTGTCTCGCTTGCGGCTTGAGCCGCACGTAAAGGGTTTTACCGACCCGCGCCACCAGGTTGCCGGCGCCGTCATGAATGTCGACCTGCAACTGCGGCAGGTATTTCTCGCCACTGGCGGTCTGCCGACGGATTTCGTCGAGCAGGGTGTCGTCGATGTTGAACCGGGCGAACACCGGGCCTTTGCCTGGCGCAATGAAATCAATGTCGGCAGCCTTGTCCCAGACGATGTACCGCGAGCCGAGGTTCTCCATGAGCATCAACATGAAAAACGGATCGACCATCGAATACAGACTGCCGCCGAACTGGGTGCCGACGTAATTGCGGTTGTACCAGCCCAGGCCCATCGAGACCCGGATGTCACGAAAGTCATCGCTGATGTGCTTCACCCGGACTCCGGCGCCGAAGTACGGCGGGTAGAACGTCATGATCCAGCGCATCAGCCGCGCCTTGCCAAACTGTTTGATCAGCCACTCACGCATCCGGCCGCGTCCCCAGCCCCATGGCCTGACGGGCGAACCAGCGTTTGGCCGGCGGCAGCAGATCGAGGCCGAGCAGGCCGATATTGCGCCCCAGCGACACCAGCGGCTGAGTGCTGCCGAACAGGCGCGTGACCTGATCGGAGAAACCGACGGTGAGGTCCTGATCGAGGCGCTGACGCTCGCGATAGGCCTGCAGCGTGGCGAAATCCCCCAGCGGTTTGTCACTGGCCAGCAGCGCGGCGGCCAAGGCATCGGCATCGCGCAGGGACAGATTGAAACCCTGTCCGGCAATCGGGTGCAGGCTGTGGGCGGCGTTGCCGAGGACGGCCAGATGCGATCGCACCTGCTCTTCGGCCTCGACCAGCGACAGCGGGTACAGATGCCGCGCGCCGACCTGCTTCAAAGTGCCGAGGCGGTAACCGAACACACCTTGCAGCTCGCTGAGGAAATCACGATCACTCAGGTCCGCCAGACGTTGCGCGTCCATGCCCAGACGGGTCCAGACCAGCGCGCAGCGGTTTTCCGGCAGCGGCAGCAGCGCCATCGGGCCTTCGTCGGTGAAGCGCTCGAAGGCCATGCCGTTGTGCGCTTCGCTCGGGGTGATGTTGGCGATCAGCGCGCTCTGGTTGTACGGGCGCTTGCGCACGTTGATGCCCAGTTGTTCACGCAGACCGGAACGGCCACCATCGGCGAGCACCGCCAGATCGCATTCGACGGTGGTCTCATCGTTGAGGGTCAGGCGATAGCCATCGGGCAGCGGCTCCATGCGGATGACTTCCGCCGGGCAGCGCCAACTGATCACGTCTTTGTCGAGGTGTTGCCACAGGCTATGACCGAGCCACGCGTTTTCCACAACATAGCCGAGCGCCGGGACGCCCTCTTCCATCGCCGACAGTCGGGCGGTGGAGAAACGTCCACGGTCGGACACATGAATCTGCTTGATCGGCTCGGCGCGACGGGAGATTTCCTGCCACACGCCCAGCCGCTGATAAATCTGCCGCGAGCCAAAGGACAGCGCCGACGAACGTGCGTCGTAGCTCGGCTGCCAGCTGTCGCCGGGAGCGAACGGTTCGATCAGCACGATCTTCCAGCCCCGGGCCTTGGCCCCGGCCTGCAGCGCCAACGCCAGACTGGCGCCAACCAGACCGCCACCGATGATTGCCAGATTGACCCGACTCATGCTGCGCAGGTCCGTGCTTGCGCCATCAGGGCTTCGATCTCGGCGACGGTTTTCGGCACACCGCCGGTCAGGATTTCACAACCGCTCTTGGTCACTACCACGTCGTCCTCGATGCGCACGCCAATGCCGCGCCATTTCTTCGCTACGTTCTGATTGTCCGGGGCGATGTAAATGCCCGGCTCCACGGTCAACGCCATACCGACTTCCAGCACTCGCCATTCGCCGCCGACCTTGTACTCGCCGACGTCATGCACATCCATCCCCAGCCAGTGGCCGGCGCGGTGCATGTAAAACGCCTTGTAGGCCTCGGACGCGATCAACTCGTCCACCTCGCCCTGCAACAACCCCAGCTGCACCAGCCCGGCGGTGATCACCCGAACCGTGGCTTCGTGCGCCTGGTTCCAGTGCTTGTTCGGGGCGATTTCGGCGAACGCGGCTTCCTGCGAGGCCAACACCAATTCGTAGATCGCTTTCTGCTCGGCGGAAAACTTGCCGTTGACCGGCCACGTACGGGTGATGTCGCTGGCGTAGCAGTCGATTTCGCAACCGGCGTCGATCAGCACCAGATCACCGTCCTTGAGCAACGCGTCATTCTGCTGGTAATGCAGGATGCAGCTGTTGCGCCCGGCAGCGACGATCGAACCATAGGCCGGCATCTTCGCCCCGCCCTTGCGGAACTCGTAATCCAGCTCGGCTTCGAGGCTGTATTCGTAGAGGCCGGCACGGCTGGCCTGCATCGCGCGGATGTGAGCCTGGGCGGAAATTCGCGCCGCTTCGCGCATCACCTTCACTTCTGCCGCCGATTTATACAGGCGCATGTCGTGCAGCAGGTGATCCAGGGCAACGAATTCGTTCGGCGGCTGGGCGCCGAGGTGCGCCTTGGAGCGGATCACGTTGATCCAGTCCATCAGGTGACGGTCGAATTCCGGGTTGCTGCCCATGGCCGAATACACCCGGTCGCGGCCTTCGATCAGGCCCGGCAGGATGTCGTCGATGTCGGTGATGGGGAAGGCGTCGTCGGCGCCAAAGTCGCGAATCGCGCCTTCCTGGCCGGCGCGCAGGCCGTCCCAGAGTTCCCGTTCGGCATTGCGTTCACGGCAGAACAGCACGTATTCGCCGTGTTCGCGACCAGGCATCAAAACGATGACCGCCTGCGGCTCGGGGAAACCGCTCAGGTACTGGAAGTCGCTGTCCTGGCGGTAGACGTGCTCGACATCACGGTTGCGAATGGCAACCGCAGCGGCGGGCAGGATGGCGATGCTGTTGGGTTCCATCTGCGCCATGAGTGCCTTGCGGCGACGGGCGTATTCCGCTTTCGGGATATGGATCATGGGCAGATGGCTTTCCCTGGCACGCGATTAGTGCAGCGACGGCTTGGCGGCTGGCGGCACGTCGGCTTTCTTGGTTTCGGAGAACAGCAGCAGCGGCGCTACACGCAGGTACTCCATGACTTCCATGTAGTCGCTTTCGCCGTCTTCGGATTCTTCCAGGGCATCTTGCACCTGGGAGATCGCTGCCAGATCCTGCAACACCTCGGTGGCCTCGGTGCTCAGCATGCTGCTGTCGCGGCAGTTCAGGCCAAAACCGGTGAGGAAGCCCTGGCACCATTCGCCCAGTGCGGCAGCGCGATCGGCCAGCGGCACGTCATCGGTCGGCAACAGCAGCACGACGGTCACGTCGTCGCCGGTGAGCTCGCCCTTGACCATTTCCTGCAGGCCGATGAGCGCGTTGCGAACGTTGTCCTGCGGCTCGCTTTCGAGCAGCTCGGCGGCATCGATCAGCCATTCTTCGGCATTGAAGCCGGCACCGGCGCAGCTGCGGCCGAGCAGCAGGCCATGCAGTTCGGCAGGCGAGACGTTGTGACCGCTGGCAGTCAGCAGGGTGGCGAAGGCTTGGTACGGGGAATTCTGAATGGGCATGGGCAGCTAGGCGCCAGACGGCGCTATGTCTAGAATGAAGGCCTTGTATCCTACATCGACAGACTCGCCAAGACCATTAAAGGCTGTCCCCCAGCCAAACCCATCAGACCGAATCAGTGGACACAATGGAAGACACCGACCTGCAAGCGCTGATGGCCAGACTCGAACTGCTGATTACTCGGGTCGAGCAACTAAAGAGTCAAAACGCACTCTTATTAGCTCAGGAAAAGACCTGGCGCGAGGAACGCGCGCACCTCATTGAAAAAAACGAAATCGCCCGGCGTAAGGTCGAGTCGATGATTTCGCGCCTCAAGGCCCTGGAGCAAGACTCATGAGTTCAAGCAATAGCGTTACCGTGCAGATCCTCGACAAAGAATATTCGATCATCTGTCCCCAGGAAGAACGCAGCAATCTGGTCAGTGCCGCGCGTTACCTGGACGGCAAGATGCGCGAGATCCGCAGCAGCGGCAAAGTCATCGGCGCCGACCGCATCGCCGTGATGGCCGCGTTGAACATCACCCACGATCTCTTGCACAAAGAAGAGCGCCCGGACATCCAGGCCAGCGGCTCGACCCGTGAACAGGTGCGTGACTTGCTCGATCGTGTCGATCTGGTGCTGGCCGACGATCCGGACATCAGCAAGGGCTGATTCGCCAGGCCGCTTGAGGTATACTCGCCGCACTCCCTGGGGTGCTTGCCAGTTGACGATGTCCCTGAGCCGATTTGCACTACCCTGGGGGTTGCACGTTGGGCTGGTGTGCATGTCCGCCAGACGGAAAGCCTTAAAGCCTACTGCATCCTCCACCTTGAACTCTCGGGTTCAAGGGCTAAGTCGACAGCGGCTCATCCGGGGAGCCTGATTCGAATCCGATGCCGGTGCATGCCGGCATCGGATTTTTTATGCGTACGTTTTCGTCCCCACCCTGCCGAAGCCGACCATGACCGAACCCGCGCTGCTGCCCCGCCCCCAACTGCGCCGCCTGCTGCGCAAGGCCCGCCGCTCCCTGACGCCAAGTCAGCAACGCGCGGCCGCCGAAGGTCTGTACAAACAGCTCGCGCAAGACCCGCAATTTCGCCGGGCGAAACACATTTCCCTGTACCTGCCCACCGACGGCGAGATCGACCCGCGCCTGTTGCTGCGCGCCGCCCAGCGCCGCGGCAAGAAAACCTACCTGCCGGTGTTGAGTGCCTGGCCGCGGACCAAAATGGTCTTTCAGCAGATCCGCCCCGGCGAAAAGCTGCGGCCCAACCGTTTCCGTATTCTCGAGCCTCGGGTCAATGTCGCCCGTCAGCGCAAAATCTGGGCACTGGATCTGGTGTTGTTGCCATTGGTAGGGTTTGACGATGTCGGCGGACGCCTGGGGATGGGCGGCGGATTCTACGATCGCAGCCTGGCATATCTGGCCCGACGTCAGAACTGGCGCAAGCCGACGCTGCTGGGCCTGGCCCATGAATGCCAGAAAGTCGAACGACTGGCGCAGGCCAGCTGGGATGTACCGTTGCAGGGAACGGTGACCGACAAGGCGTGGTATTTCGCAGGGTAGACGCCGCGAGGGAATCAGCGGCGTCGGAAAGACGGAATCAGCGTTTGAACGCTGTCGACTGCTGTACTTGTTGCGCCACTTCAATCGGAGCATCGGCCTTGTTGGCCCACAGACTTTGCGCATAACCGGTGGTCACGACGCCAAGGCCGAACAAAATCACCAAAGTCCACAGCAAATCCGGTTTGCGTTTCATCGATTGCCCCCCTCAAGGCACATCATCACGATGACAGCAGCGGTTTCCATTCGTAGGCCGTGCAGCAGCGTCAAGCTTTAAAGGCCGGCATTTTGCGACAACGTGAACCTCTGCGCAAATGCTGGCGTCAACCGACTGTCGGTTTGTCATAAAATTGCCCGACAACCTGCCCAATGACCGTTTCAGGAGCAACCACCATGGCCTACTGGCTGATGAAATCCGAGCCCGACGAACTCTCGATCAAGGGTCTGGAAAAACTCGGCAAGGCGCGCTGGGACGGGGTGCGCAACTACCAGGCGCGCAATTTCCTGCGGGCCATGGTGGTGGGGGATGAGTTCTTTTTCTATCACTCCAGCTGCCCGGAGCCAGGCATTGCCGGAATCGGCAGGATCATCGAAGCCGCGTACCCGGATCCCACCGCACTGGAACCGGAGAGCCACTACTTCGATCCGAAAGCCACGCCGGAGAAAAACGCCTGGAGCGCGATCGATGTCGCCCATGTCGAGACGTTTGCCCGGGTGTTGAAGCTGGATTATCTGAAGCAGCAGACCGCGCTGGCCGAGATGCCACTGGTGCAGAAGGGTTCGCGACTGTCGGTGATGCCGGTGACGGCCGAGCAATGGGCGGCGGTTATCGCGCTCAAACCCTGAGTCATTTGTCGCCTGACAAAATGCCATCGCGAGCAAGCTCGCTCCCACAGGGTTCAGCGGCGATCACACAAATGTGTGGCACCACAAAACCACTGTGGGAGCGAGCTTGCTCGCGATGAGGCCCGCCCGGACAACGAATGCCTTACTGAATGATCAGGTTGTTGAACAACAGATCCTCGACCACCGGCTTGCCGGTCTCGTCATTCATCACTTGCTGGGTCTGCTTCAAGGCTTCCTGACGCAGCTTTTCCTTGCCTTCGATGCTGCCCATTGCGTCGGTGGTCTGCTGGGTGAACAGCGCCACCAGTTGATTACGGATCAGCGGCTCGTTGGCCTTGACCAGCTTGGTTGCCTCGTCGCCGGTCACCCGCAGGGCCACGTCGGCCTTGTAGACCTTGAGCTTCGGCGTGCCGTCCAGCCCGTAGTTGCCCACGAACGGCGGGCTCAGGGTGATGTAGTTGACCTTCGGCGCCTCGCCTTCTTTGGCTTCTTCGGCCAGCGCTGCCACAGGCAGAGACAGGGCCAGCAACAACATGATCCACGCTTTCACAATTCGCTCCTTATCCGGTTTGCGGCCTAGCATAACGACCCGCCGCGCAAGCACAAGCTTATGGCGGACTATCAGGGCCGGGCATGCTCGTTGACCCGTTGACTGCCACACCTACACTTATCGGCCATCACTCCCAAAGGAATAGCCCTGATGAAAGCCGTGCTGTGCAAAGCCTTCGGCCCTGCCGAATCGCTGGTGCTGGAAGACGTCGCCAGTCCTGTCGCGAAGAAGAATGAAATCCTGCTGGACGTGCACGCCGCCGGGGTCAACTTCCCGGACACGCTGATCATCGAGGGCAAGTACCAGTTCAAGCCGCCCTTCCCGTTCTCGCCGGGTGGCGAAGCGGCTGGCGTGGTCCGCGAAGTCGGCGAAAAGATCAGTCACCTCAAGATTGGCGACCGGGTCATGGCCCTGACCGGCTGGGGCAGCTTCGCCGAGCAGGTCGCAGTGCCGGGCTATAACGTGCTGCCGATCCCGCCGTCGATGGATTTCAACACCGCCGCCGCGTTCAGCATGACCTACGGCACGTCGATGCACGCGCTCAAGCAGCGCGGCAACCTGCAACCGGGGGAAACCCTGCTGGTGCTCGGTGCCTCCGGCGGTGTCGGCCTGGCTGCCGTGGAGATCGGCAAAGCCATGGGCGCCCGGGTCATCGCCGCCGCCAGCAGCGCCGAAAAACTTGCCGTGGCCAAGGCCGCCGGTGCGGACGAACTGATCAACTACAGCGAAACCAGCCTCAAGGATGAAATCAAACGCCTGACCGACGGCCAGGGCGCCGACGTGATCTACGACCCGGTCGGCGGCGATCTGTTCGACCAGGCCATTCGCGCCATCGCCTGGAACGGCCGCCTGCTGGTGGTCGGTTTCGCTAGCGGGCGCATCCCCGAACTGCCGGTCAACCTCGCACTGCTCAAGGGCGCGGCAGTGCTGGGTGTGTTCTGGGGCTCTTTCGCCCAGCGCCAGCCACAGGACAACGCGGCGAACTTCCAGCAACTGTTCGGCTGGTTCGCCGAGGGCAAGCTGAAACCGCTGGTGTCGCAGGTCTATCCGCTGAGTGAGGCGGCACAGGCGATCAATGATCTTGGGCAGCGCAAGGCTGTGGGCAAGGTTGTGGTGCAGGTGCGCTGAAGCACGTCATTTGTTGCCGGGAGAATCCACAGCGTCGCCCGGCAACAGGTGCTCCAGAACCTTCCGGCTATCAGCCTTGATGATCCGGCCCTTGTCATCGAAACGCAGCACGAGCATCCAGTCGTACACCTCGTCCGGCCATTTTTTCTGGCCCATCAGGGCCGTGCTGTCGCCACCGAACGCACTGATCAGCTTGTTGATGCGCCCGTGGTGCCAGGCGATCAGGATCACTGGCGCCTGATTGCTCTTGCGCAACAACTTGACCAGTTCATGCACGTCGCCATTGATGTAAGGCTGTTCGATGGACAGATTCAGGCGTTCGGCCAGCGGCGTCAGGGTCAAACGTGAGCGGGAGCTCTCGGGAGTGTCGCCGGCGGCGATCAGCCGCTCCGGGGTCAGCGTCAGGCCATCGAGCTTCAATGGATTGAAGTAGTCGGCATAGGCGCGGGCCCGCTCTTCGCCCCGGGCATTGAGCACCGATCCTTCAGTCGGCTTTTCCGCATGGCGGATGATCAGCACCGTGGCATTGCGCAAACCGGACCGGGCAGGGTGATCGGCGTAAATCAACCCCAGCACCGCAGCGGCGATAACCGCCGCCGCCAATAATCGGCGCATGAGCATGCGAACCTTCAAAGCCATCATTCATCTCTGCTGATCAGTCGATCGACGGATCGCGAGTCTATGCCACCCCATGTTCATAAGTGGTGAAAACGCCCTGTTCTTACAGCAGAGCGACAGGTTCGTAAAAGAACGTGCGACTTCCAACATTTTCCGCTGTTTTGCCGATGCGAACCGGTGCTATTTTCGGTAACGAAACTGTAACATTCGCATCCGCAGTCAAAACAAGAAATCTGGAGCTCTTGAATGTTTGCTTTCTTTCGACCTGCCGCACATCAGGCTCCATTGCCTGAAGAAAAAATAGACAGTACCTACCGACGCCTGCGCTGGCAGATCTTCGCCGGTATTTTCTTTGGCTATGCGGGTTACTACCTGCTGCGCAAGAACTTCTCCCTGGCCATGCCGTACCTGATCGACGAGGGTTACACCCGCGGCGAACTGGGTCTGGCGATGTCGGCCATCGCCATTGCCTACGGTCTGTCCAAGTTCCTCATGGGCCTGGTGTCCGACCGTTCCAACCCGCGCTACTTCCTGCCGTTCGGCCTGCTGGTTTCGGCGGGGGTGATGTTCATTTTCGGTTTCGCACCTTGGGCAACGTCCAGCGTGACCATGATGTTCATCCTGCTGTTCATCAACGGCTGGGCCCAGGGCATGGGCTGGCCGCCGAGCGGACGGACCATGGTGCACTGGTGGTCGCAGAAGGAGCGCGGCGGCGTGGTGTCCGTGTGGAACGTGGCGCATAACGTCGGCGGCGGCCTGATCGGCCCGCTGTTCCTGATCGGCATGGGCCTTTTCAACGACTGGCACGCGGCGTTCTATGTACCGGCGGCGGTAGCCCTGGCGGTGGCGGCATTTGCCTTCATCACCATGCGTGACACCCCGCAATCGGTTGGCCTGCCGCCGATCGAGAAGTACAAGAACGACTACCCGGAAGGCTACGACGCCAGCCACGAAGACGAATTCAGCGCCAAGGAAATCTTCGTCAAATACGTGCTGCGCAACAAAATGCTCTGGTACATCGCCATGGCCAACGTGTTCGTCTATCTGCTGCGCTACGGCGTACTGGACTGGGCGCCGACCTACCTCAAGGAAGCCAAGCATTTCGACGTCGACAAGACTTCGTGGGCGTACTTCTTCTATGAGTGGGCGGGCATTCCGGGCACATTGCTGTGCGGCTGGATGTCGGACAAGATCTTCCGTGGCAACCGTGGCCTGACGGGCATGGTGTTCATGGCCCTGGTGACCGTGGCGACCCTGGTTTACTGGCTGAACCCGGCCGGCAACCCGACCATCGACATGATCGCGCTGTTCTCCATCGGCTTCCTGATCTACGGCCCGGTGATGCTGATCGGCCTGCAGGCGCTGGAACTGGCACCGAAGAAAGCCGCCGGCACTGCCGCAGGCTTCACCGGCCTGTTCGGTTATCTGGGTGGTTCGGTCGCGGCCAGTGCCGCCATGGGCTACACCGTGGACCACTTCGGTTGGGATGGCGGTTTCGTGCTGCTGGTGGGCGCTTGCCTGCTGTCGATGGCCTTCCTGGCCCCGACCCTGTGGCACAAGCAAGTCGCCAGTCAGAGCCGCGAAGCAGTCGCCTGATCGGCCTTTGACTTGCAGCGCTTGAGTCGCGCCTCCAGATTCCGGTCTGGCATGGCGTGGCTGCGCAGGGCGTGGGCGGTCTGCTCGACATAATCGCGAGTGGTGCCGTAACGCCCGCAAGCGCTTTCGAACACCTGGCTCAGCACATGATCCGGCAGATTGCCGGCATAGCTGGGCAGGTGTCGCTCCAACACGAATCCCAAGGCCTGTACCTGGCTGCCATCTTCGAGACGGCAGTTGAGCCAGTGCGGGCGATAGGACGGGAACGGCATCTCGCGTTTCCACAGCGCATACAGCGCACTGTCGAGGTTGTCCTCCGGCAACCGGTAGGCAAAGCCGCTGCACGATCCGCCGCGATCCAGACCGAATACCAGCCCCGGCATTTCCGGCGTGCCGCGATGTTCGTGGGACCACAGGTACAAGCCGCGATGGTAGCCATGCACCCGTCCGCGTACCCGCTCCACCGCCGAACACTCTGGCCGCCAGATCAGCGAACCATACGCGAACAACCACACCGGCCCGCCCTTGTGGCGTGCCATGGTCGATTGCATGGAAGCGAGAAGTTGTTCGTGAGTCAGCTGCGGACCCAGATCGAGCCGCGGAGGGTAAGCCAGATTCAGAAAAGCAGATTCTATGGCTGTCATGACGGAAGTGTTCGGCCCCGCAAGTATTACAAGATGTAAGCACAATTCGCTTGATAGAACATATAGCAGTAACTGTAAAACGAAAAGTGCTAAAGGATGTATGACACCTTTGATAGCGCTAATTCGGGGTTATCCGCGAGGGCTACCTTGTTTGATATAGCCTAATACCATTGCGCAGATATCTTAAATACCCGAATGAAATATCGTTAAGCCCTCTCTTCGTTCAGGATTCGTTCATGAAGTCCCGGGATTTTTCCTACTAAAATTTCGGACTTCCCATATTTACCGTCGCTGATCGCCTGCGTAAAACGGCTTTCCTCTGGCGCAAGCCAACCCGTTCAACCGAGGCTGCACGATGAACACAACGAGGCTTTTGGCCGCACTTTTATTGATTCAGACCGGCCAGGCACTGGCCACGGATGACTCCCGGGAAGACAAAGGTTTCTGGTACGCACAAACCAGTGTCTACACCAAACATTACTCACCCGACCCCGAACACAATAATCATCAGGACTTGATCGGCATTGAACGCAATCAGGCTTCCGGCTGGGTATTTGGCGGGGCAACTTTCCGTAACTCGTTCAGCCAGCGCTCCAATTACGCCTATGCCGGCAAACGCTTCGAGAGTGCAGATTATCCGGTGTACGTGAAACTCACGGGCGGGTTGCTGCAGGGCTATCGGGGTGACTACAAGGACAAGATCCCGCTCAATCACTTCGGCGTTGCGCCGGTGATCATTCCGTCGGTCGGCACCCACTATGGCCCGCTGGGCGCCGAGCTGGTGTTTCTCGGCGCCAACGCGGCCATGGTGACGACGGGCGTACGCTTCTAAAGCGACTCAGGCAGGCTCAATCGTGCGGCTCAAGAGCGCGGCTCAAGAGCGCGGCGCATACGCAAACACGTCGGCGCGCATCTGGTGCGCGTCCATCCCGGCTTCCACCAGCGCATCCAGGGTGCCGTAGACCATCGCCGGCGAGCCGCTGGCGTAGACGTGCAGCGATTTCAGATCCGGGAAGTCCTCGCACACCGCCTCATGCAACATCCCGCAGCGCCCTTCCCAGCCGCACTGGTCGCTGACGACCTTGTGCAGGAACAGGTTGGGCAGCTTCAACCATTCGTCCCAATGCTCGATTTCATAGAAATCTTCCGGACGACGCACGCCCCAGTACAAATGCACCGGATGCTTGAAGCCGTTGGCCCGGCAATGTTCGATCAGGCTGTGGATCTGGCCCATGCCGGTGCCCGCGGCGATCAGTACCAGCGGCCCGTCCGGCAACTCCGCCAGATGGGTGTCGCCGAACGGCAGTTCGACCCGCACCATCGAATTGCGCTGCAGTTGCTCGATCAGGCTGAGGGCACTGGCTTCACGCGCCAGAACGTGGATTTCCAGATCTCGCCCGCCGTGGGGCGCCGAGGCCATGGAAAAGGCTGATTTCTCGCCGCTCTCGCGTTCGATCATCAGGTACTGACCGGCGTGATAACGCGGCGGTTTGCCGGCCGGCGCCCGCAGGCGCACGCGCCAGGTATCGCCACCGACGTCCCGGCATTCGATGACCTGACACGACAGGCTGCGCACCGGCAGTTCTCCCAGCGCAAGCACGCCATCCCACAGCAGGATGCAGTCTTCCAGCGGCTGCGCTATGCAAGTGTAGAACTCGCCGTGGTCATGCACCTTGCCGGCCTGTTCGACCCGGCCTTCCACCAGCAGCGCTGCGCATACGTGACAATTGCCGTTGCGGCAGCTTTGCGGGCATTCGTAGCCCAGGCGCCGCGCACCATCGAGAATCCGCTCTCCGGGCCGTATCTCGAGCACCGCTCCGGAGGGCTGCAGGGTTACACGCATCAATCTATTCCTAACTGATTCCAGATGGCATCGATCCGTTGGGTGACGGCATCATCCTTGACGATGACGCGGCCCCATTCGCGAGTGGTTTCGCCCGGCCACTTGTGGGTGGCATCCAGGCCCATTTTCGAGCCAAGTCCCGACACCGGAGAGGCGAAGTCGAGGTAGTCGATCGGCGTGTTGTCGATCATCACCGTGTCGCGCTTGGGGTCCATTCGCGTGGTGATGGCCCAGATCACGTCGTTCCAGTCCCGCGCGTTGATATCGTCGTCGGTGACGATAACGAACTTGGTGTACATGAACTGTCGCAAAAACGACCAGACACCCAGCATCACGCGCTTGGCGTGGCCCGGATACGACTTCTTCATCGTCACCACGGCCATGCGGTACGAGCAGCCTTCCGGCGGCAGGTAGAAGTCGGTGATCTCCGGGAACTGCTTCTGCAGGATCGGCACGAACACTTCGTTCAGCGCCACACCAAGAATCGCCGGCTCATCCGGCGGACGGCCGGTGTAGGTGCTGTGGTAGATCGGTTTGACCCGGTGGGTGATGCGCTCGACGGTGAACACCGGGAAGCTGTCGACTTCGTTGTAGTAGCCGGTGTGGTCTCCGTACGGACCTTCGTCGGCCATCTCGCCCGGATGGATCACACCTTCAAGGATGATCTCGGCAGTGGCCGGCACTTGCAGGTCGTTGCCACGGCACTTGACCAGTTCGGTGCGACTGTCGCGCAGCAGACCGGCGAAGGCGTATTCGGAGAGGCTGTCCGGCACCGGAGTGACCGCGCCAAGAATGGTCGCAGGATCCGCGCCGAGGGCCACGGACACCGGGAACGGCTGGCCCGGATGCTTCTCGCACCACTCACGGAAATCCAGCGCACCACCACGGTGGCTGAGCCAGCGCATGATGACCTTGTTGCGGCCGATCACTTGCTGACGGTAGATGCCAAGGTTCTGCCGGTCCTTGTTCGGGCCTTTGGTGACGGTCAGGCCCCAGGTGATCAGCGGCGCCACGTCTCCCGGCCAGCAGGTCTGCACCGGCAGCATCGCCAGATCGACGTCATCGCCTTCGATAACCACTTCCTGGCACGGCGCGTCTTTGACGACTTTCGGCGCCATCGCAATGATCTTGCGGAAGATCGGCAGCTTCGACCACGCGTCCTTCAAGCCCTTCGGCGGCTCCGGCTCCTTGAGGAACGCCAGCAGCTTGCCGATCTCGCGCAGCTCGCTGACGGACTCGGCGCCCATGCCCATGGCCACCCGCTCTGGAGTGCCGAACAGGTTGCCGAGCACCGGGATGTCGTAACCGGTCGGCTTCTCGAACAGCAACGCCGGGCCCTTGGCCCGCAGTGTGCGATCGCACACCTCGGTCATTTCCAGCACCGGCGAGACGGGAATCTGGATGCGTTTCAACTCTCCGCGCTGCTCAAGCTGCTGCACGAAATCCCGAAGATCCTTGAATTTCATTGACGATGGCACCCTCAAAATAGGCGTACATCCTACCTGCTATGCCGGTCGCTGGCAGCCCGTCACTGCTTACTTGGCAGCATTCGCCTGACCTTTCGCGAGTTTTTTCCCCGCTTGCAGACCGACAAACAACGGTTCAAGGATCGGTGCCACCAGCCGTGCCCCGACTTCCGACAGGTGATTGTCATCGGTATACAGGGAGTAGCCATCGAGCTCGACGCGGCACAGACCGCTTTCGTCGCACAACCGTGGCGCCGGGTCGACCACCCGTACCGCCGGATCCTTGGCCAGTTGGGCGAACAACTGGCTGATGAAGGCCTGGCGTTTGTGATGCTCATCGACACTCTGGCCAACGCCCTCTACCGAGTGGTCCAGCATTGCCAGCCGTGTGAGCCGATACGGTGGGCTGAAGGCCTGCAACGGCACCTCCTTCACCAGCCAGACCCGATGGCCGCCCGCCCGCAGCTGCGCAACCCGCGCCCGCAGGCCGTCGGCCAAGCGCTGTTCGGCGGCGCTGCGGTCATATTTGCCGTCGCCCGTTCTGAGCACATGACCAAGATCGCCTTTGGCATCGCCGTACAGATAGAGACTCCAGCGCGCGACCAGCACCACATCGCTGACCCGCTGTGCGCTCAAGCCCTGCTCGACCCGTCGGTTGAAACGCGCACAAACCCCGTCATGCTCCAACCCTTCAACCGGGATACAACCGGGAGAGCTGGCGAGAATCACGCTGACACCGTGGGCTTTCGCGCCGTCATCGAATACCGGAATCAGCGCCGTGGCATGACTGTCCCCCCAGACCATGGCCTGAGCCGGCAGGTTTTCCACACCGTAATGACAGAACAGTTTGTCGTCCGGCGTCTTGTCGTCCGCCAGGCAGGCCATCAGTTCCGGGCGCCATTCGCGCCCCTTGGCGTATTGCAGTGCCTGTTCGGACAGGCGCCACGGCAAACCATCGGTCCAGCGCAACGCCTGTCCGGCCAGGCCGATCACCAGGACGCCGCACAAGCCTGCCAGCAGAATCTGCCGGCGTCCGGCGAGCAAGCGTCGTTCGCGAAACGGCGTCTCGACGAATTTCCACGACAGATAGCCCAGCACCAGCGTCAACAGGATCAATCCTGCGACATCCAGTGCGCCGGGTTCTCCAACGCTGGCGTAGCTGGAAAACACGAATACCGGCCAATGCCAGAGGTACCAGGAATAAGAGATCAGACCGAGGCCGACCATTACCCGACTGCTCAGAAAGCGCCCCACTGCGGTTTCGCGATGACCGTTGGCCAGAATCAGCAGCACCACGCCCAGCACCGGCAACAACGCGGTCGCACCCGGGAACGGCGTTGACTTGTCATAGACGAACACCGCCAACAGGATCAGCCCCATGCCCGACAGACTCAACAGCTGCGCTGCCAAAGGTTTCAAACGCCACGCCTGTTTCGGCGCCACCGCCAGCATCGCACCGGCCAGCAACTCCCAGGCTCGCATCGGCAGCAGAAAGAAGGCTTTCTCCGGGTGGTGATTGATTGCCCACACACTCAGCCCGAAGGACAGCAGCAATATACCGAACAGCGCCAGCCGCCAGTGTTTCAAGCGACTCAAGATCAGGGTCAGCAACAGCGGGAAGACGATGTAGAACTGCTCTTCCACCGCCAGCGACCAAGTGTGCAGCAGCGGTTTGAGATCAGAGGCAACATCGAAATAGCCATCCTGGCGCATGAACAGGATGTTTGAGACAAAGGTCACTTGATAGCGCACCGAGCGCCCAAGTTCTTCGTAATCCTTGGGCGCCATCAGGAACCATCCCACCGCCAGCACCGCAACGATCATCGCAAACAGCGCCGGCAGAATCCGCCGTGCACGCCGCGACCAGAACTCGACGAAACTGAACCGGCCGGCCTGGCGCTGATTCCAGATGATCGAGGTGATGAGGTAACCGGAGATCACGAAAAACACGTCCACACCGACAAAACCGCCGGTGAAACCCGGAACGCCAAAATGGAACAGCACCACGGCTATCACCGCGACTGCCCGCAAGCCGTCGATATCGCTTCGATAAGCGAGTGTGTTCATAAATCTTTAATGCCAAATCAGGTGGTTGTTTTTTTGTACAGCCTTCCCATCACGAGCGCTGTTTCTTGTTGTGCCAACCCACTGACCTTAGCCGATCGAAAACCTCCCATTATTTGTACAAAAAACAGGCAAAAAAAAATGGCGCCCCCTGAAGGACACCATTTTCTGAATCAACCGACGATGTTACTTGCGCTTCATCGACAGGAAGAATTCGTCGTTGGTCTTGGTCGTTTTCAGCTTGTCGACCAAGAACTCGATGGCCGCCACTTCGTCCATCGGGTGCAGCAGCTTGCGCAGGATCCACATGCGCTGCAGTTCGTCGTCGGCGGTCAGCAACTCTTCACGGCGAGTACCGGACTTGTTGATGTTGATGGCCGGGAACACACGCTTCTCGGCGATGCGACGGTCCAGAGGCAGTTCCATGTTGCCGGTACCCTTGAACTCTTCGTAGATCACTTCGTCCATCTTCGAGCCGGTTTCAACCAGCGCGGTGGCGATAATGGTCAGCGAGCCGCCTTCTTCGATGTTACGCGCGGCACCGAAGAAACGCTTCGGCTTCTCCAGGGCGTGGGCATCGACACCACCGGTCAGCACTTTGCCGGAGCTCGGGATCACGGTGTTGTAGGCACGAGCCAGACGAGTGATGGAGTCGAGCAGGATCACCACGTCCTTCTTGTGTTCGACCAGGCGCTTGGCCTTCTCGATCACCATTTCAGCCACCTGCACGTGACGGGTCGGCGGCTCGTCGAAGGTCGAGGCAACCACTTCGCCGCGCACGGTGCGCTGCATTTCGGTCACTTCTTCCGGACGTTCGTCGATCAACAGCACAATCAGGTGAACTTCAGGGTTGTTACGGGCGATGTTCGCTGCGATGTTCTGCAGCATGATCGTTTTACCGGCTTTCGGCGGTGCAACGATCAGACCGCGCTGGCCTTTGCCGATCGGGGCGCACAGGTCGATCACTCGACCGGTCAGGTCTTCGGTGGAACCGTTGCCGGCTTCCATCTTCATGCGCACGTTCGGGAACAGCGGGGTCAGGTTCTCGAAGAGAATCTTGTTCTTCGCGTTCTCAGGACGATCGAAGTTGATCGTGTCGACCTTGAGCAGGGCGAAATAACGCTCGCCTTCCTTCGGCGGCCGGATCTTGCCAACGATGGTGTCACCGGTGCGCAGGTTGAAACGGCGGATCTGGCTCGGCGAGACGTAGATGTCGTCAGGGCCGGCGAGGTAGGAAGCGTCAGCGGAGCGCAGGAAGCCGAAGCCGTCCTGGAGAATCTCCAGCACGCCATCACCGGAGATTTCCTCACCGCTTTTAGCGTGCTTTTTCAGCAGGGAGAAAATCACGTCCTGCTTGCGCGAACGGGCCATATTTTCTATGCCCATCTGTTCGGCCAATTCGAGCAGTTCGGTAATCGGCTTTTGCTTGAGTTCAGTCAGATTCATATAGGAATGACGTAATCATTTATGGAGGGGGGGAAATTAAGCTTTTGGCTTAATGAGGCCGCGCCGCGGAGAAGGCGACAGGATCGCGTACTTGTTCGAAAAGGAGTGCGTCGGCGACGGCTAGCAGGGGGCAGTGGAGAAACCAGTGCGGGGCCGAATGTATCACCTGAGTTTCGGAGCGTCTAGCCCTGAATACGCAAAAAGCCCCGCAATTTGCGGGGCTTTTTGAGGACAATCTTTACCGCGACGCTTAGATGTTGGCGTCGAGGAAAGCAGCCAGTTGCGACTTCGACAGAGCGCCGACCTTGGTCGCTTCCACGTTGCCGTTCTTGAACAGCATCAGGGTCGGGATACCACGTACGCCGTGCTTGGCCGGGGTTTCCTGGTTCTCGTCGATGTTCAGTTTGGCAACGGTCAGCTTGCCTTTGTAGGTCTCTGCAATCTCGTCCAGAACCGGAGCGATCATTTTGCAAGGGCCGCACCATTCAGCCCAGTAGTCGACCAGGACAGCGCCTTCGGCCTTGAGTACGTCGGCTTCGAAGCTAGCGTCGCTAACGTGTTTGATCAGATCGCTGCTCATGGAATTCTCCAGGTTGTAAGCAAAAAAACGTGGCCCATCATAGCCGCCCTTCCCTTGTTCAGGAAGCCGCAGATGATTGAGTCTTGCTATGGCACTCGATGAGTTTGGGTATAGCTCAAGTCACGCGCCGGCGGGGGCAATGAAGGAAATTCCGGTGCGCAGCGCCGCGTTGCGCACGTGCTCCTGCATGGCTTTCTGGGCGGCTGCGGAGGCCCGGCGGGCCAGGGCGCGGAGGATCTTGCGGTGTTCCTGCCAGGTTTCCATGGCCCGTTCGGCGCGGATGAACGGTAGCTTCTGGCTCTCCAGAAAGATCTCGGCGCTGGCGGTGAGGATGCTCAGCATCGCCTGATTGCCGCTGGCCCGCAGGATCCGCTGGTGGAATTCGAAGTCCAGTTTCGCCGCCGCCTCGAAGTCGCCGGCACGCAGTTGCTCACGCATGGCGGCGACGTTGTCTTCCAGCTCGTCCAGGTCGAACGTGCTCAGCGTCACCGCCGCCAGCCCGGCCGCGAAGCCTTCCAGCGCATAGCGCAACTGGAAGATTTCCAGCGGCGAGGCCTGGGCTGCGAACGGCCAGGCCGGCGTGCCCTCCCCGCGTGGCAATTCCACTGGCGACTGCACGAATACGCCCTTGCCCGGCTGGATGCTGACCACCCCCAGCGCACTCAAGGACGACAACGCTTCGCGCAATGACGCCCGGCTGACCCCCAGCTGCACCGCCAGATCCCGTTGCGAGGGCAGCGCATCGCCGGGGCCGAAGCCCTGCTCGGTAATCAGTTTGCGGATCGCTTGCAGCGCCACTTCGGGTACGGCGCGGGAGATCGAGTTCATGGTTTTCCAGACGGACCAGGCCAAGGTGCGGCCAGTTGTAAAGCTATTCGAGGCATCAGGCAAGTCGTGCCCCAGCGGGGTTCGACGGTGCGCATCGATGCGCTATCGCAGTGCGAAACCCGACCTTACTGTTCAGACCAGTAAGACCGAACAAACCCGCTAAACCCGTGGCTTTGCGGGGCCAGACCGCTGGCTTGGCACGGCCCGTGCTCTGTCCGATCGCAGATTTTACTTCCCGCCGATCCGGAGATTGTCCATGACGAAGCGTTACAGCGCCCTCCTCGCCGCCCTGTTTGCCGGTCTGATGCTGAGCCAGGCCCCCGCCCATGCCGACGGTCTGGACGACGTGGTCAAACGCGGCACCTTGAAAGTCGCCGTGCCTCAGGACTTCCCGCCCTTCGGCTCGGTCGGCCCGGACATGAAGCCGCGCGGCCTCGATATCGACACCGCGAAGCTGCTGGCCGACCAGCTCAAGGTCAAACTCGAGCTGACCCCGGTCAACAGCACCAACCGCATCCCGTTCCTCACCACCGGCAAGGTCGATCTGGTGATTTCCAGCCTCGGCAAGAACCCCGAGCGCGAGAAGGTCATCGATTTTTCCCGTGCCTACGCGCCGTTCTACCTCGCTGTGTTCGGTCCGCCGGATGCAGCCGTCAGCACCCTGGACGACCTCAAGGGCAAGACCATCAGCGTCACCCGTGGCGCCATCGAAGACATCGAACTGACCAAGGTCGCCCCCGACGGTGTGACCATCAAGCGCTTCGAAGACAACAACTCGACCATCGCCGCCTACCTCGCAGGGCAAGTCGACCTGATCGCCAGCGGCAACGTGGTGATGGTCGCAATCAGCGAAAAGAGCCCGAAACGCGTGCCGGCGCTGAAGGTGAAGCTCAAGGATTCGCCGGTCTACGTCGGCGTGAACAAGAACGAGCCGGCGCTGCTGGGCAAGGTCAACGAGATCCTGGCCACCGCCAAGGCTGACGGCGCGCTGGAAAAGAACGCGCAGACCTGGCTCAAAGAGCCGCTGCCGGCCGACCTTTGACCGGCGACGCGGGGGACTTTCATGGCCTATCAGTTCGATTTCTTGCCGGTGGTGGAAAACACCGACCTGCTGCTGCGCGGGGCGCTGTTCACCCTTGAGCTGACGGCCATTGGCGCGCTGTTCGGCGTAGGTGTGGGCATCGTCGGGGCGCTGGTGCGGGCGTGGAACATCCGCCCGTTCTCGGCGATTTTCGGCGTGTATGTGGAGCTGATCCGCAACACGCCGTTCCTGGTGCAACTGTTCTTCATCTTCTTCGGCCTGCCGTCCCTCGGCGTGCAGATTTCCGAGTGGCAGGCGGCGGTGCTGGCGATGGTGATCAACCTCGGCGCGTACTCGACCGAGATCATCCGCGCCGGCATCCAGGCGATCCCGCGCGGGCAACTGGAAGCAGCGGCCGCGCTGGCGATGAGCCGTTTCGAAGCGTTCCGGCACGTGGTGCTGCTGCCGGCACTGGGCAAGGTCTGGCCGGCCCTGAGCAGCCAGATCATCATCGTCATGCTCGGCTCGGCGGTGTGTTCGCAGATTGCCACCGAGGAGTTGAGCTTCGCCGCCAACTTCATTCAGTCGCGCAACTTCCGCGCCTTTGAAACCTATGCCCTGACCACCCTCATTTATCTGTGCATGGCGCTGCTGATCCGTCAGTTGCTGAACTGGCTCGGCCGGCGCTACCTGTCGAAAAGCAGCGCAAGGAGCAGCCAATGAGCGACTTCACGTTCTGGGACATCCTGCGCAACCTGCTCACCGGCCTGCAATGGACGCTGGCGCTGTCACTGGTGGCGTTCATTGGCGGCGGCATCGTCGGGTTGCTGATCCTGGTCATGCGCATTTCGAAAAACCCGCTGCCCAGCAGCATTGCCCGCACCTGGATCGAACTGTTCCAGGGCACGCCGCTGTTGATGCAGCTGTTTCTGGTGTTCTTCGGCGTAGCGCTGGCCGGGGTCGAGATTTCGCCGTGGATGGCGGCGGCGATTGCCCTGACGCTGTTTACCAGCGCCTATCTGGCGGAGATCTGGCGCGGTTGCGTCGAGGCGATTCCCAATGGCCAGTGGGAGGCTTCGTCGAGCCTGGCGCTCAATCCGCTGGAGCAACTGCGCTACGTGATCCTGCCCCAAGCGCTGCGTATTGCGGTGGCACCGACCGTGGGCTTCTCGGTGCAAGTGGTCAAGGGCACCGCCGTGACCTCGATCATCGGCTTCACCGAACTGACCAAGACCGGCGGCATGCTCGCCAACGCCACTTTCGAACCGTTCATGGTCTACGGCCTCGTCGCCGCCGGCTATTTCCTGCTCTGCTACCCCCTGTCACTCAGTGCGCGCTACCTGGAAAGGAGACTGCATGCCTCTGCTTAGAATTTCCGCCCTGCATAAATACTACGGCGATCACCACGTGCTCAAAGGCATCGACCTGAGTGTCGAGGAAGGCCAGGTGATGGCGATCATCGGCCGCAGCGGCTCGGGCAAATCCACCCTGCTGCGCACCCTCAACGGCCTTGAGTCGATCAACGACGGCGTGATCGAAGTCGACGGCGAATACCTCGACGCCGCCCGCGCCGACCTGCGCAGCCTGCGGCAGAAAGTCGGCATGGTGTTTCAGCAGTTCAACCTGTTCCCGCACCTGACGGTGGGCGAAAACGTGATGCTCGCGCCGCAGGTTGTACAAAAAGTGCCCAAGGCCCAAGCGCAGAAGTTGGCGCGGCAGATGCTGGAACGCGTCGGCCTGGGTGAAAAATTCGATGCGTTCCCGGATCGGCTTTCCGGGGGCCAGCAACAGCGCGTGGCGATTGCCCGGGCGCTGGCGATGTCGCCCAAGGTGCTGCTGTGCGACGAGATCACCTCGGCGCTGGACCCGGAACTGGTCAACGAAGTGCTCAGCGTGGTCCGTCAGCTCGCCAAGGAAGGCATGACCCTGATCATGGTCACCCACGAAATGCGCTTCGCCCGGGAGGTCGGGGACAAACTGGTGTTCATGCATCAGGGCAAAGTGCATGAGGTGGGCGATCCGAAGGTACTGTTTGCCGACCCGCAGACGCCGGAGCTGGCGAATTTCATTGGCACCGTCGAAGCGACTGCCTGAGGGCTATGCGGGGGCCTGACGGACGCATTCGCGAGCAAGCTCGCTCCCACAAAGGAACGCGTACCCCTGTGGGAGCGAGCTTGCTCGCGAATGGCCGCGCCGCGGTCTTGAGACTTTATGCGCTGAATCAAGGGTTTGAACCATGCGCGTTGGCGGCAGCCTTTGATCGTGGCACGATGTCAGGGTTATCGACCGAGACCCCCAGACCATGCCGCAATCCCAAGCCAAGAATCTGTCCCTGATCGCCGCGATCGACCTGGGCTCCAACAGCTTCCACATGGTCGTGGCCAAGGCCCAGAACGGCGAAATCCGTATTCTCGAACGTCTCGGGGAGAAGGTTCAGCTGGCCGCCGGCATCGACGATGAGCGCCATCTCAACGAAGAATCCATGCAGCGCGGGCTCGATTGCCTGAAGCGTTTTGCCCAACTGATCAACGGTATGCCGCTGGGCGCCGTGCGGATCGTCGGCACCAACGCCCTGCGCGAAGCCCGTAACCGCCTGGAGTTCATCCACCGCGCCGAAGAAATCCTCGGCCACCCGGTGGAAGTCATCTCCGGCCGTGAAGAGGCGCGTCTGATCTACCTCGGCGTGTCCCATACCCTCGCCGACACCCCGGGCAAACGTCTGGTCGCCGACATCGGCGGCGGCAGTACCGAATTCATCATCGGGCAGCGATTCGAACCGCTGCTGCGTGAAAGCCTGCAAATGGGCTGCGTGAGCTTTACCCAGCGCTATTTCAAGGACGGCAAGATCACCCCGGCCCGCTATGCCCAGGCCTACACGGCGGCGCGGCTGGAAATCATGAGCATCGAACACGCCCTGCATCGCCTGACCTGGGATGAAGCCATCGGCTCCTCGGGCACCATCCGCGCCATCGGCCTGGCACTGAAGGCCGGCGGACATGGCACCGGCGAAGTGAACGCTGAAGGCCTGGCGTGGCTCAAGCGTCGCCTGTTCAAGCTGGGCGATGTCGACAAGATCGACTTCGAAGGCATCAAGCCTGACCGCCGGGCGATTTTCCCGGCCGGTCTGGCGATCCTTGAAGCAATCTTCGACGCCCTCGAACTGCAACGCATGGATCACTGCGAAGGCGCGCTGCGTGAAGGCGTGCTCTACGACCTGCTCGGCCGCCATCATCACGAAGACGTGCGCGAACGCACCCTGACCTCGCTGATGGAGCGCTACCACGTCGACCTGGAACAGGCCGCACGGGTCGAGCGCAAAGCCCTGCACGCGTTCGATCAAGTGGCTGTCGACTGGCAACTGGACGACGGCATCTGGCGCGAACTGCTAGGCTGGGCGGCGAAAGTGCACGAAGTCGGGCTCGACATCGCGCACTACCACTACCACAAGCATGGTGCCTACCTGATCGAGCACTCGGACCTCGCCGGGTTCTCCCGCGAAGACCAGCAAATGCTCGCCCTGCTGGTGCGTGGCCACCGCCGCAACATCCCCAAGGACAAGTTTGCCGAGTTCGGCGACGACGGCGACAAGCTGATCCGTCTGTGCGTGCTGCTGCGCTTCGCGATCCTGTTCCACCACATTCGCGGCACCCAGACCATGCCGCAGGTCGCGTTGCACGCCAATGGCGACAACCTCGATGTGGAATTCCCGGAAAACTGGCTGGATGAAAACCAGCTGACCCAGGCGGATTTTGCGCTTGAAGCCGAGTGGCTGACACGGGTGGGCGTTGTCCTGACTGTGCACTGAGTAACCAGCAGGTACAAAAAAGGCGATCCGAATGGATCGCCTTTTTTATTGCCTTGAGACCTGTGGTCAGCTGCTCACCGGCAGAATCGGGCTACCCAGCCGCTCCAGCAACGTCGCCTGCGCACTGCGCGGGTTCTGGTTGCCGGTCGGCGTGTTGCGGATGTAGCGGCCGTCCGACTGCAGGCTCCAGCTGTGAGTGTTGTCGGTCAGGTACAGCTCCAGCTCTTTCTTGACCCGGGTCAGCAGCTTCTTGCCTTCCACCGGGAAGCAAGTCTCGACGCGCTTGTCGAGGTTGCGCTCCATCCAGTCGGCGCTGGACAGGAACATCTGCTCCTCGCCGCCGTTGAGGAAGTAGAACACCCGGGTGTGCTCAAGGAAGCGGCCGATGATCGAGCGCACGTGAATGTTGTGCGAAACCCCGGCGATGCCTGGACGCAGGCAGCACATGCCGCGCACCACGAGGTCAATGCGCACGCCGGATTGGCTGGCCTTGTACAGCGCGCGGATGATTTTCGGATCGGTCAGCGAGTTGAACTTGGCGATGATGTGCGCCGGTTTGCCGTCGAGCGCGAATTGCGTCTCGCGGGTGATCATGTCGAGCATGCCTTTCTTCAGGGTGAACGGCGCGTGCAACAGCTTCTTCATGCGCAGCGTCTTGCCCATGCCGATCAACTGACTGAACAGTTTGCCGACGTCTTCGCACAAGGCGTCGTCGGAGGTCAGCAGGCTGTAGTCGGTGTACAGACGCGCGTTGCCGGCGTGGTAGTTACCGGTGCCGAGGTGCGCGTAACGCACGATCTCGCCGGCCTCGCGACGCAGGATCAGCATCATCTTGGCGTGGGTCTTGAAGCCGACCACGCCGTAGATCACCACCGCACCGGCCGCTTGCAGACGGCTGGCCAGTTGCAGGTTGGATTCTTCGTCGAAGCGCGCCCGCAGCTCGATGACCGCCGTCACTTCCTTGCCGTTACGCGCGGCGTCCACCAGCGCATCGACGATTTCCGAGTTGGCGCCGGAGCGGTACAGGGTCTGGCGCACAGCCAGAACGTGCGGGTCTTTCGCGGCCTGGCGCAGCAGGTCGACCACCGGGGTGAACGACTCGAACGGGTGCAGCAGCAGGATGTCCTGTTTGCTGACAACGCTGAAAATGTTCTCGCTGTTCTGCAGCAGTTTCGGGATCTGCGGGGTGAACGGCGTGTATTGCAGCTCTGGATGGCTGTCCAGACCGGTGATGCTGAACAGACGCGTCAGGTTGACCGGACCGTTGACCTGATACAGCTCGGTCTCGCTCAGGTTGAACTGCTTGAGCAGGTAATCCGACAGGTGTTTCGGGCAGGTGTCGGCGACTTCCAGGCGCACGGCGTCACCGTAACGACGGGAGAACAACTCGCCACGCAGGGCGCGGGCCAGATCTTCGACGTCTTCGGAGTCGAGCGCCAGGTCGGCGTTTCGGGTCAGGCGGAACTGGTAGCAGCCCTTTACCTTCATGCCCTGGAACAGGTCATCGGCGTGAGCGTGGATCATCGACGACAGGAACACATAGTTGTCGCCAGGGCCACCGACTTCTTCCGGTACCTTGATGATCCGTGGCAGCAGACGCGGCGCCGGGATGATCGCCAGACCGGAGTCGCGACCGAAGGCGTCGATGCCTTCGAGCTCGACGATGAAGTTCAAGCTCTTGTTCACCAGCAACGGGAACGGGTGCGTCGGGTCGAGGCCGATCGGGGTGATGATCGGCGCGATCTCGTCGCGGAAGTAACGACGTACCCAGGTCTTGAGCTTGGTCGTCCAGTAGCGGCGACGGATGAAGCGGACCTGATGCTTTTCCAGCTCCGGCAGCAGGATGTCGTTGAGGATCGCGTACTGACGGTCTACATGACCATGCACCAGCTCGCTGATGCGGGCCAGGGCCTGATGCGGTTGCAGGCCGTCGGCGCCGGCCTGTTCACGGGCGAAGGTGATCTGCTTCTTGAGGCCGGCGACACGGATCTCGAAGAATTCGTCGAGGTTGCTGGAGAAGATCAGCAGGAACTTCAGCCGCTCCAGCAACGGGTAGGACTCGTCCAGCGCCTGTTCCAGCACGCGGATGTTGAACTGCAGTTGCGACAATTCCCGGTGGATATACAGGCTGCTGTCATCCAGGCCGGGAATCGCGATCGCCGGGGCCGCCGCAGCGGGCTCTGCCGCCTGCGCGGGTGGCGCAGGCTCCAGTTCCGGCGGGGTTTCGGTAATCTGCTCGACCACGGGTTGAGCTTCTTTTACGGCAACTTCAGTGAGTCCTTCGGTATTCATCGAATGTTCCTGGGAGGGCTATTTCTGCTCTCGTAACAATTGAGCGGCACGGACAGCAAAGTAAGTCAGGATGCCATCAGCGCCGGCACGTTTAAAGGCGGTCAGGGATTCGAGGATCACGCCTTCGCTCAACCAGCCATTCTGGATCGCCGCCATGTGCATGGCGTATTCGCCGCTAACCTGATAGACGAACGTCGGCACTTTGAAGGCATCTTTTACCCGGAACAAAATATCCAGGTACGGCATGCCGGGTTTGACCATGACCATGTCCGCGCCTTCAGACAAGTCCGCGCCCACTTCGTGCAACGCTTCGTCGCTGTTGGCCGGGTCCATCTGGTAGGAAGCCTTGTTCGCTTTGCCCAGGTTCGCGGCCGAACCCACGGCATCGCGGAACGGACCGTAATAGGCACTGGCGTACTTGGCCGAGTAGGCCATGATCCGCACGTTGACGTGACCGGCCAGCTCCAGCGCCTCGCGGATCGCCTGGATGCGACCGTCCATCATGTCCGACGGGGCCACCACCTGGGCGCCAGCGGCGGCGTGGGACAACGCCTGTTTGACCAGTGCATCGACGGTGATGTCGTTCTGCACATAGCCTTCTTCATCGAGAATGCCGTCCTGACCATGAGTGGTGAACGGATCGAGGGCGACATCGGTGATCACACCCAGCTCCGGGAAGCGGTCACGCAGGGCGCGGGTGGCGCGCTGGGCGATACCTTCGGGATTCCACGCTTCGGCGGCATCGAGGGATTTGAGTTCAGGCGGCGTGACCGGGAACAGCGCCAGCGCCGGAATCCCCAGCTCGACCCATTTCGCCGCTTCTTCAAGCAGCAGGTCGATGGTCAGGCGCTCGACACCCGGCATCGAGGCCACGGCTTCGCGACGGTTTTCGCCGTCGAGCACGAACACCGGCAGGATCAGGTCATCGACCGTCAACACGTTCTCACGCACCAGCCGCCGAGAAAAATCATCACGGCGATTGCGACGCAGGCGGGTGGCAGGGAACAGGCGGTTGGCTGGGGTAAAGCTCACGGCAGACTCCTGAGCCCGCGCAGACGGGCGAGTGTGGCAGTTATAAGCGGCCATTATGACGGTCGTATTACAGTTATGTGCACCCCTGTGACATGTAGCCGCAATCCATTGTCGTTGTAGGAAATGTTAACGTCGAGACACATTTCGACACTTTCCTGAATGTGTCCGAAGGGTTAGGCTGCGCGTTCATTTCGCCAGCACCCAGACAATGCTCCAACAATTTCTGCATGACTTCGGCTACTTTGCCTTGTTTCTCGGCACGTTCTTCGAAGGCGAAACCATCCTGGTGCTCGCGGGCTTCCTCGCGTTCCGTGGTTACATGGACATCAACCTGGTGGTGGTCGTGGCGTTCTTCGGCAGCTATGCCGGCGATCAGCTGTGGTACTTCCTGGGCCGCAAGCACGGGCGCAAGTTGCTGGCGCGCAAACCGCGCTGGCAAATGATGGGCGACCGCGCGCTGGAGCATATCCGCAAGCACCCGGACATCTGGGTCCTGAGCTTCCGCTTCGTTTACGGCCTGCGCACGGTAATGCCGGTGGCGATCGGCCTGTCGGGCTACCCGCCGGGACGCTATCTGCTGCTGAACGGCATTGGCGCAGCGATCTGGGCCGCCGCCCTGGCCGCGGCCGCGTACCACTTCGGTGCGGTGCTTGAAGGCATGCTGGGCAGCATCAAGAAATATGAACTGTGGGTGCTCGGCGCGCTGCTGGTGCTGGGCGTCGGCCTGTGGCTGCGCCGCCGGTTCAAGAATGCCCGGCTGGCCAAGAAGGTCTACGAGGACGAGCAGGCCGAGCAACTGGCCAAGGCCGAACGGCACAAAGCCGAACAGGCCAAATCCGCCGAACCTAAGACGCCAGCCGAGTAAAACGCTGGCGGCAGTAATACAGCCCGATGCCACTGAGCAGGCTGTAACCGAGCAGGCCGGCCCAGACCTCGGGGCTGGCCGGCCATAGCCCGACCTGCGGCGCCAGCCACACCAGCGGCAGATTAGCCGCCAACCGCAGCAGCTCCAGCCTCAACGCCCACGGACGATTCTCCAGGGCCGCGCCCAACACGAACAAACCGAACGCCACCGCGCCCCAGCCCAGCACCAGAGCGCTGGTCGACAGGCTGCGCTCCAGATTCATCAGGTAACTGCCCAGCGCCACGTACACGCCGAATTGCAGCAGCACGTACCACTGCTGTCGGGCACCCAGTGGCACTTCGAATTTACGGAACCGGCTCAAGTCCGGCTTGTGCATCGGGTACTTCGCCGCCACGTCCGCCGGGCGCCATCCGGTACGCATGAACCAGATCCGCAGCTTGTCCCGTTTGCTCCCGGCGCGCCGCGCGTCGTCCCACAGCTGCGCATAGAACTGCAGGTTAGCCCACAACGGATTCCAGCTCGCCAGCGGTGTGGTCACTCCGAAAATCACCGGTTCGTTGTCGTCCTCTTCCTGGAACGAGCCGAACAGGCGATCCCAAATAATGAACACCCCACCGTAGTTGCGATCCATGTAGAGAGTGTTCTGTGCATGGTGGGCCCGATGATTGGACGGCGTGACGAAGATCCATTCGAACCAGCCGAGCTTGGGAATGTGCTTTGTATGCACCCAGAACTGATACAGCAGGTTCATCGCCGCGACGCTGACAAACACCAGCAGCGGCACACCGAGCACGGCCATTGGCAGATAAAAGATCCAGCCCAGCAGAAACCCGGTGCTGGTCTGGCGCAAAGCGGTGGAAAGGTTGTAGTCCTCGCTCTGGTGATGCACCGAGTGAGCGGCCCAGAGAATGTTCCGTTCGTGCCCCATGCGGTGCAGCCAGTAGTAGCAGAAGTCGTAGAGGACAAAAGCGAAGAGCCACACCCAGAAGCTGTCTGCCGACAGCCTGACCAGCGCCAGATGCTCCAGGGCAAACCCATAGGTCACCAGCCCCACGCCTTTGGTCAGCAGGCCGGTGGTGGTCGACAGCACCCCGGTGCTGATGCTGTTCACCGCATCGGCCAGGCGATAGTTGCTCACCCCGCGCCAACGGTCGGCGATCAACTCGGCCGCGATCAATACGAAGAAAAACGGCACCGCATACAGAATGAAGTTCATGACGCGCCCTGATCGAGATCCGTGTGCACAGATCCTAGGTGTAGCCACGGCTTGGCCCTATGGCAACGAACGACAAATTAGTGGACATTTAGCGCCATGAATCTGGAGAGAAACCCATGAGCAAAAAAGTTGCAGTGATCCTGTCCGGTTGCGGCGTGTACGACGGCGCCGAGATCCACGAAAGCGTCATTACCCTGTTGC
This sequence comes from Pseudomonas sp. R43(2017), assembly GCF_002112345.1. Lineage (NCBI taxonomy): Bacteria > Pseudomonadati > Pseudomonadota > Gammaproteobacteria > Pseudomonadales > Pseudomonadaceae > Pseudomonas > Pseudomonas sp. R43(2017). The sequence goes on from NZ_NEHJ01000002.1 coordinate 393,151, forward strand.
GTCTTGATCAGCGCGGCGCCCAGGTGCAGTGCTTCGCCCCGGACATCGCGCAATTGCATGTGATCAACCACCTCACCGGCAAAGAGATGCCCGAGTCGCGCAACGTGCTGGTGGAGTCGGCGCGCATCGCCCGGGGCAACGTCAAGGATGTCCGTGAAGCCGATGTCGATGATTTCGATGCGCTGATCGTGCCCGGCGGTTTTGGTGCAGCGAAGAACCTGTCGAACTTCGCCGCCGACGGCGCCGGCTGCTGCGTTCAGCCGGACGTACTGGCGCTGACCGAGGCGTTTGCCGAAGCGGGCAAACCGGTGGGCCTGATGTGCATTTCGCCGGCACTGGCCGCGAAGATCTACGGCCCGGGCGTGACCTGCACCATCGGCAACGACGCGGAGACGGCCAAGGCCATCGGCAAGATGGGCGCCACCCACGAAGACTGCGCCGTGACCGACATCATCGAAGACAAGGCGCGCAAACTGGTGACCACCCCGGCCTACATGCTGGCGCAGTCGATCAGTGAAGCGGCGTCGGGGATCAACAAGCTGGTGGATCGCGTCCTTGAGCTGACCCACGAAAACGACGCCTGAGCACCTCTTCCACTGGATCAATACTCAACCGTGTGGGAGCGAGCTTGCTCGCGAAAGCGATGGGCCATTCAATACTGTGTTGTTTGGCCTGACGCCTTCGCGAGCAAGCTCGCTCCCACAAGGGGTTTGTGTAATGTTCAGGGTTTGCGGGTGAGCCTGGTGAGGATCCGGTCCAGCGCATTGGCGAACGCCTGCTTCTCCCGGTCACCGAACGGCGCCGGGCCGCCGCTGACCTGGCCCTGCTCACGCAGATCGGTGAACAGGTTGCGTGTCGCCAGCCGCTCACCCATGTTCTGCGCGTCGAACTCCTTGCCTCGCGGGTCCAGCGCTGCAACACCCTTCTTCACCAGCCGGTCGGCCAGCGGAATGTCGCTGCAGATCACCAGCTCGCCCGGCACCGCGTGCTCCACCAGATAATCATCCGCCGCATCCGGGCCGCTCGGCACCACGATCAGCTTGACGATCGCCAGTGCCGGTTTGCTCTGCGGCTGCCCTGCCACCAGCACCACCTCGAAGCGGCGCTTGAGGGCGAACTTGACCACCAGCTCCTTGGCCATCTTCGGGCAGGCGTCGGCATCGATCCATACGCGCATGTTTTCTACCTCCAAAAAATTCGCGAGCAAGCTCGCTCCCACAAGGTTATACACAATCCCTGTGGGAGCGGGCTTGCCCCGGGCGGCGATCCGACGAATGTGAGCGCAGCGAATGCTGTTTAAGCAGCCACTCGGCGCTTTTCCGCCACCCGGCTGCGACCGTACAGCACGATGATCGCTGCAATCGCCACGGCCTGCGCCGCCAGCGAGTAGGCGTCGGCATGAATGCCCAGCCATTCGAAATCGAAGAACGCCACCGGCCGGGTGCCGAAGATCCCGGCTTCCTGCAACGCCTTCACACCATGACCGGCAAACACCACCGACAGCGCGCACAGCAGCCCCGCGTTGATGCTGAAGAACAGCGCCAACGGCAATTTCGCCGAGCCGCGCAGGATCACCCACGCCAGACCGAACAGCAGCACCAGCGCCGTCGCACCACCGGCCAGTACCGCGTTGTGCCCGGCAGGACCGGCCTGCAGCCACAGGGTTTCGTAGAACAGGATCACTTCGAACAGCTCGCGATACACCGAGAAGAAAGCCAGGATCGCGAAGCCGAATCGACCGCCGCCACCGACCAGGCTCTGTTTGATGTAATCCTGCCAGGCCGCCGCGTGGCGACGGTCGTGCATCCACACCCCGAGCCACAGCACCATGACACTGGCGAACAGCGCCGTGGCGCCTTCCAGCAGTTCACGCTGGGAGCCGCTGACATCGATCACGTACGCCGCCAGCGCCCAGGTGCCGAGACCGGCCAACAGCGCCAGCCCCCAACCGACGTTGACGCTGCGCACCGCCGATTGCTGACCGGTATTGCGCAGGAACGCGAGGATCGCCGCCAGCACCAGAATCGCTTCCAGGCCTTCGCGCAGTAGAATCAGCAGCCCGGAGATGTAGCTCAGCGACCAGCTCAGACCGTCGCTGCCCAGCAAATCGGCGGACTCCTTGAGCTTGGCCTTGGCCGCGTCGAGACGCTGCTCGGCCTGCTCCACCGACAAGCCGTCCTGCAGCGATTGCCGATAGGCCATCAGGGATTTTTCGGTGTCCTTGCGCACATTGGCGTCGACGTTATCCAGCGAACTTTCGACCAGTTCGAAGCCTTCCAGATAGGCGGCGACGGACAGGTCATAAGCCTGATCACGCTCACCGGCGCGGTAGGCGGCGAGGCTCTTGTCCAGGGTCGCGGCGGTGTAGTCGAGCAACTGCGCCGGGCCACGCTTGACCTGCGGTGGTTGCGCCCGCTGTGCGCGGAAGGTCGCGGCGGCTTCGGCGCCTTCGGCGGCCTGCACTTCGGCCGGCGTCTGACGGGCGAGGTCGGCGATGTTGTAGGTCTTGTCGGATTTGGCCGTGGCCGGGTCGGCACTGAACTGGGCGATGTAGGTCGCCAGGTCCCAGCGCTGACGGTCGTCCAGTTGGTCGGCGAAGGCCGGCATGTCGGTGCCTTCGACGCCCTGGCCGAGGGTGTTGTAGATCGCGTAGAGGCTCAGATGATCCAGACGTTTGGCATCACGCAGGTTGGCCGGCGCGGGCTCCATGCCGACACCCGCAGGGCCATCGCCGGCCCCGTTGGTGCCATGACACACCGAGCAGTGCTGGGTGTAGAGCGGCGCGCCACGGGTCGGATCCGGGGTAATGATCGGCGCCTGGCTGACTTCATAGGCCACCGCCAGTTTCGCCCCCAGTTGCCGGGCCTGACGGGCGACGTCCGCGCCCTCCTGCTTCGCAGTGATGGCAGCCAGCAGTGCGTCGATGCCCTGCTCCAGGCCGGCCTTCTCCGGTTTGGCCGGCATGCCGGCAATCAAACCCTGCAGCGCCCGGGTGAACTCCAGTTGTTCACGGTATTCGGCATCGTCGATGACCTTGCCTGCCTCTACCGTTGGCGGGTAGTCGGCGCTGATGTAATCGAGCAGGTGCAGCGCTTGCGGCGCGCCTTCCACGGTATCGGCCAGCAGATTGAAGCTGCTCAGGGCAAACAACGGGAACACCAGCCAGGTCAGGAATCGGGACGAGGCAGTCATGAAGGGGTCTCAATTGGAAATGCGAAGTAACACATTGTTCACGTCGGGGGAGCCTGACTCAAGCTTTCTCTCCAATCCCCGGCACATGGCCATCGCCCGCCCCTATAATCCGACACCTTTCGCCTCACTGTTCAAGGAAGAGCTGCACTCCATGCGCCAATGCCTGCTGTTCCCGGTGTTAATCGGCACGATCCTGCTATTGAGCGGCTGCGCCGCCTACCGCAATTACGACCTGGAAATGCAACAGACCAACGCCCAGTTGATGCGCGGCGACTTTCAGGGCGCGCTGGATCTGCTGGAATGGCACAACCCCTGGGAAGACAAGGATCTGCTCTATTACTTCGAAAAGGGCTCGATCCTCAGCTTCGCCAACGCCTTGCCGCAGAGTCAGACGGCCTGGCGCAGCGCCGACCGCATGGTGTTTCAACGTGAAGAGGCCGTGCCTTCTGCGCCCATGAAGCTGCTCAATCAGTTCTCCTATGAAATGGGCACCATGCTGGTCAACGACAAGTTGAGCCGCTACGACGGCTACGACTATGAAAAGGTCATGCTGACCACGCAGATGGCCCTCAATCAACTGGCCGTCGGCGATTTTGACGGCGCCCGGGCCGACATCAAGAAAACCCACGAGCGCGAAGCGCTGATCGCCCGTCAACGGGAACGCCAGTACGAAGAACTCGAAGAGCAGGCCAAAACTCAAGGCATTTCCGTGCAATACAAGGATCTGCAGGGCTATCCGGTCCAGACCCTGGATGCGCCGGCAGTGATTGAACTGAAAAACGGTTACCAGAGTGCCTTCAGCCATTACCTGGCCGGCTTCACCTATGAAGCGCTGGGTGAGCGCGGCCTTGCTGCACCGGGCTATCGCCAGGCAATCGAACTGCGCCCGAACACGCCTTTTCTGGAGCAAGCGCTGCGCAACCTCGACAAACCACCGGCCAACAATGATGAAAGCGACGTGCTGATCGTCGTCCAGAGCGGTCTGGCACCGGCGCGCAGTTCCATCAGCGTGCCGATCCCGGTGCGGCTCAATGAAAACCTGGTCATTACCGCGCCGATCTCGTTTCCCATCCTGGTGCCTGACACCGTCACCCCGGTGTTCGACCACATCATGGTGGATGGCCGCAAACGGCCGCTGACCGCGATCAACAGCGTCACCGACATGGCATTTCGCACGTTGCGCGACGACATGCCGGCGATCATCTCCCGGGCGATGTTCCGCGCCAACATGGCGGCCATTTCCCAGGCCCATGAAAATGAACGCAACCCGGCCAAGGCCTCGCTGGTCGTCACGGAACACGACCCTTTTGAAGAAGCGGATACGCGAACCTGGCGCACCCTGCCAGACAGGACACTGGTGGCACGGCTGCGGCTGAAAAAAGGCAATCATCAGTTCAGCGCCCCGAATGCGCCAAGTGCGGCACCGGTCACTCTGCGGATCGACCGCGATCACCAATTGGTCAACCTGCGGCTTTTGAACGATTTCGGCAATGTGATCGGCAACGCCGGGCTGCCTGACAAGTAGTGGCACAGAACTAACCGGTGCGATTAAAAAGCTATTACATGGCCAGCATCGCCCGCTTATAATGCCGCGCCCTCGTTATCGCGATGCGGCATTAAAGCTCCTCTGTTTATGAGGAATTGGCAGGAGGCCAACGCCACTGCCGATCGGTCCCAGCAGCCCGACCCGCACCGAGGCTGTCGCTACTCATGGAAGAAGTACCCCATGGCATTCCGCGCTCCCACTCTGATTGCGCTTGGCGCCGTCACTCTGCTGTCCGGTTGTTCGGCGTTTCGCAACTACGATTCCGAACTGGCCCAGACCAACCAGCAACTGGCCACCGGCAACGTCGACGCCGCCCTGACCCTGCTGGAAAAGAACAACACCGGCCCGGACAAGGACCTGCTCTATTACTTCGAAAAAGGTGAATTGCTGCGCGCCAAGGGCGACCTGTCCGGCAGCCAGAACGCCTGGACCAGCGCCGACCAGGTGGTCGGCAAGTGGGAAGACTCGGTCAAGCTCGACACCGACAAGTACCTGGCCCAGTTCGGCAGCTTCCTGGTCAACGACAAGGTCCGTCGCTACGAAGGCTACGACTACGAAAAAGTCATGCTGACCACGCAGATGGCCCTGAACCTGCTGGCGGTCAACGATTTCGACGGCGCCCGCACCGCGATCAAGAAGACCCACGAACGTGAAGCCGTGATCGCCGACCTGCGTGACAAGGAATACCTCAAGAGCGAAGAGGAAGCCGAGAAAGAAGGCATCAAGACCCAGTACAAGGACTTGCAAGGCTACCCGGTCGCCAGCCTCGACGCCCCGGAAGTGGTCGGCCTGAAGAACAGCTACCAGAGTGCGTTCAGCCACTATCTGGCCGGTTTCGTCTACGAAGCCCTGGATGAAAAAGACCTGGCCGCGCCGGGCTACCGCAAGGCGGCCGAACTGCGTCCGAACACGCCGCTGCTGGAGCAGGCGCTGGTCAACCTCGACAAACCGGTCAAGAGCGATGACAGCGACGTCCTGATCGTGGTGCAAAGCGGTCTGGCACCGGCCCGCGACTCGATCCGCGTGCCGCTGCCGCTGCCGATTTCCAACAACGTGGTGATCACCCCGCTGTCGTTCCCGATCATCAAGCCTGACACCTCGACCGCGACCTTCGCGCAGATCGGCGTCGACGGCCAGCAACTGAACCTGACCGCCCTCAACAGCACCACCGCCATGTCCCGCCGCGCCCTGCGCGATGACATGCCGGGGATCATCGTGCGCACCATGGTGCGTGCAATCACCAAAGGCGTGGCGCAGAAGAAGATCAACGAAACCAACCCGCTGGCGGGTCTGGCCGTGGGTATCTCTTCAGCGGTGCTCGAAGGTGCCGATACCCGTACGTGGCGTACCCTGCCGGACACCACTCAAGTGGTACGTCTGCGCCTGAAAAAGGGTGAGCATCAGGTTACTCTGCCGAGCGCCGTGGGTGGCACGCAGGTCAAAGTTACCGTCGATCAGCGTTATCAGGTCGTCACCCTGCGCGCCGTCGGCAATCAGGTGTTCGCCGCGGGCCTTGCCGCCCACGTGACCCCGAGCGCCGGCACCACCGCCGTAGCCAGCCTCAAACAACCTTAAGAACGGAGTCTTTGCATGCGTTTCAAACTCTTCGCCGTCGCCGCCCTTGCCGTGCTGGCCAGCGGCTGCGCCACCCCGCCGCCGCCGGAGCCGGGCAGCGCCGCGAGCAAGGTCGTGGCCATGGGCCCGCAGAAACACATCGCGGTCGGCGCCATGCGCGTCGCCCGTGAAAACGGCTTCATGACCGTCAATGTGCAGTTGACCAACACCCTCAACAGCAACAAGACGTTCTACTACCGCTTTGCCTGGCTTGGCGCCGAAGGTTTCCCGATCGCCGAAGAAGAAGTCTGGAAGAGTCAGATGATGTACGGCGCCCAGACCAGCTTCATCCAGGGCATCGCCCCGACGCCGAAAGCCGTGGACTTCCGTCTGGAACTCAAGACGCCTTAAGCCCCACACCCTATTCCCGATTCAGAGAGCATTCCCATGTTTGCACGCTTTTCCTTCATCGCTGTCCTCGCCCTGCTGGCCTCCGGTTGCGCCAACACTTCGCCGACCCTGGGCAGCAAGAACATCAGCTACGGCGACACCAAGGCCGTTGAAACCGTAACCAACGAGTTCGGTTCGACCGACCTGCAGATGATCGCCGAGTCGATGACCCGTTCCCTCGCCCAGTCCGGCATTCTGCAGGGCCGCCCTGTGGTGCAGGTCTACGACGTGAAGAACAAGACCAGCGAATACATCGACACTCGCGAAATCACCACCAGCATCAAGACCCAGCTGATGAAATCCGGTACCGCCCGCTTCGCCAGCGACAACACCGCGATGCAGAGCCAGGTCGACCAGCTCAAGCTGCAAAACCAGAGCGGCCTGTACAAGAAGAGCACCGTGGCCAAGACCGGCAACATGATCGCCGCCAAATACCGTCTTGAAGGTTCGATCAGCTCGATCGTCAAGCGCAGCAGCGACTACAAGGACGTCTTCTACAAATTCAGCCTGCAACTGATCGACGTTGAAAGCGGTCTGGCCGAGTGGATGGACGAGAAAGAGATCCGCAAAACCACGGAGCGTTAATCGATGCGCGCATGGATTGGCATGATGGCCCTGGCTTGCGCGTTCAGCGCGCAAGCGGCCCCGAAAGTCGCGGTAACGGATCTGGCGTACCAGGAGCGCGTGGAGCAATACATCCACATCGTTTCGTCGAAGAACAATTACCGCGAGGGTTACTACAGCTCCAGCGGTTCTTCGAGCTACAACGAATTCGAAGCCAACACCAGTTACATCGAGCAGGCCGAACTGCGCAAATTCACCGGCGACATCAAGGGTGAAATCCTGCGCACCGGCATGTTCCAGTTGATTCAGGGCACGCCTTACACCGCCTCGTCCAAGGGTGACATCTACGATGTGATCAAGCGGATCAAGGCCGGCAACTTCAAGGGTGCCGACTATGTGCTGTTCGGTACGGTTTCCGACATCGACTTCACCCAGGACATGAACGAGCTGGCCAACACCGACAGCTATTCAGCCGTACTGGGCCTGACGCTGGTGGCGGATTTCAGCCTGATCAACACCAGGACCTACGAGATCACCTCGGCCTTCACAGCCATGGGTGAAGCGCAGGACACCAAACTGGTGAACCACCGCGACATCAAGATCTCACTCAACCGCCCACGGGTGGTGCGCGATGTCTCGAAGGCGCTGGGTGAAGACGTGGCCGGACAGCTGAGCATGCAGCTCGGCGGTGGCGGTTACGAGCAACCGCGTGAACCGCAGCAGCGCAACAATCTGCCGCGTGATACGGCGCCGGTGATTCTTCACTGACCGGCTGCCGCAAACGAATAAGGCGACCTGAAAAGGTCGCCTTTTTTATGCCTGCCCGCTTTACGCGGCAGCTTTGCGCAACGTCGCCATGAACGCCGCTGCACCGATGAACAGCCCGGCAAACGTACGGTTCATGCGTTTCTGCTGGGTCGGTGTGCGCAGCAGACGCAGCACCTTCGACGCCAGCCCGGTGTAGCCGGCCATGACGATCAGGTCGACGCAGATCATGGTCACGCCGATCACCACGTACTGGATCAGCAGCGGGGCGTGAGGATTGATGAACTGCGGCAGCACCGCCAGCATGAACACCAGCGCCTTGGGGTTGCTGATGTTCACCAGAAAGCCACGGAACACCAGCGCCATCGGCCGGCCGATCGGGCGTACGGCCGCGTCATCGCTCATGTCCATCGGCAGTGCGCGCCACTGTTTGATCGCCAGATAAACCAGGTAGGCGACGCCGAACCATTTGATCGCATGGAACGCGGTGGCCGAAGCGGTGAGGATTGCGCCGACACCGGCGCCGACGATGGCAATCTGCAGGGCCAGGCCCAGCTGCAGGCCCAGGGCGTTCCAGTAACCGCGCCAGAAACCGTATTGCAGACCGCTGGACATCGACGCAATCGCGCCGGCGCCCGGAGAAAGGCTGATTACCCAACACGCGGCAAAAAACGCCAGCCATGTTTGAAGCTCCATCGCACACCTCGACTCAGACTCGTGACAAACGTCCAAGCTAATGGGATTCGGGCGGGATGACTACCGATTTTTTTCAGGATGTTGCGGCCGCCGACCAACGTGGCCGGCGCCCGATCACTTTTCGAAACCGCTGGAAGGAAACACATCCGACCCGCGCCAGCGTCTTACCGAGCGTTGGAAGAACAGGCTGTTGGGCACCTGCACCATGGCGCTGCCGGTGCCGAGTTCTTCGGCCTCGATCAGCGTGGTGTAGAGCAGATTGATCGCCACCACCCGGCCTTTGACGCCGGGCTTGTCGGTGGTGTCCACCAGCTCCACCACATCACCCAGACGAAACGGGCCGACGGTGAAGATCAGAATCGCGCAGAGCAGGTTCGACAGCACACTCCACATGGCGAAGAACGCCACGGCGGCAACGGCGACGAAACCGGACAACGCCGTCCACAGCACGGTGGCAGAAACACCAAGACGCTCCAGCACGAAGATCAGCGCACTGCCCATGATCAGCCAGCGCAGACCACCACGCAGCGGCATCAGCAACTGCGGCGGGAACGGATACTTCTCGCCCAGCCGCGTCAGGAACCGAGCGACGACACGCTGAGCGAAGTAGCCGGCCAGCAGGATCAGCAGAATCTGCACGCCCAGCCAGATCGGCTCGATCCACACCGCCGGCAGCGGCAGCTTGAACGCCTCCATCAGGACAGCGCCTCCAGCTCCGCCTGCATGGTTTCCAGAGTTTCCAGCGCCTGCATCCACGCCTCTTCAAGCTCGCCTTCGCGGACTTTCAGCTTGGCCTGTTCGGCCAGCAGGTCGCGCAATTCGTTCTTGCGTGCCGGCTCGTAGAGGTCGCTGTCGCCGAGGCTGGCATCGACCTTGGCCAGTTTCTCGTGCAGTTTCCCGAGTTCGGCTTCGAGCTTGTCGGCTTCGCGCTTGTGCGGCGCCAGTTGCTGACGCAATGCAGCGGCGGCCTGGCGCTGGGCCTTCTTGTCGGTCTTGTCCGGGTTGACCGGCGTGTTGCTGACCGGGGCGTTGCGCTGACGGTACTCGACCAGCCAGCGGGCGTAGTCTTCGAGGTCGCCATCGAACTCTTCGACCTTGCCGTCCGCGACCAGGAAGAAGTTGTCGGTGGTGCTCTTGAGCAGATGCCGATCGTGGGAAACCACCAGCACCGCGCCACTGAATTCCTGCAGCGCCATGGTCAGCGCCAGACGCATTTCCAGATCCAGGTGGTTGGTCGGTTCGTCGAGCAGCAACAGGTTCGGCCGTTCCCAGGCGATCAACGCCAGGGCCAGACGGGCCTTTTCGCCACCGGAGAAATTCAGCACCGGCTCGTCGATCCGCGCGCCACGGAAGTCGAAACCACCGAGGAAGTCGCGCAGGGTCTGCTCGCGTTCGGTCGGCGCCAGACGTTGCAGGTGCAGCAACGGGCTGGCCTTGGCATCCAGCGAATCGAGCTGATGCTGGGCGAAGTAGCCGACCACGGTGTTCTCGCCACGGGTCAGACGCCCGGCCAGCGGCGACAGCTCGCCGGCGAGGTTCTTGATCAGGGTCGATTTACCGGCACCGTTGGGGCCGAGCAAGCCGATCCGCGCGCCGGGGGTCAGTTGCAGCTTGACCTTCTCCAGAACGGTTTTCTCGCCATAACCCAGACGCGCATCGGACAGGTCGATCAGCGGGCTGGAGATCTTGGTCGACTCGCGGAACACGAAGTCGAACGGAGAATCGACGTGGGCCGCCGACAGCTCTTCCATGCGCTCCAGCGCCTTGATCCGGCTCTGGGCCTGACGGGCCTTGGTGGCCTGGGCCTTGAACCGGGCGATGTAGCTTTCCATGTGCGCACGCTGCGCCTGCTGCTTCTCGTAGGCCTGTTGCTGCTGGGCCAGACGCTCGGCGCGGGCGCGTTCGAACGCTGTGTAGCCGCCACGGTAGAGCACCAGTTTGCGCTGATCGACGTGGGCCACGTGATCGACCACTTCATCGAGGAAATCCCGGTCGTGGGAAATCAGCAGCAAGGTGCCGGGGTAACTTTTCAGCCACTCTTCGAGCCAGATGATGGCGTCGAGGTCCAGGTGGTTGGTCGGTTCGTCGAGCAGCAGCAGGTCTGACGGGCACATCAAAGCCTGCGCAAGGTTCAGACGCATCCGCCAGCCACCGGAGAAATCTCCTACCTGACGATCCATCTGCTCGTTGGTGAAACCGAGACCGGCCAGCAACTTGCGCGCCCGCGCATCGGCGGTATAACCGTCGGCGCTGTCGAGTTCGGCGTGCAGGCGCGCCAGAGCAGCCCCATCGTGGGCCTCTTCGGCGGCTGCGAGATCACGCTGGACCTCGCGCAGGCGCAGGTCGCCATCGAGCACGTAATCGACCGCCAGACGCTCGAGGGTGTCGACCTCCTGGCGCATGTGGGCGATACGCCAGTCGGCCGGCAGCAGACAGTCGCCCGAATCCGGGTGCAACTCACCGCGGAGCAAGGCGAACAGGCTGGATTTGCCGGCGCCGTTGGCACCGATGAGGCCGGCTTTGTGGCCGGCGTGCAGGGTCAGCTCGGCGTCTTCTAGCAGACGTTGCGGGCCACGCTGTAAAGTCAGGTTCTGAAGTCGGATCATAATGGCGGCGGAGTCTACCAGCTTCGCTCACAACTGGCGCGAGTAGCACGATGTCCTCTGACCTGTGGAGCTTTGCCCTTGCCGTCTACGCCCGTCCCGGCGTGGAGGATGCCTGCCTGCGCCTGCAATCGGCAGGGGCCAGTGTGTGCCTGATGCTGTGTGGTTTGTGGCTGGAACAGCGCGATGCGACCTGCGACGAGGTACGCACGAGGCAGCTTCAAGAGCTGACCATCCCTTGGGACAAAGAGGTGGTTCAACCGCTGCGCGCGATGCGCATGCAGTGGAAAAATCTGGCCGACACCGATCCTGTGCTCAAGGGTATGCGCGAGCAGATCAAGGGGCTGGAGCTGGAGGCGGAGCGCGCGTTGCTGTCGCGACTGGAAGGCGTAGCGCAGGGATGGAAGCGTAATTCGAAGGAATCGAGTGACTGGCTGGAAGAGCTGGCCGGCCCTGCGGCCAACCTGAACCGCGACGCGCTGCAAGTGCTGCGCGTCGCGGCGACCGGCGCTTAGGAAGCGCTGGACGGGTTGCTGGCGACGCTCGACACCGGCGCCGAGGATGGCGTGGTTGCGGTGGTCGAGGTAGTGGCGGCCGATGCAGGTGCTGTGGTTGCAGCCGGGGTTGCCGGAGCGGCAGGTTTGGCAGCAGGAGCGGTGGCCGGTTTGACAGCAGCAGGCTTGGCAGCGGCTGGTTTTTTTACCGCTGGTTTTGCAGCAGGTTTTGCGGCTGGCTTGGCGGCCGGTTTAGCGGCGGTCGCTGGCTTGGCGGCGGCAGTTGCAGGCTTGGCAGCGGCAGCCGGTTTGGCGGCTGGTTTCGCAGCAGGCTTGGCAGCAGCAGGTTTAGCCGCTGCTTTTACCGCTGGCTTGGCCGCTGGTTTCGCTGCAGCTTTGGCAGCGGGTTTGGCTGCAACCGGTTTGGCAGCGGCTTTGGCCGCAGGCTTGGCAGCAGCCGTTCTGGCCGCAGGTTTTGCTGCCGGTTTGGCGGCGGTTCTGGCGGCTGGTTTAGCAGCCGGTTTGGCAGCTGCGGTTTTTGCCGGAGCCGCTTTTGCAGCAGCGGTTCGCGCAGCAGGTTTGGCAGCGGCTGGTTTTGCTGCAGCCGGCTTGGCGGCCGCTGGTTTTGCAGCGGTTGTTTTAGCCGCAGGTTTAGCAGCGCTCGCAGCTGCGGGTTTCTTCGCTGCAGGTTTTGCGGCGGCTTTTACTGGCGCTTTGGCCGGTGCTTTTGCAGCAGGTTTGGCGGCCGCTTTTTTCGTAGGCGCCGCTGCCGGTTTGGCCGAACGCAGGGACAGCGCCTTGCCGACGGCTTCCTGAACACGACCGACACCCTGGGCCAGTTTCAGGCTTTCCTGGGCATCGCGCTTGAGTTGCAGAATGTAGCTGCGGGTGTCGGACTGACGCTCCTTCAGCGCATCGAGCAAGTCTTCGAGTTCCTTCACGGCAGCCTTGGCCTTGGTCTGCGCCTTGGCTTTACCGGCTGTGGCTGCGTCCTGCAATTTGGTGCGGGATTTGTGCAGTTTTTCTTGTGCCTTGCCGCGTTGCTTTTCCAGTTTGGCGAGCAGTTTTTCAGCATCAGCCAAGGCTTGGGAGCAAGCGTTTTCCAGATGTTCGAGCAGGCTGCCCGAGAGCTGTTGGAGTAAATGCAACGGAGTGTTTACAGGCTTCTTGGTGGCCGACATGGTTTACCTCCTGGCTGACGTGAGTGCGGCTCATACTAGACCTCTGCTGCTACCGCCGCTAGGGCATGTTGACAGTATCGAATGCACTCGGTTGCAGGCTCGCGAAAAACTTCTGCACATTGCTCAAAGCAGTTCACCGTTGCAGAGCTTCGCGCTGGCATAATCCACCGCAATTCAGGACGGAGAGTGCCCATGTCGCGCTACCTTTTTTTATCCCTCTGCATGATCTTTTCGGCGGTCCAGGCCGACGAAAAAAACACCGCGAACGATGCCCACGATCTGGCCTACAGTCTCGGCGCGAGCCTTGGTGAGCGGCTGCGTCAGGAGGTTCCGCAACTGCAGATCCAGGCATTGATCGAAGGCCTGCAACAGGCCTATCAAGGCAAGCCGCTCGCCCTGAGCGAGGCGCGAATCGAACAAATCCTGGCCGATCACGAATCGCAGACGGCGGAGCATGCAGCCATGCCTTCGACTGAAGCGGCGATGGAAAACGAGCGACGCTTTCTCACCGCCGAAAAAGCCAAGCCTGGGGTGAAAGAGTTGTCCGACGGCATCCTGCTTACCGAGCTGGCGCCGGGCAATGGTGCGAAGGCCGGCCCCGACGGAAAGGTGCAGGTGCTGTATATCGGTCGACTGCCGGATGGCACCGTGTTCGACCAGAACACTCAGCCGCAGTGGTTCAATCTCGACAGCGTGATCGCCGGATGGCGCACCGCGTTGCAAAACATGCCGGTGGGCGCGAAGTGGCGGTTGGTGATTCCATCGGATCAGGCTTACGGCGCCGACGGTGCCGGCGACTTGATCGCACCCTTCACACCGCTGGTGTTCGAAGTCGAGTTGCGCGGCGCGACCAGTTGATCGCCCAATAAAAAACGGTGCGCTGTTGGCGCACCGTTCTTGTGTCTCGCGGGACCGGTTCAGGCCTGAACCGGATCCTCTTCCTTGTGGGCGGTATGCAGCACTTCGATCAGGCAGTCTTCCAGTTCGAAGCGCTCGTGGAGCAGCCCACCCAGCTCCTTGAATTTTTCGGCAACGCATTTGCCTTCATCGCAAAGATCGTTGAAGGCCAGCAGTTTTTCCGTGATGACATCGATGCGCGGGTAGATCGTCTCGGCCAGTTCCAGGCCACGCTTGTCGTTGAAGGCCTTGGCCTCGCCCGTCAGCTGTTCGTAGATTTCGAAGTGCCCGGCCGACACGTAATCGACCAGTACGCCGCAGAATTCCTGCAAGGGCTTTCGATCTTCGGACAGTGCCTGAGGTTCTGCGCCCAGCTTGTCGTAGGCAGCGATCAGTTCCTCACGCTCCTGGAGCCAGCGGTCGATCAGCAGATGAACTCCACCCCAACGTTCTTGAGCATTCTGACAACTTTCGAGCATGGCGATCTCTCTTCCCTTGTGGGTCATGCTGCCCTACACCTGCGCCCCTTCTTGTGGCTATTGCTTTGAGAGGCGTTCAGGCAGAGCGTCATCGAGCAACACAAATCCAATGACACGTGCGGGCCAGATTATGCCCGCACGCCTGTGGCTTCAAGGTACGCAGGAGAGAAAGTTCATACAAGTGTTTAATCCCTGACCAGCGCCCGGTGCGACGCTTCGCCGCTGAGCGGTCGCTGCAGAGCGCTCCAGGCCAGCCGCAGCAATTGGTAAACCGCAAGGATCGACATCGCGACGAAGAACAGCAGACTCCACTCCGGAATGCTCAGATCGAACAACGTCCAGGACATTTGCGAGCAATCCTCGCTGTCAGTGAACATCCGCGCCAGGGCGCAAAGCCACGGCAGGTGACTGAATAATTCCTCGGTGCCGGGCGCGCACTGTGCCAGATGATGCATCGAATCGCTTTGCAGGAGCACCTGCCGCCATGCCGCCATGGTCGCGCCGAGACTGGCCGCCAGCGCACCGAACCAGTAGAGCGAAAGGCCGAAGCGCCCTGGCCCATGCACCGCTGCCACACCACAGCAGGCGGTGAGAATGCTCAGGAAAAGCCGTTGCACCAGGCACAGGCTGCAAGGCACGAGACCCACCGCGTACTCGAGGTAATAGGAAGCTCCCAGCGCCAGTGTTCCCGCCGTGAAAGCCATAAAAAACAGGGAGCGTGAGCAGGTCAACGACATGGGTTATCCGTAACAATTTAGACAGGCAGTTACGGTAGAGGAAAGGGCCTCGGCCTTTCAAGGCAGGTCACTGGCGACACTTCACCAGAGATGTAGGGAAATCCCGACAGACGCGAGAGGAAAAGATGTAAGCCTCTGTAGGACTCTGCCTCAGAAGTGATACAGCGGTAACTATTCAGTCGAGAAAATGAGCGAGGGAGCGCACTCCCCCGTCCACTCAGGCGTGAGCCTGCACCGGTAAAGGCGCGGCCAGCAGGCGCTCGTCCAACAGTCCCAGACCTTCCTGGAACAACTGGTTGCTGCGCTCGGTATCGCCGAGCCGGGCCAGCAGTCGCGCCAGCTCCGCACAGGCTTCCGGATTGCGCTGCGTGCGCAGGCTGCTTTCCAGATAGTCCCTCGCCTTGCCCCACAGGCTGGCTTGCAGGCACAGTCGGCCGAGCGTCAGCAGCAGGCTCGGGTCGGCGGGATGATCCTTGAGCCAGCCCTCGGCCACCTGCAATTGACGCGTCGGATCACTGCCGCGCACCAGGCCATAGAGGCGCGCCAGGTGGCTGTCGTACTTGCGTTTGAGGGCGCCGCGCAACACCTCTTCCGCCTCGACCTGAGCACCGAGCTGACGCAGTTGCTCGGCGTAGGCCAGTACCAACGGCGACTCCTGGCGCTGTGACGAAGTCAGTTGCTGCCAGGCACGGTTAAGCGATTGCAGACCGACCGCGCCATCTTCTTCGCGATGTGCCGCCAGCGACAGATTCTCTCCCCAGGCGCGACGTTCCAGCTCGGCCAGTTCGGCAGGTGGCAGGACTTTGTCCTTGCGCAGCTCGGGCAGCATGCGGATCACCGCCGACCAGTCACCGCGCTGCTGGTGCAGACGCTGCAACTGACGCAGGGTCTGGACGTTGTGCGGATGACGCTCGCGCATGGCCTGCAAGGTCACCAACGCACCTTCGGTATCGCCACGGTCGGTTTGCAGTTGCGCATGACTCAAGGCAATCGCCAGTTCAGCCTGAGGCTGACGTTCGAGCGCGCGCTCCAGCAGACGATCACTTTCCTCGTAATTGCCTTGCTCGTTGGCGGCACGGGCGGCGCCGAGGTAATACAGCAACGGTTGGCGCTCTGCCTCGGCAGCCCG
The DNA here is from genome assembly GCF_002112345.1 of Pseudomonas sp. R43(2017). Classification (NCBI taxonomy): domain Bacteria; kingdom Pseudomonadati; phylum Pseudomonadota; class Gammaproteobacteria; order Pseudomonadales; family Pseudomonadaceae; genus Pseudomonas; species Pseudomonas sp. R43(2017). Next base: position 409,438 of record NZ_NEHJ01000002.1, read on the forward strand.
ATAAAGGTGACGCTGGGCGCTGGCCCAGCGACCTTCGGCCAGATCCAGTTGACCGTGCTCGATCGCCACTTGCACACGACGACTGCGGTTGCGGCGCGACCATGGATTGACCACGCCACCCGAAGTCAGCACCAGCTCGACCAGCGCCTTGATGCCCCAGATCAGCAGCCACAACACCGCCACCAGCGCCAACGTCGCCCACAGGCTCGACTCATAGCGGAAGCTTTTGTAGGCCACCAATACGTAACCGGAATGCTCGGCAATCGCCAGACCAAGGGCCGCCGTCGCAGCGATCACCAGAAACACGATGACGTACAGGCGCTTCATGGTGTGGCCTCCTGCGCGGTGGCAGCAGGTTTGGCGAAGGGTTTCACCGAGTCTTCAGCGTTGACGTTACGGCGCTCGAGATAGGCCTGTACCGCACTGAGGGTGCCAGCCAGATCCGGCGTAACAACCGTGACCGGTTGCTTGCTCAACTCCGCCACTTGTTCGAGCATGATTTTGCTCTGCGGGTTGTCCGGGTTGAAATTACCCTTGAGCACGTCCCGCGCTTCAGTCAGTGCCTGGGTGTAGACCGCTGCCTGACCGTTGAGCGCCGCCCATTGCGCCTGCTCCAGAGAGAGACTCAGGGCCAGGCGTACCTGGCTCAGACTCTGCCCTGCCAGCAGCGGCCGTACGTTTTTATCGGCGTTGAAATCGATGCGGATGTAGCGCGAGATCTGATCCCACCACTGCGACCAGCGACTGGCACCGTCGCCATCGGAGGTCAGGCCCAGCAGCGAATCGCCGCGGTCCTTGTACTCGGGCGCCAGCTCGGTGAGCCCGATGACCTGATCGCGCAGCGCGCCCAGCTTCAGGAACAGACCGGTACGATCGGGCTGCTCGGTACTGCGCAACGCCACCAGGGTTTTCGCCACTTGTTCACGCGCGGCAAACGAACCCGGATCGTTTTGTTCCTTCAGAATATCGTCGGCACCCTGCACCAGAGCCTGAGCGCTGCTGATGTCCTGCAAGGCAGAAAGACGCAGGCTGGCCAGACGCAGCAAGTGCTCGGCCTCCGCCAGACGCCAGTCCTTGCGGCTGGCACCGAGGACCGTTTCCAGACGCTGATTGAGGCGCTGCTGATCGCCCTGCAGTTGCGTGACCAGACGCTGGCGCTCGGCGAGCTCGTCAGCGCCCGGCAGTTGTCCGAGACGCTCGGTCAGACGCTGCTCGTTGAGTTTCAGGTTCTGGGCCTGATCATTCAACGCCTGCACCTGACTCAATTGCTCCTGCGTGTTGGCTTGCAGGTGTCGCACCTGCCAGACACCCCAGCCACCCACCGCAACACCGGCGGCGCCGAGCAGCAGCGCGACAATGGCCAATCCGTTGCCTCGGCGCGGTTCAGCGGCCGGTGGCGGTGCATCAACCGGTGCATCGATCACAGGTTGAACGTCATCTTTAGGCAAGGCTGTTTCGCTCACGTATCCATCCTTTGCATTAGAGAACGGGCACGGGATGCTCCCGTAACGCCGTCAGCAAGGCCGCGGCACTGGCGCCGCGACAATCCACAACTGTTCGGGCCCCGGCGGCACGTGCCTGCTCGGCGACCCTTGGGCTTGGAACAAACAACGGCATCTGCGCAAGCACCGGCCAAGTATCACCGGCCAACTGACGCAGGTGCTCAAAACCCTGTCCACTGCTGACCACCAGCCCGTTCAGGCGTTCCGCCGCAATCCGTCGGGGCAGTTCTCGCGGCGGATAGTCCGGCAGGTCACGGCGGTACAGTTCCAGATACTCGACACTAGCACCAAGCGCGCGCAGGCGCTCGGCCAGCAGCTCGCGACCGCCCTCTCCGCGCAGGATCAACACCTGCGCGCCGGGCTGTGCAACGACCTCGAGCAGACGCGGCAATTGCAGCAAGGCTTCACTGTCATCGCCCTCGTCCGGGCAATGCGCATCGAGACCCCGATCCCGAAGAATCTGCGCCGTCGCTGCGCCAACGCTGAACCAGGGCATGGCCGGCACGGCATCGATCAATTGCCCAGCGATGCGCGCCGCCGGCTTGCTGACCACGATCACCGCGCTGTAGCGCGACAATCCGACAAAGGTCTGGCGCATTGTGTCAGAGACCGGCAGCGGCGTGATTTCCAAAAGCGGCAGGCAGCTGCTGAAAATCCCCTGCCCGGCCAGCACCTCGGCCAGCGCCTCGCAATCGTCAGCGGGGCGCGTCAGCAGCAGGCGCCAGGTCGTCACTCGTGACCTGCCTCGCCGTAGACAGCCTTGAGAATGTCGTCGGCACCCTGGCGCAGCAAATCTTCAGCGACTTGCACGCCCAGCGCTTCAGCGTCAGTGCGCGGCGCCCGGGCTTCGGCACTCAACAGCTTGCCGCCACTCGGCTCGCCGACCAGGCCACGCAGCCACAATTGCTCGCCTTCGAGCACGGCGTAGCAGGCGATCGGTACCTGGCAACCGCCATTCAAGTGTTTGTTGAGGGCACGCTCGGCGCTCACACGGTCAGCCGTATCGGCGTGATGCAGAGGTGCGAGCAAGGCGTGGATTTCAGTGTCGGCGCTGCGGCACTCGATACCGACGGCGCCCTGGCCACCGGCGGGCAGGCTATCGTCGACGCTGATCGCCGAGGTGATGCGGTCTTCGAAACCGAGGCGAATCAGACCGGCCGCCGCGAGGATGATCGCGTCGTACTCGCCGGCATCGAGCTTGGCCAGACGGGTGTTGACGTTGCCGCGCAGGAAGCGGATTTCCAGGTCGGGACGACGGGTCAGCAACTGCGCCTGGCGACGCAGGCTGGAGGTGCCGACGATGCTGCCGGCCGGCAACGCATCAAGACTGGAAAAAGTATTGGAGACAAAGGCGTCGCGCGGGTCTTCGCGCTCGCAGATGCAGAACAGGCCGAGACCTTCGGGGAAGTCCATCGGCACGTCTTTCATCGAATGGACGGCGATGTCAGCTTCGTTCTCCAGCAACGCGGTTTCCAGTTCCTTGACGAACAGGCCCTTGCCACCGATTTTCGATAACGGCGAATCAAGCAGCTTGTCGCCGCGACTGACCATGGGCACCAGCGTCACCAGCAATCCCGGGTGGGCTGCTTCCAGACGGGCTTTGACGTATTCGGCCTGCCAGAGGGCCAGTGCACTTTTGCGGGTGGCGATGCGGATTTCGCGAGAGGACATGGATCAATCCGTACTGAATAGATACGGCGGATAATAACAGCTCAGCCAAATCCACTTTGACCTGAATCAGAAACGGCGTGGCCTCCCTGGCCGGCAATGCCTGGTGAAGAGTATGGAAAGCCGCCCGACGCCCTCGGGCTAAAGCCCTTGCATCATTTTGCGCACGCCCGCCACATGGCGGCGGCTGACGATCAGCGCGTCACCGTTCAGGCCCTTTAGGAACAACTGGAAATGGCCCAGCGGCGTACGTTGCAGGCGCTCGATGCGGTCGCGGGCGACCAGCGCATTGCGGTGGATCCGCACGAATCGCTCGCCGAACTCGTCTTCCAGCGCCTTGAGCGGCTCGTCCAGCAGCACTTCACCGGCTTCGTGACGCAGGGTCACGTATTTGTGATCGGCAATGAAATACACCACCTGATCCAGCGGGATCAGTTCGATGCCTTTACGGGTGCGGGCGCTGATATGACTGCGCGGGCCATTGCCGCTTTCGGCGGCGGGACGGGTCAGGGCCGATAGCTGAGCCCGATTCGGACGTTCGGCCCTTTTCAGGGCTTCCTGCAGATGTTCGGTTCTCACGGGTTTCACCACATGGCCCACGGCGCTGGCCTGCAGGGCCTCCAAGGGAAATTCATCGATACCGGAGCAGAACACCACGGCGGGCGGGGTTTCGCGCTCGCACAGCCGGGCAGCCACTTGCAGGCCGTCGAGGCCCGGCATGCGGATATCGAGCAGCACGATATCCGGCTTGTGGCTGTCGATCAGTGCCAACGCCTCTTCGCCATTGGTGGCGCTGGGCTCCAGGACTGTGTAGCCCTCGAGCTCGCTCACCATTCGGGCGAGGCGCTCGCGGGCCAGTGGTTCGTCATCAACGATCAGGACATTCATATTGCGCTGGATTCCTGCGTGAGTCTCGCACAAGGATAGCGTAGACAAGTGGAGTGACGTCCGTCACCGCGATCCACGCTAAGACTAGCGCGAGCGCCAAAAAGTGCCGTACGTCGGCCGGCAATATTTGCCGACACCCGGGACGCACCCCTCGAAGCTCGCGTCTGTCTGCGTTTTACGCAGGGTATGCCGATGGTCAAAACACCCACCCCTCTCTTCTTATAGTCGGCGGCCAGACCTTTGCACGATCCACAGTCGCGCCGACCCTTAGTCCTACTGTAGACGCTCGCCGGGCCGATATTGCTCAATCGGAAAATATCCTTGCGCAAATCCCCCGGAACCGGCGGCGACTATGAACGCAGAGATGAGAAAAAAACGTATCGACCAGTGTCAACGACAGGATTGGCAACCCTGTTATTATCCGCGCCAGCGTTTCACGCCTTCTTTCTTCAAGCCGATACGAGCGAATTCATGAGCACTGACAAGACCAATCAGTCCTGGGGCGGCCGCTTCAGTGAACCCGTCGACGCCTTCGTCGCCCGCTTCACCGCCTCCGTCACTTTCGACCAGCGCCTGTATCGCCACGACATCATGGGCTCGATCGCCCACGCCACCATGCTGGCCAAGGTCGGCGTGCTGACGGATGCCGAGCGCGACAGCATCATCGATGGCCTGAAGACCATCCAGGGCGAAATCGAGGCCGGCCAGTTCGACTGGCGCGTGGACCTCGAAGACGTGCACATGAACATCGAGGCACGCCTGACCGACCGCATCGGCATCACCGGCAAGAAGCTGCATACCGGCCGCAGCCGCAACGACCAGGTCGCCACCGACATCCGCCTGTGGCTGCGCGACGAGATCGACCTGATCCTGGCCGAGATCACCCGCCTGCAAAAAGGCCTGCTGGAGCAGGCCGAGCGTGAGGCCGCGAGCATCATGCCGGGCTTCACCCACCTGCAGACCGCACAGCCTGTGACCTTCGGTCACCACATGCTGGCCTGGTTCGAAATGCTCAGCCGCGACTACGAGCGTCTGGTCGACTGCCGCAAGCGCACCAACCGCATGCCGCTGGGCAGCGCCGCGCTGGCCGGCACCACCTACCCGATCGACCGTGAATACACCGCACAACTGCTGGGCTTCGACGCTGTCGGCGGCAACTCGCTGGACAACGTGTCGGATCGTGACTTCGCCATCGAATTCTGCTCGGCCGCGAGCATCGCGATGATGCACCTGTCGCGCTTCTCCGAAGAGCTGGTGCTGTGGACCAGCGCGCAGTTCCAGTTCATCGATCTGCCGGACCGTTTCTGCACCGGCAGCTCGATCATGCCGCAAAAGAAAAACCCGGACGTGCCGGAGCTGGTGCGTGGCAAGACCGGCCGCGTGTTCGGCGCCCTGATGGGCCTGCTGACCCTGATGAAAGGCCAGCCGCTGGCCTACAACAAGGACAACCAGGAAGACAAGGAGCCGCTGTTCGACGCCGCCGACACCCTGCGCGACTCGCTGCGTGCCTTTGCCGACATGATCCCGGCGATCAAACCGAAACACGCGATCATGCGTGAAGCGGCGCTGCGCGGCTTCTCCACCGCCACCGACCTCGCCGACTACCTGGTGCGCCGTGGCCTGCCGTTCCGTGACTGCCACGAGATCGTCGGCCACGCCGTGAAGTACGGCGTCGATACCGGCAAGGATCTGGCGGAAATGAGCCTGGAAGAACTGCGTCAGTTCAGCGACCAGATCGAGCAGGACGTGTTTGCCGTGCTGACCCTGGAAGGCTCGGTGAATGCCCGTGACCACATCGGCGGCACTGCCCCGGCGCAGGTCAAGGCTGCCGTGGTTCGCGGTCAGGCGTTGATCGCCAGCCGCTAAAAGACAAAAAGCTAAAAGCATCGCGAGCAAGCTCGCTCCCACAGGTTCGGTGTAGAACACACAATCGTGATTCAACACTAAGACCTGTGGGAGCGAGCTTGCTCGCGAAGGCGGCCCTCAGAACAGCATAAATCTACTTCTTGGCTGCGATCATCGCCAAAAACGTCGGCATCGCCGCGTCCTTGTCCGCTGCAATTTTCTGCACATGCGGATTCTGCTCAAGTCGCTCCAGCAGTGCCTTGGCCTTCGGCATGTCCGCCAGCAGATCCAGACCGAACAGCTTATGCCCCACCGCAGCCGCCAGCGGCACGCTGTAGAGGAAGTACAGGTCAGCGATGCTCAGGCTGTCGCCCGCCACATACGGGGCGAACTTGCCGTGGCGGCCCAGCGCCGCAAAACCCAGCAGCAATTCAGACTTGGTTTTTTCCTTGATCGCCTCCGGCAGCGCCGCGCCGAAAAACGCTTCGCCGTAACAGGCTCGGGCGGGCAGCTCGATGTACAACTCGATTTCCTTGGCCACCGCCAGCACCTGGGCGCGCGCAAACGGCTCGGCCGGCAGCAGCGGAACACCCTTCTGGCTGCTTTCGAGGTATTCGAGCATCACCATCGTTTCATTGATGTAGCCACCTTCGGCCCCCAGCACCGGCACCTTGCCGCGCGGGCTGATGGCCAGAGACTCCGGCGTCGGCGTCGGGTAGAAGGTGACTTCCTCGAACGGCAGGCCCTTTTCCAGCAGCGCCAGTTTGACCATGTTGTAGTAGTTGCTGACTGAGAATCCGTAGAGCTTGAACATCACATAGCCTCCAGGCCGTGCGGGGTGGGCAGTGCCTGTTTATAGATCGCTGCGGGGAATCCCGCCAGCAGCATCACGCCGCTGAATGCGGGTAAACTGGCGCCTTTCCTTGAGGAGCCTGCCATGAGCGAGCCGACAGACATCGATAACGACGAAGAAGAGTTCACCGAGAGCACTTTGATCGAAGCCATCGAAAACCAGATCGAAAGCGACAACCCGCCCGCAGCCAAGGCCACGTTCAACAAACTGACCCTGGTCGGTTACGAGCGCGAAGACATCCTGAACCTGATGGCCCACGTGCTGGCTTACGAAATCGACGCCATGCTCGATGACGACCGCGCGTTCAATACCGAATGGTACGAAGCGGCCCTTCGTGCATTGCCTGAGTTGCCACCGGAAAAGCCGTAACCGGGCAGCCCGATGTGGGAGCTGCCTGGCTCCCACACAATTTGTCACCCTTCCATCCGGCCTTCTCCCGGCCCCTGACTACACTGGAATCCACCCCCGAGACAAAAACCCTGGCGCACACTGGACAGGCCGCGCCGGCAGGTTCACCTTAGGGGCGCTGTCGTCCAATTCCTAGAAAGTCTGGAGTCCTTATGTCGCTTACCCCTGAGTTGGTTGCCGAACTGGAAGTCCTCGCACTCTTCAACCTGGACAGTTCCCAGGAAGGTCTGAAAATTCATCAGACCGCTGCCCCGAAGCACATCGCTGCTGCCCAACGCCTCTTTGAAAAAGAACTGACAGACCAGCCTGATGGCGGTTACCTGACCAGTCTCGGTCGCGATGCCGCACAAAACGTGCAAACCGTACTGACGATTCTGAAAGAGCAACAAACCGCCTGATCCTCCCGACTTTGCCCACGGAAACCTCCGCCACGGGATTTCCGCGGGCCAGCCCGGCCGCACGCCACCGTCACGCGGTGGAAATCTGGCGTCAAAAAAGCAAATTCAGCTTAATGCTCGCGCTGCACAGGCGCTAAACTCCCTCGCATTCCGTGACCCTCTGCCTCCGAGCCCTGCGAGCCGGTTTGAGTCGACATGACCCGCACCCATGAAATCCGCCCCGACCTGGACGAGGGAATCGACCGCAAGGTACTCAGCCAGCTGCGCGCACGCTTTCTCAAACTCAACGAAGGCCGCCTGAACCGGGCCCTCGAAGGCCTGTCGACGCGCCAGCAAAGCGTGCTGACCCTGATGCCGCTGTTTTTCCACGTCAATCATCCGCTGCTGCCCGGATACGTCTCGGGCAGCACGCCGGCCGGGTTGTCGAATTACGAACCGGATGCCGATGCTCTCGCCGAAGCACAGCGCCTGACGCGCTCGTTTTCCTACAAGCCGCGCCACGGCAGCAACCCGCCGCGACCGATTCACGGCCTGTTCCTGATGGGCAGCCTCGGCACCTTGGCCCAGGCCGACCAGAGCGACATGGACGTATGGGTCTGCCACGCCCCCGACCTGAGCGACAGCGAACTCGCCGAACTGCGCAAGAAATGCCAGTTGCTCGAAGCCTGGGCCGCGAGTCAGGGGGCCGAAGCGCACTTCTTCCTGATCGACCCGGTGCGTTTCGTCAAAGGCGAGCGCGATACCCAGCTCAGTTCCGAAGATTGCGGCACCACCCAGCACTATCTGCTGCTGGACGAGTTCTACCGCACCGCGATCTGGCTGGCCGGGCGCACGCCGATCTGGTGGCTGGTGCCGGTCTACGAAGAGCGCGCATACGACCAGTACACCCACACCCTGATCTCCAAGCGTTTCATCCGCAACGATGAAACCCTCGACCTCGGCCCACTGGCGCACATTCCGCCGGGCGAGTTCGTGGGCGCCGGGTTGTGGCAGTTATTCAAGGGCATCGAGTCGCCTTACAAGTCGGTGCTCAAGCTGCTGCTGATCGAGGTCTACGCCAGCGAACATCCGCAGGTGCAGTGCCTGAGCCTGCGCTTCAAGCAGGCGGTATTCGCCAACCGGCTCGACCTCGACGAGCTCGATCCGTACATGGTGGTTTACCGCCGGATCGAGGAATACCTCACCGCCCGCAATGAACCCGAACGCCTCGAACTGGTACGCCGTGCCCTGTACCTCAAGGTCAACCGCAAGCTCACCGGCAACAGCCGCACCCAGGGCTGGCAACGCTCATTGCTGGAAAGACTGGCCAGCGAATGGCACTGGGACCAGCGGCAACTGGCTTTACTCGACAGCCGCAGCCAGTGGAAAGTGCGGCAGGTCAGTGCCGAGCGCCGGGCTCTGGTCAACGAGCTGAATTACAGCTATCGCTTCCTGACCCAGTTCGCCCGCACCGAGCAGACCGTCAGCCTGATCAACAAACGTGATCTCAATGTCCTCGGGCGGCGCCTGTACGCCGCGTTCGAACGCAAGGCCGACAAGGTCGAGTTCATCAACCCCGGCATCGCCCCGGACCTGGCCGAAGACACCCTGACCCTGGTGCAATCACCGAACAAAAAGGAGCCCGGGCAAACCCAGTGGGGCCTGTACAACGGCAGCCTGACGGCGCTGGAGTGGGAACACTTCGCGCCGATCAAGCGCAGCCGCCAGTTGCTGGAACTGCTGACCTGGTGCCACCGCAACGGCGTGATCGACAGCAGCACCCGACTGGCTCTGCATCCCGGCACCAGCGACATGAGCGAGTTCGAACTGTTCAACCTGCTCGGCAGCCTGCAGCAGAGCATCGCCCTGCCCTTGCCGACCGTTGCCGAAGAACCGCTGCTGCGCGCCAGTGTGCCGAGCGAAGTGCTGATTCTGGTGAATGTCGGCGTCGATCCGCTCAAGCATCACCGCGACCTGAACATCCTGATGACCACCGAACGCACGGACTCCCTGAGCTATGCCGGCGTGCGCGAGAACCTGGTGCTGACCCTCGATCAGGTCACGCTCAACAGCTGGAACGAAGTGCTGGTCAACCGCTTCGACGGCCCGCATGCGCTGCTCGACTGCCTGCGCGACTACCTCAACAACCTGCCGCGCGGGCCGCAACAGCCATCGCTGCGGGTGCGTTGCTTCTGCCACAACCGCGCGCAATTCATCGCCCGCCGGGTGGAAGAGATCGTCGATACCGCGCAGAACCTGCTGCTCAGCGACTTGAATCACCGCTACCTGATTCAGGTGCAGCAGCACTATCACGTGCTGGAACTGGTACCGGGCCAGGTCAGCCATGTCGCCCTCGCCACCCTGCCGGCACTGCTCGATTACCTCGGCGAGGAGCAACCGCGCTATAGCCCGCTGCACCTGGACCCGATGGCGCTGGAAGACCACGACCTCGCGCTGATCCTGCCGATGGGCCAGCCCGAATGCATTCAGGTGTTCTACCGGATCACCGAGCAGACGGCCGAGCTGTATGTGCTCGACGAATTCAACGCACTGTGGCAACAGCATTTGCCCTATCACGACGAGCAAAGTCTGCTGGTGCCGCTGCAGCGCTTCCTGCAATCGATCCAGTTCCGGCGCGAAGCACTGTTGCCGATGGATTCGAGCCACGCCGCCAGCCTGGAAATCTTGTATTACCAGTTATTGCCATCAGGGTCGGGGCGCGCACGACGGGTCGAAATGCGCCCGGCGCCGCAGACACCAGTCAACAAACCGTTCTACGACGTGCAGGCGATCATCGGCAAAGCCGCACCGGGCGAAGTGCAGGTCACGTTGTATTGCAATCAGCGGGAGTTCTGCGAACTGGAACATGGCGACCAGCTGTTCAGCGTGGTCGCCCGGGAAATCGTCGGTCAGCGCCGGGAATCCGAGCGCTACCGCTGCTACATCACCGACCTGGACCTGTCGGGCGTGATCGGTGACGGGCAGAGTTCGAGCAATCTGTATCTGCGTTACAAGGCCGACCTGGAACGCTCTCTGAACGAGGCGCTCGAGCAGGTCTGAGGCAGGGTTATTCCGGGAAGTCGCCGCCGTTGGCCGGCTGCGATTCGACTTCCAGCAAGGTCAGCTTCAGGGTCTTGCCGCCCGGGGCCGGCCAGTCAATGTGCTGGCCAACCTTCAAGCCCAGCAGCGCGCTGCCGACCGGGGCCAGGATCGAGATTTTGCCTTCATCGGCGTTGGCGTGCTTCGGATAGACCAGGGTCAGGTGGTAGTCCTTGCCGCTGCCTTCTTCGCGACAGTGCACACGGGAATTCATCGTCACGACATCGGCGGGCACTTCATCGTGGCCGACCAGGGTATCGGCGCGGTCCAGCTCGGTTTGCAGCGCGATCACGCCCGGCAGCGAGTCATCCAGGCTGTCGATCAGGCGTTCCAGACGTTGCACGTCCAGACGGGTAAGGGTGATGGAAGGTGCGGTCATGATCCGGGCAGACTCCTTTCTTCTGCACACAAAAAAAGCAAAACCCCGCCAAAAAAGACGGGGTTTTCACCAGGCCTCGATGGGTTGAGGCGTTTCCGGACACTATCACAGCTCAAAAAATATACAAGCTACGCTCCGGCGAGCTGCCTGCGTTGCATCGCCTGCGCGCAGATTACCCGACGGCGCTCGTCATCGGCCGAACGCCATTCACGGATGTCTTCGACATGGCGCATGCAACCGAGGCAGACCTTCTGCTCATCCAGCCGACAGACGCCGGTGCACGGCGAAGGCACGGCCGGGCTGACGTTGCTGTAGAGCGGCTTGGCAGGACGTGGCGCGGTCGTCATCTCAGATTTCGTCGAAATCGAGTTTTTCGCCGGCGCGCTCCCAGACGATGCGCTCCAGCATTTCGCCCAGCAACTCTTCGGTTTTCTCGCAGGTCCACTTGCCGGCCTGCTCGTCATAGTCGAAATGGAAACCACCGGAACGGTCAGCCAGCCACAGCTGACGCAGAGGCTCCTGACGGCTGAAGATCAACTGACTGCCGTTGTCGAACTTGATAGTCAGCACACCGGCCGAGTTCTCCATGTCCAGATCCAGGCCACTTTCGTCAAAGATGTCCTCCAGCGCTTGCTGGGTGGCATCGACCAGATCATGGAAACGGGCTTCGGACAAACTCATTGCGGCAACCTCAAAAAATGTCTGATCAGGCTCAAGCGCCGCAAGATACGGTCGCGGCCAGCCGATTGCAAAGGATAACGACCAAGCGCCCTGCCCGGCGACGAAATATGCACCCGCCATGCAGGAAAGTTTTCCGCGCCGCAGCCCGAGCCCCGCCGGACGGGAGTTCCGTCGCATAGGCAAGCTGCCGGGTGGCCGGTATACTCCGGCGCAATTAACGCATATTCAAGGATTTCGCCATGAAGCGCCTGATCTCTTCCCTTGCTGCGCTCGTCGCGGTTGCCTGTCTCGTTTCGGCCTGCGGTCAGAAAGGCCCGCTGTACCTGCCCGATGAAGATCAGGATCCGGCTGCACAAGCCCAGTCTTCGCAAAAGCAGCCTGTCTCCAAGGCACACAAGCACGACGTTTACTAAGGGATCGCCATGGACGCTTTTAACTACCGTGGCGGGGAGCTGTTCGCGGAAGGTGTGGCGCTGTCCGCCATCGCCGACCGCTTCGGCACACCGACCTACGTCTACTCCCGCGCCCACATCGAGGCCCAGTACCTGGCCTATGCCGATGCGCTGGCCGGCATGCCGCACCTGGTGTGCTTCGCGGTCAAGGCCAACTCCAACCTCGGCGTCCTGAATGTCCTGGCCCGCATCGGCGCCGGTTTTGACATCGTGTCCCGTGGCGAGCTGGAACGCGTCCTGGCCGCCGGCGGCAGCCCTGACAAGATCGTGTTCTCCGGCGTCGGCAAGACCCGTGACGACATGCGTCGTGCATTGGAAGTCGGCGTGCACTGCTTCAACGTCGAATCCACCGACGAGCTGGAGCGCCTGCAAGTAGTCGCTGCCGAACTGGGCGTTCGTGCACCGATTTCCCTGCGCGTGAACCCGGACGTCGATGCCGGCACCCACCCGTACATTTCCACCGGTCTCAAAGAGAACAAGTTCGGCATCGCCATCGCCGACGCCGAAGACGTGTACGTGCGTGCCGCACACCTGCCGAACCTGGAAGTGGTCGGCGTGGATTGCCACATCGGTTCGCAACTGACCACCCTGCCACCGTTCCTCGACGCGCTCGATCGCTTGCTCGATCTGGTGGACCGCCTGGGCGATTGCGGCATCCATCTGCGCCACATCGATCTCGGTGGTGGCCTGGGTGTGCGCTACCGCGATGAAGAGCCGCCATTGGCCGCCGATTACATCAAGGCCGTGCGCGAGCGCCTGGTCGGTCGTGACCTGGCGCTGGTGTTCGAACCGGGCCGCTTCATCGTCGCCAACGCCGGCGTGCTGCTGACCCAGGTCGAATACCTCAAGCACACCGAGCACAAAGACTTCGCCATCGTCGATGCGGCGATGAACGACCTGATCCGCCCGGCCCTTTACCAGGCGTGGATGGACGTGACGGCGGTCAAGCCGCGCGACACCGCTGCACGCAAGTACGACGTGGTCGGCCCGATCTGCGAGACCGGCGATTTCCTCGCCAAGGATCGCGAACTGGCGCTGGAAGAAGGCGACCTGCTGGCCGTGCATTCCGCCGGGGCCTACGGTTTTGTGATGAGCTCCAACTACAACACTCGCGGCCGTGCCGCCGAAGTGCTGGTAGATGGCGATCAGGTATTTGAAGTGCGTCGCCGCGAGACCGTGGCCGAGCTGTTTGCCGGCGAAAGCCTGCTGCCGGAGTAACCCCATGCTGCTGCGTTTTACCAAGATGCACGGCCTGGGCAACGACTTCATGGTCCTCGACCTGGTCAGCCAGCACGCGCACATTCAGCCCAAGCACGCAAAAATGTGGGGCGACCGGCACACCGGCATCGGTTTCGACCAGTTGCTGATCGTCGAGGCGCCGAGCAATCCGGACGTGGATTTCCGTTACCGGATCTTCAACTCCGACGGCTCCGAAGTCGAACAGTGCGGTAACGGTGCGCGCTGCTTCGCCCGCTTCGTGCTCGACAAGCGCCTGACCGCCAAGCGGCAGATTCGCGTCGAGACCAAGGGCGGCATCATCGAACTGGACGTGCGTAATGACGGCCAAATCGGCGTGAACATGGGTGCACCGCGTCAGGTGCCGGCGGACATTCCGTTCCAGGCGACCGAGCAGGCCCTGAGCTATCAGGTCGACGTCGACGGTACATCGGTCGAACTGGCGGCAGTGTCGATGGGCAACCCCCACGCCGTGCTGCGCGTACAGGACATCAACACCGCGCCGGTGCATGAGCTGGGGCCGAAGATCGAACACCATCCGCGCTTTCCGGCGCGGGTCAACGTCGGTTTCCTTCAGGTCATCGACCGTAACCGTGCACAATTGCGCGTCTGGGAACGCGGTGCCGGGGAAACCCAGGCCTGCGGCACCGGCGCCTGCGCTGCTGCTGTAGCTGCGATCAGCCAGGGGTGGATGGATTCACCGCTATTGATCGACCTGCCGGGCGGGCGCCTGTCCATCGAATGGGCAGGCCCCGGCCAACCGGTGCTGATGACCGGTCCGGCAGTGCGTGTATACGAAGGACAAGTCCGTCTTTGAGTGAGCACAAGCCATGACCGATAAGCCTCAGGTACCCGCCCGACAGTCCGGTGAAACAGCGTCCGAGAGCCTGGAGGCGGCAGCGGTTGCCGCGTACCTGGAGGCTCATCCGGACTTCTTCGTCGAGCACGAAGAGCTGCTGCCGTCCCTGCGCATCCCCCATCGTCGCGGCGACACCGTGTCGCTGGTCGAGCGCCAGATGTCCATCCTGCGCGACCGTAATATCGAGATGCGCCATCGCCTCTCGCACTTGATGGACGTGGCCCGGGACAACGATCGCCTGTTCGACAAGACCCGTCGCCTGATCCTCGCCCTGATGGACGCCGTCACTCTGGAAGACGTGGTGATCAGCGTTGAAGACAGTCTGCGCCAGGACTTTCAGGTGCCCTTCGTCAGCCTGATCCTGCTCGGCGACAACCCGGCTCCGGTCGGCCGCTGGGTGACCCACGCCGACGCGCAGACCGCCATCGGCGGCCTGCTCACCGAAGGCAAGAGCGTCAGCGGCAGCCTGCGCGAACACGAACTGGACTTCCTGTTCGGCGAAGAACAGCGCAAGCAGATCGGTTCCACCGCCGTGGTCGCCGTCAGCCACCAGGGCATTCACGGGATCCTGGCCATCGCCAGCCGCGATCCGCAGCACTACAAGAGCTCGGTCGGCACGCTGTTCCTCAGTTACATCGCCGAAGTCATGGGCCGCGTGCTGCCACGGGTCAACAGCTCCCTGCGCTCGGTACGCTGAGCATGGAACGACAACTGGACGCTTACTGCGAACACCTGCGCAGTGAGCGGCAGGTGTCGCCGCATACGCTGTCGGCCTACCGTCGCGACCTCGACAAGGTCCTCGGCTGGTGCAACAAACAGAACGTCGGCAGCTGGCAGGCCCTGGACATCCAGCGCCTGCGCAGCCTGATCGCCCGCCTGCATGCCCAGGGCCAGTCCTCCCGCAGCCTGGCACGCCTGCTCTCGGCAGTTCGCGGGCTCTATCACTATCTGAATCGCGAAGGCCTCTGCGATCACGACCCGGCCACCGGCCTGGCACCGCCCAAAGGCGAACGCCGCCTGCCGAAAACCCTCGACACCGACCGAGCGCTGCAACTGCTTGAAGGCGCGGTCGAGGACGACTTTCTGGCCCGACGCGATCAGGCGATTCTGGAATTGTTCTATTCCTCAGGCCTGCGCCTGTCGGAGCTGACCGGGCTCAATCTCGATCAGCTCGACCTGGCGGACGGCATGGTTCAGGTGCTCGGCAAGGGCAGCAAGACGCGTCTGTTGCCCGTCGGCAAAAAGGCCCGGGAAGCGCTGGAGCAATGGTTGCCGTTGCGAGCGCTGACCAACCCGGCAGACGATGCGGTGTTCGTCAGCCAGCAAGGCCGACGCCTCGGCCCGCGAGCGATTCAGGTGCGGGTCAAACTGGCCGGCGAGCGCGAACTGGGGCAGAACCTGCATCCGCACATGCTGCGGCACTCTTTCGCCAGCCACTTGCTCGAGTCCTCCCAGGACCTGCGCGCGGTGCAGGAACTGCTCGGCCACTCGGACATCAAGACCACCCAGATCTATACCCACCTGGACTTCCAGCACCTGGCAGCGGTCTACGACAGCGCCCACCCAAGGGCCAAACGTATGAAAGGCGACGATTCATGAGCATCCAGTTGATCACCTTCGACCTCGACGACACCCTGTGGGACACCGCCCCAGTGATCGTCAGCGCCGAAGCGATTTTGCGCGAATGGCTGAGCGAACATGCGCCGAAGCTGGGCGCGGTGCCGGTGGAACATCTGTGGTCGATCCGCGAGCGCGTGCTGGCCAGCGAACCGGGGCTCAAGCACCGCATCAGCGCGTTGCGCCGGCGGGTGCTGTTCCATGCTTTGGAAGAGTCCGGATACGCCCATGGCGAAGCGTCGGAACTGGCGGACAAGAGTTTTGAAGTGTTTCTGCATGCCCGGCATCAGATCGAGGTGTTCCCGGAAGTCGAGCCGATCCTGGAGACCCTCGCCAAACATTACGCCCTCGGCGTGGTCACCAACGGCAACGCCGATGTGCGTCGTCTCGGGCTGGCGGATTACTTCAAGTTTGCGCTGTGCGCCGAAGACATCGGCATCGCCAAGCCGGATGCGCGGCTGTTCCACGAAGCCCTGCAGCGCGGTGGCGTGAGTGCCGAGGCGGCGGTGCATATCGGTGATCATCCGGGGGACGACATTGCCGGAGCGCAGCAGGCGGGCTTGCGCGCGATCTGGTTCAACCCGGCGGGCAAGGTCTGGGAAGCGGAACGCTTGCCGGATGCGGAGATTCGCAGCCTGACCGACCTTCCCGCCGTGCTCGCCCGCTGGAACAGCCTCGGCTAGTTTTCTTTCGCCCATGAAAAAGCCCGCAGCGACGGCGGGCTTTTTCAGCAAGCAAGCGGCGCGCCTCAGATAGGGCGGCTGCCGTACTTGTTGTCCGGCTTCTTGGGCGGATCGGCGACCACGTTGGCCTCCACTTCCTGCACTTTGCCGCCACGGGCAAGGAACTCTTCCATGGCCTTGGCCAGGGCGTCGCGCTCCTTGTTCTTGGCTTCGATGCTCGGCAACTCGTCTACCGACACCGCAGCCTTGGCCTTGCCTTTGGCAGCCGGGGCCGGCGTATCGTCACCGCCATCGTCTTCAGCAACGTCTTCCGCTGCCGCTTCCAGACCGTCTTCGGCCTCGTCTTCGTCGCCTACTTCGAGGTCGTCGTTTTCCAGATCATCGTCGCTCATGTTCTACCTCATGACTTGCGAAAAGCAGATTAGTTATAGACCAGCTTTGGCGACTGTCGAAAGTCGCCGTAAAAAAATCGGTAACCATTGGTGACCAACGGTTTATGCCCCTTCACCGTGCAAGGTGGCGAGGACTTTACGGGCACCGCCATGATCGCGATGCTCGCCCAGGTAAACGCCTTGCCAGGTGCCCAGTGCCAGTCGACCCGCCGTTACCGGCAAACTGATCTGGCAGCCCAGCACGCTGGCCTTGAAGTGCGCCGGGAGGTCGTCCAGGCCTTCGTCGTTATGCTCATAGCCGTCTGTTCCTTGTGGGATCAGACGATTGAAAAATCGTTCGAAGTCGCGACGTACCGCCGGATCGGCGTTCTCGTTGATGGTCAACGACGCCGAGGTATGCTGTAGCCACAAATGCAACAGACCGACCCGGCATGCCTTGAGTTCGGGCAGTCCGGCGAGCAACTCTTCCGTTACCAGATGAAAGCCCCGGGGCCGTGCCCGCAGGGTTATCAGAGTCTGTTGCCACATACAGTTCTCCGCACGTTCGGGGCGCATTCTAGCGCGCTCTGAAAAAAAACAAAGGCCCTAATATTCCTTCAATGATGTAAGCCATTGGCCGTAGAAAAACACCCGTCGTAAACACGACCAAAGCAGTACGAAAAATCCATTCAGCCACATCAGGGATGACAAATTCCGGACAAAAAAATGCCCGGCGAACCGGGCAAGTTTTTTTGAGGCGCGTACTTACAGGTTGTAGCCGCGCTCGTTGTGTTGTGCCAGGTCCAGGCCCACCGATTCTTCTTCCTCGGTAGCGCGCAGACCCATTACGGCATCCAGCACCTTGAGGATGATGAAGGTAACGATCGCGGTGTAGATCACCGTGAAGCCGACGCCTTTGCACTGAATCCACACTTGGGAGGCGATGTCGGTAACGGTACCGAAACCACCCAGCGCCGGAGCAGCGAACACACCGGTGAGGATTGCGCCGAGGATGCCGCCGATACCGTGCACGCCAAAGGCGTCCAAGGAGTCGTCATAGCCGAGTTTGCGTTTCAGGCTGGTGGCGCAGAAGAAGCACACCACGCCAGCGGCCAGACCGATGATCAGCGAGCCCATCGGGCCCACGGTGCCGGCCGCCGGAGTGATTGCCACCAGACCGGCAACCACGCCCGAAGCGATACCCAGCGCACTTGGTTTGCCGTGGGTGATCCACTCGGCGAACATCCAGCCCAGTGCAGCGGCGGCGGTTGCGATCTGAGTGACCAGCATCGCCATGCCGGCGGTGCCGTTGGCTGCAGCAGCGGAACCGGCGTTGAAGCCGAACCAGCCGACCCACAGCATCGCCGCGCCCATCAGGGTGTAACCGAGGTTGTGCGGCGCCATCGGGGTGGTCGGGAAACCTTTGCGCTTGCCCAGTACCAGGCACGCCACCAGACCGGCGATACCGGCGTTGATGTGCACCACGGTGCCGCCGGCAAAGTCGAGCACGCCCCAGTCACCCAACAGCGAACCCGGACCGCTCCAGACCATGTGTGCAATCGGCGCGTAAACCAGGGTGAACCAGACGCCCATGAACACCAGCATCGCGGAGAACTTCATGCGCTCGGCGAAGGCACCGACGATGAGCGCCGGGGTGATGATGGCGAAGGTCATCTGGTAAGTGACGAATACTGCTTCAGGGAACAGCGCGGTCGGGCCGGTAATGCTGGCCGGGGTGACGCCTGCCAGGAAGGCCTTGCCAAAGCTGCCGACGAAGGAGTTGAAGTTGACGACGTTGGCTTCCATCCCGGTGGTGTCGAACGCCATGCTGTAGCCATAAATGAACCACAGGATGGTGACCAGGCCGGTAATGGCGAAGCACTGCATCATCACGGAAAGAATGTTTTTCGACCGCACCATGCCGCCGTAGAACAGCGCGAGGCCCGGAATGGTCATGAACAGCACAAGGGCCGTCGAGGTCAGCATCCAGGCGGTATCGCCGGAATTGAGGACTGGAGGCGCCACCGGATCTGCCGCCATAGCCAGGCCGGGCATTACGATGGACAACAGGGCGCCTAGCCCTGCGAATTTACGCAGAGTCATATTGTTTTCTCCTGGGGCGTTGGGTTTGTGGCGGCGTTTAGATCGCGTCGGTATCGGTTTCGCCGGTACGGATGCGAATCGCCTGTTCCAGATTGACCACGAAGATCTTGCCGTCACCGATCTTGCCGGTGTTGGCAGCCTTGGTTATCGCCTCGATAACCCGATCCAGATCCTTGTCGTCGATGGCAACGTCGATTTTCACCTTGGGCAGAAAATCGACCACATACTCCGCGCCGCGATACAGCTCGGTGTGACCCTTCTGCCGGCCGAAGCCTTTGACTTCAGTTACGGTAATGCCCTGCACGCCGATTTCGGACAGCGACTCGCGCACGTCGTCCAGCTTGAACGGCTTGATGATGGCAGTGACTAGCTTCATGAAACTCTCTCCCGAATTGGTGGACTTGCCCCAGGAAAACAAACCCGACTCAAGTCTAAGCGCAGTGCCTGGCTTTGTAACGCATCGTCGGCCCTACCCGCCCGACTGACGCCAGCTAACCGCTCCCGACGAAACTCCCCGTCCCGTCCGGCGCACTGCATTCGTCACAGCGACTGCATCAGTGCATGGGTCACTACCGACTAAGCAGAAATCTTGCCATCTCGCCAAAATCCCCTGATTTCAATCCCTTGGCCGCGGCCGTCGATGCCATCACCGAAATGGCACACGGGATACGCACAACAACGGTGCGCAGCCGTTCATCCTTTTGCGCGAAAAGCGTGCATCCCGGCCCGCGCGAATGACTATAGACACTGCGTGATACACTGCCGGCCATTGTTTCCAGGACATATCCCATGCTCGCGCCCAAAGACTTCCTCGACGCCCTGAGCGGCACCGCCTCCCGCCTGTTCAGCGGCGACACGCCATTGCCAAAAGCCGAAATCGAAAGCCAGTTCAAGATGCTGCTGCAAAGTGCGTTCAGCAAACTGGATCTGGTGAGCCGGGAAGAATTCGATAGTCAGATGGTGGTATTGGCGCGGACTCGCGCCCGGCTTGAGAGCTTGGAGGCGAAGGTGGCGGAGATGGAAGCGAAGCTGACGCCGCCGGCTGAGTGAGACAAGAAGCTAAAACCGCTCCTGTCGAGGCAGGAGCGGTTTCCGTCGGTTCAATTCCTACAGCGAATTATTCCAACGGTCTCGCAGAATCTCGTACAGGCGAAAAGCCCATAGCGCGATCCTGACGAGGCGCCACATATGTTTAAGAAACTTAGACATATTTTGGCCCTCCTTGCGTGGGGCCAAACCTCCGATGCTCTTTCCGGCGTACGAACACCTTCGGGACTACACACGAGTGTGCCCACCAAGGCGGCCGGGTGTGGGTCCCCCAAAACAACACCGGCACGGGTCTCACACCGCGTCGAGGAACATGAAAATCGTTATGCTCCCGACCACACTTTGCGAACACTCGATGAGTGGGCATCGTCGCAGCGGATGGTATTGCAGCCCTCAGAATGCAAATTAAACAAGTTGTATCAAGCCATTAATCGAGCGCTGGCAAAAGGATGGTTACCCCTCATTCCAGACCACAATTGGTTGGCGAAAATTTCGCTGATGCTTGCGCCAACGATCAAACATGCATAACCTCGGATTACGCGAGTGTGTCCACTAAGGATGCGCAGGCCTTGGCCTCACCGAAGCCTGCAACTAAAAACCGTCTCCTCAAGGCGGTTTTTTTTCGCCTGAAAATTAGTCATTTCTATCTCAGCAACATCCTGTGAAGCTTTGCCCAGGCAACTATTCCTTTAACCCCCTCCCCCCCAACTACCCTTAAAAAACCGCAGGAAGCGGCCCCCGATTCAACTCAAGGAACGACCATGTCCCTCGCCATTGTCCACAGCCGCGCCCAGATTGGCGTGGATGCTCCCGCCGTTACCGTTGAAGTCCATCTGGCCAATGGTTTGCCCTCGCTGACCATGGTCGGCCTGCCCGAAGCGGCGGTGAAAGAGAGCAAGGACCGGGTGCGCAGCGCGATCATCAATTCCGGGCTGCAGTTTCCGGCGCGGCGGATCACGTTGAATCTGGCGCCGGCGGATTTGCCCAAGGATGGCGGGCGGTTCGATCTGGCGATTGCGCTGGGGATTCTGTCGGCGAGTGTGCAGGTGCCGACGTTGACGCTGGATGACGTGGAATGTCTGGGTGAGTTGGCGTTATCCGGCGCAGTGCGGGCGGTGCGCGGGGTGTTGCCGGCGGCGCTGGCAGCACGCAAGGCCGGGCGGACGCTGGTGGTGCCTCGGGCGAATGCCGAGGAGGCTTGTCTGGCTTCGGGACTGAGGGTGATTGCGGTGGATCATCTGCTGGAGGCCGTGGCGCATTTCAATGGACATACACCGGTCGAGCCTTATGTCTCGGACGGGTTGATCCATGCCGCCAAACCCTATCCCGACCTGAATGAAGTGCAAGGCCAACTCGCCGCCAAACGGGCGCTGCTGATTGCTGCTGCCGGCGCGCACAACCTGCTGTTCAGCGGGCCACCGGGGACGGGCAAGACGCTACTGGCCAGTCGATTACCGGGGTTGCTGCCACCGCTGGCCGAGAGTGAGGCGCTGGAAGTGGCGGCGATTCAATCCGTCGCCAGCGGCACGCCGCTCACTCATTGGCCGCAGCGTCCGTTCCGCCAGCCGCATCACTCGGCCTCCGGACCGGCACTGGTCGGCGGCAGCTGTAGGTTTTCCAAATAAATGCGAATTTTTCGAAATAATTGCGACTGACGCGAGTATTCCCACAACGTCCTAGGTTGAAATCCTTAATCCTCCCCTGGAGGTTATCGATCTGCTCTTGAAAGGGCAGATTGCCATGAGATACTGCCATTTTATCCGTTTAGGAAGATTCAAGATGGGAAGAACCGTTCAGTACCAGTTCGATGAATGTCAGTGCAACAACGTGATGGGCAGGCCCGAATTAATTCCAGCGGGCAACTATCCCGTCGCTGAAATGGATGTGGTTACGGTTTTCATCGGATCAATAGTCCTTGACCTAAACAAGTCCGCGTTCAACTCTCTGAAGGCGGAAGGGAAAGCTCGACTGATCGGCTAAAGCCTTCTCGGTACGTCACTCCGTCCCGCCACGCTCGCCGCCGCTAGACCTTTAGTGTTGGCGCTGGCGAGTTGATAGGCACTCATCCAGATATATCTCTCTCCCACCCCGATGTAAAACGCATCAAGGCTCTCTACTAAATGCAGAAACTGACGAAGGCTTCCGGTCTTGCGATCGCTGGCGATCCAATGGATTGTGACGATTTAAATTTCCGTCAGTACGCAATTAATGGCTCCGCCGACTCACACGGAGCCCATCCATAGCTCAGCCATGTACGGCTAATCACAGAAATGTGACTTTGCGTACATAACGATTATTAGTAGCAAGATAGCCATCCCAGCTCCGTCCTCTGAGTCATACGCTGGCAACTAGCTGCAGCAGAAAGCCCGCTCAAGACCCTTATGCGGCGGATTTTTCAAGGATCACCCGACTTTTTGGATGAGAACACGACAGAACACATGCGTCCGGCCACAAAAGGCCCTGCAACCCTTAAAGCTAGTTAGCAAACTGCGTATCGCCATCTGCTTAAGCACAGCTATCAGGCTCACAAAGCATCTGCATCGCCCACAAAAAGGTGGCAATATGCCTTTCTGATATGGCTTGGATCCAAATTTCACTCCGAGCTGCAGAGATTCAAATCCCTTTCGGCGACCTGGAGTTTTAATTTGTTAGAGCCCATCATCCGTATACCGTTCTCGTACACCCGCGCGGACGTCAGGGAAAACACTGAAGTAAAGCGAATACCAGGAGACGCTATCGTTTGGTGGTATGGACCGCTCCAACAAAACCCACGCACAAGAACTATACCGCTCGTAAGTGTCGTATTTCGGAAACTAGATTCTCTGGATATTCCCTCTACTTTTATTACAGTAAAAATTGCACTCAACCACTTATCTTACTATCGAGTCGGAACTATTTGGCGAAATGGGAAGTGCGTTTCAGACTCAGAGTTTCCAAAAACTGAAAACTTAAAAGTCAATTTTTCTGAAGAAGGGTGGACGTACACCTCCCGATATTTCGCAGCACAACAGGGACTAACCGAATCTTTTTTCAATAATGACTACCCTCTTCCAAGAGCTCAAAATGATAAATGCTGGCTTTTGGATTTAAAGCTGCCCAATGGAAAAAACCTCCTTATCCCTTGCGTCGAATTCCTAGTACGCGGTTACGCAAGAAACTCTGAGATACCTAGAGCTCTTACATCGCTCCCATGGAACGATGCACTGTCCGTTTTTTATGAAGTTCCCCAGTCTGCTGAGACCCACTGGCTGATAAGACCCACTCGACATATGCGAGACGCAGACGCCGTTTTTCTAGCGCACCTTCTCTACGACAAGTACACAAATTTTCAAGCGAGATTCATTAACGCTCAACTGCTCTCCAGTGACCCCAATCAGCTGGTTCTAGTAAAGGTAGCGCCTTGGTTTCAAGGCCTCGCAGAAATAGAAGGACGTGGTTACTGGATTAACGACGAGAAAACTTTTTTGTGTCTTGATCTCTGTGGGTGCAGCGTCCCACGGGGTGAAGCCATCGAATTACAACGGCTTAAGTTTGATACAGATAACGGCGTAGACGGTAGCGGAAGAACAGTGATGCCGAGACCCATTCGGTCTACCCTAGCTGACGAGTTTGTAGCAGCCGCCGACGACATAGATCCCGATCATCACTCAGAAACACTCTTGGTTAGCACTACGCCATTCAAAGAGCTTGGACTCTCTCGTAGAGTAAATAAGACTCGCCGAACCATCCAGGCCAACGCAGGGCGACGTGGCCCAACACCGACAAAGTCTTCGACTCACTCAACAGGTGAAGGAATCGGCAGTGGCAAGGACGTTGCCAAGTTGGAGTTTATTGCAGATGCAGTTCTCGAAAGCCAAGGTTTTCTCCGTGATATATGGCGAGCCTTAAATCACATAGCAATATCAAACGCAGATTGTGTCACAGCGTTACGCTGGTATACCCCAGCAGAAGGTTTGCATTCATCCGACGCGCCTAAAATTATTAAGCTTCCTCCTCTGGATGACGAGTCAACCTCAGACACAGATGCGAAAAGCTGGTGTTTTCTTGACAAAAAAACTGGGGAGACACGCGGCCTCTTCGTGTTTTGCATGACAATTAATAAATGTAATTATTTCGGAATTGAGGTGCAGCACAAGGAAGACTCAACGTCAAAAAACCCAGAGTCTTATGCTGGAGTCATCTTCAAATCGCATGTGAATAGCGTTAGCGAACTGGAATCCTTCATCGAGCATATTTGCTTGGAAATTCGATACAAAACTGGTCGATTCAAGAAAATTTTCAGGTTATTCCCAGAAGATACAAACTTTATATACCATCGAAAAGGCACACTTGGAATTTTGTATAGGCAGTCATTGATCACAGCGTTCAAAGGATTAGGCGTGACGCTGAAGTAATAGTCTACATCGCGTTTAGCATTATAAATTCTTGACCGGCAGCTTCCGAACATAAGCTGCCAATCGTTATTTTTTTGGGGATCTTGGCCAAGTCATAGCACAATGTGTAAGTTACTTATTTGAGCCTGTAAAAAATACGAAGTTCAATATTTCAATCCTCTTCAGCGGCAAAGTCCGATCCAAGACGCTTCAGTATCCGCTTCACATCTTCTTGGCATTGAGCGGGGCAAGATTGCAGGTCCGCGGCCACACGTCGCAGATAAGCTTCACCTCCTGGCTGCTTCTTAGTAAATCGGAGTATTTTTTCTGCGTCTTCCGCTCTCCATGCAGCTAGGGCAAGATGACCGGGCTCCCAAACTGAAGTCAAAAAAGCAGAAACGAGTTCGTGCCTTGCTGTCTTGCACCGATCCCAATCAAAAAAAGGTAAGAATTTAAAAAGCTCCGGAACATCATCATTTTCCGCCAGTTCACGATATATCAGTGGGAACGCTACGGCGACTAAAGACGATACAGGCTTCCTGCGCTCATGCAATATCGTTGGCAAAAGGTATGCTGCAGCATTAAGCGCTGAACTCTGCGAGAGTTCATTAGCTTTAAAAAGCAAGAATGAACACAGATAAATCGAGTCAGCATCAAGATCAAAACTTCTTCGATTAACTATGCTCTTACAAATTTCAGAAATTGATCGCACCAGTTTAGAGAATCCAGGCTCCGAGATTGTTCCAAACGCGGAGAAATTTCGATTCACAATTTTCGCGGAACAATTTCGACCAAGACCGACATATACGAGCCAGTGGATATCAACTTCACCCTCTAGAATTTTTAGCTTATCAGTGATAAAGGCAAGTTCATCTCCGCCAAAGCTAACGGGCAGGACTCGCTGAAGAGAAAGTTTCGCAATTCTTAGTTTAATATCCCCTTTCGCTCTAGGAAGGATCAACTCAACCAGCCGAACAAACAACTCTATAGGGACATCTGAAATTAGCAATACTCGCAGAGCAAGATCTGCCCTACCGACTAGCAGCTTAACTAGCTTACCACCAATACTAGAATCTGTTACAAACTTTAATAGCTGACTATCGTCTGCAACCTCAACAACCTTAAAGACAAATCTAGATACGACCGCAGGAGAAATCTCTGAGCTGTTCAACAACCACTTTAGGTCTTCAACAGACGGGGACAATAGCGAAACAATCAAACTATCCCGCCTCGCAGACGCGTTCACACCCAAAAGGCGAGAAATAATCTCCTCTTTTTTTACGAAACCCTTTGCGCGCTTCAACATCAAACTTGTAAGTTTAACGGCCGCAAAATCCCCCGCCATCCCTAGGCTTACAAGCTTATCCAAGGATGCTTGTTTATCAACACAATCAAGAAGTGGCTCTATTACGTATGCTTGTCGATCCTCCACAACAACTGGCAAAAGCATTTTTGTTATTTTATGGAGTAATTCCAAGTTCAAAGTTGGTATCGACTCAACGAGCCGCGCCAGAACAGTTTCATTATCAACCAACCGCTCCACTACCTCTCCACCCTGAGAGATAATTAGACCTATGGCCATTGGTTCTGCATTCTCTATAGCTTTTTCTGCTCGCCCATCAAAATTTATAGCGATACCCTGGGCAATATTTGGCAGCATTTCTGAAACTATGCTCTTGTAATCACTATTCGCGAGCAAGTCCATTGCACCTGCCGGAGCACGGCCCGCAAGCATTCGAGTGCATGCTGCAATAGCGTTTTCCACATTCGTCATATGCTGCTTCTGAGTTTTTCGAGCAATTGCCCCTAAAAACTCCCATGCATCATTCTCTGGAAATTCAAAAGCTGCGCGCTTAATTGCTTCAATTAAAGTTGGCTCGATTGACCGAAGAGCCTCAACTTTGTCGAGTTTCCCTGAGTTAGCAATATCCACAAGCCCTAGCCCGACGGCAGGAGCTGTTTGTATTTTACTGAGCATCTCATTCCACAACAGTGAGATGCGTAAGGTAGCCCCACTACTTTGAACGTTAGAGTCATCTCTGATGAGCTTGATTTCAGATGGTGAGAGCAAACACGGCGATGAGCTTTTGAAGATCTTCTCGGATATGGTTGGAGTCCACCGATGTCGAGGCACCTGAGGAGAGCGCCCATCTATTCTCCGGCCTTCCCAATCTGAAAATTTTGAACGGGCATTTTTGGGGGAAAATACTAAATCAAATTCTCGACCAGCAACCTTACGAGGAGAAAGCGCAAAGGTGGAAATAGCGAATTGCTTGCGCATAGTAGGCCATAACGCTGTCAAAAGGCGTATTGCGATTACGTCTGGATCCGGTGCGTCGAATACTGCAATTGGGAAAGGATCCTCTAAGAAAAGTGCCTCTAGTAATTCAGTAGTTTGAAACTCCGGAATTTTCGGCAGTTCGGCATGGGTTGAGGTAGGAACAATTCGTTGCAGAACATCAGAAACTTGTGGAAGCTCATCATCAAATAATTGCATAAAGGGGATTAAGCTTGTAGCTTGAGCCCAAACATTTGCCGAAATAATTAGGCTGAGAGTCCGAACGCATCCCGCACGAGCAACAGTTAGGTCCTGCCAGGTTTTAGCGAGTACATAGTGTTCTCCGCTTGGAAGTGGGTAAGCAGTTAAGTATGGAGAGAACACTTCTTTAGGACGCAAAGGACCTGCGACATCTGACAATCTATCAATAACGGACTGATCTGCTTTCTGCAACTCCACAGAAGCTGCAAGCAGCTGGTGACCCTGCTTATAACCATGCAACTGAAGCTCGACGACCGTCACGATTGAGAACCTACCACCCAAGCCATAGGAAGAGTTAAATCATTGTCTCTATACCATGTGCCTGAACGATCTTGCACAGCTACCCAACCATGGCTATCGATATCACTTTCCAAAAAATCATCTCGAAAGTCAGTATCAATCTTAAGGTCTCCTCCAACAACACTTAGACCAAAAACCTTTACGTCCAAACTCTCAAGATCACGAAGGCGCCCAGCGACGAACGGATACTCTTTTTCTAAGTAGGCTACAGGACCATTTTCAAAGCACTGCGAATCGGCTAAATCCCAGGCACTGAGGACCACAGATACTCTAGGCCGTGTACCGTCAGGGCGCTGAGCCAAGGTTAGCTCGAGAAAACGGATGAGCTCACAAAGCACGACTTGGGTGGGTAATCCATCATCGGTTGCCTCTCCAATTTTACTCATCAGTTTTTGAGAGGATACCCAATCGAGGGGACGTACCGTTTGATCAGACCCGAGTCGCACGAACAAAAGAGCTCCATCGGATCGACGCATCTCTTCCATCAATTCGACAGATACCTCACAGTCTTGTACGGCGTTTTGCCAAAGCTCACCTGACATATCTGGGATAAGGATAGTAATTTCCTCCCCGCCCTGCGATTCGGTAACGGGGACCTCAAAATCTCGCCTACCATCAGCGTGTTCAGATCTTGGAGCGAAATTGCCCGAGAAAAGATGTTCGGCAACGTCCAATACAAATCGGAGATCACTTGGCTGCCTCGCAGCACGTAGCTTGCCACTCCCGTTGTCGAGAGCGGTCCAAACCCGGCCAATGTAGTTCGTTTTGCCTGAGTCCGGGCCGCCGAGTAGCAAAACAGAGCGTGTCATCGAACCCTCCTATAGGCTAAGTAAAAGCGGCCGTAGTTTTGCACCTCTCGGTGTGGCCAGAATTCAGGCTGATGCCTTCTCATAACCGTTGCATCGATCATTTCTCTTATCCCATGGCCAGGTTTCACCTGCCCATTTTCTGAGAATGGGGCGACATGGACGACTAGCGCGTCGACATGTCGTTTGGACAATTCAGCTTCGATTCGACTTTTAACTGTGTCGGGGAGATCGCCTTGATCTCGATGAGTGATAACCAAGATGAATCGAGGTACTGTGCCTTCAAACAATGTTGTCAGCCGACCTGCAAGTTGCCCAATACGGTTTATCGTACCTTGTCTTTTTTCCTTGTCCCTGAGTGTTCGCCCGTCCACCACCACCCAAATGGCCTCAGCTGATTTTAGAAAATCAAACCGATCAGCCCTCGCGGTACTGACTAAGTCAGTGGTCCACTCCCCTGGCAGATCAGGGAGTGCAAAATCGACACGCCGCCCATCAGACCGTCTCTCGAGGCGCAGATGCAGGAATCCTGGTCGACGATCGTCAGCCATCTCAGTATGCATCGTCATCTGCTCTGGCGGACGCCCTTCATTCCAGTCACGCGCTCCACGCACAATTTCTTCGAATGCCATCAGGGTTTTGCTGTCCCGGAAACTCCAATCCTCAAGTAAGTTGTTGGCAACGAGTAAATACAAGCTTGCAAGGCATGCTGTTTTCCCGGACTCGGGATCACCTAGAATCCCAACCAATGTCGTATATCTAGTCGACATCATCTGGCCAAGAACATCGGGCGCCATCGTTCGGCTAGATGGAAATGCAAGCGCCTCTTTAGGTCGTTGAAGTACGGCCCCTCCAACTACGCTTGCATCAGTAGAGTCGTTCGACTCTTCGATCTCCACTTCGCTAGCGGAAGTCGAACCTGGCTCAGCATTCCGGTGCTCGCAAGTGGCTGGGTCGTTCTCAAATGCACATACGCCTGTCTCTCCAACAGAACAGCCTTCAAAGCTGCATGCCAAGCTCACAGCTTACCAATTCCATTAGTGGAGATATTTGCAAGAGCAGCTTCAAGTAACGCTCGAGCGCCCCAGACTGATGATTTATAGCGCACATCCGATATAGAGTCGTCAGCCTCACCCGCAATCAAAGCATTTAGCAGAGGATAAACAGCTGGAGCCTCAACGATCGCATGTTCGGGCAAGTCAGCTAATAAAGCTTCTCGATCTACACCTATAAGGTCGATCAGCTCGCCGAGACTTATCTCAGGATCGCTTTGCATGGAGCGAAGTACGATCTCCTTATGGATATCACCAGGTAGACGCCGCAACAATCCAGCCCCTTCGATACCTGACGCGACTAGTCGAACAGGTTCGGGAATTTCTGCCAGTGGCCTTTCAAGTAAACGACTGTGGTTTAGTTGCCCCCACCATAAAAAATCCAATTCCTCTCGATCAAGAGCAGCATTCCGAAGCAAAGCATTTATCGTTCCCTGAACCGCCGCTTTAAAATTCGTGGAAGCTTTGCCGTCCTCGGCAATGGTGACTTCTAACTCGCGAACTGCCGGCACACTATCTCGCGCACGGGCTGCATCTGCGCTGTCTCTACTTCGCTCTCGCGCGGATGTCAGTACATCTCTTCGCAAATCCTCTCGTTTTTGATCCGAAAGGACAGGCTGAAACGACAACGCAGACCACAATGCATACGAATAGATATCTGCAGAGGTCCACCCAGAATTACCAACCTTCCCAGACATTAGCGAGACAGCCGCCATTCCCGCACAAACGCCTATTTCTAGAAAGCGCTCTGACGCTAGAAACGCTGAAGCATATTGCTGTATGGCTAGCTCAACCTCAGCTGTCAGCGATGCTGGAGGTGTACTGTCGCCGCCCACAGCATCTGCAATCTCCGCTGCTTTCGCTACTAAGATGTTGGCGTCGGCCGTTTTCGCCCATTTTGAGGAGAGATCTTTAATCGCACTCCGGCGGGAATTCACGTCATCATTACTAACCGCTAGGCCAGTTATTCTCATGTGGACTGGTAGCTTATCCATTAAAACTTCCCCCTCGCTCGCTCTGCAATCAGTTCGTCAATCTTGGCCATCAGTTGTGGAAGCTTGCCTTGGCGAGCAAGCCACTCAAATAATTTACGCTCCACACCTTGTGTCATTCTCTCGTCGGAATCTGCGGCGATGGCGTCTAGCTCAAGGAGGACTCTAAGCCTCTCGTTCTCGAGCAAATCACGAAAAAACCGAAGTAAGGTTAACTCGTAACCGGGCAGTGAAGGTGGTGCGGGGGAAACTTGTCCCTCTACGACCTCAGCTCCGACAAGCTCAACGATAGGCTCCTTCGACGTCGGCTCTTCAACTGAAGGTGTGACCGCGTTCCGGTGCCCCTTTCCGTCGCTTACTTGTTCCAACTTTCTGAAATTGGGAGATCTGAGCGTGTATGTAGGGCTCCTTCCACCAAGACGCACCTCATCAGGTTCGAAACGAGTTTTTTTGGGGTTCCAAGCACGAGGATGAATGGTGACCATCAGAGCGTCTTGGACTGGATTCCAATCAAACTCGATAATGTTGTATGTATGGGTATATGTTTCGTTTGATTTGAAAGGTACGGTTGCCCCCGCTGCAAGAGTCATCAGATCACAGCCTGTCTCGACCTCTTCAACTTTCACCGCCGGGTTGTGCTCATGGCCAGAGATGAAAACCCGCGCCCGACTCTTGATGTATCTACTAACTTCCTCTGCGTCCTTGTACCAACGTAAGGGGTGATGAACGAGTACAATATTTTCCTCACCAGAGCGACGAGGGATAGTGAACTGCCGAGCACCAATCATTAGCTCGGGATTATCGTCCCTTTCGTCACCCGTACACAGCAACGAGGAATTCATCCGAACGAAGCGGATTGCTCGGTTAGGTGCCAACTCGATTCGAAGATCTGCTGCGTACTTGGCTTCCTCATGTAGGCCGCAGTTGTAACCGATGCAGAAACGACCATACGCCTCAAAGCGAGAGAGTAGAGTCGCTCTATCTTGAGCGTTTCCAACGACTTCCTCATACTCCTCGTCTCCTCCGTTTCGGATGTAATCCAAAAGTTGACGACCTCCGACAGATAGCTTTGATCTATCCAAATCGTGGTTGCCAGGAACCATCTGCACTCTATGCGGTGGACACCCGACCTCTTCAGCGAGCGTGTCTAACCATGCTCCGGCGGCAATGTACTGCTCCCATTGTCCAGATTGGGCGATGTCACCTGTGACAATGATGCCTTGAGCTACGCCGGATGAAAGCCCCGCAACGACCTCTGCAGCGTCAATGATTAGCTGCTCTTTCACATCATTATGAATATGAATCGTTTGATCGTGCTCTTGACCAAAATGAATGTCCGATACATGGACGAAAACTGCTGGCATGATGACCCCATCTGCATTCCCTACGCATCACAAGGATATCTGGCAAGTCGCTCAACACGCTAGCACGTTGCCAGTATTTCTACATTTCGATGCAGATTCCGGTGCTAAAACCATCCAGAGACTGCCTGGTTACACCTGAGAACGGGAACACCATCGCCACATATCGGAGCCTCCGAGGCTTCGTTTTGACCACCTCTCAATGGGGCCTAAGGCCATCGAATCGCTACCCACTTTTTACTGAAGCAGTGTCGCGCGTCTGTTAGATTTTGATAAAGCTGATGATCACGCCCCCTAGTCTTGCCCGCCAATGAGGTACGCTATAAGCTGGATTGCAACTTATAACTGCGTCAACTTTTCTTGCTACTAAACGGCACCGTCCTGCCACACCGAATCAAATTAACCTCTCCGAAAAAACTAAAAATCAGGTAGAAAGCGTCACCATGGATATCGACCTAAACGTTATTGCTACTGGACTAGCAGCACCAAGCGCCATCCTCTTAGTTAAGACGCTTCTTGACTTCAGCTTGTCGCATCAAATTGTAAAATACTTATATTGGTTACCCGTGCGAGGTTTTTTTAGGGAAAAACCTCCTAAACTCGCTGGAAAATGGGAACAAACCTGGACAGCGCCTGAAAGTCAAAATTTCCATGAAGCTACGGATAGGCACAGCTATACCACCATCAGGCAGTTCGGAAAATATATATACGCGGAATTTGATTCAAAGGGAAAAAGCTATTGCCTATTTGGAATAATAAAGAACTCGTATATAACCGGAGAGTGGTATGATAAAAATGACAGTCATGCTTACTTTGGAACTCTTCACCTCAAAATCACTGATGTTAGCAACCTAACCGGCCTATATATAGGGCACTCCAGCCGAACTAGCCATGTAGGAAGCGGAGAGTGGAAATGGCTACGTAGCAACCAGTAAAAACTGCTCACAATATTTTATCTTAAGCTAACTCAGTTCTAAAACTGGCGTGACAACTTATTCCATTTGAAAATCTATCTAATACTTGCGACGGCTATATAAATCTTACTGACTAGAGCGCGATGCTGCTGGTAGCGCGACCTCGATTCAAACCGGCCGAAAACTGCCGCTAGTGACGGACGTACCCGTGGTACCCCATGGGCTGAGCAAGTGCAAATTGGTAGATAGCAATAGACCTTTATCAGCAATCTCATTAGCGGATGGCAAAAGGATATCACCTTGTGATATTGCTAAGGCTTTCTCTCCAAGCAAAGGAAATGCTCATGTCTGGCTCTAGCGGCGGCCCACACGGCCCTATTACCGATACGCCAACTGCGTGCGAACAGTTGACGTTCACCTCGCAGCTTGCCTCGCCGAAAGAAGAAATCGTCGAGCAACTGAGAGACGGCTCTATTCTGCAAATCGTGTCCGGTCAACAGAACGGCCAATCTGTCGTTCATGCCCTGTGGGACGGCGAAATCGCAGGGGGCATTGCAGACCCTCGCCTTCAGCGCCTACGGATCTGTATGGCCGAAGGCACCATGTACGAGGCCCGAGTAATCGAAATCAACAATGGGCAAGTTAGGATCTTCATCTACCCCGTCCGTTAAACAGCAAGGAGCGCTTTATGATCACCATCGCAGGAGGCGTGTATCGAGAACGCTGCATGCGTCCGAACTGGGACGAGTCTTATGGCTCTGCTGGTCGTGCAGCAACCGCTATTGCCAGATTCGGAGGCAACGTAGATCTCCATAGTTTTTTGGACAGCAACTCATTGTTCATCATGAACCAGCGAGCTGCATTGGAGGGATTCAAGCTCGTACCTTCTGAACTGGCTCAAGGCGTAACTTTCGAATACGTCCATGGGTTGTCGACCCCATCCATTGATGTTCGCTCAAGCATCTCTGGACTGTCACTTCAGATCACGGCTGAGAAGGTTCTACGCTTCGGCATGATTGAAGGCTCTGCCATCGTGGATGCCAACTATGTCGTCTACGATCCTCAGAGCGCTAGTAACCCGGAGCCGTTCACTGCCAATGGATCGAAAGCCAAGCATCTCGCGCTTGTATTGAATCGCTATGAGGCACAGATATTTTGTGGAACGCCTGACCTTGATCCAGCAGCGATGGCCAAGGACCTAGCCGCGAAAGAAAACGCGGAAGTTGTCGTAATCAAAATGGGACCACTCGGTGCGCTCGTCTATGAACGGGGCGAAGTCACCACGGTTCCTGCTTACCATACAAAGCGCGTGTGGAAGATTGGGTCGGGCGATACGTTCGCGGCACACTTTGCCTATGCCTGGCTGGAGCAAGGACTTAAAGCCCATGAAGCAGCTGCCATCGCATCCAAAGCGACTGCCTTCTATTGCGAAACTCAAGGCTATCCAACACCCAAGCAATTGCGTACTTACTCCCCAGAGCCATTGCAGGCCTCGAGACGCTACCAAGATGGCTTTAGGCCTTTGGTTTACCTAGCAGGCCCATTTTTCACCCTCGGCCAACTCTGGTTGATCCGTGAAGCCCTGAATGATCTGCAAGCGATGGGACTGCGGGTGTTCTCCCCATATCACGACGTCGGACTTGGCTCAGCCGACGATGTGGTCGAGAAGGATCTTGAGGCTATCCACGAATGCGACCTACTGTTTGCCATTGGAGATGGCCTGGACTCTGGCACTATCTATGAAATTGGCTATGCCAGAGCATTAGGCAAGCCAGTAGTGCTGTATGCAGAAAACGAGTCAACACAAGACAAGAAGATGATGGAAGGCTCGGATTGCAAACTCTCAGATGATTACGTGTCAGCTATCTATCAAACCGTCTGGGAAGCCATAAAACTATGAAAGTCGCCCTCCTGTTATCCGGCGGCATGGACTCCCTTTCTCTCGCTTGGTGGAAACGACCTGACGTGGCTTTCACCCTCAATTACGGGCAGTTGGCAGCACAAGCAGAAATCGCCGCCTCTCGAGCTATCTGCGAGCGGTTAGCGATTCCCCATCATGTGCTCGAAATCGACTGCCGTGATCTTGGGTCAGGCGATATGGCGGGGCGGAGCGCAGATGGCCTGGCACCAGCTTCCGACTGGTGGCCATACCGAAATCAAATGCTGGTTACCCTGGCGGCGATGAAAGCTATTTCGTTTGGCGTGACACATCTGTGGCTGGGAACAGTGAAATCCGATGGATTCCACCGCGATGGCTCAATCGAGTTTATGAGTGCGATCAGTCACCTGCTGTCACTCCAAGAAGGCGGCATGGTGGTGGAAGCTCCAGCCATTGAGCTATCAACTGCAGAGCTGGTTCGAGAATCAGGAATTCCCTCGGGTTATCTGGCATGGGCCCACAGTTGTCACAAGGCAGACGTTCCCTGTGGCAACTGCCGTGGATGCAACAAATACTTTGAGGTGTTTGAAGAGGTTGGCTATGACTTGGATCAACCTGGGTAATCCCATCCCCAAGCCAGTAAACACACAGCACAAACTCTACCAGTGGGAGACGGGGGAAATTCGGCGGCTTGCCGCCGGCGCTCACTCCGCCATGCCGTCGTTGTTCCAGGCGCTCGATGAGCGTCGAACGATACGTCAGTTCGCGCCCCTAGATGATGGTCGTCTGGCAGGCTTCCTCTGGCACGCATGCCGCAGCCGAGAGACCTGGGCTTCCGATTTAGGCTTCGACCTAGAACTCCGCGCCACGCCTTCAGCAGGAGCAATTCATCCAATTCACCTGATCATCCACCAACCCGGCGATCCACGTTGGTGGCTGTATCAGCCGAACGGGCATTTCCTGATTGAACTGACGGCCGCATCGCTCAAGCTAGAAGGCCTACGGGAGCAAAGTCAGCGGGTTGTCGACGCTCCGCAAGCCACTCTGCTTTTACTTGTGGCAGAGCCGGGTAAAACACTTACCAAGTACCAGGATGGTTGCAGTCTGATCTGGCGAGATGCCGGCGCGCTGATCGCCGTAATGGCCCTCACCGCGCAGGGCATGGGCCTAAACTTTTGCCCGTTGGGCACCACCGGCGAACCGTGGGCTAGCTCCCTAGCTGAGCAAGGCGAACTGGCTGGAGTTGGAATGGCTTTTCTTGGCCTTGCTCCGTGAACGACGTTCTGGAGAAGCTTGCCCCATTCCCATGATGCTGTGGACAGTGGCTGAAGAGGACATCATCTCCAACCATATCAACGCATCCAACTCCGACGCTCGTACACCTAGCCCTTTGCTGAACTGAATAAACTGATCTTCCAGCTCCAGGTAGTGCCGTTCAACGGTGAGGCTCTGCTCAAAGAACTTGCCCAGAAGGCCAGCGCGTAAAATGTGGATATCAAGGATGGCGACGTCATCAGCATCCAGCCAGTTCCGGGCGACCCAAGACGCTGTCTTGTAACCGATACCTGGAATGTCCAGCAGCCAATCCCGTAGTGCTCTACCAGAACCAAGGGGTGGATATTCCGTAGCCAGTTTTTGCAATGCGGCAGCTAGGTAACGCGCCTTTTGTTTAGCGAAGCGATAACGAACCAGACGTCCGTCCACCTGAATCGGCTCCTTCAGCCACTCAAGTAGTGTCTCTTCCGATGGGGGCAGGTCGTTGAAGGCTCCAAGCTGCTTCACATGATGGAACGCAGCAAGCCCGACACTGGCAGGAATACCGTGACCACCGAGCAGGCATGCCCCCACTTCCTCCTTGAGCGTCGCACCGAGTTTGTAATTGATCCGCTCACCCTGAAGGCGACGCGCATAAACCTGATAAGCCCAGTACGCAGGTGTAGGGAAGGCCTCGATCGCCCCCCATGGAACACCTGGAATTACCTCAGCATCCGGCGTGGGTAGTTCTAGATTAAAGACTACGTGGTCGATGAAAATAGCGCCCCGTTGCATCAGGCTGCCTCCTCGGCATGACCATAAGTTTCTTGCATCCATTGCAGTAAGTCATTTCGCTCTGCGGCACTCATACTGTCGATGCGAGTTCGCAACCGAGCCTGCCGGCGTTGAACCGTCTGGCGATCACGAAATGTGTCACCCATATATCTAGAGTCATGCAGACGAGAGGGAGGTTCAAAGTTCATCCAGACAACCTCCTCACGCACATCAGTGTGGGTCTTTGCCTGGAATCTCGCCGTGTTCCATCCGGCAAGCTCTGTCTCATAAAGATCACAGTCATAGCCGGAAAGCATGACTTTGCAAGGCAGGGTTTTCAGCAGGCGCAGCAGGCGCAAATGGTCAAAATGCGTGTAATCGCATCGGTAAACCTTGGATCGACGACGCGTTTCCGGCACATACGGGGGGTCGACGTAAACCAATTCATCGCCGGTGAACTGGAACGTCTCCAAAAACGTAACTGCGTCGATCTGTTCCAGCTCGCAAATGCCGGGCAGCTCAGCCCGCCACCGGCTGATGACCTTCGCGTCAAGGTCTAACCCAATGTTTCGCTTGGCGCCCTTCTTGTTGCGCATGACTGCGCCGCCGCCAAGGTGCGACTCAATGTATGTCTGATGCGGTGGCATCAGGTTGATCAAGCGCTGGTAGCACTTGCCTTTTCCGCCTGGATATCTCATGCAACAAGCATCGTCAGAAGTGACGATGATGTCAATAAGTGACCGCCGAACGGCGCTCCATGACTGCAATTGCCAGAGAGTGATTGGCCGCTCTCGATACACCAAGCACAGGTTTATTGATCGGTGGGAGTGACTTCGCTGTCACCATGTTTTGATTCGCAAGAGATTTTTGTCTTAACAGACATACGCCGAGGCAACTGGCCGACAACTTGCATGGAGCGAATCCTTAGACAACGGCCGATAGCGAAATTGTTCAAGTGGATACAGTTGGTGGATGATCGGTGAACTGAACGTAAAAATCTTGAGCTCATTCAGGATGATATTTTCCAAATTTTAGCTAGTGTATTGAATAGGTATGAGACGCGTAGCCCAATACCAGTAAATACAAAACATGGCGTAGCGAAAACTGATAAATCAGGCCAGGGATCTCGCAATGGTTAAGGCTAGAAAGACCTCAGATAACCGTAACCGCAACGAAAAGTCGGGCTCGGCAGTGACTGAGCGTTCATTGAGCCCCAAAAAAGACCCTGAGCTTGTTTTCGGCCTAGTGGGCCCAGTAGGCGTTAATCTTGACCCGGTGATTTCTGGGCTGAAAAATCAATTAAAAGCACTCAAATATGAGTCCTACGTTGTCCGCCTTAGTGAGCAAATAGAGACTTTCTTCGATACATCTCACAGCAGAAAAACTGAGGCTGAGCGCATAGATGCCTTGATGGCCGCAGGTACGCGTCTGAGAGTTGAAAGTGACGAGGGGGCGGCTGTGGCGATCTTGGGCCTAGCAGCTATCAGACAAATTAGGGATGTCAAAAGTAATGGTCTTCCAACTCGACAGGCATTTATCCTCCGCTCTTTAAAGCATCCAAAAGAGGTAGAAATGCTTCGTGCCGTTTATGGCAAAGGATTTTTTCTCATATCGGTTTATTCTCCGAGAGACGTCAGAGTAAGCGCCCTGGCAGAAAAAATAAGCAGGTCGCAGTTTGGCAATGGGAGTGATGCTCGCTCCAAGGCTGAAATTTTGGTGCAAAAAGACGAACAGGAAGAAAGCATACCTCTGGGTCAGGACGTAAAAGATGCATTCCCGTTAGCTGACTTATTCGTGGACGGGCGCAACAAGTCTACAACCGATCTTCAAATTGGTCGTTTCCTTCAATTATTGTTCGGAAACTCTTTTCTTACCCCTACTCGCGACGAGCACGGAATATATCACGCTCGATCTGCGGCACTCCGCTCCGCCGATCTAAATCGGCAGGTTGGGGCTGCGATACTAAGACCTGAGGGAGACATTATCGCAGTAGGATGCAATGATGTCCCAAAATCAGGAGGTGACTTGTACTGGCCCGGCGATACGGGAGACGCCCGCGACTTTCAGAAAGGCGTAGACTCTATGGCCGACGAACGAGTTCAAGTGTTAGGAGAAATACTAGAACGCTTGAACAAGCATGGGCTACTCTCAATAAAATCTAAAAAAACCGACATAAACACTCTTGTTCAAAGCTTGATCTCCGGCGGCCAGAAACAAATATTAAAAAACAGCAGAATAATGAATCTTCTTGAATTTGGTCGAAGCGTGCATGCTGAAATGGCGGCATTGATGTCAGCAGCTCGCTTAGGCATTTCCGTAGCAGGAGCAACATTATATTGCACAACTTTCCCCTGCCATATGTGTGCACGCCATATAGTAGCCAGCGGCATTAAGCGGGTAGTTTATATAGAGCCATATCCTAAAAGTAAAGCCAAACAACTGCATCAAGACTCCATCAGCATTGACGCACCAACACCCTCTAGCACCCAGGTGAATTTCGAACCGTTTCAAGGTATTGCCCCACGCCAATACCAAGAAATTTTTGAGCCAACGGAGCCCCGTAAGGACGACCAGGGACGTGCAGTCGATTGGCGGGAAACCGGCGATCAACCAAGGATTGTTAGATTCCTCGATACCTACCTTCAGCTTGAGGAACTGATAATCGGTAGAGAAATTCCGAACCTATTGACGAAGCTTGGTGTTAAACTATCATAAGAAGCATTTGGAGTTATGGATATGAAAAGGTCTAGTGATTTAGCACAACAAGTATTAAAGGCCCAAAAAGCTATCCAAGAGTGGCCAGACTCTATAAAGTCCGGAGTTAGATTAGAGAACTCGGACAGTTTCATTCTTCGTGAAGATAATGAAAAGAAGGAGCCTTTAACAAAGACTCGT
Organism: Pseudomonas sp. R43(2017); assembly: GCF_002112345.1. Classification (NCBI taxonomy): domain Bacteria; kingdom Pseudomonadati; phylum Pseudomonadota; class Gammaproteobacteria; order Pseudomonadales; family Pseudomonadaceae; genus Pseudomonas; species Pseudomonas sp. R43(2017). Next base: position 448,645 of record NZ_NEHJ01000002.1, read on the forward strand.
GCCAAGCGATAAATTACATTGAGACCCATAGGCATGTAATTTTTTGTTATAACTTGCATGACAGACCGCGAGCAAACCTCTATGCTCACGCCCTATATATGGGATATTCCAATCGAGTACGTTTGAGCAATTAGATTACGGATGATGGGTATGTGATAAAGGAAGCTGCTTATCTCAGTATTCCGTCCCCTGCACCACGCTCTAGCTGGTGAAGGCTTACTTCACTTTCATCACTCACTATTAATATACGTACCCACTATAACAGCCACATCCTAATGCCTCTTTGATTGGCGGCTCTTAACTCGCCTGTGCAACCCAATCAATATGGAATCGGGTATTTTCAAGCAATCTCTCCTGCTGTGTGCGTCACCGCATAGCTGTCAGCGGATGGTACCCAAAAGCTGCTATCACCGAGTTCCACATCGAATCCAGCCACTTCATGGAACGTAGCTTGGCGATAGACAAGCGCTTTGCGGTTCGCCCGCCGAATTCCGTGAAAATACGCAAGTCCTTTCACTATCCACTTCGCATCAAAGGCCTCGATCTCATGGCGGCATTTGAATAGGTCGATCAGCTCTCTTTCTGCCTTTTCGTGCTTGGCGGTCTTCAACCAGCGTTCGTTCGGGCGTGGATCAAGTTTCAGGTTGTGAACCTTGTTGAGAAAGTTGATAAAACCCGTCACGGCGGCTACCTGACCGGGCGACTGCCGCCAAAACGCTTCAAGAACACGCTGATCGGGAAGCTCGCCGCGGGCGAGCTTCGCATGGTTCAAAAAATTCACGGCCGCACGAACTGACAACCGAACAGAACGTAGCTTGATGTCATGCAGACCCTGTTTGGCGATCAATGAGTGGTGATACTTGGCCAACACGTCCCTGGCCCAGTGCCCCGATACCTGAGAAAGTAGCTCATCGAGCCGTCGCTGCTCCGAATGAGCCTCGCGAACAGTGGCACTGGCATGGACTCCCTGAGTTTCTCTCAACCACCGCATCGGCACTTCGGCCCTACGCAATCCTCCGGCATGAAAGTGCTCAAGTAACGCTTCATAGGTTGGAATGTGCCCCCACAGGGCGTCCACCTGGCTGAAGAAGTCAAAATAGACGTGCACCCTGGCCGCGGCCTTTTTTACCTCCATCTCGCGCTGAAGCCATTCCCCAAAGCTCACAAACAGCGGGCCCATCACCGGCGATCTGAAACCTTGTCGATCGATCGCCAAACGACTCGTCAGCGTACGACGCCAATAGCAGTCCTCACACTCATGACCTCGGCCCGCTGCCATCTGATCACCGCAGGTGCCACAAGCCCTCGTACCTTCATCACTGCACGGCTTGCACAGCTTCCCCCCTCGCGCACTCTCCAGCAGAACCCTATGCCGCCGGCAACTGGGACAGGTGGATGCGGACCTACTGCAAGCCGGGCAGGTCAGTAAATCTGTTTGTTGGCTGCGAGCCAAACGTTGGGAGAGCTTTCCACAAACCTCGCACGGTGCAGGCTCCCGAAAATATGGTGCACATGACTTGCAGACCGGTCCGTACTGAGACATCAAACCAATTTTGAATTCGGCTTTCTCACATCGCACACAGGGACGATTACGCGCGCAGCCAGCGCATCTAGCCGCCAGGTCAAATACAGGTAGCCGGCCAAAGTTTCCACAACCGGAGCACATGCGACGCTTGAACAAACGTGGATAACAGGTCGCGCAATAGCGCTTGCCGTCATGAACTTTCTTCGCCTTGATCATCGCCTTGCCGCAATCACTGCAGGCCGTATTGGAATTTGCCCCATCAGAGACCATTTCGTTTCATCCTTCTCGTCAGTCGCAGCCACATGCGTAACACCTCCAACTGCGCGCGAGGGTGATCTAAGTCCCGCTGTTTTGATCGATGCGAGGAGTGGATTTTCAACGCACCGGCCATGCGCATCAAGATATCAGGAGCTCCGCGAGCAGGAATATGGAGGGCGGAAACAGGCAAAGACACTCGAGAAGCTTCAGACATGAAGCGTTCTGGACCTGCGACCATCATCGCCCAAGCTCCCGCGAGCAGCATCGCACGCTCAGGTCGTGCCAAGTACTCGAAAGGGAGACCGAGCAATGCAGGTTTTAGTGATGCCGTATCCACACCTAGACACTCACACAGTTGCAGTATCGATTCTGACCTCTGCCGAGCTGCAACCTGCAACAGACTGACCATCGCACGAGCAACCCGCATCCACTGCGTAAAGTCCAGAGTGACATCTCCGAACCGACCCGGGGCGGTGATCATCTGATCAGCGTACTGCTGAATGGCAAGAGCCCCTGCCAAGGGGGCGACTCGAGCGCATGCACCTAGCTCGGCGCCGCAGGCATGGCATTGTTGGAGAAAGTTCCCAGCCTGCAGCAGGCCAGGCTGCAAAGGAGCGCCACATTGGTGGCAACAGTCAATCAGACTGACCTGATGGATTTGGCAGCATGTGTGCCAGGCCAATCGCCATTGAATTCGGTAGTAAGGATTGCCCTGAGTGAAACACTCCGGGCAACACTGAAGACCACCGGCATGAAACCTGTTGCGACATCCTAATACAAGCACCCATGTCCAGACACCAGGTTGCTCCATGTGGCCACCAAGGAGCAGTTGTGCCGCTTGCCGTAATGTAGAAAGCTGCAATTCGGAGGCAGGAATGCCAACATATGCAGAGAGCTTCTCCAGCCTACTCAGCTCACTCCCACGATCAAAGTCTTGAGTCCAGATACGTAGGGTTGGCCATACCACCGCAGCCAAGCAAGTGGGTGAGCAGCCGTGGGCCAGTGCGACACGCACCAGCCACGACGAAAGCAGCTCATCTGGCATCAGTGGTTGAGAAAGTGGCCATACGGGCGCTAGCCCATGAGCTCCCGGATGCCACGCGTAGGACGAAGCCACGATTTGCTCTCGATCAATTCTCTGTCTATATGCTCCTTACCCGAGACAATTGCCTCCTTTGCACACTCGACCAACAGTCGATGAACATCGCCTGTATTCCCACCTGAAATTGAATGAATCAACTGCGCCTTATCAGCCTTAAACAACTCGGAAGGCCGCTTAAGTGGCAGAACGGCTTCGAAGGCCTTCAGCAATCGCTGAAAGTCAGCGTTCAGCTTCCACAGATCCAACTTGACCACATCAAAGCGACTGGCGTGCTGGGCATCGTGGTGCAGTACTCGAACGGCATCTGGCGTACCTACGCCGATAACAGGTATCGCCAGCTCGTTGCACAGTGCCTTTATGGCATTCATGACTTCCCTTTGCTTGATGGCTGAGCCAGTCAAAAGCGAATGGATTTCGTCGATGATCAGCATACGCACGTTCAGTTCGCGAAAGGAATGGAAGACCTGGTAGCGCAACGAAACTTTGGAGTCCGTCGTGCGATACGGCATCCACAGACGATCCAACAGAGCAATGTACAAGTCCTTTTCATCGGCAGATGGCGGTGCCTCGGCCAAGATCACGGGACGTACGGGATCTGCGTTTTCATTAACGTACCCCTCGCCGTGGGTCTTCATGAACTGTCTGACGATAGTGGTCTTGCCGTTGTTCGAATCACCCACAATCAGCAGGTTTTGCATGCGCGGCCGCTTGGGCATATCGAACAAGCAACCAAGGTTTTCCAGAATGCTGTGAGCGGCCTCGTAGCCAATCCAACGAGGTTCGCCCATGAACAAGATACGCTCCCGATCAGATAGTTGAAGTACCGGTCTGAAATCCGGCAGAAGATGCGCGTACTCATTCATGAAATGTCACCAATCAAATCAACGTCATCGAGCAACAGCCCCTCCGCCGGCGCGGGAATATCCGCAACGACCTGGGCAACAGACCTTTTGGGGGACGCGGGAGTGACGTTTTTCCCATGAACCCGGATCTTCTGAGCATCCCGGCGCGCCTTTTTGGTCATTAGAGATGCGTTATTCACCAGCTCGCGGTTTTCCAGTATGAGCCTGGATATCGTTGCCTCGTCGACATTCTCTCGGCCTTCGTCCACCGCTTTCTTCTTCGCCGCCCTGAACTCCCAGACTGTCGCAGCGGGGAAAGCCTGATTGGCTACCGGCACACGGAAATACTGTTTCAGTAGCGGGTCGTAAAACCAAATGACACTGATATCACGCGGATCACGGCGGAAAACGAACTTTCTGGCGAGACCGGTCTCTGGGTCAGTCGTGTTGATCCAGTGCCGCAATGCCTCGGAGTAGTAGAAGACATCGATCTGCACACCATAGGTTTGTACTGTGCGATGGAAGGACGGCAGAAAGTCCAGCTGTACCGTTAGCGCATCGTCCGGACGTGGTGGGACGCTGACAAGTGGATCAAGCTCACGGTTACCAAAGAAGCCCAACTGCCACTTTCGAGCAGGGCTCATGTAAATGGACGAGTGGGGGCTTTGATGGTAACGAAGGATGGCCCGTACTAACCATTTCTCAAATTCACCCATCGTCAGAGTAGCGTTCTTGTCAGAATCGTACCCATCTCTGTCGTTCGTGTTGCTGAACGTCGTGCCAGGCAGCTCATGCAGCATGCGCATGAACGTTCCAAGCAACCGTTCAATATGCCCACCGTACTTGGGCACCTTGACTGGCCGGAACACGTTCTCGATGTTGTAATTGGAACAGGAGCGACGAACGTTTTCCGCACGAAAGTCTGGCCCATTGTCGGAGTGGATAACTCGCGGAAAACCCCAAACTGGCCACTCACCCTCTACATGGTGAATATTCAGCCAATCCTCCTTGGGCAATACCGAGTGCGCAATGCACATGCCCACCGAAATTTCCGAAGGCTCTTCAAGCGCCAAGTAATACCCAACAATCATTCGAGAATGCACGTCAATTGCGACAGTCAGCCACAGGCGGCCAATTGGCTTGCGGTGAAGGTCATCAACGACGATCAGGTCAATAGGGGTATGGTCGATTTGGACTACCGCCAGCGGGTAATCAGCACCTGGAAACTTGCCCACAGACGGTGTATAGCGATTTCGGGCTTGGTCCGCAAAACCGCGCTTTCTGAGGATCTGCTTTTCGGGGATTTTGGCAATTCGAGCCCGGATTGCCGAAGCACTAGGAGGAGCCACCCCTTGAGCCTTTGCACGCATTTCCACTTCTGCAATTGTTGACTGGATGGAAGGTCTTTGCGACTTGAGGTAATGCTCATCAATGACGTCTTGAATGATCTTTTCCGCTTCAATGGTCAACCTTGATGCCCCCGATCTCCACCCGCGTTTACGGGGAACCAAAGCCAAGATCTCGTTCCAGCTCTGGTAACGCTCTAGCCATCGGTAAAGCGTCGCTGTATCGACTCCAACTTCTTTTGCCCTTTCCTCTACATTGCACCTTGGGTTGATCGTTTCCTTGATCAGTGGGCTGATAGCAGAAAAGCGCTTCTGGGCGATGGCCCAGTCATCTGAATTGATGGTGGCGATGTCATGATTCACATAAAGCCCATCCACCTTCTCCTGTTCGACGGCTCGAAGCTCTGCAACGCGCAGTGAAGCACTCACGCCGGTCTCGACCTCTACCCCGATGACCGTATCGAAGCCCAGAATTTGGAGAATCCGGTAAATGCTTTTGTCACGACGCACCATGGCCCCAACTTCGATGGAGACTCGCGACCTGGATGGCTCGAACGGGATCAGATGCTCATCGGTATCGACTTCGTAAATGTTCATAGTTCAGGTATCCACAACTCTAGAAACTGATCGAGAGGCTCCGTGATGTCGCAAGCGACTCGGCCCGTTGCAACGAGGTGCCACAAAAGAGAGACGCCCCTGTCGCGATAAATGCCGTTGAAGTGCCGTGCTAATAAATAGTGAACGGGCGAGATCTCGGTTTCGCGCAGGGTGTTGAGCACCATTTCGATATCTTCGCGATCAAAAGCCATTCGTTCGAAGCGTTCGAGAAAAATGATGTTGTCCAGAGGTAAACCACGGATCCTGGACTCGTCATAGATGCTGAAACTCCAGCCCTGTTCGCGCGCATAACGCCGAGCAGCCTTCCACTTCCGGGACCACGCTCGCCAGTGCTCGCGCCAGAGGTACTCCGGCTTCACCTCGACCAGCATTGGTTTGATGTAGTCCACGTGGCTGCGTCCAGCTTGTTGGTAGTAGACCAAGAAGTCCGGTGTGTAAGTCTGCGGTCGACCATGTGGATCGATGAAGTCGATTCTTACCGGCTGAGCAACTACTGATGACACTCGATGGGAAAACCTCATCCGCTTGAGGAAATCCCTTTCAAGCAAGGATTCAAACGGAACACCGCCGGCCCCTCGAAAAGGTAGAAAACCAGAGACACTGCGTCTCGTTGGTTTGATACGTCTGACCTGTTTAGGTTGGTCGCAGCTATTTGTAGTCATTTTCAATCCCGTCGCATTTATTTCGTTTTTTTTCGCAACAATTTCAACTGAGACCAACGGCGTTCCTTGGCCTCTAGCCTAGCTCTTTCGCAGCTATTTCAAAAGCCGACAGCAGCTCAAAACCGCAACCCGGCGAAATCACTCTCGCCCATCACGGTGTGCTGTTTCTCGATGAACTGCCGGAGTTTGATCGCAAGGTGCTGGAGGTTCTGCGCGAACCGCTGGAATCCGGCTGCATCGTGATTGCCCGAGCCAAGGAACGGGTGCGGTTTCCCGCGAGGTTCCAGTTGGTGGCGGCGATGAATCCCTGTCCCTGTGGATACCTTGGGGAGCCAAGCGGCAAGTGTTCCTGTACGCCGGACATGGTGCAGCGCTATCGCAACAAGCTCTCGGGGCCGCTGCTGGACCGGATCGACTTGCACCTGACGGTGGCGCGAGAGGCCACAGCGTTGAACCCAGCGGTGAAACCGGGAGAGGACAGTGCCAGTGCGGCGGCGTTGGTCGCCGAAGCCCGCGAACGTCAGCAAAAGCGCCAGGGCTGCGCCAATGCGTTTCTCGATTTGCCGGGGCTGAAGAGGCACTGCAAGTTATCCACAGCCGATGAAACCTGGCTGGAGACGGCGTGTGAAAGGCTGACGTTGTCGCTGCGCTCGGCGCATCGGTTGCTCAAGGTGGCGCGGACGCTGGCAGATCTGGAAACGTGCGCGGATATCAGACGCGAGCACCTGGCCGAAGCATTGCAGTATCGGCCGGCGACTCAGTAGGTGCCGAGTTTTTGGAGAGCCCAAATGCAAACAGGCTCGCTCTCACAGGACCAACACAGATCCTTTGGGAGCGAGCCTGCTCGCGATAGCTTTTTCAGAGATGCATCAGCGGAAGCGATCAACCTCGGAACGCAAATCCGCCGCCAGCTTCTCCAGCTCTTTAGCGGTTACCGCCAGATTGGAGACCACCTCACGCTGCTCGCTGTTGGCCATCGCGATGCTCTGAAGATTGCTGCTCAACAGCGTCGCGGTGCTGCTCTGCTCCTGAGTCGCGGTGGTGATCGCGGCGAACTGCTGACCCGCCGAGCGGCTCTGCTCATCGATCCGCGCCAGCGCCGAAGCGACATTGGCGTTACGCGACAGGCCTTCCTGCATCAGCACGTTGCCCTGTTCCATAGTGCTGATGGCGTTGCCGGTTTCCTGCTGGATGCTGTGGATCATCCCGGAGATTTCGTCAGTCGCCTGACGGGTGCGCGACGCCAGGTTGCGCACTTCATCGGCCACCACGGCAAAGCCACGACCTTGCTCGCCGGCACGGGCCGCTTCGATGGCCGCGTTGAGCGCCAGCAGGTTGGTCTGTTCGGCAATCGAGGTGATCACGCTGACGATGCCGCCGATTTCCTGAGAGCGCTGACCAAGGGTGTTGATCACGGTTGCCGTGGTGTTCAGCGCGCCGGCAATCTGCTCCAGCGAGGACGATGCCTCTTCCATCGAGCTGCGGCCGATCTGGGTCTGCTGCGCGTTTTCCTGGGCCAGACGCTGGGTGTTGCCCATGTTGTCGGCAATGTTCAACGAAGTGGCGGAAAACTCTTCAACCGCACCGGCCATGCTGGTGATTTCGCCGGACTGCTGCTCCATGCCTTCATAGGCGCCACCGGACAGACCGGACAGCGCCTGCGCACGGCTGTTGACCTCCTCCGAAGCGCGGCGGATGTGCTCGACCATGGTCGACAGCGCCTGACTCATCTGGTTAAACGCACGGGCCAACTGGCCGATTTCATCGTTGCTCGACACATTTAGGCGCACGCTCAGATCGCCGGCACCCAAGGCTTCGGCCTGACGCACCAGATCACCCAGCGGTTGCAGTTTGCTGCGCAGCAGCCACACCGCCGAACCGACCGCGATCAGCATCGCCAGCAGGCTGCCGATGGCCAACTGGAAGCCAACGCTCCAGGTCACTTCGCGGATCTCGGACTTCGGCATGCTCGCCACCACCGACCACGGTCCACCTTCGAACGGCACGGCGATGCTGTAGAAATCCTCGGACGTATCACTCCAGAACCGGCCCTTGCCCGGCGCTTTCGCCAGACCGTTGACCACGGGCACCGCTTGATCCGGCGCCTGCACGCCAGCCGGCGCGACCAGCCATTTGCTCTGTTCGTCCAGCAGCGCCAGGGAACCGCTCTGGCCGATGCGGAAGCGCTTGAGGTTGTCGAACTGGGCGTTCTGCGCGTCGGTGTAATCGAATCCGACGAACAACACCGCGATCACCTTGCCGCTGCTGTCACGCACCGGGGTGTACTGAGTCATGTAGGAACGATCGAACAGCAGCGCACGACCGACGTAGCCCTGCCCCGCCATCAACTTTGCGTAGGCCGGGTGCGCGTGATCGAGCAAAGTGCCGATGGCGCGGCTGCCGTCCTGTTTGGTCAGCGAGGTACTGACCCGCACGAAGTCTTCGCCGCTGCGCACGAACAGCGTGGCAACGCCCGCCGTCATCTGCTTGAACTCGTCGACTTCCTTGAAGTTGTTGTTCAACACTTCGCTGCCCAGGTGCAGGCCCGGGGTCTGGGTGCCTGCCACGCTGACCGGCTCGTCCGGGTGAATGCTCAGGCCCGCGCTGAAGCGCTTCTCGAACAGCCCGCTCAGGCGCTGGGTGCTTTCACGCAGCGTGCCGTGGAAGGTGCTCAACTGGTCGGCGAGCAGACGGGCCTCGCTGGCCAGGTGTTCTTCACGGGTGGCGAGGTTGGCGGTGTCCAGCGAACGCAGGGCGAACACCGTACTGCCACTGATGACAACCGCCAGTATCACGGCGAGCGCAAGGCCCAGCTGCGAGGCGATCCGGGCGCGAGGTTGAGACATGGACAGCTCCTGGCCGAGTCTGCGGATCCTCCCTGATCGCGGCTCGGAAAAATTCTAATAATGGGGGTGATGCGCAGAACCGGCACGACGGTTCCACTTGGACGTATTCGGCGGTGAAAGCGAATACTTGAGCGCACAGCAGGGTTATGGCCTGGGGCCGGCATTGTGGCGGCTCGAACGTTTCAGCTCAAGCGCGCGACCACCGGCAGTTCCATCGCCCGAACTTCGCCCTGAAGGAAATCACTGAGCCGGCGCAAACGTTCACCTCCCGGACGGGTCTTTGGCCACACCAGGTAGTAATTCAGGCCGCTGGCGACCGCCGTCGGCCACGGCAGACTCAAACGTCCTTGCGCCACATCCTCGGCCACCATCAGCAGATCGCCCATGGACACGCCATACCCCCGGGCGGCCGCGATCATCCCCAGTTCCAGGGTATCGAACACCTGTCCGCCCTTGAGTGATACCTGATCCGACAACCCCATGTGCTCCAGCCAACTGCGCCAGTCGCGACGATCCGGTGTCGGGTGCAGCAATTCGGTGGAGGCCAGTCGTGCCACATCCCAGGGCTGGTCATTGAGCAGGTTGGGCGCACCTACCGGGATCAGCTCTTCCGGGAACAACAGGCTGGCCTCCCAGTCCGGCGGAAAATGCCCGTCGCTGAGCAGCACCGCGCAATCAAAAGGCTCGTTGTTGAAGTCCACCGAGTCCACGTCCATCCAGGCACTGGTCAGCTGCACTTCATTACCCGGCTGCAAATGGCGGAAGCGACTGAGCCGCGCCAACAACCAGCGCATGGTCAGGGTCGACGGGGCTTTCATGCGCAGGATGTCATCTTCGGCGCGCAAGGTATTGCAGGCCCGCTCAAGCGCCGCAAAGCCTTCACGGATGCCCGGCAACAGCAGGCGCGCCGACTCGGTCAGTTGCAGGTTGCGTCCGCTGCGGTGGAACAGCCGACAGGCGAAGTGCTCTTCGAGCGTGCGGATGTGCCGGCTCACCGCACTTTGAGTGATCGACAACTCTTCGGCGGCGCGGGTGAACGAACTGTGCCGCGCCGCAGCTTCGAATGCACGCAGGGCATACAAGGGTGGAAGACGACGGGACATGCACAGCGCTCCAATGGCGGGATTGCGCCAACTTAGCAGAATCGCGGCTGGATGAGTTTTAATCATGCCACCCATCCTTTTTATCCCTTTGTGCAACCCGCGCCAAACCTTGAGAATCGACGGTCTCTTGCTCCCTCTTTTATAAGGATGTGAAACCATGCAGCGTCCTGTGCGTACCGAACTCTGGGCCATCCTGCGGCTGGCGGGGCCGTTGATCGCCTCGCAGTTGGCGCACATGCTGATGGTGCTGACCGACACCCTGATGATGGCCCGCCTCAGCCCCGAAGCGCTGGCCGGTGGCGGTCTGGGCGCGGCCAGCTATTCGTTTGTGTCGATCTTCTGCATCGGCGTGATCGCAGCGGTCGGCACCCTGGTGGCGATCCGTCAGGGTGCCGGCGACATTATCGGCGCCGCCAGACTGACCCAGGCCGGACTCTGGCTGGCGTGGCTGATGGCGCTGGGCGCCGGGTTGCTGCTGTGGAATCTCAAACCGGTGCTGTTGCTGTTCGGCCAGACCGAGACCAACGTCAACGCTGCCGGACAATTTCTGATCGCCCTGCCGTTTGCCCTGCCCGGCTACCTGAGCTTCATGGCCCTGCGCGGTTTCACCAGTGCCATCGGCCGGGCGACGCCGGTGATGGTCATCAGCCTCGCCGGCACGGTGGCCAACTTCCTGCTCAATTACGCGTTGATCACCGGCATGTTCGGCCTGCCGAAACTGGGGCTGACCGGTATCGGTCTGGTTACCGCGATTGTGGCCAACTGCATGGCGCTGGGGCTGGCATGGCATATCCGTCGGCATCCGGCCTACGACGCTTATCCGCTGCGCGAGGGCCTGTCGCGGCCGAACCGGCAGTACCTGAAAGAATTGTGGCGCCTGGGCCTGCCGATTGGCGGCACCTACGCGGTGGAAGTCGGACTGTTCGCCTTCGCGGCGCTGTGCATGGGCACCATGGGCAGCACCCAACTGGCGGCGCACCAGATCGCCCTGCAAATTGTTTCGGTGGCATTCATGGTCCCGGCGGGGATGTCGTATGCGATCACCATGCGCGTCGGCCAGCATTACGGCGCCGGGCAATTGAACGATGCGCGAATGTCCGGGCGAGTCGGAATCGTCTTCGGTGCAGTGGTGATGCTGGGGTTTGCGATGGTGTTCTGGCTGTTGCCGAACCAGTTGGTCGGTTTGTTCCTCGACCATAACGACCCGGCGTTTGCCGAGGTGATTCGTCTGGCCGTGAGCCTGCTGGCGGTGGCGGCGTGGTTCGAGCTGTTCGACGGTACGCAGACGATTGCCATGGGCTGCATCCGCGGACTCAAGGATGCCAAGACCACCTTCCTGGTCGGGCTCGGTTGCTACTGGCTGATCGGCGCGCCGGCGGCGTGGCTGATGGCGTTCCATCTGCACTGGGGGCCGACCGGTGTCTGGTGGGGGCTGGCGCTGGGCCTGGCCTGCGCAGCGATCAGCCTGACGCTGGCGTTCGAATGGAAGATGAAGCGGATGATTCGGCTGGAGCCGCAATCTCGAGGATTCAAGATCGCTCAGGCCGAGTGAGTTTCCCTGTGGGAGCGAGCTTGCTCGCGATGAGGGTGTGTCAGTGACCAATAAGTCGACTGTTACTCCGCCATCGCGAGCAAGCTCGCTCCCACAGGGATTTGAGGCTAAACCACAATACCCAACGGAGGCTGGCTGGCGTCAGCAATCAGATAGTCAACCAGCTCCGCCAACGGCAACGGCTTGCTGATCAGGTAACCCTGTACCTGATCGCAGCCGAATCCGCGCAACAGATCCAGTTGCTCCCGGGTTTCCACCCCTTCGGCCACCACTTCCAGGTGCAGGTTGTGCGCGAGGTTGATCATCGCGTGCACCAGTTTGCGGTTTTCTTCGCGCTGCTCCATGCCGCCAACGAAGCTCTTGTCGATCTTCAGCAAGGTGATCGGCAGACTGTTGAGGTGCACGAACGACGAAAACCCGGTGCCGAAATCATCCAGCGAAAAGCGCACGCCGAGGCGACCGAGGGCGTCCATGGTCTGTTTGACCAGGTCGCTGCGGCGCATCACGGCGGTTTCGGTGAGTTCGAACTCCAGCCACTGCGCCTCGACCCCACGCTCGGCGATCAGACGGCTGAGCGTCGGCAGCAACTGGCTGTCCTGAAACTGGCGGAACGACAGGTTGATCGCCATGTGCAGCGCTGGCAATCCGCGTTCGCGCAATGCCTGCATGTCGCGCAGGGCCCGGGAAATCACCCAGTACCCCAGCGGCACGATCAGACCGCTCTGCTCGGCCAGCGGCACGAATTCGCTTGGCGGCAACAGGCCGCGTTCGCTGTGACGCCAGCGCACCAGGGCTTCGAGGCCGACGATCTGACCGTCCTGCATGTCCAGGCGTGGCTGGTAATGCAGCTCCAGTTCGTCGCGGCGCAACGCCCGGCGCAGTTCGCTTTCGAGGTCGGCGATGCTGCGAGCGTTGCGGTTGATTCGTTCGTTGAAGATGTGAAAGGTGCAGCCCTGCGTGCTCTTGGCCTGCTGCATGGCGATGTGCGCATGCCACATCAGCGGATCGGCGCCACCCTGGGCGCGGGCGTGTGCAATACCCAGACTGGAGCCGATCAGCAGGCTTTCACCGTCGATCCAGTAAGGCTCGGCCAAGGCTTCGGTGATGCGCTCGGCCATCCATTCGGCCCGTTGCGGGGCGCGGCGGGTGTCGATCAGCAGGGCAAATTCATCGCTGCCCAGGCGCGCCAGTTGATCGCCGGCCTCCAGCTGGCTTTTCAGCCGGGCGACCACTTGCAGGATCAATCGGTCGCCGGCCTGATGGCCGAGGGCGTCGTTGGCGTAGCGGAAGTTGTCGAGATCGAGGTGCCCGAGGGCCAGCCCGCGACCGTCATTTTCGGCAAGACGCGCGGTCAGCAAAGTCTGGAAGCCCTGACGGTTGGCGATGCCGGTCAAGGGATCCTGTTCGGCCAGGCGTTGCAGGGTGTTTTCCAGCACGCCGCGTTCGCGCACGTGACGCAGGCAACGCCGCAGCATGCCGGCATCGAGGGCATCGAACACCAGCCAGTCGCTGACGCCATCGGGGGCGGTCGCCGGTTCGTGCTCCAGCAGCAACACGGTCGGCAGGCTACAACGGCCGGGGGCCGGCTGCAGGGCGGGAACGGTCAACAACACCGCATGGCGGTTGTCTTCGAACAGACTGCTGACCGACTCCCAGCTCGGCGCGCTGATCAGCACCGCCGCGCTCCCCAACGGAGCCAGACACTCGCGCAATAACGCTGTCCACGCTGGCTCTTCGGCCAGTAGCAGCAAACGCAAGGGTTCGACAGGCGTAGTCAAGCTGACTCCCTAGACTCTGCAATGATGTGGGCGGCGGGCATTATGCCGTTCTGCCAACCAATGACCAAATGACAACGGTTATCAAAACGTTATTTTGTGTCACGAATGAGAACATTAGCCGCAAAATCACCGCGCATCCTGCGTGAAAGTATCAAAACCGGCAAATTTGAATCGCGTGGTGCGTCACAAGTCGGAGAGAGCAGCACAAATCGCTGAGCCTGTTAAAATGCCGGCCCATTTCGTCAACGACTCCCGAATTTTCGTATGTCCCGACTCAATCCCCGGCAGCAAGAAGCCGTGAACTACGTCGGCGGCCCTCTATTGGTGCTCGCCGGTGCTGGCTCCGGCAAGACCAGCGTGATCACGCGCAAGATTGCGCACCTGATCCAGAATTGCGGCATCCGTGCCCAGTACATCGTCGCCATGACCTTCACCAACAAGGCCGCGCGCGAAATGAAGGAACGGGTCGGCACCCTGCTGCGCCCCGGCGAAGGTCGCGGCCTGACGGTCTGCACCTTCCACAACCTGGGCCTGAACATCATCCGCAAGGAACATGAACGTCTGGGCTACAAACCCGGTTTCTCGATCTTCGACGAAACCGACGTCAAGTCGCTGATGACCGACATCATGCAGAAGGAATACGCAGGCGACGACGGCGTCGACGAGATCAAGAACATGATCGGCGCCTGGAAAAACGACCTGATCCTGCCGGCCGTGGCCCTGGAAAACGCCCGCAACCCCAAGGAACAGACCGCCGCCATCGTCTACACCCACTACCAGCGCACGCTCAAGGCGTTCAACGCAGTGGACTTCGACGACCTGATCCTGCTGCCGGTGAAACTCTTCGAAGAGCACGCCGACATCCTCGAAAAGTGGCAGAACAAGGTGCGTTACCTGCTGGTGGACGAATACCAGGACACCAACGCCAGCCAGTATTTGCTGGTGAAAATGCTCATCGGCAAACGCAACCAGTTCACCGTGGTGGGCGACGACGACCAGTCGATCTACGCCTGGCGTGGCGCGCGACCGGAAAACCTGATGCTGCTCAAAGACGACTATCCGTCCCTGAAAGTGGTGATGCTGGAGCAGAACTACCGCTCCACCAGCCGCATCCTGCGCTGCGCCAACGTGCTGATCTCGAACAACCCTCACGAATTCGAAAAGCAGCTGTGGAGTGAGATGGGCCACGGTGACGAGATCCGCGTGATCCGCTGCCGCAACGAGGACGCCGAGGCCGAGCGCGTGGCCATGGAAATCCTCAGCCTGCACTTGCGCACTGACCGCCCGTACAGCGATTTCGCGATCCTCTATCGCGGCAACTACCAGGCCAAGCTGATCGAGCTGAAACTGCAGCACCATCAGGTGCCGTACCGTTTGAGCGGCGGCAACAGCTTCTTCGGCCGCCAGGAAGTGAAAGACCTGATGGCCTACTTCCGCCTGATCGTGAACCCGGACGACGACAACGCCTTCCTGCGCGTGATCAACGTGCCGCGCCGGGAAATCGGCTCGACGACCCTGGAAAAACTCGGCAACTACGCCACCGAACGCAAGATCTCGATGTACGCCGCCACCGACGAACTCGGCCTGGGCGAGCATCTGGACAGCCGCTTCACCGATCGCCTGTCGCGCTTCAAGCGCTTCATGGACAAGGTGCGCGAGCAGTGCGCCGGCGAAGACCCGATCTCCGCCCTGCGCAGCATGGTCATGGACATCGACTACGAGAACTGGCTGCGCACCAACAGCTCCAGCGACAAGGCTGCGGACTACCGGATGAGCAACGTCTGGTTCCTGATCGAGGCCTTGAAGAACACCCTGGAAAAAGACGAAGACGGCGAAATGACCGTCGAGGACGCCATCGGCAAACTCGTCCTGCGTGACATGCTGGAACGCCAGCAGGAAGAGGAAGACGGTGCCGAAGGCGTGCAGATGATGACCCTGCATGCGTCCAAGGGTCTGGAATTCCCTTACGTGTTCATCATGGGCATGGAAGAGGAAATCCTCCCGCACCGTTCCAGTATCGAAGCCGACACCATCGAAGAAGAACGCCGCCTGGCCTACGTGGGCATTACCCGCGCGCGCCAGACCCTCGCGTTCACCTTCGCCGCCAAGCGCAAACAGTACGGCGAGATCATCGACTGCGCGCCAAGCCGCTTCCTCGATGAGCTGCCGCCGGACGACCTGGCCTGGGAAGGCAACGACGACACACCGACTGAAGTCAAAGCCGTGCGGGGCAATAGCGCACTGGCTGATATACGCGCGATGTTAAAGCGCTAGAATTGACCACTTTTTACTAGACCTTCGGCGCACAAAGCGCCAAATGAGGACAGCTTCATGGAAGCATTGCACCAGAAAATCCGCGAACAAGGCATCGTGCTTTCCGACCAGGTCCTGAAGGTCGACGCCTTCCTGAACCACCAGATCGACCCGGCCCTGATGAAGCTGATCGGCGACGAATTCGCCTCGCTGTTCAAGGATTCCGGCATCACCAAGATCGTCACCATCGAAGCCTCGGGCATCGCCCCGGCGATCATGACCGGTCTGAACCTCGGCGTGCCGGTGATCTTCGCCCGCAAGCAACAGTCCCTGACCCTGACTGAAAACCTGCTGTCGGCGACCGTCTACTCGTTCACCAAGAAAACCGAAAGCACCGTGGCCATCTCCCCGCGTCACCTGACCAGCAGCGACCGCGTGCTGATCATCGACGACTTCCTGGCAAACGGTAAGGCGTCCCAGGCGCTGATCTCGATCATCAAGCAGGCCGGCGCCACCGTCGCGGGTCTGGGCATCGTGATCGAGAAGTCGTTCCAGGGCGGCCGTGCGGAGCTGGATTCCCAGGGTTACCGCGTCGAGTCGCTGGCTCGCGTGAAGTCGCTGGCGGGCGGCGTCGTGACCTTCATCGACTGATCACTGACTCAACTGCGCCGCAATACTTGTGGGAGCGAGCTCGCTCCCACAGTGTTTTGTGTGGCTGCTACTGCGCGGTGGCCTTCAGGCCAGTGAGCAACAACCGCTGAAACAGGTCTTCCTTCAGGCCTTCCGGGTGGGTGAGCTGCATGCGTGCCAGATGCTCCGGATACAATGAAGCCTCCGGCGCATCCAGCGCTGCCTTGCCCAGCTCCAGAATCTCCGTCAGCTTGAACTTGCTCTTGAGCCAGTTCAGCGCCCGCAACAGATCCTTCTCGACCTCATTGAAATCGCAGCCCAGCGGATACTCCGGAAACAGGTTCGGGTGCCGCGCGGCAATCGCCTGCAAGCGTTGCGGGGTGTTGTCGGTAAAGCGCGGGTCGAGACGGAAATCCTTCGGTAATTTGCCGACCTTCTGCGCCTGTTCGATCAGGCCTTGCTGGAAGCGTGAGTCGCTGATATTGAGCAACGCTTCGATCACCACCGCATCGGATTTGCCGCGCAGATCGGCGATGCCGTACTCGGTCACCACGATGTCGCGCAGATGCCGTGGAATCGTGCAGTGGCCATATTCCCAGACAATGTTCGAACTGACATCGCCGCCGGATTCGCGCCAACTGCGCAGCAGCAGGATCGACCGCGCATCGTGCAGCGCATGTCCCTGGGCGACGAAGTTGTATTGCCCGCCGACGCCGCTGAGTACTCGCCCGTCCTGCAGTTGATCCGCTACACCCGCGCCCAGCAGGGTCATGGTGAACACAGTGTTGATGAAACGCGCATCAAGACGCTGCAGGCGTTTGAGTTCTTCCTGACCATACAGCTCGTTGATATAGCTGACGCGGGTCATGTTGAATTCAAGACGTTTGCCGTGGGGCAGCTCACGCAAACGTTCATAAAAACTGCGCGGCCCGAGGAAGAAGCCGCCGTGCACTGAAATGCCGTCGGTTTGCGCCGCCTCGTCGAGGGTGCCGGCGTTGGCCTGCTCCTGGGTCTGCACGTCCGGGTAGACCTTGCGCCGGATGATCCCGGCGTCCGCCAGCACCAGCAGGCCGTTGACGAACATTTCGCTGCACCCGTAAAGGCCCTTGGCGAACGGCTCAGTGCCACCCTCGCGTTCGATCAGTTGCGCCCACTGGCTGAGGTTCACATCGGCCAGTAACTCCCGGTAGCCGGCATTATCAGCCTGACGCGCCAGCAGCGCGGCAGTCAGCGCATCTCCCATCGAACCGATGCCGATCTGCAAGGTGCCGCCGTCGCGCACCAATGTGCTGGCGTGCAGGCCGATGAAATGATCCTGAAAGCCGACGGGCATGTTCGGTGTGGAAAACAGCGTGCTGCTGTCCTTCTCGTCGATCAGCAGGTCGAAAGTATCGATGTCGACTTCGGCATCGCCCGGCATGTACGGCAACTCGGTGTGCACCTGGCCGACCAGCAGGATCGTCTCCCCCGCTGCGCGGCGTTTGGCAATCATCGGGAACAGGTCAAGAGTGATGTCAGGGTTGCAGCTCAGGCTCAGACGGTCGGGATGTTCGCTGCTGCTGGCGAGCAACTGCGCCACCAGATTCAGCCCGGCGGCGTTGATGTCGCGGGCCGCGTGGCTGTAGTTGCTGCTGACGTAATCCTGTTGGGCCGATGCGCTGTTGAGCAGGCTGCCGGGCTGCATGAAGAATTGCTCGATGCGGATGTTCGCCGGAAGGCTGTCGCGACGCAGGTCAGCAAGGAAATCCAGCTCCGGGTAATCGCCGAACACCCGCTCGACGAAGGGTTCGATGAAGCGCTTCTGCAAGCCATCGCCCAGGGCCGGACGACCGAGGCACAGGGCGGTGTAGATCGTCAGTTGCCGCTCGGGCAATCCGGCAACCCGCCGGTACAGCGCGTTGACGAAGGGATTGGGTTTGCCCAGCCCCAGCGGCAGGCCCATGTGGATATGCGCCGGCAACCGTGCCAGCACGTCGTCCACTGCCTGTTCGATCGAACACAACTGCACCATCTGAAGCCTCCCGCCCGTTCCGTGAATAGAGGTAGACCGAGATTGCCGGGGATTTACTTCCGAGGGAAGACGATCAAAGAAGAAAACCTTAAAAATGCCCGATTCGCCAAACCTGCAATCTGGTTACCAAGACCAAAGGAAAATCTTTAGACATAACAATGAACTATCAGTGCCTAAAGAATTGCCTCACGAACTAAAAGATAATTTCCTACACCACCTCGAATTCAATCATGCAGTACTACAGGACGCGTCTGAATTGAAGTTATTTCAGCCCCCGCTAGGATTAGTAACGTAACACCTCAATACCAACGCCCTCCAGGCAAATACCAACTCACGCCAAGGCTTAATTATGGAAATCGACTTCCTGGCAATCCATCGTGCCCGGGCACGTGTTTTGTGGAATTCCTAAAACCATGAATAACAACTTGATAATTTGCTGCTTTGGCGTGGGCATTTCAATTGCAACGAGCGCATCACCCTATTTAATTGGCAACTCAATTAATTTGTATCTAGCAAGCGACAACTTATATTTATATGCACTTACAAGCGCTTCACTGTTCATCATCATCACTCCACCATTAAAATTGGCAGCCAATACCTATATCCAAAGAACGACTTCCAAGACAAGGTATATTTTAAAAAAGACAATCCTGAATCATTTACTAAACACACGCCTCCAAACCAAAAGGAAATTAGGCGAGCGAATCGAGCTAATTGATGGCGATGTCGACGGCTCGACCTATCTATATCATTCCGTTTATTTTGATATTTCACTAAACGGCAGCATCATTATCGCTGCGCTCGTGATAACTGCCCTTTATCATCCACTTCTGGCGCTCGCACCACTTAGCGGCCTCCTTTATGCTACTGCAGCATATTTTTTGACTCGAAGAAACAGCAACTCATTATTTTCTGACTATGTTCAAAAAAACACTGCAACAATCGGCAACATTTGTGAGCATTTATATGACGCAACACCATACACCGACAGGCTTGAACTCGACATAAAAAATGTAAAGCGCCTCGCTTTTTGCTCCAGTCTCAAAGCATCAACTTTTGAGTCTGTTTCAGGCTCATGTTATCCGGTAGCGATGTTAGTTTTATTCTTGGTATCGACCCATCTGCTAAGGTCCGGCGATTCGAATATAGGCGCTATTTTTGCCTCAACCATCTATCTTGAGCGCGTACTGAGCCCGACGATGTCACTTATATCAATTTACTACTCAAGCAGAGAGGCATCTTATAGACGAAGTCGAATTCGCAGCTACGAACTACAGAATGAGGGACATTGAACTATGTTTATATGTCTACGAAAAAACCTGGTCTTGTTATTGCTTTCTGTTATTTGCCTAACGTTAGCAGCCACCTGTCAATTGCTAATACCATCAGTCGTCGCAAAGAGCCTAACTGCTCTCACCAGTGGTGCTATTTACGCTGAACTATACTGGATCCTTATCGCTGTTTTTTTAACCAAGCTGTCAACGCAAACCCTGGGCAGCTCCTTGGCAACACTCATAGAAGCGAGATCTCGCTTTATGCTTATCGATTTTATCGTGCATGATGAGCGCCCCTCTCCATTATGGTCTCGCGTAACGATGATAAAAGAGGATGCCGAGAAAATCGCTTCTGTCATTCATGACTCAATTCATTTTATCGGCACTTGCATTTTGACATTTTCCACAGCCTATATCCTGTTTAAGGAAAACGTTTACTTCCTCCTACCCATTGCGTCCATTGTCACATTGACGTGTGTGCAATTGAGGTTTGCGAAGCCTGTAATCCAGCGATTATATGAAGCAGAAATGTCGAAGGAAGAGTTGTACAAGGAGTCGCTCATTAATACTTTCAACGTATCCAGTGACGGCGAGCGAAGTAAAATTCAGCTTGCCAGGAGCTATGGATATTTGAATGACACTGTACGAGCACGTTACAAGTTTCAAAAAGCAAGCACCCTACAGTCCTTCTGGCCGGAAATGGCTATCTCGGCAGGGACTGCATCGGTCATTTTTTTCAGCGCCACTGCCACACCGGAACTATTCGGCGAGCGTCTCATTGCCTGCCTTGGCTATATCGGAATTTTTGCCATGGCTAGCACGACTTCGATAAGACTAGGAATAGCGATGATTGGAGTAAAGGTATCCTTGAATAGAATCTTCAGAGGGTATCGCTATGAATGATTTATTTATCCAGCAAATACGTCTGAAGCCAGACATGATGGCGGCTGACTGCCTGCGCGGCCTATTCCCGCTTGAATTCAGCAGTTCCATAACTGTTTTTATCGGAGAAAATGGCTCAGGGAAATCTACTTTACTTGAAGCTCTCGCCATCAAATTGGGTTGCAATCCAGAAGGCGGAGGGAAGAATTTTAATTTCTCGACCGAGAACACCCACTCGAATCTGCACGAAACCCTAACGCTTTCAAAAGGCTACCGAAAGGAGAAGGACGTTTTTTTCTACAGAGCAGAAACCTTCTATAACTTGAACACTGCGATCCGCAAGCTTGACGCAGAGGCGGGCTTTGATCCCGAAATAAAAACCTACTACGGCGGCGAGGATATGCATTGCATGTCGCACGGTGAAGCAATGGAGGCGCTGTTTCAAAACCGATTCAAAGCCCAGGGACTGTACGTTCTCGATGAACCGGAAGCGTCGTTATCCCCGTTGAGGCAATTGGTGTTTATCAACCGAGTAATGGAGCTATCGCGCAAGGGTGCACAGTTCATCATCGCCACTCACTCACCGCTCATTATGTCGATCCCGGGATGTGATCTGAGACAGATTTCGGAAGGGCGCTCCGAAGCAATAGCCCCGGCAGATACTGATGCTTATGCAGTGTACAAAGCCGTGCTGAATTCTTCCGGTGCCTTTATCGCGAAAAGCACACAGTGATATTGCAGACAAAAAAACCGTCCGAAGACGGTTTTTTTTCATCAGAAGCGCGCCTTATTTCAGGCCGGACATCTTCTGGATCGCGCCCTTCAGCTCGTCATCCGAGCAGTCGGCGCAGGTGCCTTTCGGAGGCATCGAGTTCAGGCCGGTGATGGCTTTGGCCAGCAGGCCGTCGAGGCCGCCCTGGTGATCGGCACGGTCTTTCCAGGCTGCTGCGTCACCGATTTTCGGTGCGCCCAGCAGGCCGGTGCCGTGGCAAGCGTTGCAATGTTTGGCAATCACTTCGTCCGGCGTCTTGGCGCCGCCACCGCCGCCTGCCGAAGCAGCGACTTCCATCCCCTTGCACTCTTGCCCTTGAACACACACCTGGCCGACAGGCTCGAGGCGTTTGGCAATGTCGTCATTCGTCGCAGCTTGAGCGCTGACAGCCCAGAGGGCCAGTACGGTTGCTGGTGCAGCCAGCATTTTCATAATTAGATTCACGCGTTCACCCTCAATGGTGGCTATTCACGCCTGCGGCCACGGTTCGCAGGCGGGCGCAAGTATAGCGGGTAGCCCGCCACACTGAAACAACCCCAAAGTTAAAGGGGTCTTGTTGCGCATCGGTCAAACAGTCCGGACACCTTTGCCGCAGTGGCCTGGCGTCTCTCGGTTTAAAAGTTCGCCGGCGTGGCTGCGCTGATTAGTCGCGCCGGTGCGTCGAACGGATTACGGAAACGATGCGGCTTGGTACTTTCAAAGTAGTAGCTGTCGCCGGCTTCGAGGATAAAAGTTTCAAGGCCCACCACCAGTTCCAGACGACCTTCCACCAGAATCCCGGTTTCTTCGCCTTCGTGGGTGAGCATTTCTTCGCCAGTGTCGGCGCCCGGCGGGTAGATTTCATTGAGGAACGCGATGGCCCGGCTCGGATGAGCACGGCCGACCAGTTTCATGGTCACGGCGCCGTCGGAAATGTCGATCAGCTCGTTGGCCTTGTAGACGATCTGGGTCGGTTTTTCCTGCAGGATTTCTTCGGAAAAGAACTCGACCATGGACATGGGAATCCCGCCCAGCACCTTCCTCAGCGAACTGATCGAAGGGCTGACGCTGTTCTTTTCGATCATCGAAATGGTGCTGTTGGTGACGCCCGCGCGCTTGGCGAGTTCACGCTGGGAAAGCCCTTTGAGCTTGCGGATCGATTGCAGTCGTTCACCGACGTCCAAGGCTTGGGCCTCCTGAGTGTTGTAGAAATATTGAGCGTTATCATGGCGACAGCGTTCAGTATTTACAACACTTGGGCCCGGCCCGGGCCTCAACCCTCGGAATAGAGCCTTGGCACCCGGCGCAGGTTGCAGAAGATCTGGTACGGAATGGTGTCCGCCCACTTCGCCACGTCGCTGGCGAGGATGTTCTTGCCCCACAGCTCGACGGTCGAACCCAGGCCGGCTTCCGGTACGTCGGTCAGGTCGATGCAGAGCATGTCCATCGACACGCGACCGAGAATGCGACTGCGTTTGCCCGCCACCAGCACCGGCGTGCCGGTCGGCGCCTGGCGCGGATAACCGTCGGCGTAACCCATGGCGACCACGCCGATGCGCATCGGTTTGTCGGTGATGAATTTCGCACCGTAGCCCACCGGCTCGCCGGCCGGCAGTTCGCGCACACTGATGACTTTCGATTCCAGGGTCATCACCGGTTGCAGGCGCTCAGCCACGGCGTTGGCTTCTTCGAACGGGGTGGCGCCGTAGAGCATGATGCCCGGGCGCACCCAGTCGCTGTGAATCTGTGGCCAGCCCAGCACTGCCGGCGAGTTGCGCAGGCTGACTTCGGCGGCCAGGCCCTGACGTGCGGCTTCGAATACCGCGACCTGATCGGCGCTGCTCTGCTCATGCAGCTCATCGGCCCGGGCGAAGTGGCTCATCAGCACGACTTTCGCCACTTTGCCGCTGGCCAGCAGACGCTGGTACGCCGCCGGGTAATCCTTCGGATGCAGACCGACACGGTGCATGCCCGAATCGAGTTTCAGCCACACGGTGATCGGTTTGCTCAACGCCGCCTGCTCGATGGCTTCGAGCTGCCACAGCGAATGCACCACGCACCAGAAATCGTGCTCGACGATCAGCGCCAGCTCGTCGGCCTCGAAAAAGCCTTCGAGCAACAGCACCGGCGCACGAATCCCGGCGGCACGCAGTTCCAGGGCTTCTTCGATACACGCCACCGCGAAGCCGTCCGCTTCAGCCTCCAGCGCCTGGGCGCAACGTACCGCGCCATGGCCGTAGGCATCGGCCTTGATCACCGCCAGTGCCTTGGCACCGGTGATTTCACGGGCGATACGGTAGTTGTGACGCAGGGCTTCTAGATCGATCAGGGCACGGGCAGGACGCATGGCAGCAGACTTCTTGGCGGTCATGGGAATAAAAACCGGCGCTGGCTGACGACGTGAACCGCCAACAGCACCGGGAGAGGGATCTTTATAACGGTTTACGGCAACGCAGCAACGATGGAGATCTCGACCAGAATGCTCGGCTTGGCCATCTTCGCTTCGACGGTGGCGCGGGCCGGGGCGGCGCCTTTGGGCAGCCACTGGTCCCACACCGAGTTCATCCCGGCAAAGTGCGCCTCGATGTCGTTCAGGTAGATCGTCGCCGACAGCAGATGCTGCTTGTCAGTCCCGGCCAGATCCAGCAGACGCTCGATATTGGCGAGGACGTCGCGGGTCTGTTGTTCGACCCCGGCGTTGAAGTCGTCACCGACCTGCCCGGCCAGATACACGATGCCGTTGTGGCTGACGATCTGACTCATGCGCTCATTGGTGAGCTGGCGCTGGATTGCCATGCTTTGCGGACTCCTGGGTCTTGTTGCCATAACGGGAAATATCGAGGCCTTCGGCGCTGATCTGCGGTTTTTTCTTCGCCATCAGGTCAGCCAGCAAGCGACCGGAGCCGCACGCCATGGTCCAGCCGAGGGTGCCGTGACCGGTGTTCAGGAACAGGTTCTTGAACGGTGTGGCACCGACGATCGGCGTGCCATCCGGCGTGGTTGGACGCAGGCCGGTCCAGAAACTCGCTTCGGCCAGATTGCCGCCCTGAGGATAAAGGTCGTTGACGATCATCTCCAGGGTTTCGCGCCGACGCGGGTTCAGCGACAGGTCAAAACCGGCGATCTCCGCCATGCCACCGACGCGGATGCGGTTGTCGAAACGGGTGATCGCAACCTTGTAGGTTTCGTCGAGAATGGTCGAAGTCGGCGCCATCGCCGGGTTGGTGATCGGCACGGTCAGCGAGTAACCCTTCAACGGATACACCGGGGCCTTGATGCCCAGCGGCTTGAGCAGTTGCGGCGAGTAGCTGCCGAGGGCCAGCACGTAGCGGTCGGCGGTTTCCAGCTTGCCGTCGATCCACACGCCGTTGATGCGGTCACCGGCGAAGTCGAGGCGCTGGATGTCCTGATTGAAACGGAATTCCACACCCAGGTTCACAGCCATTTCGGCAAGGCGGGTGGTGAAGATCTGGCAGTCGCCGGTCTGGTCGTTCGGCAGGCGCAGGGCACCGGCGAGGATGTCGGTGACGCTGGCCAGTGCCGGCTCGACGCGGGCAATGCCGGCGCGGTCGAGGACTTCGAACGGTACGCCGGACTCTTTGAGGACGGCGATGTCCTTGGCGGCGCCATCAAGCTGGGCCTGGGTACGGAACAGCTGGGTGGTTCCCAGGCTGCGGCCTTCGTAGGCAATGCCGGTTTCGGCGCGCAATTCGTCGAGGCAGTCGCGGCTGTACTCGGACAGCCGCACCATGCGCTCCTTGTTCACCGCGTAACGGTTGGCGGTGCAGTTGCGCAGCATCTGCGCCATCCACAGGTACTGGTCGATGTCGGCGGTGGCCTTGATGGCCAGCGGCGCGTGGCGTTGCAGTAGCCACTTGATGGCCTTGAGCGGCACGCCCGGCGCGGCCCACGGCGAGGCATAGCCCGGCGAGACCTGGCCGGCGTTGGCGAAACTGGTCTCCATGGCCGCGGCTGGCTGCCGGTCGACCACCACCACTTCAAACCCGGCACGGGCCAGATAGTAAGCACTGGCGGTACCGATGACGCCGCTACCCAAGACCATAACGCGCATTTTTGTATCCCTCTCGCGGCGTGCCGCGTACGTCTGTTGTTAGAGCAATGATGCGCGCAGTGTAAAAAAGATTCGCCAGTGCTTTTCACTGTATAAGCGCCTATATTTGGCGACAATTCTCGGCAAAAACCCTTTTCACGGAGGCGCATCCCCTATGCGTACCAACACTCAGACCAAACGTGAGCTGGACAAGATCGACCGCAACATCTTGCGGATCCTGCAGGCGGACGGGCGGATTTCATTTACTGAACTGGGCGAGAAGGTCGGGCTCTCCACCACGCCGTGCACCGAGCGGGTGCGGCGCCTGGAGCGCGAGGGGATCATCATGGGCTACAACGCCCGGCTGAATCCGCAGCACTTGAAGGGCAGCCTGCTGGTGTTCGTCGAGATCAGCCTCGACTACAAATCCGGCGACACGTTCGAAGAGTTCCGACGCGCCGTGCTGAAACTGCCCCACGTGCTGGAGTGCCATCTGGTGTCAGGGGATTTCGACTATCTGGTGAAGGCGCGGATTTCCGAGATGGCCTCGTACCGCAAGCTGCTGGGCGACATCCTGCTCAAGCTGCCGCACGTGCGCGAATCCAAGAGCTACATCGTGATGGAAGAAGTGAAAGAGAGCCTCAGCCTGCCGATTCCGGATTGATCGCTCAGACCAGCACCTGCCGGTTTTCGGCCATGTACTCGAACACCTGCTTCTCGACCCGTGGATGAATCAGTTCCACCGGCCGCCGGCCGTTGGGGCACGGCAAGGTCCGGGTGGTGCCAAACAACCGGCAGATCAGCGGCCGCTCGTCATACACCGTGCAGCCGTTCGGCCCCAGGTGCACGCAGTTGAGTTCTTCCATGGCCGCATCTTGCTCAGCGCGGGTCTTGCGCGGCAGACGGGACATTTCCTCGGGCGAGGTGGTCACCGGCCCGCAGCAGTCATGACAGCCCGGCACGCACTCGAACGTGGGAATCTGCTGACGCAGGGTGCGGATTTTCTGACTGTTGCAGCTCATTGCAGCGGTAACCGGAGCGGAATAGGCGGCAATTGTGCCGCAAAAGCCGCGATCCAGACACCACAGGCCGACCAATGTTGCCCGGCCTCGGGCCTGCGGCTTATGCTCCGTCAAATTTTCTCGACACCCGCTCAGGATGACGCCCATGAATGCCCGCGCCCAAGCCTTCGCGAGCCAACCCCACGTTGCCTCTTATTACGCCGCCAGCAGCCTGCCGCAACCCGACCATCCGGTGCTGCAGGGTGAGCTGATCGCGGACGTGTGCGTGGTCGGCGGTGGTTTCTCCGGGCTGAACACCGCGCTGGAACTGGCCGAGCGCGGCTTGAGCGTGGTGCTGCTGGAGGCGCACCGGATCGGCTGGGGCGCCAGCGGGCGCAACGGCGGGCAGCTGATTCGCGGGGTCGGTCATGGCCTCGACCAGTTCGCCAACGTGATCGGCGCCGACGGTGTGCGTCAGATGAAACTCATGGGCCTGGAAGCGGTGGAAATCGTCCGACAGCGCGTCGAGAAATTTCAGATCCCCTGCGACCTGACCTGGGGTTACTGCGACCTCGCCAACAAACCTTCCGACCTGGAAGGCTTTGCCGAAGACGCCGAAGAATTGCGCGGTCTCGGCTACCGCTACGAAACCCGACTGCTGCAAGCGAACGAAATGCACACCGTGGTCGGCTCCAGACGCTATGTCGGTGGTTTGATCGACATGGGCTCCGGCCATCTGCACCCGCTGAATCTGGCACTCGGGGAAGCTGCTGCAGCGCAGCAACTCGGGGTGAAGCTGTTCGAGCAATCGGCAGTCACCCGCATCGACTACGGCCCCGAAGTCCGGGTCCATACGGCGCAAGGTTCGGTGCGGGCAAAGACCCTGGTGCTGGGCTGCAATGCCTATCTCAACAATCTGAATCCGCAACTCAGCGGCAAGGTACTGCCGGCCGGCAGCTACATCATCGCTACTGAACCGCTGAGCGAAGAACAGGCCCGCGCCCTGCTGCCCCAGAACATGGCGGTCTGCGATCAACGGGTGGCGCTGGATTACTACCGGCTCTCGGCGGACCGTCGTCTGCTGTTCGGCGGCGCCTGCCATTATTCGGGGCGTGACCCGAAAGACATCGGCGCCTACATGCGGCCGAAGATGCTGGAAGTGTTCCCGCAGCTGGCCTCGGCGAAGATCGATTATCAGTGGGGCGGGATGATCGGCATCGGTGCGAACCGTCTGCCACAGATTGGCCGGCTAAGCGATCAGCCGAACGTGTATTACGCTCAGGCCTATTCCGGCCACGGCGTGAATGCCACGCACCTGGCGGGCAAGTTGCTGGCTGAGGCCATCAGCGGTCAGCACAGCGGTGGCTTCGATCTGTTCGCCAAAGTGCCACACATCACCTTCCCCGGCGGCAAGCATCTGCGCTCGCCGTTGCTGGCGTTGGGGATGTTGTGGCATCGGCTCAAAGAGCTGGTCTGATGGACTTTCAGCGTCCCTGAAGACGACTTCGCGAGCAAGCTCGCTCCCACAGTTGACCGCGATCTGCCTGCCAGACACGGTCGAATGTGGGAGCGAGCTTGCTCGCGAATCTAAAGTTCACAGCAGACCTCAGATCCGCCAGAACGGCTTCAACCCCTCCTCCAGCGCCTGCTCCCGGGTCAGCCCGACATCCTTGAGCTGCTCCGGCGTCAGGCCCAGCAACGCTTTGCGTGTGTGCAGACGATGCCAGAACAGGCCCCAGCGACTCAGGCCGGACGGCGCGTTGCGCAGCATCTCGTTGCGCGCACTGTCCTGTTGCCCCGCCTCCAGTTCCTGACTGTGTAACGTCAGCCGCACATCGCTCAAGCCGTTCATTTTTGTCGCTCCTGTTTACTTGGGTAGCCAGAGATTCCATGATGCGCGGGCCGACAAAAGCATTACAGATTCAACACATCTGTATTACTTCCATACAGATTTGCTGTCTCCGGGACTGAATTGTCGATTTACGCCGCATCTGTACTGGTTTTTCGAATCACCTGCATCGAGGCAGTGCCATGACCCTGTATGTGAACCTCGCCGAGTTGCTCGGCACCCGCATCGAACAAGGCTTCTACCGTCCTGGTGATCGCCTGCCGTCGGTGCGCGCCTTGAGCGTAGAACATGGGGTCAGCCTGAGCACGGTGCAGCAGGCCTATCGAATGCTGGAAGACAGCGGCCTGGCCACGCCAAAGCCTAAATCCGGGTACTTCGTGCCGGTCGGCCGCGAATTGCCGGAGCTGCCGGCCATCGGGCGTCCGGCCCAGCGTCCGGTGGAGATTTCCCAGTGGGATCAGGTACTGGAACTGATTCGCGCCGTGCCGCGCAAGGACGTGGTGCAGCTCGGTCGCGGCATGCCGGACATCTCGTCACCGACGATGAAACCGCTGCTGCGCGGACTGGCCCGTATCAGCCGCCGTCAGGACATGCCCGGTCTGTATTACGACAACATTCACGGCACCCTCGAATTGCGCGAACAGATCGCCCGGCTGATGCTCGATTCCGGCTGCCAGTTGAGCGCCAGCGATCTGGTGGTCACCACCGGTTGCCATGAAGCGCTGTCCACCAGCATTCACGCGATCTGCGAGCCCGGCGATATCGTCGCGGTGGACTCGCCAAGCTTTCACGGCGCCATGCAGACCCTCAAGGGGCTGGGCATGAAAGCCCTGGAAATCCCCACCGACCCGCTCACCGGCATCAGCCTCGAAGCCCTGGAACTGGCGCTGGAGCAGTGGCCGATCAAGGTCATCCAGCTCACGCCCAACTGCAACAACCCGCTCGGCTACATCATGCCGGAGTCGCGCAAACGTGCGCTGTTGACGCTGGCCCAGCGCTTCGACGTGGCAATCATCGAGGATGACGTGTATGGCGAACTGGCCTACACCTATCCACGCCCGCGCACGATCAAATCCTTCGACGAGGATGGCCGCGTGTTGCTGTGCAGTTCGTTCTCCAAGACCCTCGCGCCGGGGCTGCGCATCGGCTGGGTCGCGCCGGGTCGATACCTCGAGCGGGTGCTGCACATGAAATACATCAGCACCGGTTCCACCGCGCCACAACCGCAGATCGCCATCGCCGAGTTTCTGAAAGCCGGGCACTTCGAACCGCATTTGCGGCGGATGCGTACTCAATACCAGCGCAATCGCGACGTGATGATCGATTGGGTGACCCGTTATTTCCCGGCCGGAACCCGTGCCAGCCGTCCGCAAGGCAGCTTCATGCTCTGGGTCGAACTGCCGGAGGGTTTCGATACGCTGAAACTGAATCGCGCACTGCACGATCAGGGCGTACAGATTGCCGTCGGCAGCATTTTTTCGGCTTCGGGAAAATACCGTAACTGTTTGCGCATGAACTACGCGGCCAAACCAACGGCGCTGATAGAAGAAGCGGTGCGCAAGGTCGGCGCGACCGCCATCAAGCTGTTGTCCGAGGCCGATCAGTCCACCGTAAAGGCGCCCTGACCTTCAAACCGCACCGGATCAACGGGGCGGCTCGAGGCGTCATCGACCCGCGCATCAAGCTCAAGCTCCACTTCCAGAACACTGCCCCGGGCACTGGCGTCCACCCGCCATGGCACGACGCGGATGCCCGGACGCAGGAGATCGCCTTCGACCGGCTGGCCGCTGTCCAGTCGCCAATGCACCGCCACACCGTCCAGACGCACGGACACGATACGCAATTGCAACGTACCCGCCGCCCACCGGAAACGCTGCGAATCGGCCGGGGGCGCAACAAATGCCCAGCGCATCACACGCACGTCGGGACACTGCACCCGCAAGTGCACACTGCGCAGACCGAAACCCGGACCTCGGCCATCAAGTGCCATGCGTTGCAGCAGCTCGGTGCGCGTCGCGGTCCCCAGATTCACCATCGCGGACGACAGGCTCGACTGACAGGCTTCGGCGCCCGACGCCGGCTGAAAGCCAAGGCCCGACAACGCGGCCGCCAACACCAGGTATTTCATCAGAGGCACTCGTTCAAGACAGCTCGGCCGGGGCGCAGGTGGCATCGACTCGCTCGATGAGCGTGCTGTTTTCAGGGGGTTCGGAAAGTGGGAAATGCAAGACACACTGCGTTTGGTCAGGGAGTTGCACGTGCAACCTCTGACCCGCTTTCACGTCGGGCAGAAAAATCGTTCCGGCGTCCTGGACAGCTGTCAGATAGCGCCCCTGTTCGTCGTGAACACTCAGCCCTTTGGCCAGCCACTGCCGGTCGACCGTCATGGCGTTGAGCAACATTCGCCGGACCGTGACGAGGGAGAAATCCAGATGCTGCACCGACCCTCGCGCCGGGTGCACTTCCTGCACCCCGCCGAGCACTTCAACGTTGCGCGGCAGGCTTGACGGGTCGACTTCCAGCCGCGACCTCGACCAGGCCGGCAGGCTCGCCGCCACGGCGCGGCCCGCACCATCGGTCCAGACCGGCCCTTGAGGCGTATTCAGTTTCACGCCCGATCGCTCACCGGCCTTCAGTACGCCGAAAGTGTCGCGCAAGGGATACGGCGACAACGTAGCACCGTCGCGATGCAATGCCACACCACCGCGCAACCCCACATCGTAATCGGTCGCACCGGATCGCTGACCTGCGCCAACGTCCAGGCTGGTGTAGCGCGGCAGCGCATTCAGGCGCACGCCGTAACTGGCTGCGGACTCATCGCGGTATTCGGCGTTGGCGCTGTAGGCGAGGGTTTCACCCAGCACATCGCTGACGGCCACACCCCGGTGCAGGCCCGAACGATCATCGCTGCGCAAATAACTCCGCAGCCTGCGCTGCCCACCCAGCGCCATTCCCAGCGTCAGGTACGCAGAGCTGCCCTGGCGATCTCGCGATCCATCACCGACATCACGCTCCAGGTTCAATGAAAGACTGATGCGTTCCGGCAATGTCCGAGACCATGACAGGCCCATACGCGCCTGCGATGGCTCACTCTGAGTGGAGTATCGCGACCAGGTCGCCCCGAATGCACCCCATTGATCCGTCGACCCCGTCAGCGAAAACACCATATGGTCGCGGCCGGGGGTTTGAATCTGTTGACGCTCCTGATTCCAGCCGGTGTCTGACAACGTACGAAAATTCTGGCTCTGGCGCACGACCACGACGCTGGTCGACAGATTCTCGGCCAGCGGTGCACTGAACGTTATCTGCGTCTGGTTACCCGCCCGGCTGCGGGAGCGCTCATCGGACAGCGTCTGCCGCACGCCCAGCACATTACCGGCCGCCCATTGCCGCTGCACGCCCCAGCCTGTCGAGAGATATTCGGTGGCCGCGAGCACACCCGCACTCAGCCGGGTGCTCCGCCCCCAATCCCACTCTTCGCCCAGCGTGGTGAACAATGGCGCCTGACGGTCAGCCGAACCCAGACGCCGCACCGTGCCCAATGCAAAGTTGAACCCGCTTGGCCCGGCCCATTGCGCTTCGTGAAGGCTGACCGCCGGCACTCGCAAACGCCGCACCTGCCCATCCTGCTCGTGGACGGTAACGTCCAGATCAATCTGATTGCTCAGCAACGGCAGTGCCCTTAGCGTGAACGGACCACTCGGCACCATGGTGGTATGGATCATGACGCCGTTCTGCCTGACTTCGATGCGCGACGGTGAATACGCGATGCCCTCCACCTGTCCGCGCGCGCCGTCCTGCGCCGCTCGCAACTGCGAGAATGCCGCCTCCGGCAGGAGCTGCACGCCGTTGAATGACTCTCCGGAAAACAGGGGCGACACAAGATTCAACTGCCCGACCTGCAGACTGGCTTCGATGTCCTCCAGGGTTCGCGCACCGTAGGCATACAAGTGCTCGAACCGTGAGTTTTCGGATGTCGAGGTGTAGGACTGCCGGCTGCGCAGCACCCAGTCACCGGTATTCAGGCCGACTTCCGAGCCCAGGCTATCAAACCTGTCGTGCTGTCCTTCGTGCTGGCTGCCGACCATCAGCGCGTCGTAGTTGAAAATGCCGGCAGTACCGCCATGGGCGAAGTTATTTGCCGGGCGCTGCGGCAACGCCAGACTTTCGGTCGGCACCAGCAACTCAATCAGTTCGCGTCCCGGATCCAGTCGCACGACCGCACCGGGAAAACCCTCCGTCGGCGTCAGACACTGCCCCGGTCGCAGCCTGGCCATCGAGGACGGCGGGTGTACGCCGGCAGCGCTCAGCCATTGGGGTTGCAGGCACAATTCTCCGCGCTCGTTGAACGATGCAAGTACACGGCCCCTGGCCTGACCGTTGACCTCAAGCTCCACCAACCGCTCGCCTTGCGAGAAGCGTGGCGCCTCACGAAAGTACGCCGCCAATGCAGGGTCGATGCCACGGTCCCTCAACACCCTGATATCGAAATCCACTGACTCGGCAGCGAACAGGGCACCTGCACCGGTGACGGCAAGCGCCAGTACGGCCCAACGAGCGCAGATTTTCATCACCGAGCAACCGGTGCGTCGTAATGATCGACCGCAAAGCCGTAGGTGGTGGCCGGAAAAATCCTCACCGCCATCGTCTGTGCCGAGGCGTGCAAAGGCAAATCTGCGTGCAGTCGCTCGCCGGGCAAAATGTAGGTCCGGGGCAGATTCACCGATCGGGTGCCGGGCAGAGGCACAATGGTTTTCGCCAACCGAACCACATAGGGGCTCGGATTGACGATTTGTATACCGGTGGCGTCCACAGACCAGGTCAGTCGCTTCCACGGCTCGCGTTCGACCGGCAATCCGGCGGGGCGCAAAATCACTGGCAGGTTCTGCCGTACACCGAGGGTCACCTGCGCTCCGGCGGCGTCACTGACCGGGCTGATTCCCTCGAAGATCACCCGTTTCAGGCGTTCAGTCTTCAGTGGCTGCGGGTTTTGCAGAATGAACCGCACTTGCTGAATGCTCCCCGGCTCGACGCGGGCGATGGGCGGGGTAAAGATCAGCAGGACGTCGTCGCTGTCTTCGACATTTTCGAGGGTGGTGTGCAGCAAGGCGGGGCGCGTGTCGGTATTGCGCACATTCATTACCGCTTCACCCATGCCCTCTTCCACCAGCAGTACCGGCGTCTGCGGGACCATCCCGGCGGCGTGGGACAGCGGTATTGAAAACCATGCGGGCAGGCTCAGCGCTGCCGTCTTGAGAACAGACTTGAAAGATATGAGCATCGGGGTAATCCGTGAAATCGCGAATGCGGTCCGACAGATGTCGGACCGCGCTCATACGCAACGGTCAGACCCGGCGCCTTGAGGGCACCGGACAGCCGCCGTCAGAGATAGAACATGTCGAACGTCACGGAACCATCCAGCGGGATTTCGCTGGTAATCGGCAGAGCGTTGCTTGGGCCGATGATCGGCAGCAGGTGCATCGGGAAACCGTGGTGGCGGGCGGCAACCGGGCCGGTCGCGGCACTGGCGCCCCACGAGTACAGTTGCGGCGCATTGCTGACCAGCGTACTGGTCGGCACACGCCATGCCGGGGCCGCCAGCGTGCGGGTCAGCAATATCCGGGCATTGCCGTCGGTCTCCGGAACGCCGTGGCGCAGGGCGAAACCACCGATACGCGTACCGCTGACTTCACCCAGCCCGTAAAACAGCGCCGGGTCATTCTGACCGGCACCATCGCTGATACCCGGCAACTTGGTGCCGGCCCGGTTGTCGCGCACCGACACTTCCACAGGGGCCGGGGCATCGCAATTGATGTGCAACGACACATCGCGACCGGCCAGCACTGTCTGGGTGGTCGGGTTCAGCGTAGAGGCGGAAATCTTGCGCAGATCCACCGTACCGCCGCCGGCAAAGGCCGGAATGCAGGCAGTCGGAATAATGGTGCCGATGACATTCAGGTCAACGCTTTCTGCCATCGCCAATGTTGGCAGCAATGCCGCTGCCAGTACCGCAAGACGTGATGTCTTTTTCATAAGCCGTAATCGTCCATTTGATTGACAGTTCAATCCCTACAAACCTGGTGTGTAAGCAAGGGAGTTGATGATTGCGACTCAAGAAAGATAAATCTGTAGGAAACAGCAGCGCCCACATAGCGAAATTACGACCGGAACAATAGGTAGTTGGAATTAAGTGACGAAGTCCTACCTTTCCCCGTGACCAGATAGTGAGAACGTCATGCCATACTCCTGACCTCGCCCACACCCGGAACGATCCGACTTGAGCACCAGACATTTCCTGCCATTTGCACTGATGTTCGTCCTGTTGCTCGCCGGGTGCGCCTCGCTTGATGTTCCAAGAGAGCCCAGCCAGACCCTGCCGGCCAATGGATCGGCATTCGGTCGCTCGATCCAGGCCCAGGCCGCACCGTACAAGGGCCAGTCCGGCTTTCGCCTGCTGTCCAACAGCACCGAAGCCTTCACGGCCCGCGCCGAGTTGATCCGCAACGCCCGGAGCAGCCTCGATTTGCAGTACTACATCGTCCACGACGGCATCAGTACGCGGATGCTGGTGGAAGAAGTGTTGAAGGCTGCCGACCGTGGCGTGCGGGTGCGCATCCTGCTGGACGACACCACCAGCGACGGCCTCGACCTGATCATCGCCACGCTGGCGGCGCATCCGAATATCCAGATCCGCCTGTTCAATCCACTGCACCTGGGCCGCAGCACCGGCGTGACCCGTGCCGCCGGCCGGCTGTTCAACCTGTCGCAGCAACACCGGCGGATGCACAACAAACTGTGGCTGGCGGACAACAGCGCCGCCATCGTTGGCGGGCGCAATCTGGGTGACGAGTATTTCGATGCCGAGCCCAACCTGAACTTCACCGACATCGACATGCTCAGCGTCGGGCCGGTCGCCGAACAGCTCGGGCACAGCTTCGATCAGTACTGGAACAGCGCCCTGAGCAAGCCGATCGACGAGTTCCTCTCCAGCAAACCCTCGGCCAAAGACCTGCAGAACACCCGCACGCGCCTGGAGGAATCCCTTGAAGAAACCCGCAAGCAGAATCACGCGCTCTACCAGCAGTTGATGACCTTCACCACTCACCCACGCATGGACATCTGGCGCCGGGAGCTGATCTGGGCGTGGAACCAGGCGTTGTGGGATGCACCGAGCAAGGTGCTGGCGGACGGCGAGCCGGATCCGCAACTGCTGCTGACCACGCAACTGGCACCGGAGTTGCGGGGCGTCACCAAGGAGCTGATGATGATTTCGGCTTACTTCGTGCCGGGACAGCCCGGGCTGGTTTACCTGACTGGCCGTGCCGATGCGGGCGTATCGGTGAGTCTGCTGACCAACTCGCTGGAAGCCACCGATGTGCCAGCGGTACACGGAGGTTATGCGCCGTATCGCAAGGCACTGCTGGAACATGGCGTGAAGTTGTATGAACTGCGGCGCCAGCCCGGGGATAACTTCGGCAGCGGCCCGCATCTGTTTTACAGCAAGTCGTTTCGCGGCTCGGACTCCAGCCTGCACAGCAAGGCGATGATCTTCGACGGGAAAAAAGCGTTCATCGGCTCGTTCAATTTCGACCCGCGCTCGGTGCTGTGGAACACCGAAGTCGGGGTGCTGGTGGACAGTCCCGAACTGGCTGCCCGCGTTCGGGAACTGGCCTTGCAGGGCATGGCGCCAGCGCTGAGCTATGAAGCAAAACTTCAGGATGGAAAAATCGTCTGGGTCACCGAGGACAACGGCCAGATGCACACGTTGACCAAGGAACCCGGCAGCTGGTGGCGGCGCTTCAATGCGTGGTTCAGCACCACGGTGGGACTGGAGCGGATGCTGTAGCCGTCCGCCCCAGCGAACATCAGGCAGGCTCCGGCACCTTGCCGAACGCCCCTTGCCGCGACAGCAGAATCACCAGCCCGAACGCCCCGGCCGCCATGAACCAAGGCAACGCGTGCCCGCTGATCCATTGGCTGCCCGCCCCCGCCGCCAACGGGCCAATCAGGCAACCGACGCCCCACAGCTGCGCGACATGCGCGTTGGCCCGCACCAGCGCGTCGTCACGATAGCGCTCGCCGATCAGGATCAGCGACAGGGTGAACAAGCCACCGGCACTGGCACCGAACAGCACCCACAGAGGCCAGATCAGCAGGGTGTCGATCAGCATCGGGATCGCCAGACTCGACAACATCAGCACCACAGCGCAGCCGGCGAACAAGGTCCGCCGCGACAGGTAGTCGGCCAGCGCACCGATGGGCAATTGCAGCAGCGCGTCGCCCACCACCACGGTGCTGACCATCGCCAGCGCGATTTCCGCCGTGAAGCCCTGTTGCAGGCAGTACACCGGCAACAGGGTCAGGATCATCGCCTCGAACGCGGCGAACAACGACACCGCCCAGGCAATTGCCGGCAATTCGCGACTGAACCCCCACAGATCGCCGAAGGTCACGCTGCTGGCCTCGCTACTCGGTGCACCGCTGCGACCCAGCAACAGAAGTGGCGCAGCGATCAAAAGGCCGACACCTACCCAGAAGCCGTAATCATGCTCGGTGCCAAGTGCGCCCAGCAGCAACGGACCGGACAGTTGGCTGAGCGCATAACTGCTGCCATACAGCGCCACCAATCGCCCGCGCCACTGCTCGACCACCAGTTGATTGATCCAGCTCTCGCCGAGGATGAACACAATGGTCAGGATCACCCCGATCATCAGCCGCAGCACCAGCCAGATCGGATAATTCGGCAGCAGTGCCAGCAGGCCGATGGACAATGCCCCGCCCCACAGGCACAGGCGCATCAGGTTCGCTGTGCCGAAGCGCGCCGCCAGATGACTGGAAACCTTCGCCCCCAGCAACACGCCAATGGCCGGCATCGCCGCCATCACGCCGATGGCGAACGAACCGTAACCCCAGCCCTCAAGACGCAACGACACCAGAGGCATGCTGACGCCAAGGGCCAGTCCAACACTCAAGACAGACGCCAATACGGCGAAATACGTCGCCCAACGCATGGTCCACGCTCCTGTGGATAATTTTTATGTGCACCACAAAACACTGTGGGAGCGGGCTTGCTCGCGAAAACGGTTTCACCTTCAGCAGATGTGCTGACGGATACACCGCTATCGCGAGCAAGCTCGCTCCCACAGGGATCTTTGTATCGTTCGGGAGCCCGCCGAAGCAGGCCCCCTCAACGGGTTACAGCTTGATCCAGGTCGCCTTCAGCTCGGTGTATTTGTCGAAAGCGTGCAGCGACTTGTCACGGCCGTTGCCCGACTGCTTGAAGCCGCCGAACGGTGCGGTCATGTCGCCGCCGTCGTACTGGTTGACCCACACGCTGCCGGCACGCAGTGCCTTGGCGGTCAGGTGCGCCTTGGAGATGTCCTGGGTCCAGACCGCTGCCGCCAGGCCGTAAGGCGTGTCGTTGGCGATGTTGATCGCTTCCTCGGCGGTATCGAAGGCAATGACCGACAGCACCGGGCCGAAGATCTCTTCCTGGGCAATCTTCATCGCATTGCTCACGCCGTCGAAAATCGTCGGCTCGACGTAGGTGCCACCGGTTTCCTGAAGGATGCGCTTGCCGCCGGCCACCAGTTTGGCGCCGTCGGTGTGGCCCGACTCGATGTAGGACAGTACGGTGTTCATTTGCTGGGTATCGACCAGCGCACCGACGTTGGTGGCCGGGTCCAGCGGGTTGCCTGGCTTCCAGGCTTTAAGCGCCTCGATCACCATCGGCAGGAATTTGTCCTTGATCGAACGCTCGACCAGCAGACGCGAACCGGCGGTGCAGACTTCGCCCTGGTTGAAGGCGATGGCGCTGGCGGCGGATTCGGCGGCAGCTTGCAGATCCGGAGCATCGGCAAACACGATGTTCGGGCTCTTGCCGCCGGCCTCCAGCCACACACGTTTCATGTTCGATTCGCCGGAATAGATCATCAGTTGCTTGGCGATCTTGGTCGAACCGGTGAACACCAGGGTGTCGACGTCGTTGTGCAGCGCGAGCGCCTTGCCGACGGTGTGGCCGTAGCCCGGCAGCACGTTCAGCACGCCTTTCGGAATGCCGGCCTCGACCGCCAGTTCAGCGATGCGGATGGCGGTCAGCGGGGATTTTTCCGACGGTTTGAGGATCACCGAGTTACCGGTCGACAGGGCCGGGCCGAGCTTCCAGCAGGCCATCATCAGCGGGAAGTTCCACGGCACGATGGCACCCACCACGCCCACTGGCTCGCGGGTTACCAGACCCAGTTGGTCGTGCGGAGTGGCGGCGACTTCGTCGTAGATCTTGTCGATCGCCTCACCGCTCCAGCTCAGGGCTTGGGCGGCACCCGGCACGTCGATGTACAGCGAATCGCTGATCGGCTTGCCCATGTCGAGGGTTTCGAGCAGGGCCAGCTCTTCGGCGTGCTGCTTGAGCAGGCCGGCGAAACGGATCATGGTGGCTTTGCGTTTGGTCGGCGCCAGGCGCGACCAGACACCGGAATTGAAGGTGGCGCGGGCGTTTTCCACGGCGCGCTGGGCGTCGGCGGCGTCACAGCTGGCAATCTTGCCCAGCAGACGGCCATCGACCGGGCTGATGCACTCGAAGGTCTCGCCGGAGACGGCATCGGTGTACTCGCCATTGAGGTAGGCGCGGCCTTCGATCTTCAGGTCGCGGGCGCGTTGTTCCCAGTCGGCACGAGTCAGGGTGGTCATTCGAGTGTCCTCCTCTTGTTGAATACGAGCGCCGCGCGATCTTCGCCGGCGTCCTCAGGAATTCTGCCCGGCCAGCCTGTTTTCGGCCCAAGGCACCCGCCACCCTAAACCAGCGGCCGGGGTTGTTTCAATATATTTGACATAAGGCTTCCATATCGCCTTGCGGCGTTCAATTTAATCAACATAGACTTTGGCCCTTTCAAGCCACCGCGCCGTCATCACAGGAGAAAACAACAATGAACATCCAGAACGTCGTCGACATCAGCCTGACCATGGACCAGGCCGAGCGCTACCGCCCGGACCCGGCCAAAGTATTGAAAGGCGATCCCGAGCAGGCGGTGTTCAATCAATACGACAGCCCTTGCGGGCAAATGGGCGTCGGCGTGTGGGAAGGTGCAGTGGGTCAGTGGACGGTGAATTACACCGAGCACGAATACTGCGAAATCCTCCAGGGCGTTTCGGTGCTGCGTGACGGCGAAGGCAATGCCAAGACTCTGCGTGTCGGCGACCGCTTCGTGATTCCGGCCGGTTTCCGTGGCACCTGGGAAGTGCTGGAGGCATGCCGCAAGGTCTACGTGATCTTCGAACAGAAGGCCTGAGGCCTTTCGCCAGGCAACAAAAAAGGCCCGTATCGTGAGATACGGGCCTTTTTCGTAAGTCGGGAAAAATCAATTACTTGATTTTGCCTTCCTTGTAGATCACGTGCTTGCGAACAACCGGATCATATTTCTTGATCTCGATTTTGTCCGGGGTAGTACGCTTGTTCTTGTCGGTAGTGTAGAAGTGACCAGTACCGGCGCTCGAAATCAAACGAATCAATTCACGCATGATTAGCTCCCTTAAATCTTGCCGTCGCGACGCAGCTCGGCCAGCACAACGCTGATGCCACGCTTGTCGATGATACGCATGCCTTTGGCGGAAACGCGCAGGCGTACGAAACGTTTCTCTTCTTCAACCCAGAAGCGGTGATGCTGCAGGTTCGGCAGGAAACGACGACGGGTTTTGTTGTTTGCGTGGGAAATGTTATTCCCGGTTACCGGACCCTTACCGGTAACTTGACATACTCTAGACATGCCTCAGCCCTCTAAAACCACATGCCCAACCCGGCATGGGTTGGCCGCTTAATCTCTAGTCATTGTGGCGCCAGGCGCCGCGATTCTTTAGAGGTCTTACCGGCTACACCTACAAGCGAAGGAACCGGGCCCCTAGAAAAGAGCGCTGCTTTATACCAGAAAGACCACGGAGCAACAACTTTCCGTGTGCAATGAATGGCTAAAAAGCCGCTTTTCCTGCCCGCAAGCGGCTTGGGCAAAGGCTGGCGGCAATTTTTACCATTCGTCGAAGAAAAACGATCATACCCGCATTCGGGACTTTTCCTGCCGCCACTTCCGACAAATCCTCAGCCTTCAGACCCTGAAAATGCAAAAAGGGGATAGTCATTTGCAATCGCGACCACTAGGGTAGGCCTTTTCCAGACTGCACTTGCAGATGGGCCTTCGATCTGTAAAGGAAGCCGACCATGCGCCTCGCTGCCCTCCCCCTGCTGCTCGCCCCGCTCTTGCTGAGCCCCCTGGCCCATGCCGCCGCCCTGAGCGTGTGCACCGAGGCCAGCCCTGAAGGGTTCGACGTGGTGCAGTACAACTCGCTGACCACCACTAACGCCTCGGCCGATGTGCTGATGAACCGTCTGGTGGACTTCGACACCGCCAGCGGCAAAGTGGTCCCGAGCCTGGCCGACAGCTGGGAAGTCAGCACCGACGGCCTGACTTATATATTCAAACTGCGCCCGCAGGTGAAGTTCCACAGCACCGATTACTTCAAGCCGACCCGTGAGCTGACCGCCGAAGACGTCAAGTTCAGCTTCGACCGCATGCTCGACCCGGCCAACCCGTGGCACAAGGTTGCCCAGAGCGGCTTCCCGCACGCCCAGTCGATGCAGTTGCCGAGCCTGATCAAGAAGATCGACGCCCTCGACCCGCTGACCGTGCGCTTCACCCTCGATCATCCGGACTCGACATTCCTGGCGACCCTGAGCATGGGTTTCGCCTCAATCTATTCTGCCGAATACGCCGACAAGCTGCTGAAGGCCAACGCGACCGACAAGCTCAACAGCCAGCCCATCGGCACCGGACCGTTCGTGTTCACCCGGTTCCAGAAAGACGCCTCGATCCGCTACAAGGCCAACCCGGACTACTTCGGCGGCAAGCCTGCGGTGGATCCGCTGATATTCGCCATCACCCCGGACGCCAACGTACGCCTGCAAAAGCTGCGGCGTAACGAGTGCCAGATTGCCCTGTCGCCAAAACCATTGGACGTACAGGCAGCGAAGGAAGAACCGACGCTGAAAGTCGAAAAGACTGACGCGTTCATGACCGCATTCGTTGGCATCAACAGCCAGCATCCACCATTGGACAAGCCGGAAGTGCGCCAGGCGATCAACCTCGCCTTCGACAAGGCCAACTACCTCAAGGCCGTTTTCGAAGACACCGCCGAACCCGCCAACGGCCCGTACCCGCCAAATACCTGGAGCTACGCGAAGAATCTGCCGGGTTACCCGCACGACGTGGCAAAAGCCAAGGCTTTGCTGGCCAAAGCCGGATTGAAGGACGGTTTCCAGACCACCATCTGGACGCGTCCGTCCGGCAGCCTGCTCAACCCGAACCCGAGCCTCGGCGCACAACTGCTGCAATCGGATCTGGCGGAAATCGGCATCCAGGCAGAAATCCGCGTGATCGAATGGGGCGAACTGATCCGTCGTGCCAAGGCTGGCGAGCATGACCTGCTGTTCATGGGCTGGGCCGGTGACAACGGCGACCCGGACAACTTCCTCACACCGCAGTTTTCCTGCGCGGCGGTGAAGTCCGGCACCAACTTCGCCCGCTACTGCAATGCCGATCTGGACAAGCTGATCAGCGCCGGCAAGACCACCAGCGAGCAAGGTGTGCGCACCAAGCTCTACGAACAGGCGCAGGCGCAGATTCAGCAGCAGGCGCTGTGGTTGCCGCTGGCGCATCCGACCGCCTACGCCCTGACGCGTAAAGACGTGCAGGGTTACTCGGTGAGCCCGTTCGGGCGGCAGGATTACTCCAGGGTCACCCTGAAGTAGCCCGCAACAACCCAAAACCTGTGGGAGCGAGCTTGCTCGCGAATGCAGTCTGTCAATTACCGGATGAGGCGGCTGACACACCGCTATCGCGAGCAAGCTCGCTCCCACAGGGATACTGCATCACCTTCACATCCAGCCACACTCCGCCATCGACAACGGCTCGCCATCACCGACAATGAAGTGATCGAGCACCCGCACATCGATGAACTCCAAAGCCTTCTGCAATCGCTTGGTCAATAATCGATCAGCCTGACTGGGATCGGTGTTACCCGACGGATGGTTATGGCACAGGATCACGGCCGCCGCGTTATTGGCCAGCGAGCGCTTCACCACTTCCCGGGGATGCACCGCCGTGTTGTCGATCGAGCCGCGAAACAGCGTCTCAAAGGTCAGCACCTGATGTTTGGAGTCCAGAAACAGGCAGCCGAACACCTCGTGCGGCTCGTGGCGCAACATGGCTTTGAGGTAATCACGAACCACCTGTGGATTCTCCAGCGCCGTTTTCTGCCGCATGCGCTCGGCCAGATGTCGCCGCCCCATCTCCAGCACAGCCTGCAGCTGGGCAAACTTCGCCGGCCCCAGGCCCAATTGCTCGCTGAACGCGCCGAGATCGGCCTCCAGCAATGCACGCAGGCTGCCGAACTGACTCAGCAAGTGTCGCGCCAGATCCACCGCGCTTTTACCGGA
The DNA here is from genome assembly GCF_002112345.1 of Pseudomonas sp. R43(2017). Taxonomy (NCBI): domain Bacteria; kingdom Pseudomonadati; phylum Pseudomonadota; class Gammaproteobacteria; order Pseudomonadales; family Pseudomonadaceae; genus Pseudomonas; species Pseudomonas sp. R43(2017). The sequence continues at coordinate 491,461 of NZ_NEHJ01000002.1, forward strand.
TACGCCGGTGCGTAGAAAAATCGCCAGCAATTCGGCATCGGAAAGACTTCCCGAGCCCTGTTCCAACAGTTTCTCCCGCGGCCTTTCCGCCGCCGGCCAATCGCGAATACTCATACACATTCCTTGTCTGTGGGCGCCGCTGTTCCGTAGCGGTCGCTGTGATATCGTAGCCCATCTTTTTTGCGGGCGAATTCACCCTGGGGAGGGGGTTTCGCCACGCATGTCACCAACGAAATGAAAGGCAGACCTATGCAGCGGCTGTATCGGAAACGCATCGTTCTGGGCGTCGGCGGCGGTATCGCTGCCTACAAGAGCGCCGACCTTGTGCGCCGCCTGATCGATCAGGGCGCCGAAGTGCGCGTGGTCATGACCCGTGGCGGCAGCGAATTCATCACCCCGCTGACCATGCAGGCCCTGTCCGGCCACCCGGTTCACCTGGATCTGCTCGACCCGGCCGCCGAAGCCGCAATGGGCCACATCGAACTGGCCAAATGGGCCGATCTGGTGCTGATCGCCCCGGCCACCGCCGACCTGCTGGCCCGTCTGGCCCAGGGCATCGCCAACGACCTGCTGACCACCCTGGTGCTGGCCACCGACGCCATCGTCGCTGTCGCTCCAGCCATGAACCAGGCCATGTGGCGCGACCCGGCGACCCAGGCCAACCTGCAACTCCTTGAAAGCCGCGGCCTGAAGACCTTCGGCCCGGCCTCCGGCAGCCAGGCCTGCGGCGACGTCGGCATGGGCCGCATGATGGAAGCCACCGACCTGGCCCAGCTCGCGGCGGACTGCTTCCAGCGTCAGGCGCTGACCGGCAAGCACGTGGTGATCACCGCCGGTCCGACCCAGGAAAACATCGACCCGGTGCGCTACATCACCAACCACAGCTCCGGCAAAATGGGCTTCGCCCTGGCTGAAGCGGCGGTGGAAGCCGGCGCCCGCGTCACGCTGATCAGCGGCCCGGTGCATTTGCCGACGCCGGATCGCGTCACGCGTATCGATGTGGTCAGCGCCCGCGACATGCTCGCTGCCTGCGAAGCCGCGATCCCTTGCGACATCTTCATCGCCTCGGCGGCAGTCGCGGACTACCGTCCTGAAGTCGTCGCCCCGCAAAAATTGAAGAAAGACCCTACGAGCGGTGACGGCTTCGTCCTGCAAATGGTGCGCAACCCGGACATCCTGGCCACCATCGCGACCCGTCCCGACCGTCCGTTCAGTGTCGGTTTTGCCGCCGAGACCGAACACCTGCTCGACTACGCTGCACGCAAGCTGAAGGACAAGAATCTCGATCTGATCGTCGCCAACGACGTCGCCAACCCGAGCATCGGTTTCAACAGCGAAGAAAACGCCTGCAGCGTCATCGACCGTGGGCTGCACGCCACGGTTTTCGCCCAGACCAGCAAGAGCAAGATTGCTCGCCAACTGGTCACTTTTATCGCCGAACGTCTGAACCAGGTTTAATTTACATGCACGCTTTGCAAGCCAAGATCCTCGACCCACGCATCGGTACCGAATTTCCGCTGCCGCAATACGCCACACCGGGCTCCGCCGCCCTGGACCTGCGAGCAATGCTCCAGCAGGACGTAACCCTGGAGCCGGGTCAAACTCTGCTGATCCCGACTGGTCTGGCGATCTGCATCGGCGATCCTGGCCTGGCGGCGCTGATCCTGCCTCGCTCAGGACTGGGTCACAAACACGGTATCGTACTCGGCAACAGCGTCGGCCTGATCGACTCCGACTACCAGGGCGAGCTGATGGTTTCCTGCTGGAACCGTGGCACAACGCCTTTCACCCTGGAGGTGGGTTCTCGCATCGCTCAATTGGTGCTTGTTCCCGTAATGCAGGCGCACTTCGAAATGGTTGAAGAGTTCGTCGAAACCGAGCGCGGCGCTGGCGGTTTCGGCCACTCCGGCACCAAGTAATCGGCTAAAAACCTGTCGTGGCGAGTGCGTGTTGCTTGCCACGAAATTCAAAATGTCATCTGCAAGGTTTAGCGCCGAAAATCAAGGCATTGGCAGGCCAAAGCCACGCCGGACAAGGCGTCATGGCCCTTTCACACCACGAACTCTCTGTGAAAACCGCCGTCATACCCTTCAGTTTGAGCCTGCCGCCGAGATGATTCGTCGGTGTGTCCCGCCACTTTCGAGATGGAGCATTTCCGCAGATGAGCACCCCCGCCCAAGTCGCCCCGAAGCTTCCCGACAGCATCTTCCGCGCCTATGACATTCGCGGCACCGTGCCGGAATTCCTCAATGCCGAAACCGCCTACTGGATCGGCCGCGCCATCGGCTCCCAGAGCCTGGCCCAGGGTGAACCGAACGTGTCCGTCGGCCGTGACGGCCGCCTGTCCGGTCCGGAACTGGTTGCCGAGCTGATCCGCGGCATCGCCGATAGTGGCTGCCACGTCAGCGATGTCGGCCTGGTGCCGACGCCTGCGCTGTACTACGCCGCCAACGTGCTGGCCGGCAAATCCGGCGTGATGCTCACCGGCAGCCACAACCCGTCGAACTACAATGGCTTCAAGATCGTGATCGCCGGCGACACCCTCGCCAACGAACAGATCCAGGCCCTGCACGAGCGCCTCAAGACAGGCAACCTGAGCAGCGGCAAGGGCAGCGTGACCCAGGTCGAGATCCTCGACCGCTACACCACCGAAATCGTCCAGGACATCAAACTGGCCCGGCGCCTGAAAGTCGTGGTCGACTGCGGCAACGGCGCGGCCGGCGTGATCGCCCCGCAACTGATCGAAGCGCTGAACTGCGAAGTCATCCCGCTGTTCTGCGAAGTCGACGGCAACTTCCCGAACCACCACCCGGACCCGGGCAAGCCTGAAAACCTTGTCGACCTGATCGCCAAGGTCAAGGAAACCAAGGCCGACATCGGCCTGGCCTTCGACGGCGACGGCGACCGCGTCGGCGTGGTGACCAACACCGGCACCATCGTGTTCCCGGATCGCCTGTTGATGCTGTTTGCCCGCGACGTGCTGGCACGCAACCCGGGCGCGGAAATCATCTTCGACGTCAAATGCACCCGTCGCCTGATTCCGTTGATCAAGGAATACGGCGGCCAGTCGCTAATGTGGAAGACCGGTCACTCGTTGATCAAAAAGAAAATGAAACAGTCCGGCGCACTGCTGGCCGGTGAAATGAGCGGACACATCTTCTTCAAGGAACGCTGGTTCGGTTTCGACGACGGCATTTACAGCGCCGCACGGCTGCTGGAAATCCTCAGCAAGGAAAAATCCGACGCGGAAACGCTGTTCGCGACCTTCCCGAACGATATTTCCACGCCGGAAATCAATATCCATGTGACCGAAGAGAGCAAATTCAGCATCATTGATGCACTGCACGATGCGCAGTGGGGTCCAGGCGCCAACCTGACCACCATTGACGGCGTGCGGGTCGATTACGCCAAAGGCTGGGGCCTGGTGCGCGCCTCCAACACCACACCGGTGCTGGTGCTGCGCTTCGAGGCCGATGACGAGGCTGAATTGCAGCGCATCAAGGCTGTGTTCCATGCCCAGTTGAAACGCGTTGCACCTGATCTCCAACTACCGTTCTGATTCACCCGGAGCCCTGAATGACCCTCGAACGCGAAGCCGCCGCCCAAACCGCCAAGGTCCTGTCCGAAGCGTTGCCTTACATCCGACGTTATGTCGGCAAGACCCTGGTGATCAAATACGGCGGCAACGCGATGGAAAGCGAGGAGCTGAAAACCGGCTTCGCCCGCGACATCGTCTTGATGAAAGCCGTCGGCATCAACCCGGTCGTGGTTCACGGTGGCGGCCCGCAGATCGGTGATCTGCTCAAGCGTCTGTCGATCGAAAGCCACTTCGTCGACGGCATGCGCGTGACCGACGCGGCGACCATGGACGTGGTGGAAATGGTCCTCGGCGGTCAGGTCAACAAAAGCATCGTCAACCTGATCAACCGCCACGGCGGCAGCGCCATCGGCCTGACCGGCAAAGACGCCGGGCTGATTCGTGCGAAGAAACTCACCGTCACCCGCCAGACCCCGGAGATGACCCAGCCGGAAATCATCGACATCGGCCAGGTAGGCGAAGTGGTCGGGATCAACACCGAACTGCTGAACCTGCTGGTCAAAGGCAACTTCATCCCGGTGATCGCGCCGATTGGCGTGGGTGAGAACGGCGAGTCGTACAACATCAACGCCGACCTGGTGGCCGGTAAAGTCGCCGAAGCGCTGAAAGCCGAGAAGCTGATGCTGCTGACCAACATCGCCGGCCTGATGGACAAGTCAGGCAAGGTCCTGACCGGCCTGAGCACCCAGCAGGTCGACGACCTGATCGCCGACGGCACCATCTACGGCGGCATGCTGCCGAAGATCCGCTGCGCACTGGAAGCAGTTCAGGGCGGCGTGGGCAGCTCGCTGATCATCGACGGTCGTGTACCGAACGCGATCCTGCTGGAAATCTTCACCGATACCGGTGTGGGTACGCTGATCAGCAATCGCAAGCGTCCGTAAGCGATCGCACAAATAAAAAGACCCCGCTCAGCCTGACCGAGCGGGGTCTTTTTTTGCCTGAAGAAGCGATCAGACGCCGAACTGGGCGCGATAGGCTTCAACGGCTGGCAGGTGCTGCTTGAGCTGCGGGTCGTCTGCCAGGAATTCCAGCACCTGGTTCAGCGACACGATGCTGATGACCGGAATGCCGAAATCACGCTCGACTTCCTGAATCGCCGACAGCTCGCCGTTACCGCGCTCCTGACGGTTCAGGGCGATCAGCACGCCAGCGGCCTTGGCGCCGTCCTGGGAAGCGATGATCTGCATCACTTCACGGATCGCGGTGCCGGCGGTGATCACGTCGTCGATGATCAGCACTTCACCGGTCAGCGGTGCGCCGACCAGGCTGCCGCCTTCGCCGTGGGCCTTGGCTTCCTTGCGGTTGAAGCACCATGGCAAATCACGGTCGTGGTGCTCGGCCAGCGCCACGGCGGTGGTTGCCGCCAACGGAATGCCTTTGTAGGCCGGGCCGAACAGCACGTCGAACGGAATTCCGCTCTCGGCGATGGCTGCGGCATAGAAACGACCCAGCTGCGCCAGGGCCGAACCCGAGTTGAACAGGCCGGCGTTGAAGAAGTAAGGACTGGTACGTCCGGACTTCAGGGTGAACTCACCGAAGCGCAAAACGCCGCGATCGATGGCAAAACGAATGAAATCGCGCTGATACGCTTGCATGAAAAAAACCCCAAATACCACGGATTTAGCTAATTAGCTTGACGCCGTGTATCATACACGCACGCGATTTTTGGGGCCATTTATGCGGATCATCAGTGTGAACGTCAATGGTATTCAGGCTGCAGTCGAGCGCGGTTTGCTCAGTTGGCTGCAAGCTCAGAATGCCGACGTCATCTGCCTGCAGGACACCCGTGCCTCCGCCTTTGAACTGGATGACCCAGCCTTCCAACTGGACGGCTACTTCCTTTATGCCTGCGATGCTGAAGTCCCTGCCCAAGGCGGCGTGGCTTTGTATTCGCGGTTGCAACCGAAGGCTGTCATCAGCGGTCTCGGTTTCGAGACGGCCGACCGCTACGGGCGCTACCTGCAAGCAGATTTCGACAAAGTCAGTATTGCCACCTTGCTGCTTCCTTCGGGGATGAACGGCGATGAGGACTTGAACCAGAAGTTCAAGCTCATGGACGACTTCGGCAAGTACCTGGACAAACAGCGGCGCAAACGTCGCGAGTACATTTATTGTGGCTCGCTGTACGTCGCGCAGCAGAAGCTCGACATCAAGAACTGGCGCGACAGCCAGCAATCCCCGGGTTTCCTGGCGCCGGAACGCGCCTGGATGGACGAGATTGTCGGCAACATGGGCTATGTCGACGCCCTGCGCGAAGTCAGCCGCGAAGGCGACCAGTACAGCTGGTGGCCGGACAACGAACAGGCCGAGATGCTGAATCTGGGCTGGCGCTTCGACTACCAGATCCTGACTCCGGGCCTGCGGCGCTTCGTGCGCAGCGCACGCCTGCCGCGTCAGCCTCGGTTCTCGCAACACGCGCCACTGATCGTCGACTACGACTGGACGCTGACCATCTAAGCGTCGTTTCGCAGTAGAAAAAATGCCCGTATCGCAGGATACGGGCATTTTTTATGGGTCAGTCTCAGGCTGGAACGTGCTTTAGACAGCAGCGAAGAACGGCAGCGCCAGGTACAGCTTGATCACGATGACATTGATGATATCGATGAAGAATGCGCCCACCATCGGCACGACCAGAAACGCGATCTGCGAAGGCCCGTAACGCTGCGTCACCGCTTGCATGTTGGCGATGGCGGTCGGCGTCGCACCGAGGCCGAAACCGCAATGGCCGGCCGCCAGCACCGCCGCATCGTAGTTGCGCCCCATCACCCTGAACGTCACGAATATCGCGAACAGCGCCATGACCAGTGTCTGTACCGCCAGAATGATGAAGATCGGCAACGCCAGCGCTGCCAGATCCCACAGTTTGAGAGACATCAGCGCAATCGCCAGAAACAGCGACAGGCTGACGTTGCCCAGCACCGAGACTTCACGCTCGAAGACCTGATACAGGCCAAACGCCGAGAGGCCGTTGCGCAGCACGACGCCCACGAACAAGACACAGACGAATGTCGGCAGCTCGAATGCCGTGCCATGCAGCAGCCCGTTCAACAGAGTGCCGACCAGCAGGCTGACCGCGATCAGTGCCAGGGTTTCGATGAACGAGAATGGCGTGATCGAGCGCTCCTTGTTCGGCTGCTCAAAACCCTTTGGCAGACGCGGCGCCTCCTGCGCATGGCAACCCGGCACCTCGACACGCTTGATCAGCAGGCGGGCAACCGGACCACCGATCAGACCACCCAGCACCAGACCGAATGTCGCCGAGGCGATTGCCAGCTCGGAGGCTGAAGCCAGACCGTATTTCTCGCTGAATACCGTTCCCCACGCGGCGCCGGTTCCGTGACCACCGGCCAACGTGATGGAGCCAGTCAACAGCCCCATCAGCGGGTCGAGCCCCAGCATTGTGGCCAGTCCGATGCCCATGGCGTTCTGCAGGATCAGGAGGCCGGTGACCGCCAGTAAAAACACCCCCACTACGCGACCGCCCTTCTTCAGGCTTGCGAAGTCTGCACTCAGACCGATAGTGGCAAAAAACGCCAGCATCAGCGGCGCCTGCAATGAGGTATCGAACCGGACTTCTATGTCGAGCGCACGCAATACCAGAAGCCCCAAGGCAACCAACAGGCCGCCCGCGACAGGTTCGGGAATATTGAAATTGCGCAGTACACCAACACGGGTAACAAGACCACGCCCCAGCAGAAGTACAAGGGAAGCGGCCACGAGCGTGCCGTAAAAATCGAGCTGAATCATCTGGATTATTCTTGGCTATATAGTCGGAGGCGAACTTTTCCCTGGATACGCCTCACGAATCGGCTGACTGTTTCAACACTGGAAACACTGAAATTCAAGAGCCTTCGATGGCCTGAATATATCGAAATATTTCTGAAGGAATATGACGTGCGACAACCTTAACAAGCGCAAAGTCATGCTGCCAATGACCTTTGGCCGCATCAAGGCATTACAGTTGTGACTAAAAATGTAAGGCCGATGAATATATAAAGTCTGCTCTGCCACTCATCGCATGCAGACTATTCCTACGAGCAATGAAGGTTTATTTAGTTGAAAAAAAGCCCTGACAAGTCAGGGCCTTTAAACATGCAGAATTAATTATTCCAACATACACATTTCGGCTGAAGGCTACTTGATCAAGCGCCAGGTAAACGGATAACGGTACGGAAAACCTTCATTGGCCTTTACGCCACCGATGATCGTCAACACCAGTGCGCCAATGGCGAGCAGACCGAACAGCACGAATCCGATGATCAGCACCATCAGCAGGAAACAGATCATCGAAGCAATCGCCACGGTGATCTGAAAATTCAGCGCTTCCTTGCCCTGGGCATCGATAAACGGATCCGTCTCGCGCTTCATCTGCCACAGGATCAGTGGCCCGATCAACGTGCCGAACGGAACCCAGATCCCCAGCAAGGCGGACAAGTGACAAAACATTGCCCACTGGCGAACCTCATGGCTCGGCTTGGGCAGCAACTCTTGCTCATCACTCATCGCGTCCTCCTTGCGGGTTACGAACCTGCTCAGTCGGCCAGTGCAGCCGTTTGCAGTTCGAAGATCTCGTTCATGCCTTTTTTGGCCAGTTCCAGCATCGCGGTCAGCTCTTCAGGCTGGAACGGCGCGCCTTCGGCGGTGCCCTGCACTTCGATGAAACCGCCGGTGCTGGTCATCACCACGTTCAGGTCTGTCTCGGCAGCCGAGTCTTCAAGATAGTCCAGATCCAGCACCGGCTCGCCCTGGTACATGCCCACGGAAACGGCACCGATCATTTGCTTGAGCGGGTCGCCGCCCTTCAGGCCGCCGCGCTTCTTGATCACTTTCAGTGCATCGACCAGCGCAACCATGGCACCGGTGATCGATGCGGTACGGGTACCGCCATCGGCCTGGATCACGTCGCAGTCGACGTACAGGGTAACGTCGCCCAGCTTGGACATGTCCAGCGCGGCGCGCAGGGAACGGCCGATCAGGCGCTGGATTTCCAGGGTGCGGCCGCCCTGCTTGCCACGGCTCGCTTCACGCTGGTTACGCTCGCCGGTGGCGCGCGGCAGCATGCCGTACTCGGCGGTCAGCCAGCCCTGGCCCTGACCTTTGAGGAAACGCGGTACGCCGTTCTCGACGCTGACGGTGCAGATGACTTTGGTATCACCGAATTCGACCAGTACCGACCCTTCGGCGTGCTTGGTGTAGTTGCGGGTAATGCGGATCGAGCGGAGCTGATCGGCAGCGCGACCACTTGGACGTTTCATAGGAGATACCTGTACTGGGGACGGAAAACTGCGGAGCATTATAGAGCTGCGCACCGTGCCTGGGCACTGCCTAAAAATTCCGGCCGTCGATCCAGGGCCCTGAAACGCGCTTCGCCGACGGCCTGCAGCCCTTTGTCACACCGTGTGTTTGGGCGCATCTGCCGCACTGCGCTACAATCCTGCGCCTTTGCTGCCAGTCGGCTTAAATTCATTGATATCGAGCTGCGAAGCTTCAATTCGCGCCGATCTGTATCGCGAGGTCACCCCATGGTGCACAGCATGACCGCCTTCGCCCGCGTCGAGAAAGCCGGCGTTCAGGGCACCCTGAGCTGGGAACTGCGCTCGGTCAACAGCCGCTACCTGGAACCCCACCTGCGCCTGCCGGAATCGTTTCGCGACCTCGAAGGCGCCGTCCGCGAAGCCCTGCGCCAGGGCCTGTCGCGCGGCAAACTGGAATGCACCCTGCGCTTCACCGAGGAAAGCACCGGCAAGCCACTGCAAGTGGACCGCGAGCGCGCTGCACAACTGGTCGCCGCTGCCGAGACCGTCGCCGGCCTGATCAAGAACCCGGCGGCGCTGAACCCGCTGGAAGTGCTGGCCTGGCCTGGCGTACTGGTCGCCGACGCCACCGACCCGCAGGCCTTGAACGCCGAAGCGCTGGCCCTGTTCAATCAAGGCCTGAAAGACCTCAAGGCCGGCCGCGAGCGCGAAGGCGCGGAGCTGGCACGCCTGATCAACGATCGCCTGACCTCCATCGAGGAAGACGTGGTGACCCTGCGCGAACTGGTTCCGCAGATGCTCGCCACCCAACGCCAGAAAGTCCTCGACCGCTTCGCCGACATGAAGGCCGAGATGGACCCGCAGCGCCTGGAACAGGAAATGGTCATGCTCGCGCAAAAGAGCGACGTGGCTGAAGAACTGGATCGCCTGAGCACCCACATCATCGAAGTTCGCCGGGTGCTGAAATCCGGCGGTGCCGCCGGCCGGCGCCTGGACTTCCTGATGCAGGAGCTCAATCGCGAAGCCAACACACTGGGCTCCAAGGCCTTCGACCCGCGCAGCACCCAGGCGGCGGTCAACCTCAAGGTGTTGATCGAGCAGATGCGCGAACAAGTGCAGAATATTGAGTAAGGCAACAGACATGACCCACAGCACCGGCACCCTGTACATCATTTCCGCCCCTTCGGGCGCGGGCAAGAGCAGTCTGGTCAAGGCCCTGACCGACGCCAACCCGGAAATCCGCGTCTCGATTTCCCACACCACCCGCGCCATGCGCCCGGGCGAAGTGGACGGCGTGAACTATCACTTCGTGAGCCGCGAAGAGTTCGTGAAGATGGGCGAGCACGGCGACTTCCTCGAACGCGCCGAAGTCTTCGGCAACTTCTACGGCACCTCGCAAAGCCGCCTGCAGCAGACCCTGGACGAAGGTCACGACCTGATTCTGGAAATCGACTGGCAAGGCGCAGAGCAGGTTCGCAAGCTGATGCCTCAGGCCCGCTCGATCTTCATCTTGCCGCCATCGTTGCAGGCCCTGCACCAGCGCCTGACCAACCGTGGCCAGGACAGCGACGAAATCATTGCCGGCCGGATGCGCGAAGCCGTCAGCGAGATGAGCCACTACGTCGAGTACGACTACCTGATCATCAACGACGATTTCGCCCACGCGCTGGACGATCTGAAAGCGATTTTCCGCGCCAATCAGCTGCAACAGAAACGCCAACAGGTGCGTTTCGGCAAATTGCTGGCTGAATTGCTGGGCTGAAACAGCACTTCCCAAAACCGCTGCAAGGGCTTTACATTGGTGCTTGCAGCGCGTTGAAGAGTCTGGTCAAAAAATCAGCGCTTCCCTAATCGCTGGTGATTTTTTAAACTGTTGAGTCCGCTCGCCCAACCGGGCAGCGCGCATATTGCATTCGCTCCGAGGAATACCATGGCCCGCGTAACCGTTGAAGACTGCCTAGAACACGTGGAAAACCGCTTTGAGCTGGTCATGCTCTCTACCAAGCGTGCCCGTCAACTGGCCACCGGCGGCAAAGAGCCCCTGGTACAGTGGGAAAACGACAAACCGACCGTAGTTGCGCTGCGTGAAATCGCTGAAGGCCTGATGAGCTACGAGTTCATCGCCGAGCAGGAAATCGTCCACGAAGACCCGGTCTTCGCTGCGTTCGAGGACGAGTCCAACGAGGCCGTCTAAGCCTATGCCTGGTCGACGTAGCACGGCGCGGGATCACAGCCTACGGCAGGAGTTATCATGCCGAGCATAGACGCCCTCGCCGATCGCTTATCGACCTACCTCGGCAATGACCAGGTCAACCTGGTCCGCCGAGCGTATTTCTACGCCGAACAAGCCCACGACGGCCAACGCCGCCGCAGTGGCGAGGCGTACGTCACGCATCCTCTTGCCGTGGCCAATATTCTTGCCGACATGCACATGGACCATCAGAGCCTGATGGCTGCGATGCTGCATGACGTGATCGAAGACACCGGTATCGCCAAGGAAGCGCTGCAAGCGCAGTTCGGTGAAACCGTGGCCGAACTGGTCGACGGGGTCAGCAAACTGACCCAGATGAACTTCGAGACCAAGGCCGAAGCCCAGGCTGAAAACTTCCAGAAAATGGCCATGGCCATGGCACGCGACATTCGCGTGATCCTGGTCAAGCTCGCCGACCGCCTGCACAACATGCGCACGCTGGAAGTGCTGTCCGGCGAAAAACGCCGGCGCATCGCCAAGGAAACCCTCGAGATCTACGCGCCCATCGCCAACCGCCTGGGCATGCACGCGATCCGCATCGAGTTCGAAGACCTCGGCTTCAAGGCCATGCACCCGATGCGTTCCGCGCGGATCTACCAGGCGGTCAAACGCGCCCGGGGCAACCGCAAGGAAATCGTCAACAAGATCGAAGAATCCCTTGGCCATTGCCTCGCCATCGACGGCATCCAGGGTGAAGTCAGCGGTCGCCAGAAACACCTCTACGGCATCTACAAGAAAATGCGCGGCAAGCGTCGGGCCTTCAACGAGATCATGGACGTCTACGCGTTCCGGATCATCGTCGACAAGGTCGATACCTGCTACCGCGTGCTGGGTGCTGTACATAATTTGTACAAACCGTTGCCGGGTCGCTTCAAGGATTACATCGCGATCCCCAAGGCCAACGGCTATCAGTCGCTGCACACCACCCTTTTCGGCATGCACGGTGTACCGATCGAGATCCAGATCCGTACCCGCGAAATGGAAGAGATGGCCAACAACGGCATTGCCGCCCACTGGCTGTACAAATCCAGCGGCGACGAACAGCCGAAAGGCACCCATGCCCGGGCCCGTCAGTGGGTCAAGGGCGTGCTGGAAATGCAGCAACGTGCCGGCAACTCGCTGGAATTCATCGAGAGCGTGAAGATCGACCTGTTCCCGGACGAGGTCTACGTGTTCACGCCCAAAGGCCGGATCATGGAGCTGCCCAAAGGCTCCACGGCGGTCGACTTTGCCTACGCGGTGCACACCGACGTCGGCAACAGCTGCATCGCCTGCCGGATCAACCGTCGTCTCGCACCGCTGTCCGAACCGCTGCAAAGCGGCTCCACGGTCGAGATCGTCAGCGCTCCCGGCGCACGGCCGAACCCGGCGTGGCTCAACTTCGTGGTCACCGGCAAGGCGCGGACCCACATCCGCCATGCGCTGAAACTGCAACGCCGCTCCGAGTCCATCAGCCTCGGCGAACGCCTGCTGAACAAGGTGCTCAACGGCTTCGACAGCGCGCTGGAACAGATTCCGGCCGAACGCGTGAAGGCGATGCTCACCGAGTACCGCCTCGAACTGATCGAAGACTTGCTGGAAGACATCGGCCTGGGCAACCGCATGGCCTATGTCGTCGCACGCCGCCTTCTCGGCGAAGGCGAACAATTGCCAAGCCCGGAAGGTCCGCTGGCGATTCGCGGCACCGAAGGTCTCGTGCTCAGCTACGCCAAATGCTGCACGCCGATACCGGGCGACCCGATTGTCGGGCACCTGTCGGCGGGCAAAGGCATGGTCGTGCACCTGGACAACTGCCGCAACATCAGCGAAATCCGCCACAACCCGGAAAAATGCATCCAGCTCTCGTGGGCCAAGGATGTCACCGGCGAATTCAACGTCGAACTGCGCGTCGAGCTGGAACACCAGCGCGGCCTGATCGCCCTGCTGGCCAGCAGCGTCAACGCGGCCGACGGCAATATCGAGAAAATCAGCATGGACGAGCGCGATGGCCGCATCAGCGTCGTCCAGTTGGTGGTCAGCGTCCACGACCGTGTGCACCTGGCCCGCGTGATCAAGAAACTGCGCGCACTGACCGGGGTGATCCGCATCACCCGCATGCGTGCCTGAGCCCACCATTACAAGGAGTCATACATGACCAAGACCGTTATCACCAGCGACAAGGCCCCGGCCGCCATCGGCACTTACTCCCAGGCGATCAAGGCTGGCAACACTGTCTACATGTCGGGCCAGATCCCGCTGGACCCGAAAACCATGGAACTGGTCGAAGGCTTCGAAGCCCAGACCGTCCAGGTCTTCGAGAACCTGAAAGCCGTGGCCGAAGCCGCCGGCGGTTCGTTCAAGGACATCGTCAAGCTGAACATCTTCCTCACCGACCTGAGCCACTTCGCCAAGGTCAACGAGATCATGGGCAAGTACTTCGACCAGCCATATCCGGCCCGCGCCGCCATCGGCGTTGCAGCCCTGCCAAAGGGTTCGCAGGTTGAGATGGATGCCATTCTGGTCATCGAGTAATGCGCACGGCGCGGCCCTTCAGGTCGCGCCGACTGCTCTGCGGTAAAGAAAAGGTTTTGAAAGGATTCCACCATGCGCAAAGCGCTTGCTCTCTCGCTGCTCGCCATTTTCCTCGGCGGTTGCGCCAGCAACCCTGCCGACCGTGACGTCAGCGGCACCTGGATCAATCAGGTAGCCATCGATGCCGCCGCCAAGGGCGGCCCCCTGCGTGAAGCGCTTCAGGCCTACGGCCCGAACCTGGAATGGGACATCAACACCAAGGCCGGCCAGGCCCGTTTCACCAACGGTTTCGAGAACGTCGAAGGACGGCTGCAAGGCGAACAGTCCGGCGCCTGGAAAGTCGACTTCTACGGCAGCTCCGGCAGCGAGCTGAAACGCGACGGCGGCCAGTTGCATCAGGCTGCCAGCGAAAACGAACCTCAGCAGCTCTTCGATCGCGCGCAGATTCCGGTGCCGGAAGGCGCACCGATCGGTGCCAGCTTCGAACGTGCGCTGTACTCGGCCTACCTGGGCGGCAACTGGACCATCGCCAGCGGCCAGGGCGAAGGCGCCACCGTGCAATTCCAGGCTGACGGACAAGTCTCCGGCCTGCCGGGTGCCGACCGCTACGCCTTGTGCCTGGCGGGCGACTGCGCCTCGATGAGCAGCGGCAACGACAGCATGTGGCTGCAACAGAACGGCCAGGGCAATAACTGGATCTTCGTTCGCAAGGGCAAGGAGCTGGAAATTTTGCAGGCCGTGAACACGGCACTGGCGGATGAACAACCGCAGTTCAGCCCGGGCGAACGCAAGTGGTTGCTCGAGAAGCAGTAACCCATCTCTGAAGCTACAGAGATCCCATGTGGGAGCGAGCTTGCTCGCGATGAGGCCATAGCATTCAACATTTGTGCTGACTGTTATGCCGCCATCGCGAGCAAGCTCGCTCCCACAGTGGTTTGTGGCGCCTGGAAATCAGCACTTGCCCTCAAGAATCGCGGCATACCCCTCGCGATAACTCGGATACGTCGGCACCCAACCCAACGCTTTCGCCCGGGCATTGCTGCAACGCTTGCTGCCGGTTCGACGGACGCTCTCGTCTTCCGACCATTCGGTGACACCCAGATACTCACGCAACCAGGCAACGACTTCGGCCAGCGGCGCCGGCGCATCGTCCACGCCGATGTAGACGTCATCCAGCGCCACACCCTTGCGATCCGCCTCCAGCAGAAACGCCATCAGGCCCGCCGCGTCATCGGCATGGATGCGATTGCCATACAGCGGCGGATCGACCGCTACGCGATAGCCACGACGCACCTGGGTCAGCAGCCATTCACGGCCCGGGCCGTAGATGCCGGTCAGGCGCACGATACTAGCGGGAATGCCGCTGTTGAGCGCAACCTGCTCGGCCTCCAGCATCACCCGACCGGAATAACCAGCGGCAACGGTCTCGGATTTTTCATCCACCCATTCCCCGTCCTGCTGCCCGTAGACACTGCTGCTGGAAACGAACAGCAGCCGATCCGGCACCTGTCCGTAATCGTCCAGCCAGCCCAGCACATGCTGCAAACCCTGCACATAAGCCGCGCGATAACCGGCCTCGTCGTGCTCGGTCGCGGCCGCGCAATACACCAGGTAATCCACGGCACCGACCGGCCAGGTCTCGGGGCAGTCTTCATTGAACAAGTCACCGGCCACACCGATAACACCTTCCGGCAAACGTGAAACATTGCGGCGCAGGCCATACACCTGAAAGCCGGCAGCCAGCAATTGCGTGGCCAGACGGCTGCCGACATCACCGCAACCGGCGATCAAAACAGAGGGCGCGGACATCAAAAATCTCCCATCGGAAAGCGACAGACTAGCCCTGGCAGGGGACGAGCGGCTAGCAATGAAGGAAAAAAAGCAACTCTATTACTTCTGTTAACAAGAATTACTTGCAATAATGCACGTCACTTTTGTTCTCGGCCTCACGAGGCCTGGAAGAGCATCACCGTTTTTCTACCTCAGGTCCGGCCAGCATGACACGCATTCAAACCCCCGCTTCGCCAACCAACCGACCTCGCGCCTGGAGCGCGGTGGCTGCCCTGCTCCTCAGCCTGATGCTGGCGCCAACCGCCGCTTTCGCTGACGCCCAGGCGCCGGCCACTCCAGCCGCCCACGAGCAGGCTGCACCGGCTGCCCCTGCCGCCGCGCCGGCCGCGACCGACCCGGTTCAGGCCGTGGACGCCAGCGCCGAAGACGCACCTGAAGTCCTCGAAGCCGACAACACGCTGGGCATGGCCCACGACCTGTCGCCATGGGGTATGTATCAGAACGCCGACATCATCGTGAAGATGGTGATGATCGGCCTGGCCATCGCTTCGATCATCACCTGGACCATCTGGATTGCCAAAGGCTTCGAGCTGATGGGTGCCAAGCGTCGTCTGCGTGGCGAAATCGCTGCCCTGAAAAAAGCCACCACCCTTAAAGAAGCCAGCGCCACTGCGGCGAAGGAAGGCACCCTCGCCAACCTGCTGGTCCACGACGCCCTCGAAGAGATGCGTCTGTCGGTCAACTCCCGCGAGAAAGAAGGCATCAAGGAACGCGTCAGCTTCCGCCTCGAGCGTCTGGTGGCCGCCTGTGGCCGCAACATGAGCAGCGGCACCGGCGTTCTCGCCACCATCGGTTCCACCGCACCGTTCGTCGGTCTGTTCGGCACCGTGTGGGGCATCATGAACAGCTTCATCGGCATCGCCAAAACCCAGACCACCAACCTCGCTGTCGTGGCCCCGGGCATCGCTGAAGCGCTGCTGGCCACCGCACTGGGTCTGGTCGCTGCGATTCCTGCCGTGGTCATCTACAACGTGTTCGCCCGCTCCATCGCCGGTTACAAGGCTCAGGTGTCCGATGCGTCGGCAGAAGTCCTGCTGCTGGTCAGCCGCGACCTTGACCACCAGCCTGAGCGCAGCAGCTCGCAGCCGCACATGGTCAAAGTGGGGTAATCGGCCATGGGCCTGCATTTGAAAGAAGGCGCAGACGACGATCTGGCCGAGAACCACGAAATCAACGTCACGCCGTTCATCGACGTGATGCTGGTGCTGTTGATCATCTTCATGGTGGCTGCTCCGCTGGCCACTGTGGACATCAAGGTCGACCTGCCTGCGTCGACTGCCAAACCGGCGCCACGGCCAGAGAAACCGGTGTTCCTCAGCGTCAAGGCTGACCAGCGCCTGTACATCGGTGACGACGAAGTCAAAGCCGAAACCCTCGGCGCCGTGCTCGACGCCAGGACCCATGGCAAGAAAGACACCACCATCTTCTTCCAGGCCGACAAAGGCGTGGATTACGGCGACCTGATGAGCGTGATGGACAAGCTGCGCAGCGCCGGTTACCTGAAGGTTGGTCTGGTCGGCCTCGAGAGCGCAGTCAAGAAATGATCACGACGCGCCATAAGCTGACGCGTTACAGCGGTAGCCTGGCCGTGGTGCTGGGCGTTCATGCGCTGGCCATCGCGCTGGCGCTGAACTGGACCGCCCGCCCGCCCATCGAACTGCCGCCGCAGGCAATGATGGTCGAGCTGGCACCGGTTCCGGCCCCGCCACCGCCTGCACCGCCGAAAGTCGTCACACCACCGCAGCCACCGGCTCCGGTCGAAGAACTGCCGATCCCGAAACTGGCCGAAGCCCCCAAGGCAGAGATTGCCGTACCCAAGCCGAAGCCAAAACCCAAGCCAAAGCCGCAACCGCCAAAACCGGTTGAGAAGAAACCGGAGCCGGTGAAGGAAAAACCTTCCGAGGAAAAACCGGCGGAACCTCAGCAGACCCAGGCGCCGACGGAGAAATCCGCCCAGCCGGCACCGGGCCCGTCGCCAGCACAACTGGCGGCCAAGGCCAGTTGGCAAGGCACCCTGCTCGCGCATTTGCAGAAGTACAAGAAGTACCCGGCAAGCGCACAGGCACGGGGCAAGGAAGGCTTGAACCGGCTGCGTTTCGTGGTCGATGGCGAAGGCAACGTATTGTCGTTCGAACTGGTGGGCCGCTCCGGCAACGCCGATCTGGACCGGGCCACCCTGGACATGATCCGCCGCGCCCAACCGCTGCCCAAGCCACCGGCCGACATGTTGACCAATGGCTCGATCGAAATTGTTGCGCCGTTTGTTTACTCGCTGGAACGCCGCCGCTAAGAAAACCGCAAAACCTGTGGGAGCGAGCTTGCTCGCGATGGGGCCTTGTCAGCCAGTGCTGCTTCGGCTGATACGCCGCTTTCGCGAGCAAGCTCGCTCCCACAGGGTTCTATGGCAACCGGAAAAATCCAGCCAGAAAGGCACCGAAAGGTGCCTTTCTCATATCTGCCAACGGCAAACCGGCATTGCCCGGTGTCGCATTCATCACTCAGTCTGATAACGTGCGTCTATCGATTGCAGCCGGTATGCTTGGCCCGCATCTTCATGGACGCTTGCTATGACTCTCACAGAATTACGCTACATCGTTACCCTCGCCCAAGAGCAGCATTTCGGCCACGCGGCCGAGCGTTGCCACGTCAGCCAGCCGACCTTGTCGGTGGGCGTGAAAAAGCTTGAAGACGAACTCGGTGTGCTGATTTTCGAGCGCAGCAAAAGCGCCGTGCGCCTGACCCCGGTCGGCGAAGGCATCGTCGCCCAGGCGCAGAAAGTGCTGGAGCAGGCCCAGGGCATCCGCGAACTGGCCCAGGCCGGCAAGAACCAGCTGACCGCCCCGCTGAAAGTCGGCGCAATCTACACCGTCGGCCCGTACCTGTTCCCGCACCTGATTCCGCAACTGCACCGGGTCGCCCCGCAGATGCCGTTGTACATCGAAGAAAACTTCACCCACGTATTGCGCGACAAACTGCGCAACGGCGAGCTGGACGCGATCATCATCGCCCTGCCGTTCAACGAAGCCGACGTGCTGACCCTGCCGCTCTACGACGAGCCGTTCTACGTCCTGATGCCGGCCCAGCACCCGTGGACCCAGAAAGAATCCATCGACGCCGCGCTGCTCAACGACAAGAGCCTGCTGCTGCTCGGCGAAGGCCACTGCTTCCGCGATCAGGTGCTGGAAGCCTGCCCGACCCTGACCAAGGGCAACGACGGCGCCAAGCACACCACGGTCGAATCCAGCTCGCTGGAAACCATTCGCCACATGGTCGCGTCCGGCCTGGGCATCTCGATCCTGCCGCTGTCGGCGGTGGACAGCCATCACTACGCCCCGGGCGTGATCGAAGTGCGCCCGCTGTCGGCACCGGTGCCGTTCCGCACCGTGGCCATCGCCTGGCGCGCGAGCTTCCCGCGGCCGAAAGCCATCGAGATCCTCGCCGACTCCATTCGCCTGTGCTCGGTCGCCAAACCTGCCGCGCCGGTTACGGCCGGTTAAGCCAGCGTCATGACTGAGCTGTCGCAGGTGTCGGTCACCGCACTCAAGGGTGTCGGTGAAGCCATGGCCGAGAAACTGGCCAAGGTCGGCCTGGAGAACCTCCAGGACGTGCTGTTCCACCTGCCGCTGCGTTATCAGGATCGCACCCGCGTGGTGCCGATCGGCGCGTTACGGCCGGGTCAGGACGCCGTGGTCGAAGGCACCGTCAGCGGCGCCGATGTGGTCATGGGCCGGCGCCGCAGCCTTGTCGTGCGTTTGCAGGACGGCACCGGCGG
This sequence comes from Pseudomonas sp. R43(2017), assembly GCF_002112345.1. Taxonomy (NCBI): domain Bacteria; kingdom Pseudomonadati; phylum Pseudomonadota; class Gammaproteobacteria; order Pseudomonadales; family Pseudomonadaceae; genus Pseudomonas; species Pseudomonas sp. R43(2017). The sequence continues at coordinate 510,702 of NZ_NEHJ01000002.1, forward strand.
CTTGAGCCTGCGCTTCTATCACTTCAGCAACGCGCAGAAAGAAGGCCTCAAGCGCGGCACGCGGATTCGCTGCTACGGCGAGGCCCGGCCCGGCGCGTCAGGCCTTGAGATCTACCACCCGGAATACCGCGCCATCAACGGCGACGAGCCGCCGCCGGTGGATGAAACCCTGACCCCGGTCTACCCGCTGACCGAAGGCCTGACCCAGGCGCGCCTGCGTCAGTTGTGCATGCAGACCCTGACCCTGCTGAAACCGGCCACCCTGCCCGACTGGCTGCCGACCGAACTGGCCCGCGACTATCAACTGGCGCCGCTGGCCGACGCGATCCGCTACCTGCACAACCCGCCCGCCGATGCCGACGTCGACGAACTCGCCCTCGGCCATCACTGGGCCCAGCATCGTCTGGCTTTCGAAGAACTGCTGACTCACCAGCTATCGCAGCAGCGCCTGCGCGAAAGCATGCGCTCGCTGCGCGCACCGGCCATGCCGAAAGCCACCAAGCTGCCGGCGAAATACCTGGCCAACCTCGGCTTCAACCCGACCGGCGCTCAGCAACGAGTCGGCAACGAAATCGCCTACGACCTCAGCCAGCACGAACCGATGCTGCGGCTGATTCAGGGCGACGTTGGCGCGGGCAAAACCGTGGTCGCCGCCCTTGCCGCACTGCAAGCACTGGAAGCGGGTTATCAGGTCGCACTGATGGCGCCGACCGAGATCCTCGCCGAGCAGCACTTCATCACCTTCAAGCGCTGGCTCGAACCGCTGGGCATCGAGGTGGCATGGCTGGCCGGCAAGCTCAAGGGCAAGAACCGCGTCGCCGCGCTGGAGCAGATCGCCAGCGGCACGCCGATGGTGGTCGGCACCCACGCGCTGTTCCAGGACGAAGTGCAGTTCAAGAACCTCGCGCTGGTGATCATCGACGAACAACACCGCTTCGGCGTGCAACAGCGTCTGGCGCTGCGGCAGAAAGGTGTCGGTGGGCGCATGTGTCCGCACCAATTGATCATGACCGCCACGCCGATTCCGCGGACGCTGGCGATGAGCGCTTACGCCGACCTCGACACCTCGATCCTCGACGAACTGCCGCCCGGCCGAACCCCGGTCAACACCGTGCTGGTCACCGACACCCGCCGCGTCGAAGTCATCGAGCGGGTGCGCAGCGCCTGCGCCGAGGGCCGTCAGGCCTATTGGGTGTGCACGCTGATCGAAGAGTCCGAAGAGCTGACCTGCCAGGCCGCCGAAACCACTTTTGAAGACCTGACCGCCGCCCTCGGCGAGTTAAAGGTCGGGCTGATCCACGGCCGCATGAAGCCCGCCGAGAAAGCCGCCGTCATGGCCGAATTCAAGGCCGGCAACCTGCAACTGCTGGTTGCCACCACCGTGATCGAAGTCGGCGTGGACGTGCCCAACGCCAGCCTGATGATCATCGAAAACCCGGAACGCCTCGGCCTGGCGCAACTGCACCAGTTGCGCGGCCGCGTCGGCCGGGGCAGCGCGGTCAGCCATTGCGTGCTGCTCTACCATCCGCCGCTGTCACAGATCGGCCGCCAGCGTCTGGGCATCATGCGCGAGACCAACGACGGTTTCGTCATCGCCGAAAAAGACCTCGAACTGCGCGGCCCCGGCGAAATGCTCGGCACCCGCCAGACCGGCCTGCTGCAATTCAAGGTCGCCGACCTGATGCGCGACGCCGATCTGTTGCCCGCCGTGCGCGATGCCGCCCAGGCCTTGCTCGAACGCTGGCCGACCCACGTCAGCCCGTTGCTCGACCGCTGGCTGCGACACGGGCAGCAATACGGCCAAGTGTGAGCACCGTCGCAGTTTCTCAAAGCTCGTTCCAACCAAGCTGGTTATACTCCAGCAATTGTTTCAAAAACGGATACAGACCATGACCGAAGCTGCTCTCGCCCCCGAATCCCCGCACGCTCCGTCTGTTATTCGGCTGCTGCTCAACAAGCTGGGCGTCGCCTACGAAGAAGTGCTCGACCACCACGGCCTCAACGCCTCGCGCAAAGTGCAGGCCGTGTTGCTGGACGACGCGGTCGGCGCGCTGATGGTGCTGTTTCCACAGAGCCAGTTGCTGGATCTCAACCGCCTCGCCGAGCTGACGGGCCGTCGCCTGACCGCCGTGTCCACCGAGCGCCTGGAAAAGATGCTCGGCAAACACAGCCTGAGCCTGCTGCCGGGCCTGCCGGCGCTGACCAGCTCGCCGTGCCTCTACGAAGAAAGCCTGCTGCGCGAGCCGAAGCTGCTGATCAACTCCGGCGAGCCGGGCCTGCTGCTGGAAATCGCCAGCGAAGACTTCAAGACCATGCTGACCAAGGCCAGCGCCGCCAACTTCGGCGAAGCCCTGAGCAGCATCCGCCCGAACCTCGACCGCCCGGACGATGACCGCGAGGAAATCACCCAGGCCGTGCAGGCGTTCACCGCGCGGCGCATCCAGCAGCGACTGGAAGCGACCATCGAGATTCCGCCGCTGGCCGAAACCGCACAAAAAATCATCAAGCTGCGCGTCGACCCGAACGCCACCATCGACGACATCACCGGCGTGGTCGAAACCGACCCGGCGCTGGCCGCACAAGTGGTGAGCTGGGCGGCGTCACCGTACTACGCCTCGCCGGGCAAGATCCGTTCGGTGGAAGACGCGATCGTCCGCGTGCTGGGCTTCGATCTGGTGATCAACCTGGCGCTGGGCCTGGCCCTCGGCAAGACCCTGAGCCTGCCCAAGGATCACCCGCAACACACCACGCCGTACTGGCAGCAGTCGATCTACACCGCCGCCGTCATCGAAGGCCTGACCCGCGCCATGCCGCGCGCCCAGCGCCCGGAAGCCGGCCTGACCTACCTCGCTGGTTTGCTGCACAACTTCGGCTACCTGCTGCTGGCCCACGTGTTCCCGCCGCACTTCTCGCTGATCTGCCGCCACCTGGAGGTCAACCCGCACCTGTGCCACAGCTATGTCGAGCAACACCTGCTGGGCATCAGCCGCGAACAGATCGGCTCCTGGCTGATGCGCTACTGGGACATGCCGGACGAACTGGCCACCGCCCTGCGCTTCCAGCACGACCCGAACTACGACGGCGCCTACGCCGAATACCCGAACCTCGTCTGCCTGGCCGTGCGCCTGCTGCGTGGTCGCGGGATCGGCTCCGGGCCGGATGAAGACATTCCGGATGCGTTGCTGGAGCGTGTTGGTTTGACTCGTGACAAGGCCAATGATGTGGTCAGCAAAGTGCTTGAGGCTGAAGTGCTGCTGCGTGAACTGGCTTCGCAGTTCAGCCAGGCCTGATTTGCGCCCATAAAAAAGGCCCCACACTCACACGAGTGTGGGGCCTTTTTTGTTGATCGTTCACACCGGACTCAAGCCTTCGGCTTGGCCTTCCTCGGCTTCAAATACTTCATCAACCCCTGAAACCACATCACCAGCGCCGGATTGCCCTTGAGCTGGATCGACTTGTCCTGAATCCCCTGCATGAACGCCAGCTGCTTGTTCTTCGCCTGCATCGTGGCAAACCCGAACGCCGCGTCTTTAAAGGCAATCGCAAACGCCGGCTCCGCCACCACCCCGGACTTGCTGGTAATGCGCTGGTCCTTCACCACGAAATGCCGCGCCACTTTCCCGTCCAGAGTCTGTAGCTGAAACACCAGATCCTTGTCACCCAACTGCTGCTGGAACGCAGGATTTGTCCGACTGGCCTTACCCATCAACAGACCCAGTATCCACAGTAGAAAACGAAATTTCATGCGCACAGCCTCAAAAGGAAAATGAACGGCTGGGGGAGTGTAAGGGATTCGGACGGATTCGCCACTATCTTGGATTGATAGAAGACGATGCATGGCTTTTCCTGAAAGATGACTGCCAAGTCACGACTTCACTCTCAGGACTTGATCGTTCCCACGCTCTGCGTAGGAATGCCTCCCGTGACGCTCCGCGTCACACCATCCCCCCGTCCTACACCTGAAGAAACACATTCCTGTAGGAGCTGCCGAAGGCTGTGGTTTCTTGTTCCTCTAACCCGCAATTCCTTGGGAAATGTCCTTCAAACTGCGGTGCTGTCCATGAACTAGGCAGGCTGGACCATCGTCGATAGCCTCTGTGTGTCGCCGCAAAATCGGTGACTCGGACGTGCAAGTCCGGTTCAGGTGCACAATCGCAATGGCATTTCGCCGAGCCTTTTCCTATGCTCGCGGATCGTTATGGCGGCTGTGCGTCGGAGACCTTCGGGTCTGCCGGGCACCTGGACCGGTCTTGCACACCAACGCACAGCTGCCACCTATTTCGAAGTGCAAAGCGAATGGGTGTCGGCCTCACAATTCCAGGAAGCTGCGCAATGATCAAACCAACACCGAATCCCCCCGAAATTCCAGAAAACCCGGAAACCTCTCCCTACGAATCCCTCGATTCAAAGAAACTCCACGAAGCCGCCGAACGCGCCCTCGACCACCACTTCAAACCCAGAGCCTCACGCCCCAAACGCCTGGGCGGCCTGTTCGCCCTCTGCCCCAACGCCGACGCCGAAGCCCTCATGGCCAACGCCTCCGAAGACCTGCTGTCCATCAGCGCCATCGCCGCCAACCTGGCCGACGACCTCGACGGCCCCCGCCGCTCGATGGCACTGGGCCTGAGCAGAATGGCGGACGGCGTGCGGTTGATGGTGGAAGGCACGCTCGATCACATTGAGTTTCGGGAGTATCAGGCCAAACCGTAACTGAATTGCGGGCGGAAAAAAGGGGACTTTAAGTCCCCTTTTCTCATAATTTCGGGATCACCACTGGCAACCCGTCTCAGGTGAAAAATCTATCCCGAAATCTTCCTCGAATGAGTACTTCTTCCCAGACTTGTAGTTCGTGTAGACCATGCTGTAGACACGGGCACCCTGACTGACCATCTCATATTCACCTGTCAGAGCACCTTCGGAGACCTCCACCCAAGTCGTCGTGAACTCATACGGTCGATCCTCTGCCAGGATTTCTTGCTCGGTGTTCCGATGCACAAGCGTAATAAATCGCTTGGACTGCCTATACCGGACACCCACCCCGCCCCATGTGGACACGGAGTCGTGATACGTCCTGAACTCAAAATTGATGTTCTTACCTTCCGACGAACGAAAACAGCGAACCTCGGTTGTGAGTTCCCCATAGGCAGCTAAAGGACAGAGCAATAGCGCAACCAAAGGCAGCACAGACAAATACTTCAAACTGGTCGTTCCTTAAGCGGTAGGTGATAACCACAAAACTGCATGGCAACCGTTCAGATGATTACGAAGCGCTAGAGCGAAAAGTCCAAAACCTCTTCAAGCACCCAGCACGCCCCTCGAACAAACCGATACTCGAAGACATAATCGGTATCCGGTTTCTGCAGGATGGCGACGGCGTGATCACCCTGCTCTTCCTTGACAGTCAACGTCAGGCCCTGAGCCTCTCGCTTCGCCAGATCCGGCATGATCGGGAACTTGAGCTGATCACCGCTGAGGCTGCTTTTTTGCATCTCGGGCTCGGGATCACCGGCCACAGTCGTGACCATTTTCAGCGGCTGCTGGACGAAGGCTTTCTGCACGTCCGCGCGTTCAGAGAAGGCTGAGAGAAATGTAGAAAAGTCGGGTGAGGGGCAAGCGGCACTGGCCTTGTCACCCTCGGTTTTGAGTGGCTTCTGACGGTTGCCCTGATCCAGTTTCGAATCCGAAATCATCCTTCCATCCAGGTCCGCCAAGTACTTCTTGATGCTCGCCGCATCCTTGTAAGCACACACGACTTCTAAGCCATCTTCCCGATTTATACCGTCAAGGCAGTTCTGCAACTCAGGGTCTGGCGGGTCACCCCGAAAGAACTGCAAAGCCAAGTGGTCGCCGTCCTTGAAGAGCGGCAGTTCCAGCACCGAATAGGAATCTCCTTCGAAAGGCTCGTGCAGAACTTTGTGTTTTGTCAGGACAAACATGGACTTCCCCGCTCGCTCAGGGAATTTGCGCTCGAAGAAGAACACCGAGGCAATCTGTTCGCCTTCAACCTTCCACACATAATTCAGCGAAGGTTTCACCGCATTCGTGGGCGCGTAGAAAATCTCGGCATCAGGCACATGCACGTCTCTAACCTGATCCTTAAGGTTGTTCTTCAAAAAGAACACCGTGATCTTTTGATCACCCAACGAAGCAACCACCGGGGGATGCAGTTCTCCGATGGTTTGTAGGTCACTTGCCGATGCCGGCTGAGTCGACAAGCCGACGATGAGCCCGAGCACACCAAAACAACTTAAGAGCCTGTTCAATTCCGATCACTTCCCTGCTGATCAATCTTTTAAATATTTACGCTTTTGGTTTCACGATGACTCAGGTGCGCCACATTTCAGCTCTTTGATCTGCTCGTTCTGAATCGGAATCACACAGGCGAGGCGCGTGTCTGCGCCCCCACGAAGCTCAAACAAGCTAAGCGTCACATGCAAACCGTCGTCCGCAAATACGTGATCCTCAAACCCGGCATAGCTATAACCCGACCTGAACGACTTGCCGTCAAAACTGCAAAAGCGCCTGGACGACAACACCCTCCAATTGCCGTCCGGCGCAAGAATTTGCACATCGAGGCACGGACTACCAAACGTGGTGACATAACGAGCAACAACACCACCAAAGCGTTGAGAGGCAGAGTTGGAAACCTTGGCGACATCGACCACTTCACTCGGATCATCCGGCGCGACAGTGTCCAGATAAGCGGCTCGCTCCAGACTCATTCTGGCGATGCAGTTATTGGTCAGCGTGGCATATGCCTTGGATCCGGTTTCAGTCTCTATGGCTTCGAGAGGGCATATGGTGTCGCGCAACTTGATCCACGCGCGTTGCGAGTCTCTGGCCATGGCCATGTAAGCCTTCGCTTGTTCAGGCTGACGCTTCCATTGAGACTCGAATCGAGTCATCAATAGTTTGTAGCTGGCATTGAGTTTTGCATCGGCACTCTTGCGGTCGGCTTCCACGCATTGGTCGTATTGCCAGCTCACCGTGATGACTTTGCAGTTGTCCTCAGCGAGCGCGATTGAAGCGGACAGCAGGCCTAAGGACAACGCGATAAAGCGCACAAACATGTTCAATGTTTCATTCCCTGAATGACGGATCGCTCAACTACGCGTTGAGGTATTTTCTGCGCCTTGCCGTCGGCGCTCATCGCGTCGCGGTACTGGCTGTAATAACGCTGCGCTTCGTCTTTGCGATCAAGGCGCCAGAGTGAGTCGGCGATGTTCAACATCAGCACTGTGCGTTTACCGACGGCCTCAACTCCGCGATAGAACTTCAGTGCAAGCTCATCTTTGCCGCCCTCGGCCAAGTAAAAGCCAAGGTCGTTATAGGCCTGAACATTTTGCGCCGGGGGGTGACACGCCATGTAAGACTCTGGACTTAAAAAGACCAGACCCCATTCGATGGACTCTGCACGGGACTGCGCCGGTTCGTTACTTGAGACATGTTTCAGCAAGTCCTTTGGAGACCTCGTCTCCAGGGCGGGAGTGAGCACATCGCCGTCGCCGGTAACCCACTGATTGCCCTTCCACTGGCCGACACAAAAAGTGGCCGAACGATCAGCCAGCACACAACCGGTCTCCATGGAGATCACCGTGCAATGCTGTTGCGACACTAGCTTCTCTTCACCGTTTTCGTCCGACAACATGCCGAAGATCACCGGGTCGAGCAGCAAGGTTTTCTTGTCAGGACTGAGCATATTGGAGTGCCCATCGGCGCCAATATCGGCGCCAAAGAGCGGAAAGGTTTTGCCATTGGCGGTGAACCATGCAGTCGCCGAATCCACACCGGGCATCGCCCATTCTGTAGCCCGAAATGACACCGTGTTCCCGTTGACGCCGACTATTGGCGGGTCTTCGGCATAGGCGCTCATAGCTCCGAACAGACAGCCGATCATCGATACCCACTTAAGGCTGCCCGCGAGAAGATGCTGACTCATGGAAAATTCCCTTTTGCCGTTAACCGGCCTGTTGTCCAGCCAGACACTTTGCGTAGCCATCGGCGAATTTGGCATCGAATGACAGTTCCACCGGCTCTTCCAGTTCAGCCGAGGTATTGAGCAACACTCGAGTGGCCGGGGTGTATTTGATCCAGCCGATGGTGCCGGTGCCGTCCGTATCAAAGAGCAACTGGGCTCGCACGGTTTCACCGTCGTCATCGTCAATCAGCAGGTTGACCTTGTCCTTGCCGACATAGCGGAACGGGAAGTTGCTGCTCCTGACCATTTCGGTGAGATAGCCGTAGCAACTCACGGCTTCGGCAGTTGCCGGAATGGCGTAGGTGAGGGGCAACAGTAGAAGTGCACTCAGCATGGGCCGAATGGAAAAGCGGTTCATCCAATCATCCTTAATCAAACAACGGCGATCACAAATCCTTGAACGTCAGCAGCCGGAACTCGTTGTTCACAAACTCGAAGTAGCGGGTTCTGTAGCGGCTTTCCAGCTCATTACCCTGCGCGTCCTCTTCGGTATCGGCCGCAATGCCGGAAACAATGAGCAGACGACTGTCAGGCCGGTTCGACAGGCTGAAGGTATTGCCGTCGTATGCATTCGGCAGTCCGCCGACAACCTCCCCCGTACGCGCATCCAGTACTTCGCCGCAAATGGCACTGCCACCACAACCGACTCGGTGCAGGATGTAGTGGCCGGCAAAGTTGACCTTGCCTTTGAGTGCCTGCGCACGAGCCTTATCCATCATCGAGTTGCTGTGTTCTTGCGGCACAGGCTCATGATTAGTGCCGGCGAACACTGGGGAGACGGTGTAATCCTTGAAAGCCGGGTTGGCGGCGTAAGCCACGGACGTGGCAATGACCAAGAGACTACCGAGTAGAACTGAACATCCTTTCACGCTGTAACTCCGTAATTGGAACCTACTCGGACTGACCTTCATAACGCTGTGTCTGCGGGTTGAATTGCCACAGATGTGGCCGGGTCATGGCTACGTTATTTTTGTAGCGAATCTGCCCGCGTTTATCCCTGATGTAGGAATAGATCTCGATGTCTTTGACGTCGCCGCCGTTCTTCGGCGGACCATCCAGTACCTTGATCCCGGCAAAGTAATCACCGCCGGTATGCTTCAAGTAACCACGGCATTGGATCAGGAAGGCGTACGTCATGTCGCCGGCCGAGCCGTGACTTGAATAGGAGAGGAAGATGAAATCGTCTCGGCCATCGCCATTGAGATCACCTTGGTACACCACCTTGCCACGCTCTAGAGAAAATTCGCCATCGTAGAAGCCAGAATGTATGTCTTCGACACTTTCCCCACTGTCTTTCCATTGCGTAAGAAAAGTCTTGGTATCGCTTTCCTCGTTGCAGAAATCCGACGCCATCCCTGCCATCGGCAACCAGCTCATACATAACAACAGCAGTCTTTTCACTTCATTTCCTTTGAACTAACCCGTCTCAATTCAGCGGGAGTGTTTTTCCATTCGCAGCAAAGGGCGCGCTCGCCGTAGCGCCGTTCGCCAGCAACATTTCACGCGCTAACTCCGTTCGGTCTTTGCAGACTTACTCAAAAGCCATGCTGCGCACCGCTGTTTTGATTTCTTCAAATCCTTCGGCGCTGATCACCAGCGGTGTGGCCGAGCCTGACTCCGCCGAGCCGATCAGAACGTCTTTACCCCGCAGCAGGCAAAAAGCGACGCGGGTAATGTGCCGTCGTGGCTTGTCGTGGAAGCCGAAGATGAACCCGGAAGACGCCTCCCCACCCCATTGCTCAAAGGTGTAGGTGTTCGCACGACCCGCCAACTCGTTGGGTACCCAACCGTGATCAGTGAGGGTCGCCGGGCACCTTCGGTCGTTGTCATCACGCAGGACTTGCACCGCAAACGCATCGTCTTCCGGTGGTTTCCAGGCGGTGAGGCGGGAAAAGAACTCCGTACTTTCACACATCAAACCAAACCACGGCTGGCGCAGGTTAGAGGGTTTCTCGAAGTACCACTCGGAGCCACTCGACGTTGGCGCTTGCCACAAGCGAGGCGCGCTGGACGATTGGGGCAACTGTTTGGCTGCCACAAAGACCGGATAGAAATCATCGAACGTCAACCATTGGTCTTGCAGCAGCGGCATGGAAAACCGACATGACCCCATGTCTACAACTGCCGCCGCCGGGCCGTGAAGGACCTGTGACTGACCCATTGAATTGCCGACTATCACAGCATCGGCGGCAACGACCTGGCCCATTTGACCAAGCACGAGCAAAACAGACATCCACCCATGGAAGTATCGAGCGCTCACTTCACACCCTTCGAATTCATCAATTCCAGTTCACCATCCCGATACAACACTTCACACCCGATCCACGCCAGATCAACCTGCGGCATCACCGCCGAGGGCTTGCGCAATTCCCGCAATAACGTCGAACCATGCGACAACCGCCCGCCCATCCGCGCAATCACCGCCCGCGCTGCCTGATAGTGCGCGTGACGCCCGGGATCGAGGGTGTCTTCCAGCAAGATGTCTTCGCCAAGAATGCCCCGCACCTGCCCCGGGTAAATCATGAATCCGGTGGCCTGTTCGGCACCTTCGCGACCGTCCTGCCAGAAGCTGCCGTCGCGCGTGCGGATGTCCGGGTGCGGCGCAAACCAGTGTTCGCGATCCGCCAGAGGCATGGCGTGATGCAGGCGGAAGAAGATGCGCATCAGGTTGTCGCGATACCACTCGCGCACTTGCAGGTAGTAACCACGCAGGCCCGGCAGGCCGATTGAATGGGCGAGGCGGATCAGGCCTGACCATTGCGGGAACGCCTGTAGTGGCAACGCGCTCGACGTGGGTCGAGGTGTGGCCGGATCGGTCTCCCACGGCAGTCGATGGGGGCTGTTTTCCAGGTTGTCGTAAGCAGTGGGTGGTCGGCCCAGCCAGTCCCCGCCGCTGCTGGCCAGCGCCGTGGCGATGCACAGATTGCCCTGCACCACGAACACATAGAACCGGGTGAACCAGTCGGCCAGTTGCTGACCGTCAGCACTCTGGGCAACGAGGTCGGTCAGCTCCCGGTCGAAGCGCTGCAAGCCGTGCTCAAGGCTCAGCAAATGTCCGCGAGCGATACGTTGCATGCGCAGAAACAATGGCAGCGAACGCAACATCCGCAGCGGTCGCCACGGCAGATGCGGGGTCGCGCCGCCGACTTCACCGGCATAGTTGCTGGCGCTGATACCCCAGTCGGCCAACCGTGCGAGAAACAGGTCATTGTTGATGTAGGACGCGCCGACAAATACAGCCGTGAACGGCTCGTTGTCCTGCAACACCCGCGCATCCCAACGGGCCATGATCGCCGGAATGCTCGCAGCGGCCCGGCGCTGGGCGTACTCCACCAGCACGCTGGGTTGTGGTGGCAGGATCTCGGCGATGTTGGCGGCCGTCAGGTGGCGGCGCCAGCCGTAGTCGCTGATCGGCCGATATTGCAGCAGCCACAGTTGCGTACCGTCCCAGGCCCATTCGACATCGCCCGGCACATAGTGAAACACCCGCAAGACATCCTGGAGAAAGCGCCACAGCACGTCTTCGGTCAAACCGTGGGCGGCCGTGAACGTGCCACTGCGCCAGGCTTCGCCGAGCCGCGAAAGCGTCGCCCGTTCCGGGCTGATCTGACCGTCGGCAAGGGACTCCAGATGACCTTCAACCCACTCAAGCTCCACCGACAGATGACGCACAAACGCAATGCCCGATACCTGTGGCGTGATGAAGCGCTGCACCACCACTTCCTCGACACCTTCGACAGTCAGCTCGGCAATGCGCGCCGGCACGTTGGCGGCCGTCTCGCGCAGATAGGTCGTGCTCAAACCCGCATTCGCCGAGTCGGCCTGATCTTCGCCATAACTGGAGGAACGCACCGCCCAGGTCGCCTGTGGTTGGCTGGCGAGGAAGGCCGGCAGCCGCGGATCGTTGCAATCGTTGAGAGTCAGCGCCGCCGGCACCGGTTGCCGGGCCAGTTCCGCCAGACGCAAACGCCCGCCCTTGGTGTGCGCGACGAACCCGCGCTCGCCCGACTCCAGCCACTGCGCAAACTGCGCGGGCGCGTCGATCCACGGGTAATGACCCCAACCGGGTTTGAGGCTGATGGTCAGGTCTGCGCGCGCAAGAATCGCCGACCATGCCGCCGCTTGTTCGATGCCGAGCACCTTGTCCTGATCGCCCCAGACCAGCTCGACCGGGTCGGTGATCCACTCCAGCAATGGCAGCGCAGTGTCGGCACGGATCAGATCCCAGTGCGGCACAAACGCACGACAGCGCGCATAACCGGCGCCCATGCGCTGATATTGCGCGGGCGTCCAGGTCTGGTTGGAGAACTTGCGCGCGAACAGCGTGGGTTTGTTCGAAAGCAGCCAATGAATGGACTTGCGGATCGGCAGCGGTGACATCAGCGCCGGCAATCGGCGTTGCCACAAAAAGGCGCCCACCGGCGCCAGCAACACACTGCGAGCAAAGTGCCCGGGCCGACGTTGCAGCGCATGCAGCACCAGCAACGCGTTGACTCCGACGGCCATGATCGCGCCGCCCTTTTGCGTCATCGCCAACAAGGTCTGGGCGTAAGCCGCCAGATCCTCGCAGGGCGCCTGCGGGTTGGCGCCGAAGCCCGGCAGCTCCAGCGGCACCACGTCGTAACGCTGAAAATGCGGCAGCGCGTCATCCCACCAATCGGCGGCGCTGCCGTTGCCGGCCAGCAGGTACATCAAAGGCTTGCTCATGGGCGATCCTCAGGCCAGATCGCGCAGCGCGGCGTCGAGGGTCGGATAGCGGAACGTGTAGCCCGCCTCGCTCAAACGCCGCGGCACCACACGCTGACCGTCGAAAAACAGCTGAGCCATTTCCCCGGCCAACGCACGCACGGGCGCTGCTGGAATGTGGAACCACACCGGACGACTGAGGACCTTGCCGACGTTCTCGGCGAACGCTGCCTGACTGACGGTTTCGGGCGCGACCATGTTGTAGGTGCCGCGCAAATTTTCATCGTGGAAGGATCGAGCGATCACCTGAATCACATCGTCGCGATGCACCCAGCTCATGATCTGCTGACCGTCGCCCATGCGCCCGCCGAAACCCAGACGGAACGGGATCAGCAACGGCAACAGCGCACCGCCCGGCCCAAACACCACGCCGAGGCGCAGCACGACCTTACGCACGCCAAACTGCGTCGCGGGCTGCGCCGAAGCCTCCCAACGCGCACAGAGTTCGGCCATGAAACCGTCGCCCTTGCTGGCCTGTTCATCGAGGCTTTCGCTGGCATCGCGCACGCCGTAAAAACCGAGGGCCGAGGCCTGAATCCACAGCGCGGGTTTATGGCTCGTGTGCTTCAGCCAGGTCATCAAGGCTTCGGTGGTATCGACCCGACTGGCGAGTAGTTGCGCCTGCCGTTTGGGGCTCCAGCGAGGCCCGGCGACCGGTGCGCCGGCGAGGTTGATCACCACGTCGAAGGGTTCGTCGCGGCCGAGTTCGCTCAACAAACGCACACAGCGGACGCGACCGTCGAACAGGTTCGCCGCTTTCAAAGGATCCCGCGCCAACACGCTGACCGTGTGGCCGGCGTCGAGTAACTGATTGACCACGGCTTCACCGATAAACCCGGTGCCCCCGGTGATCAGCACGCGCTTGTAGGCACCGCCGACAAAGGGGTTGGACTTGCTCGCGGTTCTTTCCGGCGGGGATTTCCGACGATCATGGCGCAGCAACCAGATCAGCGGCGGCAACAGCACCAGCAGCGCGAAACCGTCGAGCCACAAGTGCGACCAGACCTGTTTTTGCGCTGAAAGCCATATGTCCTGCGGCGCCCATAACAGCACGCCCGCCATCAGCCAGCCCCACACGCTCGGTGATTTCAGGCGATTGCCCAAATGCACCAGCGCGAGCATGTACAGCGAATAACTTTGCAACGTCGCGCCGAACAGTGCGAGCCACCACACCTGCTGCTCGTGACCGGCGGCAGGGACCGCATCGGCGCCCCAGAATGCGAGTTCGAGGGTGTGCAAATAGCCGTCGAGTAATCCGGAATGACCGGCCCAGGTCAGCGTGAGACCGGCGAGCACATGCACGATCGCCGCGGCATACAGCCAAAGCACCATCGCGGGGCGAAGAGAGAAAGAGGGGGCTGGCATTCCGTGTCCTGAGCGCGTTCCTTGAGGGCGGGGAGTTTAAAGGAAAATGGGGGTTGTCAGTCGCGCGAAGACAAAACGTTTAGTCCCGTTCAGTGATCGCTATTGCGCGGAGTGAGCGTCGATCACGCCGAATAAACTCTTCAACCTGGCAATATCTTCTTCGTAAAAGCTATTACATTGGGTGACGACTAAATATTCAGAGCTGGTCGCTTTTTCATAGGTGCTGCATACAAGTCCAAAACCTTCCCCGCCACCCTGTCGTTCATACACGACATCCCGCGCATCCATCAGTACCCAGCCTGGCATCGCCAGTTTTTTAGTGGCTGATTCGGGCAACTGATCGAAATGCATGATTCCCTCAGCATTCGGCAACTTGACGAGCAAGTTGTAGGGCGACGACAAAGCACTCATCCCCACCGTTTTCTTGACCTCGTTGAGGTCATTACCCCGCACGATAAACGTAGAGAGGCGGTCTATATCACTCTCATTAGCTGGATGATTGCGCGGCGACAGCTTCAAGACTTCCACGGTGCCCTCGTTGAGGCAACTGACCACCTCAAGGGTTGACTGGACGTCATGAAACTCGCAGGTGGATTCTTGAGCAAATACTGTCGGTGATAGAAATACCGTGCAGAACGCGAACACCCAGTTGAAACAAGATTGGGGCACGCTCAGTTGAATGTCCTTGTACACATTTCCATTCACTGTGTATGACTCGCACCAATGCATTGAATGGAGCTGTCCGCGATGACGCCTCGGGCCAACAAACGCTCGACCGCAGCAGGGCCCGACTTAAGCTCGGTCTTGCTGGCCTCACGATAACAGGCCATTGCACGGGGCAGATCAGCAGCGACGACAGTGCCGGTTTCGTAGACGTCACCCAATCGCAGGAGTGCGTGGCTAGAGCCTCGTAGCGCGGCGCTTTCCAATGTGGCCATCGATTTTTGCGGATCGATGCAGGCCTTGTGATCGTCGTACTCACCCTCATCGCAGTAAAACAAGGAGAGGAACACGCCATCGTCGGGATTACTCTGAAATGCCTGATTCATGAGCGCCAGAATCTGTTCATTCGGCAATCGCGGTGCCTGCCCGGAAAGACTGATTCCCGCGGCCGCCACTGCCGCCTGGGCCGAACCTTTGCGGGCACCGTCCACATAGCTGTCCAGCGCTGCCGCGTACAAAGAGACACCGGATTCACCAGATGCCTTGTTGACCAGCCGATCGAACATCACGCCTTTTTTCAACTCGCGCTCACCGGGTGAAGGGCGATCTGTTCGAGCCACGTCATCCATCACCGCTTCGAGCGTCCAGTCTTCAACACTATTCAGCACCCAGCAGTCGCTGTGTGTGAAGACGAAAATCTTCAAGAAGGTACCCTGCTGATCACGCACGACCACCCTGTTCGGAAACGCGATCTCGGTAGACAGGCTCAACGCGGCAGCATTTTCCGTACCCAGCACGCTAAATTCATCGGCGGGCAAATGCTTGACGCTGCGCACGACAACCTTGGGTATGTTGCCTTCAGCCACGACATGAGTTTCCTTAATCGGCGACGCGGTAAACGCTTTCTGTACCGCCGAGTCCGATGAAAAGATTTTGACGAAGTCAGTGAAGTTGTTAGCCGGGCATTGCTGTTCAGTAGAGGCGAAAGCGCTTGTGCACAGGCCGGTGCTCAACAATGCGATGGAAAGCCACTGATTCAGCCTCCGTGTTGTCATACCGCAAATCGGTACCGCAAAAAATCGTTTCAATAGTGTTCTTCCTTGAGCCACTCAGGTCTTGCGTTTGGTGAATCGGGTAATGCATTGCTCTGGCCCGTTCATGCCCCAATAAGTGCTGAGCAACGCCTTACGCTTTTTGTCTACGCGCAGGTTGACGAAGCCATCGCCGCAATCGGGCTTAGCCTCTTCGAAACGGTTTGTCTCAGGTTGGTAGATGAACACTCTGAAGTAGGAGTAAGTACCCATACCGTCATCAATCTGCCAGACAGAAAAGTCCTTCATACCGTCGAAATTGAAATCGCCGATCTGCATATGCAGCGGTTTTTCCGCTTGAAAATCGATTGTCTGCGACTCGCTATGGGCTGCGCTTTTAACCGAGACGTTCAGCGTGGAACCTTCGAGAACCAATGTTGCTTCGACGTCTTGGGTGGGACTAAACGTCGTGGTTTCGGCCCACACAGGCACTATCCACAGCAGGCCAAGCAGTGATAGCGCCAGAGTTTTGAATGGCATGTGCTCGCCCTACTCCCACTTGCATCCGGACTCCAGTGTCGAGTCGACAAAGGTATTGACCATGAAACTGTATGCCTTGCCGTTGGACTTCTTCGTGTACGACATCGAGACAATCTGCGAGCCTTGAGTCATCAGTTCGTAGGTGCCCGTTACTTTGCCGTAAACCACTTCAGACCAAGTCCGGGTGTGTTGCCAAGGGGCTTCCGGGTCGAGGATTTCGCTTTCGGAGTCGGTCAGCACAATGGAAATCGGCTCGCTGGACTTGGCGTACTTGACGAATCCACCTGACCACTTGCTGGATGAGTCGTAGTAGGTACGCAGTTCGAACTTCACCGGGCTGTCCTGTGAAAGTTCGAAGCAAAGTGATTCGGTGGTGACCTCCGCATAAGCCATCAGGGGGAAGAGGCTGGATAGCAGAAGAAGTGCTTTTTTCACGTTCATTTCCTTATGAGAGATCAGGGGCACGGGCCTATTCCGATCCCGCTACACACTGACCGTCCCGAAGATTAGGAGCCAGCGCCCGATTTCCCAACAGATACCAACTCGCAAGCGACTGACTCTCGCAATAAGCGTTCTTCTCGGCATCGTAATAAAACGCGACCTTGTGCTTGGCCATCCCGCCCCGGTTGGGGACGAACAACTCGACGGCGAACACGACATCGGGCAAAGCAGTTTTTCTGTCCGACATCAGCTTGGGTGGCCCCAGAAACTTACAGGGCACGCCATCAAAAGGCAGATCCAACCGGCCGTCTTGATACCTGTAAATCGCGCAAATGCCATTCGGATCTTCAATCACCACGGCAGCCATCGTTCCACCGCTCCAGTTCACCACGCCATCTGCAATGGCGCGAAAACTCTCGGCAGGCATTTGGTTTTCCTTAGTGAGTGCAGCGACCATCGCGGTGGGCATTGTATGGCTTGTACTGACACCGGCTGGCGCTGCGCTAGCGGACAACGCCCACGCCAACACCAGGAACAACAGGGGAACGACTTTCACTTTGACTCTCCGATGGCTTGGCTGAGCGATATGCAATGCACGACCTTACTGCGCCGTACATTCAGGTTCTGCGAGACGCTCACCATCAACGCGGAATTTGCATAATTCGGTAGTTTCAATCACTCCAACCAACGACATCAGCTTGAAGGTCAACTGCAATTCGGTGTCGGAAAACGCGGCCCTATCCAATGAGACATCGGTGAAGCCGTTGTTAAAGTTCTTCCCTTCGATGTCGCAGAACTCCATCGAGTCGCTCGCTGCTCCTTGTCCCCCAGGCTTGAGAATCTGAATATTGACGCAGGGGCTATCGAACGTTTGGTAATAACGGACCAGTTTTCCGGAAACGTGAGCGACATCTGCCTTATATATATCGACGACCGGCCCTCGTGCGTTGCCTGCAAATGCACAACATGAAAAACACAAAACTGAAAACAGCGACAATCCTTTCAAGACTCACCCACTCCATAAACCTGCTGATCAAATGCTTTAGTTCACTGTTTGCTCTTGTCCGAAGCCATAGCCAATTGACGGGCTCGCTCTATCGTCGCGCGAATCAAACAGGAGTCCGACCATTCCCCGAAAACCGATTTATACGATTTCGGCTCAGGCAGACACTCCGCGTCGCGAAACTTCATCCAGGCCCTTTGGGTTTCTCTCAGACCTTTCTGTGCATTTTCGTCCAACCGTTCCATGCGCTCCCGGTAAACGAGGTTGAGCAGTGCATCCGTATCCGTCACAACCAGATCAAGCGCCCCACTCGACGCTGTTGGCCACACAACGTCCGCCAACGCCTGCTTGGTTTCGTTGTTCCAATTGTAGAAACCGTTCTCTTCAATCTTCAGCCAGGCAGAGCGCCTATGATGATTGGTCGGATCGGTCGCACTGACTTCAGACTGGTAAACAATCTCCAGATAGATCGGGTCGGTTGAGCGCTGAGGATCATTCAGCAGCGTTTGGCGAACGATGGCCCGTTGTTTTTTGCTCTCGGTGATTTCAATCGAAAAGCATGGGTCCGGGCCGGGGCGGTCGGCTGACTTAACCCTCTCCAGACACTCTTTACGAAGGGCCATAGAGGTATCACCCGGCCCCCCTCCTACGTCGAGAACCCTGACGAGCAGTCGTATTTCTGGATCTTTGGAAAAGTCCGCCTGAAGCACGGTCGCAACCATAGTTCCTTCTGCTTTCACAACCGAAGACAGCAAAGAAAAAGCCACAACAAGAATAAATCTAAAACTCATAATCCCTTGATGTCCGCAAAAATCCAACAGCAAACTAGAACCTGTTTTAATCCAAACATACGAAATAGATCTATTTAAACGCCGCACCAAAATCAAAGCCGCTGAGCGCAAGACCACAAATAAATCTGTCACCTTTTTATTCTAAAGCAGGACAAATCTATTTTCGTAAAAATGAGCGTAACAAATAAATCTGCCCCCTTGCGCTTCTTTGCGCTTTCCACTTGCACTTTATTTGTCTATTTTTTGCTGGGTATCATGGCCTCAAATGACGCTTTAATATCATCCAACTTCGGATCACTTTTTAGATTTGACCTAGGTACACATGCAGAAAACTTGACCGTCGCACCACTCACACCTTTCAGCCCATAAAAGCAGTCGAACCACAGGCCCTTTTTCTTCAAGGAAAATTTTCTATCAGCAGCGGCAATTTCATTATCAGAACTCCAAAGCATAAAGGGAGACATTAATACTCTGACCTCGGCGGAGCCCGACGCTGATGAATGGGCAAGGTCTACCCTTCCCGTTTCTAATCCTTGTTGAAACGAATCATCGGCGGCGTAGTTGTAAATATATTTACCATTTCCATCGAATCGTCCAGATGCCGCCAAGCTCTTTTCAAATTCAACAGGCTCAATTAGGAAAACATTTTCCTCTGTTAAAATATCTGGATTTAAATTGACATTCGAAACAAGTTCGCCATAGCACACACCATCCTCTGTTCTCACGTTCAGCTTGAAACCAGGAATTTCGGGAATTAAAACACCGCAGCTATCCAAAGATGCTGACTGAGCAATTGGTAAAAATAACGCAACGAAATAGAAACCACTGAACAGCATCAAAAAAACTTTCATTACAATGTCCTTTTATGAAAAGCGCTCGGTGGTGAAGATACTAAATCCGAAAGAAAATAATAGGCGTGTTTGAAGAAGTGCCTGCGCCTGGCGAGATGTAGCGCTCCTCGGTTCACTTGTCTAGTCAAGCTAAGAATTTTCGTGTCTGCCGCAGCCAGTCCCGTTGCCGTGCTAAGTTCTGTTCCGCTTAAACCGTCAGCCTCTCTATGTATATTTTTCACCCCCCTTAGCACATATACCCCTGAATTATTTCTATCCCTTAAGTCTTCTTTTACCCAATAATATCCCGCACTATCACAAGCGTTATCTGCCACATCCGAAACATCTAAATGGGCTGTACCAGTGACAAAACTCTTGCCACGATAAGCACCGTATTGGGAGTAGAGTTCACGACCTGTCATTTGAATAACACCCCGCCCAATATATTTTGGGCCATCTCCGGGACTGCAGTTACCAATAGGAGACAAGGGCAGAAGTCCAGCCCCCCACTCCGGAACTGCTCTGTGAATGACCACATTGCAACGCCCTTCGTAGCCTCGAGTAAAGTAGTCCGTATTTCCATACTCCCGCGTAGTCCTCAACAAATCAGTTTCCGTCAACGCTTGCGAAAACAAAGCTGAAATTCTCTCGAAAGTAGAAAAATTATACTTCCTCATCATTTTATTGAAGCTCAAATGCATTCCTGCAGGACGATAGGCTTGTTGGTTACCGGAGCCCTCGAGTGTAAGTCTTATTTTCACGGTGGAATTATTTACTTCACTTGGAGTATCTGCTCCAACTGTTGGTATTACCTGCATCATTTCATCCAGGCTGAGCCAGCCGCACTTTCGAAATAGCGCGACAAATTGCTTCGGCGGAAAATGCCAGTGCTCAGCATCAATACCTTCTATATTGGCTTCCTCCCAAAATGCCAGTGCCTCATAATGCTTTTTTAGGCGCTCGTAGATCTCAGTTGAAACGATGGGTGTCTCCCCCTCTTTCAACCAGCTAAATCTTTGGGAAAAATTCTCTTTCTTCCATTCAGTGGGAAACTTACACATCAATCGGCTTATTTTCGCATACATCGCCGGCTGGCTTAATATCGCTCGACACCGCTCCCGCTCTTCGGGGGTTTCTGGTGTTTTTTCAATGCCAAGCAAATCCATAACTGACTTAGACTGGCAACGGCCATCACCATTGGCATCATCATCTATCAACATCCAGCCCTGCCAATGGGGAAAGTCTGCATCGCTATACATTGTGATTGTCGGACCGTTTAGGTTTATCCATCCTGGGCCATTTGGCGACGTTATTTTTCGCCAATGCGCACAATCTGCCGGCTGCAAGCTATCTGAACCCAGCACTCTTCCAAACCTTAACAACTCATAACCGGCACTAGTGCAATTCGGGTAAAGTTTAGACGCATGAGTGTAAAGATTATATTCATAATCAGAATCGTCAGCGCATTCGCCTTGCAATACACCAAACTCATTAAATACTGACAACTTACACTGCCCCCGCTTGTAGCTCATCCGAAGAAATAAAATTTCTTCTGGTCGATAAACTACAGCAGATGTGTTTACTGAGCTCTTAGGATTAGCGGGGCGGTCTGCGTACAAAATGGCTTCGGGTGGTAACTGAAAATGCATATCCCCCCAACAACTATCTATTCGCCCACTAGCGCTTCCAACTTTATTAGTCGACCGCCCTGTGATTTTTGAAATCTGATCCTGACCACAAATTACTTCAAAGTGAATTTTGTTAGGTTTCCCATAAACACTACCGGCAGCGCCCAACTTATCCTTTCTATAGACGCGCAAACCCACGCTAATATTCGCGATTGAGATTGATGAGAGATGCATATAAATAGAATAAAATACAACTTTTGCTTGCTCACCCTCACCGATATCCGTTTCGTGCTTTATAACCAAGCACCCATTATCGGTCCAACCACCCCCATAATTAAGTGCTTCAGAGCTATGTTCCGTAGACGGCTGGCGAAAGTAGGCGATCTTCCCATCAGCGATTGCGCGAACCGGCAGAGAACTACCAGCTACCTGAGGAGCCGTAAGATGGACGCCACCATGCCACCCCATATCGTAACTTACTGGGAATGCGCCATCTCCTGGCTCACCGGCGATCATAGCTCTATCGAGATAGTCCTGATCAGTTTCATTGGCAACGCTTGCAGGAATAAAGGGAGGGCTAATTAACATTGATATGGTCCATTTCTACTCAATTCAAATCCATAGAAGCCAGCATTACAGCGAAAACGGATAATCCACTTCAGGCTTCGATTCTTGTGGCGCATTCGCAATCGCCTGATCCATCAAACTCCCCGCCTTATCCTTATCCGCCGCCCCCGGCAGCACCGGCGGTTTGATCCCGATGCCAGTGCCCGCACCCGGCGAGCCGCCAGCGTTGATCTTCACCACCGGCCCAACCACCGTCACACCACCGCCATCCAGCTTGATGAAACTGCCGCCGCCGAGAATCGTCAGCTCAGTCCCCGCCTCAATGACAATCTTGTCCCCAGCCTTGATATGAATTTCTTTCCCGGCACTGGTCAGTTGCGCAGTCCCGAGCTTCACATGCTGGCTCTCGCCAATAGTCAGGTGGTCGTCCATCCGCGCTTCGATCTTGCGGTCGCTGATGGTAGTGCGGTGTTCTTCAGCCTTCAGCTCGGTGTAGGTGTTTTTCACCACGGTGTCGTGACGTTCATTCCCGACGCGGATTTTCTGGTCGTGCTCGATGTTTTCATCCCAGTCGCGCTGGGCGTGGATGAAGATTTGTTCGGCGCCTTTTTTGTCTTCGATGCGCAGTTCGTTGTAGCCACCGCCGCCCGGGGAGCTGAGGGTTTTGAAGACGGTTCGGGTTTTGTTCGCTGGCAAGGCGTACGGCACCGGGTTTTCCTTGTGGTACAGGCAGCCGGTGACCAGTGGCTGGTCGGGGTCGCCTTCAAGGAAGGTGACGAGGACTTCCATGCCGATGCGCGGGATGCTGATGGCGCCGTAGCGGTCGCCGGCCCAGGAACTGGAGACGCGTAGCCAGCAGCTGGTTTTGTCGTCGGCCTGGCCTTCGCGGTCCCAGTGGAATTGCACCTTGATGCGGCCGTATTGGTCGCAGTGGATTTCTTCGCCTTTGGGGCCGGTGACCATGGCGGTCTGGCTGCCGAGCACGCGGGGTTTCGGGTGTTCGAGGGCCGGGCGGTAGAACACGTCCCACGGGGTGGCGAGGAAGGTGTTGCGGTAGCCCTGGTGGAAGTCGTCCTTGTTGTCGGTGGTGTCGCTGGTCACCGACTCTTCGAGGACTTGCGGCTGTTTGCCTTCGTGGAAGATTTCGGTGAGCAGCCACAGGTCGTTCCACTCGCTGCGCGGGTGGTCGGACATTTCCATGAAGTGGCCGCTGACCAGTTTTGTCTGGTCGCCGCGACCCTCGGCCTGACGGTAGTCGGCGCGATGGCGTTCGAGAGCGCGCTGGCTGAGGAATTTGCCACGCGCGCGGTCGATGAATCGGCCGGGGTAGTCGTAGTCTTCGAGATCCGGTTCAGTGCTCTCGCCGTCCGGTTTGTAGGCGGCTTCCATTTGCAGGCGCGGTTTTTCGAAATCGTAGTCGCGGCGGGTGGTGCGGCTGGTACGGGTTTCCAGGCGCAGTCTGAAGCCTTTGATCACCGGTTCTTCGGCGACCATGCCGCTGCCCTGCACATACGCGGTGGGCTGGCCGAGATTCGGGAACACGGTCTGGTCATCGCCGAACACCAGCAGATGGCCTTTCTTGCTGTGCTGGAAGTGGTAGTGAATGCCTTCCTCTTCGCACAGACGCTGGACGAAGTGCAGGTCGGTTTCGTCGTACTGCACGCAGTAGTCGCGATCCGGGCACGGCTGGCTCAACTGGAAGCTGTAGGCGTTGCCCTTGATGCCGTGCTCGTCGAGGATCAGCGCGATGATTTTCGGCGCCGACATCTGCTGGTAGATGCGCTGGTTGGTGCGGTGATGCAGGTATTGCAGCTGCGGCACCAGCGAGACCTTGTAGCGGGTCAGGCGCTTGCCGGCATCGCCCTGGGCGACGCGGTAGATCTGGCCGTGAATGCCCGAGCCCTGTGGATCGAGGGCAAGGAACGCCTGTTTGTGCAGGAGTTTTTCCAGGTCCAGATCCGGGTTTTCGCTGACCAGTTCCAGGTCGAAACGGAACGGCTGGCTGATGCCTTCGGTGCCGGTGAACGACAGGACTTGCAGGTCGCCTACGTAGTCTTCAACGGTCAGGCTGAAGTGCGTTTCGTTAGCTGGGTTGAACATAAAGTGCTCCCTGTTCGAATGTCATCCGTTACGCCCTCAGCCGCAAACGCTGCAACCAGGACGAAGTGGCGCCCAAGGCGTCACGCAATTGTTCAGCAGAAATCGTGCGCTCTGCTGCGTCAAAGGCCAGCGCAGTGCGCAGCGCTGGCCAACAGTGTGTCGGCAGATTTGCCGGGGCTTGCAGTTCGCGATCCAGGTGTTCGTCACGGGCCTGGGTCGAGGGCAAGCGGCGGAACGGGTGTTTGCCGCCCGCCAGTTCATAGATCACGCAGGCCACGCCGTACACGTCTGCGCTGGCCGACAGCGGTTGGCCCTCGAGCAGTTCGGGAGCGGCGTAGCCCGGGGTCCAGGCGTTGAAGCGTTCGCGGCTCAGGTGCGGCAGACCGGGCAGGATGCCCTCCTCGGCTTGCCCGAGACCGAAGTCAAAGAGGCGCACGCCGTCTTCGCAGAGCATGACGTTGCTCGGCTTCATGTCACCGTGCAGCACGCCGCGACGGTGGGCGTAGGCCAGCGCGTCAAGCAGCGGCAGCGCAATGTCGCGCAGTTCTTTCCACGGCAGGCCCAGTGGCCGCTCGCAGAGCAGTTTGTCCAGGGTCAGACCACGCATGAGTTCCATGGTGATGAAGGCCCGCTGGCAATCGGTGTCCACTTCGAACGTGTGCGGTCGCAGCACGTTGTCGTGGCGCAGGCGTCGGGTCAGGGCGAACTCGCTGTAGAGCAAGGCACTGGCGTCCGGCGACTCGGCAAATTCTTCGCTGAGGATTTTCAGCGCAATGTAAGGATCGGGATCGCCGAACTGTTCGTGCAGCAGATCCCGGGCCCGGTAAACCGCACCCATGCCGCCGGCCCCGAGCAGACGCTCGAGGTGATAGCGGCCGGCGAGTACGTCCGGCAGTGCACCGATGCTGGCCTTGGTCGGCGCCAGCAAAGGCTCTGCCTTGTTTTCCCTGGCGAAGGCGAAGTAGGTCAGGTTGTTGGCCTGCTCTTCGCTCATCAGCAAGTCGTCGACTGAGGATTCGAGTTCAGTCATTGGCGGATCACCACGGCAGTCAGATTGTCCCGGGCGGCGCCACGCAGGGCGCCGTCGAACAGACGTTCCAGCGCCACATGCGGCGCCGCCAGGCTGAGGGCGTTGCCGAGGGCATCGCTGCTCAGGCCTTGATACAAACCATCGCTGCACAGCAGGAACACGTCGCCCGGATACACCTCGAGTTCCAGCACATCCAGGGTCAGTTGTTCCGCCGCTCCCACCGCCCGGGTCAAGGCCTGGGCTGCCGGGTGCGCCGCAGCCTGTTCGGCGCTCATCTGTTGCTCGTCGATCAGTTGCTGCTGCAGCGAATGGTCCTTCGACAGCTGATACAACCGCTGCCCGCGCCACATGTAGCAGCGGCTGTCGCCGGCCCAGATGCAGGCCGCACGATTGCCTTCCACCAGCAGCGCCACGACGGTGCTGCCCATGATGCTGTCGTGACGCCCGGCGGTGACGGTCAACTCCTGCCCCAGGCGCCGGTTCAGCCAGTGCAGGCACTGGCGGATGGCTTTGAGGCGTTCGTCGAAGTCTTCGTGCTGCGGCAGTTCAGCCAGGCTGGCGACGATCATCTGGCTGGCGATGTCGCCCCCCTGATGACCGCCCATGCCGTCCGCGACCACCCACAGCCCATGCTGCGGGGTGTCGAGGAAGGCATCTTCGTTGCGCGACCGTACCTTGCCCGGGTCGGTTCGCGCCGCGCTGCGCCAGGGACTGGCCACCAGCATCAGAGCTGCACCGGCATACGGAAGGTGCGCATCACGCCCATGTCGAACGGGTTCGGCGTGCGCTGGCTGGTCAGCAGGTAGTTGGCGCGCAGGCCACCCACGTCGGCTTTCAGCACCAGCACGTCGCGACCGGTCAGGTACTCGGTCTGCATCAGGTCGAACAAGCGGAACAGCGACCACGGGCCGGAGTTCTTCTCGATGCCGATCGGGCGGCCGGCCATCTTGTCCATGACCAGGCTGGTGCGACCGTCTTCAGCATCGGTCGGCCATTTGAAGTTCATCGGCAGGATCGGACCGTGGCGGTACTCCATGGTCTTGTCGCCGAACTTGAACTCGGAACGGCTGACCGCCGGATCGAGGGTGTACGGCTCCAGTTTGAACTGCACGGTCGGCTCGGCCGGGTTGATCGAGAAGAAGCTCTGGCGAATGTTCAGTGCAGCCGCCATCTGATCAAGGAAGACCTTGGATACCGGCAGGCTGCGACCGTCGATGCTGCGCATCCGGTAGTTGCCCGGATCACCGCTGACGAACGGACGCATGTAGCTGTCGAAGAAGCGGTCGATGGTGCCTTGAGCCCGGAAGAACTCGCGGAAGTCGCTGATCGCTACGTCGCTGGTGCTCGATGCGCTGAACGGGTAACGCTGGTTGATGGTCTTGCCATACACGCTGTACAGCTCGCTCTGATAACGGCCGTTCAGGTATTGGTAGGCATCGTTGAGCACCAGGCGCCACGAGTCTTCGGCCAGCACGTTGAACCACACGCTCAGCGGACGCGGCAGACGACCCGACGCATTGCGCAGGTTGGTCAGCGCATCACGCTGGCCGCTCATGCGGGTCTTGGCCAGCTCAAACGCGGCCTGCTCCGGCGTGCTGGAACGGGCGAGGCCCGCCAGTTGCAGTTGCAGGTCGTTGAGTGCGGTGAAGGCCGGGGTCAGGTCAGCGGCCGGGCCGTTGTTGTCGTCGAGCAGTTTATGCAGCGGCTCGAAGCGACGTTGCAGGGCCTTCTTGGCGGTGTCCGGCAGGTTCTTCACTACGTTCATGGCCGCAGCCTTGTCCGTCAACGCCGAAGCAAGTTTGCCGACCTTGCCCAGTTTGCCCTTCTGGCCTGCCAGTGCATCGGCGGCGTCACCGGCTTCATCCACCGGCTCAGGAGCCGCCGGGAAGCGGGTGTTCTCACGTACTTCGGTCAGCAGCGCCAGCACTGGCGAGTTGGCCGAGGTCAGGCCCGCCAGTTGCTCGGCGCCTTCACCGGCATCGCTGATCGGCGGCAGCGCCACCTGGCCAACGGCCTCGCTCCAGTAGTTGGCGTAGTCGCGGAAGTACAGTTGCTCCAGCTCGACCATCAGGCGACGCAGATCCATGTCGCTGATGCCCGCACCTTCGCCCAGTACCCAGTTGTCACGCAGGATGTCGGTGACCAGCGCCGAACCCTGCACCGAGAAATACTGCTGATAACCGGTCTGGGTGTAGAAGCCCGGGATCACGTATTCCGTGCCGATGAACAACGAGCCCTGCGGGCCGAGGTGCTGGCTGAAACGGTAGTCCGGCAGGTTGCGCGCCTGTTCGCGGAGCATGCGGTAAACCACAGCCGCCAGGGACTCACTGCGCAGAACCTGACGGGCCTGCGTCACCAGTTGCTCGTTGAGCGGGTAGAT
Source organism: Pseudomonas sp. R43(2017) (assembly GCF_002112345.1). Lineage (NCBI taxonomy): Bacteria > Pseudomonadati > Pseudomonadota > Gammaproteobacteria > Pseudomonadales > Pseudomonadaceae > Pseudomonas > Pseudomonas sp. R43(2017). The sequence goes on from NZ_NEHJ01000002.1 coordinate 537,795, forward strand.
GAACGGCAGCTTCAGCAGACGCTCAAGGTGCGCGTTCAAACCGTTCTGTACCGCAGTGTTGCCGGTATAGCGCTGGGACCAGTCAGTGGCGACCCAATCCTTGAGCCATGCTGCGTCGCGGCGATCCTTCATGTTCAGCATCAGGTACGCGCGCAGGCTGTTGATCAGCTTTTCGCGGTCCTTCATGTTGGCGCGGATCTGGCCTTCGAGCATGGTTGCAACACGCGGCAGCAGTTGCTTTTCAAGCTCGCGCTCGTAAGCCTCCTTGACCACCGGATTGACGTCCTGGCCCTGATAAAGACCGACGCGTTCGTGGTACGCAGCGTCGCCCTTCTTCGGGAACACCTGAGTCGCGGCGTAGCTGGTGTCGAGGGTTTTCAGCGTGCCCATGGCGTCATCGCGCGGCGACAGTGCCGTGCGCTGCTGCGTCCAGTTCTGCGCCAGATTGCGCAGGTTTTCCAGACGCTCCCAGTTGGCCGAGAAACCACCGGCCCAAAGCATGCCGAACAGTACGAGCGCGCCCAGTGCACCGACGTACAACGCACGCTGGCCCCAATGGATGCGGCTGCGCTCGCGCTTGTCCAGACCGGCCAGATCGGCCTCGGGGAAAATCACCCGGCTGAGCAAGTGGTGGATGAAACGCGAACGACCGCTGCGCAGGGTCGGCAGCACGCCGGCGCTCATGCCCAGGCTCGCGCCGATGCCGGCGGTGGTCGAATCCATTTCGTGGGTCAGGTGCGGTGCACTGGTCAGGTAGAAACCACGCAATTGTGTCGCACGCTGGTAGCGGTTGCCGGTGAACGCCATGTCGACGAACAGGCACAGACGCTCGCCGATCTGCCCCATCTGGTGCGGGAAGTCGAGGATGCGGCCACGGCGCTGGGTGTCGCGCTCGGAATGCATGCGCATGATCACCTGGCTGTTGAGGCGACGCAGCAGCTCTTCGAACTCGCCGCGCAGCACAGCCACGTCGGTGCCGACCTGATCCTTGCGGAAACTGGTACCCAGCACCTGATCGCTTTCTTCGCGGGTCAACTGGTCGAAGAACTCGTCGAAGCCCAGCAGCTTGTCAGCCTTGCTCAGCACCAGATACACCGGCACATCGACGTGCAGTTTCTGATACACGTCCTGCAGACGCGCACGCACCTGGCGGGCCAGCGTGTCGATGTCCTGCTCGCTGCCACCGGTCAGGGTTTCCACCGGAATGGTCACCAACACGCCGTTCAGCGGACGACCGCGACGACGCTTGCGCAGCAGTTCCAGCAGAGTGGTCCAGGCGCTGCCGTCGACTTCCGAATCCGGTTGGGTCAGGTAGCGGCCGGCGGTGTCGATCAGCACACCGTGGTCGGCGAAGTACCAGTCGCAATGGCGGGTGCCGTGGGTGTCGCGGGTCAGCTTGCGGTCGATCTTGTTGATCGGGAATTCCAGCCCGGAGAAGTCCAGCAGGCTGGTCTTGCCGCTGGCCTGCGGGCCGATCAGCAAGTACCACGGCAAGTCACTGCGCCAGCGCTCGCTGCGGCCGCGATACAGGCTCGAAGTCTTGAGGGTTTTCAGGGCGTCCTTGAAACGCTCCTTCAACTCTTTCTGCTCTTCTTCGATCAGGTCGTCGCGACGGATACGGTCCTGGCCGTCTTCGGTTTCTTCGACGGCTTTCTTGCGGATACCCGCGCGCCAGCTGACGAAGACCATGGTCAGGCCCCAGATCAGGAACAGCACGGCGATGGTCAGCAAGCGCGAGGTCGAACTCTCCCAGAACTTGTAGTCATCCACTGCCAACAGCGGGCCGACGAACCACACCAGCAGCGCCACGAACAGCACCAGCAGCAAGGTCCAGACCCAGGTCTGGCGCAGGAAGGCGCCGACTTTCTTGAAAAACTTTTTCATCACACGTCCCTGTTTACGGCTGCGACTGCGGCTGGACCGCGGCCGGATCAAGCGGCTGATAAGGTTGCAGAACGGTGTCGCGCTGCTCGCCCAAGACCCAGGCGAAACCCGAATACATCATCACCAGGCAGACGAAGGTGAACAGCACCACCATCCACGCCGGCACGATGCGCACCAGGTTGCGGCGCTGATCGTTGAGGCCTTCCCACTGCGGCGACAATTCGCGCGGCACGTCGCCACGCAACTGACGGATCTGCCGGTACAGGGCGTCGCGGATGCCTTCGAGCTCCAGCATGCCGCGCGCCTGCACGCGGTACTTGCCCTCGAAACCGAGGGACAGGCACAGGTACATCAGCTCCAGCATCGGCAGGTGCTTGACCGGGTTTTTCGACAGCCGATCGAGCAGCTGGAAGAACTTCTCGCCACCGAAGGTTTCGTTGTGGAAGCTGCTGAGCAGGCTCATCTGCGACCACTCGCTTTCGTTGCCCCACGGCGTGGTCACGACGGCTTCGTCGACCACGGTGCAGAGCACGTAACGCGCCGCCATCACCTGGCTGCTTTCGGCGCCGTTGTGCAGGGCGCGCACTTCAAACAGCTTGAGCCCGGCAGTCAGGCGCTCGTTCAGCGCATAGAGGTCTTCGCGGGTTTCGCTGTGCTTGAGGCGCACCACTTCCGACAGCAGGTCGGACGACGCCGCCACCAGCGAATTGAGACTGATGTTGAAGGCTTCCGCCGGGCGCAGGCGCGCGGCGTAGATCATCCGTTCTTCCAGTTGTTCGAAGCGCGGCGGCGCAGCGAAGTCGGTCAGCGGACTCGCCGCCGGGCCATGGCCCTGACGGTCGAGCAGGACGGTTTTGTCGTCCTGGTTGTGTTCCATGTCCTTGATCATGTCGGTCAGTTCCTGATGGCCCAGAATTTCAGTTCAAGCTCGGCGAATTCGCCGGACACGTGGAACGCGAAGCCGCCGGAGCGCTCGAGTTGCGCCAGGTCTTCGGAACTGAGTTCGAGGATGAAATAGGTTTTGTTGGAGTGGAACGCGATCTGCCGCGGGGCCACCGGCAACGGTTTGACCTTGATCCCCGGCAGGTGCAGGTTGACCAGTTGGCGGATGCGCTCCACCGGGCCGACCTTGAGGTGCGCAGGCAAGCGGTTGCGCAGTTCTTCGGAGTCGCAGTTGGCACTGGCTGCCAGCACGAACGACGCCGAGCCCAGCAGTTTGTGGTCGTGCAGCGGCGACACGATGATCCCGTACTGACGCGCCTGCAGGATCAGTTCGATGGCGTGCTGTTCCAGCACCATCGACAGCACCTGACGGATCGACTCCATCAGTTTGCGGAAGCTCGCACCCTGGTCGGCGTGGGAGTAGCGGCTGTCCAGACGCGGGCGTTTGCTGTCGCTGGAGAAAGTCGCCAGATCGCCGAGCATGGTCAGCAGCGTGCGGTACAACTCTTCCGGGTGAACCTGCTCCAGGCCCAGATAGTGGCGCAGCAGCAGTTCGGTGCGGTTGATCAGTTGCAGCATCATGAAGTCGCCGATCTCCGCGCCGCCGACCTTGCCGTTCGAACGAATGCGCTCGGCAATGGTGTCGCCACGGTGACCGAGCATGCTGATCACTTCCTTCAGGCACGACAGCAGGTAGCTGGAGGCGTGGGCCTGAATGTAGGTTGGCACGAAGTCCGGGTCGAGGCTGATCACGCCGTCCGGCGTGGTGTCGAGCACGTCGCAGATCTTCAGCTTCACGTAGGCCTGGTCGCTCTGCTGCTCGCCGAGCAACAGCTTGAAGTCCGGGCGACCGCATTTGACCTGGCTCGCCGAATCGTCGCCGGCGTTGGAGTCGGCCACTTCGGTTTCATAGGCGGTGTAGCGCGCCAGCACATCGGACTGCTCCGGGCGGCGGGCTTCGATGTGGTTGCCGGTGACCAGCGGCAGCGCCAGGTAAATCGGCGTATTGCCGGTGTTCGGCGGAATGTCCAGGGCCAGCGGTTCGGTGTTGCCGCCGAGCTCGAACAGACTGCCGTCCGGCAGAATCCCCGAGGCTTCACTGATCACCAGTTTGCCCATGTTGAGGAACTGCAAGTCGATCTCCAGATTCAGGAAACCCCAGGTGTAACCACCCAGCAACTGGGTGCGGGTCTTCATCTGGTGATCGTAGTAGCGGTCGTTGTGCTGGAAGTGCTGCGGACGCAGCAGCATGCCTTCCTGCCAGATGACTTTATGGGTATTCATGATCAGTCATCCGCCTTGGCGAGCACTTCGTTGGTCTTGCGGATACCGGCCTGATCCAGGGTCAGATCGGCTTCGGTGACTTCCAGCGGCATGATCGGGAACGTGTGGCGCCATTTGGTTTCCGGCAGGTCGCGGTACGCGGCGAGGATGCCGATGTAGCGGCTGCCCTCCTCCACGCTGAGTTTCAGCTCCACGGTTTCACCCGGGCGCAGTTCGAGTTCTTCGCTGGCCACCAGATCCGGGTTGAGGGATTCCTTGGCGCGCTCGTAGAGGCTGAAGAAATCGGCGTTCTCGAAGGTCACCGGGTGCTTGAGTTCGAACAAGCGCACCACGATCGGCGACGGACGACCGTTGAGGTCCGGGTTCAGCTGATCGCTGCCGGTCAGCTTCAGGTTGATCTTGGTCACTTTCGAATACGGCGACAGCGACGAGCAACCGGCGAGCAGCACCATCAGGGTGAGCGCGGTCAGCGTCTTGAAAAAAGCGGTCGAGCGGCGAGACATGCGCATCATCCTTGGTGGTCGGTGTGGAGGGTGGAGATCAGGCGGATCTGTTCTTCGTAGGCCTGGGCGAAGTCGCGGGCCAGCAGGCGCTCGCTCCAGTCATCGTCCTGACGCAGTGCGTGGTGGTAGCGGTTGAACGCTCTCCAGCGGCCACCGGAAGTGGCGAGCAACGGCTTGTTGTCGCGCTCGAAACGCAGGGTCAGCTGCTCCGGCGAGAAATGCTCCAGGGTGCCGCGCACCGCCGCACGGCTGGCGGTCAGCAGCGCCACCTGGTGCGCCTGCAAGTCGCGGAACGCACGGGAGATCGCCTGCTCGGCCGGCAAGTGGCCCGGCTTGTGCGGCTGCAACAGGATGTCCAGCGCTTCGCTCGGATCGACGGCGAATTTCAGCGGATTCTTGTTGGTACCTTGCACGGTGGTCTGGGCCAGACGCAGTTCGTTCTTCAGCTCGGAACGGGTGCGCAGGCTCTGTTGCAGACCGCCGATGCTCTGGCGCAGCAGACGTGCAGCGTTGACCGCCAGCGCCTCGCGCTCGTCATGACTCAGGCCTTTCAGATCGACACCCAGTGCCGCACCGAAGTGATCCCAGAAACCCTGTGGCTGACGCTCGACTTCTTTCGGAGCCGGCGCAGGTTCTGGCTTGGGCTCGACGATCAGCTCCGGCACCATCAGGCTTTCCATGTCGATGCGTGCGTAGTCGGCGCGCTGACGGGAGTCTTCCGGGTCGGTGGTCGGCGCGAGCATTTCCTCGAATTCCGAGTACACGCGCTCTTGCTGCTCCAGCGATTTCAGCGGGTCGAGGTCGAGGAACGCGTCGTCGGGAATGATGGTGCCGGCGGCCCGTGGCAGGCCTGCTTCACCGTCGAAGGTCGCCGGGTCGCGCACCAGTCGCGCACGAATCTCGAAGTCGCCGAGCACGTAGGTGCTGCCATGCTCGATGCGCACCGGTTCGCCCTTGTGCAGACGTGCGCCGCTGTCGCCGTCCTGGACACCGTTGCTGCTGGTGTCGGTCAGGAAGAACGTGCCCTCGCGATAACTCACGATCGCGTGGTGGTTGGACAAGTGACGCTTGCGGTCAGGGATGATCCAGTCGCAGTCCTCGCCCCGCCCGATCACGCCGCCGGCCTGTTTGAAGGTCCGCTGGCACAGCTCGGTGGGCACGAACTGCTTGGTGTTCAGCATTTCGAAAACCAATTCCATGTTTGATGCTCCTTGCGGTCACTTGCCGCGATTGACCGCCTGCGGATCACCCAATGGGCGGTAATCGTTATCGTTGAATTTGTAATTGCCGCTACAGCCGCCGAGGCCGCATAGAACGACGAGGGTCAGCAGGACAGCGTGCCAGTGACGAACAGACATCAGAGGGTCTCCAGGTGTAGACAAAGCACAAAGCGCCGACCCTTTCGGGCGGCGCTGATAGAAGCGGACGAGGTGAAACCGACGGACTTTTGCCTACCCATCGAAGTCACCCAGATTGATGTTCAAACGGCCGAGCCGGTACAGCAGCGTGCGTCGGGGCAGGCCCAGTTCGCGGGCCGCGAGCGTCTGGTTGCCGTCGTTCTTGCGCAGGCAATCGAGCAGCAACGTGCGCTCGACTTTCTCCAGGCGTTCGCGCAGGTTCAGGCTGCTGTCGTCCTCCAGCATCGGTTCCATGCGCAGGGCAAAATGCTCGGCCAGCAACTCGCCGCCTTCGCACAGCAGCACGGCACGTTCGACCAGCGCCTTGAGTTCACGGACGTTGCCGGGGAAGGTGTAACCCGACAGGTGCTCGAGCGCCGAATCGGACCAGCGCACCGGATCCCGCTGCAAATAGGCGCAGGCCTTCTCGGCAAAATGCTTCGCCAGATCGAGGATGTCGCCTTCGCGCTGGCGCAGGGCCGGCAGGACAATCGGGAATTGCGCGAGGCGGTAATACAGGTCCTCGCGGAATTTGCCTTCGCTGACCAGCACCGACAGATCGCGGTGCGTCGCAGCAATGATGCGCACGTCAATCTTGTGGGTATCGTTGGAACCCAGCGGGCGGATCTCGCCTTCCTGCAACACGCGCAGCAGTTTCGATTGCAGCGACAGCGGCATGTCGCCGATTTCATCGAGCAACAGCGTGCCGCCATTGGCCGCGTCGAACAGCCCGGCGCGGTCGCGGTCGGCGCCGGTGAACGCACCTTTGCGGTAGCCGAACAGCTCGCTTTCCAGCAGGTTTTCCGGGAACGCCGCGCAGTTCTGCACGATGAACGCCTGGGAACGGCGCGGCCCGCAATCATGGATCGCCCGCGCGACCACTTCCTTGCCGGTGCCGGTTTCGCCGCGCAACAACACGGTGTACGGGCTGTGCAGGACCTTGCTGATCAGCGAATAGGTCTGGCGCATGGCCGCGCTTTTACCGATCAGGCCGTAACCGCTGATGCTCGGCACGCTGCGAACCGCCGGCGCAACGGTGTCCACCGGTTGACGCAGGCGTTGCAGCAGATGCAACTGACCGAGCACGAAGGAGCCGAGCTGACCGAGGGAATCGGCAAAGCCTTTCAGGTCGGTATGACGACGGCTGGCACACAACAACAGACCCTCGACGGCCTTCTGTTGATTGACCAGCGGCACGCACAACAGCGACTGCCACGGCGTGGCCGACGCCGGCAGAAAACTGGTTTCGTGCAGGCTGCCGCCCAGGTCGTCGAGGCATACCACGCGGTTCTGGCACAGGGCGAACTGCAGCAATTGCTCGCCGTTGTAGTCCGCCGGCAGGCTCGCCGCACCTCGCGGTTGCAGCAAACCGTCGAGGCACTCGGCGTTCATCCCCAGGCACGTGTGGGTGGCATCGAGCAGATACAGCTGCGCCAATTCGCAGCCACTCAACCCGGCCACGCCGCGCACGAAGTCACCCAGCAGCGCAGCACCGTCCGCCGAGCGCGACAGGCTGGCGAACTGCGCCAGCAACGCTTCGGCATAGAGCAGTGGCTGCGGCACTTGAGTGAACATCACGCTCACCTCAGGCGAACTCGCAGGTCACGCTGGCTTCACCATCGAGCGTCGCATGCACACGCTTGAGGCTTTCACCGGTGGCCATGGCGTCCAGCAGGCGGTCGGCCACCAGCGGCAGCACGTGCTGGTCGAGCAAATGGTCGATCAGGCGCGCGCCGCTTTCGCTCTGGGTGCAGCGCTCGGACAGATGATCGACGAGGTTCTGGCACCAGCTGAAATCCAGTTGGCGACGGTTCAGTCGCTCGCCCAGACGACCGAGTTTGATCTCGATCAGCTCGCGCAGCACCGGGCCACCGACCGGGTAGTAAGGCACCACTTTCATCCGTGCCAGCAGCGCCGGTTTGAAGTGTTTGCTGAGCACCGGGCGAATGGTTTCTTCCAGCACTTCGGCGGTCGGACGCGCGCCGTCTTCGCAGAGGTCGCTGATCTTGTCGCTGCCCAGGTTCGAGGTCATCAGGATCAGCGTGTTGCGGAAGTCGATCTCGCGCCCTTCGCCGTCGTTGGCCACGCCTTTGTCGAAGATTTGGTAGAACAGGTTGAGCACGTCCGGATCAGCCTTTTCGACTTCATCGAGCAGCACCACCGAGTACGGCTTCTGCCGCACCGCTTCGGTGAGCATGCCGCCCTCGCCGTAACCGACGTAGCCTGGCGGTGCACCGATCAGGCGGGAGACGGTGTGCTTCTCCTGGAACTCGGACATGTTGATGGTGGTGATGAAACGGTCGCCGCCGTACAGCAGATCGGCGAGTGCCAGTGCGGTTTCGGTCTTGCCGACGCCGCTCGGGCCCACCAGCAGGAACACGCCGACCGGCGCATCAGGCTTGTTCAGGCCGGCAGCGGTGGCGCGCATCGAGCGATCCAGCGCGTGCACGGCTTGTTCCTGACCACGGATGCAGGTGCGCAGGTCGGTGGCGAAGCTGGCGACCTTGGCGTTGTGTTCACGGGCCAGTTGCGCCAGCGGTACGCCGGTCCAGGCGCTGATCACTTCGGCCACCAGACGCGGGCAGACTTCGAAGCTGACCAGACGCTCCTTGACCTGAGCGGCGGTCAGGGCGCTGTGGGTTTCGTTGAGTTGGGCTTCCAGCGCTTCGACGCTTTGGCCTTCTTCAACCTCAGCGGCAACGGTTTCGATCACCGTGCCTTCGGCGTCTTCTTCAACAGTCACTGTCGGCTCGACCGCCGCAGCTTCACGAGCCTTGGCCAGTTGCTGACGCAGCTCCAGCAGACGCTCGGCCAATTGTTTCTGCTCGGTCCACAGGGTTTCCAGTGCGACCATTTCGGTTTCGGCTTCGTCCAGACGCGCTTCCAGTGCCTCCAGCGCTTCGTGGTCGATCAGCAAACCGGCTTCAGCGTCGCGGCGTAGGGCCTGACGCTGACGGCCACCTTCAGCCAGCTCGCCACGCAGGCGCTCCAGGCTTTCCGGGGCGGCGGCGAGACTGATGCGCACGCGGGCGCACGCGGTGTCGAGGACGTCGACGGCCTTGTCCGGCAGTTGGCGACCGGCCAGGTAACGGGCGGACAGTTCCGCTGCCGACACCACCGCGTCATCGCGCAGGTAGATGCCGTGGCTCTTCTCGTAGACCTGAGCCAGGCCACGCAGGATGGTCACGGCTTCGCTCACGGTCGGTTCGTGCAACTGAACTGGCTGGAAACGACGGGCCAGCGCCGGGTCCTTCTCGAAGTATTTCTTGTACTCGGCCCAGGTGGTGGCGGCGATGGTGCGCAGTTCGCCACGGGCCAGCGCCGGTTTCAGCAGGTTGGCCGCGTCGGAACCACCGGCATTGCCGCCCGCGCCGATCAGGGTGTGGGCTTCGTCGATGAACAGGATGATCGGCTTCGGCGAGGCTTTGACCTCGTCGATCACGCCTTTCAGACGACGCTCGAATTCACCTTTGACGCTGGCGCCGGCCTGCAACAGGCCCATGTCCAGCGACAACAGTTCAACGCCTTTCAAGACCTGCGGCACTTCACCGGCGGCGATGCGCGAGGCCAGGCCTTCGACGATGGCGGTTTTACCGACACCGGCTTCACCGACCACGATCGGGTTGTTCTTGCGACGACGGGCGAGGATGTCGACCATCTGACGGATTGCGCCATCGCGGCACAGCACCGGGTCGAGTTTGCCGTCGCGGGCCTGTTGGGTCAGGTTGTGGGTGAAGCGCTCCAGCAGCGATTCGCCCTGGGAGGCCGGTTTGCCGTTGGCCGCTGCCTGAGGCTGTTGCGACAGGGCAAATTCTTTCAGGCGATCAATGTTCAACTTGGCGAGCAACGGCTGGTAGCGGCTGCCGGCGTAGCGCATCGGGTTGCGCAGCAGCGCGAGGATCAGCGCCGCGTCTTCCACCGAGGTCTGGCCCAGTTCAAGGTTGGCCACCAGCAGCGCGTCTTGCAGCCACTGCACCAGCTCCGGAGCGAACACCGGGTTGCGCGAAGCGCTGTGCTCGACCCGCGATTGCAGCGCGGCGCTCAGTTCGCCGGCATCAACGTCGGCATCCTGCAACGCACGGGAGAGCAGACCGTTCGGGCGCTCCAGCAGACCGAGCATCAGGTCTTCGACCAGAATCTTGCTGCCGCCACGGGCGACGCAGCGCTCGGCCGAACGCTCCAGATCGCGACGGGTTTCGGCGTCCAGCGCCTGGATGAGTTGTTGCAGGTCTACGTTGATCATGGCTCACGTCCTTAATGAATTTTGCTGCCCAGGGTCACCACGCCGTCTGCTTTCTCGCAGCCCAGCCAACTGGTCCAACCCAGGCGACAGTCGTTCTTCTCGCCAATGCGCAGTTCGCGGATTTCTTCCGGGCGCAGCACCAGGCGAATGTCGTAATCGAGCGGGTCACGCAAGGTGAACCGCACCAGCGCGCAGAGCGGCTGGTAACCGAAACCGATGGGCAGGAATTCGTGGAAGCGTTCCCAGTCGAGTTCGGTGATGTGAATGCGGAACTTGCCGCTGCGGTCGCGCACGTGTTCGCCCAGCACCAGGTCTTCACCCAGCACGCTGTTGGCGAAGCCGAGGCGGTTGCGCTGTTCTTCGAGGATTTCCACGCGGCGCTCGATGCACTGCTCGATGACCAGGTCTTCGTGCTTGAAGTAGTAACGCAGCACCGCTTCGATCAGCGCCGCCGAGTGGGCCCGCAGGCTGAGCAGGCCGAGGTACGGCAGCAGGCGTTTCCAGTTCAGTTCCTTGGCCCGGCGAATCTCGTCGCCACCGAGGCCGATCAGCGCAAACAGCTGCGACGAAAACGGGTCGACCGCGCCGCTCTGGAAGCTCGCGCGATAGCGGTATTTGCGCCAGATCGGCAGCATCAGCCGTTGCAGGCGATGGTGGAACAGATCGAGGAAATTGCGCGTCGGGTTGCCGTCTTCGCTGTCGCCCAGGGCCTGTTCGCCGTAGAACGCCGGCAGCGGCGAACCGGAACCGACCAGGCCGATCAGGTTGAAGCGCAGGCGCGCGCGCATCTGCCCGTGCTCTTCGAAAAACTCCACGCGGTCGACATCGCTGCGCGGAAATCCAAGGCTCGGGTTGGCCTGGAATTCCACCTGGTCGTACAGATCCTCTTCGCTCAGGTACGGGTGCGCCTCGCGCAGCCGGTCGATCACCAGCAGCACGGCCTGAAACAGCGAGTACTCGCGTATTACCTTCGTCAGCCCGCTTAAAGCAGGGGCTGCAGGCCCATACGTGGTGTCCATTGGTACACCTCTCCCTGTGTGCTTTTTACCCGCAGCTCGTGGAATGAATTGAGACTGGCGTAAAGCGCGAAAAACTCGTTGAGAACCGAGGCGAAGACGAACAGGTCGCCCTCACCGATATACCCTTCCGGGTCGATGGTCAGTTCGGTGCGCAGACCGCGCACCGGCAGGCCACGGTGCAGCCGGTCGACGTGGTGATGCTTGATCAGTTTCAGACCGCCGAGCAGGCGCTTGCTGACCTTCTCCGCGTGCTGGTCGTAGTAGCGCGGCAGGTCGTAGGTTTCGAGAATCACCTTCAACGCATTGACGTCGGCCAACGACAAGTAGTTGAGCGACATGTTGCTGATCAGCTTCCACAGGAAGTCACGATTCAGCGGCGGCGCGAAACTCGAAGTGGCCGGGGTGATGTTGCGGAAACTCAGGAACTCCGGGGTCTCTTCGCAGGCCATGCAGATCTGCCCGAGCTTGAGTTTGCGCGGCAGGTTCTGGTTGGTGCAGACCAGCTCGATCGACAGGGTTTCGTGGGCTTCGGTGTGGCGGATGCCGAAGCTCAGGTAGGTGTCGAGACCGTCATGCAGCAGCGACGAACGCTGGCGGATGCTGTAATGCGGACGGCTGTTGGGCACGTCGAAACTCGGGTCGTGCTCGAAGGATTCGAACGGCACGTACTCCTGATAACCGAGGCCGCCGGGCTTCCAGCCAGTCACGGTTTCCACCGAGAACACGCCGCAGTTTTCCAGATCGAATTCCGCCGGCAGCAGCAGGTATTCGTCCTGCTTGCCGTCGAGGCGGATCGGCAGCGCGTCGTGCTTGAACAGGTTGACGATCGGCGTGCAGAACAGCTTCACGTTATCCGTGGTCGGACGCATGCGCATGATGCCGCTCTTGCGGATGTCGAAGCGCAATTCCAGGCCGCGCATCTGCTTGAGAGTGTCTTCTGGCAGCGCCTTGAGAATGTCCAGGCCGTGGACATCGACGAACAGGAACTTGTCCTGGAAGGCGAAGTATTCCTGCAGGTAGCGATAGCCCCGGAAGGTGTTCAGCGGATACGGGATCAACGCTTCTTCTTCGGCAAAACCCACTGGCTTGACGCGGTCGCCCGGAATCTTGAACGCCATCGGCTTGCCGCTCACGCCGTCGATTGGCTTGCCGGCGCCGTCGAGGGGGATCAGTTCGATGCCGTCGAGGTTGCGCAGCAGGCTCAGGTAGAGCATCTGGCTGATGTAGCGCTCGCCGGCAAAGTGCAGGCGCAGCTTGCTCAGTTCCAGCTCGCCGAGGTGACCGTCGGCACTCATCTCCAGGCGCAGGCTGAGCAACGAACCGTCACCCTTCACCGAGTAGTTCAGCGCGGCCAGATCCAGCGCCATGACTTCGGTCGGGTAGCAGGTGCGGAAGCGGCAGCGCACGTCCTCGATGGGCACGCTTTCAATCGGCGTATCACGCTCGACCTTCAGCGCAGGCCCCGAACGCTTGAGCGGATCGAACTGCAGAATGCTGAACGCCGGCAGCGGGCGCATGTAGTTCGGCCACAGCAACTGCATCAGGGAATGGCTGAGCTCCGGCAACTCGTCATCGAGCTTCTGGCGCAAGCGCCCGGTCAGAAACGCAAAGCCTTCCAGCAACCGCTCCACATCCGGATCCCGCCCGGCCTGCCCCAGGAACGGCGCCAACGCCGGACTACGCTCGGCGAAACGGCGGCCCAGTTGGCGCAGTGCAGTGAGTTCGCTTTGGTAGTAGTGGTTAAAGGACACGGAGAGTTACCTGTTTATCGTTTTTTTCAAGAAAACCGGGTGGGTGATCAACGCCAAGGCGCTTCACGGGCAGAAAGCCCCGTCATCGAGCGTCCAGGAGCGAACTGCTTTCTCTTCGGTCTTTTCAATGCCTGCTATCGCTTTGCGCAAAGCTTGCGCATCGATGGTTTTACTGGCCGTTGGACTTTTCAGCATCAGGCTGTATTGGTCACTGATCTGATCGGATACGTCTTCGCCGAAGGATTGATAGTTGGCGACGGAGCTGCGCTCATTCGGAGCCAACGTGAAGCTGCGTGGTTGATCGTCGTAGTTGGAGTCGTTTGCCAACGTCAGCTCCAGCGGTACTCCACAAGTGTTCTGCAGGTACACGTCATTGCGATAGAGCTGTTGGACAGTGCAGGCAGCCAATGAAAGGCCCGCCCAGCTCGACATGCAGATCATTCCTGGCAGTTTCATGGGCAGATCGAAGCCTCGCGGATCGTCCACTCGCGCTGGGTTCCTTCAGTGACTTTCTCGACAACGGCCAGGCGCTGTTTCAACTGAGTAGCGTCAATGGATTTACTGCCCGCAGCGTCGTTGATGGTCAGTCGATAGTTGCTCGGAATCTGTTCGATAACGTCTTCACCGTAAGAGGCAAAGCTCGCCACGAGCGCACGAGCGCCTGCTGCAACGGTCAGGTTGCGATCCAGTGAGTGCATGTTCGAGCTGTTGGAAACCTTCATCTCGAGTGGCTGGCCACAACGGTTCTCCATGTACACATGGTTGTTGTAGACCTGCTGCGCTGCGCAGCCGTACAGGGAGACAAACAGCAGGATGAACCCGGCGAACCTAGTCATCGAATTCAACCCTGGCCAGCCAGAGCAGGCTTTTCACGTCTTGTTCAGAAGCGGCCATGCGCTTCTGCAGGCTGGCAGCCGACTGGGTGTAGCTGCTGAAGTAATGCATGACATCCACCTCCCCCGTGCTCGGTGTCGGATGGTTTGCCTTGGGGTTTTGCATCAACGTTGACGTTTCTTTGTGCGTCCACGAGTAATTCGGGATCAGTCCGCCACCGTATTCGTTGAGAATCAGATGCCCGAACTCATGGGCCGAGGTCTCTTTGAATTCTTCCTGTGCATAGTTGGCAGCATCCGCAGCCCCAAGGCCTTGACGCTTGACGAGTTGGTCAAAGGCATAGCCAGCGTTGTGGTAAACCTTCCGGGCGATTGCCAGGCTGGTCGAACGACCGAAGTCCGCTGACAACGAGTCAATCAAGGGGAAATTCCCGGCCTTGGGCTCGACGTTGACCTCGGCCTTGACCGTGACTTTGTAGACCCCTTTGCTGGTGGTGATCCCTTCGGCAATACCACCGCCGCGCGAACCATTGCGTGACCAATACAATTCGATGCCTTCTTTGGCCCAACCCAGCAAAGTGCTGAACGGCGTAGGCACCAGGCCGGGCGTAGAACCACTGCTGCCACCATCCGAGAAGCTCGGGCGCAGCGTCACTTCTACGGTCTTGGCATTGCGATCAATACGCGCATCGACCCACTTCACCTCTTCAGCCGAACAAGTGAGCTTCACTTCGGTGACTTGCTGCTTGCCCGCTCCGGTCGCGGTCAGACGAACTTTGAGGTTCGGGCTTTTCAGGATTTTGGTGTCGAGGATGCCGGCAGTGTCGTACCCATCCCATTGCCACGGGTGCTTGCCAGGGGGCAAGAACGGAGCGGTATTGGCTTCGGTGTAGACCGGCTTTTCGCCGTCCAGCACTTCCAGCTTCACACTGTCTGCCGCGTCCATCCGGTTCTCGACGACGAAGTCGACCAGTTCGCGGTTTTTCGATGTTCCGGACTTCAGTTCATCGAAGTCCGGTATTTCCAGCGGGGTCAAAACCGAGTTGCCACCCGACTTCAGACCCAGTCGGTATTCCAGAGCAGCGGCGACCGCAACGGCAGCAAGCCCCGAAAACGGTGCAGGCGTATGCGAATTCCCGATGATTACCGTCCCGGAGCCGGCAGTGACCTTGTTGCCATGGGCCCCGACTGAACCTACGGTGGCAGCTGGCTTGCCATTGATCAGAACCGTGGTCGCAAGATCGCCGACCAATGCACTGCCACACGCCGAAGCATCGCCCTGGCGGGCCGCCGGCAGGCCGTCGAAGAATACGTCGCCGGAACCGGCGGCGATCGGGTTGGTGCCGTGGCCGGGGAGCGGGCAAGCGGTGGGGTCGGATACACGTGCTGCGGGTTTGCCAGACATCGGGGTTCTCCTTAGGTGACCTTCACTTGACCGCTGCCATCCAGGCGCGCGGCGAAACTGACCTGACGCTTGAAGCCCTCGACTTCCAGCAGGCCTTCGATGCTGAAGGCCAGGCGGAGCTGGTCGTGGTCTCGCGGCAGGGAAATGACACGCACGTTGCTCAGGCGCGGTTCGTAGGCTTCGATGAAGCTTTCGATGGCCAGGCGGGCCTGACTCAGGGAGTCGTGCAGGCTCAGGCGCATGTCATTGAGATCGGGCAACCCGTAGTCGGACAGCGTTTGCACGCTGCCGGCCCGGGTGCTGAGCATTTTGGCCAGATGGGCAGCCACCGACGCCATGGCCGAAGCCTCGAGGCTCCTGCCCTTGCGTAGTTCCGCATCGCCGTTGAGGCGTTCGAAAAGGCTGCCGTATCCGTCCATGAGTCGCTCTTACTCTTTGTCCAGCTTGCCAACCAGCGACAGGGTGAAATCGGCACCCATGTACTTGAAGTGCGGGCGCACGTTCAGGCTGACGCGGTACCAGCCCGGCTCGCCTTCAACGTCGCTGACGATCACTTGCGCAGCGCGCAGCGGACGACGGCCACGTACTTCGGCGCTCGGGTTTTCCTGGTCGGCCACGTACTGGCGGATCCACTTGTTCAGTTCCAGCTCGAGGTCGGTACGCTCTTTCCACGAACCGAGTTGCTCGCGCTGCAGCACTTTCAGGTAGTGGGCCAGGCGGTTGACGATCATCATGTACGGCAGTTGGGTGCCGAGCTTGTAGTTCAGCTCTGCAGCCTTGCCTTCTGCGCTGATGCCGAAGAACTTCGGCTTCTGCACGGAGCTTGCGGAGAAGAACGCCGCGTTGTCGGAGCCTTTACGCATGGTCAGGGAGATGAAGCCTTCCTCGGCCAGTTCGTATTCACGACGGTCGGAAACCAGAACTTCGGTAGGAATCTTGGTTTCGATTTCGCCCATGCTTTCGAAGTGGTGCAGAGGCAGGTCTTCAACGGCGCCGCCGCTCTGTGGGCCGATGATGTTCGGGCACCAGCGGAACTTGGCGAAGCTGTCGGTCAGCTTGGTACCGAACGCATAAGCGGTGTTGCCCCACAGGTAGTGCTCGTGGCTGTTGGCAACGTTTTCCTTGTACACGAACGATTTGACCGGGTTCTCTTCCGGATCGTACGGGTTACGCAGCAGGAAACGCGGAACGGTCAGGCCAACGTAGCGGGAGTCTTCCGAGGTACGGAAGCTCTGCCATTTGGTGAATTGCGGGCCTTCGAAGTGATCTTTCAGATCCTTCAGGTCCGGCAGGCCGGTGAAGCTTTCCAGACCGAAGAATTTCGGGCCGGCAGCGGCGATGAACGGTGCGTGGGACATGCAGGATACGCTGGCCACGTACTGCATCAGTTTCACGTCCGGCGAGCTTGGGGACAGGTAGTAGTTGGCGATGATCGCGCCAACCGGCTGACCACCGAACTGGCCGTATTCAGCGGTGTAGATGTGCTTGTACAGGCCCGACTGCATCACTTCCGGCGAATCTTCGAAGTCGTCCAGCAGGTCGTCCTTGGAGACGTTGAGGATTTCGATCTTGATGTTTTCGCGGAAGTTGGTGCGGTCGACCAGCAGCTGCAGGCCACGCCACGACGATTCCAGCGCCTGGAAGTCCGGGTGGTGCAGGATTTCGTCCATTTGACGGCTGAGCTTGGCATCGATCTCGGCGATCATGCGGTCAACCATGGCTTTCTTGACCGGCTCACCGTTGTTCTGCGGCTTGAGCAGCTCTTCGATGAACGCCGACACACCGCGCTTGGCGATGTCGTAGGCTTCGTCGTCCGGCGTCAGGCGGGTTTCGGCGATGATGCTGTCGAGAATGCTGTATTCGCCGTTTTCGGCGGCGTTCTGTTGTGCTGCGCTAGTGCTCATTGTGTTGGCTTCCTTGGCTGCTGTGGGCTCAGGCGTCCGGGGCTGCGGCGTTCAGGCCCAGCTCACCGAGTACGCGACCGCGGGATTCGTCGTCGGCGAGCACGCCTTCGATGGCTTTACGGAA
Organism: Pseudomonas sp. R43(2017); assembly: GCF_002112345.1. Classification (NCBI taxonomy): domain Bacteria; kingdom Pseudomonadati; phylum Pseudomonadota; class Gammaproteobacteria; order Pseudomonadales; family Pseudomonadaceae; genus Pseudomonas; species Pseudomonas sp. R43(2017). Next base: position 555,084 of record NZ_NEHJ01000002.1, read on the forward strand.
CGCAGGTGCGTTACCCAGCGGGCCTTTGAGGGCCACCAGCGCATCGCGCAGTTCCATCAGTTTTTTCAGCTCAGGCACTTGCTCGACCAGGCTGGCCGGGTTGAAGTCCTTCATGGAGTTGACGCGCAGTTGCACGGCCAGCTCGTCGGCCTCGCCATCTTCCTGCAGACGGTTCGGCACGCTCAGCGTCAGACCCAGCTCTTGCTTGGCCAGCACTTCGTCGAAGGTCATCTTGTCGATGCTGATCGGCTTGCGATCCTCGATCTTGCGATCGTCCTTGCGGTGGGTGTAGTCACCGATTGCCAGCAGCTTCAGCGGCAGTTCAATCTCTTCCTGAGCACCGCCGGTGGCGGGTTTGAAGGTGACGTTGATGCGTTCCTTGGGGGCTACCGAGCCTTCTTTGGCCATGGCTTTTCTCCTTGCGGTTGTGGCCCTGGGGCCTATTCGAGTACCACTTCGAGGTCGAGGTGGCACAGCCTGCGATAAATCTCTTCCTTGCGTTCACGTACGGCATGGTTCTGCGGCAGCAACTCGCAGCAACTGTGCAGCAGGTGCAGCACTTCCAATGCAAGATCGGGCTCCCAGGCGTGCAGGCCTGAGTCCTGTAATGTCTGATCGAGGGTTTCGAGCTGGTTCTTGGCGAGTTCGTATTTCTTGGCCAGGAAGCACAGCCGCGCGAGGGCGAACTGCCAGAAGAAGCGTTCGCGGCCGCCATGGGCGGACTGCAATCCTTGCTTGAGGATCTGCACCGCTGGCTTGAGGCCTTCCTTGCGCAGGATCGGCTGGACTTCTTCCAGGGCCTTTTCCCAGGCCGGCTGGGTTTCGACGTTCTCGTTTTCGACCTTGCGCGGCGCGCTGGCGCTTTGCAGGTGCGGCATGACGTTGCCCGCGATCCACGCCCGGGTGGACGGATCGGCGAACGGCGCGCCGTCATGGAAGCGCAGCTCGATGATGCCGGGCAGGCGCTGAATCAAAAGCGCGAAGTGGATTTCCACTTCGCGCATGGCCAGCTCGGCGTTGAGGTTCTGGAGACATTCCCAGACCATCCTCTGGCCATCGAACCAGAACGGCGCCTTCGCCAGGCTCGCCTCCAGTTCCACCAGCAGGTCGGCGTATTTGCCCTGATCGAAACGGTCCTGATACTGCTTGAGCTTGTCCACCGGAAGCCCGCGCAGCACGGTGATCTGCTCGGCGTTGCGCTCGGGCACCGCGTCGATGGTCATCCACAGCAAGGTGCGGTTGAGGCGCAGGGCCCGCAGGTCAGTGGCCTTCTGCTTGAGCCACCAGGCGCACAGCGGGCGGGCGCTTTCCTGCTGGGCGCGGAGGGCCTTGTGGGCTTCTTTCTCGTTATCGATCGGCGCACCGGGCGCCAGCAACTGGCTGGCGGCCTGTTTGACCTGTGCCACCGCCGCGCCCACTACGCCGGGCGCCGGCTGGTTGTCGGCGGCGCGCTGGATCATGGTTTTCAGGCGGCGGGAAAGCGGCAGCAACAGCGGCGCGTCATCGCCCAGATGTTCGGTGCAGGCCGCGTCAAGACCGGACAGGTGCTCGGATAACTGCCGGAACATCGGCAGCTGTTCCTTGATCGCGATGTTCTCGGTGATCACCTGCTCCAGACGCGGCACCAGCCAGCCGATGGCAGCGGCCCGGGTACGGGGCTTGAGCGGGTGAACGTCGGCCCAGTTATTTTCCGACAAGTGGTGCAGCAAACCGAGGCCGGCGAGCAGTCCGGGGAAGGATTCACGCTGGTACAGCGACCAGGTCAGCCAGGCGCCGACACGTAGATCCTTGGATTGGGTGCGCAGCAGGTTTTCGCTGTTTTCGCGGATTTTCAGCCAGTCGACCTGCCCGCTTTCGTGCATCGACGAGGCTTTGGCCAGCTCGCTTTCCAGCGCCTCGAATTCGCTCGAGAAACGAACGTCTTCGCCCGCAAAATTCTCTTTGGAAACAGAGACTTTAGCGAGTTCGAGGTAATGGGCGGAAAGTTTGCTTGAGTAGGACATCCATGGCCTTTATTTGGATTACGGTCGTACGCCTATTGGAGTTGCAGCGGCGCGGGGACAGTATCGAAGAGCATTGGGGAAACTCATCCAATTGAGTGTGTGCTCTTTCAAGTGCGCGCATCGTAATCACAATGATGGCCACTAGCAAGCATCCGATTAAACAACAAGACGAACTGTTCATTGGGGTGTGTAGGAGATCGCCCTATATGTCGCAGGGGTTTCCCTGATATCGGTTTATATTTCGCATTTTCGGCCTCCTGCCCCGTAAGCATTGATCTAGAGCGCCCAGTGAAAGCCAGCAACAGTGGTGGCACGGCCGTTCCATAAATACGGATGAAAGCATGACAAAAACGGAAAAAATTTGAAGTAGGACGCTTCCGAAAATACACGCTCATCTATTAACAAATGACTGGCGACAACAGCAAACAATAAAAGTGCCATCAATTTGATGGCAATTCATATGTTGAATATTGTTGGAATACCTGCACAGACAGGACTATCGCAAGGTTTCCTTATCACCTTGAATCACTTTCCCACAGGCATTTCCCACAACCCTGGCGCTGTTTTACAACGCGGAATGTTCCGACTTAAACCAGGGACTCTTCTTACATAAATTTGTTTCACGCCTTGTTAGCGTGCCGGGCAATGTTCGCGTGCGCTGACCAGGGAGGGTTTCGACATCACGCCAAATTTCCCTCTCTGCTTAAGGACAAGCGCATGTCTGGAGCTGTCAGTTCTGCGCGCTTTACGCTGCAGATCCCCGCCGTTCGCAACGACTTCAAGGTGTTGGCTTTCGAGGGTTCCGAGGCCGTCAGCACGCTTTATGCCATCAAGGTAGAACTGGTCTGCGAGGTTCATGATTTTGACGTGGAAGGTTTGCTTGGTCAGCCGGCGTTCCTGTGCTTCGGACTGGATGGCGAGGGTATTCACGGGTGCATCGAGGATGTACAGGCCGGCGAGTCGGGAAAGCGCCTGTCGCACTATGGCCTGACACTGGTTCCAGTCCTCCACTATTTGCAGTTCAGTCACGATCAACAGATTTTCCAGAACCAGACTGTCCCGCAAATCATCACCCAAGTGCTCAAACGTCACGGCATCCTTGCCGATGCGTTCAGGTTCCATGTCCAGACCTTGCCACCACGCGCGTACTGCACCCAGTACGGTGAAAGCGATTTCGAGTTCATCCAGCGCCTGTGCGCCGAAGACGGCATCGCATGGCATCACCAGCACTCGGTGGAGAGGCATTTGCTGGTGTTCACCGATGACACGGTGTTCCTGCCGACATTGCACGCAACAACCTACCGGCACGACAGCGCGATGGTGGCGGAGCACCCGGTGGTCCACCGGTTTTCCTGGCACGCCCGAACACGTACCAGCCGCGTCACCCGTCGGGACTACGACCTGAAGCGCCCGCACCTGTTGCTTGAAAGCCGCTTTGTCGCCGATTTCACACCCGGACTTGAGGACTATCGCTATCCGCTGGCGATGGAGAACGAAAAGCGCGGCAAACAACTTGCCCGTCAGGCCCTGGAACGCCATCGCGCCGATTATGAAACGGCCGAGGGTCAGAGCAACCAGCCAACCCTGCGCTGTGGCCACCTGTTCGAATTGACCGAACATCCCCGCAAGCAATGCAACGGACTGTGGCAATTACTCGAAGTCACGAACACCGGGCGACAACCTCAAGTTCTGGAGGAACACGCCACAAACGAAACCACTACTGCAGACGGTTTTACCCAGGGATATCGCAACAGCTTCCGCGCCATACCTGCCGAAGTGGTTTTCCGCCCACAACTGCCTGCGCGCCGGCCACCGTTGGTGAGCCAGACGGCTCGGGTAACCGGGCCAAAAGGTGAAGAGATCTACTGCGATGAGTTCGGTCGCGTGAAGATCGAATTCCACTGGGACCGGGCAGAGCTGAACTGCGAACGCAGCAGTTGTTGGGTACGAGTGTCGTCGAACTGGGCCGGAAACGGTTTTGGCGCAATGACCCTTCCCCGCGTCGGAATGGAAGTCGTGGTGACCTTTCTGGAGGGCGACCCCGATCAACCACTGATTACCGGTTGCGTGATCAACAAACTCACGCCCGCGCCTTACAGATTGCCCGAGCACAAGACCCGCACTGTACTGCGCAGTCGCAGCTCACCCGACACCGGCGGCTACAACGAACTGACGCTTGAAGACCGTGCCGGCCAGGAACTGGTTTACCTGCGCGCCCAACGCGACATGGAGCGGCAGATCCTCCATGACAGTCGACTGGAGGTCGGACGCGATCGACGGGAAAGCATCCAGGGCAGCAGCCAGACATCTGTCGGCAAGGTCATTGCCGTCGAAGCGGGACAGCACGTGCAGATCAAGGCCGGTGCCAATGTGGTGCTGGATGCGGGCGCCAGCATCACGCTGAAAGCGGGCGGTCATCACATCGTGATCGACGAGGGCGGGATCTTCAGCAGTACCGAGATTGTGATGGGTGGCGAGGTATCCAGGGATGAATCTGCCAAGCGTTTTGCGTCGCAGGCCACGGGTAATCCGGCAGCGAGACAGACGAACGCCTCGCAACCCTCCCCAGAGGAAAGCGAGCTCGAAGAAGAGGAAGAAGAAGTCGAGCTGGAGGATGAAACGCCTGCCGGGATTACGTTGCGGATTGGCGTGTTTTTCGATGGGACGGGGAACAACAAGGCCAACAGCGAAACGGTCGCGGCTTGCTATGCGCCAGATGCCAACCTGGCGGAGGCGGCCGAAGAGATTCAGAAGCACTGCGCCGCCCATGGGTACGACGGGAATGGCAACTCGCCGGATAACAGTTATGGCAATGATGTGAGCAATATCGTGCGGTTGCATGAGCTTTATACGGACCATGCGTTCGAGGTACTGCCGGAGAAAACGAAACAGGCTTCCTTGCGCGTATACATCGAAGGCATCGGTACAACAGCTGATGGAGGCGATTCACTTTACGCACAGGCAACCGGCCGAGGCGAAACGGGTGTCCTGGCTCGTGTGGAGCAGAGCCCTGAAAAAATCATGGAGCAAATTCGATCACTGATTGATAGCAACCCCAACGCGCTAATAGAAAAAATCGAGTTCGATATTTTCGGCTTCAGTCGAGGCGCCGCCGCTGCACGGCACTTCGCAAACGAAGTGCTCAAAGGCAAGCGCAGCATTCTTGCAAAGGCGCTGCCAGCGGGCTCTCCGTCTTTATCCAGTAGCTTTGACTGGGATCCACAATCCTGTATCGGCATCAATTTCATTGGTCTGTTTGATACCGTCGCGGCAATCACCAATCCATGGTTGTTCGACTTCACAGGCGCTAACAGCAGAAATCCCGGGCTGGACTTGAAGCTGCCGGAAGGTTGCGCCAGCAAAGTGGTGCACCTGGTGGCTCGTGATGAATATCGCGAGAACTTTGCCCTTAACAGCCTGGGTGAGATTGATCTGGTATTACCCGGCGCCCACTCGGATCTGGGAGGTGGTTATCTGCCCAGAGCCAAGGAGAAACTTCTGTTGAGCAGTCCGGTCACCAGCACCATCAGCCGAAGCCACGAAGCGACCCGTAGCGCAGCCTACGTCGCTGCCGAAAAGGAGGCGTTTGCCTGGTATACGAAAGGCGTCATCGAAGATGACGCTCCAGGCAATCAACTGCGGGTCGCACTCTGGGAGACCCCTGTAATTCAACGATTGGAAAGGGGCAGATCCACACCGGATCCCCAGAAGCGGGTTTATGCTGCGGCCATGATTGAACGCCCGGTACACGGTGAGTTGTCGCTGGTGTATTTACGCATCATGCGTGAGCTGGGGGTCAGACATGGTGTGCCATTTGAAGCGATTGACAAAAACGATTCAAAACTTTCGCTGCCTGAGGAACTGATCCCGATCCACACCAAGCTTGAGGCTTATGCGCTTGGAAATTCATCCGTTGAGGGACTGACCATCAAAGAACGGGCTTTGTTACGCAGTCGCTATATCCATCTTTCTGCGCACTGGAACGCAGCCAAAGATTTCAACAACAGCGACATAAGCATTGTTTTCATAAACCGACCGACAAAAGACAAACAACGAGTGATACACCCCCATGAATAAATTCACTCGGTCCATCAAAAAAAACACGGGATTCGTCTTCGGATTGCTGTTGGTACTTTGCAGTCAAAGCCACGCACAACCAATCACCAAACGGCCCTGGTACCTCGGCTTCGGAGCACCTGCCTACATGGAGGTCTGGATTGAAACGGCAGACGTGGTGGATATACGTGAACGTGTGTTCAAACGCGCCGGCGCCGGGATTGTCTCGGTAAACACCCCAGCCGACAACAAGGGCAAGCCTGCGGGCTGGCCAGAAAACCCCGGTAGCGGCTCGGGGCGTCACGTCACCGGAGCCGATCTCCCCCGTTTGATCTATGTGCGTTGGCAATCCTTGGCAGAGCCTCAAACCTATGAGGCCTACATTGTGATTCCCGAATCTGCGCGGGAAATCATGCACAAACCGGAAAAGGCGTACTGCAGACTGGATGGTAAATGGATCACGGATTACCGCGACCGCGTAACTATTGGCTTGGCGCCCGGGGGAATTGCCAAGGTGTGGCTGAGGGGGCCGTGCTTGAAGCCAGTAGAAATTACCCGAGTCGAAGGAACTATCAATCCCAAAGGTCCCTATGACGGTAAATCCGGAGGTAAACATCGACCTCTCAAAGACGCATCCAAAACCTACATCGAAAAATACGGCATCCCCTTCGGGAGCTGGTAAGGCATCCAAACACCCTCCAGTCACTTGCCATGTGCAATCGCTGCACAAAGGGATCCATAAACAATAAAAGGGAGCTTTAAAACCAACATGAGCGGTAGACACAATAAACAATCAATATCGGGGATTGGATGCGCACTGGTTGTCATGCTGACGCTCACAACCAGCACCTCTGTTCGAGCGGAAGGCTGCGTTGGTATTGGATGCCTGGTGAACGGTGGTCCCCTGGAGTTCTCAATGCTGACGGGTATCGGCTTGCTTTTCACAGTGGCGGGACCGTTCATTTCAACTTCGGAAGCCAGTGCAAACAAATCCTCGAAACATTACACCCAGGCCCTGATAGACGATGCAGCCACACATCTGGCGACGGAGGGCGAATACGAAAGCCCCATACTCGAGTCCGAATGGCATAAATACCTGAAATCTTATGGACACCAGCCAAGCAAGAACGAGTTTGCCAAGATGGTATTGGCTACCTATGAGTGAACTGCTAGAAGCAGTATCTGCGGTCACCCGATTATCGAGCGCCGTCTACCGGTAGCAACGACAGCTGATCGGTGGCTGCATGTTCTGGATGACGCCGATCAGCTTCGCCGCACCGATTTTCTTCCACATGATCCGGTACTTCTTCTCTACCTGATCAGACAAACGCTTCACCGAGATAGAGACGATGCGTCTTCTCGATCTCATCGATCAATCGCGGCGCAACGCCAACGGACCCGGCTATTTCGCGCCAGCGCTTAACAGCAGCGCAAACCTCCTTGATGATGGCTGGCGCGTTGATGCCCCGGATCTGTCCGGCCACCGCCTCCAGGTCCGCGAGTTCGAAGTTGTCGCGCTTGCCGTTGATCGTCATCTGGTGGGTAGCCACCCAAAAGCTGCCGGGCTGGTACGACCAGGAAACGTCATAGGCCGGGGAAAGAGACCAGGTGCCTGCCCGATCCATCAGGAAGCTGGTGTTCTTGGTGTGGTCATCCTGATTCCGGCCCACCACGTTGAAAACCATGCGGCGGAAGTACTCTACGGCGTCACGGCGCGGCAAACCGAGCACCCGCATGACCCCGAAGGCCTCCTCGTAGGAGTAGCCGCCCGGCTGTTTGTAGTCGGCATGATCCATGGCGCACAGAGTGGCCATGTGGATCTTTTCCCCGTCATCGGTACGATCAAAGCGTTTGGTCAGAAAGTGCGCGCGGCCACCCTCTTCCAGCAATTCACACGGGCTCATGGTGATGCCGGCAGCTTTGGCCATGAGCGAATAGGCGTACTCCACGCGGCCGAAGCCTTGCGAATCGGCCAGGACGTCGGTGTTCTTGGCAACGTCGAACTTCAGCAGCCAGTAGGAAAACCCTTTTGGCGCCCTGACTTGCCCCGAGCGGATCTCGCCAGCCGCATTCATCGCAATAACCGCTTTGGCCCGTGCACCGCCAGCGCTGGTACCGACCTGAATCAAACGCTTCAGTGCCTCGTCATCGACCTCGGTGTCGTGATGGGCGAGGCGATCGGCCAGGCTTTCCCGTTGCGAGAGCACTTCGCTGGCGAGCTCTACCAGCGCATCAATCTGAATACGTTCACTGGCATTTACAGAACCGCTGAGAGCGGGCCGGTATTCGAGCCCGCCCATTCCGCGCGAACCCTGATACAGGACCCTTTCAACCGGGGTGAACGTCGCTTTGTCTCGGCCCTCCTTGGCGAGCCAGGCATCGATCAGTGCGTTACCGAAATCGTCCGGCAGGGAGTCCGCCAGGATGGCCGGTAGGCCTTTGTAGGTTTCCCGGTTCAAGCCGGGGAAGGCGTATGTCTGATTGGCGGCCAATGGCATATGGATGGGCGAGATTTCGATACCGGTCTTGACGAATTCAGGATCGTATTCGAACAAACCCAGCTGGGTGCCCTCATCCCAGAGCAGCCCCCCGACAAACCGCTCGAAGAGATAGACCTTTGCCGTAATCACCAATCAACCTCCTTTTTGACTTCGCTGCCGGACACCGGATCGCCTGCGCTCCCCGCCGAGGTCTTGCCCACCGCCCGCGTGCCGGTTGCCCGCATACGCCGGGTTCCGGCCATCTTGATTACCTGCAACGGGCTCGGTCGAACAGGCTCCACGAGCGAGGCCGCTCTTTCCAGCTCGCCGATGACACGCAGGACGGCCAGCAGATTCACCAGGGTGCCTTTGCCATGGAGAAGATTGATCAGGGTCTGGCGGCTGATGCCGGCCTCCCTGGCGACCTGCTCTTGGCTGAGATTTTTCTTCAGGCGCAATTCCTGGAGCCGGGCACCAATGGCGCTGGCAATCGCATCGTCGGTCATGGCTTGGAGGCGCATAGTGTCTGAATTCCTGGAGCGAATGTGCAAATCACGGAGTGTGTGTATTCAATACTAGACATTGCAGAAGGATCGACCTGCATGAAAGCCAACACCAACCCTGCGTACGTAAATCTGTTCACTAACTGATGAAACGAACCTTATGTCTCAATTCAAAGGCATTGGATTTCAGCAATATCTACGATATGTGCAATATCAACACTGCCTAGATAGCTAGACAATAACAATTATAAAGACTGATAACGTATGCATATCAAGACAAAACAGTTAGATCGATACATGAGTAAAGGCGAGAAGAGAACCTGCGGCCTCGGGATTCTCCAGACACAAAAAATGGGCACCCGACCGCAATCGGTGTGCCCATTTTTTATTACGGTTCTCCCCGCTATTCAGGGATGCGCCGCAATTATGGATTGACGCTGTCTTTCAACGACTTGCCCGGCTTGAACGCAACAGTGTTGCTGGCCTTGATTTTAACGGGTTCACCGGTTTGCGGGTTTTTACCGGTGCGGGCACCGCGATGGCGTTGCAGGAAGGTGCCGAAGCCGACGAGCGTGACGCTGTCCTTGCGGTGCAGGGCGCCGGTGATTTCTTCGAGAACAGCATTGAGAACGCGGTTGGCCTGCTCTTTGGTCAGATCCGCTTTTTCAGCGATTGCAGCGGCGAGTTCTGGTTTACGCATTAGTGAAGCCCCTTTGAGTCGGTTTTTTGTTGTTATGTCCGTGCTGCTCTCGTTGGAACAGCGCCCAAGGCGCCGCAGGCTCTACTCTGCGGCAGACGGGAGTGAGAATGGCACGCGGATAAGGGCGGCGCCAGTCTCCTCGCGACCTTTGTGGGGGCAAAAGCGGGGTGATTCCGACAGAACGACCAGTATTTACGCCAGCAGGGCCGGAAGCTGTTTGTTCAGCGCGAGTTTTTCCATCACCGCCGCACCCGTCAGGGCGTAACCGAGCAATTGCCCTTGCGCGTCGTGACACAGCGCCTTGACGTCGGCGCCCTGCCCTTCGACGGTCCAGACGCCTTCACGGCCTCGTGGCGGCGGCGAAACCACCAACGGGCAGACCGGGGTTTTCACGGTGATCGGCATCGGTCCGTAGTTCACCACGGTCGGGTTGCCGGCCAGGGTCTGTGCCAGCGCTCGCGCACAACTCATGAGGGGCATGACGTACAGAAGATTCAGCCCGTCGACCTCGGCGCAGTCGCCCAGGGCGTAAATATTGGCGTGAGAGGTTTGCAGATGACGGTCGACCACCACACCGCGGTTGGTCTGGATGCCGGCAGCCGCTGCCAGATCGATCCGTGGGCGCAGACCGATGGCCGACACCACCACATCACATGGGACAACCTGGCCGTCGGAGAGGTGTGCTTCCAGCCCATCGGCAACTTTTTGCAGGCGGGTCAGCACCGGGCCGAGGTGAAAACACGCGCCAAGGCTTTCCAGCCCGGCCTGCACCGCTGCGGCGGCGGACGGGTGCAACAGGGTCGGCATCACCTGCTCGCACGGCGCTACCAGTTGCACCTCGTAGCCGCCAAGGATCAGGTCGTTGGCGAACTCGCAGCCGATCAGACCGGCACCGAGCAGCAACACCCGTCGCTTGCCTGCCGCTGCCGCGCGAAAACGTGCGTAGTCTTCGAGATCGTTGATCGGGAACACCAGATCCCCGCCGTCGCCTTCGATCGGCACACGCACGGTTTCGGCGCCCCAGGCGAGGATCAGGTCGCGATAACTCACCGCTTCCTCGCCGACCCACAGGCGCTTGTGGCCCGGATCGATGCCGCTGATGCGGGTGTGAGTGCGGATCTCGGCTTTCAGTTGCTCGGCCATGGCGCCCGGTTCGGCCATGCTCAGGCCGTCGGCGTCCTTGTTCTTGCCGAAGCCGGTGGAGAGCATCGGCTTGGAGTAGGAACGACCGTCATCGGCGGTAATCAGCAGCAGCGGGGTTTCGCCATCGAGTTTGCGAAACTCGCGGGCCAGGTTGTAACCCGCAAGCCCGGTGCCAACGATTACGACAGGTGCGCTCATGCCCTACTCCTCAGTGTTTTCTCAGTTGATTTCGATCATTTCGAAGTCCATCTTGCCGACGCCGCAGTCCGGGCACAGCCAGTCTTCCGGCACGTCCTGCCACAGGGTGCCCGGCGCAATGCCGTCATCCGGCCAGCCGTCGGCTTCGTTATAGATCAGGCCGCAGACCACACATTGCCACTTTTTCATTCAGGTACTTCCTCAGGATTCAGGCTTTAGCCGGCGCGGACGGTCGATGGTGCAGCACTGCCATCCGGCTCAGGGCGTTTTGTACTGATGGTACCGGCCAGATGCAAGCCTGTTCGGCGCAATGGCGGCCCGGATCAATCAAATTCGCGGTGCGCCATGGTAAGCTCGCCGCCTCATTTGCTGCCAATAATGACTCATTGTGCAACTCAAAAACGCCCCGTTGTGGCGCCCGCAAAGCCACCTGACACCCCTCCCCGACACGTCCACGCTCGACTGGCTGTTCGACGAAGGCTCCTTGACCCGCCGTCTGACCCGCCTGTCCGATGACGGCTTCAGCGTCACGCCGCTTTTCGAAGGCTGGCAGACCCTGCGCGACGACGAATGCGCGGCGCTGGACCTGGCCGAAGGCAGCGAAGGCTGGGTGCGCGAGGTGTATTTGCGCGGTCATGGCGAGGCTTGGGTGTTCGCCCGCAGCGTGGCGTCGCGCAGTGCCTTGCAGGGCGACGGCTTGCATATGGATGAGCTGGGCAGCCGCTCGCTGGGCGAACTGCTGTTCTGCGATCACGCGTTTCAGCGCCGCGCCATAGAAGTCTGCCATTACCCGGAACACTGGCTGCCCGAGGATTCCCGGGCCATCGGTCTGTGGGGTCGTCGTTCGCGTTTCGACCGTGGTGCCTTGAGCGTACTGGTGGCGGAGATTTTCCTGCCTACGCTGTGGGAAGCCGTCCGCGCCCATCCGGAGAACTGCTGATGTATCAAAGCCTGCTCAAATCCCTGAATCGCCTGAACCCGCGCGCCTGGGACTTCATCCAGTTGACCCGCATGGACAAGCCGATCGGCATCTATCTGCTGCTGTGGCCGACGCTCTGGGCGCTGTGGATTGCCGGCAAAGGTTCGCCGTCGCTGGCCAACGTCGTGATTTTCGTCCTCGGCGTGGTGCTGACCCGTGCCGGCGGCTGCGTGATCAACGACTGGGCCGACCGCAAGGTCGACGGCCATGTGAAGCGCACCGCCGAACGCCCGTTGGCCGCAGGGCGGATCAGCTCGAAAGAGGCGCTGGTGTTCTTCGCCCTGCTGATGGGCGTGAGTTTCCTGCTGGTGCTGTGCACCAACGCCGCGACGATCTGGCTGTCGCTGGGTGGACTGGCGCTGGCGTTCACTTACCCGTTCATGAAGCGCTACACCTATTACCCGCAAGTGGTGCTGGGGGCGGCGTTTTCCTGGGGCATGCCGATGGCGTTCACCGCCGAGACCGGTGAGCTGCCGGCGACGGCCTGGCTGCTGTGGATCGCCAATCTGCTGTGGACCGTGGGCTACGACACTTATTACGCGATGACCGACCGCGACGATGACCTGAAGATCGGCGTGAAATCCACGGCGATCCTGTTCGGCGAAGCGGACCGGGTGATCATCCTGACCTTGCAGGCGCTGTCACTGGGCTGCCTGTTGCTGGCCGGGTCGAAGTTCGAGTTGGGGACGTGGTTCCACCTCGGCCTGCTGGTGGCTGCCGGGTGCTATGCGTGGGAGTTCTGGTACACCCGCGATCGCGACCGGATGCGCTGCTTCAAGGCGTTCCTGCACAACCATTGGGCCGGGCTGGCGATCTTCGTCGGGATCGTGCTGGATTACGCGTTGCGCTGACCTCAACGCATCGCGGCCCGAGGCAATGCCGGCGGGCCGCGATGCTGTTTCACTGCCGATGGCTTACTTGTGCTCGTGAACCACGTGCCACGCGTCCATCTTGCCGTCGCCCATCATGTCCCCCGGCTTGGCGTCCATCTTGAAGGTATACAGCGGCTTGCCGTCGTAGGCGTATTGCATCTTGCCGTCGTCGCGCTTGATCACCGTCCACTTGCCTTCCGCCTTCGCACCGGCCGGCGCCATCATCGGAGGCCAGTTGTCGGCGCACTTGTCATTGCACATCGACTTGCCGCCAGCGTCCTTGTCGAACGTATAAACGGTCATGCCTTTGTGATCGACCATCATGCCGTCTTTCATCATTGCCGGTTCGGCGGCCATCGCAAGGCCGGGCAGCGTCACGGCAGCAGCCATCAACAGAGCCTTAAAGGAAGCAGTCATTTGAGTCATGGAAACCTTCTTTTGTGGTTGTCAGGATTCGGACTTAGAGCTTAGTTCAGGATTTGCACAATCGCCGCTGGACTAAAATACTGTCACACGACTGCAATAATTCCGTTATCTAATGCGGCGCAAGACAGTTAAATGACAAGAGGATTAAGGCATGGTTGGCAGGAGCATTCTGATCGTCGACGACGAAGCGCCCATTCGCGAAATGATCGCCGTTGCGTTGGAAATGGCCGGCTATGACTGCCTCGAGGCAGAGAACTCGCAGCAGGCGCACGCCATTATCGTCGACCGCAAGCCGGACCTGATCCTGCTCGACTGGATGCTGCCCGGCACCTCCGGCATCGAGCTGGCCCGCCGCCTCAAGCGTGACGAGCTGACCGGGGACATCCCGATCATCATGCTCACCGCCAAGGGCGAAGAGGACAACAAGATCCAGGGCCTGGAAGTCGGCGCCGACGACTACATCACCAAACCGTTTTCCCCACGCGAACTGGTGGCGCGCCTCAAGGCCGTGCTGCGCCGCGCCGGCCCGACCGATGGCGAAGCACCGATCGAAGTCGGCGGCCTGCTGCTCGACCCGATCAGCCACCGCGTGACCATCGATGGCCGTCCGGCCGAGATGGGCCCGACCGAATACCGTCTGCTGCAATTCTTCATGACCCACCAGGAACGCGCCTACACCCGTGGCCAGTTGCTGGACCAGGTCTGGGGCGGCAACGTCTATGTTGAAGAGCGCACCGTCGACGTGCACATCCGGCGCCTGCGCAAAGCCCTCGGCGACGCCTACGAAAATCTGGTACAAACCGTGCGCGGCACCGGCTATCGGTTCTCCACCAAGGCCTGAGCCGACCGCCAGACTCGCTAACAAGGACCGTATTTCCCGTGAATCAAAACTGGCATGGCACCCTGATTCGCCACATGCTGTTGCTGGTCACCGCCTGCCTGGTGATCGGCCTGATCACCGGCTACTACGGCTGGAGCCTCGCGGCGGGACTGGGCCTGTACCTGGCCTGGACGCTCAAGCAACTGCTGCGCCTGCACGAATGGCTGCGCCTGCACCAACCCGATGAAGCACCGCCCGACGGCTATGGCCTATGGGGCGAAGTGTTCGACAGCATTTACCACCTGCAACGCCGCGACCAGCGGGTACGCGGGCGCCTGCAGGCGGTGATCGACCGCGTTCAGGAGTCCACCGCCGCGTTGAAAGACGCGGTGATCATGCTCGACAGCGACGGCAACCTGGAATGGTGGAACCGTGCCGCCGAAACCCTGCTCGGCCTCAAGACCCCGCAAGACAGCGGCCAACCCGTGACCAACCTGGTCCGCCATCCGCGCTTCAAGGAATACTTCGAGCAGGAAAACTACGCCGAGCCGCTGGAAATCCCCTCACCGACCAACGACCGCGTGCGCATCCAGATGTACCTCACGCGCTACGGCAATAACGAACATTTGATGCTGGTGCGCGACGTCACGCGCATCCATCAGCTGGAACAGATGCGCAAGGACTTCATCGCCAACGTCTCCCATGAGCTGCGGACCCCGCTGACGGTGATCTGCGGCTACCTGGAAACCCTGCTCGACAACGTCGAGGAAGTGAACCCGCGCTGGAGCCGCGCCCTGCAGCAGATGCAGCAACAGGGCGGACGCATGCAGACCCTGCTCAACGACTTGCTGCTGCTGGCCAAACTGGAAGCCACCGATTACCCGTCGGACAACCAGCCCGTGCACATCGACACCCTGTTGCAGTCGATCAAGAGCGATGCACAGCAGCTGTCGGGGTCGAAGAATCAGAAAATCACCCTGGAAGCCGACGCCAGCATCCTGCTCAAGGGCAGCGAGGCGGAACTGCGCAGTGCGTTTTCCAACCTGGTGTTCAACGCCGTCAAATACACCCCGGCCGAAGGCAACATCCGCATCCGCTGGTGGGGCGACGATCAGGGCGCACACCTGAGCGTGCAGGATTCCGGGATCGGCATCGACAGCAAACACCTGCCGCGCCTGACCGAACGCTTCTACCGCGTCGACTCCAGCCGCAACTCCAACACCGGCGGTACGGGCCTGGGCCTGGCCATCGTCAAACACGTGTTGCTGCGCCACCGCGCGCGGATGGAGATCAGCAGCGTGCCCGGCCACGGCAGCACGTTCACCTGCCATTTCGCCCCGGCGCAGGTCGCCCAGGCACGGCTCATCAGCGCCGCTGAGTAATGACGGACTAGGCAATCGCCAGGTCAGCCGCTACATTGGCTGACTTGCGCCTGCCTTTCAGGCGCGATTTCTTCTCTCTTACGAATCACACGGAACCCGCAAAACTCCATCATGGACCCTTCCCCTGGCTTGTCCCTCGCTACAATATTCGCCGATTTCGGCATGATTCTTTTCGCTCTGATCCTGGTTCTGCTCAACGGCTTCTTCGTTGCGGCGGAATTCGCCATGGTCAAACTGCGCTCGACCCGAGTCGAAGCCATCGCTGAACAGCACGGCTGGCGCGGGCACATCCTGCGCACCGTACACAGTCAGCTCGATGCGTACCTCTCGGCGTGCCAGCTCGGTATCACCCTCGCCTCCCTCGGCCTGGGCTGGGTCGGTGAGCCGGCGTTCGCGCACATTCTCGAGCCGCTGCTGAGCGCGGTCGGCGTGCAGTCGGCGGAAGTGGTCAAAGGCATCTCGTTCTTCACCGCGTTCTTCATCATTTCCTACCTGCACATCGTGGTCGGCGAGCTGGCACCCAAGTCCTGGGCGATCCGCAAACCCGAGCTGCTGTCGCTGTGGACGGCGGTGCCGCTGTACCTGTTCTACTGGGCCATGTACCCGGCGATCTACCTGCTCAACGCCAGCGCCAACACCATCCTGCGCATTGCTGGCCAGGGCGAACCCGGTCCGCATCACGAACACCATTACAGCCGTGAAGAACTGAAACTGATCCTGCACTCCAGCCGTGGCCAGGACCCAAGCGACCAGGGCATGCGCGTGCTGGCCTCGGCAGTGGAAATGGGCGAACTGGAAGTGGTCGACTGGGCCAACTCCCGGGAAGACCTGATCACCCTCGAATTCAACGCACCGCTGAAAGAAATCCTGGCGATGTTCCGTCGCCACAAGTTCAGCCGGTATCCGGTGTACGACAGCGAGCGCAAGGAATTCGTCGGCCTGCTGCACATCAAGGACCTGCTGCTGGAGCTGGCGGCGCTGGACCACATTCCCGAGTCGTTCAACCTCGCCGAACTGACCCGTCCGCTGGAGCGCGTGTCGCGGCACATGCCGCTGTCGCAGTTGCTGGAGCAGTTCCGCAAGGGCGGCTCGCACTTCGCCGTGGTTGAAGAAGCCGACGGCAACATCATCGGCTACCTGACCATGGAAGACGTGCTGGAAGTGCTGGTCGGCGACATCCAGGACGAACACCGCAAGGCCGAGCGCGGCATCCTCGCCTACCAGCCGGGCAAACTGCTGGTGCGGGGCGATACGCCGCTGTTCAAGGTCGAGCGCCTGCTGGGTATCGACCTGGACCACATCGAAGCCGAAACCCTCGCCGGGCTGATCTACGAAACCCTGAAACGGGTGCCGGAAGAGGAAGAAGTGCTGGAAGTCGAAGGCCTGCGGATCATCATCAAGAAGATGAAAGGCCCGAAGATCATTCTGGCCAAGGTGCTGATGCTCGACTGACGGGGATTACCGCTTGCCCAACGCAAAGTTGGGCAACGCCCCCAGCGGCTGGTTGAACTGATACGGAATCGACACCAGCCCCCCTCCGGTATTGCGCTGTACCACGAAGTGCAGGTGCGGGCCGCTGCTGTTGCCGGTGTTGCCGGACAGCGCCAGCGGACTGCCCACCGCCACACGCTGCCCCTCCCGGACACTCACCGACCCTTGCTTGAGATGCAGGTACACGCCCATCGTGCCGTCGTCGTGCAGCACCCGCACAAAATTGCCGGACGGATCGGTGCCGCGCCCGTTCTGCGAGTTCTCGATCTTCACCACCACTCCGGCCCGCGCCGCGATGATCGGCGTGCCCACCGGCATGGCGATGTCCATCGCGTACTTGTTCTTCGGCCCGTAGTGGCTGTAGTCGCCGTTGGCGCCCTGACTCAGACGGAACGGCCCGCCACGCCAGGGAAACGGATAGCGATAGCTCTGGGCAGCGCCTGCGGGGTCACCGAGGGAATACTGGAACTGCGGCGTGTAAACCAACGGCTTGCCGCCGGACACCGCCGTCAGCAACGCCAGCCGCGTATTGCTGCGCGCCGGCAGCACCCGGCGGATCGTTTCCGTCGGCGCGCCACGCACATTGCTCATCCCGGTGAACGCCAGTGCGACCTCCACCGGTGCATACAGATCGTTACGCACGAACACCACGTCGGTGCCCTTCTGCTTCTTGATGTCGAGATAGACCTGACGCTCGAGCCTCTCGACCATCCGGTCCTGAAACACGAACACCTGGGAGCCTTTGCTCGGACGGTCGCTGTACGAAACCACTCCGTTGGCATCGGTGGATTTGTAGATCGTCATGGCCACGGTCGAGGTGGAGGCCATGAACAGACCACAGAAAAACAGCAGGCGCAGGGGCATGGGCAAAAGTTCTGTCGAGTAAGGCCTGGAAATGAGCCTAGCAGCTGAAGCAGACCAGGCTAGTCGACAGATGTTTCAAATTTGGCACAGCATGAAAAAAGACCGCAGCCTTTGTCAGGCGGCGGTCTTCTTTTGCCCGCGACGCTTACGCGCCCGGAACGAAGTGCTTCTGCGCCGTGCCGCGGGCGATCAGGCGGGAGATGTAGTCGAGCTTTTGCGCGTCCTGGTCGACGAAGCGGAAGGTCAGTTGCAGCCAGTCGCTGTCGGGCTTCGGCTCGTGGGCGACGACGGCGTGCAGGTAGCCGTTGAGGCGGGCGATTTCGGCGTTGTCGCCCTGCTCCAGATCGAGCACGGCGCTGTCGAGGATCTGCGGCAGGGTGTCGGTGCGCTTCACTACCAGCAGCGCTTCCTTGATGCTCAGGGCCTTGATCACGCATTGCTGGGTGCCACTTGGCAAACGCAACTGGCCCTGGCCACGGCCGCTGGCCGGAGCAGCAGAGGCTGTCGGGGCTTTCACGGGCGGGCTGTTGAGCAGGCCACGCTGTGGCGCAGCGGCAGGTGCCGGGGCGGCAGCGGCAGGCTTGGCAAACGGGTTGGCTGCAGGCGCAGCCGGCGCGGAGCCGACCACTGCAGCCTTGCCGCCGGTCAGTGCGCTCAGGGAGTCGTTGCCGAATGCCGAGTTCATCTTTGTCGGGGCGCTGTTCATCAGGGCATCGAGCTTGCCGATCTTGTTCAGGGCCTGCTTGACCTTGGTCAGCAACTGTTCGTTGGTGAACGGCTTGCTGACGTAACCGGAAACGCCGGCCTGAATCGCCTGCACCACGTTTTCCTTGTCGCCACGGCTGGTGACCATGATGAACGGCATGGTCTTGAGGTTGTCCTGCTCACGGCACCAGGTCAGCAGTTCGAGACCGGACATTTCCGGCATTTCCCAGTCGCACAGCACCAGGTCGAAAGCCTCCTTGGCCAGCATGGCCTGAGCCTTCTTGCCGTTGACGGCGTCCTCGGTGCGGATCCCCGGGAAGTAATTACGCAGGCACTTTTTCACCAGGTCACGAATGAACGATGCATCGTCCACGACCAACACACTGATCTTGCTCATCCAACACCCCTATTAAAATCCCGGCAAGCATAACGCTGGCTGATGGCACATTGCCAAAACTCTTCAGTCACGCCGGGACTTTTCGTTCGCGGGTGCTGCTTTTTAATTCGCTTCTGCCTATGAAAAGCAGAAACAAAAACGCCCGGCCAAAGGGCCGGGCGCTTTTCTCAGGCAATCTTACTTATCGTCAGCATCGCCCGGAACATTAGCGGTTTCGCCGCTTGTCCCTTCAACTTCTTCCTTCATGCGCTTGAGGCCCATGTGGCGTACGTCGGTGCCGCGCACCAGGTAGATCACCAGCTCCGAGATGTTGCGCGCGTGGTCGCCGATCCGCTCCAGCGAACGCAGCACCCAGATGATGCTCAAGACCCGCGAGATAGAGCGCGGGTCTTCCATCATGTAGGTCGCCAGCTCGCGCAGGGCGGTCTTGTATTCGCGGTCGATGATCTTGTCGTACTGCGCCACCGACAACGCCAGATCGGCGTCGAAACGGGCAAACGCGTCCAGCGCATCGCGGACCATGTTGCGCACCTGGTCGCCGATGTGACGCACCTCGACGTAACCGCGCGGAGCTTCACCTTCCTCGCACAGCTGGATCGCGCGACGGGCGATCTTGGTCGCTTCGTCACCGATTCGCTCCAGGTCGATCACCGACTTGGAGATGCTGATGATCAGACGCAGGTCGGACGCCGCCGGCTGACGACGGGCCAGAATGCGCAGGCATTCTTCGTCGATGTTGCGTTCCATCTGGTTGATCTGGTCGTCGATCTCGCGCACTTGCTGGGCCAGGCCCGAGTCGGCCTCGATCAGCGCGGTGACCGCGTCGTTGACCTGCTTCTCGACCAGCCCGCCCATGGCCAGCAGGTGGCTGCGCACTTCTTCCAGTTCGGCGTTGAACTGCGCGGAAATGTGATGGGTAAGGCCTTCTTTACTAATCATGTTGGCGTCCTTGGAGCGTCCGGTAAGGTGCGAGCGTCAATTCAGTGAGCGACAACCAGCGTCTGCTAGCCGTAACGACCGGTGATGTAGTCTTCGGTCTGCTTCTTGGCCGGATTGGTGAACAGGGTATCGGTGTCGCCGAATTCCACCAGTTTGCCCATGTACATGAACGCCGTGTAGTCGGACACCCGCGCCGCCTGCTGCATGTTGTGGGTCACGATGACGATGGTGAACTTGGATTTGAGCTCGTAGATCAGCTCTTCGACTTTCAGGGTCGAGATCGGGTCGAGGGCCGAGCACGGTTCGTCGAGCAGCAGCACTTCCGGTTCCACGGCGATGGTACGGGCAATCACCAGACGCTGCTGCTGACCGCCGGACAGGCCGAGTGCCGAGTCATGCAGACGGTCTTTCACTTCGTCCCACAGGGCCGCGCCTTTCAGTGCCCACTCGACGGCTTCGTCGAGGATGCGCTTCTTGTTGATGCCCTGGATGCGCAGGCCGTAGACCACGTTTTCGTAGATGGTCTTCGGGAACGGGTTGGGCTTCTGGAACACCATGCCGACCCGGCGACGCAGCTCGGCCACGTCCTCGCCCTTGCGGTAGATGTTGTTGCCGTACAGGTTGATCGCGCCTTCGACGCGGCAGCCGTCCACCAGGTCGTTCATGCGGTTGAAGGTACGCAGCAGCGTGGACTTGCCGCAACCAGACGGGCCGATGAAGGCGGTCACGCGCTGTTTCGGGATGTTCATGCTGACGTCGTACAGCGCTTGTTTCTCGCCGTAGAACAGGCTCAGGCCCGGCACTTCGATGGCCACGGTTTCCTGCTCGAGGTTCAGGCTCTGCTTGTCGCGGCCCAGGGCAGACATGTTGATGCCGTGGGTATGTGTTTCGTGCTGCATGGGAGATCCCCTGTGCTAACAAATTCGGTTCGGTTGGCTGCCGGGAATCAGGCCGGCAGCCCTTCAATTCTTGTGACGGCGATCAGCTGTCCAGCGCCTTGTACTTCTCGCGCAGGTGGTTACGAATCCACACTGCCGACAGGTTGAGCACGGCAATCACCAGCACCAGCAGCAACGCGGTGGCATACACCAGCGGTCGTGCGGCTTCAACGTTCGGGCTCTGGAAGCCGACGTCGTAGATGTGGAAGCCCAGGTGCATGATCTTCTGGTCCAGGTGCAGGTACGGGTAGTTGCCATCCACCGGCAGCGACGGCGCCAGTTTCACCACACCCACCAGCATCAGCGGTGCCACTTCACCGGCGGCGCGGGCCACGGCGAGGATCATGCCGGTCATCATCGCCGGGCTGGCCATCGGCAGAACGATCTTCCACAGGGTTTCAGCCTTGGTCGCGCCGAGGGCCAGCGAGCCTTCACGCACGGTACGCGGGATACGCGCCAGACCTTCTTCGGTGGCCACGATCACCACCGGCACCGCCAGCAGCGCCAGGGTCAACGAAGCCCAGAGCAGACCCGGCGTACCGAAGGTCGGTGCCGGCAGCGCTTCCGGGAAGAACAGACGGTCGAGCGAGCCACCCAGCACGTAAACGAAGAAGCCCAGACCGAACACCCCGTAAACAATGGCCGGAACACCCGCCAGGTTGTTCACCGCGATCCGGATCACCCGGGTCAGGGTGTTCTGCTTGGCGTATTCACGCAGGTACACCGCCGCCAGCACGCCGAACGGGGTCACGATCATCGCCATGATCAGGGTCATCATCACGGTGCCGAAGATCGCCGGGAAAATCCCGCCTTCGGTGTTCGCTTCACGCGGGTCGTCGGACAGGAACTCCCAGACCTTGCTGAAGTAGAAGCCGACCTTGGTGAAAGTACCCATGGCGTTCGGCTGGTAAGCGTGAACCACTTTGCCCAGGCCGATTTCGATTTCCTTGCCGTTGGCATCGCGAGCGGTCAGGGCATCTCGGTTGAACTGCGCGTGCAGATCGGCCAGACGGGCTTCGACGTCCTGATAGCGGGCGTTCAGCTCGGCACGTTCGGCGTCCATGTCCGCTTGCGCGGTGGCGTCGAGCTTGCCTTCCAGTTCCAGTTTGCGACCGTGCAGACGGATGCGCTCGAGACCGGCGTTGATCGCGCCGATGTCGGTTTTTTCCAGGGTCTTGAGTTGCGCGGCGAGGCCGTTCACACGGTTGATCCGCGACTGCAGCTCGGGCCAGGCGGCTTCGCCTTCGGCGATGACCTTGCCGTCCTGTTTGACGTTGACCAGGTAGCCGTAGAAGTTGCCCCACTCACGACGCTCCAGCGCCATCAGCTCCGGCGGGTTCTTCTGGTCGGTCAGCCACTCGCCGACGATCCAGGTGAAGTCGTTGCCGTTCAGGTCCCGGTTGCCGACCTTGATCAGCTCGCGGGTCATGAATTCCGGGCCCTGGTCAGGCACCGGCAAGCCGGCGCTCTTCAGGCGTGCGCGGGGCACTTCTTCCTTCTGCACCACTTCGCCGATGACCAGGTGATTGCCCTGGCCCGGGACGTTGTAGCTGGCGTGGATCAGGTCCGCCGGCCAGAAGTGACCCAGACCGCGCACGGCAATCACCGCCAGCAGGCCAATGGTCATGATGACCGCGATGGACACCGCGCCACCGCTGATCCAGACGCCCGGGGCGCCGCTCTTGAACCATCCATTCAGGGAGTTCTGTTTCACAGACTTCTACCTTTCTTAAAGCGACGAGTATTTCTTGCGCAGACGCTGACGAATCAGTTCCGCGAGGGTGTTCATGACGAAGGTGAACAACAGCAGCACCAGCGCCGAGAGGAACAGCACGCGGTAGTGGCTGCCGCCGACTTCCGACTCCGGCATTTCCACCGCGACGTTGGCCGCCAGGGTGCGCAGGCCTTCGAACAGGTTCATTTCCATGACCGGGGTGTTGCCGGTGGCCATCAGCACGATCATGGTTTCACCGACTGCACGGCCCATGCCGATCATCAGGGCCGAGAAGATGCCCGGGCTGGCGGTCAGGATCACCACGCGAGTCATGGTCTGCCACGGCGTGGCACCGAGGGCCAGCGAGCCCAGGGTCAGGCCGCGCGGCACGCTGAACACGGCGTCTTCGGCGATCGAGTAGATGTTCGGGATCACCGCAAAACCCATGGCCAGACCGACCACCAGTGCGTTGCGCTGGTCGTAGGTGATGCCCAGGTCATGGGAGATCCACATGCGCATGTCACCGCCGAAGAACCAGTTCTCCATGAACGGGCTCATGTACAGCGACAGCCAGCCCACGAACAGGATCACCGGGATCAGCAGCGCACTTTCCCAACCGTCCGGGACTTTCAGGCGGATCGATTCAGGCAGGCGGCTGAAGGTGAAGCCGGCCACCAGGATGCCGATCGGCAGCAGCATCAGCAGGCTGAAGATGCCCGGCAGATGCCCTTCCACATACGGCGCGAGGAACAGGCCGGCGAAGAAGCCGAGGATCACCGTCGGCATCGCTTCCATCAGTTCGATCACCGGTTTGACCTTGCGGCGCATGCCCGGGGCCATGAAGTACGCGGTGTAGATCGCAGCGGCAACGGCCAGCGGTGCAGCCAGCAACATTGCGTAGAACGCGGCTTTCAGAGTGCCGAAGGTCAGTGGTGACAGGCTCAGTTTCGGTTCGAAATCGGTGTTGGCCGCAGTCGATTGCCAGACGTATTTAGGCTCGTCGTAGTTCTCGTACCAGACCTTGCTCCACAGCGCGCTCCACGACACTTCCGGGTGCGGGTTGTCGAGCAGCAGCGGTTGCAGCTTGCCGCCGGCTTCGACGATCACACGGTTGGCCCGTGGCGACAGACCGAACAGGCCCTGGCCTTCGACCACCTGATCGACCAGCAAGGTGCGGTGCGCGGTGCTGTGGAACACGCCGAGCTTGCCGGAAGCATCCAGGGCAACGAAGCCCTTGCGGCGCTCTTCGGCGGTGATTTCAACGATCGGCGTCTTGCCCATCTGGAAGGTGCGGATCTGCTTCAGACGCAGCTCGCCATCGGTGTCGCGGGCCATGAACCACTGGGCCAGGCCACCGGTGGAGTCACCGACGATCAGCGAGATACCGCCTACCAGTTGAGTGGCGGCAGTGACTTGCGCGTCAGCGTTTTCCAGCAACTTGTAGCGACCGTTGAGGCTCTTGTCGCGCAGGCTGAACACGTCGGCCTGGGCACGTCCGTTGACCACGTACAGCCATTGCTGGCGCGGGTCGACGAAGATGTTTTTCACAGGCTCGGTCATCTGCGGCAGATCGATACGCTTCTGCTCGTTGGTGACTTCGCCGGTCATCATGTTTTCTTCGCTGGTCAGCGACAGCACATTGAGTTGCGAACCGGTGGAGCCGACCAGCATCAGGGTCGAGTCGGTGGCGTTGAGGCTGACGTGCTCAAGCGCACCGCCGCTCTCGTTCAGCGCAATCGGCGCTTCGCCGTACGGGAACTCGATCGCCGGGGTGATGGTTTTCTTGCCTTCCGGGTAGCTGACTTTATAGGTGTGACGGAACACCAGCGCCTGACCGTTGGACAGGCCCACGGCCACCAGCGGATGACCCGGCTGGTCTTCACCGATGGAGGTCACACTGGCGCCTGCCGGCAACGGCAGATCGACGCGCTTCAATTCAGCGCCACTGTCGATATCGAAGAACAGCGCCTGGCCCTTGTCAGAAACGCGCATGGCTACCTGATTCTGCTCTTCGAGCGAAATCATCAGTGGCTTGCCGGCGTCCTGCATCCAGGCTGGGGTGATAGCGTCTTTCGCGGTCAGTTCGGCACCCTTGAACAGGGGCGCGACGACGTAGGCGAGGAAGAAGAAGATCAGGGTGATGGCTGCCAGCACCGCCAGACCGCCGACGAGGACGTACCAACGGGTGAAGCGATCCTTGAGCGCGCGAATGCGGCGCTTGCGTTGCAACTCAGGCGTATTGAAATCAATGCGCTTGGGAGGGTTCGTAGTCATTTTGGAATTGGCCAGATCATTCATGCGCACACCCTAGCGATCCTGCATGACAGAAAGATGACAATGCAGTGACGCACCAAATCCGCCGCCAGCAGGTCACTGGCAGTGGATAAAAGAATTCGGGGAGTGTGGGGGCCGGGCCGCTTGCGGGCCGGGCCCCACACGGGAGTCAGGCGGGGTTCACCCCTGACTCAGTTTGTTACTTTTTTGCGACTTCAGCGCCGCCTTCCTGCAGACCCAGGTCAGCCAGTGCTTTTGCAGCAACCTTGGCCGGCAGTGGGATGTAGCCGTCTTTCACTACCACTTCCTGGCCCTGTTTCGACAGAACCAGTTTCACGAACTCGGCTTCCAGCGGGGCCAGAGGCTTGTTCGGGGCCTTGTTCACGTACACGTACAGGAAGCGGGACAGTGGGTACTTGCCGTTCAGGGCGTTTTCTTCGCTGTCTTCGATGAACTCGGTGCTGCCTTTCTTCGACAGAGCAACGGTTTTCACGCTGGCGGTCTTGTAGCCGATGCCCGAGTAACCGATGCCGTTCAGCGAGGAGCTGATCGACTGCACGACCGAAGCCGAGCCTGGTTGTTCGTTGACGTTAGGCTTGTAGTCGCCTTTGCACAGGGCTTCTTCCTTGAAGTAGCCGTAGGTGCCGGATACCGAGTTACGGCCGAACAGTTGAACCGGCTTGTTGGCCAGGTCGCCGGTCACGCCCAGGTCGCCCCAGGTTTTGACGTCGGCTTTGGCGCCGCACAGACGGGTGGACGAGAAGATCGCGTCAACCTGTTCCATGGTCAGGTGCTGGATCGGGTTGTCCTTGTGTACGAAGACAGCCAGGGCGTCCACGGCAACCGGGATAGCGGTTGGCTTGTAGCCGTATTTCTGTTCGAAGGCCGCCAGTTCGGTGTCCTTCATCTTGCGGCTCATCGGGCCCAGGTTGGAGGTGCCTTCGGTCAGCGCAGGTGGCGCGGTGGCGGAGCCAGCGGCCTGAATCTGGATGTTTACGTTCGGGTATTCTTTTTTGTAGTTCTCGGCCCACAAGGTCATGAGGTTGGCCAGGGTATCGGAGCCGACGCTGGACAGGTTGCCCGACACACCAGTGGTCTTGGTGTAGCTCGGGATCGACGGGTCAACAGCGGCGAACGCGTTGGCGGTCGCAACGCCAGCAGCGACAAAAGTCATTGCCGCCATCAAACGCTTCAGTTTCATGCCTTACTCCTAGCAGATAGGGGGTGTTAAGTCGGGGCCAAGTATCAGCAGGCCGTGTGAACACTCTATGGCTGAAATATGACAATTGGATGAAAGGCCAGCATCCCCTGTCGGAAGGCTGGCCTTTCAGTTGTAACCGGACATTTGGGATGAATCAGCGACCCTTGCTCCACAGCCAGGCGCCAACCAGGATCCCCATCCCGCACAGCACCGCCACGTAATAGGCCGGCCCCATCGCACTTTCTTTCAGCAGCAGGCTGACCACCATCGGGGTCAGGCCGCCGAAGATGGCGTAGGCGACGTTATAAGAGAAGGACAGACCGCTGAAGCGCACCACCGGCGGGAACGCCTTGACCATCACGTACGGCACCGCACCGATGGTGCCGACCAGGAAGCCGGTCAGCGCATACAGTGGGAACAGCCAGTCCGGGTGATCGGCGAGGCTGTGATAGAAGGTCCAGGAACTGGCCAGCAAGCCCAGGCAGCCGAACACGAACACGCGACCGGCACCGAAGCGATCCGCCAGCGCGCCGGAAATGATGCAGCCCAGGCTCAGGAAGACGATGGCCAGGCTGTTGGATTGCAGCGCCATCGTCGGCGAGAAGTGATAGACCGTCTGCAGCACGGTCGGGGTCATCAGGATCACCACAACGATGCCGGCAGACAACAGCCAGGTCAGCAGCATCGAGACCGCGATGGCTCCGCGATGGTCACGCAGCACCGCGCGCAGCGGCACTTCTTCGGCCAGGGCCTTGCGCTGTTGCAGTTCGGCGAACACCGGGGTTTCGTGTAGCCAGCGGCGCAGGTAGACCGAGAACAGGCCGAACACGCCGCCGAGCAGGAATGGAATCCGCCAGGCGTAGTCCGAAACTTCCACCGGCGTATAAATGCTGTTGATCGCGGTGGCGACCAGCGAACCCAGCAGGATGCCCGCCGTCAGGCCGCTGGTCAGGGTTCCACAGGCATAACCAATATGCTTTCCGGGCACGTGTTCGGAAACGAAGACCCACGCCCCCGGCACCTCACCGCCAATCGCCGCGCCCTGAATGACGCGCATCAACAGCAGCAGGATCGGCGCCCACATGCCGATCTGCGCGTAGGTCGGCAGCAGGCCCATGATCAGGGTCGGCACGGCCATCATGAAGATGCTCAGGGTGAACATCTTCTTGCGCCCCAGCAGGTCGCCGAAGTGCGCCATCACAATCCCGCCCAGCGGCCGCGCGAGGTAGCCGGCGGCGAAGATGCCGAAGGTCTGCATCAGCCGCAGCCACTCGGGCATGTCGGCCGGGAAGAACAATTTGCCGACCACGGTGGCAAAGAACACGAAAATGATGAAATCGTAGAACTCCAGCGCACCGCCCAGGGCCGATAGCGACAGAGTCTTGTAGTCATTGCGGGTCAAGGGTCGTGCGGGTTGGTCCGGCTGCGCGATGCTCGAGGGCGCTGTGGTCATGGCAAGGTCTTCTCTTATAGTCGGATCTGCCGCCACAACAACGCTGGCTGTGGCTCGGGCAGGTTCGGCACCATAGCAAATTGTTCGAAAAAGCACATAGAGGCGCGTATTTGACGGTCGAAATGAGAACCGGATGGTCGTCGCGGAGTCTACCGACCGATATACTCGCAATCCTGCTCCGGCTTGTAAGGGGTTGCTGTGCGAAAACGTTGCTGGCCGCCTTATCGCGTTGAACCAGTCGGTTTCGCAGAGTTTCCCCTTTAGTTGCCTTATGGAAAACGTGACGAACGTAGTATGTTCGGTGCTGAATCGTTTTTCCTGAAGACGGCTACCACCAGCAATACCCAACGAAGAGTCACGGGTCAGAGGCACCCCCGGCATGATAGAGCTCGAACAAGAAGATCCGATCCCGCAAGGCGACCTGGCCCTGCAAATCACCGCGCTTCCCCGCGAAACCAACGGCTTCGGCGATATTTTCGGCGGCTGGCTGGTGGCGCAGATGGACCTGGCCGGCACCGCAATGGCCAGCCGCGTCGCCGGTGGCCGCGTCGCGACCGTCGCCATCGACCGCATGGCGTTCCTGGTGCCGGTGGCCGTCGGCGCGCAATTGTCCTTCTATACCCAGACCCTGGAAATCGGCCGCAGCTCGATCCAGATGATGGTCGAGGTGTGGAGCGACGATCCGCTGTCCAGCGAGTGGCGCAAAGTGACCGAAGCGGTGTTCGTGTTCGTGGCCATCGACGGCAGCGGTCGCACCCGTTCGGTTCCGCCGCGCGCACGTTAAACCTCGCGGCCGTTTCAAGGTCGATAGTCGTCCCAAGTTGCTGATTCGAGAGTTGTCCCATGAACACGCCCAACGTTGAAGCCGTGAAACTGGATGAACTGAACTGCTGGCGCATCCGCCACGGTCAGGCCGAAGTGCTGGTGGCCCAGCAAGGCGCGCACATCCTCAGTTATCAGGTGGACGGCCAGCCGCCGCTGATCTGGCTGAACGACAAGGCCGTGTTCAAGACCGGCAAGAGCATCCGCGCCGGCGTGCCGGTGTGCTGGCCGTGGTTCGGCGTCTTCGCCCGCAACCCGCAGAGCGTGCAGGCCATGCGCGTCAGCGAAGAGCCGGCGGCCGCTCACGGGTTTGTCCGGGCGATGGACTGGGAGCTGGGTGGTATCGAAACCGAGGGCGAAAGCCTGAAAGTGGAATTCACCCTGCCCTACCCCGAAGGCGGCTTTGCGGGCTGGCCGCATCAGGTCGACCTGACCCTGACTCTGCGCCTCGACGATCAGCTGCACATCAGCCTGACCAGCCACAACCGCGGTGCCGACACCGTCAGCATCAGCCAGGCGCTGCACAGCTATTTCGCCGTCAGCGATGTGCGCAACGTGCGCGTCGAAGGCGTGGACGGCCTGGACTACATCGAGACGCTAGATGACTGGAAGACTCACTCCCAGCAAGGCGACCTGCGTTTTGCCGGGGAAACCGACCGCATCTACCTCGACGCTCCGCCGCAACTGAGCATCGTCGATCCGGCCTGGGAGCGGCGCATCGTGCTGACCGCTACCGGCTCACGGACGGCAGTCATCTGGAACCCTTGGATCGACCGCGCCGCCGCGTTCAGCGACATGGACAACGATGGCTGGCAGCGCATGCTGTGCATCGAGACGGCGAATGTGATGGATGACATCGTGACCCTCGCGCCGGATGCCAGCCACACCATGGGCGTCAGCGTCGGCGGCAAGCCGCTCTGAAAACAAAAATCGCAGCCCTTGGGCTGCGATTTTTTTTGCTGCTCGGGATTACAGATCCTTTTCCTGCACCACCCGCACCTTGTCCGCTTCCAGCGCATAGGCCGCATCGGCCAGGTCATTGCTGACCTTTTCGATCTTCAGCGTGCCGGTCACCCAAAGCGGCGTGTAGATGTCGTCCAGCTTCAAACCCTTGGGGTAGCGCACCAGCACCAGTTGATTCGGTGGCGGTGGCGGCACATGGATGCAGGCGCCCGGGTATGGCACAAGGAAAAACAGCGTGCTGCGGCCCTTGGCGTCCGACTCCAGCGGCACCGGATAACCACCGATGCGGATGTGCTTGTCGTTCATCGACGCCACAGTCTTGGTCGAATACATCACAGCCGGCAAACCCTTGGCCTGCTTCATCCCGCCTTTCTGGGTGAAGGTGCCGGTGGCTTCCGGAGAGTTGTGGTCGATTTCAGGCATGGCCTCGAGGGCTTTCTGGTCCGACTTGGGCATCAGTTCCAGCCAGTCGGTTTCCGGCAGTTCGCCGGCGTGGGCCAGACCGCTGCCCAGCAAAAGGAGAGTCAACAGAAGACGGCGCATGAAGATGCTCGTAGGAAAAAGGAAACAGTAAATCGCCGAGCATTCTAGCCCTCTCCACCGGTTTGGCAGAGAGGGCTTTGT
This sequence comes from Pseudomonas sp. R43(2017), assembly GCF_002112345.1. Taxonomy (NCBI): domain Bacteria; kingdom Pseudomonadati; phylum Pseudomonadota; class Gammaproteobacteria; order Pseudomonadales; family Pseudomonadaceae; genus Pseudomonas; species Pseudomonas sp. R43(2017). The sequence continues at coordinate 585,031 of NZ_NEHJ01000002.1, forward strand.
CGCTTTGGATCAGTTCTTTTTGATCAGGCCGTAGATCACCAGCAGGATGATCGCGCCCACCAGCGCACCGAAGAAGCCGGCGCCCTGGCCTGCCTGATAAATGCCTAGGGCCTGGCCGCCGTAGGTGGCTGCCAGCGAACCGCCGATACCCAGCAGGATGGTCATGATCCAGCCCATGCTGTCATCGCCCGGCTTGAGGAACCTTGCCAGCAGGCCGACGATCAGGCCGATAAAGATGGTTCCGATAATTCCCATGGCATTTCCCTCTGAATTGGTCGATAGGCCAAAGCCTAGTCAGACTTTGGCATCCTGCCATCAGAGAACGGCGGCCCTTAATGGTTCCGCCGCTGCCAGATGAAACTCTCGTTACTCGGCGATCAGTGCCTCGACCTTGAGGATCTGCTGTTCGAGGGTCGCCTTGTCCTTGCAACGCAGGTTGGCGTGACCGACCTTGCGCCCGGCCTTGAAGGCCTTGCCATAGTGATGCAGATGGCAATCGTCGATGGCGATGACTTTCTCGACCGGCGGAACCACACCAATGAAGTTGAGCATTGCGCTCTCGCCGACCTTGGCCGTCGACCCCAGCGGCAGACCGGCAACGGCCCGCAGGTGGTTTTCGAACTGGCTGCACTCGGCGCCTTCTGTGGTCCAGTGCCCGGAGTTGTGCACGCGCGGGGCGATTTCGTTGGCCTTGAGGCCACCGTCGACTTCAAAGAACTCGAACGCCATCACGCCGACATAGTCCAGCTGCTTGAGGACGCGGCTGGAGTAGTCTTCAGCCAAGGCCTGCAGCGGGTGACCGGAACTGGCGACCGACAGCTTGAGAATGCCGCTGTCGTGGGTGTTGTGCACCAGTGGATAGAACTTCGTCTCGCCATCGCGGGCACGCACGGCGATCAGCGACACTTCGCCGGTGAACGGCACGAAGCCTTCCAGCAGGCACGGCACACTGCCCAGTTCAGCGAAGGTATCGACCACGTCTTCCGGCTTGCGCAGGACTTTCTGGCCCTTGCCGTCGTAACCCAGGGTGCGGGTTTTCAACACGGCCGGCAGACCGATCGAAGCGACAGCGGCGTCCAGGTCGGCTTGCGACTGGATGTCGGCGAACGCCGGGGTCGGAATCCCCAGGTCCTTGAACATGCTTTTCTCGAACCAGCGGTCGCGAGCGATGCGCAGGGCTTCGGCGCTCGGGTAGACCGGCACGAACTGCGAAAGGAAGGCCACGGTTTCAGCCGGGACGCTTTCGAACTCGAAGGTCACCAGATCGACTTCATCGGCCAGCTGACGCAAGTGATCCTGATCGCCGTAATCGGCCCGCAGGTGTTCGCCCAGCGCAGCGGCGCAAGCGTCCGGCGCGGGGTCGAGGAAAGCGAAGTTCATGCCCAGCGGAGTGCCCGCCAGGGCCAACATGCGACCCAACTGGCCGCCACCGATTACACCGATCTTCATCTCAACAACCTCAGGCAATACGTGGGTCTGGATTGTCCAGGACGCTGTCCGTCTGCTCGGCACGGAAGGTCTTCAGTACCGCGTGGAATTGTGGATGCTTGGCGCCCAGGATGCTCGCCGACAGCAGCGCAGCGTTGATCGCACCGGCCTTGCCGATGGCCAGAGTGGCAACCGGAATGCCGGCCGGCATCTGCACGATCGACAGCAGCGAATCGACGCCCGAAAGCATGGCCGACTGCACCGGAACGCCCAGCACCGGCAGGTGGGTCTTGGCCGCACACATGCCTGGCAGGTGGGCTGCGCCACCGGCACCGGCGATGATCACCTCGATGCCGCGGCCTTCAGCCTCTTCAGCGTACTGGAACAGCAGATCCGGGGTGCGGTGGGCAGAAACCACCTTGACCTCGTACGGGATGCCGAGCTTTTCCAGCATATCGGCGGTGTGGCTAAGGGTGGACCAATCGGACTTGGAGCCCATGATCACGCCAACCAGTGCACTCATCGTCGCGCCTCTTCTCTCTGGGCGCCCGCAGGCGCGTCAAAAACAACAAGCCACGCAGATTGCGTGGCTTGTTGTAGGAAAAATGGCCGGACGAACCGGCCGAAGGCCGCGCAGTATACCGCAAAGAAAGCAATAAACAGCCCCCGTTGCGACCATCTGTCAAATGAGCCAAAGCCCCGGTTTTATTGACTCAAAGGTCAGCGCCAGCGCATTCAGGAAGATTGTGCGGCACCGCCTTCAAGCTTGCGCCACAACAACCGCACGTTGGCCTTGCGCACCAGCGCGCAGCGGTACAGGCGAATCTCCAGCGGCACATGCCATTGCGGGCCGCCGCAGACCACCAGTTCGCCTCGGGCCAGTTCGGCCCGCACGCTCAATTGCGGCACCCAGGCAATGCCAAGGCCTTCGAGGGCCATGCTTTTAAGGCTGTCGGCCATGGCGGTTTCGTAGATGGTGGTGAAGCGCAACTGACGCTGGCGCAACAAGCCGTTCACCGAACGGCCGAGAAATGCCCCGGCGCTATAGGCCAGCAGCGGCACGCTGGCCTCGCCTTCGAGATCGAACAACGGTTTGCCATTGGCATCCGCCGCACACACCGGAAGCATTTCGGTCTGGCCCAGATGCAGCGACGGGAAGATTTCCGGGTCCATCTGCATCGCTGCGTCCGGGTCATAGAACGCCAGCATCAGATCGCAGCCGCCCTCACGCAACGCATGCACCGCGTCGCCAACGTTGGTCGCCACCAGCCGCGTGGCGATGTTCAGGCCTTCGTTGCGCAGTTGTGCGATCCAGCGCGGGAAAAAACCCAGCGCCAGCGAGTGCGCCGCCGCCACCTGGATCACCTCGCCCTGCCCGCCTTCCAGGTGATGCAAATGGCGCAGCACCTCGCCGAGCTGTTCAACCACAGTGCGCGCGGTCACCAGAAACAGTTGCCCCGCCGCCGTCAGCTCGACCGGCGTGCGCGAGCGGTTGACCAACGTCAGGCCCAGCGCCGCTTCCAGGCTGCGGATCCGCCGACTGAAAGCCGGCTGGGTCACGAAGCGCCGTTCGGCTGCCTGCGAGAAGCTGCGGGTGGCGGCCAGGGCACTGAAGTCCTCGAGCCATTTGCTTTCCAGATTCATCACGTCCTCCCGGACACGCACCAAAACAGGTCACACGTCTGCCGCGCACGCGGCGTCACACGGGCATTATGCCGAATGTGCATAGGGCAGTGCTTAACAGCATTGGCCCAAAAATTCCCACAAGCCTAGCATTCGCAGCGTTCCGGCACAGACCGGGTCCATATCGAGATGATTTCTATCATGTCCTCCGCTGCATCATTCCGCACAGAAAACGACCTGCTTGGCTCCCTGGAAGTCCCTGCTCAAGCGTATTACGGCATCCAGACCCTGCGAGCGGTGAACAACTTCCGCCTCTCGGGCGTTCCGATTTCGCACTACCCGAAGCTGGTTGTCGGTCTGGCGATGGTCAAACAGGCCGCCGCTGACGCCAACCGTGAGCTGGGTCACCTGAGCGAAGCCAAGCACGCTGCCATCAGCGAAGCCTGTGCACGTCTGATCCGCGGTGATTTCCACGAAGAATTCGTGGTCGACATGATTCAAGGTGGCGCCGGTACTTCCACCAACATGAACGCCAACGAAGTGATCGCCAACATCGCGCTGGAAGCGATGGGTCACCAGAAAGGCGAGTACCAGTACCTGCACCCGAACGACGACGTGAACATGGCGCAGTCGACCAACGACGCCTACCCGACCGCGATCCGTCTGGGTCTGCTGCTGGGTCACGACGCGCTGCTGGCCAGCCTCGACAGCCTGATTCAGGCATTCGCGGCCAAGGGTGAAGAATTCAACCACGTCCTGAAGATGGGTCGTACCCAGCTGCAAGACGCCGTGCCGATGACTCTGGGTCAAGAGTTCCGCGCTTTCGCCACCACCATGGGCGAAGACCTGGCCCGTCTGAAGACGCTGGCCCCGGAAGTCCTGACCGAAGTGAACCTGGGCGGCACCGCGATCGGCACCGGCATCAACGCCGATCCGCGCTATCAGGCCCTGGCCGTACAGCGTCTGGCCCTGATCAGCGGTCAACCGCTGGTTCCAGCCGCCGACCTGATCGAAGCCACCTCCGACATGGGCGCCTTCGTGCTGTTCTCCGGCATGCTCAAGCGCACCGCAGTCAAGCTGTCGAAGATCTGCAACGACCTGCGCCTGCTGTCCAGCGGCCCGCGCACCGGCATCAACGAAATCAACCTGCCGGCGCGTCAGCCAGGCAGCTCGATCATGCCAGGCAAGGTCAACCCGGTAATCCCGGAAGCCGTGAACCAGGTTGCGTTCCAGGTCATCGGTAACGATCTGGCGCTGACCATGGCAGCCGAAGGCGGCCAACTGCAACTGAACGTGATGGAGCCGCTGATCGCCTTCAAGATCCTCGACTCGATCCGCCTGCTGCAACGCGCCATGGACATGCTGCGCGAGCACTGCATCGTCGGCATCACCGCCAACGAAGCGCGCTGCCGCGAACTGGTCGAACACTCGATCGGTCTGGTCACCGCACTGAACCCGTACATCGGCTACAAAAACGCCACCCGCATCGCCCGTATCGCGCTTGAAAGCGGCCGCGGCGTGCTGGAACTGGTGCGCGAAGAAGGTCTGCTCGACGACGCCATGCTCGCCGACATCCTGCGCCCGGAAAACATGATTGCTCCGCGTCTGGTGCCTCTGAAGGCCTGATCCGACGCGTTACTTGTAGCACCGCTCACCAGGTCGAGGGACTAGACACCTCTCACCTTTTGAGGGCTTGGGGATCATTCCCCAAGCCCTTTTTTTTAACTATTTGAAAGGACAATCGTCTTCTGTGGGAGTCATCCCGCAAAAGCCCCGACGCCGGTAACGTCGGGTGTTTCAAAGCTTCGTTTCGTCGCTTGCACCACAACCGTGCAGACGGGCGCCGCACTGATCGGTATAGTGCCGCCCCTCTTCGCGTGAGCGGTCGTCGGTAACGAGGCCATAACCCATGCGAAACCCGAACTAATAACAAACCCGCGATATGGATCCGGGACGAAACCCTCGCCTCGCCCGTTGTGCCGCGCGCACACCGGTGTAACGCGATGTTTCCGACCATCCAGCATTTGCTTACACAATAAACAGCGAGGAAAAATCCATGCTCGAAGTCATCAACGACTTCCTCTCAGGGAAAGTACTGATCGTGCTCATTGTCGGGCTCGGTAGCTACTTCACGATTCGCTCGCGTTTCGTTCAATTGCGCCACTTCTTCCACATGTTCGCGGTGTTCCGCGACAGTCTCAAAGGCAGCGCCGGTCAACTCAGCTCGTTCCAGGCCCTGATGCTCAGCCTTGCCGGCCGCGTCGGTGCAGGCAACATCGCCGGTGTCGGCATCGCCGTGACCCTGGGTGGTCCGGGTGCGGTGTTCTGGATGTGGGTGACCGCACTGGTCGGCATGTCCAGCAGCTTCTTCGAATGTACCCTGGCCCAGGTCTACAAACGTGCCGATGGTGATGGCCTGTACCGTGGTGGTCCGGCCTACTACATCCAGCACGGCCTGAAGCTCAAGGGCATGGCGGTGGTGTTCTCGATCCTGCTGCTGGTCACTTACGGCTTCGCCTTCATCGGCCTGCAGTCCTACACCGTGACCCACTCGCTGCAGAACGCCTTTGCCTTTGACCCGCAACACACCGGTATCGTCCTGGCGGTGCTGCTGGCCATCACCTTCATCGGTGGCATCAAGCGCATCGCCTCGGTGTCCGACCTGCTGGTTCCGGTCAAGACCCTGGCCTATATCGCCGTGACCCTGTACGTGATCGGCACCCAGATCGAACACGTACCGGCCATGCTGGTCACCATCTTCAAGAGCGCCTTCGGTCTCGACCCGGCCTTCGGTGGCCTGCTCGGCAGCGCCATCGTCATGGGCGTGAAGCGTGGCGTGTTCGCCAACGAAGCGGGCCTGGGCAGCGCGCCGAACGTCGCCGCCGTGGCGGCCGTGAAGCACCCTGGCGCTCAGGGCGTGGTTCAGGCGTTCAGCGTGTTCCTCGACACCTTCGTGATCTGCACCTGCACCGCGCTGCTGATCCTGCTGTCGGGCTTCTACACCCCGGGCTTCGAAGGTGACGGCATCGTCCTGACCCAGAACTCGCTGGCCGCCGTGGTCGGTGACTGGGGCCGCATGTTCGTCAGCGTCGCGCTGTCGCTGTTCGTCTTCACCTGCATCCTCTACAACTACTACCTGGGCGAAAACAGCCTGCAATTCCTCACTCGCAACCGCGTTGCGCTGATGACGTTCCGTGGTCTGGTGCTGGCGCTGGTGGTCTGGGGTTCGATGCAGGACCTGTCGACCGTGTTCGCCTTCGCCGACATCACCATGACTTGCCTGGCCTTCGTCAACCTGGTGGCCCTGGCCCTGCTGTTCAAGGTCGGCATGCGTGTGATGCGCGACTACGACGAACAGCGCCGCGCCGGTGTCGATCAACCCGTGTTCGACTCCAGCAAATTTGCCGACCTGGACCTGGACCTGAAAGCCTGGCCAACCAGCCCGTCGGCGGCTGCCAAGGCTGACGCTCAGGCGCAAGGCATCCCTGCAGCGCAACGCTGATGGGTGAATGACGGGCGCATCCCCGCGCCCGTCAGTTACAGTTCGAAAAACTGTGGGAGCGAGCTTGCTCCGGGCGGCGATCCGACGAATGCAGTCGTTCAGTTGATAAATATGCTGACTGACACACCGCTTTCGCGAGCAAGCTCGCTCCCACAGGACCTCATCGTTTCGGAGAATCCCCATGAATTCCTCGACTTACCCTGCCGCCCAGCACGTCATGGTGCTGTACACCGGCGGCACCATCGGCATGCAGGCCAGCGCCAACGGTCTGGCCCCGGCCTCCGGTTTCGAAGCGCGGATGCGCGACTACCTGCACAGCCAGCCTGAACTGGTCGTACCGCAGTGGCGCTTTCGCGAGATGTCGCCGCTGATCGACAGCGCCAACATGACCCCGGCCTACTGGCAGCAACTGCGCGAAGCCGTCGTCGACGCCATCGATGTGCAAGGCTGCGACAGCGTACTGATCCTGCACGGCACCGACACCCTGGCCTACAGCGCCGCCGCCATGAGCTTCCAGTTGCTCGGCCTGCATGCCCGCGTTTGCTTCACCGGTTCGATGCTGCCGGCCGGCGTCACCGACAGCGACGCCTGGGAAAACCTCAGTGGCGCACTGGTCGCCCTCGGCCATGGCCTGGCGCCGGGCGTGCATCTTTACTTCCACGGCGAGCTGCTGGCCCCGACCCGTTGCGCGAAAGTGCGCAGCTTCGGCCGTCACCCGTTCAAGCGCCTGGAGCGTCAGGGCGGCGGTGTGAAAGCCACTTCGCTGCCGGCAGCGCTGAGCTACAACCAGCCGAAGCAACTGGCCAACGTTGCCGTGCTACCACTGTTCCCGGGCATCCGTGCCGAGATCATCGACGGCCTGCTCGACAGCGGCATTCAGGGTCTGGTGCTGGAATGCTACGGCAGCGGCACCGGGCCGAGCGACAATCCTGAGTTCCTCGCCAGCCTCGGCCGGGCGCGGGATAAGGGTGTGGTGGTGGTTGCAGTCACACAGTGCCATGAAGGCGGTGTGGAACTGGATATCTACGAAGCGGGCAGCCGCTTGCGTGGCGTCGGTGTGTTGTCCGGTGGCGGCATGACCCGTGAGGCGGCGTTCGGCAAGTTGAATGCTTTGCTGGGGGCAGGCCTTGAGACGGCTGAAGTCCGGCGTCTGGTCGAACTCGACCTGTGCGGCGAGCTCAGCTGATCGCAACCAGCCGTGGGAGCTTCGCCGCTCCCTCGGCCCGGCATGCAACTTGCTGCCGTTTCCAGCATCCCAAGGCTGGAAGATCCTATGCTCCACTCCCACCTCACCACGCTCAATGCGGTCTCGCTGATCCTCAACACGTTCAAGACCGAAGGCCTGTCCAGCGAAGCACTGCTGGCCGGCAGCGGCATCAGCGCGGCGGATCTGAGCCGGGCCGACACTCGCATCACCACCAATCAGGAGATGCAGGTCTGTGCCAACGCCGTCGCGCTCAAGCACGACATCGGCCTGGAACTGGGCCGGCGCATGCATGTTTCCTGCTACGGCATCCTCGGTTACGCGCTGCTGACCTGTGCCACCTTCGGTGACGCTTTGCGGCTGGCGATCCGTTATCCGGCGCTGCTGGGAACACTTTTCGAGCTGAGCCTGGAAGACGACGGCGAGCGTGTCTGGTTCGTCGCCGCCGACTACCGCGAGAGTCCGTCGATGGCAGTGTTCAATGCCGAGTTCTGTCTGGTATCGCTGAAAGTCATCTGCGACGACCTGCTCGGTCATCCGCTTCCTCTGCTGGCCGCCCGCTTCGAACACGCCGCACCGGACTACCGCGACAGCTACGCCGAACACTTCAAGGCGCCCCTGCACTTCGGTGCCAAGGACAACGCCTTCGCCTTCGACCGACGCTGGCTCGACCAGCCGCTGCCGCTGGCCGACATCATTACCCATCAGGCCATGGCCGAACGCTGCCGCAAACAGAACACCGAGTTCACCGGCCGCCAGGCGTGGCTCGGGCGCATCCGTCAGTTGCTGACTGCGCAACTCAATGCCGCACCGGGGCTGGAAGGTCTGGCGCAGCAGATGAACTGCTCGCCGCGCACCCTCCGCCGACACCTGAAAGACATGGGTTGCAGCTATCAGGAGCTACTCGACGAGCTGCGCTTCGAGCGGGCCAAACAGATGCTTTGCGAAGATCAGCTGCCGATCTACCGCATCGCCGAAACACTCGGTTTCAGCGAGACCGCGAGCTTCCGCCATGCCTTCGTGCGCTGGAGCGGCGTGGCGCCAAGTCAGTTCCGTCCACACGGTTAAACCGTCGAGGGGCGATATCAGGTCAGCATTTTTGGCCATATCGATCCCCTTTTGGCCTCTCTGGCCGTTCTCCGATTCGTCCCGCGCCGCAACACTGGAGCCAACCGAATCAGCCCCTGCGGAGAACAACAAATGCTGACGATCTACTCTGACGATCACCACCTGCACCATGGCCGCTGCGAATTGATCGACGGGCAACTCAAGCCTTGCTTCGAGATGCCGTCCCGCGCCGACCACGTGCTGCAACGGGTAAAAAATCAAAACCTCGGCCCGGTCGAGGCACCGAAGGATTTCGGCCTAGGGCCGATCGAACGCATCCACAGCCGCGAATACCTCGACTTCTTCAAAGGCGCCTGGGCGCGCTGGACCGAATTCAACACCGACGGCGACTTGCTGCCTTACACCTGGCCCGCGCGCACGCTGCGTCAGGTCAAACCCACCAGCCTGCACGGCCAGCTCGGTTATTACAGCTTCGACGGCGGCGCGCCGATCACCGCCGGCACCTGGCAAGCGGCGTACAGCGCGGCGCAAGTGGCGTTGACCGCTCAAGCGGAAATCCAGCGCGGCGCCCGTGGCGCTTTCGCTCTGTGCCGTCCGCCGGGACACCACGCCGCCGGCGATTTGATGGGCGGTTATTGCTACCTCAACAACGCCGCCATCGCCGCCCAGGCATTCCTCGATCAGGGCCACAAGAAGGTCGCGATCCTCGACGTCGACTACCACCACGGCAACGGCACCCAGTCGATTTTCTACGAGCGCAGTGACGTGCTGTTCACCTCGATCCACGGCCACCCGGAAGCGGAATTTCCGTTCTTCCTCGGCTACGAAGACGAGCGCGGCGAAGGCGCCGGCGAAGGCTTCAACTTCAACTATCCGCTGCCGGCCGGTTCCGGCTGGGATGTCTGGAGCGCGGCGCTGGATCAGGCCTGCGCGGAGATCGACAACTACGGTGCCGACATCATTGTCGTGTCGCTGGGCGTCGACACCTTCAAGGACGACCCGATCTCGCAGTTCAAGCTCGACAGCCCGGACTATCTGGCCATGGGCAAGCGTATTGCAGCCCTCGGCAAGCCGACCCTGTTCGTCATGGAAGGTGGATACGCGGTGGAAGAAATCGGCATCAATGCGGTGAACGTGCTCGAAGGTTTCGAGTCATGAAAAGTCTCAAGCATTTCATCGCCCCCGCGCTCTGTGCAGCACTGCTGAGCGGCGCCGCCCACGCCGAAGAACGCACCCTGCGCGTCTACAACTGGTTCGACTACATCACTCCCAAGGCTCTGGAAGATTTCAAGGCGCAGAACAGTCAGACCAAACTGGTCTACGACATCTTCGACACCAACGAAGCGCTGGAAGCCAAGTTGCTGACCGGCAACTCCGGCTATGACGTGGTGGTGCCGTCCAACGTGTTCCTCGCCAAGCAGATCGAGGCCGGGGTGTTCCAGCCGCTGGATCGCAGCCAGTTGCCGAACTGGAACCACCTCGACCCGAAACTGATGAAGCTGATCGAGGCCAACGATCCGGGCAACAAGTTCGCCGTGCCGTACATGTACGGCACCATCCTGATCGGCTTCAACCCGGCCAAGGTCAAGGCAGCGCTGGGGGACAACGCGCCGGTGGACAGCTGGGACCTGATCTTCAAGGAAGAGAACATCAGCAAGCTCAAGCAGTGCGGCGTCGCCCTGCTCGACTCGCCGTCGGAGATCCTGCCGCTGGCCCTGCAACACCTGGGTCTCGATCCCAACAGCAAGAACCCGGCGGACTACGCCAAGGCCGAAGCGCTGCTGATGAAGATTCGTCCGTACGTGACCTACTTCCATTCGTCCAAGTACATGGCCGATATCGCCAACGGTGACATCTGCGTCGCGGTCGGTTATTCGGGCAGCTTCTCGCAAGCCGCCAACCGTGCCAAAGAGGCGAAGAACGGCGTGGTGGTCGACATGCGCCTGCCGAAGGAAGGGGCGCCGATCTGGTTCGACATGCTCGCCATCCCGAAAGGCGCGAAGAACCCGCAGGACGCCTACACCTTCATCAACTACCTGCTGCAACCCCAGGTGATTGCGCCGGTCAGCGACTTTGTCGGCTATCCGAACCCGAACAAGGACGCCACCGCACAGGTCGATCCGGCGATTCGCAACAACCCGAATCTGTACCCGACCGATGCGGCGATGAACACGCTCTATACCCTGCAACCGTTGCCGCGCGACGCGGAGCGGGCACGCACCCGGGCGTGGACCAAGATCAAGTCCGGCACTTGAAGCCAGCCACCGAAAAAGACCCGCCTTCGCGGGTCTTTTTTTGCGGTATCCATGTACCGCACCCTGTCCCCGACAAGCCTTTAACGTGTCCCGATCCCGGCGTTGCAGGAGAGCGCCGCTACCGACAAACAAGGACACGGACATGCCTGAAACTCCCCGCCCCGACATCGCCGATCTGCAAACCCGGCTGCTGTCCGGACCGTCACTCAGGGACGCCGCATCGAATGCCCTGCGCCCGGCGCTGAAGGTCCTGTACCCGGATCTCGACATCGACCCGCAACTGGCAATCGTGGTGACCCCCACCTGGAGCATCGAAGACGATTACGTCGTCGCCGGACCCGAGCAGTTTGAATCACTCACCGACGTTCTTGTACGCCTGGGCGTCCATGGCACCACGGTGACCTGGCTTGATGGCGAGCACTTCCTGACGCGCCAACCGGGGAGCGAACCGATCATTCATCTACCGGTGAAGATCGAAGCAGTGGGTCGTCTGGTCAACGAACTCGCAACACTTCTGTTCGTGGCGTACCAGGAGCAGCAACTCGCCTACTGGAACACCGCCACCGCAACGGATGAGCCACGCTGGTATCAGTTGTCGGATGCCTTGCGGGAGCAGTGGAACGTCATCGATTCACAGGGATGGGACGCCGAACAACTGGCCATGGCCAGAACCGTGTACCGGTTTCCCGACAGGCGACAGCGGCTGCACAACGACCCATACAAGGCACGTGCGTGTCTGATCGATATCGACCGCAATGACAACACGGAAGACCGTCATCTGACTGTATTGCCGATCGCTGTTCTGACGGGCACTTCGGGTCAGCGCACGATCATCACCACCTGTTCCGTCACCCAGGGGTTTCGCCATTTCGATTCATACGATGCCCTTGGCAATGCACTGACTGCGCTGCTGACTCCGTTGACCCGCGCGAGCCGCCTGAAGTGGCGACTGTTCGAACCCGATGGCAACTTCTTCGATCATCAGGCCTGCACGCTGCTGGCACTGGATGCGGACGTCATCGGCGCATTCGGCCAGTCACTGCACGCAAGCGATACCTCAGTCCTCCCCGTCGGCGAAAGCCTGACAGCAAACAAACGCACAGCGTCTGATTTCGAACAACTGCGGCCGCTGCTGCCAGACTGGCTGGACAGCGCCTCCACCGCCGACCAGACCTGCTTCAGCCGACACCTGCTGGATCTGGCGATCCTGCAGAACCGCACCCACGGCAAATCCTTTCAACACGAGATTCCCACGCTCCATGCCTACACCGTGGCACAACTGGTCGCGCAGATTCGCAAGGATCACCCGGCGGCATCCGACATCCGGGTCGAGAACATCGAGCTCACCATCACCAGCCTGGTCGTGTGGGGTACGTTCGTCGTGCCGGGACAGACAGAGACCCTGACGCTGACGCTCATCGAACTGGCGCTGCAGAACCTGGCCGGTTTGCCGATGGGCATCAAAACCGTTCGTCATGTGGACGGCTCGCCGACGCCGGACTGGATGACCCCGCAGTACCTGGAAACCCTGGTGACCACGGTGGACATCGGCAATGTCTACCCCGCCATGCTCAAGCGCCGGTTGATCGAAGATCCAATCGAGGCACCTGCCCTGCGCAAGCTGTACACCGATCAGTTACCGATCGAGCTGGCGTTGCTGGCGCTGCAATGCAAGATCCGTGGCGAGAGAGGCCTGGATGAGCAAGGTTATCGCTATGTCGTCGCAGCCCTCGCCACCGCCCCCGGCGACCGGCTGGTGAGCGGGCAAAGGATCGTGGTCCGCCCGTTGGCGTTTCGGGCCCATCGCACAAACGGCAGCACCGATACCGTGGCCAACATGTTCATCATCGGTCCGCAGGAAGCCGAAAAGGGGCCGTGCCTGCTCTATCGACCGCTGCTCGACCCGCCGCTGATCCAGTATCCGGGCCAGACCAATCTGTTGTATGCGATCCAGCACTCGCGGACGCTCCGGCAATCGGTACTGGCGTGGCTGCCCGACAATGTGCGCTTCAATTATTCCCAGTACGTGTTCCCGGGTACGCTGATGTCGGTGTGGACCCTCCCGCAATTGCTGGTCGACCCCACCGTCGCGCTGGACATGACCGGGCCGGTCTCACTGGCACACGACAATGCCCTCGAAGCGGATGTGGCGATGGCGCTGTTCAATGCCAATGCTCAAGCCTTGATCACCCAGGCCGACCGCCAGTCCGTGTCCAATGCCGAAGCACGCTGGGCAACGCTCAGGCACGGTGGCTGGATGCTGTTCAACGCAGCCTTGCCATTCCTGGGCCGCAGCATCGGTAGCGCCGCATGGGTCTGGCAGATCATGGATGACCTGCAGGCCTTGATCGATGCGCAAAACGAAACACCGGGGACCGTCGAGTGGTCGGCCCTGACCGATGTGTTGCTCACGCTGGGCATGATCCTCGCCCACCGGGCCGCCTCCAACCGACAGACCCGACAGCGCACGGTCATCGCGCCAGAAATGAAACCCGAGCTGCTCAAGCCTGAAGTCTCGCACCATGCAGACATTGGCGGAGCGACTTTTCCATCCACCCATGAAACCTCATTGGTCACCGTAGGCGCCCTGAGTCGGTCAAAGCCGACCCTCGGCATGCTCCTCGATACCCTGAAGATCGAGAAGCCGGCGACGCTCACCGGGCCCGCGAGCGCAGGCCCGCACCAACACCTCTACAGCCATGGACAGAAGTGGTACGCGCCGGTGGGCGAGCGCTGGTTCGAGGTGTCCATCAACGATGATGACCTGATACAGATCATCGACTCGCGCCAACAACTCGTTCGCACGGGGCCGTTGCTGACCCACAATGCACAGGGCCAGTGGTTCATCGACCTGCGGTTACGCCTGCAGGGAGGTGGTCTGGGCAGCCGGCGGAAAAAAATGCAGCAGGAGAACAAGCAGCGACTGAACCAGAAGAAAGTCGCGCTGGCCGCCTTCGAAGCCACTCTGGAGGACAAACAGCAAGAGTTGATCAACGTACGCAAGGCGATGCTGGGCGCCACCCCACAGACTGCTGCGGCGGCACGCCAGCACTTTCTCGATACCCTGGATACCCAGATCCGGGCATACGCCGCCCATGCCCAGGATCTCAAGGCCCTGAATGCGCTGGAGCCGATTCCCAACTACCGCTCCGCGATGGTCGAGCGGCTGTCGTTGCAGTTGTTTCTGATGCAGTCCTGGCTCGACGAGCACACCCGGGATTTTCGCGATGGCTTGCGCACCACTCTGACGCTGCTGGACGAAGAACAGCCCGTGCGTGGCCCTGAACGCTCGGCATCCTTTACTCGCATGACCGACATGACTCAGGGCATGATCGAAAAAATCGAGCTCGCCAACTCGCGCTTCCAGGAGCTCAGCCTGCTGGGCAAGGAAGCCTGTGAGGTCACGCGTGTCTACAAGGCCAAACTGCCGATCTTCACGCTCAGTGATCTCAAACTGTTGCAGATCACGCTGGCGGAACACCTGTGCCTGAAAGAAGAGCCCGTCCCGAGCCTTGATGCGCAGATGGCAGTCGATCGTCTGATCGACGACGCCAGCCTCAACATCCGCAGCGCTCTGGATCTGAGCGGCGATGAAAGCCTGCTCAATCTCGGAGAGCGGATCGAGGCCATGGACATGCTGGCGCAGCAGTTTTCCACCATCGACCAACGCTTTGTCGACCTGGTTGCCGAGTATCCCGAGCACATCATTGCCGATCGCCTGGAGCATGTACGTACGCGCGTGGCCGAATTCGGCCAGGACACGCTGACCCACCTGACCCGCCTTCTGCGGGAGCGGCGTCTCGTCGAACCGACACCCGGCCCATCCCGGCTCGTAACGACGCCCACGAAAAAAATCATCAAGACCCGCTTCAAAGGCACGCTGGTCGGTGAGCCGCGCAAAGGCGCAGACGGCAGGGACACGGGGCTGGTGGACGTCAAGGCCCCCTTGACCGGCAAGATCATTGCCACTTTCCATGAAAAAACGCCGGGTGTCTGGCTGCGCAGAGTCACCGCTCGCCCAGCGCCCGAAAGGCCTGCGCCCAAACTGGCGGACAGTCTCGCCAGCGGTCAGGCGTTGCTCGACGGGCTCGCGGAATTTGACCGACGCATACAGGCTCAGATCAGACGCGCACCCAGAATTCCCGCCGAGATTCAGGACCTCTACCAGCAGCATGCGGGACGTCTGCGGGAGGTCATCAAGCACATCGATCAGTCGCTGCTCGCCAGCAACCGCAGCGAGGAACGCAACGACGCGGCCGTCACCCTGCGCAATGCTCTCGAGAGCGCAGTCAGCACGCTTCATGAGACAGGCCGCAATACCCGCATCCGGATGATCAAGGAACAACCGCCCACGGCCGCACGGGTGGAATGGCTCAAAAGCGAGGGCGAGGTGGACATCGCCAAGGTCACCACCCGGCGTCGACTCAAAGGGCCCGGAAAAGACTATCTGGACGAATACGAAGTGCTCGATCGCAGAACCCGCGAGGTACTTTGGTACGCCCATTTCCACTACGCCAGTCCGGCGGATCCCGTCGGATCATTTACCGCCGCGCATTTGAAGACCGTTGCACAAAGACGACTGGGAGGCGCCATCGAACAGGACAATGCAGGTCAGGAACTGATCGCCATTTATCGCAGCGAGATCAGTCACGCGCTGGCTTCGTCGATGTTCTTCAGCTGATGTCCACAGGTCGCGACGGACTGTGGCCTGTCGCGACTAACCGAGCCAGACCTGGCGCAAACGGGCCAGGGCCGACTCGATCGCCGGCTCCGGTACTGCGGCAAATCCCAGCACCAGGCCGGCGCGCTGATCCATCGGCGTCGTCGAGTCCCGCAGCCAGTACTTGCTCAAGCCGTGGACTTCCACCTCCACGCTCGCCGCCTGCTCGATCAATTGTTGTTCGCGAGCCACGCTGTCGACCGCCACCGTCAAATGCAGTCCGGCGGACACGGCCGGCAGTTCACCCACACCCTCCAATCCCTGGGGCCAACCGTTGATAAGGGCATTACGCCGGCTCAGGGCTGCCCGGCGCATCCGCCGGATGTGCCGCTGGAAGTGCCCGGCCGCCATGAACTCGGCCATCACCGCCTGAGTGCTCACTTCGGAATGCCGCACATCCACCGCGCGTCGTTGCGCAAAGGCTTCCACCAGTCCCGGCGGGAGCACCAGATACCCCAGTCGCAACGCCGGAAACGCGACTTTGCCGAAAGTGCCGACGTAGAGCACACGGCCCTGTCGGTCGAGCGCAGCCAATGGAGCCAGCGGCGCGCCGGTGTAGCGATACTCGCCGTCGTAGTCGTCCTCGACGATCCAGCCCCCGGTGCGCTCGGCCCAGGCCAGCAATTCCAGGCGCCGGGCCAGGCTCATCACTACCCCGGTCGGATACTGATGAGACGGCGTGACGTACGCCACCCGACAATCTTCGGCGGCCGCCAGTGCAGCGCAGTCGATGCCCTCGTCGTCCACAGCAATGCCGTGCAATCGACCGCCGGCCAGCGCGAAGGCATGACCGGCTGCGCGGTAGCCTGGATTCTCGATGCCCACCCCGGCGCCAGGCTCCACCAGCAACTGTGCACAAAGGCTGATTCCCTGTTGCGCGCCACTGGTGATCACAATTTGTTCAGCCGAGCACTGCATGCCGCGCGAACTGCGCAAATAAGCGGCGATCAGACCACGCAGGCGCGCATCGCCCGCCGGGTCGCCGTAACACAGTTGCTGCAAGTCGGGCTTGCGCCAGAACGCCGCATTCAGCTTGGCCCAGACGTCGAACGGGAACAGGTCGAACGCCGGAACCCCCACCCTGAACGCCCGTGGCGGACCACTTGGCGGCGTCGGCAAATGGTTGTGTTCAAGCCGCTGCATCGCACCGCTGTGGATAACTTTGCTGGATAAATCCCCAGTGGAATCGGCTGATTTTGTGGATAAGGCTGTGGGTAAGCCTGTTGAAAAGCCTGTGGATACTTTTGTGGATAGTTTTTTTGCCGGCCTCGTCGATTGTGGCAACTGCGCCACATAAGTGCCGTCCCCGACCCGACCTTCGATGAAGCCTTCGGCATACAGTTGATCGTAGGCGCGTACTACGCTGTTGCGGGATATCGCCAGCGCTGCCGCCAGATCCCGGCTGGCCGGCAGCCGCGTGCCGCTGGCCAGGCGCCCGTCGAGCACCCGCAGGCGCAAGGCCTGATAGAGCTGGCGGCTCAGGCCTTTGCGGCGATCGAGTTCGATACCGGCAGGGTTGAACGGCAGCGACAACGTGGTCGAATCGGGCATGGCAATGGACCTATGAAATTGGTCATCAATGGCTCTTACAACAGACCAATAGCCTGCCTAGGATGCAGGCATTCGCCAAGGAAAATCTCTCCATGTACACGCCACGCGCCTTTGCCATCGACGACCTGTCCCAACTGCACGAACTGATCCTCGCTACCCGCCTCGCCATTCTGGTGACTCACGGTGAACAAGGCTTGCAGGCCAGCCACGTGCCGGTGCTGCTGCATCGCGAACAAGGTCCGAACGGCACGCTGTACGGGCATCTGGCCAAGGCCAATCCACAGTGGAAGGACCTGCGTGACGGTGCCGAGGCCATGCTGATTTTCCCGGGGCCCGACGCCTACGTCAGCCCGGGCTTTTACCCGAGCAAGGCCGAGCACGGCAAAGTCGTGCCGACCTGGAACTACGTCGCCGTGCACGCCTACGGTCACGCCGAAACCTTCAGCGATGGCGGTCGGCTGCTGGATATCGTCAGCACCCTTACCGATCGCCATGAAGCGGGTCGCGCCCAGCCCTGGTCCGTCGACGATGCCCCGGCCGACTACATCGACGGCATGCTCAAGGCCATCGTCGGGTTCGCCATTCCGATCGACCGCCTCGAAGGCAAGCGCAAGCTCAGCCAGAACCGTAGCGCCGAAGATATCGCCGGTGTGCGCGAAGGCCTGGCCGCCAGCCCCGAGATCAACGATCAAACCCTCGCTCACTTGATGCGTTAAGGAAATCACCATGAGTCAGATCGACATCCGCCCGGTCAGCGCCGCCGATCACGCGGCCTGGCTGCCGCTGTGGCAGGCCTACCTGCGCTTCTACAACACCGAGTTGCCGGACGCCGTCAGCCAGAGCACCTGGCAGCGTTTTCTCGACCCGAACGAACCGACCCACGCCGCCCTCGCCTGGGCCGACGGCAAAGCGGTGGGCATGGTGCACTTCATCTACCATCGTTCGAACTGGAGCATCGAAAACTCCTGCTACCTGCAAGACCTGCTGGTAGAGCCGCAAACCCGCGGCACCGGCGTCGGTCGCCTGCTGATCGAACACGTCTACGCTACGGCCAAGGCCGGCGGTTGCTGCAAGGTGCACTGGCTGACCCACGAAACCAACGCCACCGCGATCCAACTCTACGAGCGCATCGCCGAGCGCCCGGGTTTCATCCAGTTTCGCAAAGCCATTTAAGGAGCCAAGTGCATGACGATTTCTCTCGCTGACTGGAAAGGCGTGCCGCCGCCCTCCACCACCCTGATCGAAGGCCGCTTCATTCGCCTGGAAAAGCTCGACCCGGCGCGCCATGGCGACGATCTGTTCAACGCTCTGCAAGGTCCGGGCGCCGACCCGAAACTCTGGGATTACTTGCCCTACGGCCCGTTCCCGGAGCGCAGCGCCTTCAATGACTGGCTGAACAACCACGCCGCCCACAGCGATCCGTATTTCTTCAGCGTCATCGACCGCGCCAGCGGCCAGGTGCAAGGCATCCTCAGCCTGATGTCGATTGTCCCGGCCCAGGGCCGCATCGAAATCGGCCACGTCACCTTCGGCGCGCCGATGCAGCGCTCGCCGAAAAGCACCGAGGCGGTCTACCTGCTGGCGAAGGAATCCTTCGCCCTCGGCTACCGTCGCCTCGAATGGAAATGCAACAACGGCAACGCCCGCTCCAAATACGCGGCCGAACGGTTGGGCTTCAGCTTCGAAGGCGTGTTCCGCCAGCACATGGTGGTCAAGGGCCAGAACCGCGATACCGCGTGGTACTCGATCCTGGACTCGGAATGGCCGGCGATTGCGGCGGGGTTCGAGCGCTGGTTGAGCGACGAGAATCAGACGGCCGAGGGGCAGGTGAAAGGGTTGGTCGAGTGCCGCAGCTAAGTGAGTAAACGCCCCGGGCAGCTCCTGCAGCAGTTGAAGGGAGCTTCCCTCTGTTATTGCTTCATCTGCAACGAATTGCAGATGAAGCACCCCACTCGCAGATATATCTGCAAAAGAATGCACCTGACCCAGACATCATTCTGTAAAAACCCTCCGCTATACAGAACGCCCTCACTTATAACTAAAAGGACGTTCCCCCCATGCCGCTCCCGCCTCAGCGCCTGTCGCTCGCCACCGCCCTGTTGATCGCCACCAGTGCCGCCCACGGCAAGAATGTCGTGATCGACACCGCCACCACCGCGTCGCAGACACTGGGCGGCAGCGACACCCTGACGATTTCGGCGCCGGGCAGCATCACCAACAGCGGCAAGGCCGTAAGCCTCAAGGATGGCACCAGCGGTACCGGCGTGATCATCGATAACGCCGGCAAGATCATTTCCACGGGCGGCCGGGCCATCGACAGCAGCGGCGACCTGACCCAGGCACGCAATTACGCGATCTACAACCGCAGCGGCGGGCAGATTCTCGGTTCCAACGACGCGATTCGCATCGACAGCAACTTCGTCAGCGGCAGCCTGTTGATCGACAACAGCGGCACCATTCGCTCGACCACCGGCCAAGGGCTGGATCTGGATGCGTTGCGCAGCGACGGGGTCAAAACCACCATCATCAACCGCGCCGGCGGACTGATTCGCGGCGACGCCAGCGACGGCATGAAGACCGGCGCCAATGCGACCATCAGCAACTACGGCGAGATCTCCACCGGTGATTCGCACAATGCCGACGAGAAGTTCGACGGCATCGATATCGACACCGCGACCGGCGTCAGCGTGACCAACTACGGCGTGATTTCCGGCGGACGCCACGGCATCACCACCGACCTCGGGGCGACGCTGGTGAACTACGGGCAGATCACCGGGCGCAACGGCTCCGGTTTCGGCTCGGACGGCGACGGCACGGTGATCAACCACGGCACCATCACTGGCGCGTATTCAGGTTTGCAACCCAACGGCGACGGTGACGGCGTGGACATCGACAAGATCGCCCACATCGAAAACTACGGCACCATTCAGGGCGTCGGCGCGGGCGGCGTGGACAAGGGCGGTTTCGCCAACGGCAGTGAAGGCATCGCCCTGGGCGGCGGTTACATCCTCAACGCCAAAGGCGCGCTGATCAGCGGCGCCAACAGCGCGATTCTGGTGGACGACGGCAGCGGCGGTTCGGGGCTGGCGGCCACCACACTGGAGAACTACGGCACCATTCAAGGGCTCGACGGTTTTGGCGTGAAGTTCGTCGGCGAGTTCGCCGACAACGTGATCAACGGCGGCACCATCAGCGGCAGCAACGGACTGGCGCTGGATCTGGGCGACGGCAACGACAGCCTGACCCTGCGCAGCGGCAGCCGGTTTATCGGCGTGGTCGATGGCGGCACTGGTTATGACCGCGTGGTGATGGACGATGCGGCGGGCGGCAGCTTTGGTGCCAGCCGCAATTTCGAATGGCTGGAAGTCAGGCAAGGCGCCTGGACCCTGACCGGCAGCGGCGATTTCAGCGACGGCGGTGCCGTGCGCAACGGCGCGACTCTGATCAACCAGGGAGGTATCGCCGGCAACCTGACCGTCGATGCCGGCGGCGTGTATGCCGGCGGTGGTTCAGTGGGCAACCTCAACGTGAATGGCACATTGCGCACTGACACCCGACTCGGCACAGCAACCATCGTGCACGACTTGAACATGGGCAGCGCATCCACCCTCGCCTACGGCGTCAACGCCGATGGCAGCAGCGCACCCGTGCAGGTCGGTGGCACGGCCAACCTCAACGGCGCAACGCTGGCGGTCAATCCCGGCACCGGCACCTATCCGTGGCAGAGCAACTACACGGTGCTACAGGCTGCACGGGTCAACGGCACGTTCGGCGCGGTCACCAGCGACTACGCCTTTCTCACCCCGACCCTCGCTTATACGCCGACTCAGGTCGACCTGACCTACACCCGCAATGACGTGGCGTTCAATGAATACGCAGCCACCGGCAACGGCAGCAACGCTGCCAACAGCCTGGCCTCGATGGGCAAGAACAACGCACTGTACAACGTCCTGCTCAACACGACTCAAAGCAGCGCAGGCGCGGCCATCGAGCAACTGGCCGGCGCCAGCAACGCCAACCTGACCAGCGCCACCCTCGGTGCCAGCAGCCAGGTGGGCAGCAGCATGCTCTCGGCGATGCAGCAGATGGGTGGCAGTCCCGGTCTGATGGTCGGCCTCGATCAGCGTGACACACCGATCCTCGCCGCCAACGGCGTACCGTCCGAAGCACGAAACCTGAATGATCCGAACGCTCAAGGCCGGCTCTGGCTGCAAGCCATTGGCGGCTACGGCAAGCTCGATGGCGAACACGGCAACAGCAGTCTGGAGCAGCGCACCAAGGGCAGCGTGCTCGGTGCCGATTGGGCGCTCAATCCACAATGGCGACTGGGCGTGCTTGGCGGTTATTCGAAGACCGATCTGGACGCCACCGGCGTCGACGGCAATGTCGAGAGCTGGCATGCCGGGGTCTACGCACAACACCAGAACGGCCCGATCGCCCTGCGCCTGGGCGCGGCTTACAGCGGTCATCAAGGCGAGAGCAAACGCACGGTCGCGTTCAACGGTTTCAGTGACCGTCCCAAGGGCGATTACGACGCCGACAGCCAACAAGCGTTCGCCGAACTCGGCTACGCCATGGGCAGCGGCCGGCTCAGCGCCGAACCGTTCGCCAGCCTCGGCTACCAGCGCTATCAACGCGACCGCTATCAGGAAAAGGGCGGCGCGGCGGCCTTGCAGGTCGATAGCCAGACCCAGGACAACTTCAGCAGCACTGTCGGTCTGCGCCTGGCGCACCTGAACGCGCTGGAAAACGGCATGAGCCTGACCCCGCGCATGGCAGCAGGCTGGAAACACACCTACGGCGATGTCAGCAGCTCGACCCGTCAGGCATTCGTCGTCGGCGGCACCGCGTTCAGCGTCGATGGCAGCTCGCTGGATCGTGACAGCCTGGTGCTGGAAGCCGGCCTGGATCTGGGTGTTTCGGCGCGGCACACCCTGGGGCTGGGTTACAGCGGCGAAATTGGCAACAACAGTCGCAATCACGGGTTGATCGGGCAGTGGCAGATGAGTTTCTGAGGTTTCGCCAATCGATACTTCAGCGGGTGTTGTAGGCAAAGGCGTCTGGTCGATTGAGTAATCGTGGCGGGTTCATGACTCGCCATTGATCGAGCTACAAAATCAGGCGGCATCACCTGCGTCCAGTTCGGAATTGCCCGGCATCGGTGCACAGGCATCGACTTTTACAGTTTGGCCTCACCCTTCAAGAGGCCCAACTGAATGCCCATTCAATGCAAATACACGTTCCAACACCTTGTCCTGGCGATTGCGCTGGCGGTCGGTTGCGTAGAGTTTTCACTGGCGGAGCAGTCGGAGCCCGAGGCGCCCGTTGTGAAAGATGTGAAACCCAAGAACCAGCGCAAACCTAAGGACAAACCTGCTCCGCTTAATCTCGCTGAAGAAACAGCGCGTGAGGAAAAGATCTCTCCACCACCGCAAGCCCTCCCTACCAGCACTGAGACTCCAACCGCGCCACTTCATGCAGCCGATGACCTCCACTCCAAGAGAGTCGCCACTACAGAGAACGGCAGCGCGCTCGAAGAAAGCATTGGAAAACCCGCGCCTCCATCGCAGCCCGTCCTGAGCGAAGCGCCAGCAACCCCCGGATCCAAAGAGGTGCCTACTTCAGGCAACGCAGCCATCGACGCCCTGCTCGCTGCCGACGAAACCACCGCCACCCTCGCCTACTATCAACTGGCGGGCGGCAGCAATGCCAACCTCGCCAATGCAACCCTGAGCAGTGTCACGCCAGTCAGCGCCAGCCTGCTGTCAGCCATGCACCAACTCGACAATGCCCAAGACTCATCGGGAAACTCACCACGCCATGCGGCCGGCAACGCAGACACCGGCAGGGTCTGGCTGCAAGCCCTTGGCCATAGCGGAAAACTGGCTCGCGAATTTGAACCGATGCAACATTCCACCAAAGGATTGCTGTTGGGTACCGACTGGCGCGTTGCCGAAGAATGGCGTCTGGGTTTGATGGGAGGCACTTCGGACACGCGCATCGACAGCCAGGAACTGGACGGCGACCTCGACAGTTGGCACCTCGGCGCCTACGCCTTGCGCCAGACCGATCCGTTGTCACTTCGGCTCGGCGCAACCTGGAGCCGTCACGAAGGCAGCACCCGCCGCGAAGTCGCGTTCGGCCGCTTCCATGACCGGCTCAAAGGCAACTACCACGCCAGCACCCGGCAAGTGTTCATCGAGTCGGGGTACAACCTTGGTAGGGCCAGCGTCAGCATCGAGCCATTTGCCGGAATCGGCTACCAGCGCTACCAGCGTGACGGCTACACCGAGAAAGGCGGGGATGCAGCGCTCAAGGTTCATGCTCAATCCCAGGGCAACTTCAACACCACTGTCGGCTTGCGCATGGCGAAAGTCAGCACGCTGGATAACGGCATGCGCCTCACGCCACGATTCAGCGCGGGGTGGAAACACGTTTACGGCGAAACCTACACCAGCACCCGCCAACGGCTGGCCAAGGGCGGCCACGACTACACCGTTTACGGCGCCGAACTGGATCGAAACAGCCTGAAACTCGACACCGGACTGGATCTGGCAATCTCGAACAACCACGCCGTGGGTGTCGGACTGACCGGAGAAATCGGCACCGACAGCCGCAACCATGGCGTATCGGGTCAGTGGCGAATGGCGTTCTGAGTCCGGACGGATTGCTGCCGCATGTTGCGGCAGCACTTTGAAAGCAAAAAAAAGGGGAGCACATGCCCCCCCGAGGTTTAAAGCGTTGTATCGAGGCCGTTATCTCAGCCTTCGATTTCGATCAGGATTTCGCCCGGGTTCACCCGGTCGCCCTTGGCCACGTGGATGGCGGTGACCTTGCCGGCAACGGCAGCCTGGACTTCGGTTTCCATCTTCATCGCTTCGGTGATCAGCACAGCCTGGCCGGCCTTGACGGTGTCGCCCTCCTTGACCAGCACATCGACGATGTTGCCCGGCATAGTGGTGCTGACGTGGCCCGGAGCTGAAGCCTGCTTGCGCTTGCTGCTGCCGCCGCCGACGAATTCGTTGAGCGGTTCGAACACCACTTCTTCCGGCATGCCGTCGATGGACAGGTAGAAGTGACGCTTGCCTTCGGCCTTGACGCCGACACCGGTGATGTCCACACGGTAGGTTTCGCCGTGGACGTCGATGACGAACTCGGTCGGTACGCCTTCGCCGCCGGCCGAAGCCACCTTGCCCGCTTCCGGGATCGGCAGCAGCACTTCCGGGGTGAGGGTGCCGGCGGCACGCTCTTCGAGGAACTTGCGACCGATGTCCGGGAACATGGCGAAGGTCAGCACGTCTTCTTCGGACTTGGCCAAAGCGCCGATGTCGGCACGCAGCTTGGTCATTTCCGGCTTGAGCAGGTCTGCCGGGCGGACGTCGATCACCTCTTCGCTACCGATGGCCTGGCGACGCAGCTTCTCGTTCACGGTGCCCGGCGCCTTGCCGTAGCCGCCCTGCAGGTAGAGCTTCACCTCGTTGGTGATGGTCTTGTAACGCTCACCGGCCAGCACGTTGAAGAACGCCTGGGTGCCGACGATCTGCGAAGTCGGAGTTACCAGCGGCGGGAAGCCGAGGTCTTCACGTACGCGCGGGATCTCCGCCAGCACTTCATTCATGCGATTGAGGGCGCCCTGCTCTTTCAACTGGTTGGCCAGGTTGGAAATCATCCCGCCCGGCACCTGGTTGACTTGAACGCGGGTGTCGACAGCAGTGAATTCGCTTTCGAACTGGTGGTACTTCTTGCGCACGGCATAGAAGTACAGACCGATCTCCTGCAACAGTTCCAGGTTCAGACCGGTATCGAACTCGCTGCCCTTGAGGGCGGCGACCATCGACTCGGTGCCTGGATGGCTGGTGCCCCAGGCGAAGCTGGAAATGGCGGTGTCGATGTGGTCGGCACCGTTTTCGATGGCCTTCAACTGACACATCGCGGCCAAGCCGGCGGTGTCGTGGGAGTGGATGAACACCGGCAGCGACTGCTCGGCCTTGAGGGCCTTGACCAGTTCGCCGGTGGCGTACGGGGTCAGCAGGCCGGCCATGTCCTTGATCGCCACCGAGTCGCAACCCATGGCTTCCATTTGTTTGGCCTGGGCCACGAACGCGTCAATGGTATGCACCGGGCTGGTGGTGTAGGCGATAGTGCCCTGGGCGTGCTTGCCGGCAGCCTTCACCGCTTCGATGGCCACGCGCAGGTTACGCACGTCGTTCATGGCGTCGAAGATGCGGAACACGTCGATGCCGTTGACCGCGGCCTTGGCGACGAACGCCTTGACCACGTCATCGCTGTAATGGCGATAACCCAGCAGGTTCTGGCCGCGCAGGAGCATCTGCAGACGGGTGTTGGGCAGCGCAGCGCGCAGTTGGCGCAGGCGCTCCCACGGATCTTCTTTCAGGAAGCGTACGCAGGCGTCGAACGTCGCGCCGCCCCAGACTTCCAGCGACCAGTAGCCGACCTTGTCCAGTTTGTCGCAGATCGGCAGCATGTCTTCGGTGCGCATGCGGGTGGCGAGCAGCGATTGGTGGGCGTCGCGCAGGATGGTGTCGGTTACGAAAATCTTTTTAGTCATTGTTCTATTCCTCACAGGCCTGCGTGGGCGGCAATGGCGGCGGCGATGGCCAGGGCCAGCTCTTCGGGTTTGCGCTTGATCGAGTAGTTGGTCAGTTCAGGATGGCTTTCGACGAAGCTGGTGTTGAACTGGCCGCTACGGAATTCCGGGTTGCGCAGGATTTCCTGGTAATACGCGGCGGTGGTCTTCACGCCTTGCAGACGCATGTCGTCGAGGGCACGCAGGCCACGGTCCATCGCCTCTTCCCAGGTCAGTGCCCACACAACCAGTTTCAGGCACATCGAGTCGTAGAACGGCGGAATGGTGTAGCCGGTGTAGATCGCCGTGTCGGTCCGCACGCCCGGGCCGCCGGGGGCGTAGTAACGGGTGATCTTGCCGAAGCTCGGCAGGAAGTTGTTTTTCGGGTCTTCGGCGTTGATCCGGAACTGCAGGGCAAAACCGCGATGCTGGATGTCTTCCTGTTTCACCGACAGCGGCAGGCCGGAGGCGATGCGGATCTGTTCGCGGACGATGTCGATCCCGGTGATTTCTTCGGTGATGGTGTGTTCCACCTGCACCCGGGTGTTCATCTCCATGAAGTACACCTCGCCCTCGGCGAGCAGGAACTCCACGGTGCCGGCGTTCTCGTAACCCACAGCCTTGGCCGCACGCACCGACAGGTCGCCGATATAGGCGCGCTGTTCAGGGGTCAGTTGCGGACTCGGGGCGATTTCGATCAGCTTCTGGTTGCGGCGCTGGATCGAGCAGTCACGCTCGAACAGGTGCACCACATTGCCGAAGCTGTCGCCGAGGATCTGCGCTTCGATGTGTTTCGGATTGACGATGCATTTTTCCAGGAACACTTCCGCCGAACCGAAGGCCTTGGTGGCTTCGGAAATGACGCGAGGGAAGTTCTGTTCGAGTTCTTCGCGGCTGTTGCAGCGACGGATACCGCGACCGCCACCACCGGAAGTGGCCTTGAGCATCACCGGGTAACCGATGCGGTCGCCCTCGCTCAACGCTTCTTCAATGCCCGAGACGTTGCCTTCGGTGCCCGGCGTGACCGGCACACCGGCCTTGATCATGCTGCGGCGCGCTTCGGTCTTGTCGCCCATGCGGCGGATGACTTCCGCCGACGGGCCGATGAATTTGATCCCGCGTTCGGCGCAGATCTCTGCCAGTTCGGCGTTTTCCGAAAGGAAACCGTAGCCGGGGTGCAGTGCATCGCAACCGGTTTCCACGGCCAGGTTCACCAGCTTGCGCGGGTTGAGGTAACCGGCCAGCGGCTCGGCACCAATGCTGTGGGCCTCGTCCGCACGCTTCACATGCAAGGCATGGCGGTCGGCGTCGGAAAAAATCGCAACCGAGCGAATGCCCATCTCGGCGCACGCACGCACGATTCGTACGGCAATCTCACCACGGTTGGCGATCAGGATCTTTGTTATCACTTGGAGGTTCCCTTGAGCCGGTGGTACCCACGACCTGCTAGACCCAGGTCGACGCGTGACCAAATGTTTCAATCTGGTCGCGGCTTCACACTAGCGCTCACAAGGGATTAACAAAAATGAATAAAAATTGGGTCATGCATAAGTAAAGACTTATAGTCATTGCACCAGCCAGCGGCCAGAGCCTGTAGAAAATGCGTAAGTCCTTGATGCGTATGACATTGCGTCAATTGCAGATCTTCAACGAAGTGTGTGATTTACGCTCCTACAGCCGCGCAGCCGAGGAAATGTCTCTCACACAGCCGGCCGTCAGCCTACAGATTCGTCAGCTGGAAGAGTTGATCGGGCAGCCGTTGTTCGATTACGTCGGCAAAAAACTCTACATGACCGAGGCTGCCGAAGCACTCCAGCGTGCCAGTCGCGACATCTTCGGTCGCCTGGAAAACCTCGACATGCAGCTGTCGGACATGCAGGGCTCGCTGCAGGGCCAGTTGAAACTGGCGGTGGAATCCAGCGCCAAATACTTCGTGCCGCACTTGTTTGCCGCCTTCAAGCGCCAGCATCCGGAGGTGAACCTGCAACTGACGGTGGTCAATCGCGGACAGGTCATCCGCCGGCTCTCGGACAACCGCGACGACCTGGTGATCATGTCGATGGTGCCGCAGGACATGGGCCTGGAGTTCCTCCCCTTCCTCAACAACCCGATCGTGGCAACCGCCCGACCGGACCATCCGCTGGCACACATGGGACCGCTGCGCCTGCAGGACCTTGAGCCGTACACCCTGCTGATTCGCGAACCCGGTTCGGGAACGCGACTGGCCTGTGAAGAGTATTTCAAAGAGAAGCGCGTGCACTTCACGCAGACTCAAGAAGTGGCGTCGGCTGAAGCTCAGCGCGAGTGCGTTTTGGCGGGTCTGGGCGTAGCACTGTTGACGCGCCACGCCCTGAACCTGGAGCTGGCGACCGGCGGCCTGGTGGAGCTGCCGGTCGAAGAGTTGCCGCTGTTTCGCAGCTGGTGCCTGGTGCAGGCCAAGGCCAAACGCCTGTCACCGGTGGCGCACGCCTTCCTGGCGTTTATCCGCAGCGAACGGGTGCAGATCAGCGCGCTGGTTGAGCGCTTCGACGGGAAGCTGCGGGAGCTGCCTGCCAGTAGTTGAGTTCGATGTCCTCGGGAAAATCGCTGATTTCGGTCTGAAGCTGACGAAGTTCGAAGCGATCTTCGATGGCGCGGCGGAATTCCATGCGGCGCTGGTCTTCCTGCTGACGACGGGTTTTCGCGGCGCTGTTGCGTTCTTCGTAAGGCTGAGCCATTTCGAGTCTCCCAAGGCGAGTACGGGAGTTTCACGATAGGCGCGAGGGATGACGGTTTGGCTTCGCCGGGGTTACAGGCAGATGAAGATTGCCTTCACCCCAAGATGATCAGTCATCCAGCGCTTTCACCGACTTTGGCGACAGCCGCAAGCTGCGCAGACTGCGTTTGACGCTCTTGAGGTGGTTGACCAGGCTCGGCCCGCGCGCCATGGCCACGCCCATGGCCAGCACGTCGATCACCACCAGGTGGGCGATGCGCGAGGTCAGCGGCGTGTAGATTTCGGTGTCTTCGTGCACGTCGATCGCGAGGTTGACGGTCGACAGCTCGGCCAAAGGCGTCTGGCTCGGGCACAAGGTGATCAGCGACGCACCGCTCTCGCGCACCAGATTGGCGGTGATCAGCAGGTCCTTGGAGCGACCGGACTGGGAAATGCAGATCGCCACGTCGGTCGGCTTCAGGGTCACCGCCGACATCGCCTGCATGTGCGGGTCGGAATACGCCGCCGCCGTCAGCAGCAGACGGAAGAACTTGTGCTGCGCATCCGCCGCCACCGCGCCCGACGCACCAAAACCGTAGAACTCGACGCGTTGGGCCTGGGACATCAACGTCACAGCACGCTGCAACTCCAGCGGATCGAGCTTCTCGCGAACCTCCATCAGCGTGTGCAGGGTGGTGTCGAAAATCTTCAGACTGTAGTCAGCGACGGAATCGTCTTCATGGATCGCGAACTGACCGAAACTGGCGCCGGCCGCGAGGCTCTGCGCGAGCTTGAGTTTCAGGTCCTGAAAACCGGAACAGCCGATGGCCCGGCAGAAGCGCACGATGGTCGGCTCGCTGATGCCGACGCTGTGGGCCAGATCGGCCATGGAACTGTGCATCACTGCCGCAGGGTCAAGCAGCACGTGGTCGGCGACCTTGAGCTCCGACTTGCGTAACAGGTGACGTGACTGGGCGATGTGTTGCAGCAGATTCAAGGGGCTGGACTCTTGTTATGGAAAGATGTGCTTTGGCCAGATGCCGGGGATGTAGCAAGCTTGTAGTTATACTACATGAATCGGCTTTTTGCCTGCTCAATGCGTAACTGGATCGCCCCGGTTCAGGCGACATGCACTGCATGTAGCCCTTTACCTGGGATTTTCCTGCCGGCCCAACAAGCCAGCCAGACCGGCAGCCTCCACCGGACGGCTGATCAGATAGCCCTGCACCTCGTCGCACCCCTCGGCCTTCAGGAACTCAAGCTGCTCCGGCCGCTCGACACCTTCGGCCACTACTTTCAGCGACAATCCATGAGCCATCGCAATGATCGCGCGAGTGATCGCCGCATCTTCGCTGCCCTCACCCAACCCGCGAATGAACGCCTGATCGATCTTCACGTAATCCACCGGAATCCGCTTCAGATAGCTCAGCGACGAATAACCGGTGCCGAAATCGTCGATCGCCAGTTTCACGCCCAGGTCCCGCAGTTGCTGGAACGTGGCGATGATGTGTTCGACGCTGTCGAGCAACTGGCTTTCGGTCAGTTCCAGTTCGAGGTAGTGCGGCGCCAGCCCGGTTTCCTCCAGCACCTGACGCACCAGACTGACCAGTTTGCCCTGTCGCAACTGATGCACCGACAGGTTCACTGAAACCCGGATCGGTTCCAGCCCCTGCCGCTGCCATTCGCAAGCCTGCCAACAGGCCTGACGCAGCACGAATTCGCCGATCGGCCCGATCAGCCCCGTCTCCTCGGCCAGACCGATGAAGTCCCCCGGCGGCACACGGCCCATGGTCGGGTGATCCCAGCGCACCAGCGCTTCGGCGGCGTTGAGTCGGCCAGTCGCCAGGCACAGTTTCGGTTGATAGAAGACGTTGAGCTGCTTGTCCTCGATGGCTTTGCGCAGCTGGTTTTCCAGTTGCAGGCGTTCCAGCGTGCTGGCCTGCAGGCTGTCGGTGTAGAACTGGAAGTTGTTGCCGCCCAGATGCTTGGCGTGTTGCATTGCCATGTTCGACTGGCTGACCAACGCGGAAATTTCCCGGGCGTTGTCCGGCAGCATGCTGATGCCCATCGAGGCGCTGACCACCAGCTCATGACCTTCCACCGTCAACGGCAGGCGCAGCTTGGCCGACAGCCGCGTGGCAACCCGCGCCAGACTCGACAGGTTGCCATAGGCATCGAACAGCACCGCGAATTCGTCGCCGGACAACCGGGCAATGGTGTCGGCCTCCGGCAGAGCATTGACCAGACGACGAGACATCTTTTGCAGCAACTGGTCGGCAATTTCGTGGCCGAGGCTGTCGTTGAGCAGCTTGAAGCGGTCCAGATTGATGTGCAGCAGCGCCAGACTCCGCCGCCCGCCCTGCCGTACACGCTGATGGGCTTCGTGTAGTCGTTCGCGGAACAGCGAACGGTTGGCCAGACCGGTGAGTTCGTCGTAGTGCGTCAAATAACGCATACGCTCTTCGGATTCGCGTCTTGCCGACAGATCGGCGAAGAAGCCGACGATATGACTGACATTTCCCCGACTGTCGCGTACCGCATTCAATTGCAGCCACTGCGGATACAGCTCGCCGTTCTTGCGGGTTTCCACCAGTTCGCCCTGCCAGCTGCCATGCTGCTCCAGAGCGTGGCGGATGGCGACGTAGTGCCTGCGAGCGTCACGGCTGCACGGCAATTCGACGACATTGCGCCCGAGCATGTCATCGATGTCATACCCGGTAACCCGGCTGAAGGCCTGATTGATGGCGATCAGCGAATAGTTCGGGTCGAGGATCACGATGCCTTCGCTGGCGGCTTCGAATACCGTGGCCGCCAGTTGTTGCTGGGCCTCCAGACTCTTGCTGACACTGATATCGCGCCGGGTGCCCACCATGCGGATGACCCGCCCGCTGTCGTCGCGCTCCACCGCACGACCACGGTCCTCGATCCAGACCCAGTGGCCGTCGCCATGGCGCACGCGGTATTCGATCTGATAATCCTCGGTGCGCCCCTTCAAGTGCTCGATCAACGCCCGTTTAAGCGGTGGGACATCTTCCGGGTGCAACCGGGGCCGCAGATGCCTGAGCAGCCCGGTGACGTATTCCGGATCAAGGCCGAACAGTTCCTGAATCTGCGTGTGGTGAACTTCATCGGTCTGCAGGTTCCAGTCCCACAGCCCCAGTTCACTGGCCTTCAACGCCAGGGCCAGGCGAGCTTCGCTTTTGCTCAGGGCCTGGTTGGCGGCATCCAGTTCGCGGCTGCGCTGGGCCACCCGGTCCTCCAGTTCGACCTGGGCTTCGCGTAACTTTGCTTCGGCACAGCGGCGCTGTTCGATTTCCTTCGCCAACGCCTGGTTGAGCAGTTCGCTGCGAGATTGGGCTTGTTGCAAGTGTTCGATCAGGTGCTGGTTCTGGAAGCGCCGCAGCAAACCACGATCGATCAACCGATTGACCTGCCACGCCACCACGCTCAGGGAACCGAGCAGGATCAGCCCGAGCCAGCCCCAGCCCCGCGCCAGTTCGTCACCGCCCCAGAACAGATAGCCGATGGCCGGCAGCAGGCACGGCAAGGTAAAGGAAAGAAAAGCCGGAATGCTCACGGCGTAGGCCACGCTGGCCGACAGGGTTGCGGCACCGATCAGGCCGAACACCCACGCCTGCTGCATGAAATTGTCGGCCGGGACCAGAGCGATGCCGGCGCCGGCCAGGGTCAGGCCGGTCATGGTCGAACCGAGCAGGAACATCCGGCCCCAGATCGGCTGGGCCTGGCGGTCGGGGATTGCCGAATCGAATGCCGCAACCTGAATCACTCGCAACGCCACCAGCGACAGCAGCCACACCAGCCAGACGCTGACCACGAAATAACGCTGCGGACTCCAGAGCAGACCGGCGCAGACCAGACCATTGATCAACATGAACAGGGTGGGTAACAGCGAACCCTGATATAGAAGGCGCGTGCGCTCGACCGCCATCTGGGTGGCGTAATGCTTGCGGATCACCCGGGGTTCCACAGAGGGGCCCGACAGGTCGAAGCTGAGGGTCATAGGCAACGTTCTTGTTCTTATAAGTGTGAGCATGCGCCCGGAAACGTGGACGGAGCATACACAAGCCCAACCACTTGCCAAACTGCTCCAGATCATAATTTCGCCGAAACTTTTCGACCTCCCGTCACCCGCAAAAGCCCCGACGCCAGGCGGGCCAACGCCTGTAGCCGGTGACCGACCGGTCGTCATCGGCAGCACTTTCATCGGCTAATGCAAAGCTCGGTTTGCCCGGGCCTGCGGCGCACCCTAGAATGCCCCGATGCGCGATGATCTCTCCCTTCTGCTGAACTCCCTCAACGATGCCCAACGCCAGGCCGTAGCGGCTCCCGTTGGTCGTCAATTGGTCCTGGCCGGTGCCGGCTCAGGCAAGACCCGAGTGCTGGTGCACCGTATCGCCTGGTTGATCCAGGTCGAAAACGCCTCGCCCCACTCGATCCTGTCGGTGACCTTCACCAACAAGGCCGCTGCCGAGATGCGTCACCGCATCGAGCAATTGCTGGGGATCAACCCGGCCGGCATGTGGGTCGGCACGTTCCACGGCCTGGCGCACCGCCTGTTGCGGGCGCACTGGCAGGAAGCAGGCTTGAGCCAGACCTTCCAGATCCTCGACAGCGATGACCAGCAGCGCCTGGTCAAGCGGGTGATCCGCGAGCTGGGGCTGGACGAACAGCGCTGGCCGGCCCGTCAGGCCCAGTGGTTCATCAACGGGCAGAAAGACGAAGGCCTGCGTCCGCAGCACATTCAGGCCAGCGGCGATCTGTACCTGGCCACCATGCGCGGCATCTATGAGGCCTACGAGGCGGCCTGCCAGCGCGCCGGCGTCATCGATTTCTCCGAATTGCTGCTGCGCGCCCTGGATCTGTGGCGCGACCATCCGGGCCTGCTGGCCCACTACCAGAAGCGTTTCCGCCACATTCTGGTGGACGAGTTCCAGGACACCAACGCCGTGCAGTACGCCTGGCTGCGTCTGCTGGGCAAGGGTGGCGACAGCCTGATGGTGGTCGGCGACGACGACCAGTCGATCTACGGCTGGCGCGGCGCGAAAATCGAGAACATCCATCAGTATTCTTCCGACTTCCCGGATTCCGAGACCATCCGTCTGGAGCAGAACTACCGCTCCACCGCCGGCATCCTGAAAGCCGCCAACGCCCTGATCGCCAACAACACCGGGCGGCTGGGCAAAGAGCTGTGGACCGACGGCGGCGACGGCGAAGCGATCAATCTGTACGCCGCGTTCAACGAACACGATGAAGCACGCTACGTTGTCGAAACCATCGAAAGCGCGCTGAAAACCGGCCTGGCCCGCAGCGATATCGCGATTCTCTACCGCTCCAACGCCCAATCCCGCGTTCTGGAAGAAGCCTTGCTGCGCGAGCGCATTCCGTACCGCATCTATGGCGGCCAACGCTTCTTCGAGCGCGCGGAAATCAAGAACGCCATGGCCTACCTGCGTTTGCTGGAAGGTCGCGGCAACGATGCGGCGCTGGAACGGGTCATCAACGTCCCGGCTCGCGGCATCGGCGAGAAGACCGTCGAAGCCATCCGTGAACATGCGCGCCACAGCGATGTGTCGATGTGGGAAGCCATGCGCCAACTGGTGGCCAACAAGGGCCTGACCGGTCGTGCGGCCGGCGCCCTCGGTGCGTTTATCGAGCTGATCGAGAACCTCGCCGCCAAGTGCGCCGAGATGCCGTTGCACCTGATGACCCAGACCGTCATCGAGCAATCCGGCCTGATCGCCTACCACGAAGCGGAAAAAGGCGAGAAAGGCCAGGCCCGGGTGGAAAACCTTGAGGAATTGGTCAGCGCCGCGCGCAACTTCGAGAACACCGAGGAAGACGAAGACCTGACGCCGCTGGCGGCATTCCTCGGCCACGCGTCGCTGGAGGCCGGCGACACTCAGGCCGACGAGCACGAAGACAGCATTCAGTTGATGACCCTGCACAGCGCCAAGGGCCTGGAATTCCCTTACGTGTTCCTGGTGGGCATGGAAGAAGGCCTGTTCCCGCACAAGATGAGCCTGGAGGAACCGGGACGTCTTGAAGAGGAGCGTCGTCTGGCTTACGTCGGCATCACCCGGGCCATGCAGAACCTGGTGATGACCTACGCTGAAACCCGACGCCTGTACGGCAGCGAAACCTACAACAAGGTGTCGCGATTCGTACGGGAAGTGCCGAAAGGCCTGATTCAGGAAGTGCGTCTGTCGAACAGCGTCAGCCGACCGTTCGGCGGCAACCAGTCGATGAGCGGCAGCAACCTGTTCAGCGGCAGCGAGATCCCGGATACCGGTCTGAGCCTCGGCCAGGCTGTGCGGCACTCGATCTTTGGCGACGGCGTGATCCTCAACTTCGAGGGCGCCGGTGCCCAGGCCCGGGTGCAGGTGAGCTTCAGCGAAGGCAGCAAGTGGCTGATGCTGGGTTACGCGAAGCTGGAAGCCATTTAAGGCCGCCAGCTGTTGCTCATCGTTCCCTCGCTCTGCCGGGGAACGATCAAACATCCTGAAAGGTACGAGACATGGGCTCTGGCTTCTTTTCCTCCTGGACATTCTGGGCCCTGCTCTCGGCCACCTTCGCCGCGCTGACGGCAATCTTCGCCAAGGTCGGCATCGAAAACGTCAACTCCGACTTCGCCACCCTGCTGCGCACCATCGTGGTACTCGTCAGTCTGGCCTTGATTTTGTACGCCACGGGCCAATATCAGTCCCTGGGATCGATCTCTGCCAAAAGCTATCTGTTCCTGCTGTTGTCGGGGTTGGGTACCGGGGCTTCATGGCTGTGCTATTTCCGCGCCTTGAAAGTCGGGCCAGCCTCGCTGGTCGCTCCGGTGGACAAGCTCAGCGTGGTGCTGGTGGCGGTGCTCGGCGTGATCCTGCTGGGCGAGAAACTTGACCTGCGCCAGTGGGGCGGCATCGGTCTGATCACCGCGGGCGTGGTGATGTTGGCGTTTCGACGCTGATCCATTTCCCACTGAACCTACCTCCTTTTCCTACAGACAAAAGTACATAGCCTTATTGCCTCGACCGAGCTGAACGTAACCTGTCAGGCAAAAGCCCGAAACACTCTCTCGCTAGCCAGTGACACTTCAGCTGTGCAACATGGCGCGCGTGTCTCCACAAACGGGAATTCCCTTTATGAAACGTTTTCTTAGCATCGCCATGGCGTTGTGCATCGGCCTGACGATGAGCCTCGACGCCAACGCCAAGCGCTTTGGTGGTGGCAAAAGCGCCGGCGCTGCGCCGACGCACCAGACCAGCCAGATGGCTCCTTCTTCCCCAGGCATGGGCGGCGCGGCTGCGACCGCTGGTGCTGCCGGTGCCGCAGGCGCTGCTGCCAAGGCTGGCGGCGCTTCGAAATGGCTCGGCCCTCTGGCCGGCATCGCCGCCGGTGGCCTGCTGGCGTCCATGCTCATGGGCGGCGGCTTCCAGGGCATGCAGATCTTCGACATCCTGATCATGGCCGTGATCGCGTTCGTGATCTTCCGCTTCATCGCCGCTCGTCGCCGCAAGCAGCAGGAGCAGTTCGCGCCGGCCGGCGCGCCGATGCAGCGTGAAGTGTTCGAGCAGAAACCTGCCGCCATGGGTTCGATCTTCGGTGGTTCGGCTGCTCCGGCTGCCGCCCGTCCGGTGATCAACGCACCGGCCTGGTTCAACGAGCAGCGCTTCCTCGAAGCCGCCCGCAGCCACTTCCAGGCGCTGCAGCAGCACTGGGATGCCAACGAAATGGACAAGATCGCCGAGTTCGTGACCCCGCAGATGTTCGAGTTCCTCAAGCGCGAGCGCGCGGAACTGGGCGATGCGTTCCAGTCCACCTTCATCGAAAACCTCCAGGTACAACTGGACGGCGTGGATGACCGTGCGGACAAGACCATCGCCACCCTGACCTTCAACGGTGTGTCGAAGACCTCGCGTTTCGACCAGCAGGGCGAAGTGTTCAGCGAAAGCTGGAACATGGAACGTCCACAGGGCGACAACCAGCCTTGGCTGGTCGCCGGTATCCGCCAGAACGGCTGATCACCTCCGACGTTTACCCGCTGCAATAAAAACCCCGGCCTCGGCCGGGGTTTTCTATTTCGCGGTTGCATCTATAGCGAGCTACTGTATAAACCGGCCCATATAAACCGCGCCATTCAAGCAAGAGGATCCCGGACGTGGAAGAAATCATCGAACAACTGCGCGAAGCCAACGAACCCGTGCCGGTTCCCCTGGAGTTGCCCGACGAAGACCAGTTGGTGGAAGTCGAAGAAGAACTCTTCATCAACATCCCGTTCGTCTTCAAAGAATTTCTGCTGACCGTCAGCGATGTGGTTTACGGCAGCCTGGAGCCGGTGACCGTCACCGACCCGCAGTCCCACACCTACCTGCCGGATGTAGCCGCCAATGCCTGGGACGCCGGTGTGCCGCGCGACCTGATCCCGATCTGCCAGGACGGCGACAACTACTACTGCGTCGAAGAAGACGGCACCGTGGTGCTGTGGTCCGGCGAAGAAGAGTTGATCACCGAGGAGTCCTGGGAATCGGTCTGGCACTGGGCACGGGACGTCTGGCTGGAAAGCTGATCGGCCAGCGCCCCACCGGGTCAATGCCCCGACGACTCCTTGTGATTGTCGAGGGTCTCCAGCAAGGCCACCTGCATCCGCGTGTGCACCCGGATGAACCAGCGCCAGAGCAGCGCCGCCACGGCGGCCGCGACCACGGCGACCAGCACCAGCAACTTGTTGGTCGGCAGGATACTGGCCGACAAGGCTGCCAGCAGCAGGAAAATCACCAGCAGCGAGAGGATCGGGATCACTTCGGCGATCACCCGGCGCACTCGCTGTGTGTGACGCCCCGCCATCTCAGGCTTCACCCCCATCTCCGCCAGCAGCATCGACAGCGCCTTGAGCTTGCGATAGGCCGCAATCAGGAACGGCAGCGACAACAGCAACGCCCCACCCCAGATCAACGCCTTCTGCCAGCTCGGATCGCTGATCCAGTCCTGCAGCCACGTCGAGAGACGCCCGGCAAAGAAAGCGCCGGCAAAGAAGATCGCAATCACCAGCGCCAGATTGACCCCGACCTGCAGCAGAATCCGCCGGATCATCGACGCCAGCATCGCGCCCTCACCCTGCGGCTGAATGCTGCGCAGCCATTCGCCATACATCCCGAACACCCGCCCGAGACGCTGCGGCATGGCGGCGGATAGCTTGATCGACAGCGGATCGGCGGCGCGGATCAGGTAAGGCGTCAGCAACGTGGTGATGACCGAGACCGCCACGGCCACCGGATAGAGGAAGTTGCTGGTCACCTGCAGCGTCATGCCGAGTGCGGCGATGATGAAGGAGAACTCACCGATCTGCGAAAGACCCATCCCGACCCGCAGTGAGGTGCGTCCGTCATTGCCGGCGATAAATGCCCCGAGGCCGCAGGACAACATCTTGCCCAGCACCACGGCGACGGTAATCACCGCAATCGGCCACGCGTATTGCAGAAGGATCATCGGATCGAGCATCAGGCCGATGGCAACAAAGAAGATCGCACTGAACAGGTCGCGAACCGGCTCGATCAGGCGCTCGATCTTCAGCAATTGCCGCGACTCGGCCATGATCGCACCGATCAGGAACGCACCGAGCACCATGCTGTACTCAAGCTTGACCACCAGCAGGCAAAAGCCGAAGCACAGCCCGAGCACGGTGATCAGCAGCATCTCGTTGCTTTCGAACTTCGCCACATAGGCCAGCAATCGCGGTA
Organism: Pseudomonas sp. R43(2017); assembly: GCF_002112345.1. Classification (NCBI taxonomy): domain Bacteria; kingdom Pseudomonadati; phylum Pseudomonadota; class Gammaproteobacteria; order Pseudomonadales; family Pseudomonadaceae; genus Pseudomonas; species Pseudomonas sp. R43(2017). Next base: position 623,410 of record NZ_NEHJ01000002.1, read on the forward strand.
CCAGCAGAATGCCGATGACCAGCGCGACGATCATGAAGAGCGACAGCTTGCCGACCGTGGAAAACACTTCGCCGGAGCTGACCGTGCCGCTGACCGCGATGCTCGACAGCAGCGCAATGATGCCGATGCCGAGAATGTCTTCGACGATCAAAACGCCGAAGATCAGCTGGGCGAAGCGCTCGTTCTTCATCTTCAGGTCGTTGAGCGCCTTGACGATGATGGTGGTCGAGGAAATCGCCAGGATCGCGCCGAGGAACAGCGAATCCATGGTGTTCCAGTCGAACCAGCGACCGATTTCGTAGCCGATCCAGATCATCAGGATGATTTCCAGGAATGCCGCGATAAACGCTGTGGCCCCCACCTTGAACAGCTTGCGCAGGCTGAATTCCAAGCCCAGGCAGAACATCAGGAAAATCACCCCCAGCTCGGCGAGGGTCTTGATGGTTTCTTCGTCGTGGATCAGGCCGAACGGCGGGGTGTGCGGGCCGATGATGAAACCGGCGACGATATAGCCGAGCACCACCGGCTGCTTGAAGCGGTGAAACAGCACGGTCACCACACCTGCGACCAACATGATCACTGCCAGATCCTGAATAAAGCTGATGGCATGCATGGCGTGGGCTCCTTGAATGACGATGCTCGCGGCAGGCGTCTGAAAACGTCTGGGCGAGCTGAGTAAAAATCCGCTTTAGGTGTAGGAATCGCCCTTGGGGTGGGCTTTTGCAGGGTAACACCGCGACTTCCGGCTGAAAGGCGGTGCAATATATGGAAACAGATCGATCAGGGCGTGACGGCGGCCAGTTGCCCGGCGTCCCGATAACGGTGGTTTTGAAAAGCGACCAGGCACCCGCAGAGGTGCTTCTTCCAGCAACCCTGCCTTGACCCGTGAGAACGTTATGGAACCCGGAAACGCCCAGCTGTCGATGACGGTACTGATGACCCCCGACATGGCCAACTTCTCTGGCAATGTCCACGGCGGCACCCTGCTCAAATACCTCGACGAAGTGGCCTACGCCTGCGCGAGCCGCTATGCCGGCCGCTACGTGGTGACTCTGTCGGTGGATCAGGTGATTTTCCGCGAGCCGATCCACGTCGGCGAACTGGTGACCTTCCTGGCGTCGGTCAACTACACCGGCAACACCTCGATGGAAGTCGGCATCAAAGTGGTGACCGAGAACATCCGCGAGCGCTCGGTACGCCACACCAACAGCTGCTTCTTCACCATGGTTGCCGTGGATGATCAGCGCAAACCGGCCGCCGTACCGCCACTGCAGCCGCAGAACAGCGAAGACAAACGCCGCTACATGCAGGCCCAGCAGCGCCGGCAGATTCGCCAGGAGCTGGAAAAACGCTATCAGGAAATAAAGGGCGACGCCTGATCAGTCCTTCGATCCATGGCGCTCTGTAGATAGCTTTCGCGAGCAAGCCCGCTCCCACAGGAGGAACGCATTCCAAATGTGGGAGCGGGCTTGCTCGCGAATGAGGGCAACGCGGTTTACAGACTGATCGCCGTCGCCTCGAACTTCACCCGGGGATGCGCAATCCGGTCCTGCGCCCGCACCAGTTGCAGCTCGTAACTGGCACAGGCCTGGGTTTCCAGCAGCACCTCATGCACCGCCGCTGCGGTGAATTCAAATGCCGCCACCAGACTGTCGCCGAGCAGCACCCGCGCCAGGAACAGGCCGGACGTCAGGTCTCCCACTCCGACCGGCTGCCGCGGGAACGCCAGCAGCGGACGCCGCAAGTGCCAACTGCCCTCGGCCGTCACCAGCAGCATCTCGAAGCCATCCGCCGGTTTCCCCGGGTAATCCAGATGCTTGACCAGCACCGCTTTCGGCCCGCGCGCCAGCAGTGCCCGCGCCATCGCCAGGCAATCGAACAACGACTGCGGCTTGCGCCCCGAGAAGCTGTCCAGCTCGAGCTGGTTCGGGCACATGAAGTCAGCTACTGCTGCGGCTTCGTCGAGCAGGAAGTCACTGACTTCAGCCGGCACGCTGCAACCCTTCTCCGGATGCCCCATCACCGGGTCGCACAGGTACAGCGCTTTCGGATTGACCGCCTTGATCCGCTCGATGCCACTGAGAATCGCCCGGCCCTGCGCCGCACTGCCGAGATAGCCGGACAGCACCGCGTCGCAATTGCCCAATTCCCCAATGGCGGCGATACCTTCAACCAGCTCCGGGATTCGCTGCGGCGCCAGCACTTCTCCGGCCCACTGGCCGTACTGAGTGTGGTTGGAGAACTGCACGGTGTTGAGCGGCCAGACGTTGACCCCGACCCGCTGCATCGGAAAAACCGCAGCGCTGTTGCCGGCATGGCCGAACACCACATGGGACTGGATGGCGAGCAGATGAGGCGTACGTTTCATTCGGGTTTTTCCGTAAAACGATTGAAATTCAAGCCGCGCAGTATGCGACGAAACACAGTCTGTACGACAGACCGGCGACGCAGTTAAGCTGATGCCAACTTTTGGAGTTTCTTGTTGATGCTGACCCTGGAAAACATTTTCGTGCTGATGCTGTTCGCCGTTGCCGGTGCATGGCTGTGGCACAACCATGGCCTGCGCGAGCGGGCGCTGGAACGGGTCAAGCAGCATTGCGTGAATGTCGGCGTCGAACTGCTCGACGGCAACGTGGCGCTAAAGAAGATCGGTCTCATCAAGGATGCCAGCGGGCGTCGGCGTCTGGCCCGGGTCTACAACTTCGAATTCACCGTGACCGGTGAAACCCGTCACAACGGCACCATCACCCAGTTCGGCCCCCATAGCGCGCAGATCGAACTGGCGCCCTACCCGGCACCGTTCGACGACACCCCGCCTGTGGTGGAAGTGGCCAGGCCGAGCGCGCAAGTCATCGAACTGAGCCAATGGCGCCAGGAACACACCAAGTGGAAGCCTTGAGTCAGGCCGCTTGAATCCGACAGCCGGCCAATCCTGCCTGCAATTCATCGATTACTTGCGATTGGTCGAATATCAGCTCGATCCGCGAATCCTTGCGCCATTCGCTGGGCTGCCAGTCCAGTTTGGCGTTATCCAGGGCATTGGCTGATTCCCAGCCAGTCTGACTGTGGATAACCAGCTTCGCCCGTCGCCAGTTCAGGGGTTCCAGCCACTGAGTGATGCGAGTCAGATCAAACGTCTGGCTTGGGTGCCAGCGCCAGCCGATGCTCCAACCGCCCTCCTGCGCCTGACTCAGGCAAATCGGCGAAGCCGGATCGCTCCAGATGGCCGGCATCTGCGCCAGCCCTTTGGGCACGATCAACTTATCCACACCCGCTTGCGCTTGAGCCGCCACACCCGGCAATTCGCTCAGGGGCAACGATGCCTGTTGCGTCCAGATCAGCCTGACGGACGGCAACTGACGGGCAATCTGCTCTCGCTGGGATTCATCGATGTTTTCCGCCTTGTTCAATACCAGCAAACCGGCATCAGGGAGCGCCTCCCGCTGTGCTGGCGGTACCGTTTTGCCTGCCGCCAATGCCTGGGCGTCCAGCACCAGCACGCAGGGTTGAACCGCGAGAACACCTTGCCATGGCGCTTCGCTCAGCTGTTGCAGCAACTGCGCCGGATGTCCCAATCCGGAAGGCTCGATGAACAGGCGATCCGGCCGGGCCTTGCGCAATAAACGTCCCAACCCGATTTGAAATGGCGCACCGTTCACGCAACACAAACAGCCCCCGGCCACTTCGCCCAGTGCGATACCATCGGCGTCCCGGGTCAACAGTGCAGCGTCGAGGCCGATCTGGCCGAACTCGTTGATCAGCACCGCCCAGCGCTCACCGGCCGGTCGTTGCGCCATGAGCTGGCGGATCAGGCTGGTCTTGCCGGCGCCCAAGGGGCCTGCGATGACGTGGGTAGGAATGTTCTGCAACATGATCAAGGTTTTCTGGAGGTCGGGAATGCGGTGGATGGGATGGTCGTTGCTGTTGGCGCTGGTGTCGGGCGAGGCGCTGGCCCAGGCTTGTGTGGTGCACAGCCAGGCAGAACGCCTCGACGTGAAGGTCTGCCAGCAGAACCGCAACATCCCGGAGAAGCTGTTCAACGACGGCTTCTGCCAGCCCACGCTGGCGGGGCAAAAAGTCGACGTGCAGTACGTCGATCAGTGCCCTGCCGGAGCGTTTGGCGTGTGCAGCAACGCGCAAGTCGCCAATATGCCTTATCGCCAGGATATCCACTATTACGGCGTGGCCACCGATGCGGCGTATTTGAAGCCGTACTGCGAGAGCCAGAGCCAGGGCAACTGGCTCAAGCCTTGAGGCGTCAGCCCAACCAGTCCAGGGTCAGCATCAGACGCCGCTCGCCCGGCGCCGGTTGTGGAGAGCGATGGATCAGCCCGAAGCCTTCGTTGCCGTGCCACTTCTCCCCTTTGAGCAGCGCCACTTCTCCGCTGACCAGTTGCTGAATCCGCGATTTTTCCTGCGGCTCGGCCAGCGGTTTTCCCAGTTGCTGGCGATCCATTTCCCCTTCCTTGAGCCACTCGCTGCCAATGCCGGCGTAGGTGGTGATCAGTCGTACGGGCACATGATCGACGTGAAAACGCGGGCACATCGCCTTGTCCAGCACACGCAGCCGCAAGCCGATCCGCCGCGCGCCGAGCAGGCAGGCGAAGGCGCCGACCAGCCATTTCAAGTCGGCGATAAAACCTTCGTAGCCTTCCAGGTCACGGAATCCGCTGGCCAGTCCCGTCAGATCTGGTTCTGCGTCTTCGTCGTGCAATTCGAGGCTCAGCGCTTCGGCATAAGGCTCGTTGAGTGACACCAACAACTTCGCAAAATCGGCGACATGCAGTGGTAGTTGCCGCTGCCAGACAGTGAGGTTTATTTCATCTTCCAGGATGCTCGCCAGCGCCTGCGGGGTCGGGCCGAGCACCTGATGACGTGTTTTGCTTTGCAGCGGTTTGAGGGCAAGCATCACGCGGCCTCGTCATGCCAGGGACCGAATGGATCAGCCAGCAATCGCCAGCCTTCGACACCGAGCGCCATCTCGGCATCGGTGAGCAGGCAGTCGTCGAGGGCTGACTTGAGCTGTGCGAAATCGATGTTCTGGCCGATAAACACCAGTTCCTGGCGGCAGTCTCCTACGCTGACGGTCCAGTTTTCCATGATCGCAGCGGTGCTTTCCTGATCCTGTGGCCACTGATCCTTCGGCACGAAACGCCACCAGCGGCCGGCGAAACCGTGGCGCATCAAACCGCCCGCCTGGGACCAACTGCCGGCATCCGTGGGTTTGCTTGCTAGCCAGAAGAAACCTTTGGAGCGCAGCAGCTTGCCGTTCAGCCAGGGTCGATCGATGAAGTCGAAAAAGCGCTGAGGGTGAAAGGGGCGGCGCGCGCGGTAGGCCGTGGACGCGATGCCGTATTCCTCGGTTTCCGGCACGTGTTCCCCACGCAATTCCTGAAGCCAGCCCGGGGCTGTCGCAGCCCTTTCGAAGTCGAAGCGGCGGGTGTTGAGGATCTTCTCCAGCGGCACTTCGCCCATCACCATCGGGATGATCTCGGCGTTCGCGTTCAGCCGCTTGAGGATCGCCATCAGCTCTTCCCGTTCGCTGCTGCTGATCAGATCGATCTTGCTGATCAACAGAACGTCGGCGAACTCGATCTGTTCGATCAACAGATCGGTGATCGAGCGCTCATCTTCTTCACCAAGGATTTCACCACGGGAGGCCAGGCTTTCGGCGGCCTGGAAATCAGGCAGGAAATTCAGGCCGTCGACTACAGTGACCATGGTGTCGAGGCGAGCGATGTCCGCGAGGCTTTGGCCCTGCTGGTCGCGGAAGGTGAAGGTCTCGGCAATCGGCAGTGGCTCGGAAATGCCGGTGGATTCGATCAGCAGATAATCGAATCGGCCTTCCCGAGCCAGTTTGGCGACTTCTTCCAGAAGGTCTTCGCGTAACGTACAGCAGATACAGCCGTTGCTCATTTCCACGAGCTTTTCTTCTGCGCGGTTCAGGTCGACATTACGCTGAACTTCGCTGCCATCAATGTTGATCTCGCTCATATCATTGACGATCACCGCCACACGCAGATCGTCTCTGTTACGTAGTACGTAATTCAAAAGTGTACTTTTTCCGGCGCCGAGAAAGCCGGATAAAACGGTCACGGGAAGCGGGGAAGACATGGGGTAAACCTCATCAAACGGTAGCTAAACGCAAGAAACGCTCTCGGCGGCAGGCGTTCTTGGGCTTCTACGAGATAGTCAGAGAAGCAGACGCTTGAAAACAGGAGCCACGGAAAGCCCGATCGAATTTATGTTATAGTATAACAATACTGAAGATCCACTTTCTTCTTGCCGGAAACGACAAAGGGCCGGAAGCTGGAAACACTTCACCGTCGAGTGATCTCATGAAAACTGCGCTGAAATGCTCACTCTTTGGCCTGGCCCTGCTGACCTTCGATGCATGGGCACAAGTCCCGGGGCTCGCCAACTGCACGCGCAGCGCCAACCTGCTGGCGTGCGTGGATGCCAATGGCAACGCCTATAGCGTCAACACTGCAGGCAAGACGATTTACCTGCGGGGTTTCGAGAAGAACGGCCAACGTTATTGGGCGCAAACCAACAGCATTTACGGGCAGCTGACGTTCTTCACAGGAATCGCCTCCGACGGCGAAGCCTGGGTCGGCTACAACCGCCGGGTGGGCTGGACGACGATCAACCGCTTTTCCAGCTCCGGCGGAAGCACCGGGAAGTTCACTTGCAGCCGGCTCACCGGCTGCTAAACACGCGCCTGTTGCTGCTCCTGCTGCCAGGCGATGTAGCTGTCGGCCGGTGGATTTTTCTGGAAATAGCGCTGCAATCCTTCAAACAATCCGTCAGCAACCGCTTGCTGATGGCGTGCCGTGACCAGCCGCTGACTGTCCCGCGCGTTGGAGATGAACCCGGTTTCCACCAGAATCGACGGCACATCGGGTGACTTCAAAACCGCAAATCCGGCTTGTTCCACACGCTTTTGATGCAGCGTGGTGATGCTCGCCAGACTCCCCAACACGGTACTGCCCAGCTGCAAACTGGCGGCGATGGTGGCGTTCATCGACATATCGAGGATGACACCGGTGAGCATCGGGTCCTTGTCCTTCAGATTCAGCAGGCTGGTTGCACCGAGCAGATCCGCGCCGTTTTCCCGTTGCGCCATGAAGCGTGCAGTGGCTGAAGTCGCGCCACCTTCAGACAGGCAATACACCGAGGCGCCTGAAGCGGTCAGACGCGGCGCGGCATCCGCGTGCACCGAAATGAACATGTCGGCCTTGTGCTGGCGGGCAATATCGACCCGTTTGCGGAGCGGCACGAAGAAATCGTCATTGCGCACAAGCTTCACATCGAAGCCCTTTTCCCGCTTCAACCGGCGGGCAAGCAGCTGTGAAATGGAGAGCACAACGTCTTTTTCACGCTCACCTTTTGCACCCACTGCCCCCGGATCTTTGCCGCCATGACCAGGGTCGACCACGACAATAATGTCTCGTTTTGGATGATTGGTTTTCCCCGTTGTTTCACGTGGAACGCTCGGCGTTGCCACTTTTGAATCGCTCAAGAGATCCAGAACCAGGCGATGTCCTTGTCCATCCTGAGGCGCCAGCAGGAAGGTATTGAGCTGAACCGGGCGATTCAAATCCAGGACGATTCGGGTATCGCCCTTCCCAAAATGCCCGGAACGGATGCTGCGAATAACCGTTTCGCTGAGCGCCAACTGACTGAAATCGCCACTCAAGCTGGCACCACTCAGATCAATGATCAGACGATCCGGCGCACTCAACGTGAACGTCTTGTAGCTCACCGGCCCGCTCAAATCGAAGACCAACCGAAGTTTGTCATCCGACCGCCAGAGGCGTGCATTGCGAATTTGTGTGGCGCTGACACTGAAAGGAAAAGCCAGGGTGGCGCTGGCCAACATCAGGTTAAGCAAATGGCGTCTGTGCATATGAAAGCCCGTTCATGAAAAAGGCATCGTGATTTGAATTGTTATAATGTAACATCAAATTCAATCAACACGATGGTACTGAACATGAATGCGCTGACGCTGCCGGATATCGCCGCGCAAGCTGCCCGCCAAGCCTTGCCGCTTGATTGGGTGGGAATGCGTGGCATCGCTCTACCTGTCTTTATCGAGGGCCAACGCCTGGCAGCAAAAGCCGATGCGGGCGTGAGCCTGGATGACGGCGAAGCCCGTGGCATTCACATGTCACGGTTGTACCTGGCGCTGGAAATGCTGGAACAGCGAAACCTCACTCCCGCACTTTTGCAGCAGGTTTTGCAGCGTTTTCTCGACAGCCATGAAGGTTTGGCTAACTCCGCTTATCTGAATATCCATACCGATTTGCTGCTCAGAAGACCCGCATTGGTCAGCCCATTGGCAGGATGGAAAACCTATCCGGTGACCATTGCGGCCACTCTGAAAAACACAGTGTTCCACGTGGAACTGAAAATCGAGGTGGCTTACTCCTCGACTTGCCCCTGCTCTGCCGCTCTGGCGAGGCAATTGATCCAACAACAATTCGTCGACGATTTCGCCAACAAGCCGTTGCAACATGCAGAAGTTTTGGCCTGGCTGGGCTCGACTCAGGGGATCATCGCAACGCCCCACAGCCAGCGCAGCACCGCACAACTTCATCTTCACCTTGATGAATTCGTCGATGGCTTACCGCTGACCTCGACCATCAACGACGCCGAAGCAGCTCTCGGCACCGCGGTACAAACCGCCGTAAAACGCGCCGATGAACAAGCCTTCGCCCTCGCCAATGGACAGAACCTGATGTTCTGCGAAGACGCTGCGCGCCGCCTGAATCTGGCGCTGCGTCGCTCACCCGGCATCCGCGAGTTCCACCTGCGCGTGATCCATGCCGAAAGCCTCCACGCCCACGATGCAGTCGCTGAAAGTCACTGGCGCCGGGAGACCGCATGATTCGCTTCCAGTCCGTCAGTTGGGGCGCCCCCGGCCAACCGCTCACGCCACCGCTGAGTCTTCAATTGGAACGCGGCAGCCTGACCGCCATCATCGGCGTGAACGGCAGTGGCAAAAGCAGCCTGCTCAAAGTCATCGCCGGACTGCAGAGACCTCTGGCCGGTGCTGTCGCATTAGGCGTCCCTCGCCAAAGCGGTTTGTCATTCCTCCCCCAGCAACAGCACCTGGATCGCCAATTCCCGATCAGCCTTCAGGAACTGGTCGCCGCCGGTTTCTGGGGCCGCCGACTATCCACTCAACTGCGCGCACAGCGCCTCACCCAGGCACTTGAAGATTGGCACTTGAGTGGCCTCGAACAGCGCCCGTTGATGGCCCTCTCCGGCGGAGAACTGCAACGTGCCCTGCTCGCTCGACTGAGTCTGGCCGACACGCCTTTGCTGCTGCTCGACGAACCCCATGCCGCCCTTGATGAACTGGGTCAGGCATTACTCTGGCAACACCTGCACACCTGGCATGCGCAAGGACGGACGCTGGTGATGGTTTGCCACGACCTCGCCGCCGTCCGCCAACACATTCCACAAACGCTGCTGATCAAAAATAGCGGCTGCGTGTTCGGCACCAGTGTCGAACTGATCCAGCAGACACCCAACGTGCAGGTGGCCTGATGCTCAGCGCTACGCATTTCTGGCAACCGTTCCTGGAGTTCGTGTTCATGCGTCGGGCACTGCTCGGCGGTTTGCTGCTGGCATGCAGCACCGCTCCATTAGGCGTGTTCCTGATCCTGCGGCGCATGAGCCTGATCGGCGACGCCGTCGCCCACGGCATCCTTCCCGGCGCCGCACTCGGTTTCTGGTTTGCCGGTCTGAGTCTTCCCGCGCTGACCCTCGGCGGCCTCGGCGCCGGCCTGAGCATGGCCGGACTCGCCGCATGGATCACCCGCCGAACCGGCCTGCGCGAGGACGCCAGTCTCGCCGCGATCTACCCGATCTCCCTGGCCAGTGGCGTGCTGATTCTGGGCATCGCCGGTAAACGCCTCGACCTGCTGCACTTGTTGTTTGGCTCGGCGCTGGCCGTCGACGGACCGACCCTCAACGGCATGCTGGGCGTGTCGCTGCTGAGCCTGATGGCCATGGCATTGATCTACCGCCCGCTCCTGCTCGACACCCTCGATCCACTATTCCTGCGCACCGTCAGCCGACTCGGCCCGATCGCCCACGGTGTGTTCCTGACGCTGGTGGTGCTGAATCTGGTCATCGGATTCCAGGCCATCGGCGCACTGATGGTGGTCGGTCTGATGATGCTGCCCGCCGCCGCTTCTCGTTTCTGGAGCCGGTGCCTGCCGATCCTGATCGCCATCGCCGCCGTGATCGGTTGCCTGTCGGTGTGGCTCGGACTGTTGCTGTCGTTCTACTACTCGCTGCCCAGCGGTCCGGCCATCGTGCTGGTCGCAGGCATCGGTTACCTGTTGTCCGTCGTGCTCGGGCCGGTTCACGGCCTGCTGCGCCGCCCGCCTTTGCTCACATCCCAATGAGGTGTTTCCCGATGCGCGCTCTACTTGTGTTGTTCAGCCTGATGCTGTCGATGTCATTGTCGGCGGCGGAGAAACTGCCGGTGGTCACCAGTTTCAGCATCCTCGCCGACATGGTGCAACAGGTCGGCGGCGAGCATATCCAGATCACCAACATGGTCGGGCCAGACGCTGACGCCCACACCTACGAACCGACGCCCGACGATGCCAAGGCACTTCTGAAAGCAAAACTGATCGTGAAAAACGGGCTGGGGTTCGAGCCATGGCTGGACCGACTGGTGACCAGCACCGGTACCAAAGCCACCGTCATCAGTGCCAGCCACGGCGTGATCCCCCGCTCTCTAGATGAAGACGGCGAGACCGTTCCCGACCCTCACGCCTGGCACAACTTGGCCAACACCGAGCTGTATATCGCCAACATCACCAAGGCACTGATCGCCGCCGACCCGGCGAACAAAGACGACTACGAACGCAACAGCAAGGCCTACCTGAAACAGATCTACGCCCTCCTCGCCGAAGCCAAGGCCAAGCTCGGCTCCCTGCCGCCGGGCAATCGCAAGATCGTTACCAGCCACGACGCCTTTGGTTACCTCGGGCAAGCCTACGGAATCGACTTCATGGCTCCGCAAGGTCTGTCCACCGAGCGCGAACCTTCCGCCGCCGAAGTCGCCGCGCTGATCACCCAGATCCGTCAGGCCAAGGTCAAAGCGGTGTTCATGGAAAACATCAAGGACGCACGCCTGCTCAAACAGATTGCCGACGAAAGCGGCGCGCACATCGGCGGCACGCTGTACTCCGATGCCCTCGCCGCGTCGGGTCCGGCCAGCACCTTCACCGGCCTGTTCGAATACAACCTCAACACCCTTTACGACGCCCTGAGCCAACCATGATCCGCAAAAATCCTTCCGGCGATCTGCCGCAAATTGCCGAGTCAGCCTACGTCGATAAAACCGCGATCATCTGCGGCAAAGTAGTGATCGGTGAAAACGTGTTCGTCGGCCCCTATGCGGTCATTCGCGCCGATGAAGTGGACGCCTCGGGCGAGATGGAGCCGATCACCATCGGCGCCAATTCGAACATCCAGGATGGCGTGGTGATTCACTCCAAGTCCGGCGCAGCGGTGACCATCGGCGAGTTCAGCTCCATCGCCCATCGCTCGATCGTGCATGGCCCGTGCAAGGTTGGTGACCGAGTGTTCATCGGTTTCAACAGCGTGCTGTTCAACTGCGAGGTCGGTAACGGTTGCGTGGTGCGGCACAATTCGGTGGTCGATGGCCGGGATCTGCCGGACGCGTTCTACGTACCCTCCACCACCCGCATCGGGCCGAACACCGACCTCTCGCAATTTCCGCCGGTGAGCGTCAGCGCCTCGGAGTTTTCCGAAGACGTGGCGCGCACCAACGTCGATCTGGTGCGCGGCTACAAAGCCCTGCAGAACGAGTTCTGAACCATGAACAGTGTGCTGATTCGCAATGCGCGCCTGGTTGATGACGGGCATGAGTTCTACGCCGATCTGCTGGTCAGCCACGGCCGCATCGTCAAGATCGGCGGCAGCATTGAAGGTGAAAACGCAACGCTGGAAATCGATGCCAACGGCCAATGTCTGCTGCCGGGGATGATCGACGATCAGGTGCATTTCCGTGAACCGGGCTCGCCGGCCAAAGGCAGCATCTACACCGAATCCCGCGCGGCGGTGGCTGGTGGCATTACCAGTTTCATGGACATGCCCAACACCAACCCGGCCACCCTCACCCTCGAAGCGCTGGCCGACAAAAAACGTCGAGCGGCGATCAACTCGGTGGCCAACTACGGCTTTCACTTCGGAGTCAGTCACGACAACCTGGACACCGTCGCGGCACTCAACCCGAGTGAGGTGGCCGGGGTCAAAGTGTTCATGGGCGCGTCGACCGGCAACATGCTGGTGGATGACCCCAAGACGCTGGAGCGATTGTTCGCCGAGGTGCCAACGATACTGCTGGCCCATTGCGAACACACACCGAGCATCGAGGCCGCCACAGCCAGGTTGCGCGAGCAATTCGGCGAACATCTGCCGCCCAATGCTCATGCATTGATCCGCAATGCCGATGCCTGTTATCGCTCCTCTTCGCTGGCGGTGGAGCTCGCCAAACGCCACGGCACTCGCCTGCACGTGCTGCACCTGACCACGGCTCGAGAGCTGGAACTGTTCGAAGACAAACCGCTGACGCACAAACGCATCACGGCGGAAGTCTGCCTGCATCACCTGCTGTTCGATGATCGCGACTATCCGGACTTCGGAAACCAGATCAAATGCAACCCGGCGATCAAAACCCAGGCTGATCGCGATGCCCTGCGCCTGGCCTTGTTGAGCAATCGACTGGATGTGATAGGCAGCGACCACGCCCCGCATACCTGGGCGGAGAAACAGCTGTCGTATGCCCAGGCCCCCTCCGGTCTGCCGCTGGTGCAACATGCGTTGCCGGCGTTGTTGGAACTGGTAGCGGATGGCGTGCTGCCGATCACCACGCTGGTGGCGAAGACCAGCCACCGGGTGGCAGACCTGTTTGCCATTCCGGATCGCGGTTATCTGAGGGAAGGTTATTGGGCGGATCTGGTATTGATTCAGCCAGAACCCGAGGGCGTCGCGGTATCACGACAACCGGTCCTGTCGCAGTGCGGATGGACGCCGTTTGCTCGCCGCAGCTTCCGCCATCGGGTGAGTACGACGCTGGTGTCGGGACAGGTCGCGTGGCACGGCAATCGGCTGCATGACGGGTGTCAGGGATTGCCGTTGCGCTTCATGCGCTAGAAAAAAACCGCCCCACAATGTTGTGGGGCGGTTTCTATTTTCAGGCTCTTGGTTTGACGGTGCCGCAATCCTGACCCAGCCACACCGCGCGGGTTTCCAGACTGCCCTTCTGGTTGATCCCGATGGCATTGAACGTACCGTTGGCGATGGTGGTGAATTCACGATCACTGACGAACGTCGCCACACCGGTGCCCGAGGCTCGCGGGCAGCTGAAGCGGAATTTCCACTGGTTGCCGTTACGCTCGGTGATCTGCTGTTTGCAGCCCGACTGCGGGTCCGCCAGCGGAATATCGTTGGTCGCCACTTGCTGCGGTGTCAGGCAGGCACGAATGCCCTTGCCGCCAATATTGATCCCCTGCTTCTCCAGTTCCGCCCGCTGTTGCGGGGTGATCTGGCCCTGAATCTGGCCGAGGATCGATTGCACGTCCATGGCCTGATCATCGACCTTCACATTGCTCGATGTCATTTCCCACAACCCCGGCTGCAGCATTTGCGCCTGAGCCACCAACGGCAAGGCCAACCCCAGACCCAGCGCCAAACCCAGCAGACGAACGTTCATTGCAAAACTCCTGATCAGTAGTGGCCGTTAGACGCCGGCCGCTTGTTTCGGTTCATGGCCTGCTTTCATGGCTAAAAAGAAAATAGCGACAACTGCAGAGGAACATGGTCTGTTAAGCATTGAATCTTCAGGAGCAAGGTTGCCCCATGGATTATTTTGGACCGCACATCTTCGGTTATCTGATCGCGCTGATACATAGCCTGGGCACAATTGCCGCCATCCATGCGGTGCTGACCGTCCGCACGGCGCAAGGCGCGATCGCCTGGGCGCTGTCGCTGATCTTCATTCCCTATCTCACCCTCATCCCCTATCTGGTGTTCGGTCGCAGCACCTTCGACGGTTATATCAAGGCCCGACGTCAGGCCAACGAACAGATGCGTCAGGCCGTTTCCGAACTGAACTGGCGGCCCTGGGTAGAAGAAGCCCTGACCGCCCGCGCCTCGAATGCCTACGACTCGCTGCGGGCGATGCCGAAGCTGGGCCGCATGCCATGCCTGGCCAACAATGAAGTGCAATTGCTGATCAACGGCACCGCTACCTTCGAAGCGATTTTCCACGCAATCAGCCAGGCACGGGAAGCCGTGCTGATTCAGTTTTTCATCATTCACGACGATCACCTCGGCCAGCGCCTGCGCGAACTGCTGCTGAAGAAAGCCGCCGAAGGTGTCGCGATTCATCTGCTGTACGACCGCATCGGCAGCCACGCCCTGCCCCACAGCTACGTACAGGCACTTCGCGATGGCGGGATTGAGGTCAAGGCGTTCGCCACCCGCAGCGGCTGGCTCAATCGCTTCCAGGTGAATTTCCGTAACCACCGCAAGATCGTCGTGGTCGACGGGTTAATCGGCTTTGTTGGCGGGCACAATGTCGGCGACGAATACATGGGCGAAAAACCACCATTGGCGCCATGGCGCGACACCCACGTACAGGTGCGCGGGCCAGTGGTCGCCTGCATGCAGGAGTCATTTGCCGAAGACTGGTTCTGGGCCGCCCGTACGCTACCCCCGCTGATCCTGCCGGAGGTTTACCCGGAAGACGGCGTGCTCTGCCAACTGCTGGCCAGCGGCCCGGCGGATGCCTACGAGACCTGCTCGCTGTTCTTCGTCGAAGCCATCCATGCCGCCACCGAACGCGTATGGATCACCAGCCCCTACTTCATTCCCGACGAGGCGGTATTCGCCGCATTGCGTCTCGCAGTCCTGCGCGGTGTCGATGTCCGACTGCTGCTGCCGTCGCGCCCCGATCACCGTATCGTTTACGCAGCATCGAGCCTTTACGCGTTCGAAGCGGTGCGCGCCGGGGTGCGGGTGTTCCGCTACGAACCGGGTTTCCTGCATCAGAAAGTGGTGTTGGTCGACAGCGAAATCAGCGCCATCGGCAGCGCCAATCTGGACAACCGTTCGTTCCGGTTGAATTTCGAAGTGATGTTGCTGACGGTCGACAGCGAATTCGCCGGCCACGTGGAACAGATGCTCAACGACGACTTTGCCCAGGCCTACGAAATCGCCAAGGAAGAAGGCCGGGAGATCCACCGCCTGCAACAACTCGGCATGCGGATCGCCCGGCTGATTTCACCGATTCTCTAGCTCAAGGGTTGTAGATGTCATCGCGGGTCCACGGCAGTTCATGGCTGCCATCGGCGTGGGCCTTCACCGCAAGAATCTGATGCAGGTTGATCCAGCCCCGGGCAAACGCGTAGGCGCAACCGGCCAGGTACAGACGCCAGATACGCAGGGCCTGATCCGGCACCAGTTTGCCGGCGGCTTCGAGATTGTCCTCCAGACGTTCGCTCCAGTGGTCCAGGGTGCGCGCATAGTGCAGACGCAGGCTCTCGACATCGACGATCTCCAGACCGGCCTCGCTGATCTCGGCGGAGATCATCGCCAGGTGCGGCAGTTCGCCGTTGGGGAACACGTATTTTTCGATGAAGTCGCCGGCACCGCGTCCCACCGGGCGGCCATCGGTGTGCTTGGCGGTGATGCCGTGGTTCATCACCAGACCGCCCTCTTTCACCGCGCCGAACAGGGTTTTGCAGTACTCGGCCAGGTTGGCATGGCCAACGTGCTCGAACATGCCAACGCTCACCACTTTGTCGAACCGACCGTCCTGCGGCAGATCACGGTAATCGAGCAGTTGCAGTTCGACCTGGTCTTCCAGGCCTTCCGCCTTGACCCGTTCACGAGCCAGCGCCAGTTGTTCCTTGCTCAAGGTGATACCGAATACCTTTGCACCGAACTCACGGGCAGCGTAACGAGCCAGACCTCCCCAGCCGCAACCGACATCCAGAAGGTAATCGCCGGGCTGCAGACGCAGCTTGCGACACAAATGCCGAAACTTCGCCTGTTGCGCCTGCTCCAGGGTTTCGCTGCCGGTTTCGAAATAGGCGCAGGAATACGCCATGTCGCTGTCCAGCCACAGCTGATAAAACGCGTTGGACAGGTCGTAGTGGTAGGAAATGGCTTTGGCGTCGGTTTCCTTGTCGTGCACGGTTCGCACCGGCTGACTGTCTTCATCTTCATCGAGCAACGCCGTGCTCAATTCATCGCAAACCCGGATGACCTCGCTGATCGAGCCTTCGAGTTCGAGTTTGCCCTCGACGAACGCCGCCCCCAGCGCGTCGAGACTCGGATGGGTCAACTGGGACACCATCAACGGGTCCTTGACCACGATGGTGACGCTGGGCGTCGGGCCCAGATTGAATTCATGGCCGTCCCAGAGTCGCAGGCGAAGCGGAAGCTGCAGATTCTGTAAGGCCGGTGGAAGTTGCGCGAGCATGGAATATCCCCCTGGTTTCAGACGTCTGATCTGAGGGTAGACCATCCTTGAAAATTAGCAGGCTATCGATTCGATAGTCGCCACCTATCAGCCATATCGGCCGTAATGGCACCGATCTCCGTGCTTCAGTGCGCCTTCTCTGAAGACTTCAAGTCCGACGCACAGTTCGAAAAATGATCAGTTCTGCTCGTTCAGCTTCAGCAGCGGCTCCTGGAATCGCAACAAGCGACCGGCATTGCCCAACACCAGCAACGTACTGAGGTTGTGCAGCAACGCAGCAATCATCGCCCCGGCCGCGCCCAACCAGCCAAATGCGGCGAACACCACGATGGCCAGCGTCCAGCCCAGACCGATGATCACGTTCACTTGCAGCGTGCGCCGGCATTGGCGACTCAGACGCACACAGGTGCCGAGACGGCGCAGGTCGCTGCCGATCAGCACAATGTCGGCGGATGCCAATGCGATGTCCGCACCGCCCGCTCCCATCGCGATGCCCACCACACCCGCCTTGAGGGCCAGAGAATCGTTGATGCCGTCGCCGACCACCATTGGCCGGAAACCGTTGTCGATTTCCTTCAACACTCGATTGAGTTTGTCTTCGGGCAACGCCTGGGCTTCGACTTCGTGCAGGCCGACATCACGGGCCAGGGTTTGCGCCACGCTTTGACGGTCGCCGGTCAGCAACAATTGCCGACCGAGGCCCAACTCGCGCAGTTCGCTCAGGGCGAATTTCGCTTCCGGTTTGACGCTGTCGGCGAGCAACAGCCAGGCGAGGAATTCGCCGTTCAACGCCAGGCCGGCAATCGGGCCGTCGTGCTCGGGAATCGTTGTGGTCGGGATCCCCAGCTGTGCAAACAGCTCCGGACGACCGAGCGCCGCTTCACCCTGCTCGGTCCTGGCGACTACACCCAGACCCTGGCGTTCGTGAATGTCGGTCAGCACCAGCACGTTGTCCGCGTGAACCAGTCCGGCCAGTGCACGACTGACCGGGTGGCTGCTGGCAGCACCAAGACTGGCGGCCAGCGCCATCACCGATTCGTGATCCGCCTGCGCGCTGTTGATCGACTGCAAACGCAACGTGCCGTAAGTGAGCGTGCCGGTCTTGTCGACCACCAACGATGTGAGGTCAGCCAACTCTTCAAGGAACGCCGAACTGCGGATCAGAATCCCGTGCCGCGCCGCGACCGCCACACCGGCAATCGCCGTGGCCGGTGCGGACAACACCAGCGCACAAGGACAAGCCGCAACCAGCACCGCCAACATCGCCTGCGCATCGTTGGTGACAAACCAGGTCACCGCCGCCAGCAGCAACACCAGCACCATGTAGCTGCCGGCATAACGCTCCAGCAGCCGAGTGATCGGTGGTTTGGAGCGCTCGGCGTTCTGCATCAGCGCGATGACCTTACCCAGCGTCGATTCATCGCCGGTACGAGTGACTTCGATACGCAGCAAACCATCGAGGTTGATCGCCCCGCCGAACACGGTCATGCCGACGCCTGCCTCGACCGGCACCGACTCACCGGTGATCGACGCTGTGTCGAGGCTCGCCTGCCCGAACAGTACACGACCGTCCGCCGGCACCCGATCGCCGGCCCGCACTTCAACGGTGTCGCCGGCCTTGAGCGTACCGTTATCGACTTCGATGACTGTGCCGTCCGCCTGGATTTTCCGCGCATGGCTGCGAGTGAGCTGGCCCAACGCGTGAATCGCCTCTTGCGAGCCGATCACGCTGCGCTCCTCCAGCACATGGCCGAAGATCATGATGATCGGCAACAGTGCGGCGGTCAGCAGATCGCCAGTGGCCCAGGCACCGAGCATCGCCAGTGCGATCAACTGGTCGGTGATGCCGTGCAGGCTCGGATAACGCAGGCTGAACCACGCCGAACGCATCACCGGCACCGCGACCAATAAGGAAGCAAAACCGAGCAGCAACTGACTGACGCCGGTTTGTTCCGGCATCAACCAGCGCCAGATCAGACCGAGCCCGAGCAGGCCGAGGGCGAGCATCGCCAGGGTCAACTGGCGCGCAGCGCGGCGTTGCTCGGCCGAGGACAACAGGCTCGGGGCGGCGGTAGTGGCAGTCATTTACTGGCTCCCTGAATGATCAGGCGGGAATCGTCTTTCGGATCGACCGTGGTGACCGAACCGGCCTGGCCGAGAATCTTCGGTATCCGTTCGCGGTAGAGGCGCAGCAGCATTTGCGGGTCGGTGCCCTGCTGTCGGGCCTGAGCCAGACTCAGAACAGTGGCGGTATCCGCGGAGGCTTTCGCCAGACGCTCACCGGCCTGGGCGTGGGCCACCTGCAAAGTGCGGTCGGCCAGTTCGTTGGCAGTCTGGGTGATTTTTTCAGCATCGGTGCGAGCATTGGCCACCGCTTTGTCAGCCTGTTGACTGGCAGTCAGCACGGCATTGAATGCACCGACCGCAGGCTCGGGCAGACTCGATTGCACATCGACCCGGGCCACTTCAATACCGATGCCCTGCCCGCTCGCCTTCAATTCAGCCAAGCGACGATTGATGCCTTGCACCAGATCGCCACGTAGCCGTTCACGTCGTTCGGCGGCTTGATTGTCGGCGCCGATCAGTTCCGGTCGCGCTACCAGAATGGTGTCCAGATCCCGCGCCGCCGTCAGAGCCACCGCGCTGCGAGTCACCAGTCGATCCAGTGCCGGCAGCACATGGTCGCCTTGCAGTACGAAGTCATAGGGATCGGTGACCTTGTAGAACACCCGCACATCCAGTTGCACCACACCGGCATCACCGGTGAGCAAATAGCCAGAGCCGGCCAATGCATCACTTATTGGCGTGGCGAATGTCGCGACGCGATCCGCCTGTATTGCAGCTGGACTGCGCAGCAGGTTTTCCACTCGGCGCTCGATAACCCGATCCGCCGCCGGCAGCAAAACAACCTGTTCGAACGGCTGCGGCCAGGCCAATAACAACCCGGCATTCTGGATGCGATCCAGTGCACCGAAATGCATGACCACTGCGCGGTTCTGCGGATCAATCTGCCGCACATTGGAAAACGCCCAGGCCAACGCCGCCAATACCGTCACGGCGTACAGGGCAAAAAACGCCAGACGTCCCGCCTGAATCCACGGACTGTTCAACGAATTTGTTCCACGTGGAACTTCACTCATGGCTGCGTTCCGCTCTTGCTTTCCAGAGTCGGCGGGCCGTCCACCAACACGCGGAATGGCGCAGCGTCGGTGCGCAGGATCAATTTGGTGTCCGGCGTAACGATGGTGCCGAGGGTGTCCAGTGAGCGCAACAGGTTGTACAGCTGCGGCGATCCGGCGTAGGCACGGCCATAAATCTGCGCCGCCTCGACCCTCGATTGCGCCTCGATTTCGGCCGCTTTCACCGTGGCGTCAGCCTGGACGATTCGCGCATCTCGCTCGGCGCCAGAACGAATCTGCGCCGCTTCGCGCTTGCCAATTGCAGTGCGTTCGGTGGCGATGGTTTCACGCTCGGCACGCATCCGGTCAACCGTTGCGGTGAGTGTCACTGACGGCAAGGTCAGCCGCTCGATGCCC
Organism: Pseudomonas sp. R43(2017); assembly: GCF_002112345.1. Taxonomy (NCBI): domain Bacteria; kingdom Pseudomonadati; phylum Pseudomonadota; class Gammaproteobacteria; order Pseudomonadales; family Pseudomonadaceae; genus Pseudomonas; species Pseudomonas sp. R43(2017). Next base: position 643,486 of record NZ_NEHJ01000002.1, read on the forward strand.
ACTTGCACCACGCGCACGCCGTAAGTCGCGAGCAATTGCTGATCGATCTGCTGACGCAACTGCGCTTCGAAATCGGCGATGTGCACCTGACTGGCATCGGTGTTCACCAGATTGGCCAGGTCGAAGCTGCTGGCGGTGGTCTCCAGTGCCGAGCCGACAAAGGTGCGAATCTGCCGCGCCGCTTCGTCCGGCTGGTTCTGCACCGCGCGCATGAATCGTTGGACGTTGTCCGCATCGCCCTGCACCTGCCACGCGACATACGCTTGTACGATGATGCGCAAGCCATCGCGGGTGCCGACGTCCTGCAAACCGCTCGAGGTGGTGCGCAGGCGCAGATCCACCGGGATCGCCGCTTCGAAAGGCGCCGGCCAGCGCCAGCTCAGACCCGGATCCAGCAACACCCGGGACGGGTTGCCAAAACGGGTAATCACCGTGGCTTCACCGGAACGCACCTGCACCAGACTGGCCGCTGCGATGGCAAACGCCACCAGCAACACGGCCCAGCCCATGCGTCGCCACGGGAAAGGCCCCGCCTCTTCCGGCGCGCCGTGATGATGGTGGTGATGCCCATGATGGTGGTGGCCGCCATGAGCATGGTCATGACCGCCGTGGTCATGGTGATCGTGAGTATGCGACTGGCTCAATGGGTGGCTCCTGGTTGAGCGGTGGTGCGCGCCGGCGACGGGTCAGCCGGCAGCGTAAACGTACGCAGGTCGATGGTCGGCGCGTTGTTGCTGCCGCCCAGACGATGGTCGAGCACCAACAGTTTGGCTTTGCCCAGTCCCTGACTGAGCTGGCTGAGGTATTGCTCCAGCACAAAGGCCTGGCCAGCGCTGGCGTAGGCTTTTTGCTCGGCGCTGAATTTCAGATCCGCCGCGCGGGCGGTCGAGCTGGTTTCGTGGGCATTGGCGCTGGCTTGGTCGCGCGCGAGACTGGCCTGCAACTGCGCCTGATTGCTCGCTTCAGCCGCCGCCCCACGCTCGCGAGAGATCAACGCCTGAGCGCCAATCTGCGCTGCTTGCACGCTGTGATACGCGTTGGCCGCGCCGGCCGGTGGATGAATTGCTTCGACCACGGTGGCGAGAATCTCTACACCGCTATCGAGTTTCTGCAGATCACTTTGCACGGCTCGGCCGATCTCGTCAGCCAGCCCTACCCTGTCCTGCCCCAGCAAACCGTCGAGGGTGCGCGATGCAAAATCGTGGACGAGAATCCGGCTCGCGGTGCTGCGGATCAGCGTCGGCACATCCGCACTGTTGTAAGTCGCAGCCAATGCCGCCTGATCGCTGAGGCCGATGCGGTAGACGAAACGCACGTCCATGTTGACGATCTGGAAGCTCTGTTGCTCGCCACGGCTGCTGGCAATGACCTGGGATTTGTCGTTGACGTGGCTGGCATCCCACAAGCGGTTGGCGGTAATCGGGGCCGGACCTTCCGCCGGGTCCGGCTGAACCGGCGCCGGGTTCTCGCCGACGCTGGTCGCCAGTTCGTGCACCACGCCGTTCTCCACGCTCAACACCCGGCCCAAGGGCCACGGCAGACCGGCATGCAAACCTGGGCCGAAGACCTGCACCGGTTTGCCGAAACGCTCGTAGATGCCACGGCTTTGCAGCGGGATTTCATGAATGCCGGTGAGCAACCAGCCGACTGCCGCCACCAGCACCAACACTGGCAGGAACGCGCGGCGCATGTAGCTGAAGGCCCAGATCTGCCGCAGGTCGATACCGAAGCGATTGTGCAATTCGTGCTGCAACGCGAGCAGCGGTTGTGGTGGCCAACGCAGCAGATCGGCGACAAAACTGCGGGCCAGCAGCACCGGTTCGAACTGTTCGCGATGTGGACTGAACAACGACAGCACCGCACGCAGCAGCAACTCCGCCGCGACCAGCCCCGGCAGGATGCCGATCATCACCGCCAGTCGCACGGGCCAGAACGAACTCTCGCTGGCGAACAACAAGCACAATGCGCCCAGCACCAGGCTGATGATGGTCACGCGCGTCAATTGCGCCAGCGCACCGGCCTCGGGCCATTGCGCCGGGTTTTCCTGAGCCAGTTGCCGCTCCAGCACCAGCAGACCGAACGCCAGCAGCAGCGCAATCGCCGCGCAGACAGAAGCGGACAACCCCACGGCAGTCGGTTGCAGTGTGAGATTCCACACCTGCTCGATGCCAAGCAACGCCAGCAGCGCCAGACCGCCCAGCCATAATGTCGCTGCACCGATCTGCCCCAGTACATGCAGGCTGCGGCGGCTCAGCCGATCCAGCAGTCGCTCGTACCAGCCGTCCGGCCCGGGCGTTTCTTCCTCGACGATAACCGGCACCACCGGGTTGATCACCCGCGCTCGCCAATCGGTCACCCACCACGCCGATTGCAACCCGGCGACCAACACCAGCAACGCCGCGCTCAGATTGACCAACAGCGCCGGCCATAACGATTGCGAGGCGAACAGGCCAACAAAAAACGCCAGCACCACTCCGGCCACGGCCAACCCGCCGAGACCCATGGCCAACCGGCGCAATCGGCGACCCTGGGCCGCCGCCTGCTGAAAGCGCGGCAAACCGGTCACTTGCGTGCCATCAACGTCCAGATCGACTTGCATATCCCCCCAAAACCCTTGGCTCACTGCTTAACTCGTTACGATATAACGAAAGCAGTGAAATATTTGTACTCAATTTCACATTCAAGGATGCCCAACCTGTCGCGTACCTGAAGCCTTGACCGAAATGTCCGGAAACGCACATATTACGTACGTAATTTTTAGCGATCCGCATTCTTCAGCCAGGAGTAAGCGCATGAGCAACTATGACGTAGTGATTCTGGGCGGTGGGCCCGGCGGTTATAACGCAGCGATCCGCGCCGGCCAATTGGGCCTCAAGGCCGCGTGCGTGGAAGGCCGCGCCACACTGGGCGGCACCTGCCTCAACGTCGGTTGCATGCCGTCCAAGGCGTTGTTGCATGCGTCCGAACTGTACGATGCGGCAATGGGCGCGGAATTCGCCAACCTCGGAATTGAGGTCAAACCGGCGCTCAACCTCGCGCAAATGATGAAGCAGAAGGACGAAAGCGTCGCCGGCCTGACCAAAGGCATCGAATTTCTGTTCCGCAAGAACAAGGTCGACTGGATCAAGGGCTGGGGCCATATCGACGGTCCCGGAAAAGTCAGCGTGACCGGCGATCAGGGTAGCCGCATCGAACTAACCGCCACCGACATCATCATCGCCACCGGTTCCGAGCCCACTCCCCTGCCCGGCGTGGCGATCGACAACCAACGCATTCTCGACTCCACCGGCGCGTTGTCCTTGAGCGAAGTGCCCAGACATCTGGTGGTGATCGGTGCCGGCGTGATCGGCCTCGAACTCGGCTCGGTCTGGCGCCGGCTCGGCGCGCAGGTGACGGTGGTGGAATACCTCGACCGCATCTGCCCGGGCGTGGACGGCGAAGCCGGCAAGACCCTGCAACGTTCGCTGAGCAAACAAGGCATCAGCTTTAAGCTGAGTTCAAAAGTCACCAGCGCCACGTCCTCGGCCAGCGGCGTGCAACTGAGCATCGAACCGGCCGCCGGTGGCAGCGCCGAACTGCTGGAAGCCGATTACGTGCTGGTCGCCATCGGCCGTCGCCCTTATACCCAGGGTCTGGGGTTGGAGAACGTCGGCCTCAGCACCGACAAACGCGGCATGCTCGCCAACAAACACCATCGCACCGAAGCACCGGGCGTCTGGGTGATCGGCGACGTCACCTCCGGGCCGATGCTTGCGCACAAGGCTGAAGACGAAGCCATGGCCTGCATCGAGCAGATCGTCGGCAAGGCGGGCGAGGTCAATTACGACCTGATCCCGAACGTGATCTACACCAAACCGGAGCTGGCCAGCGTCGGCAAGACCGAGGAGCAGCTCAAGGCCGAAGGCCGGGCCTACAAGGTCGGCAAATTCCCGTTCACCGCCAACAGCCGGGCGAAGATCAATCACGAAACCGAAGGCTTTGCCAAAGTCCTCGCCGACGCGCACACCGACGAAGTCCTCGGCGTGCACCTGGTCGGCCCGAGTGTCAGCGAGATGATCGGCGAGTATTGCGTGGCCATGGAATTCAGCGCGTCGGCCGAGGATATCGCCCTGACCTGCCACCCTCACCCGACCCGTTCCGAGGCGCTGCGTCAGGCGGCCATGAATGTCGAGGGCATGGCGACGCAGATGTAAGCACGTTGAAGATACTTCCCGTGCAATGCGGGAAGTATCAGGACGGCAGATGCCCCAGCGGCAGCGCTCCCGGGGTCTTCACCGTATGAATGGCAAAATTGCTGCGAATATCGCTCACGCCCGGCAACTTCAGCAGACAACCGGTTAAAAAACGGTCGTAGGCGCGCAGATCCGGCACCACCACTTGCAGCAGGAAGTCCGATTCCCCGGAGACCAGAAACGCTGAAATAACCTCCGGCAACGCCGTCACCGCTCGGTGAAACGCCTCGGCCTGTTCATCGTTGTGCCGCTCGACTTTGACTCCGACAAACACCGTCAGCCCCAGCCCCACCTCATCACGGTCCAGGTTCGCCTGATAACCGCGAATCACCCCCGCCTCCTCCAGCATGCGCACCCGACGCAGGCACGGCGACGCGGACAAACCGATTTCGTCCGCCAGTTGCACGTTGCTCAGGCGCCCGTCCCGTTGCAGCGCGGCGAGAATCTTGCGATCGAAGGCGTCGAGTTTCATGGTTGGCAGATCCTGATGGTGTAAGCGCGAAAAGAAAGCAGGTTATGCCAATCCTGACGGTTATAGAAGCCAACTACGCAAGCACCTGCCCTGCCCCTCAGTCATAGACTGATTGCACCGAATCGACAACGAAAGGGGTGCGACATGGCGAGTCTCTGGCTGTTTTTCCTGGCTTTGGCGGTGGTCTATCTGCTGCCCGGCCCGGACATGATCCTGCTGTTGCAGACCGGCGCCCGTCAGGGTCGCGGTGCAGCGCTGGCCACGGCAGTGGGGCTGGCGGTTGCCCGAGGTTGTCATGTTGCGCTCGCGGCGTTGGGGCTGGCGGCGCTGTTCAAGGCTGCACCATGGACGTTCGATGCGGTGCGGATGGCCGGGGCGGCGTACTTGCTGTGGATCGGCATTCAATGCCTGCGCACCACACTGCTGCCGGATCTGAGCGCCGGCACCGTAACGGCGAGCCATGGCCAGTGGCGCGCTGCAATCCGCCGTGGCCTGCTGACCAACCTGCTCAACCCGAAAGCCTTGCTGTTTTGCTCGGTGCTTCTGCCGCAGTTCATCGTGGCGGATGGCGCACCGGTGCTGACGCAGTTTGCGGCGCTCGGCGCGATGCTGGTGGCCGCAGGATTGCTGTTCGACAGCGCCTATGCCTTGCTCGGCACGGCGTTGGGCCGCTGGCTGAAACACAGCCCGACGGCCCAACGGGTGCAGCAGTGGTTATTCGGCAGCCTGTTGATCGGCTTTGCCGTGCGCCTGACGTTCGTGCAGCAGGCTTAGGCTTTGCGGGCCTTGCGCTGACGGCGGCTGATCAGCAACAACGCAACGGCCGTGAACGCGACAATCGCACCGATCACAGGCCACTTGTAGGGCCGCAGTGTCGAACGCACCGAATCGGTCACCTGGGTGACATAGCGCTTGTCGGCGTTTTCGAAGTCCGGATATGGGCACTGATGACCGAAGTCCACAGCCCATGGAACGTAAGGCCCTTCATCGACATAACGCTTGTACAACGCGCTCTGCTCTTCCAGGCTGCTGTTCCATCCGGCGGCCGAACACAGCACGGCGGCGAACGCCTGACTGGTGTGCGGCAGGTTATCCGCCGCACGACTGGCCAACGCCGTGGCAACAAACCGATAGTGATAGCGCTCATCCGGCTGCGCTTCACTGGCCTTCTGCCGTTGCACCTCGGCTTCGCTCACCAGCGGCCCGACTTTCAGCTCGGTGCTTTCCAGGCTGTAGTTGCCGCCGAAGGTTGCGTAATCCGGGGCCATTTCGTAGCCCAGGATATCCATGCCCCACTCGCGGGCCGTCCACGCGGCATTGAACAGCGCACTGGCACGCTTGGTCGGCCACCACGCCGAATCGGCTTTCATCCGTTGCTGGCCGTAGAGCCGGGCCTTGTGCTGCAAATCGGGATTGTCGAAATAACCGACCGCCTCTTCGTAGTGCCCCTCACGCAACAAGCGTCGCCCCAGCAGATTGCGCAGGCTCGCGGCCACCGGCAGCGGCACGTAATTGTCGCGATCCTTCTGGCTAAGCGCGGGCGGCGCCGGAACCTTGGCATCGACATACTGCTTGAGCTCATCAAGCGTCAGGACCCGCTCGGCCACGGTCGCAGCGTCGAACCAGTAAATGCTCTGGCTGCGATACAACTGATCGAACGCCTGCAGATACTCGCCACGTTGCAGCGCCAGAATCGCGCTTTCACCTTCGACCCGGCATTTGGGCTGAAGGGATTCCAGATTCCAGTCGGCGGTACGCCGTTCACCCCAGGACTCGTCCTGCGGGAAGGCTTGCGCGGCTTTGGCATAAGCCGCTGCAGCAGTGTTTTTATCGCCGTCGCGCACCGCCAGTTTCGCCCGCAGCCACCACGCCAGGCCGCTGTCGCCGGCGTGTTCGAGGAACGCCTTGGCGCTGGCGTAATCGCCCTGTTGATAATTCATGGCCGCCAGACGATCCGCGTTATCGAGGCTGCCACGGGTGCTCTCTTGCAGGGCCTTGATCAGTTTTTTCTCGTTCGGCGGCTCATCGCCGAACGACCAGCCGATCCGGCTGATCAGCGACGCGGTCACCAGTTGCTGTACGGCTTTACCGCGCAGCAACTTTTCCAGCCGATCCTCGGGCTCCTCGGCCAGATCGTTCATCAACAACTTCAACGAGGTGTAGCCGACGTTCGAGCCATGCAGGTTTTGCGTGGCATAGAGTTCGATGGCCTTGTCCCAGCTGCCCGCCGTGCGCAGCGCTCGCGCCTCTTCTCCGAGGCTGGCCACGCCCAGTTCCAGCGGATCGCTGAAACCGTCGATGCTCAATTGTCGCGTCTGGCGGAAGGCGTCGATGGCGTTTTCCAGTGCCTCGAGGGCATCACCCGCTTCGCTGCTCATGGCGAAGAACGCCCGGCCCAGCGAGTAAGCGGCCCAGGTGCTGCGCAGCGCACGTTGATCGGCCGGCAGCGCCAGCAACTGGCGGAAGTACTCGACCGCCAGCTGATGATCGCCAGCGCCGAACGCCACGGCGCCCGCCACATACAGACGCACTTCCGCCGGCAGGCTCGCGCCCTGTTCTTCGACCTGACGCGCATCGGTCAGGCTGCGCAGTTGTTTGACCAGCGCCTGCTGCTCAGCGCTCAGGCCCTGTTGCTCGGCCTTCTCGCGCAGTTCAGCGGGCTCCTTCGGTTCGCCATAGATGTCGTCCGGGTTGTAGGTGACCGCCGTGACGTTCTTCAGCCCGGGAATGGCTTTGCCGAGGCGACTGATCTCGAACCTGAAGTTGCCCTCCGGCAGTTCCGCCAGGGATTGCCCGCGATCGTCGAGCAGACGCATCGGGAAATCCGGGCCGCAGGCCAGCGCCGATCCCAGCGGCAGGCTGAGGCTCAGGCAAAGCAGATGGCGGGGCCAGTTACGGGTCAACATGCGAACCTCCTTGATCAATATTTGCGCAACGTGCCCAACCGATCGCACGCTGCCCGCCCGCCGGCAATCGGCCGTCGCGCAAGCGGGTGAAGGTAAGCAGATCCGCAGTCTGTTGCAATGCATAACCGGCGAGCGCGTCAGCGCCTTCGCAACCCCGGGCGTTGACGGTGATGCGGGCGGGCCATGCGCTGTCCAGGTTGCCGACGTTACGCAAAGCGATGTCTTGCAGGCCGTTGTGTTCGGTGAATGTCAGGCCGAGCTGGCTGTTCAACGCATCACCTCGGGCGACCGCCCGCAGCGTGCTCAGACTCCAGGCCCTGCGGTCGTTGGCCAGCGGCAGGCGAAACCAGATCAGACCGGCCAGATGCGCCGGGCGATCCTCGCGTAATTCACTGGCCAGCCGGCTCAGTTGCTGTGGATCGGCGAGCAACTCGCGTCGCTCGCCGCTGCGTTCCAGTGTGACTTCACTCTCCACCACCGGAGCGCCACTGGCGTCCGGCAACAGCGCCACGCCATAGGCCGGCAGCGCCAGGTAAAACGGGCTGTCGGTCACCCTCCCCCAGGCATTGGCCCAGCGCCGGGCCTGCTCGGGATCGAACAGACCGCGACGCGGATCACTGACGGCGTGCACCTGCAACACACTGCTGTCGACAGCCGCCAGCAGCGCCGGCAATTGCGGGCTGTCGAGCCAGGCGGGCAATGCGGTGATGCTCAAGGGCAGGTTGGCCGGCAATGCGCCGCGCAAATGAACGAGGAACCTGGTGTAGTCCGGCAATCGGGCATTGCCGGCGTCATGATCGATCTCGACGCCGCTCAGGGTCAGGCCCTGTTCTTGCCAGTCGGCGAGCACCTGCAGGATCTGCGCCGTGACGGCTTGCTGGTCGAGCGCCTTGAGCTGGCCGTCGAGGCGAATCACCGCAATCAACGGTCGGGCATCCTGCTTCAGCAGCGCGGAATCGACGCGTGCCCGATTCCATCCGGCATTCGGGAAGGCTTGCAGCGCCAGCACCCGAAGCGTCGAGAAGTCGCCATGACTGTCCTTCAGGGCGAGTTCATGGGCCGGCGTCCATTGTCGTTGCCAGACGTAGAGTTGCTGATCGAGCGGCGCGGCATCCTGGCGCTCACAACCACACAGCAGCAACACCGCCATCACGGCTGACCACCCGATAAAAAAGCGCATACCTTGCAGATCCCTGAGACATCAGGCTGCAAGGTTACACAAAAGCGTTCAGGGCTTGCGGGCGATGATCACCTGACTTTTCGCCACCACCGCATCCAGTGCCTGCTTGATCTGCGCGCCGCGCGGCGAGTCGAGCACTGCTTGCCAGGTCTCGGCCCAATGGTTGAGCAGCGGATGATCCGGGTTGCTGAATTCGACCTTGGCCTCCCAGAACAGCATCATCCACATCGACCAGTAAAACCCGTACTGGCTGTGGCTGATGATCTCCAGCCCGGCCTCGCTGACCATCGCCTTGAACTGCTCTTCACTGATGATGCGAATGTGGTTGGGCTTCTGGAAATACTCCGGTGCGGCGATGTCTTTCTGCAAATCTTCGGAGCTGGGGTGCGGCACGCTCAGCAGGTACAGCGCACCCGACTGGCCGACACGTACCAGTTCGGCAAGGAACTGTGCCGGGTCATCGACGTGTTCGATGACTTCAGTGGACACCACGCGCGTGGCGGTGCCATCGGCGATCGGCAGCGGGTTGCAGTCGGTGACGTGGCACTCGACGCCGCGGGCCGGGGTGTCGCTCAAGCGCTGGCGGGTGGATTCAACCTTGGCGCCGTCGATGTCGGCAATGATGATTTTCGCCCCGCGCATGCCACAGAAATGCACGTTGCCACCGTCGCCACAACCGACGTCCAGCAACGTGTCATCGGCGCTCACCGGAAAGTCCTTGTACAGTTCACCGGTCTCCTGGTTGAACCAACCGCTAAGCATCGCATCGTGCAGGCCGAGCATATACGGATCGACTTTGTCCGCAGCAGGCTGCGCGGCTACCGGGACGGACGTCGGCGCCGTGAGTTTCTTCAAAAGGCTCAGCATGAGGTGGCTCCAGAGGATGGGACGGCGTTGCGCGATGTACCGAGACGCCGCACCAGGGCGGCGCCGCGATTGCGCATCGGCATTTCGATGAAACGATAATTCAGCTCGCTGAGCAGCACGATCAGGCCACCGGCAATCAGCAGCGTCACGACCGGATGCCCCGCCGGGCTCGGCAGACCGGCACTCTGCAATCGGAAGATCAGTTCCCGCACCAGTTGATAGGCCGGGATGTGGATCAGATACATACCGTAGGAGCGGCTGCCGATCCATGCCATCAGCCGCTGCACTCTACCGGCCGGCAGCAGGTAATCGCGGTTGTACGAAGCGATCCATACCAGCAGTGCGCCAAGCACGGCAATCGAGCCGATCCGGTAAGAGGCGAAGGTGAAACGGTCGGTGGCCATGTAGCTCAACAGCAGCGCCAGCACAATCAGCGCAGTCACACCGGCCCACGGACGACGCAGGAAGGTCGGCTCCCATCGCCGCCAGGACGGCTGCACACTCCACATTGCCAGCAACACGCCGAGGGCCAGCGCATCGGTACGGATCACCATCAGTATCGGCGTGCGCAGGGTGAACAGTTGCACCGCGACCAGCGCCAGCAACGCCCAGACCAGATGCTTGCGGCACACCAGAATAAGCAGCGGGAACAGCAGATAGAACTGCTCTTCCAGCGACAGGCTCCAGTACACGAAACTGCTGCCGTACTCGTAATGAAAAAAGCTGTCGGCAAAGCGGAAGTTGGCGTATTGCAACACGCCCGCCAGCGTCGCTTGCAGGTTGGCGGGCAGCGTGCCGAAAGCCCCGGAGTGATTGAGAAACACGCACGCGAGCAGCATGAGCGCCAGCCATAACCAGGCCGACGGCAACAGACGGAAGGCCCGGCGCAGCCAGAAGTTGCGCGTCTGCTCCCAGTATTCCTGGCGGGTCGAACAGCCTCGCAGCGCCGGGATCAGGCTGCGGGCGATGACAAACCCGGAGATGGCGAAAAACAGGTCGACGCCCCACCACGGCTGGGCCCAGGCGTGGATTTTTTCCAGCAATGGCACCGGGTCGGTGAACAGGCTGCCCTGCATATGATGAATCAGCACACCCAGCACGGCGATCGCCCGCAGTACTTCGATGTCCAGGATTCGTTTGCCGCTCATGCCCGGGACACCGTTGTGTCTGCAGCGGCCCGGTGCTCGAACAACTGCGCGAGAAAGACCTGCAAACGCTGCTCGGCCACCGCCTGGCTGCAGAATCCCTGCAGGCTGCTGACCGCCCCGGCGGCCATTTGCGCATATCGCTGCGGATCGTGTTTCGCGACCTCATAGCTGTTGCGATAGGCGACGCAGACCGACGCCCAGTTGGTCATGTAGCGCAATGTGCGGAACGCCTTGCGCGGATCGTGAGGCCATGCGGTCAGTTCGTCCGTGGACTCGACCAGGAACGCGTTGTCTTCGCTCAGGTAATCGATCATCGCCGTGGTACGCGGCGCCACCGCCGGTTTGCCGCAGGACATGAACTCCATCAGCGGCAGGCACTGGCCTTCGCCGTAGGACGTGTTCACCACGTAGCGGGTGGCCTGCACCAGTCGCTCGTAGTCCGCGTCCGCGAGGTAGCCATAGATCAGCACGATGCGGCAGCGGTAGGACTGGTTTTTGTACAGGTGATGAAGGATGTCGCTGAGGGCTTCTTCGGCATCGTGGTGGGTGAGCTTGAGCACCAGGGTGGCGTCTTCGACCTCACGGAACGTCACGCAGAACGCACTGAGCATGTCTTCCCAGTTCTTGCGTCCGTCGCCGGGGTTGAACACCGAGGTGTACACCACGCCGTCCAGCAGCAGCTCCTGCTCACGAACCGGCGCCTGGAAGTCGATGCCCTTGCCTCGGCGCAAATGCTTTGGACCGAAGGCGTCGAGATCGAGCTGGCGACTGTCGGCCACCAGCCCCTTGATCTTCAGACGTACCGGCCCCGTCGAGGGCTGGCCTTGCAACTGGGCGCCCCGGGCGGCAAAGCGGTCCCACACCGGCGCCGGCACCGCGACAATCGGGTAGTCGGCGCCCATGGCCTCGCGCACCGCGTTGACCGTGTAGCTGGAGTGAGTGATCGCCGCCCCACAGGCGCGCAGCACCGTGCGCCAGTCATTGCGTGGCTCGCCGTCGAAAGGCTCGTTGGGGATGGTGCTGAATTCCCAGGCGAACACCGGCAATGTCGGGCACGCCAGATGGACCGGCGTGCGGTGCGGCGGCGAGAACGACAGGAACACGCACGGCTCTCCACGGGCCAGGCATTCCAGATACAGCGCATCGACTTCCCGCGCCGGATCCGCCACTTCCACTACGCGTCCGAGACGCTCGAGCACCGGGCGGTACTCCTTGAGCACGAAGTAATAGCTGTACTCGGAACGGCCGAGGTTCTGCGCGATGGTGTGCTGGTTGGTTTCCGAATGAATGATGATCAACATGGGGCGTTGTCCGTCACGGGGGCGTCATCGGCAGCTGCTGGCACCAGGCCGAAGAAGTCCGCCAGGCGCTGCTGTACCGGGGCGAAGGCGCAGTAGTCGTGCATGCGCTCGACGGCGGCGACCGACATTCGGCGATAGTCCTGCGGCTGCGCCTTGGCCATCCGGTAACTGTTCTCGTAAGCACTCTTGAGCGAGCCCCAGTCCGGCCGGTGACGCAGGGTGCGATAGATGATGCGGGTGTCTTGGGGCCAGATCGTCAGCTCTTCGCTGGACTTGACGACAAAGGCAACCGCGTCGTCGATGTAGTCTTCCATCGCCGTGTGATCCGGAGCGATCACCGGTTTGCCGCTGGACATGAACTCCATCAGCGGCAGGCACAGGCCTTCGCAACGTGACGCGTTGACGTAAAAACTGGCGGCCTGGTAGAGCCGCGCATATTGCGGATCGTCCAGATAGCCATGCATCACCAGCACCCGGCAGGCGAACGGCGTCAGTTGCGCCAGCAAGGTCATCAGTTCGCTGTAGTAGGACGCCAGATCGTTCTGGGTGATCTTCAACACCAGCGTCGCGTCAGGTGTTTCGCGAAAGGCCCAGCAGAACGCCGTGATCAGTTGATGCCAGTTCTTGCGGCCATCCCTGGGGTTGAACACGGTGACGTAGACCACGCCCTTGACGGTGGTTTCCACCACTGCCGAAGTGTCCGGCAGATCCAGCGGCGGAGCTTTTTCCACCGCCACTTCATGGGGACCGGCGATGCTCGGCAGACGTCGTTCGAGCCAGGCATGGGCCTTGTCCGAAAACAGATCGCGAAAGCCTTCCCAGTAGCCGTGGTGCAGGTATTTCACGCGGGCCATGGGCTCCGGTTGATCGCTCGGGTTCAACGCCCACAGACGCAGGTAATGGCGGGCAATGATCAGTCGGCGCTTGAGTGTCAGGGGTGGCGGGCGCCGTGCCTCGATCTCGGCCAGTTGCTCGGCGGTCAGTGGTTTGGGAAGCAGGTCATCGGCAGAGAGCCCCAGCGTACGGCTGTCGAAAATGCAGCCCTTGATCGCCAGGGTGGTTCCGGAGTTGATCGGCGTGCTGACCTGTTGCTCACGAATGGCCGCGAAGTTTTCCCACAGCGGCGTCGGCAATACCAGGACCGGAAAGTCTTCGCCCATGGCCCGGCGGATCGCCCGGGCGGTGTGGCTCGACAGCGTGATGACCCGGCCTTGCCGTGCGAGCATCTGTGTCCAGTCCTGACGCTGATCACCGTCCCACGACTCATCGGGGATGGAGTCGAACTCCCAGGCAATCACGCAGATCGTCGGGCACTCCAGATCGGTCGGGGTATTCTGCGGCGGGGTGAAGGACAGGAACACACTGCTTTCGCCGGCAGCGAGCAGCTGTCGGTACAGTGGATCGACTTCGCTGCGGGCGGACACCACATGCACCCGGCCCAGGCTTTCGAGTACCGGGCGATAGGCCTTGAGCACGAAGTAATAGCTGTATTCGGGACGCCCGAGACTCTGGCTGATGGAGCGGTCGTTGACATCCGAGTAGAGAATGAAATTCATGGCATCCCACGGTGCGGCCGCCATCCCGGCAGCCTCACGCTATGACGGCCAGGCATCGAACGGGTCGGCATGGCCGACAATCGTCCTGTCTCCCGAAGCACGTCGTCGTTCTTGTTTTAGTGGTCAGTTTCACCGTGCCGCGCTACCACTCTGGCAACGCTCGGCAAACTGCGACGAGGGGCATTCTAAACACATCCGTTCGGGATTCGTGAACCGCCCGGCGAGAAAAACCGGGCTACGCTGACGAGAACTGACCGGTCACGGTTTGGCCGGTTGAAATTGCTGCGCAATTGGCACAGATTGGCAGCCAAACAAATACAACAACGACTTCACCCGTCTTCCTGCCGAGTTTAAACACGGTCTGACAGACATTCCCCAATCAAGCCTGAGGGAAAAGGTGAGAGTTAAAGACCAAGGGGTCGCTGTTTGAAAAGAAGTCTGTTCATCACGGGTCTCAGTGGATTCGTGGGACAACATATCCAGTCGCGCCTGATGCTCGATGACTCGGCGTGGGAACTGCTGCCTGCCGCTTCACCTTATGACCTGACGGATCCGCAAAGCCTCGCCGACCTCTGGCCGCAATTGCCTGACGCCGTGATTCACCTGGCCGGTCAGACCTTCGTGCCTGAAGCGTTTCGCGACCCGGCCCGCACCTTCGACATCAATCTGCTCGGCACCCTGAATCTGTTGCAGGCGCTCAAGGCCAGAGGCTTCAAGGGCCCGTTCCTGTACGTCAGTTCCGGCGACGTATACGGTCAGGTCGAAGAATCCGCACTGCCGATCACCGAACAACAACCGCCCTGCCCGCGCAACCCCTACGCCGTGAGCAAACTGTCCGCCGAATTCCTCAGCCTGCAATGGGGCCTGAGCGAAGGCTGGTCGGTGCTGGTGGCGCGTCCGTTCAACCACATCGGTACCGGGCAGAAAGACAGCTTCGTGATCGCCAGCGCCGCACGGCAGATCAGCCGCATCAAGCAAGGGCTGCAAGCGCCGCAACTGGAAGTCGGCGACATCGATGTCACCCGGGATTTCCTCGACGTCGACGACGTGGTCTCGGCCTATTTCGCGCTGCTGGAAAAAGGCACGCCGGGGCAGGTGTACAACATTTGCTCAGGCCATGAGCAAAGCATTCGCAGCCTCATCGAGCAGATGGGCGACCTGGCCGAGGTCGAGCTGCAACTGGTTCAGGATCCGGCGCGCATGCGCCGCGCCGATCAGCGTCGCGTCTGCGGCAGCCATCAACGGCTCGCCCGGACCACAGGATGGACGCCGCAAATCTCTATACAACAATCCCTGCGGGCGATCCTGTCCGACTGGGAGAAGCGAGTACGACAAGAATGACAAAAAGTGCATTGATCACAGGGATCACCGGCCAGGATGGCGCCTATCTGGCCAGACTGTTGCTCGACAAGGGCTACAAGGTTCACGGCCTGGTGGCGCGACGCAGCAGCGACTCGCGCTGGCGCCTGCGGGAAATGGGCGTTGAAGGCGACATCGTGTACCTGGACGGCGACATGGCCGACGCTTGCTCGGTGCAGCGCGCGGTCATCAAGTCGGCGCCGGACGAGGTGTATAACCTTGCCGCACAAAGTTTTGTCGCCGCGTCCTGGGATCAACCGGTGACCACCGGCATCGTCGATGGCCTGGGCGTGACTCACCTGCTCGAAGCCATCCGCCAGTTCAGCCCGCACACGCGTTTCTATCAGGCATCGACCAGCGAAATGTTCGGTCTGATCCAGGCCGAACAACAGGACGAGAACACCCCGTTCTACCCGCGCAGCCCTTACGGCGTGGCCAAACTCTATGGCCACTGGATCACCGTCAACTACCGCGAAAGTTTCAACTTGCACGCCAGCAGCGGCATCCTGTTCAACCATGAATCGCCACTGCGCGGCATCGAATTCGTGACCCGCAAGGTCACCGACGCCGCCGCGCGGATCAAGCAGGGCAAACAGCAGGAGCTGGCCCTGGGCAACATCGACGCCAAGCGCGATTGGGGTTTTGCCGGCGATTACGTCGAAGCCATGTGGCTGATGTTGCAACAGGACAAGCCCGACGACTTCGTGGTCGCCACCGGGGTGACTACCACCGTGCGCGAGATGTGCCGCATCGCCTTCGATCACGTGGGTCTCAACTACCGCGACTACGTGAAGATCGACCCGGCATTCTTCCGCCCGGCCGAAGTCGAAGTGCTGCTCGGCAACCCGGCCAAGGCTCAGCGCGTGCTGGGCTGGAAACCGAAGACCGACCTGGACACCCTGATCCGCATGATGATGGATGCGGACATGAAACGTGTCGCCAAGGAGTAGGCCATGCTGATCCCCGTGATTCTGTCCGGCGGTGCCGGTACCCGTTTGTGGCCGGTGTCCCGCGAGGGCCATCCGAAGCCGTTCATGACCCTGCCCGACGGCCAGTCGCTGCTGGGCAAGACCTATCGGCGCGCCGCCGGTCTGCTGGACGGCTGGGGCGACATCGTCACGGTGACCAACCGCGAGTACTACTTCCAGAGCAAGGATCACTATCAGGCCGCGCGCCTGTCCCGGCATCGCGGGCACTTCCTGCTCGAGCCCACCGGGCGCAACACCGCCCCGGCCATCGCGGCAGCGGCGCTGTCGCTGCAAGCCCTGCATGGCGATGCGGCCATCATGGTGGTGATGCCCGCCGACCATTTGATCGTCGACGAAGACGCACTCAAGCGTGCGGTCGAACACGCGGTCAACCTGGCGAAGGACGGTTATCTGGTGACTTTCGGCGTGGTGCCGACCGCCCCGGAAACCGGCTTCGGCTACATCGAGACCGGCGCGCCGCTGGATGCAAAAGGCGCAGCCAAGGTGCAGCGCTTCGTGGAAAAACCCGACCTGCAAACCGCCACTCACTACCTGGAAAGCGGCAACTTCCTTTGGAATTCGGGGATGTTCTGTTTCTCCATCGCGACCCTGATCGCCGAACTGCAACTGCACGCCCCCGAGCTGCTCGAACAGACCCGCGCCTGCATGGCGGCGAGCGAGCCGCTGGAAACCACCGGTTACCTGCAACAGGAACTCTCTCCGGCGTTGTTCGCCGAAATCACCGACATTTCCATTGATTACGCACTGATGGAGCGCTCGGAAAAGGTCGCAGTCGTGCCTGCCGGTTTCGACTGGAGCGACATCGGTTCGTGGGGCGCCGTCGCCGCGCTGGTACCGGCCGACGCCGACAACAACCGCGCCAGCGGCGAAGCGATTTTCATCGACAGCCGCAACAACTTCGTCCAGAGCGAAGGCCGGCTGGTCGCCGCCGTGGGTGTGGAAGACCTGATCGTCATCGATACCGCCGACGCCGTACTGGTGGCCCACGCCGACCGCGCCCAGGATGTGCGGCGCGTGGCCAAGCAGCTCAAGGACAAATCCCACGAAGCCTATCGCCTGCACCGCACCGTCAGCCGTCCGTGGGGCACCTACACCGTGCTCGAGGAAGGCCCGCGCTTCAAGATCAAGCGCATCGTGGTCAAGCCTGGCGGCAAGCTGTCCTTGCAGATGCACCATCACCGCAATGAACACTGGGTGGTGGTCGAAGGCATGGCCAAGGTCACCAACAACGGCAGCGGCACGACCCTGGTGGCGAAGAACGAATCGACGTTCATCGCCGCCGGCCACAAGCATCGTCTGGAAAACCCCGGCGTGATCGATCTGGTGATCATCGAAGTGCAAAGCGGCGAATACCTGGGAGAGGACGATATCGTCCGCTTCGAAGACCAGTACGGCAGGACGGTTTAAATGCTGCTTTCCCTGTATCGCTCGCTGCATGACTACCGGGGTTTCATTCTCGGCAGCGTGCAGCGAGAGTTTCAATCGCGCTACCGCAACTCGCTGCTCGGCGCTTTGTGGCCCGTGTTCAACCCGCTGTCGATGATCATCGTTTACACCGTGATCTTTTCCCACATCATGCGCGCCCGCTTGCCGGGCGTGGATGACAGCATGGCCTACAGTGTCTACCTCTGCGCCGGTCTGCTGGCCTGGGGGCTGTTTTCTGAAATCACCCTGCGCAGCCAGACCATGTTTCTGGACAACGCCAATCTGCTGAAGAAAATCAGCTTCCCCAGAATCTGTCTGCCGGTGATTGTGCTCTGCAACGCGGCGATCAACTTTGCAATCATCATCGGCCTGTTCCTCGGGTTTCTGCTGATCACCGGGCGCTGGCCGGGCATGGCGCTGCTGGCGCTGATTCCCCTGATTGCGCTGCAAATGATGTTCTGCGCCGGGCTTGGCATGATTCTCGGCGTGTTGAATGTGTTCTTTCGCGACGTCGGACAGCTCTTTGCCATCTGCCTGCAGTTCTGGTTCTGGCTGACCCCGATCGTATACCCGATGAGCATCCTGCCGGAGTGGGTCCAGCGCCTGCTTCAACTCAACCCGATGACCAACCTGATCGGCAGCTATCAGAACCTGTTCCTGTATGGACACTGGCCTGTATGGAGTTCGCTGCTGCCGACGTTCATCGCCGCGCTGTTGATGTGCCTGATCGGCCTGCGGCTGTTTCGCCGGCGTGTCGGTGAAATGGTGGATGAACTCTGATGGGGCATATTCGTGTAACCGGCCTGGGCAAGGCCTACAAGCAGTACCCGACCCGCTGGAGCCGCCTGGCCGAATGGCTGATCCCGTTCTCCCCCCTGCGCCACCACCAGCACTGGGTGCTGCAGGATGTGGCCTTCGAGATTGCAGCCGGCGAGTCGGTGGGCATCGTCGGTGCCAACGGTGCGGGTAAAAGCACCTTGCTCAAGATGATCACGGGGACCACTCACCCCACCTGCGGCAAGATCGAGACTGAAGGCCGCGTCGCCGCATTGCTGGAGCTGGGCATGGGTTTTCACCCGGACTTCACCGGCCGCCAGAATGCCGTCATGGCCGGGCAACTGCTGGGGCTGCAAGTCGACGAAATCGAAGCGTTGATGCCCGACATCGAACATTTTGCAGAAATCGGCGAGGCGATCGACCACCCGGTCCGCACCTACTCCAGCGGCATGCAAATGCGCCTGGCCTTCAGCGTCGCCACCGCGCGGCGACCGGACATTTTGATCGTCGACGAAGCGCTGTCGGTCGGTGACGCCTACTTCCAGCACAAGAGCTTCGAGCGCATCCGCAGCTTCCGCAAGGCGGGCACGACGTTGCTGATCGTGTCCCACGACCGCTTCGCGATCCAGTCGATCTGCGATTCGGCCATCCTGCTCAAGGATGGCCACATGGCCATGTACGACAAACCGGAAGCCGTGCTCGATTATTACAACGCCCTGATGGCCGAGCGTGAGGGTCAGGTCGTGCGTCAGGAAAAGCTCGCCGGTGGCGAAATGCGGACCGTGTCCGGTACCGGTGAAGCCGCCATTCTCGAGGTGCGCCTGCTCGATGAACAGGATCGCTCCATCGATGCTGCCGAGGTCGGCCAGCCAGTGGTGCTGGAAGTGCAGGTCGAGGTACGCCGCGACATCGAACGGCTGGTACTCGGCTTCATTCTCAAGGACCGCCTGGGCCAGATGATGTATGGCATCAATACCCATCGCCTGGACAAGGCGCTGACGGACCTGCATGCCGGTGAGCGCGTGACCTATCGCTTTGCCTTCGTGATGGGACTGGGCAAGGGCAACTACTCGGTATCCTTGAGTCTGTCGCGCCTGGACTCCCATCTGGATCGCAACTTCGAGTGGCGCGACTATGGCCTGGTATTCCATGTAATCAACAACCGGCATGAAGACTTCGTCGGTTGCTCATGGCTCGACGCCAAGGCCTCGATCACCCGCCACCCCGCCGCTGCATTGACCGAGCGCGCACCATGACTCGCTTGCTGGTCGAATGCACCCACGTGTTCCGGCACCCGAAAGTCAATTCGGGCATTCAGCGGGTGGTGCGCAACGTCATCAAGCAATTGCCGCCGAACGCTGAAGGGGTCGAGTGTGTGCCGGTGGTCCTGCTCAAGGGCAAGCTGTACCGCGTGACGCGCCTGGCGCCACTGGACTCGCCGCTGTTCAACGCCATCGTCACGTTCGGCGAGCGCCTGGAACGGCTGGCCCATCGCTTCTGGCAATGGCATCAGCGCCTCGACAGCCGTTGCCGGAGCAAACTGACGCGACGGGCGCTGTACGTCGGCTATCGCCTGACTTCTTTCGGGCTGTTCGGCATTCCGCTGCGGCTGGTCGAGCAGGTCAACCGCTATCAGTTGCCTCAGCGCTGCGAGCCTTTGCAACACCGGCCGGGCGATCAACTG
The DNA here is from genome assembly GCF_002112345.1 of Pseudomonas sp. R43(2017). Classification (NCBI taxonomy): domain Bacteria; kingdom Pseudomonadati; phylum Pseudomonadota; class Gammaproteobacteria; order Pseudomonadales; family Pseudomonadaceae; genus Pseudomonas; species Pseudomonas sp. R43(2017). The sequence continues at coordinate 663,382 of NZ_NEHJ01000002.1, forward strand.
GTGTTGCTCGATTCGTCCTGGCACTCGGATTTTTTCCTGCATGCCGAACGGCTCAAATGCGAAGGCGTGGGCATCGTCGCAGTGATCTACGACCTGATTCCCCTGACCCACCCGCAGTTTTACGACACGCGGCTGGTGCAGGTTTTCAGTGAATGGTTCGACTGGATCACCCGCACTGCCGACGGCTATCTGGCGATTTCCGCCACGGTGCGCGATCAGGTTCGCGAGGAAGTGCAGCGCCGCCTCGGTTCGGCACAGGTCGAGAAACGCTGGTTTGACTACTTCCACCTCGGGTCCGAACTCGATCTGCAGAGCGTCGAGGCCGCTGTCGAGCCGAGCCTGGAACGCCTGTTCGCCACACCGGAGCCGGTGTTCCTGATGGTCAGCACCATCGAGCCACGCAAGAACCACGACTACTTGCTGGATGCCTTCGAACGCGCCTGGGCAGCCGGTTCGAACGCACGCCTGTGCATCGCCGGACGCATCGGCTGGAAGTGCGACGCCCTGCTCGCCCGGGTGCGAAACCACGCCGAACTGAACCGGCGCCTGTTCATGTTCAACGACCTGAGCGACACCAGCCTGGAACACGCCTATGCCCATTCCAGCGCCTTGGTGTTCCCGTCGTTCGTCGAAGGCTTCGGTCTGCCGCTGGTGGAAGCCATGCAGCGCGGATTGCCGGCCATGGGCAGTGACATTGCGGTGTTCCGCGAGATCGGCGGCGAGTTCATGGCCTATTTCGATTTGCACGATCCGCAACAGCTCGCCGAACTGGTCATGGCCTTCGAGCGCAGCGGCCAATTCCCTGCCGCCCGCGATGTGACCGACTGGCAATGGATCGGCTGGCGCGAAGCCAGTCAGCAACTGGCCGAGCGCACCGCACGCCATGTGCTGCAGGCGCCTGCGGCGCAAGCGAGGTCCCATGCGCGTAGCCCTTAACGCACGGATTCTCCAGGCGCCACGCACCGGGATCGGCCATTACGTTGCCGAACTGGTGAACGCCTTGCACGCCGAGACCGATATCGACGTGGCGCTGTTCCACGGCTGGGGCTGGAGTTCGCAGCTGCCGGAAGCGGCAATGCCCGGTTACTCGCGCCTGACTCCGATGCTGCGCAAGATCCCCGGTGCCTACCAGGCACGCCGCTGGCTGGAGCAGAAACGCTTCGATCAGGGTCGTACAACCGACATCGACCTGTACCACGAACCGAGCCTGTGGCCGCTGGCCTTCGACGGCCCGACCGTGATCACCCTGCACGACCTGACGCACCTGCATTTCCCGGACACGCAGCCGCAGGCGCGACTCAGGGAAATCGAGCGGCGGCTGGCCGACGGCATCCAGCAGGCGCAGGTGATACTGACCGACTCGCAAGCCATCGCCGACGAAGCCCAACGCTATTTCGGGCTGCCCGCCGAGCGCTTCGTGGTCGCGCCCCTGGGTGTCGCCGAACGTTTTCATCCGCGCGAACCGCAAGCCATCGATGCAGTGCTCAAGGCCCATGCCGTGGAGGCACGGGAGTATTTCCTGTGTGTCGGCACACTGGAGCCGCGCAAGAACCTGAGCCTGGCCCTGCGCGCCCACGCGCTATTGCCCGAAGCCGCGCGCCAGCGCTTCCCGCTGTTGATCGTCGGCATGGCCGGCTGGCAGCGCGAGCAGTTCAGTGACGAATTGCGCCAAGCCTTGGCCAGCGGTCACGTGTGCCTGCTCGGCTACTTGCCGGATGAACAGGTGGCGCAATTGCTGGCCGGCGCCCTGGCGCTGGTTTTTCCCTCGTTGTATGAGGGCTTTGGCCTGCCGGTACTGGAAGCGATGGCCAGTGGCACGCCGGTGGTGGTCACCCGCTCCTCTGCGATGCCGGAAGTGGCAGGGGCTGCTGGTAACTACATTGAAGCTGACGATGCAGACGGCCTGCGCGATGCGCTGAACCGCCTGATCGACGATCAAGCGCATTGGCAAGCATGCCGGGAAGCCGGATTGCAGCAGGCACGGCTTTTTTCCTGGAAGCGTTGCGCGCAGGCCACGGCCGGCGCCTACCGCCAGGCTTTGGGAGGTTGAATGCGAGTTCTTCATTTTTTCAAGACGTACCTGCCTGACTCGGTCGGCGGCATCGAACAAGTGATCTTCCAGCTCTGCGAAAGCGGCACCCTGCACGGTATCGAAGGCCAGGTGCTGACCCTCAGCGCCAATCCCGAGCCGGCGGTGCTGCAACTGGGCCAACACGAAGTGCATCGCGCCAGGCTCGACATCCAGTTCGCCTCCACCGGTTTTTCCTGGAGCGTGTTCAAACAGTTTCGCGAACTGGCCGCGGAAGCCGACGTGATCAACTATCACTTCCCGTGGCCGTTCATGGACCTGGTGCATTTCGCCAGCGGCATGAACAAACCGAGTGTGGTGACCTACCACTCGGACATCATTCGCCAGAAGAACCTGCTCAAGCTCTACCGTCCGCTGATGAACCGCTTCCTCGCCAGCGCCGACCGGATTGTCGCGGCCTCGCCGAACTACCTGCACACCAGCGATGTGTTGCAGCAGTTCCAGGACAAGACCCGCGTCATCCCCTACGGCCTGAACAAGGCCGGTTATCCACAGCCCGACGTCGAGCGCATGAACCGCTGGCGCCAGCAGCTTGGGGATAAGTTCTTCCTGTTCGTCGGGGTAATGCGCTACTACAAGGGCCTGCACATCCTGCTCGATGCCTTGAAAGACGTGGACTACCCGGTGGTGATCGTCGGCGCCGGCCCGCTGGAGCAGGAACTGCACGCCCAGGCTGCTGCGCTGGGGCTGCGCAACATCCATTTCCTCGGGCGCGTGAGCGATGAAGACAAGGTCGCCCTGCTGCAACTGAGCTACGCCATCGTCTTCCCGTCGCACCTGCGTTCGGAAGCGTTCGGCATTTCGCTGCTGGAAGGTGCGATGTACGGCAAGCCGATGATCTCCAGCGAGATCGGCACCGGTACCAGCTACATCAATATCCACAACGAAACCGGGCTGGTGGTGCCGCCGAGTCATCCACAGGCGTTTCGCGAAGCGATGCGCACCCTGTGGGAAAACCCGGCTCGCGCCGCCGAAATGGGCGTCAAGGCTGAAGCCCGTTACCGGCAGTTATTCACAGCCGACGAAATGGGCCGCAAGTGGACGCAGCTGTATCAGGAGCTGCTGGAGGAAAAGGCGCTTTCCTACGCCTGAACTTTTAAGTGGAAGGCAAAACTACCTTCAACCAAGGTTTCTGAAACCACTTATTAGAAACCTTGGCAATTCAAATAGTGACCTACTTAAGTAAGCATCTGCTCTATATAGCTGACAAGCTTTACATACAACTCATTAACATCAGCACGAATCACACTTTTATCCTTCAAATTACCGTGCACCCAAGTAATAAATCTATCACTTAAATCAAACTCTAACGAATCGCCTCTGACGCCAAATTTCCCTGGAAGAACCATATACCCCGCATTTGGAGACTTAGTTCTAATAATTCTTGCCCAAGGAATGGATTTTTCTATCTCTAGCTTCCGAAACTCTCCCCATACAGGAAAGAGAACTCTATTCCCAATCTCCCAAAAGACATTACCTTTTCCGGTCAAAATATCTTTAAAAGACTGAGCATCCAAGGGACAAACATCATCTTTATAAAAAGAAATTATGGGTGTCACGCTATCTTTTTGACTACTCTCCTGTAAATGCAGACCTGCTTAATTTAAAAACTTTAGTACAAGCTTTAAACTTGCCTCCTCGGCCCCACCGTACAAACATATACTTCATCGCCATAAAATCTACCAACTTCTTTATGAGATAAATTCACGATGACTTTTTTATCGTACCATTTTTTACCAACTCTAAAACATCAGACAACTTCATAGGCTGATGATTTTCAAATTTAATAAAATGCGAAAGCACGTAAGACCTGTACTTATCCCGCTCCATATCAATGGATTGATTCAATGTATAAAAAACGGCCGCGAATATTTTATCTTCAGGTGAAAATTCAAAAAAATACTTGTCTACATACTCTAAAAGACTTCCAACGAGATCCTCAGCTGCCTTTTCTTTCGCCTCTTTTAGGATTTTTTCCCTATTATAAGAAATAAAATCACTAGCTTGGTAGCCATAATAGTCAATACAACATGCAACCATTGGGATCGACGGATGCAAATCGCTAAATTCTTGACCTCTAAAAAGAGTCTTAAATCTTCCAGATGCGAAATCAAAAAACTCAACATTAGATAAAATCGTATTATATTTTTTACTAAAGTATTCTTTACTACCTTCTTTGCTCAAAATCTCATCTGAAGCAACGATTTTGATCGGACTGCCTTTGCTAAAATCATGAACTGCACGGAATAAATTTATTTCTTCATAACCACTCAGATCCGTTTCTTCATCTGTAAAATCATAGACGTTTAGCTTTCTCAACAGCTGCTCGCCCTCCGTTCCAAATGGAACACTCATTCTAGATGGAAATGGGGCAACCACTATATCAACTTTTATGATTGCACCGTAGTCTATAGAGTCGGCTGGTAGGTCTTCGATAACTACCGGATTCTCATTTGATTTAGAAAAGCAAATCCTCATAGCCTCATGGCTAAATATACTTTTTGTAGTAATTGAAAAACTATCAGAAAGCAAATATATGCTTTGCAACCCAATACCGAAATTACCTGACGGCTTAAACCATTGAGGCATGCTTTCAACTAAATTTTGTTTAGTTTTATTTTTAGTTGATCCCCCAACCTTTAATATGGTTTTCAAATCATTTTTGCTGATCCCCGCCCCTCTATCCTTAACAGTCATACTCAAGAGACGTTCATCGGTACCTTTAATAGAAAACTGAACATCTATTTTTTTTCTATCATAGACCTCACTCAAGGTATCTGAAAGCGGATTAGTCTCCTTGATAAACTCTCTATTTTCTACCCAAATAGACATCAAAGTTGAATCAACAGCATTTTGCAGGATCTCTCGGACACTTTCGAACCGTGAAGAATACAACCCTGTACTTCTCAATAATTTCAGAATTTCATCTTGATCAACATTAAATCCCGGTTTCTTTCCTTTCTCTAGCACAACGTACGGTTTTACAAGCGAAACATCTGGAGGTGAAAGTGTTGGCAGTCTACCAAGTTTTTTCGACGGTACTATTTTGTGCCATCGCTGAGATTGTTTATGATACTCCGCCTCTAGCCATTCAAACCACTCATATGCAACTACGTAGGATTCCGGCGTTGGACAAATCGCTTCAATCTCTATCCTTTCAGAGTTCAATCTAAAATGCCGTATGCTTTTATGCTTATCTAAATGCGCGTGACTCCTGGATGGCAGTTTTTCTCCACTCATTCGCATCATAACAGGGCAAAAACGATTATCATCTATATCAAGCAAGTCACCCATCCGAAGAAGTGCTGCAACATAACGAGGGTGACAATCTTCAGTAGCCATGCCTGCTTCTGCAAAAGGCAGACTCATCATTTCTTCGAAACTTTGCCCATGTGCCTTACAAATAGAAGCAAGAGTCCCAAACAACCTTTTCGGGAGTAGCTCATTGCGTGGAGAGTCAAGCCCTATTTCATAGAAAGGATCATTAACAATATTAGCTGAATTTTCAGGATGCTTCCTGCGATACCACTCGGCAATAAGTTGAATGTATTCATTAAAAAACGCATGGGCTGCTGCCCCACTTGGAACTATCGCTTGCTCAGCCATCCACTTTTCTGCAAAACCATGGAGTGGGTCGTCAGTTTGCTTTGCAATATCTTTAACAAATTCAGCGAATGCGGGGCTTTCCATATCTTGAATTTGTTTATGAGTAACAACCATACCTATATCATGATTGTAAGCAGCTTCTAAAATCAGCCACATGTCCGTAGCGCTAAGGTGCTCAATCTTATCGCCAAGTAGCCGCTCAATATTTACGATAATTTGTTTTGAATGAGAGGCGTCATGACGACTGTAGTGCGGGAAAATGCTACTGATATTCTGGAGAGCTTTTGAAATCAACTCTTTGTCGAATCGCCACTGAGACTCTAAGAGTTTGAGATGCGGGTGTCGACGACAGGATTTTCTAAAGGCCGCTTCCAAGCTAACAATACGCATTGTCCTATAAACTCCCTCAAATACTTTTGCCGTTTTTAGCACGAGGTTTATAGCACAAAACACGCTACAGCTTTCATGTATAGAAACACTTTAGTGGAAGTTACTGGGCAGGTGATTTCCTCTATAGAGCGAATTGGTATTTCACAGATCCAGCACCAGCGGCTGGGCACTTTGCGCCGGCACCGCACAGCAGATCAGCACCTGCCCTTCCTCCGGCACTTCGGCCGGGGGCTGTGGATAATTCACCGCGCCGCTGATCAGCCGCGTCTTGCAGGTGCCGCATGATCCTCCGCGACAGCTGAACTCCGGGCGTAATCCACGGCTTTCCGCCAGCTCCAGCAAACTGCCGCCCTCGGGCTGCCACCGTGCTTCCTTGGCCGAACGCTCGAATACCACCGGCACCGAGGTGGTGGCGGCCGGCAATTGCTCGATCACGATGGCGTCCGGATCGGCCTGGCGCTTGAGGGTCGAAGGGCCGAAGGTTTCGGCGTGGATCTGGTCGTCGCGCACGTCCAGTTCACGCAGAATGTCGTAAAGGCCCTGGGTAAAAGCGCCGGGGCCGCAGAGCACAAAATCGATCTGATCAAATTCGTCGATAAGGTTCCTCAACAAGGCACCGTCGATACGCCCGTGCAGGTCGTAATCCTCGCCTTCCACCAGATCGGGCTCCGGCTGGCTGAGCAGGCGCAATACCCGCACCGCATCGCCGGCGTCTTCCAGCAAGCGGTCCAGTTCCGCGCGAAACGGCTGGTCGGCAAGGCTGCGGGAACTCTGGATCAGCCAGGTCGGACGAATCCGCCGGGTGCGCAGGCCCTGATACACCACCTCGCGCAGCATCGACAGCAACGGCGTAATGCCAACCCCGGCTGCCAGCAACACCAATGGCCTGTGCTCCAGCGGCGCCACGGTGAAATGCCCTTGGGGCGAACGCGCCTCCAGCACATCGCCGACGCGCACCTGATCGTGCAGGTGGGTCGATATCCGCCCTTCACGCTTCACGCTGATCCTGAAGAAGTCGTCCGACGGCGCACCCGACAGGCTGTAAGTGCGAATGAACACTTCGCCATCGAGGGTGAAACGCAGCGGCAGATGCTGCCCGGCCTGGAACACCGGCAGACCGGCACCGTCCACGGGTTCGAGGTAGAACGAACGAATGTGCCGGCTCTGCGCTTCAATCCGCGCCACCCGCAGCGGCCGCCAGCTGTCACCCAGAGCCTGGGCCTGCAAACGTGCGTCGGCCTGGGCCCAGGTGCCGGTCAGCAGACTGGTCGGCGACATGCCGTCGAAGCGCCAGCGCAAGGCCAACGCCCCCGGACGTCGCACCGCTTTTTCCACCTCGAACGTCCACAACCGCTCGGCGCCTTGGAAGGCTGCGATTTGCGGTCCTTCAAGAATGACCTCGGTGCGGCCGCTGAGCTGCAGCACATCGCCTGTGGAAAAGTCGATGAACAGCAAGCCGGCCCGGGGATTGAGCAGCAAGTTACCGAGAGTGTTGAAATGCAGGTTACCGGCAAAATCCGGAATGGTCAGGCGATTGCCTTCCACCCGCACGAAACCGGCCTGGCCGCCGCGGTGGGAAACATCCACCGAGCGCTCGCCGTCGACATCGACGTAGCTGGCGACGAAGAAAGTGTCGGCGGTTTCGATCACTGCGACTGCCGCGTCATCGAGCCCGTCGAAGTGTTCGGCGCGCCGGGTTTGCGGATCCGTCAGCGGCACCCGCTGAAATTGGCGCAACTGAATGTACTGCGGGCAGTTGCCGAAGGACTGATCGACCGTCAAATCGAAACCGCTCGCGCCAAGATTGCCGATGTGGCCATTGAGGCGATTGCGCCGACGGGTGTGCAACTCGATGCCCAGCAGGCCAATCGCCGCGCCGTCCTGCAACTGCGCCGGGTCATCGGCAGCGGGCAAGCTGTCGAAGTGCAATTGCGTCGGCTCGGGAGAGTGAGCGAAACCCGGTTCGCCCTCCAGCACGCTGGCCCACGGACGACCATCGGCATCCACCGCGCCGAACAGCATGAACGGCAATTGCTCATAAAACTGACGGTGCTGATCCGGCATCCAGGTGCGAATCACCTTGCGACCGAATTCCTCCATGCGCTCGGCAACACCGACCTGCGCTTGCAGTTGCCGCTCGCCGGCGTGCCAGGGTGAACGTTCCATGACGACCTCTCCCCCACGCCAGCGGCGTAGTCTGGACGATGAACCTCAAGCCGTGGCTTGCAGACCGGCAACGGTGCGTGGCATCGCGACGAAACCGGGCAATGCTTCAACCCGTGCCAGCCAGGCGCGCACATTGGCGTAGTCGTCCAGCGACACATTGCCTTCCGGCGCATGGGCGATGTAGCTGTAGGCCGAAACGTCGGCGATGGTCGGCTCGCTGCCGACCAGGAACGGAGTCTTGCCCAGTTCCAGATCCATCACCTTGAGCAGGTTGTGCGCACGGGTGATCGCCTCATCGGCATTCAGTGTCGCCCCGAACACCGTGACCAGCCGCGCCGCCGCCGGACCAAAGGCAATCGGGCCGGCCGCCGCCGACAGCCAGCGCTGGACGCGCGCCGCGCCGACCGGATCGCTCGGCAGCCAGCGACCGTTGCCGTACTTCTGCGCCAGATACACCAGAATTGCATTGGAATCGGCCAGCACCACGCCGTTGTCATCGATGGCCGGCACTTGCCCGAAGCTGTTGATCGCCAGGTATTCGGGTTGTTTGTGCTCGCCCTTGGCCAGATCGACGAAGATCAGTTCGGTCGGCAATTGCAGCAGTGACAGCATCAGCTCGACCCGGTGGGCGTGGCCGGAACGCGGGAAGTTGTAGAGTTTGATCGCTTGCATGGTCGACTCCGCTGGACGTTTGCGTCGCCCGGAATGGACGACAACCGTGGCAGCCATCTTCCGCCTATCGTGAAAACAACAGAATCACCAGCAAACGCAATCCATTATTTCTCTGAGTGAAATAACGCCGCGTTTTTCAGAGCCGGATGTTCGCGCAAGGCGTTCACGGCGTAGTCGACAAAACTGCGCACCCGGGTCGGCGCCTTGCGCCCGCCCTGATACACGACATGGATTGGCAACGGCGGCAACTCGTACTCGGCGAGGACGATTTCCAGCTCCCCGGAAGCGATCTTGCCGGCGACCTGATAAGACAGCACCCGGGTTAGTCCGAGACCCAGACAAGCGGCGGTGATTGCCGCCTGATTGCCGGTGACCACCAGCCGCGGCTCGGGGCGGACGACCAGGGGTTCACCGTCCTCCAGAAACGGCCAGTTGCGCAGTTGCCCGATGGACGAGGTCGCCACCACGGGCGCGCCGGCCAGTGCCTGTGGATGGATTGGCCGACCGTGAACGGCAAAATACCCCGGCGAACCGCAAATCACCCGGCGCACCTCGCCAACCCGGATCGCATGCTGATTGCTGTCCGGCAACTCACCGATGCGGATCGCCACATCGACCCCTTCCTCGACCATGCTCACCACGCGATCCAGCAGCAAGGCGTTGATGGAAACGTCCGGGTATTGCGTCAGATAACCCGCCATCACCGGTGTGACAAACAGCTCGCCGAACAGCACCGGCGCCGTCACCGTCAATTGCCCACGGGGCTGGGTGTGGCTGCCGGCGGCGGAGTCTTCCGCTTCCTGCACCTCGGCAAGAATCCTCCGACAGTCTTCCAGGTAACGCTGACCCGCCTCGCTCAGATGCACGCTGCGGGTGGTGCGAATCAGCAACTGCGTACCGATCCGCTGCTCCAGCGCCGCCACCGCCCGGGTGACGCTGGCCGCCGACAGACCCAAGCGCCGCGCGGCAGCGGAAAAGCCCTGTTCCTGCGCAACGGCCGCGAAAACCTGCATTTCCTGGAAGCGATCCATGGTGTCCCCGAAGTGGAAAAAAAATCGCAGCAACTGCTGCGATTCATCTGTGATTCGATTCCGGGTGCCTGCATCCCGACAACGCGATGCGGACCCGGAATGTTTCCCGATCAGGTCAGGACTGAGAAACCGACTGATCGCCTGCCACCCGCGCAGCCTGCCCGGCCGCCGGTTTGACCCATGTCAGGTAGGCCAGCACCAGCAATCCGATCCAGACCACGCCGACAATCAACGCTGCCTGAGTATCCGGAAAGTAACCCAGCACACCGAAGACGAACAACATGAAAGCAATCGCCGCCATCGGTGCATACGGCCAGAACGGTACCGGGAATTTCAGTTGCGCGACCTGCTCGGCCGTCATCGAACGACGCATGGCCACCTGGGTGAACAGAATCATCAGCCAGACCCACACCGTGGCGAAGGTCGCAATGGAGGCGATCAGCAGGAACACGTTTTCCGGGATCAGGTAATTCAGCAACACGCCCAGCAACAGCGCGCAGCTCATAACGATCACCGTCAGCCACGGCACGCCATTGACCGACAGGCGAGCGAAGCCTTTCGGCGCATGCCCTTGCTGGGCGAGGCCGTACATCATCCGGCCTGCACCGAAGATGTCGCTGTTGATCGCGGACACCGCCGCCGAGATCACCACGATGTTCAGAATGGTGGCCGCCGAGCTGATGCCCAGGTGGTCAAAAATCTGCACGAACGGGCTGCCCTGGCTGCCGATCTGCTGCCACGGGAAGATCGACATCAGCACCAGCATCGTCAGCACGTAGAACAGCAGGATGCGCATCGGCACGGCGTTGATCGCCTTGGGCAGCACGCGGTGCGGGTCCTTGGCTTCACCGGCGGTCACGCCGATGATCTCGATGCCGCCGAAGGCAAACATCACCACCGCAAACGAGGCGATCAGACCGCCCACGCCGTTGGGCATGAAACCGCCTTGAGTCCACAAATTGCTGATATCGGTGACCTGACCGGGGGCGGTGCTGATGCCGAACAGCATGATGCCGAAGCCGCCGAGGATCATTGCGACGATGGCCGCGACCTTGAGCAACGACAGCCAGAACTCCATTTCACCGAAAACTTTGACGTTGCACAGGTTCAGCCCGCCGACCACCGAAACGATGCCCAGCACCCAGATCCAGCGCGAGACTTCCGGAAACCAGAACCCCATGTAGATGCCGAACGCCGTCACATCGGCCATGCCGACGATGACCATTTCGAACGCGTAGGTCCAACCGAGAATGAAGCCCGCCATGGGGCCGAGATAGGTGCTGGCGTACTGTCCGAACGAGCCGGCGACCGGGTTGTGCACCGCCATCTCGCCGAGGGCGCGCATGACCATGAACACCGCCGCGCCACCGATCAGGTAAGCGAGCAGAACCGCAGGACCGGCCATCTGGATGGCCGACGCAGAACCGTAGAACAGCCCGGTACCGATCGCCGATCCCAGGGCCATGAAGCGAATGTGTCGGGCCGAGAGCCCGCGTTTCAAACCTTTTGCTGACTGCTGCATTTTTCGTCCTTATTTATTTTTATTCGACGCAAAAATCGAAACGCCAACAGGCCGGCCTCCACGCAGAGTGGAAGACAGCCTGTTGGCGATGAGGCACTTACAGACTCGGCAGCAGGTTCGCCGGAACCAGGTCATTCAGCGTGCGCGAAGCCAGCAGCTCGGTCGCGGCATTGATGTCCGGCGCGAAGAAACGGTCCTTCTCGTAGAACGGTACTTCGCGACGCAGGATGCCCCGGGCCTTTTCCAGTTTGCTCGAGGTTTTCAGGCCGTTGCGCAGGTCCAGACCCTGCACCGCCGCCAGCCATTCCACTGCCAGAATGCCGCGGGTGTTCTCGGCCATTTCCCACAGGCGCTTGCCGGCAGCCGGGGCCATGGAGACGTGGTCTTCCTGGTTGGCGGAGGTCGGCAGGCTGTCCACCGAGTGCGGATGAGCCAAGGCCTTGTTCTCGCTGGCCAGGGCCGCCGCAGTCACTTGGGCAATCATGAAACCGGAGTTCACACCACCATTGGCCACCAGGAACGGCGGCAGTTGCGACATGTGCTTGTCCATCATCAGCGAGATGCGGCGCTCACTCAGCGAACCGATTTCAGCGATGGCCAGCGCCATGTTGTCGGCAGCCATAGCGACGGGTTCGGCGTGGAAGTTGCCGCCGGAAATCACGTCGCCTTCGGCCGCGAATACCAATGGGTTGTCGGAAACGGCGTTGGCCTCGATCACCAGCACTTCGGCGGCCTGACGGAACTGAGTCAGGCAGGCGCCCATGACTTGCGGCTGGCAGCGCAGCGAGTACGGATCCTGCACCTTTTCGCAGTTCTGGTGCGAGTCGGAGACTTCGCTGCGCTCACCCAGCAGATCGCGGTAAGCGGCAGCGGTATCGATCTGGCCTTTCTGGCCACGGGCGGCGTGGATGCGCGCGTCGAAAGGCGAGCGTGAACCGAGCACCGCTTCCACCGTCAGGCCGCCCAGCGCCAGCGCACCGGCGAACAGATCTTCACCTTCGAACAGGCCGCGCAGCGCGAATGCGGTGGAAACTTGCGTACCGTTGAGCAGCGCCAGACCTTCTTTCGCGGCCAATGTCAGCGGCGTCAGACCGGCAACTTTCAGCGCTTCAGTGGCTTCCATCCACTCACCCTTGTAGCGCGCCTTGCCCTCGCCCAGCAGCACCAGCGACATGTGCGCCAATGGCGCGAGGTCGCCGGATGCACCGACCGAACCTTTCAGCGGAATGTGCGGATAAACCTCGGCGTTGATCAGGGCGATCAGCGCATCGATCACCACGCGACGAATGCCGGAGAAACCACGGCTGAGGCTGTTGACCTTGAGCACCATAATCAGGCGCACCAGCTCATCGCTGATCGGCTGGCCGACGCCGGCGGCGTGGGACAGCACCAGCGAACGCTGCAGGTTTTCCAGGTCTTCGCTGGCGATGCGGGTCGAGGCCAGCAGGCCGAAACCGGTGTTGATGCCGTAGGCGGTGCGGTTTTCGGCGAGGATCTGCTCGACGCAGGCGACGCTGGCTTCGATCTGAGCGGCGGCGCTGTAGTCGAGGGTCAGTTTGACCGGATGCTGGTAGACAGTACGCAGTTGGGACAGGCTCAGTTGGCCAGGGATCAGGTTCAGTGCAGTCATGTTCAGGCTCCTTTAACCGAAGTAATCATTGGCAGGTTCAAGCCCTGCTCCTTGGCGCAGTCGATGGCGATCTGGTAACCGGCATCGGCGTGACGCATGACGCCAGTGCCCGGGTCGTTGTGCAGCACGCGAGCGATGCGCTCGGCCGCTTCATCCGTACCGTCGCAGACGATCACCATGCCCGAGTGTTGCGAGAAGCCCATGCCGACGCCGCCACCGTGGTGCAGCGAAACCCAGGTCGCACCGCTGGCGGTGTTGAGCAAAGCGTTGAGCAGTGGCCAGTCGGAGACTGCATCCGAGCCGTCCTGCATCGATTCGGTTTCGCGGTTCGGGCTGGACACCGAGCCGGAGTCGAGGTGGTCGCGACCGATGACGATCGGCGCCGACAGCTCGCCGCGACGGACCATTTCGTTGAACGCCAGACCGAGTTTGGCGCGCTGGCCCAGGCCGACCCAGCAGATCCGCGCCGGCAGACCCTGGAAGCTGATGCGCTCGCGGGCCATGTCCAGCCAGTTGTGCAGGTGGGCGTCGTCCGGGATCAGTTCTTTGACTTTGGCGTCGGTCTTGTAGATGTCCTGCGGATCACCCGACAGCGCCGCCCAGCGGAACGGACCGATGCCACGGCAGAACAGCGGACGGATATAAGCGGGTACGAAACCCGGGAAGTCGAAGGCGTTTCCCACGCCCTCTTCCTGGGCCATCTGACGGATGTTGTTGCCATAGTCGAAGGTCGGGATGCCTTGCTTCTGGAAGTCCAGCATGGCTTTGACGTGCACCGCCATCGACTGCTTGGCGGCTTTGATCACCGCCGCCGGTTCGGTCTTGGCGCGGGCGCGGTATTCGTCCCAGGTCCAACCGGCCGGCAGGTAACCGTTGAGCGGGTCGTGAGCGCTGGTCTGGTCGGTGACCATGTCCGGACGCACGCCACGACGGACCAGTTCCGGGAGGATTTCCGCGGCGTTACCCAGCAGCGCGATGGAGATGGCCTTGCCTTCCTTGGTGTACTTCTCGATGCGCGCCAGGGCGTCGTCGAGGTCTTTGGCCTGCTCGTCGACGTAACGGCTTTTCAGGCGGAAATCGATGCTCACCTGCTGGCATTCGATGTTCAGCGAGCAGGCACCGGCCAGGGTTGCGGCCAGCGGCTGGGCGCCGCCCATGCCGCCGAGGCCGGCGGTCAGGACCCAGCGGCCCTTGAGGTTGGAGTTGTAATGCTGGCGACCGGCTTCGACGAAGGTTTCGTAGGTGCCCTGCACGATGCCCTGGCTGCCGATGTAGATCCAGCTGCCGGCGGTCATCTGGCCGTACATCGCCAGACCTTTCGCGTCGAGTTCGTTGAAGTGTTCCCAGGTCGCCCAGTGCGGCACCAGGTTGGAGTTGGCGATCAGCACGCGCGGGGCGTTGCTGTGGGTCTTGAACACGCCGACCGGCTTGCCGGACTGCACCAGCAGGGTTTCGTCGTCATTCAGGTTGGTCAGGCTTTCGACGATTTTGTCGTAGCACTCCCAGTTGCGCGCGGCACGGCCGATACCACCGTAGACCACCAGCTCTTTCGGATTCTCGGCCACTTCCGGGTCGAGGTTGTTCATCAGCATGCGCAGCGGCGCTTCGGTCAGCCAGCTCTTGGCGGTCAGCTTGTTGCCGCGCGATGCACGAATTTCAACGTCACGGAATTTAGTAGTTTTTGCGTCAGTCACGAAAAAGACTCCTCAGCGATCAATTCAAACCAACCCTGGCGATGGGCAAGCGGCTTGTGCGCTTCAATGCGCGACAAGCGAATCAGTGGACGAGATGCTCGGTTTCTTTCAACTCGTATGCATACGTCTTTACTTGTACATACAAGCATATGCAATTGAACGGCCAACTTATGGAGAAGCTGTCCGACAAAACCGGCGGACATCGGCGAGGACACCGAAATCACGGGGCATCGAGTGATTGAATTTTTTCGAAGGGGCGCTTTTTGAAAGGAGAGTGGCTGTTACTACAGCGTGGCATTGCACCGCGCTGGGGTGTTCGGTAACAAAAAGTGGGAAACATCCCACAGCCTGGAGACTGAGTGAGTCTCCAGGCTGTGGTCGTCTATTACGGCGTGTGGATAACTTATTCCACAGTCACCGACTTCGCCAGGTTACGCGGCTGGTCCACGTCAGTGCCCTTGAGCACGGCGACGTAGTACGACAGCAGTTGCAACGGGATGGTGTAGAGGATCGGCGACAGGATGTCGTGGATGTGCGGCATCTGTACCACGTGGGTGCCTTCGCCGTTGGTCATCCCGGCCTTCTCGTCAGCGAACACGATCAACTCGCCACCACGGGCACGGACTTCCTGCAGGTTGGATTTGAGCTTCTCCAGCAGTTCGTTGTTCGGCGCCACGGTCACCACCGGCATGTCGTTATCCACAAGCGCCAGCGGGCCATGCTTCAGTTCGCCGGCAGGATAAGCTTCGGCGTGGATGTAAGAGATTTCCTTGAGTTTCAGGGCCCCTTCCATCGCTACCGGGTATTGCGCGCCACGACCGAGGAACAGGGTGTGGTTCTTGTCGGCGAACAGTTCGGCGATCTTTTCCACGGTGCTGTCCATGGCCAGCGCTTCACCCAGACGGGTTGGCAGGCGACGCAGTTCTTCGACCAGCGTGGCTTCAACGTCTTTGCCCAGCGTGCCGCGCACCTGGCCCAGAGACAGAGTCAGCAACAGCAGGCCAACCAGTTGCGTGGTGAACGCCTTGGTCGAAGCCACGCCGATTTCGCGACCGGCCTGGGTCAGCAGGGTCAGATCGGATTCGCGCACCAGCGAACTGATGCCGACGTTGCAGATCGCCAGGCTGCCCAGGAAACCCAGCTCCTTGGCGTTGCGCAGCGCGGCCAGGGTGTCGGCGGTTTCGCCGGACTGGGAAATGGTGACAAACAGTGTGTCCGGCTGCACCACCACCTTGCGGTAGCGGAACTCACTGGCGACTTCGACCTGGCACGGAATCCCGGCCAGCTCTTCGAGCCAGTAACGGGCAACCATGCCGGCGTGATAACTGGTGCCGCAGGCAACGATCTGTACGTTGCGCACTTTGGCGAACAGTTCGGCGGCTTGCGGGCCGAATGCCTGCACCAGCACCTGGTTCGGGCTGAGGCGACCTTCCAGGGTGCGTTGTACCACGGAAGGCTGCTCGTGGATTTCCTTGAGCATGTAGTGGCGGAACTCGCCTTTGTCGGCGGCTTCGGCACCGTCGGTGTACTGCACGGTCTGGCGCTCGACGGCTTTGCCGGTCACGTCCCAGATCTGCACCTTGTCGCGCTGGATTTCGGCGATATCGCCCTCTTCCAGGTACATGAAACGGTCGGTGACCTGACGCAGGGCCAACTGGTCGGAAGCGAGGAAGTTCTCGCCCAGACCCAGGCCGATCACCAGTGGGCTGCCGCTACGGGCAGCAACCAGACGATCCGGTTGCAGTGCGTGGATGACCGCCAGACCGTAGGCGCCATGCAGATCCTTGACCGTTGCCTTCAGCGCGTCGGTCAGGTCCGGCAGGTTCTTGAGTTTTTCGGTCAGCAGGTGAGCGATGACTTCGGTGTCGGTGTCGGAAGAGAACACGTAACCCTGGGCCTTGAGTTGCTCACGCAGCGCTTCATGGTTTTCGATGATGCCGTTGTGCACCACTGCGACGTTGCCGGAAAAATGCGGGTGAGCATTACGTTCGCTCGGCGCACCGTGGGTTGCCCAACGGGTGTGGGCAATGCCGAGACGGCCTACCAGCGGGTGTTCCGCCAGGGCCGCGTCCAGTTCGCTGACCTTGCCCACACGACGGGTGCGCTCCAGCGTGCCGTCATTGGTGTACACCGCGACACCGGCACTGTCATAACCCCGGTATTCGAGGCGCTTGAGGCCTTCGACCAGGATGGCGGTGATATTACGTTCAGCTACCGCGCCGACAATTCCACACATGCTTATTTCTCCTGACTGACCGTCGCGCAAATCAAATTGATACCGCGAGCCTGAATCTGATCCCGTGCCTCCTGCGGCAGGCGATCATCGGTGATTAGGGTATGGACGCTGCTCCATGGCAGCTCCAGGTTTGGAATCTTGCGGCCGATCTTGTCGGCCTCGACCATTACGATCACTTCCCGCGCCACTTCCGCCATCACCCGGCTCAGGCCGAGCAACTCATTGAAGGTGGTGGTTCCACGCACCAGATCGATGCCGTCGGCACCGATAAACAATTGATCGAAGTCGTAAGAGCGTAGTACCTGCTCGGCGACCTGGCCCTGAAAGGATTCCGAATGGGGATCCCAGGTGCCGCCGGTCATCAGCAGGACAGGTTCATGTTCGAGTTCGCTCAGGGCATTGGCGACGTGCAGGGAGTTGGTCATCACCACCAGCCCCGGCTGCTGGCCGAGCTCGGGAATCATCGCGGCGGTGGTGCTGCCGCTGTCGATGATGATGCGGGCGTGCTCGCGAATACGTGTCACCGCCGCGCGGGCAATCGCCTGTTTGTACTTGGAAACGTTCTGACTGACATCGGCCACCAGTTCCTGAGGCATGGTGATCGCTCCGCCATAACGGCGCAGCAGCAGGCCGTGGCTTTCCAGCGCGGCCAGATCCTTGCGAATCGTAACTTCCGAGGTTTCGAAACGCTTGGCGAGCTCGTCGACACTGACTTCGCCCTGCTCGTTGAGCAAGGCCAGTATGTTGTGGCGACGTTGGGGCGTATTGCGTTTCGACATGGCTTGGTAAGTTTCGATTCGAAAGATAACGGAAGCAATCAAAACCTATCGCAGCAAAACCGTCAAGCCGACGGTGAAAAAAAATCGCTGCCCGAAGGCAGCGATCTTTCAGATTGAAGCGCTGTGGATAACTCAGCTCTTCTTGATTTTCTCCGGCCGCTTCCAGCCATCAATGTTCTTCTGCCGCGCACGACCGACGGCCAGTTGGGCGTTATCCACATTCTGAGTGATGGTCGAGCCGGCTGCGGTAGTTGCACCGGCAGAGATATCCACAGGCGCCACCAGCGAGTTGTTGGAGCCGATGAACACATCTTCGCCCAACACGGTTTTCCACTTGTTCGCGCCATCGTAGTTGCAGGTGATAGTACCGGCACCGATGTTGGTGCGGGCACCGATCTCGGCATCACCCAGATAAGTCAGGTGTCCGGCTTTCGCGCCCTCGCCCATGCGGGCGTTTTTCAGTTCGACGAAGTTACCCACATGGGCACGGGCTTCGAGCACGGTGCCTGGACGCAGTCGTGCAAACGGGCCGGCATCGCTGCCTTCACCCAGCACTGCGCCTTCGATATGACTATTGGCCTTGATCACCACACCCTTGCGCAGGGTGCTGTCCTTGATCACGCAGTTCGGGCCGATCACCACGTCATCCTCGATGACCACTTTGCCTTCAAGAATCACGTTGATGTCGATCAGCACATCGCGACCGACGGTCACTTCACCACGCACATCGAAGCGGGCCGGGTCGCGCAGGGTCACGCCCTGGGCCATCAAGCGGCGGCCGGCACGCAGCTGATAATGACGCTCCAGTTCGGACAGTTGCTTGCGATCATTGGCCCCCTGTACTTCCATCGGATCATGGGGCTGCTCGGTCGCGACCACCAGGCCGTCACCGACCGCCATTTCGATCACGTCGGTCAGGTAATACTCACCTTGGGCGTTGTTGTTTGACAGGCGGCTCATCCAGTCAGCCAGGTGGCTTGCAGGCACGGCGAGAATGCCGGTGTTGCCTTCGGTGATCGCGCGTTGTGCTTCGCTGGCGTCCTTGTGCTCGACAATGGCCGCGACCTTGCCGCTTGCATCACGCACGATGCGGCCGTAGCCAGTCGGGTCATCCAGTTCGACGGTGAGCAATCCCATCTGACCGGGAACGACATGCTTGAGCAGGCGCTGCAGGGTTTCCACTTCGATCAACGGCACGTCACCGTAGAGAATCAGCACGGTGTCGGCCGTAATGAACGGCACAGCCTGGGCGGTGGCGTGGCCGGTGCCCAATTGCTTGTCCTGCAACACGAAATTGAGATCATCGGCGGCCAGACGCTCGCGTACCACATCGGCACCATGGCCGATGACGACGTGGATACGCTGAGGATCAAGTTGACGAGCGCTGTGGATAACATGGCCGAGCATGGAGTTGCCGGCTACCGGGTGCAGCACTTTCGGCAACGCCGAACGCATACGGGTGCCTTGACCGGCCGCGAGGATAACGATTTCAAGAGACATGACTGGCTACCAATCCTGGGTGGTCAGCAACTGCGACCGGGTTTGTAGAATTCTGAAAAGAAAAAAGGGTAGCCGAGGCTACCCTTTTTTATCAATCGCACAACAAGTGGCTGACGGATTAACCGCCAAACTTCTTGCGGATCTGCTGGACGGTGCGCAGCTGAGCTGCAGCCTCGGCCAGACGTGCGGACGCAGCTCCGTAGTCGAAATCTGCGCTCTTCTCATGCAGAGCAGCTTCGGCAGCCTTGAGAGCTGCCTGAGCCTGAGCTTCATCCAGGTCGGCGGCACGTTGCACGGTATCGGCAAGCACCTTGACCATGTTCGGCTGAACCTCGAGGAAACCACCGGAGATGTAGAACACCTCGGCTTCCCCGCCTTGCTTGATCAGGCGGATCGGACCCGGCTTGAGATTCGTGATCAGCGGCGCGTGGCCCAGAGCGATACCAAGATCACCCAGAGCACCGTGCGCAATCACCATCTCGACCAGGCCGGAAAAGATTTCTCCTTCCGCGCTGACGATATCGCAATGGACTGTCATAGCCATCTGATTGCCTCAACCTAAATGAGCGCCCGTTGCCGGGCGCCGGGATTACAGTTTCTTGGCTTTCTCGATCGCTTCTTCGATGCCGCCGACCATGTAGAACGCTTGTTCTGGCAGGTGGTCGTAGTCACCGTTGAGGATGCCTTTGAAGCCAGCAATGGTGTCTTTCAGGGAAACGTATTTACCCGAAGCACCGGTGAAGACTTCAGCCACGAAGAACGGCTGCGACAAGAAGCGCTGGATCTTACGAGCACGGTTTACCAACTGCTTGTCGGCTTCCGACAGCTCGTCCATACCCAGGATCGCGATGATGTCCTTCAGCTCTTTGTAACGCTGCAGCACGTACTGAACGCCGCGAGCGGTCTCGTAGTGATCGTTGCCGATCACGTTCGGGTCCAGCTGACGCGAAGTCGAGTCCAGTGGGTCTACCGCCGGGTAGATACCCAGGGAAGCGATGTCACGGGACAGAACGACGGTGGCGTCCAGGTGAGCAAACGTGGTCGCTGGCGACGGGTCAGTCAAGTCGTCCGCTGGTACGTATACGGCCTGGATCGAAGTAATCGAACCTTGCTTGGTCGAAGTGATGCGCTCTTGTAGCACGCCCATCTCTTCAGCCAGGGTCGGCTGGTAACCTACTGCCGAAGGCATACGGCCCAGCAGTGCGGATACTTCGGTACCGGCCAGGGTGTAACGATAGATGTTGTCGACGAACAGCAGAACGTCGTTACCTTCGTCACGGAACTTCTCGGCCATGGTCAGGCCGGTCAGCGCTACGCGCAGACGGTTTCCTGGTGGCTCGTTCATCTGACCGTAGACCAGCGCTACTTTGTCGAGAACGTTAGAGTCCTTCATCTCGTGGTAGAAGTCGTTACCCTCACGAGTACGCTCACCCACACCGGCGAACACGGAATAACCGCTGTGCTCGATGGCGATGTTACGGATCAGTTCCATCATGTTTACGGTCTTGCCTACACCGGCACCACCGAACAGACCGACTTTACCGCCCTTGGCGAACGGGCAAACCAGGTCGATAACCTTGATGCCGGTTTCCAGCAGCTCGTTACCACCGGCTTGTTCCGCGAAGGAAGGAGCG
This sequence comes from Pseudomonas sp. R43(2017), assembly GCF_002112345.1. Taxonomy (NCBI): domain Bacteria; kingdom Pseudomonadati; phylum Pseudomonadota; class Gammaproteobacteria; order Pseudomonadales; family Pseudomonadaceae; genus Pseudomonas; species Pseudomonas sp. R43(2017). The sequence continues at coordinate 684,331 of NZ_NEHJ01000002.1, forward strand.
GCGCGGTGGATACCCCAGCGCTCTTCTTCGCCGATCGGGCCAGCTTCGTCGATCGGGTTGCCCAGTACGTCCATGATCCGGCCCAGAGTCGCTTTACCGACCGGTACGGAGATGGCTGCGCCAGTGTTGTTGACGTCCAGACCGCGCTTCAAGCCTTCGGTGGAGCCCATCGCAATGGTACGAACCACGCCGTCGCCCAGCTGCTGCTGAACTTCCAGAGTGGTTTCGGCGCCTTGAACCTTCAAGGCGTCGTAGATGCTCGGTACGCTGTCGCGTGGAAATTCCACGTCGATAACGGCGCCGATGATTTGAACGATACGTCCGCTACTCATAGCTGGATCCTCTGAATATTTGAACCGTTAAACCGCGGCAGCGCCGCCGACGATTTCCGAGATCTCTTGGGTGATCGCAGCCTGACGCGCCTTGTTGTAGATCAGCTGCAAATCGCTGATCAAATCACCGGCGTTGTCGGTAGCGTTCTTCATCGCGATCATCCGCGCAGCTTGTTCGGCCGCGTTGTTCTCGACCACCGCCTGGTACACCTGCGACTCCACGTAACGCACCATCAAGCCGTCAAGCAGCTCTTTGGCGTCTGGTTCGTAGAGGTAGTCCCAGTGGTGCTTGAGATCCTGATCCGGGGTCGCTACCAGCGGAATCAACTGCTCCACGGTAGGCTGTTGCGTCATGGTGTTGATGAACTTGTTGGATACCACGGACAGGCGGTCAATACGGCCGTCCAGATAGGCATCCAGCATCACCTTGACGCTGCCGATCAGATCATTGATCGACGGCTCTTCACCCAGGTGGCTGATAGCTGCAACGACGTTACCGCCGAAGTTGCGGAAAAAGGCCGCACCCTTGCTACCAACGACACACAGATCAATCTCGACGCCGTTTTCGCGGTTTACCGCCATGTCCTTGACCAGGGCCTTGAACAGGTTGGTGTTCAAGCCGCCGCACAGACCACGGTCACTGCTCACCACGACATAACCAACGCGCTTGATGGCGCGGTCGATCATGAACGGATGGCGGTATTCCGGGTTGGCGTTGGCCAGATGCCCAATTACCTGGCGGATACGCTCCGCATAAGGACGGCTAGCAGCCATGCGCATTTGTGCCTTGCGCATTTTGCTGACCGCCACTTTTTCCATGGCGCTGGTAATTTTTTGCGTGCTTTTGATGCTCGCAATCTTACTGCGAATCTCTTTTGCGCCTGCCATGTAACACCTATCAGGTTAGCAAGCGGGAGCCTTGCGGCTCCCGCTGCGGCTTACCAGGTTTGGGTGGCCTTGAACTTCTCGATACCGGCTTTCAGGCCAGCGTCGATTTCGTCATTGAAGTCACCTTTAACGTTGATCTTCGCCATCAAGTCGGCGTGATCGCGGTTGAAGAAAGCAATCAGCGCTTGTTCGAAGCTGCCGATCTTGGCGATTTCAATGTCAGTCAGGAACCCACGCTCAGCGGCATACAGCGACAGCGCCATGTCGGCGATCGACATAGGTGCGTATTGCTTCTGCTTCATCAGCTCGGTAACGCGCTGACCATGCTCAAGTTGCTTGCGGGTCGCTTCGTCCAGGTCAGAAGCGAACTGGGCGAATGCCGCCAGTTCACGGTACTGAGCCAGAGCGGTACGGATACCACCGGACAGCTTCTTGATGATCTTGGTCTGAGCGGCACCACCCACACGGGATACCGAAACACCGGCGTTCACTGCAGGGCGGATGCCCGAGTTGAACATCGCCGATTCCAGGAAGATCTGACCGTCGGTGATGGAAATCACGTTGGTCGGAACGAACGCGGAAACGTCGCCAGCCTGGGTTTCGATGATCGGCAGTGCGGTCAGGGAACCGGTTTTGCCGGTCACTGCGCCGTTGGTGAACTTCTCTACGTACTCTTCCGAAACGCGGGATGCGCGCTCCAGCAGACGGGAGTGGAGATAGAACACGTCGCCTGGGTAAGCTTCACGGCCTGGTGGACGGCGCAGCAGCAGGGAAATCTGGCGGTAAGCCACTGCTTGCTTGGACAGATCGTCATAAACGATCAGCGCGTCTTCACCGCGGTCACGGAAGAATTCGCCCATGGTGCAACCGGAGTACGGAGCCAGGAACTGCAGTGCTGCAGATTCCGAAGCGCTCGCTGCAACGATGATGGTGTTAGCCAGTGCACCGTTTTCTTCCAGCTTGCGAACCACGTTGGCGATGGTCGATTGCTTCTGACCGATTGCCACGTAGACGCAGAAAATGCCGCTGTCTTTCTGATTGATGATCGCGTCGATCGCCAGAGCGGTCTTGCCGATCTGACGGTCACCGATGATCAGCTCACGCTGGCCACGGCCGACAGGGATCATGGCATCGACAGCCTTGTAGCCAGTCTGTACAGGCTGGTCTACCGACTTACGCCAGATCACGCCCGGAGCAACTTTCTCGACCGCGTCGGTCTCGGTGTTGCCCAGTGGACCTTTGCCGTCAACAGGGTTACCCAGTGCGTCGACAACGCGACCCAGCAGTTCCTTACCAACCGGAACTTCGAGGATGCGGCCGGTGCACTTGGCGCTCATGCCTTCAGCCAGAGTCGTGTATGCGCCCAGTACAACGGCACCTACGGAGTCTTGCTCCAGGTTGAGGGCCATACCGTAGACGCCGCCCGGAAACTCGATCATCTCGCCGTACATGACGTCGGCCAGACCGTGAATCCGCACGATACCGTCAGATACGCTGACGACAGTGCCTTCGTTACGGGCTTGGGAGGTCACATCGAGCTTTTCGATGCGGCCCTTGATAATTTCACTTATTTCGGAAGGATTGAGTTGCTGCATTGCTCTGCTGCCCCTTCAAACTCAAGATTTCAATGCTTCGGCAAGTTTCGCGATTTTGCCGCGAATCGAGCCATCGATAACCAGGTCGCCGGCGCGGATAACGACACCACCTATAAGGGCAGCATCCTCCGCAACTTGCAGGCGCACTTCCCGGTTGAGTCGTGCACTGAGAACCTTGGCGAGTTTGTCTTGCTGTTCTTGGTTCAATGCAAAAGCACTGGTCACTTCAACGTCTACCGATTTCTCTTGTTCGGCCTTGTACAGGTCGAAAAGAGCAGCGATCTCCGGCAGAAGCGGGAGACGGTCGTTTTCGGCAACGACATTGATGAAGTTCTGTGCCTTGGCATCAAACTTGTCGCCGCACACGTCAATGAACGTGGCGGCCTTTTCTGCGCTCGTCAGTCGCGGGGCCTTGAGCACGCGCTGCATGGTGTCGTCTTGCGACACCGCTGCAGCCAGGCCGAGCATGGCTGACCAATTGGCCAGTTGCTGGTGGGCCTGAGCGTGCTCGAAGGCCGCCTTAGCGTAAGGTCGGGCCAACGTGGTCAGTTCTGCCATGATCGCCCTCGCTTAGATTTCAGCAGCCAGTTGGTTAACCAGCTCTGCGTGCGCGTTTTGATCGATTGTGGCACCCAGGATCTTCTCGGCGCCGCCGACAGCCAGCAAGCCCACTTGGGCGCGCAGCTTGTCTTTGACACTGTTCAGTTCCTGTTCGATCTCGGCTTGAGCCTGAACCTTCACACGGTCAGCGTCGACACGGGCCTTTTCAACGGCCTCTTCGACAATCTGGTTACCGCGTTTCTTGGCTTGCTCGATGATTTCAGCTGCCTGAGCTTTCGCTTCGCGCAGTTGCTGACCCGCTTTCTCTTGGGCCAACTCCAGGTCGCGAGCTGCACGGCTGGCAGCGTCCAGACCATCAGCGATCTTCTTTTGACGTTCGTGCAGAGCTGCGATGACCGGAGGCCATACGAACTTCATGCAGAACAGTACAAAAATCAGGAACGCAACGGACTGGCCAATCAGGGTCGCATTAATGTTCACGCCAACACCTCGCAGTTACGTTGTCCATCACACCAAATCACTCGGAAAATCCGAATGATTAGCCAGCGATTTGACCAACGAACGGGTTCGCAAAGGTGAAGAACAGAGCGATACCAACACCGATCATGGTTACGGCGTCGAGCAGACCGGCAACGATGAACATTTTAACTTGCAGCATTGGAACCATTTCTGGCTGACGCGCTGCGCCTTCCAGGAACTTGCCGCCCAGCAGGCCGAAACCAATTGCGGTACCCAGTGCGCCCAGGCCGATCAACAGTGCAACAGCGATAGCGGTTAGACCAACTACAGTTTCCATCTTTCCTCCCGACTTTTACGTCGTATGGTTTAGGTTTTTTAGATTAAAGCGGTAAAACAAATCGTTTCATGGTGCCCCGTGAGGAGCCCCTCCCCGTGTTACCGGGAAGGACATCAGACTGGTCGAGACCGGTCTTAATGGTTTTCTTCGTGCGCCATCGACAGGTAGACGATGGTCAGCATCATGAAGATGAACGCCTGCAGGGTGATGATCAGGATGTGGAACACAGCCCACGCCCACTGCAGGACAACGCCCAGGCCGCTGAGCCAGAGCAGGCCGCTGCCGAACATCACAGCGATCAGGATGAACACCAGCTCGCCGGCATACATGTTGCCGAACAGACGCAGAGCCAGAGAGATCGGTTTGGCGATCAGGGTCACGAATTCCAGCAGGAAGTTCACCGGGATCAGCAGCGCCTGAACGAAGATGTTCTTGCTGCCGAACGGGTGCAGGGTCAGCTCGCCGATGAAGCCGCCGAGGCCCTTGACTTTGATGCTATAGAAAATGATCAGTGCGAAAACCGAGAACGCCATGCCCAGGGTCGCGTTCGGGTCGGTGGTCGACACGGCACGGAACGGGATGTGGTGGTCGCCGGAGATCAGGATGGCCAGCTGAGGAATCCAGTCGACCGGTACCAGGTCGACGGCGTTCATCAGGAACACCCAGACGAAGATGGTCAGTGCCAGCGGTGCGATCACCGGGCTACGGCCATGGAAGCTGTCTTTCACGCTGCCATCGACGAATTCGACCAGGACTTCAACGAAGTTCTGCAGTGCACCTGGCTGACCGGAAGTCGCCTTCTTGGCCGCCATGCGGAAAAGAATGACGAAGATCAGACCCAGTGCGACCGACCAGCCGAGGGTATCGACGTGGAAAGCCCAGAAGCCCATTTCCTTGGCTTCTGCTGCGGTGTGGGCAAAGCCCCAGCCGCCGTTGGGTAGCTGACCGAAGGTCAGGTTCTGCAAGTGGTGCTGGATATAGCCCGAAGCGGTTGTTTCTGCCATGGTTGCCTCAAACGCCCTAAGGTCTCGAAAGTCTTGTTCTCATCAGCAGGGGAGCGAACCAGCTGACCGACTGAGTCAGCACGAAGGCGCCGAATACAGCGATCGGCGCCAGTGGCTTCACACCTGCAAACACCAGTGCAAAAAGCACTGCCGTCAAAATCAGTTTGCCTGCCTCGCCGGCATAGAAAGACCGGACGATGGACTGGGCTGCTCGGGCGCCGGAAAACCGAAATGCCTTGTGAGCGAAATAAACATTGGGCAGCAAGGCTATCAGGCCTCCGCAAAGTCCCGAGTATCCGGCAACGACTCCGTGCCATTGCCAGAGCGCCAAAGCGGCAATGAGCAAAATGACAAATTGAGCCATCAACACCGGAAAAACCGCCAGGCGATGGAACGGCAGGCGGTTTGGCTTGCGGGTTTCCATCACTATTGCTCTCCAATGGTCGGCTGCCAAAATTCAATAACTTGGCATAATTTGTGCCGACAAAATGCGCGCAGAGTATAGGGGCGGTTCTGCCCCTATTCAACTGTCAGGTAGTGATTTCCGACTGCGCGCTACAAGAGGAATTGTTTCAGCGGATGTGTGCAAGCACACCCTGAAGCTCATCGAGGGAGTTGTAACCGATCACCAACTGACCCTTTCCCTTCTTCCCGTGGCGGATCTGCACCGCAGAGCCTAGGCGCTCGGCCAGACGCTGCTCTAGGCGGGCAATATCCGGGTCCGGTTTGGCAGGTTCGACAGGCTCGGGTTTGCCACTCAACCACTGGCGAACCAGTGCCTCAGTCTGGCGCACGGTAAGACCGCGTGCGACAACATGTCGCGCCCCTTCCACCTGCTGATTGTCCGGCAGACCGAGCAATGCACGGGCATGGCCCATTTCCAGGTCACCGTGAGACAGCATGGTCTTGATGACTTCCGGCAGCGCAATCAGGCGCAACAGGTTGGCCACCGTGACGCGGGACTTACCCACAGCCTCGGCCACCTGTTGCTGAGTGAGCTGGAATTCCTGCTGCAAACGCTGCAGGGCCACCGCTTCCTCGATCGGGTTCAGGTCTTCGCGCTGGATGTTCTCGATCAGCGCAATGGCGATCGCGGTTTCATCCGGCACATCACGGACCATGGCCGGAATGGTTTCCTGCCCGGCCTGCTGGCTGGCACGCCAGCGCCGCTCACCGGCGATGATTTCAAAGCGACCGCCACCAATCGGGCGAACCACGATCGGCTGCATCACGCCTTGAGTCTTGATCGACTGCGCCAGCTCTTCCAGCGCCTGGGGATCCATGTCCCGGCGTGGCTGGTACTTGCCGCGCTGCAGCAGGTCCAGCGGCAGGTGCTGCAACTCACGGCTGTCAGCCTGCGCTGCCTGTTCTTCCAGCGAGCTGACAGTCGGACCGCTCAGCAGTGCATCCAGTCCTCGTCCGAGACCTCGTTTCTTGACGGCCATGGGGATTCCTTAAGTTGGCTGGGCAGCGGCGATGCGTGAATTTTTGCGCTGACGGCGAACCATCTCGCCCGCCAGGGCCAGATAGGCCAGCGCGCCACGCGATTGCTTGTCGTAGGCCAGCGCCGGCATGCCGTAGCTCGGGGCTTCGGCCAGACGGATGTTGCGCGGGATGACGGTGTCGTACAGCTGATCGCCGAAGTGTTCCTTGAGCTGGGCCGATACGTCGTTCATCAGGCTCAGGCGCGGGTCGTACATGGTCCGCAGCAAGCCTTCGACTTTCAGGTTCGGGTTCAGCAGTTCGGCGATGCGCTTGATGTTATCCACAAGGTCGCTCAAACCTTCGAGCGCAAAGTACTCGCACTGCATGGGGATAATCACCCCGTCAGCCGCGACCAGTGCGTTCAGTGTGAGCATCGACAGCGACGGCGGGCAGTCGATCAGGATGTAATCGTAGTTTTCACGGATCGGCGCCAGCGCGCTGCGCAGACGGCTTTCCTTCATCTGCATTTCCAGCAGCACTACTTCGGCCGCCGTCAGGTCGCGGTTGGCCGGCAGCAGTTGATAACCGCCGTGTTCCGAGAAGTGCATGGCCTGGGCCAGATCGCATTCACCGATCAGCAGGTCGTAGACCGAGTTTTCCAGGCCATGTTTATCCACACCGCTACCCATGGTGGCGTTGCCCTGTGGATCGAGATCGATCAACAGCACCCGGCGCTTGGTCGCGACCAGGGATGCTGCGAGGTTGATGCAGGTGGTGGTCTTGCCCACACCACCCTTCTGGTTCGCTATCGCGAATACCTTAGCCATTCTTGCTTGTGTTCCCAATCATGCCGTGCGGCGCAGTATCAGCAGATGGCGTTGGCCTTGGCAACCGGGTACGGCCAGGGCGTGTTCGCTATCGAGTTTGAAGTCTGCCGGCAATGCTACCAGCTCATCGGCCGGATGGACGCCCTTCATTGCCAGCCAGCGCGTATCGGCATCGCCGAGGTGGCGAGTCCAGTTGGTGAAGTTCTCCATGCTGCTGAATGCCCGGGAAATGATCCCGTTGAATGGCTGTGCAGGCTGGAACGCTTCGACGCGACTGTGGATAACTTGCAGGTTGTCCAGTTTGAGTTCGAGTTTGACCTGGGTCAGGAAGCGGGTTTTCTTGCCGTTGCTGTCCAGGCAAGTCACTTGCGAGTCCGGATACAGGATCGCCAGAGGGATCCCCGGCATGCCGCCACCGCTGCCGACATCCAGCCAGCGGCCGTTTTCGATGAACGACATCACGCTGAGACTATCGAGCAAGTGACGGGAAACCATTTCGTCCGGATCACGAACGGCGGTCAGGTTGTAGGCCTGGTTCCATTTGATCAACAGGGCCAGATAACCCAGCAGCAATTCGTGCTGGGTTTCAGTGAGATTGACACCGAGCTCGCGGGCTCCTGTGGATAACTCTTCGGCGTGTTGCGAAGTGACCTTAGAACTCAAGCGCTTTGCTCCAACTGACGGCCCGCGCCGCGTTTTTTCAAATGAATCATCAACAGCGAAATCGCTGCCGGGGTCACACCCGGGATCCGCGAAGCCTGGCCCAGCGTCTCGGGACGCGTGGCACCCAGCTTGCTCTGGATCTCCTTGGAGAGACCGGAAATGTTGGTGTAATCGATATCCACAGGCAGTTTCGTGTCTTCGCTTGCGCGCAGACGGGCGATTTCGTCCTGTTGACGGTCAATGTAACCAGCGTATTTGGTCTTGATCTCGACCTGCTCGGCGACCTGTGGATCTTCCGCGCCCTGCCCGGTCACTTCGACCAGACCAGCGTAGTCGATTTCCGGACGGCTCAAGAGATTGAGCAGGTTGTATTCGTGAGTCAGCGGCGTGCCGAATTTTTCTGCAATTGCATCGCCCTGCTGGGTGCCCGGGCGAACCCAGGTGCTTTTCAGGCGCTGCTCTTCGAGTTCGATGTTTTCGCGCTTCTTGCAGAACGCCGCCCAGCGCGCGTCATCGACCAGACCCAGTTCGCGACCTTTTTCGGTCAGACGCAGGTCGGCGTTGTCCTCACGCAGGATCAGGCGGTACTCGGCACGGGAAGTGAACATGCGGTACGGCTCTTGGGTTCCGAGGGTGATCAGGTCGTCGACCAATACCCCGATGTACGCTTCATCGCGACGCGGGCACCAGGCTTCTTTGCCTTTGGCACGCAATGCGGCATTCGCGCCAGCCAGCAAACCCTGGGCGCCGGCCTCTTCGTAACCGGTGGTGCCGTTGATCTGGCCAGCGAAGAACAGACCGCCGATGACTTTGGTTTCCAGGCTGTACTTCAGGTCGCGCGGGTCGAAGTAGTCGTACTCGATCGCATAACCCGGACGCACGATGTGCGCGTTTTCCATGCCGCGAATCGATTGCACGATCTGCAATTGCACGTCGAACGGCAGGCTTGTGGATATCCCGTTCGGATACAGCTCATGGGTGGTCAGGCCTTCCGGCTCGATGAACACCTGATGGCTTTCCTTGTCGGCAAAGCGATGAATCTTGTCTTCGATGGACGGGCAATAGCGCGGACCAATGCCTTCGATCTCGCCGGCAGCGGAATACATCGGCGAACGGTCGAGGTTCGCCGCGATGATTTCGTGGGTACGGGCGTTGGTGTGAGTAATCCAGCAGCTGACCTGACGTGGATGCTGTTCCTTGTTGCCCATGAACGACATCACCGGGATCGGCGTATCACCTGGTTGCTCGGTCATCACCGAGAAATCCACAGACTTGCCGTCGATACGCGGTGGCGTACCGGTTTTCAGGCGACCGACACGAAGGGGCAGTTCACGCAGACGATGCGCCAGGGCAATCGACGGCGGATCACCGGCGCGTCCGCCGGAAAAATTCTGCAAACCGATGTGGATAAGTCCGCCCAGGAAGGTACCGGTGGTCAACACCACGGAATCAGCGAAGAAACGCAGACCCATTTGCGTGACAACACCGCGTACTTGTTCCTGCTCGACGATCAGATCGTCGGCGGCCTGTTGAAATATCCACAGGTTCGGCTGGTTTTCCAGGATTTCGCGGACAGCCGCCTTGTAAAGAATCCGGTCGGCTTGTGCACGGGTTGCACGTACGGCCGGGCCTTTACGGCTGTTCAACACGCGAAACTGGATGCCGCCCAGATCGGTGGCCATGGCCATCGCGCCGCCGAGGGCGTCGATTTCCTTGACCAGATGGCTTTTGCCGATGCCACCGATGGCCGGGTTGCAACTCATGGCACCGAGGGTTTCCACGTTATGCGTCAGCAGAAGGGTTTTTGCACCCATGCGTGCTGAGGCCAGTGCTGCCTCGGTACCGGCATGACCGCCGCCGATGACGATCACTTCAAAACGGGAAGGGAAATCCACCACGCACCTCGTGCCTGCTTAAGTAGGTAATTCAGGAATAGTTTGAGATCAGGTTTCTGGACCTGGTCGACAAGTATAGGGACTTCGCCCTTCCTAAAGAACCCTTTGCACAAAATTTAACCAGCTGTGGAGAACTCGGGGTTAAAAGAATAAAAAAGAGAGAAATTTATAAAACCTTTGTTTTAAAGCTTATTCTTACTGCCCACGCTTTCTGTGGATAGATTGCTACAGACCTTAGTTTTCAATATGTACAGAGATTCAAAACCCTGTGCCCATGTGGCCATGAGGCCCTTGGATAACCGGTGTAAGCCTGTGGATGAATGGGCCTGTTATCCACAGAGGCAGTTATGTTCAGTTTTCGGGCCCTGTTATCAACTGCCCTCAGCGGCAGTTATTCACAGGGCTTAATCCACAGAAATCGGATGAATGAGCATGCAGCGGACAGGGGAAATCCGCTCAGGGAGAAGGAATCTGCCCGGCACTGGAAGGGAAGGAATGCGAAAAGGAGAAACAGACAGGTCGCGAATGGACCTGCCTGTGGACAACGGAAGGGTTATTTACCGATGCAGAAGCTTGAAAAGATGCGCCCCAGCAGATCATCGGAGCTGAACGCCCCGGTAATTTCCCCGAGAGACTGCTGAGCCTGACGCAGATCTTCTGCCAACAGTTCACCGGCACCCGCCAGAGTCAGCTGTGCACGACCGTGTTCCAGGGCCGCGCTGGCATGACGCAGTGCTTCCAGGTGGCGGCGGCGTGCGCTGAAGCTGCTTTCCGAGGTCTGCTCGTAACCCATGCAGGCCTTGAGGTGATCGCGCAGCAGATCCAGGCCTTCGCCGGCAGCCTTGGCGCTCAGGCTGATGGTTACATGGCCATCGTCGCTGACTTCCAGGGCAATCGCTTCACCGGTGAGATCCGCTTTATTGCGTATCAGGGTGACCTTTGCCGGATCAGGTCGGGTCTCAAGGAATTCAGGCCATAACGCGAAAGGATCTTCAGCTTCCGGCGCCGTGGCATCGACCACCAACAGCACACGATCGGCTTCGCCAATGGCTTTCAACGCACGTTCGACACCGATTTTTTCCACATGGTCGTCGGTATCGCGCAATCCGGCGGTGTCTACGACATGCAGCGGCATGCCGTCGATGTGGATATGTTCGCGCAAGATATCCCGGGTCGTGCCGGCGATTTCCGTCACGATGGCGGCTTCTCGACCGGCCAATGCGTTGAGCAGACTCGACTTGCCGGCATTCGGACGACCGGCAATCACCACTGTCATGCCATCACGCAGCAGCGCACCCTGCCCGGCTTCACGTAGTACGGTGGATAACTCGTCGCGTACCTTGTCGAGCATGCTCAATACATGGCCATCGGCGAGGAAGTCGATCTCTTCTTCCGGGAAATCGATGGCTGCCTCGACGTAAATCCTCAGACCGATCAATTGTTCGGTGAGGTTATGCACACGCTGGGAAAACGCGCCCTGCAAGGAACGCAAAGCATTGCGTGCAGCCTGTGCAGAACTGGCTTCGATCAGGTCGGCAATGGCTTCGGCCTGGGCCAGGTCGAGTTTGTCATTGAGGAAGGCGCGCTCGCTGAATTCCCCCGGACGGGCCAGACGGCAACCCAGTTCCAGACAACGTTTGAGCAACATGTCCAGAACGATCGGGCCACCATGGCCCTGCAGTTCCAGCACATCTTCGCCAGTGAACGAGTTCGGCCCTGGGAAATACAGTGCCAGACCTTCATCCAGCACCTGTTGATCGTCACTGAAGAACGGGCCGTAGTGGGCAAATCGGGGTTTCAGCTCGCGGCCGCTGATGGCCTTGGCCGCCACGCTGGCCAGCGGCCCGGAAATTCGAACGATGCCCACGCCGCCACGGCCCTGGGCGGTAGCGACGGCTGCGATGGTTTCACGAGGTGCGCTCATAAACCGGTATCCAGACAAAAATGGCAGATAGCAAAACGCCCCACTAGGGGGCGTTTTGAGTGGTGTTATCCACAGAGTAAGTTACGCCTCGGCTTTTTTCGTCGCCGCTTCGATCTTACGCGTGATGTACCACTGTTGGGCAATCGACAGGCAGTTGTTCACAACCCAGTACAGCACCAGACCAGCCGGGAACCACAGGAAGAAGAAGGTGAAGATGATCGGCATCATTTTCATGACCTTCGCCTGCATCGGATCCGGAGGAGTCGGGTTCAGACGCTGCTGGATGAACATGGTCGCGCCCATGATGATCGGCAGGATGAAGAACGGATCCTTGATCGACAGGTCAGTAATCCACAGCATGAACGGCGCTTGGCGCATTTCAACGCTTTCCAGCAGAACCCAGTACAGCGAAAGGAAAACCGGCATCTGCACGAGGATCGGCAAGCAGCCACCCAGCGGATTGATCTTCTCTTTCTTGTACAGCTCCATCATGGCTTGCGACATTTTCTGCCGGTCATCGCCATGTTGTTCTTTCAGTGCAGCCAGTTTCGGAGCCACGGCGCGCATGCGGGCCATCGACTTGTAACTGGCGGCCGACAGCGGGAAGAAGATCCCTTTGATCAGCATGGTCAGGAAGATGATCGACCAGCCCCAGTTGCCGACAATGGCGTGGATATGTTGCAGCAGCCAGAAGATCGGCTGGGCAATGAACCACAGAATGCCGTAGTCGACAGTCAGTTCCAGACCTGGGGACAACTCTTTCAGTACAGCCTGGCTTTTCGGGCCAGCGTACAGAACAGCACTGGTCTCGACTTTCGCACCCGGTGCAGCGGTCAGCGAAGGACCGGTGTAACCGATGATGTAGTTGCCTTTGCTGTCTTTGCGGGTCTGGACGATGTTGTTTTCGCCCTTCGGAGCAACCCATGCAGTCACAAAATAGTGTTGCAGCCAGGCTACCCAGCCACCGGTAACGGTTTCCTTGAGCTGACCTTTGTCCATGTCTTTCATGGACACTTTCTTGTACGGCTCGGAACTTGTCCACAGGGCGGCGCCCAGGTAAGTCGCGGTGCCAGTCGCAGTGGTCGACGAAGGATCGGCGCTTGCATCGCGTTTCAGCTGGGCAAACATCGAACCGGACCAAGGCTGAGCGCTCTGGTTGTCGATCAGATAAGTGACGGTCACGTCATACAGGCCACGTTTCAGGGTGAAACGCTTGATGTAGTTGACGCCGTCCTTGCTGAACTTGAGGTCGACGACCAATTGGTCCTGACCGTCAGCCAGTTGATAAGTCTTCTTCTCCGAGGAGTAGATCGGGCGACCGGCCGGGCTGGCGTCCGGACCGTTGGTGCCGATCAGACCGCTTTGCGCCAGATAAATACGCTCGCCGCCGTTGTCGAACAGCTGGAACGGAACGTCCGGACGATCCTGACGACGTGGATACAGCGGCAAGGTCAGTTGAGCAACATCGCCACCCTGTGGATCGATCGCCAGATCGAGCACGTCGGTTTTGATCTGGATCAGATCCTTGCTGGCGGCGACCGGCGTTTCGGCAGGTGCGCTGGTATCGCTTGCGGCGCGCGGAATATCGTCACTGGCTGCAGCGTTATTGCCAGTGGCGGTGTCCGGCAAACCGGATGTAGTCGTACTGGAAGCAACATTCTGAGTCGGCAGGGCAGCCTGACCATAGTCCTGGTTCCATTTAAGAACCATGACGTAGGACACGATTGCCAGGGCGACGATCAGGATCGTGCGTTTGATATCCATGATTACTCGGCCATCGAAGAAGAACGGGAGGTAGGGATAGGTGGAACCGGGTCATAACCACCGGGATTCCACGGATGACAGCGACCTAAACGACGAAAGGTCAGCCAGCCACCGCGCAGAAGGCCATGATTTTCGATGGCTTCATACGCGTAGCAAGAACAACTGGGGTAGAAACGACAGTGACTGGCCATCAAGGGACTAATGGCGTAGCGGTAAAACTGGATCGGAACGAGTGCCAGTTTACGCATCTGGACTGTCTACCCCTACAGTTTCGGTTTTGACTGCTGGTACCGGCTTGTTGCGTGCCAGACGCTTCCAGAGCTTGCCGAAATGCTGAATCAATTCGGGGTTTTCTACGTCCCCCAAACCTTTGCGCGCGACGATAACGATGTCCCAGCCGACCAGTGAATCCTGGTGCAGGCGAAACGATTCGCGCATCAGACGTTTGAGGCGATTGCGCTCAACGGAGAGCTTTACGCTCTTTTTCCCGATAACCAGTCCGAGACGGGGGTGATCGAGATCGTTGTTGCGTGCAAGGAGCAGGAGATTTTTCCCCGGAACCTTGCCGGTAGGGGAGTCAAAGACTGCCTTGAAATGCCGGGGAGTAAGCAGACGCTTTTCCCGACTGAAGTCCTGACTCACCTCCAGTGCCGGATTATCAAACTGCCAGACGTGCGCGGCCTTTGGCGCGACGACGCGACAGTACGGCACGACCGTTCTTGGTAGCCATGCGAGCACGGAAACCGTGGGTACGAGCGCGTTTGATAGTGCTTGGTTGGAAAGTACGTTTCATGTCGTGTTACCTGGTTCGTCCACAACGGGCCGGAATGGCCCCCGTTTTAAGAGACCGGGGATTCTAGAGAAAGCAAGGCAATAGGTCAATTTCCAACCAACGTTTCCTTATAAATAGATCTCTGATGCCTCCAGGATCGAAACCTTGTCTGCCAGACATAAAAATAAAGAAGGGAATTATTTAAAGCTTTTCTGTAAAGCTTGTAAAAGCTAGGCTCGCCAATTTCTGTGGATAACTGCTCTTAGGCCTTGTTCGACGTGATGTACAGAGAATGACAACTACGGTGGAAAACCGTGTTCAGCCTGTGCTGCGCTATCGGATAACCTGTGTGTGGAAAGCGCTGTTATCCACAGGCGACTTGTCCACCGGGTTTCGCCCCCAGTTGTCCAGTGCCCTCAGCTACGGTTATCCACAGAGCTTATTCACACACCGTCGGTCGCTTTTTCACCGGTTAAGGCATTGATAAATCATGTCCACCGGGCAACCTGCATGTGGATAAGTGAACGTCCCGCCGCTACAATGGCCGCTTGTTTTTGCCTCACCGGCTTTCAACTTAGGGGATTTCCGTGTCAGTGGAACTTTGGCAGCAGTGCGTGGAGCTTTTGCGCGAAGAGCTGCCAGCCCAACAATTCAACACCTGGATCCGTCCATTACAGGTCGAAGCCGAAGGCGACGAGTTGCGTGTCTACGCACCGAACCGTTTTGTTCTGGACTGGGTCAACGAAAAGTACCTGGGGCGCGTCCTTGAACTGCTGGATGAGCATGGCAATGGCCTCGCGCCGTCGCTCTCCTTATTAATAGGCAGCAAGCGCAGCTCTGCGCCGCGCGCTGCGCCGAATGCACCGTTGGCCGCCGCTGCCGCATCTTTGGCCCAGGCGAATGCGGCACCTGTCAGCGCTCCGGCACCAGCGCCAGCTCCAACCCCGGCCAAGCGTGCGACGCAGAAAACCGAGGAAGTCAGCGAAGAGCCGTCCCGCGACAGCTTCGATCCGATGGCCGGTGCGGCTTCGCAGCAAGCGCCAGTGCGTGCCGAACAACGCACCGTGCAGGTCGAAGGCGCGCTCAAGCACACCAGCTACCTGAACCGCACCTTTACCTTCGAAAACTTCGTCGAAGGTAAATCCAACCAGCTCGCCCGCGCTGCGGCCTGGCAAGTGGCAGACAACCCCAAGCACGGCTACAACCCGCTCTTCCTTTATGGCGGTGTCGGTCTGGGTAAAACGCACTTGATGCACGCGGTGGGTAACCATCTATTAAAGAAGAATCCGAATGCCAAGGTCGTGTACCTGCATTCCGAGCGTTTCGTGGCCGACATGGTCAAGGCGCTGCAACTGAACGCGATCAACGAGTTCAAGCGGTTCTACCGTTCGGTGGACGCCCTGCTGATCGACGACATTCAGTTCTTCGCTCGCAAGGAACGTTCCCAGGAAGAGTTTTTCCACACCTTCAACGCCCTGCTTGAAGGTGGCCAGCAGGTCATTCTCACCAGTGACCGCTATCCGAAGGAAATCGAGGGCCTTGAAGAACGCCTGAAATCCCGCTTCGGCTGGGGCCTGACGGTCGCCGTCGAGCCGCCGGAGCTGGAAACCCGCGTAGCCATCTTGATGAAGAAGGCTGACCAGGCCAAAGTCGAGTTGCCACACGATGCGGCGTTCTTCATTGCCCAGCGTATTCGCTCCAACGTCCGTGAGCTGGAAGGCGCGCTGAAACGCGTGATCGCCCACTCGCACTTCATGGGCCGCGATATCACCATCGAGCTGATTCGCGAATCCCTGAAGGACCTGTTGGCGTTGCAGGACAAACTGGTCTCTGTGGATAACATTCAGCGCACCGTCGCCGAGTACTACAAGATCAAGATCTCCGACTTGCTGTCCAAGCGCCGTTCGCGCTCGGTCGCTCGCCCGCGTCAGGTCGCCATGGCTCTGTCCAAGGAACTGACCAACCACAGCCTGCCGGAAATCGGCGATGTGTTTGGCGGTCGCGACCATACGACGGTGTTGCACGCCTGCCGCAAGATCAACGAACTTAAGGAATCCGACGCGGACATCCGCGAGGACTACAAGAACCTGCTGCGTACTCTGACCACTTGATGAACACCAGCGCAGCTTATTAAGGCAAGGGACTAGACCATGCATTTCACCATTCAACGCGAAGCCCTGTTGAAACCCCTGCAACTGGTCGCAGGCGTCGTCGAGCGCCGACAGACCTTGCCGGTACTGTCCAACGTGCTGTTGGTCGTCGATGGCCAGCAGCTGTCGCTGACCGGTACCGATCTGGAAGTCGAGCTGGTCGGTCGCGTGCAGCTCGAGGAGCCGGCTGAAACAGGTTCCATCACCGTGCCTGCGCGCAAGCTGATGGATATCTGCAAGAGCTTGCCGAACGATGCGTTGATCGACATCAAGGTCGACGAGCAGAAGCTGGTAGTGAAGGCCGGCCGTAGCCGCTTCACTCTGTCGACTCTGCCGGCCAATGACTTCCCGACGGTGGAAGAAGGCCCGGGCTCGCTGACTACCAGCCTGGATCAGAGCAAGCTGCGTCGCCTGATCGAGCGCACCAGTTTCGCCATGGCCCAGCAGGACGTGCGTTACTACCTCAACGGCATGTTGCTGGAAGTGTCCACAGGTGTGATTCGTGCAGTGGCCACCGACGGCCACCGTCTGGCGATGTGCTCGATGCAGGCCGACATCGGTCAGCAGGAGCGTCACCAGGTGATCGTGCCGCGCAAAGGTATTCTCGAACTGGCACGCCTGCTCACCGAGCCGGACGGCAACGTCAGCATCGTCCTGGGTCAGCACCACATCCGCGCGACCACCGGCGAATTCACCTTTACCTCGAAACTGGTCGACGGCAAGTTCCCTGACTACGAGCGCGTTCTGCCGAAGGGCGGCGACAAGCTGGTTCTCGGCGATCGCCAGGCGCTGCGCGAAGCGTTCAGCCGTACCGCGATTCTGTCCAACGAGAAGTACCGCGGTATCCGTCTGCAACTGGCCAGCGGTCAGCTGAAAATCCAGGCCAATAACCCGGAGCAGGAAGAAGCGGAAGAAGAAGTAGGCGTGGAATACAACGGCGGCTCTCTGGAAATCGGCTTCAACGTGAGCTATCTGCTCGACGTGCTGGGCGTGATGACCACCGAGCAGGTTCGCCTGATCCTGTCCGACTCCAACAGCAGTGCGCTGGTGCAGGAGTCCGATAACGACGATTCGGCTTACGTTGTCATGCCGATGCGTCTGTAATCAGCTGACTCTGGATGTCGCTAAGTCGCGTCTCGGTCACCGCGGTGCGCAATCTGCACCCGGTGACCTTCTCCCCCTCCCCCCGAATCAACATTCTTTACGGCGCTAACGGCAGCGGCAAAACCAGTGTTCTGGAAGCCATTCATCTGCTGGGGCTTGCCCGTTCGTTTCGCAGCACGCGGCTGTTGCCTGTCATCCAGTACGAGCAACTCGCCTGTACCGTTTTCGGGCAGGTCGAGCTCGCCGAAGGTGGCCATAGCGCATTGGGGATATCTCGCGACCGTCAGGGCGAATTCCAGATTCGCATCGACGGTCAGAACGCCCGCAGCGCCGCGCAACTGGCGGAAATTCTGCCGCTGCAGTTGATCAACCCCGACAGCTTCCGTCTGCTGGAAGGTGCGCCGAAGATCCGCCGACAGTTCCTGGACTGGGGCGTGTTCCACGTCGAACCGCGGTTCATGGCCACCTGGCAGCGTTTGCAGAAGGCCTTGCGCCAGAGAAACTCCTGGCTGCGGCATGGTACACTTGACGCCGTTTCGCAAGCGGTTTGGGACAGGGAACTGTGCCAGGCCAGCGCTGAAATCGATGAATACCGCCGCGCTTACATCAAAGCCTTGAAACCAGTCTTTGAGCAAACCTTGAGCGAACTGGTTGAGCTCGAAGGTTTGACGCTCAGCTATTACCGAGGCTGGGACAAGGATCGGGAATTGAGTGCTGTGCTTGCCGGATCCCTGCAGCGGGACCAGCAGATGGGGCATACCCAGGCCGGACCGCAGCGCGCTGACTTGCGTCTTAGATTGGGCGCTCATAATGCCGCGGACATCTTGTCCCGGGGTCAGCAAAAACTGGTGGTCTGTGCGTTGCGTATTGCCCAGGGGCATTTGGTGAGCCAGGCCCGACGCGGCCAGTGTATTTATCTGGTGGATGACTTGCCGTCCGAGCTGGACGAGAGCCACCGTCGCGCGCTATGCCGCTTGCTGGAAGACTTACGCTGCCAGGTCTTTATCACCTGTGTAGATCACGAATTATTGAGGGAAGGCTGGCAGACGGAAACGCCAGTCGCTCTGTTCCACGTGGAACAGGGCCGTATCACCCAGACCCACGACCATCGGGAGTGAAGGCATTGAGCGAAGAAAATACGTACGACTCATCGAGCATTAAAGTGCTGAAAGGCCTGGATGCCGTGCGCAAACGTCCCGGTATGTACATTGGTGACACCGACGATGGCAGCGGTCTGCACCACATGGTGTTCGAGGTGGTCGACAACTCGATCGACGAAGCCCTCGCCGGCCATTGCGACGACATCAGCATCATCATCCACCCGGATGAGTCCATCACCGTCAAAGATAACGGCCGTGGCATCCCGGTAGATGTGCACAAAGAGGAAGGTGTTTCCGCCGCCGAGGTCATCATGACCGTCCTCCACGCCGGCGGTAAGTTCGATGACAACTCCTACAAGGTATCCGGCGGTCTGCACGGTGTAGGTGTTTCGGTTGTGAACGCGCTGTCCGAAGAACTGGTCCTGACCGTTCGCCGCAGCGGCAAGATCTGGGAACAGACCTACGTCCACGGCGTACCTCAGGCACCGATGGCAATCGTTGGCGACAGCGAAACCACCGGCACCCAGATTCACTTCAAGGCTTCCAAGGAAACCTTCAAGAACATTCACTTCAGCTGGGACATCCTGGCCAAGCGTATTCGTGAGCTGTCCTTCCTCAACTCCGGTGTCGGCATCGTCCTCAAGGACGAGCGCAGCGGCAAGGAAGAACTGTTCAAATACGAAGGCGGCCTGCGTGCGTTCGTTGAATACCTGAACACCAACAAGACTGCGGTCAACCAGGTGTTCCACTTCAACATCCAGCGTGAAGACGGCATCGGCGTGGAAATCGCCCTGCAGTGGAACGACAGCTTCAACGAGAACCTGTTGTGCTTCACCAACAACATTCCGCAGCGCGATGGCGGTACCCACCTGGTGGGCTTCCGTTCCGCACTGACGCGTAACCTGAACAACTACATCGAGCAGGAAGGTCTGGCGAAGAAGCACAAAGTCGCCACCACCGGTGACGACGCCCGTGAAGGCCTGACCGCAATCATTTCGGTGAAGGTTCCGGATCCGAAGTTCAGCTCCCAGACAAAAGACAAGCTGGTGTCTTCCGAAGTGAAGACCGCGGTCGAACAGGAAATGGGTAAGTACTTCTCGGACTTCCTGCTGGAAAACCCGAACGAAGCCAAGCTGGTCGTCGGCAAGATGATCGACGCCGCCCGTGCTCGTGAAGCAGCGCGCAAGGCCCGTGAGATGACCCGCCGCAAAGGCGCGCTGGACATCGCCGGCCTGCCGGGCAAGCTCGCTGACTGCCAGGAAAAAGATCCGGCGCTGTCCGAACTGTACCTCGTGGAAGGTGACTCCGCGGGCGGCTCTGCCAAGCAGGGACGTAACCGCAAGACCCAGGCCATCCTGCCGCTGAAGGGCAAGATCCTCAACGTCGAGAAAGCCCGTTTCGACAAGATGATCTCGTCCCAGGAAGTGGGCACCCTGATCACCGCGCTGGGCTGCGGTATCGGTCGCGAAGAGTACAACATCGACAAACTGCGCTATCACAACATCATCATCATGACCGATGCTGACGTCGACGGTTCGCACATCCGTACCCTGCTGCTGACCTTCTTCTTCCGTCAGTTGCCTGAGCTGATCGAGCGCGGCTACATCTACATCGCCCAGCCGCCGCTGTACAAGGTCAAGAAAGGCAAGCAAGAGCAATACATCAAAGACGACGACGCCATGGAAGAGTACATGACGCAGTCGGCCCTGGAAGATGCGAGCCTGCACCTGAACGAAGACGCCCCGGGCATTTCCGGTGAAGCGCTGGAACGTCTGGTGAATGACTTCCGCATGGTGATGAAGACCCTCAAGCGTCTGTCGCGCCTGTACCCGCAGGAGCTGACCGAGCACTTCATCTACCTGCCGGCCGTCAGCCTGGAAATGCTCGGCGACCACGCGAAGATGCAAGACTGGCTGGCCCAGTACGAAGTCCGTCTGCGCACTGTCGAGAAGTCGGGTCTGGTCTACAAGGCCAGCCTGCGTGAAGACCGCGAACGTGGCGTGTGGCTGCCAGAGGTCGAACTGATCTCCCACGGCCTGTCGAACTACGTCACCTTCAACCGCGACTTCTTCGGCAGCAACGACTACAAGACCGTCGTCACCCTCGGCGCTCAACTGAGCACCCTGCTCGACGAAGGCGCGTACATCCAGCGTGGCGAGCGCAAGAAAGCGGTCACCGAGTTCAAGGAAGCCCTGGACTGGCTGATGGCCGAAAGCACCAAGCGCCACACCATCCAGCGATACAAAGGTCTGGGCGAGATGAACCCGGATCAGCTGTGGGAAACCACCATGGACCCAAGCGTGCGCCGCATGCTGAAAGTCACCATCGAAGACGCCATTGGTGCAGACCAGATCTTCAACACCCTGATGGGTGATGCGGTCGAACCTCGCCGTGACTTCATCGAGAGCAACGCTCTGGCGGTTTCGAACCTGGATTTCTGATCCCGGTCGGCGCCAACGAAAAGGCCAACGCAAAAGCGTTGGCCTTTTTTATTGCCTGCGATTCATTCCCCTGCCGCCACACTCTCCAACCGATACCCATACCCATAAATCGTCAGCAACTGCCAACCTCGATCCGCCGTCAGCCCCAGCTTGTTACGCAGGCGATAGATGTGGGTATCCAGCGGACGAGACGACGCCATTTCTTCATGGGGCCAGAACCTCTCGTATAAATAGTCCCGTGACAACGGCCGGCCCAGGTTGCTGAATAAGCAGTGAGCAAGCCGATACTCGCGCTCGGTCATCATGATCGGCTTTCCCTCACGGGTAACGGTCAGTTCGGCGTCGTCGAACACCAGATCATTGAAACGCAGGACATTGGCCACCGTCGGGCGCTGATGGCTGTGCCGGCGCAATACGGCGGTGACACGAGCCTTCAACTCGTTGGGACGAAACGGTTTGCTGACATAGTCGTCGGCCCCTGCATTCAGCGCCTGGACGATATCGCTCTCGCCGTCGCGACTGGTCAGCATGATGGCCGCTGGCGGCGCTTCCATGTGCTCGCGGGTCCAGCGCAGCAGCGCCAGCCCGGTGAGGTCGGGAAGCTGCCAGTCGAGGATCAGCAGGTCGAAGGTTTCCCGGCGCAGTTGCCGCAGCAGGTCTTCTCCGCGTTCGAAGCTGTGCAGCGACCAGGGCTGTTCGCCGGCCTCGGCCATTTGTTGCAGGGTCTGCTCGACCCGGCGCAGTTCGGCGGGTTCATCGTCCAGTATCGCAACGCGCATACGCGGTATTCCTTGTCGCTTGGGTAATGGGTGGTCGACACCGGCGGTTCGACCAAAGCAGTGAAAGTAAGCGGCACGCCGTGGGGTGAGCCGCTATGATTCTTCGGGTCCACGTCCTCAGACCTGTCGCCTATGAAACCATTCAACCCGCCCTGCCCTGTTTTCCATGATTAACCGACGCCGTCACGAAAGCCGTGTGCAAAGTCAGGTTCAACGCCTGTTTCGGCAACTGGTGCGCGAGTGGGTGTGGATAAGTCTAGTGCTGTTGCCGCTGACTGCATTGTTGTCCTGGCGTGCACAGATCAATCTGCATGACCCGGCGCCTGTCAGCGGTGCAGTGCTGTCTACTGTGCTGGTGGCCATCGTGCTGGGATTATTGCTGTGGCGACCGCGTCTGGCGCTCTGGCTTACGCTGATCGGCATGGTTGGCGTGCTGCTGACCAGCGCCGGCCTGGCAGAAGTTCAGCGTTGGTGGTCCCCGACGCCGGCAGTGCTGGGCATGCTGTTCGGTTATCTGATCTGGAACTGGCGACGTCTGAGTGTCGTGCTGACCTACTTCGGCTGGGAGTTGTCACGGCTGGACGATGAACCGAAGGTGTTCCCCGAACGTCGCCGTACACAATTTGCCAGTGGCGACCGGCTGCAAGGCCAGATCATGGCCCTCGAACAGGCCATGAGCCGCACGCGTGACACCCGTCGCTTCATCGCCGATGGCCTGGAGTATCTGCCGGTCGCGACCCTGATCAGTGATCCCAAAGGCCAGATCCTGTTGGGCAACCGCAAGGCGCGTGACTTGTTTGGCTGTGATCTGGTCGGTGATGAAGTCCTCGATCGTTTGGCGAGCCTTGGCTATCCGGATTTATCCACAGCGTCGCATCCACTGTTGTCCGAACTGCCTCTGGTGGAGTTCCGTGACCACAAGGAGCGCAGCCTGCGCCTGGAACGCGCAGCCTTGTTGCCGGTGGACGGCGATACGCCGATTGGCTGGCTGCTGAGCCTTACCGATCTCAGCGCCGAACGTGCCGCCGAAGAGCAGCGCGGCGTGCTGCTGCGTTTTCTGTCCCATGACTTGCGTGCCCCGCATTCGGCAATCCTTGCCCTGCTCGATGTCCACCGGCATCAGGCCGGCACGGATTCACCGCTGTTCGAGCAGATTGAACGCCAGGTGCGTCGAGCACTGGAGCTGACTGATGGTTTCGTATTGCTGGCCCGGGCCGAATCCAAGGCCTATCAGTTCCAGCCGAGTCTGTTTGCGATGCTGGTAATGGACGTCCTGGATCAGGCGCTGCCCATCGCCCAGCAGAAGCGTATCGAGCTGCTGAACGATATGGATGAGCAATCCCAGGAACGTCTGGTGCTGGCAGACCAGGGCTTGCTGACCCGGGCGCTGTTCAATCTGCTGGAAAACGCGATCAAGTACAGTCCTGTCGGCTCCACGGTCCGGTTGCGCATTCGTTGCCACGATGACTGGCTGCACTGCGAACTGACCGATCAGGGCAAAGGTATTGCGGCTGAAGAACTGCCTGATCTGTTCACTCAATACCGGCGTTTTTCTTCGGCCAAAGGCATCGATGGCGTGGGGCTGGGGCTGTCGATGGTCAAGGCCGTGGTGGATCACCATGGTGGTCGGATCGAATGCGTCAGCGTCATCGATCAGGGCACCACATTCCGTCTTGAGCTACCGCTGATCGCCGAAGAGCAGGCATAAAAAAACCGGCTATATCAGCCGGTTTTCTTACTTCCGAAAAAAACTTATGCACCTTTTACGGTGTTTTATCAGATTCAGAAATATATATAAAAATCAGTCACTTAATTGCTGTTTTCGGAATATTGCCAACAAACCGTACACAGGTTATCCACAAAAATCAGACAGTCACTTGATCGCTGGCTGCCGGGGCTTGTGGTGCCGGTGGCAACGAACCCATTTCCCGTTGAGCCTGCTCGTTCCATGCCTGTACCCGGTCGTTCAGATCGGCGATGGCGCGAGGGCCTGATCCTTCGGCATACATCGGTTCACCGATGACCACGGTGATCACACCCTGTTTTTTGCCCCAGCCGATTTTCGGCCAGAACTTGCCGGCATTGTGTGCAATCGGCAGCACTGGAAGTGCCGCATTCACCGCCAGGGCGCTGCCGCTGCGGGAGAACTTGCCGATGGTGCCGTGTGGAACGCGAGTGCCTTCAGGGAAGATCAGCACCCAGACATTGTCCTTGAGCAGCTCGTCTCCTTTCGCCGCGACCTGCTTAAGGGCGGCTTTCGGGTTGTCACGATCAATGGCGATCGGCCGCAGCATGGCCATGGCCCAGCCGAAGAACGGCACGTACAGCAATTCACGCTTGAGCACCTGGCTCAAGGGCGAGAAATAAGCGGAGAGAAAGAACGTCTCCCAGGTGCTCTGGTGGTTCGATTGAATCACGCAGGGCCGGTCAGGCACGTTTTCCGCGCCTTTGACTTCGTAACGGATACCGAGGAACACCTTGGTCAACCACAAGGCGCAGCGGCACCAGTACACGTTGATGAAGCGATAGCGCGCCTTGAACGGCAGAAAGGGCGCGATAAAAAAGCTCAGGCTGCACCACAGCAGAGCGGTGGTGCCCAGCAGCAGGTAAAAGAGGAAGATTCTGATGGCCTGCAGTATCGACATGGCGACGTTTACCGTTACGGGCGATGCCCGACTGTTCAAGCGCACTCCCGATCAATCCCTGGTCAGGAACTTCAGAAGTACTCTAGTTGTGGATAAGTTCTGCGGCAATCGCCGCCAGATCGTCAAAAATCAGGGTGCCGACCGGAAGGGTCTTGCCCAGAGTCTTTTCGCCTTTCCCGGTCTTTACCAAAACGGGCTGTGAATCGACGGCTTTGGCGGCCTCCAGGTCACCAAGGCTGTCGCCGACGAACCAGACATTCGTCAGCGCCACGTTGTAATGCTGCGCGATGGTTTTCAGCATGCCGGGTTTCGGCTTGCGGCAGTCGCAACCCTCGTCAGGCCCATGCGGGCAATACACGATCAGCCCGACTTCACCGCCCTGCTCCGCCACTAGCGTGCGCAGGCGCGCATGCATGGCATCGAGGGTGGCGAGGTCGTAGTAGCCGCGAGCAATGCCCGACTGGTTGGTGGCGACCGCCACCGTCCAGCCGGCCTTGCTCAACTGCGCAATCGCTTCGATCGAGCCGGGCAGCGGAATCCACTCCTCTACCGACTTGATGTAAGCGTCGGAGTCGTAATTGATCACTCCGTCCCGATCGAGAATCAGCAGTTTCAACAGCAATCCCTCAACCCAGCAGCGAAATGTCGGCAACGCCCAGGAACAGGCCACGCAGACGCGCCAGCAGCGCGTAACGGTTGGCCCGCACATTGGCGTCTTCGGCATTGACCATCACCGCGTCGAAGAACGCGTCGACCGGCTCGCGCAGGGCGGCCAGGCGTGCCAGCGATTCGTTGTACTGACGCGCCGCGGCCATTGGCTGTACAGCCTGGTCCGCCTGCTGGATCGCCGAGTACAGCGAGAACTCGTTGGCGTTGTCGAAGTACTTGGCCTGAACATCGGTCGGCACCGAGCCTTCGACTTTGCTCAGCAGGTTCGACACACGCTTGTTCACCGCCGCCAGCGCTGCCGCTTCCGGCAGTTTGCGGAAGGCTTGAACCGCCTGCACACGCTGGTCGAAGTCCAGCGCCGAACCCGGCTTCAGGGCACGAACCGACAGGTAGGTGGCAACATCCACGCCTTCGTCTTCGTAACGCGCACGCAGACGGTCGAAGATGAATTCCAGCACCGCGTCGTTCAGGCCGGCAGCCTTGACCTTGGCACCGAAGGCGTTCACGGCGAAAGCCACGGCGTCGTTGAGGTCCAGATCCAGTTGTTTCTCGATCAGGATCCGCAGCACGCCCAGTGCCGCACGGCGCAGGGCATACGGGTCTTTGCTGCCGGTCGGCAGCATGCCGATGCCGAAGATGCCGACCAGGGTGTCGAGCTTGTCGGCGATGGCCACGGCCGCACCGGTCAGGGTGGCCGGCAGTTCAGCGCCGGCACCGCGCGGCATGTACTGCTCGTTCAGGGCCAGAGCGACGTCTTCCGGCTCGCCGTCATTGAGGGCGTAGTAGTAACCGGCGACACCTTGCATCTCCGGGAACTCGCCGACCATTTCGGTGGCCAGGTCGCACTTGGACAGCAGGCCTGCGCGGGCAGCCCACGAAGCGTTGCCGCCGATGCGTGCGGCGATGTAAGCCGCCAGTTTCGACACGCGCTCGGCCTTGTCATAGACGCTGCCGAGTTTTTCCTGGAACACCACGTTCTGCAGGCGATCGTTGAACGCTTCGAGCTTCTGCTTCTTGTCCTGCTTGAAGAAGAACTCGGCGTCGGTCAGACGTGGGCGAACCACCTTTTCGTTACCGGCGATGATCTGCTGCGGGTCTTTGGATTCGATGTTGGCCACGGTGATGAAACGTGGCAGCAACTTGCCGTCGGCATCCAGCAGGCAGAAATACTTCTGGTTGTCCTGCATGGTGGTGATCAGCGCTTCCTGCGGCACGTCGAGGAAACGTTCCTCGAACGAGCACACCAGCGGCACCGGCCATTCGACCAGCGCGGTCACTTCGTCGAGCAGCGCCGGTGGCACGATCGCGGTGCCTTCCTGACGGGTCGCCAGCTCTTCGGTGCGCTTGCTGATGATCTCGCGACGCTCGTTGGCGTCGGCCAGCACGTAAGCGGCACGCAGGTCGGCCAGGTAGCTCGACGGCGAACCGATGCGCACGCTTTCCGGGTGGTGGAAGCGGTGGCCACGGGATTCACGGCCAGCCTTCTGCGCGAGGATCGTGCAGTCGATGACCTGGTCGCCGAGCAGCATCACCAGCCACTGGGTCGGACGCACGAACTCTTCCTTTCGCGCACCCCAACGCATGCGTTTCGGGATCGGCAGGTCGTTCAGCGAGTCTTCGACGATGGTCGGCAGCAGGCTGGCGGTCGGCTTGCCGGCGATGTTCTGGCTGTAGCGCAGTTTCGGACCGCTCTGGTCGATTTCGCTCAGCTCGACGCCGCACTTCTTGGCAAAGCCCAGTGCCGCTTGAGTCGGGTTGCCTTCGGCATCGAACGCAGCCTGACGTGGCGGGCCGTCGAGGTTGATGCTGCGATCCGGCTGCTGGGTGGCCAGCGCGGTGATCAGTACGGCCAGACGACGCGGTGCGGCGTAGACGGTTTTGGTCTCGTAGTTCAGACCGGCAGCCTGCAGGCCCTTGTCGATACCGGCGAGGAACGCTTCGGCCAAGGTGTTCAGGGCTTTGGGTGGCAGTTCTTCGGTGCCCAGTTCAACCAGAAAATCTTGAGCACTCATTGTGCAGCCTCCAGCTTGGCCAGTACTTCGTCACGCAGGTCCGGGGTTGCCATCGGGAAGCCCAGCTTGGCGCGGGCCAGCAGGTAGGCTTGGGCGACGGAACGCGCCAGGGTGCGAACGCGCAGAATGTATTGCTGACGCGCAGTCACCGAGATCGCCCGGCGCGCATCCAGCAGGTTGAAGGTGTGCGACGCCTTCAGGACCATTTCATAGCTCGGCAACGGCAGCGGCTGGTCTAGTTCGATCAGGCGCTTGGCTTCGCTTTCGTAGAAGTCGAACAGTTCGAACAGCTTGTCGACGTTGGCATGTTCGAAGTTGTAGGTGGACTGCTCCACTTCGTTCTGGTGGAACACGTCGCCGTAGGTCACCTTGCCGAACGGACCGTCAGCCCAGACCAGGTCGTAGACCGAGTCCACGCCCTGCAGGTACATGGCCAGACGCTCGAGACCGTAGGTGATCTCCCCGGTCACCGGGTAGCACTCGATGCCGCCCGCCTGCTGGAAGTAAGTGAACTGAGTCACTTCCATGCCGTTCAGCCAGACTTCCCAGCCCAGACCCCAGGCACCGAGGGTCGGCGATTCCCAGTTGTCTTCGACGAAGCGGATGTCGTGGACCAGCGGGTCCAGGCCGACATGCTTGAGGGAGCCCAGGTACAGTTCCTGGAAGTTGTCCGGGTTCGGCTTCAGGACTACCTGGAACTGGTAGTAGTGCTGCAGACGGTTCGGGTTTTCGCCGTAACGGCCGTCAGTCGGACGGCGGCTTGGCTGTACGTAAGCGGCGTTCCAGGTTTCCGGGCCGATGGCACGCAGGAATGTCGCGGTGTGGAAAGTGCCGGCGCCTACTTCCATATCGTAGGGCTGAAGTACCACACAACCTTGCTCGGCCCAGTATTGCTGGAGCGCGAGGATCAAGTCTTGGAAGGTACGCACGGCTGGCGTAGGCTGGCTCACGAAATTCACCTGTTTCTTGGGCTGCGATTTAAAGAGCGGGAGTATACCCGATTCAGTCGCACCTCCACCCCCTGGAGCCTTATGCCACGCTGCTTTTGGTGCAACGAAGATCCGCTGTACATGGCTTACCACGATCAGGAGTGGGGCACGCCGCTACGCGATGCGCAGGGATTGTTCGAGTTGCTTTTGCTCGAAGGGTTCCAGGCCGGGCTTTCGTGGATCACCGTGCTGCGCAAGCGCGAGCGATATCGCGAGGTGTTGTACGGCTTCGACGTACAACGCGTGGCGCAGATGAGCGACGCGGAAATCGATGACTTGATGCTCGATCCGGGGATCATCCGCAATCGCCTCAAGCTCAATGCCGCCC
Source organism: Pseudomonas sp. R43(2017) (assembly GCF_002112345.1). Taxonomy (NCBI): domain Bacteria; kingdom Pseudomonadati; phylum Pseudomonadota; class Gammaproteobacteria; order Pseudomonadales; family Pseudomonadaceae; genus Pseudomonas; species Pseudomonas sp. R43(2017). The sequence continues at coordinate 712,994 of NZ_NEHJ01000002.1, forward strand.
GGCGCAATGCGCAGGCGTGGCTGGCGCTGGAAGACCCCGTGGCCTTCCTCTGGTCGTTTGTGGATAACCGGCCGGTGATCAATCATTTCAAGGATCGCAGCGAAGTCCCGGCCATCACCCCGCAAGCCGTGGCCATGAGCAAAGGCCTGAAAAAGGCCGGTTTCACCTTTGTCGGCCCAACCATCTGCTACGCGCTGATGCAGGCCTCGGGCATGGTCATGGATCACACTCAGGACTGTGACCGCTACGCGCAGCTCGTCAACGCCGGTTAGAATGGCCGCCTCGCGCACAGCACAAGATCAGGAGTGACCTGTGGAAAAGTTTAAAGGCGCCATGCTGGTTGGCGCTCTGCGGCTGTTTGCCCTGCTTCCGTGGCGGGCCGTGCAGGCCGTGGGTTCGGCGATCGGCTGGATCATGTGGAAAACCCCCAACCGCTCCCGGGATGTGGTGCGGATCAACCTCGCCAAATGTTTTCCACAGATGGACCCGGCCGAACGTGAGCGTCTGGTGGGCCAGAGCCTGAAAGACATCGGCAAGTCCCTGACCGAAAGCGCCTGCGCCTGGATCTGGCCGGCCCAGCGTTCCATCGATCTGGTGCGCGAAGTCGAAGGCCTCGACATCCTCAAGGATGCGCTGGCGTCGGGCAAAGGCGTGGTCGGCATCACCAGCCACCTGGGCAACTGGGAAGTGCTCAACCACTTCTATTGCAGCCAGTGTAAACCGATCATTTTCTATCGTCCGCCGAAGCTCAAGGCTGTGGATGAATTGCTGCGCAAACAGCGGGTGCAACTGGGCAACCGCGTGGCGGCGTCGACCAAGGAAGGCATCCTCAGTGTCATCAAGGAAGTGCGCAAGGGCGGTCAGGTGGGGATTCCCGCAGACCCGGAGCCTGCCGAATCCGCCGGGATCTTCGTGCCTTTCTTCGCGACCCAGGCCCTGACCAGCAAGTTCGTGCCGAATATGCTCGCTGGCGGCAAGGCTGTCGGCGTGTTCCTGCATGCCCTGCGTCTGCCGGACGGATCCGGTTACAAGGTGATTCTGGAGGCCGCGCCGGAAGCGATGTACAGCACCGACACCGAGACGTCCTGCGCGGCGATGAGCCAGGTGGTCGAGCGGTATGTGGCGGCCTATCCGAGCCAGTACATGTGGAGCATGAAACGCTTCAAGAAGCGTCCGCCGGGTGAGGCGCGCTGGTACTGATCGGCGATGTGCAATTGTGGATAACCTGACAAAAACGGGTTATCCACAGCCGTTACGGCTTCTGCCGGTCCAGCTTCTTCAGAAACACCGTCATTTCCTTCTCGGCCTGCTTGTCGCCATGGGCCCGGGCCGCTTCCAGCCCCTGCTCCCACGCCTGCCGTGCAGCCGCCAGATCACCCAGCGCCAATTGCGCCTTGCCCAACAGTTTCCACGCCGCTGAATACTTCGGATCGAAGCCGACGCAATGCTGTAAATGCTCGGCCGCCTTCGCGTTTTCCCCCAGATCCAGATAACCCTTGCCCAGGCCGAAGCGCAGCAACGAGTTATCCACACCCTTGGCGAGCATTTTTTCCAGGGATTCGATCATTGGTCTCGCCTCTTGGTCGGTCAGAAGAAACTCAGGCCCACGTGGAACAGCTTCTCTACGTCGCGAATATGCTTTTTATCCACAAGGAACAGGATTACGTGGTCGCCGGCAGCGATCACCGTGTCGTCGTGGGCGATGATCACTTCTTCATCGCGGATGATCGCGCCGATGGTGGTGCCCGGCGGCAGGGCGATGTTTTCGATGGCCTTGCCGATGACCTTGCTCGACTTCGAATCACCATGGGCCACCGCTTCGATGGCTTCCGCCGCGCCCCGGCGCAACGAGTGCACGCTGACGATATCGCCACGGCGCACGTGGGCCAGCAAGGTGCCGATGGTCGCCAGTTGCGGGCTGATGGCGATGTCGATGTCGCCGCCCTGGATCAGGTCGACGTAGGCCGGGTTGTTGATGATCGTCATTACCTTCTTCGCACCCAGACGCTTGGCCAGCAGCGACGACATGATGTTGGCTTCGTCATCGTTGGTCAGGGCGAGGAAGATGTCCGCGTCGGCAATGTTCTCTTCCAGCAGCAAGTCGCGATCCGACGCACTGCCCTGCAGCACCACGGTGCTGTCGAGGGTGTCGGAGAGATAGCGGCAACGCGCCGGGTTCATCTCGATGATCTTCACCTGGTAACGGCTTTCGATGGCCTCGGCCAGGCGTTCGCCGATCTGCCCGCCGCCGGCGATGACGATGCGTTTGTAGGTTTCGTCGAGACGGCGCATTTCGCTCATCACCGCGCGAATGTTCTCACGGGCAGCGATGAAGAAGACTTCGTCGTCCGCTTCGATCACCGTGTCGCCCTGAGGAAGAATCGGACGGTCACGACGGAAAATGGCGGCGACGCGGGTTTCCACATTCGGCATGTGTTCGCGCAACTGGCGCAGTTGCTGCCCCACCAGCGGCCCACCGTAATAGGCGCGCACCGCCACCAGTTGCGCCTGGCCTTCGGCGAAGTCGATTACCTGCAAGGCGCCGGGATGCTGGATAAGGCGCTTGATGTAGTTGGTGACCACTTGCTCGGGGCTGATCAGCACGTCGACCGGAATCGCTTCGTTCTGGAACAGTTGCTCCTCGCGGGTCAGGTACGAGGCTTCGCGTACCCGGGCGATCTTGGTCGGGGTGTGGAACAGGGTGTGGGCAACCTGGCAGGCGACCATGTTGGTTTCGTCACTGTTGGTCACCGCCACCAGCATGTCGGCGTCGTCGGCGCCGGCCTGACGCAGCACGGTCGGCAGCGAGCCACGGCCCTGCACGGTGCGGATATCGAGACGGTCGCCAAGGTCGCGCAGACGGTCGCCATCGGTGTCGACCACGGTGATGTCGTTGGCTTCGCTGGCCAGATGTTCAGCCAGCGAACCGCCGACCTGCCCTGCACCGAGGATGATGATTTTCAACCCGTCACTCCATTGAATCCGTTTAGCCGCGCGCGGCAGCGATCTTGATCAGCTTGGCGTAGTAGAACCCGTCATGCCCGCCCTGCTGGGCCAGCAACTGGCGACCATGAGGCTGTTTGATCCCGGCGGCGGTGGCCAGATCCAGTTCCCGGGCGCCCGGCGTGCGTTCAAGGAACGCGGCGATGACTTCGGTGTTCTCGGTCGGCAAGGTCGAGCAGGTGGCGTAGAGCAGGATGCCGCCCACTTCGAGGGTTTTCCACATCGCGTCGAGCAACTCGCCTTGCAGTTGCGCGAGGGCGGCGATGTCGTCGGCCTGACGGGTCAGCTTGATGTCCGGATGACGGCGGATCACCCCGGTGGCCGAGCACGGCGCGTCGAGCAGGATGCGCTGGAACGGTTTGCCGTCCCACCACGCGGCCGTGTCGCGACCGTCGGCGGCGATCAGCTCAGCACTCAGACCGAGGCGTTCGAGGTTTTCCTTCACCCGCACCAGACGCTTGGCTTCCAGATCCACCGCCACCACACCGGCCAGCGCCGGTTCGGCTTCGAGGATGTGGCAGGTCTTGCCGCCCGGTGCGCAGCAGGCGTCCAGCACTCGCTGGCCCGGCGCGAGATCGAGCAGGTCGGCGGCCAGTTGTGCGGCTTCGTCCTGCACGCTGATCCAGCCTTCGGTGAAGCCCGGCAGGCTGCGCACGTCGGCGGCTGCGTCGAGGACGATGCCGTCGCGGCTGAAGGTGCACGGCTGCGCGGCGATGCCCGCTTCAGTCAGCAGACCGAGGTAGGCGTCGCGGCTGTGATGACGGCGGTTGACTCGCAGAATCATCGGCGGATGCGCGTTGTTCGCCTCGCAAATCGCTTCCCATTGCTCAGGCCAGAAGGCCTTGAGGGATTTCTGCAGCCAGCGCGGGTGGGCGGTGCGCACTACCGGGTCACGTTCCAGTTCGGCGAAGATCGCCTCATGTTCGCGTTGGGCGTTGCGCAGTACGGCATTCAGCAGGCCCTTGGCCCACGGCTTCTTGAGTTTGTCGGCGCAACCGACGGTTTCGCCGATGGCGGCGTGAGCCGGGACGCGGGTGTAGAGCAATTGATAGAGACCGACCAGCAGCAACGCCTCGACATCGGCGTCGGCAGCCTTGAACGGCTTCTGCAGCAGCTTTTCCGCCAGCGCCGACAAACGGGGCTGCCAACGGGCGGTGCCGAACGCCAGATCCTGGGTGAAACCGCGATCGCGATCCTCGACCTTGTCCAGTTGCGTCGGCAGGGAGCTGTTGAGCGAAGCCTTGCCGCTCAGGACGGCGGCGAGTGCCTTGGCGGCGGCCAGACGCGGGTTCATTGCGCGTCCACCGCTGCGCCAAGCACCGTGCCGGTGGCGAATTTCTCACGACGGCTGTTGAACAGATCGCTGAAGTTCAGCGCCTTGCCGCCGGGCAATTGCAGGCGGGTCAGGCACAGCGCCTTATCGCCACAGGCGACGAGCAGGCCGTCCTTGCTGGCGCCGAGGATGGTGCCTGGTGCGCCTTTGCCTTCGGCCAGTGTCGCCGCCAGCACTTTCAGGGCTTCGCCGTTGAGCGTGCTGTGGGTGATCGGCCATGGATTGAAGGCGCGGACCAGACGTTCCAGCTCGACGGCCGGGCGACTCCAGTCGATGCGCGCTTCGTCCTTGTTCAGTTTGTGGGCGTAGGTGGCGAGGTCGTCGTTCTGCACTTCGCCTTGCAGGGTGCCGGCGGCCAGACCGGCAATCGCTTGCACGACGGCTGGCGGGCCCAGTTCGGCGAGGCGGTCATGCAGGCTGCCGCCAGTGTCGTCGGCGCTGATCGGGGTCACGACTTTAAGCAGCATCGGTCCGGTATCGAGGCCGGCTTCCATGCGCATCACGGTCACGCCGCTCTCGGCGTCGCCTGCTTCTACGGCGCGCTGGATCGGCGCCGCCCCGCGCCAGCGTGGCAGCAGCGAGGCGTGGCTGTTGATGCAGCCCAGGCGCGGAATATCCAGCACCGCTTGCGGCAGGATCAGGCCGTAGGCGACCACCACCATCAAGTCCGGCTTCAACGCTGCGAGCTCGGCCTGAGCGTCAGCGTTGCGCAGGGTCGGCGGCTGCAACACCTGGATATCATTTTCCAGAGCGAGCTGTTTGACCGGGCTCGGCATCAGTTTTTGCCCACGACCGGCCGGACGATCCGGTTGGGTGTAGACCGCGACGATCTCGTAAGGGCTGTCCAGCAGGGCCTTGAGGTGTTCGGCGGCGAATTCCGGGGTACCGGCAAAAACGATGCGCAGTGGCTCAGTCATGGGGGGAATCTCATAAAAAGAAAAAGGCTTGCCGCAGCAAGCCTTTGGAGAGGGGCATCAAGCGTTCTGGCGGTGCTGCTTTTCCAGTTTCTTCTTGATCCGGTCGCGTTTGAGCGTGGACAGGTAATCGACGAACAACTTGCCGTTGAGGTGGTCGCATTCGTGCTGGATGCACACCGCGAGCAGGCCTTCGGCGATCAGTTCGTAAGGCTGGCCGTCACGGTCCAGAGCCTTGATCTTGACCTTCTGCGGGCGGTCGACGTTTTCGTAGAAGCCCGGCACCGAGAGGCAGCCTTCCTGGTATTGCTCCATTTCGTCGGTCAGCGGTTCGAACTCGGGGTTGATGAACACCCGGGGTTCGGTGCGGTCTTCGGAAAGGTCCATCACGACGATACGTTTGTGCACGTTGACCTGGGTCGCGGCGAGGCCGATGCCCGGCGCTTCATACATTGTTTCAAACATGTCATCGACCAGCTGACGCACTTCGTCGTCCACTACAGCCACAGGTTTGGCGATAGTGCGCAGACGCGGGTCCGGAAATTCGAGGATGTTCAAAATGGCCATAAGCTTGATTGCTGCACGTGTGAGGTAAAGTCGGGCGATGGCCTGGCGGGTCCGAAGATGCAGGCTACCGTTGTGAAACGTAGCTCCTTGCTTTTCAGCATAGAGCAGGGAGCGAGCCACGGGGGCTCTGGCGTTTCACGCGAACGCACATGATAAAGGGATTCACCGCATGAGGAAATCACTACTCGCCCTGCTGTTTCTGGCCTCGGCCGGCACCGCGCACGGGCAAGTGCAACTCAAGGAAGGTTTTCCACAGCAATACACGGTGGTTTCGGGGGACACACTCTGGGATATCTCCGGAAAGTACCTGCGCGAACCCTGGCAGTGGCCACAGTTGTGGCGGGCCAATCCGCAGATCGAAAACCCCAACCTGATCTATCCGGGCGACACCCTGACGCTCAGTTACGTCAACGGCCAGCCACGCCTGACCCTCAATCGCGGGGAATCGCGCGGCACGATCAAGCTGTCGCCACGGATCCGCAGCAGCCCGGTGGCCGAGGCGATTCCGAGCATTCCGCTGAAATCCATCAACAGCTTTCTGCTGAGCAACCGCATCGTCGACAAGGTCGAGGACTTCGACAAGGCGCCGTACATCGTCGCCGGTGATGCCGAACGCGTGCTCAGCGGCACCGGCGACCGGATCTTCGCCCGCGGCCATTTCGATCCGAACCAGCCGGTCTACGGCATCTTCCGTCAGGGCAAGGTCTACACCGATCCGCAGAGCAAGGAGTTTCTGGGGATCAACGCCGATGATATCGGCGGCGGTGAAATCGTCGCCACCGAGGGCGACGTCGCCACCCTCGCCCTGCAACGCACCACCCAGGAAGTGCGCCTCGGCGACCGTCTGTTCAGTGGCGAAGAACGCTCGATCAACTCGACCTTCATGCCCAGCGCGCCCACCAGCGACATCAACGGCCTGATCATCGATGTGCCACGGGGCGTCACGCAGATCGGCGCAATGGACGTGGTGACCCTGAACAAGGGCAAACGCGACGGTCTGGCCGAGGGCAACGTGCTGGTGGTGATGAAAACCGGGGAAACCGTGCGCGACCGGATCACCGGAAAACCACTGAAGATCCCTGATGAACGAGCCGGATTGCTGATGGTGTTCCGCACCTACGACAAGCTCAGCTACGGCCTGGTATTGAACGCATCGCGCTCGCTGGCGGTGCTGGACAAGGTGCGAAATCCTTAGCTGGCTTCACAAGTTACCAACAGAGTTATCCACAGCTTGTTCCGAAAGGTTCGGGGCTTATAACGATCAAGGATGATCCATGATGATGTCTGTCTGTACGCCGGTTTCCCCTGCGGAACTGGAAGCGCGCTTGCGCCTGCACCGCCTGCCGGAAATCGGCCCCAAGCGTTTTGCCCGATTGCTCGAAGCGTTCGGCTCCGCCTCCAAAGCCATCAGTGCGCCGGCCAGTGCCTGGCGTTCGTTGGGGTTGCCGGTGGCAAGTGCCGAAGCGCGCCGTTGTCCTGAAGTACGCGACGGCGCGAGCCGCGCATTGGCCTGGCTAGAGCGCCCGGGCCAGCATTTGCTGATGTGGGATCAGCCGGATTACCCGGCTTTGCTGGCGCAGATTGCCGACCCGCCACCGCTGCTGTTCGTTGCCGGTGCCCCGCTGATCCTGGAAAAACCGCAACTGGCGATGGTCGGCAGTCGCCGCGCCTCACGGCCGGGAATGGACACCGCCACGGCGTTTGCCCGCAGCCTGGCCGGGGCCGGTTTCGTCATTACCAGTGGCCTGGCGCTGGGCATTGATGCGGCTGTGCATCAGGCCGCGCTCGACGTCGGCGGGCAAACCGTCGGCGTGCTGGGCACCGGTCTGGAAAAATTTTATCCACAGCGCAACCGACGGCTGGCGGACACGATGATTGCCTCGGGCAGTGCGGTAATTTCGGAGTTTCCACTGGATGCCGGACCGACCGCGAGCAACTTCCCCAGGCGCAACCGGATCATCAGCGGTTTGTCCCTCGGCGTACTGGTGGTCGAGGCCAGCGTGGCCAGCGGCTCGTTGATCACCGCTCGACTGGCGGCGGAGCAGGGGCGCGAGGTGTACGCGATTCCGGGTTCGATCCACCACCCCGGCGCGCGCGGTTGTCATCAATTGATCCGCGATGGCGCGGTGCTGGTGGAAACCATCGAACATATTCTCGAAGCCTTGCGCGGCTGGCAGCACCTGTCGGTGTCCGCAACCGCACCAAGTACCGATAACCCGTTGTTGCGGCTATTGCACGCCGCACCTCATACCAGCGAGGGGTTGGCCGACAGCAGTGGCTGGGCGTTGCCCAAAGTACTGGCAGCATTGACCGAACTGGAGATGGAGGGCCGCGCCGTATGCGAAAACGGTCGCTGGTTTGCGCGGGTAAGCTAGGTTTTACATTGAAGATCGGTAAACTGCGCGAAACCTGTTTGCGGAGAGTTTTTCATGGTCAACAGTTGGCGTGTGCAACAAGCCGCACGAGAGATTCGCGCCGGGGCGGTGATTGCCTATCCAACCGAAGCCGTCTGGGGGCTGGGGTGCGATCCATGGAATGAAGAAGCGGTGGATCGCCTGTTGGCGATCAAGAACCGTTCGGTGGACAAAGGGTTGATCCTGGTCGCCGACAACATTCGTCAGTTCGACTTCCTGTTCGAGGATTTTCCTCAGGACTGGATCGACCGCATGGCCAGTACCTGGCCGGGGCCGAACACCTGGCTGGTGCCGCATCAGAACCTGTTGCCGGAGTGGGTGACCGGGGTGCATGACACCGTGGCGCTGCGGGTCAGCGATCATCCGCAGGTGCGGGACTTGTGCTCGCTGGTCGGACCGTTGATCTCGACATCGGCCAACCCGCAAGGCCGGCCAGCGGCGAAGACTCGCTTGCGGGTCGAGCAGTATTTCCGTGGTCAGGTCGATCTGGTGTTGGGCGGAATGCTCGGCGGGCGCAAGAATCCGAGCCTGATCCGCGATCTGGCGACTGGCAAGGTTGTGCGTCCGGCCTGATAATACCCTTGGTTAATTCTGTGAGTACTCCTTGGCTTTCATGGCCAGGAGTACTACGCGTGCCTGCGATTTTTCCTTCATGTAACTGAACATACTGACCGGTTTTTCGGTTTGATTTTTTCCTTTCTATGTCAGATGAATCGGTAAGTATTCATTTGTTGTAATTTTTCCGACGTTATTCTCAGAAGCTGCACAGTGGCGGTTTTTCTAAAAACATTCATTATTTCAATGCGCTCAGAAAACTTCGAAAAGTTAACGGCTGCGGAGAAGAAATGGATATCAGGTATTTGCAATTAACGGACTGTCTGCAGGCATTACAGGCGACCTTGAAAAGTCGTTATGAAAGTTATCGTATCGTTATTCTTGAGGCAGGCTCGGATACGCGAGAGTTTGAACAGTTTGTTGTTCGTCATTTTCGACTGCGATTGCAGCACTACATGTTGACGCCCAAAGCCAGACTGTTTGAAACACGCCTGGCAATTGCCTCGCGCAGTACCCACTTTTTGCTGTATCTGCACGACAGACCCATGGCTGTATTGAGAGTCACGCCTGCGCCGTTCGAATGGGCATCACTGACGCAGCAGCATGTTTCTCCCACGGTGGCGCTATCGCGCCATGTCGAGTTCAGCCGCTTGATCAGCCACTCGCAAAATCAGTTCCCGATGTTGGTCAACGGCCTGCTGGCGGCTGCCACGGAATGGGCGATCAGGCACGGTCATGAAGGCGTCACCGCCCTCTGCCGATCACCGCAACGGCGATTCTTCCAGCGCTTCGGCCTGACGCCGATCACTACCGACGCTCTGCACATCGAACACCGCAAGCGTGGTGATTACTGGCTGCTTTCAGCTCAATGGCAGCAGATTTTCGCCGCACTTCAACAACCCACTCACCTGCCATCGGAGAAACACGTTGATGAATGCGCCCCTCAGTTTTAACCAACAGTTGAGCCTGCTCGATGAGCGAATCGAAAAGTCATGGGCCGATATTCTGGAGAATTCGCGTCTGGTTAAAGCCATTCGCGAAGGTGAAGTTTCCAGAGTGTTATATGCGATCTACATGATCGAAACCTTTCACTACACGGCACACAATGCGCGAAATCAAGGATTGGTGGGTGTGCGACATGCAGATAATCCGGTGTATGCAAAGTTCTGTTTTGAACATGCGGCACAGGAAGTCGGTCATGAAAAGATGGCATTGCACGATGTCATGAGCCTTGGTCTGAAGCATGACGTGTTCGATATTCCATCTGCACTTCCAGAGACTGAAGTACTGATTGCCTATTTGTACTGGATTTCCTTTACCGGTAATCCGCTACAGCGACTGGGTTATAGCTACTGGGCAGAAAATGCCTACCAGTTCATTACGCCACTTATCAACCGTCTGAGTGAATCGCTGGAGCTGAAACCGGCTCAGCTGACGTTCTTCGTTGCACATTCCGACATCGATATCGAGCACTTCAACGAAATCAAACTCATGCTGCAGCGTACCTGCAAGCGTCAGGACGATTGGGATGCCATTGCCATCGTCATGGAAACCAGCCTGCGCCTGACCGGCAACATGCTTGAGGCCGTTTATGAGCAATACGAGGCCTGGCAAAACGGGCTGGCGCCCCGCTATGACTTTCTCCACGCCCTGGACAGCCAATGAAGATCTCGTGCCCATGTTCCTATCAGGTGGCTGGAGGCAGGCATGGCTGACTATTTCGACCAGCTCAACTACACGCTGGGGGATGAAGACACCGTGCTTGAGTACGCGATCCTGCCCAGGCATGCCCGACACGTGCTGGGTATTGCCGGATGCGGCGGGCGCCTGTTGCCGCTGCTGGCCGCAAATCCGTTACGCATGACCTGTAGCGACATCAGTGCGCCGCAACTGGCGTTCACCCGGTTGCGTCTGGCGTTGCTGGAACAGACCGATCACGAGTCGTTCATGGAGTTCATGGGCTATCGGATGGAAAGTCTCAGAGCACGGCGCCGATCCATTTTTCAGCAATTGATTTTGCCGCCCGCGGATCGTCGCTGGTTGTTCGGGTTATTCCAGTCCAGGCAATGGGACGCGCCGATTTACATGGGCGCATTCGAGCAGACTCTGAAGCGGCTGGCGAAGATCACCGGACTGTTCACCGGCAAGGCGGGCCGGGGCATTTTTCAGTACGGCTGCCTTGAAGAACAAACGGAATATTACCGAAAGCGCTTTCCACTCAAACGCTGGAAGGTCGTGATCGCTTTGCTGGGCAACGCAGCAGTGCTCAATTCGCTGTTGTACAAAGGTTCGTTTCCCCCCAACAACCTTGGTATCAGTTCCCGTGCGGCCTATCTGGAAATTTTCCACAGGCTGTTCACCTCTCAGGTGGTACGGGAGAGCTTTTTCCTGCAAATGCTGTTTTTCGGTGAGCTGCGTTATCCGCAAGGCTTTCCGCTGGAGTGTGATCCGCAGATTTTCCAGCGTGCCCGTGAGGGGCTTCAGCAGTGCGAGTTACGCGTTGTGCAGGCTGACATCCTCGACTGTGTTGCCGGGGAAACAGGCATCGATTTCGTATCTCTGTCGGACGTGCCTTCCTTCATGCCCGAAACGGCTGGTGCCCATGTTCTCCAGAACCTGGCCCCGGCGCTGGCAGAAAACGCGCGGGTGGTCATGCGTGGCCATTTGCATGTGGTTCAACCCGATTGTGCAGGTTTCTGCGATATCACCCATCAGTACCAGGCAGAGATCGCACAAGAAAAAACCCAGCTCTGGCGTGTGCAGGTCTATCGCCGGACAGCTGCTATGCAGGTATCCCGATGAACACCATTCAACCGAGCGTCAATTGGGTCAAAAACCGTGTCCGGCAATCTCGTGACGATCAGCAGCAATTATTCGATGCCGGGCTGAACGGTCTGAAACTGGTCAAGCGTGAAGGCAAGGAGATCGAACTCGACAGCGGCGAACGGCTGACGGAGTTTCTCTCATGTTCTTACCTGGGGCTGGAGTGTGATCCACGCTTGATTCACGGAGCCGTGAGCGCCGCCGAAGCCTTCGGTGTGCAGTTTGCTGCGGCGCGAACCCGAGTCCTGTTGCCTCCCATGCGTGAGCTGGATGAACAACTGAGCCGGATATTTCAGGGGCATACGGTTACCTTCAACTCGGTAGGCAGCGCGCATCTTGGCTGCCTGCCGCTGCTCGGCTCCGGTGAGATGCCCTCCTACCCCTTGAGGCGTGGTCCCTGCTGGATTGTTGACCGCGCGGCGCATGCCTCGATGCAGGTGCTGCAGGGCATTCTCTGGCAGTTCGGTCCGGTACAGCGCTGCGATTGCAATGATGTGGAGCAAGTGGAGGATGCGTGTCTGGCGGCGGTCGCAGCGGGTAACACGCCCATCATCCTGACCGACAGCATTGGCTCGATGCGCGGTGTGTATCCGGTCAACCGCCTGTTGCAGCTGGCGGAGCGTTTTGACGGTTATCTTTATGCGGATGATGCCCACGGCACTTCGATCCACGGAGTGACAGGGGGTGGGTATGCATTGGCCGCTGCTGAAGAACGGCTGCGCGGTCGGCTGATCCTTCTGTCGTCGCTGTCCAAGGCATTCGGTGCAACCGGTGGCGCGATCACCGTGCGTACGGCGGCGGATGCCGAGCTGATACGCAGCCACGCCTCGACTTATACCTTTGGCGGACCGCTTTCCATGGCTGGAGTGGGCGCGGCAGTTGCCTCCGGGAAAATCCACCTGTCGCCGGAGCTGGGTCAATTGCAGGCCGCTCTGTGGCGAAATATCGCCGTGATCGACGGCCTGCTTGGGCCGGTGCTGGGCAATCATCAGGTCGAGTCCCCCATTCGTTTTGTCCGCGTCGGAGCCGAGAGAGATGCAATCTGTCTGGCGCAGCATTTGCGTCGGCAGGGCATGGCGGTCACTACCGCACTGTTTCCGGTAGTGGCCAAGGGCGAGGCGATTTTGCGTCTGGCCATCAGCGCGAGCCACAGTCAGCGCCAGTTGGAATCTCTGGCGAGTTCCGTCCGTAGCGGATTCGAGGAGTTGGGCATTCGTCAGGGAGGATGGGCTAATGAGCAATGATCCACTGATGGATTTATCAGCCGAGGCGCTTGCACAAAAATTGGCTCACGCGCGTTCTCTGCCGTGGTTCCGCGCGCTGTATCCCCGGATCCTGGAGGTGCAGACATTGGCTGATCTGCATCGACTGCCGGTTCTGGCAGTGGAAGACGAGTTCGGCGGTGAGCTGTTTTCCGCGCTCGGTGATGCGTCGCACCGAGCACCCGGTGGCGGACTGACCCTGACCTCGGGAGGGAGCACCGGCAATCGCAAACAGATCACCCATTCCTGGGCGTTCAACGCCGCGATCGTGCCTCTGGGGGCACGGATGTTTGATGTGGCGGACGAGCATCCGGAGGTGGTCATCAACTGCCTGACGGCCGGTGAAATGCAGGGTGCGTTTCATTACGCGACAGCCATTGTCCAGCACATTGGCGCACGCTTGTTGCCCGCCGGCTCACAGATGGGTGTTCAGCGCATTGCCGAGCTGATTCAGTCGCACGCGGCCGATGCGCTGATGTGCACCCCTTCTTTCGCCGCTGCGTTGTTCAATCATGAAAACGTTGGTTCAGAACAGTTGGGCAGTCTGAGGTGGCTTTACTACATTGGAGAACCCTGCAGTAAAACGCTGCGCAACCAATTGGCTCGGGATTGGCCGAAGCTGAAAATTCGCTCGTTGGGCTACAGCTCGACGGAAACGGGTCCCATCGGCTTTCAGTGTGCACACCTTGAACATGGTTTTTATCATTTGCATGCCGACGCGATGCTGGTCGAAGTGATTGATCCCCTGACCCTGCAGGCCGTGGCAGAAGAAGAGACCGGTGAGTTTCTGCTGACGCCCCTGCTGCCCGATCATGCGCCGCTGTTTCGCTACAGGATCGGGGATCGTGGGCGAATCCTGCGCACGGTGACGAATTGTGCCTGTGGCAGCTCCATGCCGGTTCTGGCCCTTGAGGGACGGGTCGAAACATCGATCAAACTGGGCGGGGCGATCATCACTCAGTCACAGGTATTGCACGTACTTCGGCAGCTCTTGCCTGAATTGGACACTGCAGATGTCCAGGTGCAGATCGATCGACAGCCTGGTGGAGCGCACATGCGTCTGGCTATCGCCGAGGACAGGCTGACTGCCGTCGCGCATACCTTCATCGAAGGTGCGTTGCAGGTCGAAGGGCAAGCGAGCGCATTGCTCAGTCTGCCCGGTGTATTGGGGCTGGAGGTGAAGCGTCTTGCCCGTCAGGGATTTGAAACGACATTGACCGGCAAGACACCGTTTTTTGCAGAGTTGCCACAGACTCCGACCAAGTCATGACGATTGGCCGGAGAGATCTGCCGTCAGGGCAGCAGAACGGTGGAACCGGTGGTGCGTCGCGCCGACAACTCGGTCTGCGCCTTCGCCGCATCAGCCAGTGCGTAACGCTGGCTGATATCCACTTTCAACTTGCCACTGGTGATCATCCCGAACAGCTCATCCGCCATGCGTTGCAGGTTTTCGGCATTGTTGGCGTAGGTCGCCAGGGTTGGCCGAGTCACGTACAGCGAACCTTTCGCCGCCAGAATCCCCAGGTTCACTCCGTCCACCGCACCCGAGGCGTTGCCGAAGCTCACCAGCAGACCGCGAGGCGCCACGCTGTCCAGCGAGGCCGGCCAGGTGTCTCTGCCGACGCCGTCGTACACAACCGGGACCTTTTTCCCGTCAGTCAATTCAAGCACCCGTTGGGCGACGTTTTCGTGGCTGTAATCGATGGTTTCCCAGGCGCCGTGGGCCTTGGCCAGTTCGGCTTTCGCTGGCGAGCTGACGGTGCCGATCAGCTTCACTCCCAGCGCTTTCGCCCATTGGCAGGCCAGCAAACCGACGCCGCCGGCCGCCGCGTGGAACAGAATGGTTTCGCCGCCCTTGAGTTCATAGGTCTGACGCAGCAGGTACTGCACGGTCAGGCCCTTGAGCATCACACCGGCGGCGGTTTCGAAGCTGATGGTGTCCGGCAGGTGCACCAGATTTGCCTCCGGCAGGACGTGCACGTCGCTGTACGCGCCCAGCGGGCCGCTGCCATAGGCCACGCGGTCGCCGACCTTGAACCGGGTGACGGCGCTGCCCACCGCCTCGACGATGCCCGCGCCTTCCGCCCCCACACCCGACGGCAATGCCGGTGGCGCGTACAACCCGCTGCGGTAGTAGGTGTCGATGAAGTTCAGGCCGATGGCCTTGTTGCTCACGCGAACCTGCTGCGGGCCGGGCTCGGCAGGCTGGTAGTCAACGTATTCGAGCACTTCGGGGCCGCCATGGGTGCGGAACTGGATTCGCTTGGCCATCTGCCTACTCCTTGGGACGATTTGGAAGGCCCCTATCGAACTCCCCTGCTTGATCTTCGTCAACTGCGGCGTGCCTACCTGCGATGGTATGCTACGCGCCCATTTGCGCCGCCCCTTTGCCCACGGGGCGATGCCCGATCCAAGGTGATGCCATGACGACCCGCACCGACGCCGTAAAGGCCTATCTGCTCGACCTGCAAGACCGCATCTGCGCGGCGCTGGAATCCGAAGACGGCGGCACGCGCTTCGTCGAAGACGCCTGGACCCGTGCGGCCGGCGGTGGCGGTCGCACCCGGGTGATCGAGAACGGCGCGGTGATCGAAAAGGGCGGCGTCAACTTTTCCCACGTCTTCGGCAGTGGTCTGCCACCGTCCGCCAGTGCCCATCGGCCGGAACTGGCCGGGCGTGGTTTCGAAGCTCTCGGCGTGTCGCTGGTGATCCACCCGCACAACCCGCATGTGCCGACGTCCCACGCCAACGTGCGCTTTTTCATCGCTGAAAAGGAAGGTGAAGAGCCGGTCTGGTGGTTCGGCGGCGGTTTTGACCTGACGCCGTACTACGGCAATGAAGAAGATTGCATCCACTGGCACCGCGTTGCCGAACAAGCCTGCGCGCCGTTCGGCCCGGACATCTATCCGCGCTACAAGGCCTGGTGCGACACCTATTTCCACATCAAGCATCGCCACGAACCACGCGGCATCGGTGGCCTGTTCTTCGATGACCTGAACGAGTGGGACTTCGACACCAGCTTCGCCTTCATGCGCGCCATCGGCGATGCGTACATCGACGCTTACCTGCCGATCGTGCAACGCCGCAAGAACGACGCGTTCACCGCCAAGCAGCGCGAGTTCCAGGAGTTCCGTCGCGGCCGCTATGTCGAGTTCAACCTGGTCTACGACCGTGGCACCCTGTTCGGTCTGCAGTCGGGCGGTCGCACCGAGTCGATCCTGATGTCGCTGCCGCCACAAGTGCGCTGGGCCTACGACTGGAAAGCCGAGCCGGGCAGCGAAGAGGCACGTCTGACCGAGTACTTCCTGCAAGACCGCGACTGGCTGGCCCAGGCCTGAGGATTTCTGATGGATCGTTACGTCGTTTTCGGTAACCCGATTGGCCACAGCAAGTCGCCGATGATTCACAAACTGTTCGCCGAACAGACCGGTCAGAGCCTCGACTACAGCACCCTGCTGGCACCGCTCGATGAATTTTCCGCCTGCGCCACGGCGTTTTTCCAGGAAGGTCGCGGCGCCAACGTGACCGTTCCTTTCAAGGAAGACGCCTACCGCCTGGCCAACAGCCTGACAGACCGTGCCCAACGCGCGGGCGCGGTGAACACCTTGAGCAAACTCGCCGACGGCAGCCTGCTCGGGGATAACACCGATGGCGCCGGGCTGGTGCGCGATCTTACGGTCAACGCCGGATTCAGCCTGACCGGCAAACGCATTCTGCTGCTCGGCGCCGGTGGCGCGGTACGGGGTGCGCTGGAGCCGTTGCTGGCGGAGAAACCGGCGTCGGTGATCATCGCCAACCGCACGGTGGACAAGGCCGAGCTGCTGGCCGAACTGTTCTGCGATCTCGGGCCAGTGTCGGCCAGCGGTTACGACTGGCTGCGCGAGCCGGTGGACGTGATCATCAACGCCACCTCCGCCAGCCTGACCGGCGACGTGCCGCCGATTGCAGAAAGCCTGATCGAACCGGGCCAGACCCTGTGCTACGACATGATGTACGGCAAGGAGCCGACCGCGTTCTGCCGCTGGGCCAGCGAGCATGGCGCGGGTGTGGTGATGGATGGCTTGGGCATGCTGGCGGAACAGGCGGCGGAAGCGTTTTTCCTGTGGCGGGGTGTGCGTCCCGACACGGCGGCGGTTCTGGCGGAGTTGCGTCGGCAGTTGGCGGAATAATACCTGTGGGAGCGAGCTTGCTCGCGATGACTTCGCCAGATCCAGCATCAATCTGACAGACAGACAGACAGACAGACAGACAGACAGACAGACAGACAGACAGACAGACAGACCGCTATCGCGAGCAAGCTCGCTCCCACAATGGGTTCTTCTTCAGTCCTCGAAGCGGATCGGGCATTTCTCCGGCCCTTCGAGTTTGCGCAACTCCTCCACCACTTGTGGTCGTGCCTGACGCAAGGTCAGGCTGCGATCCTGGCGCAGCAGGCGCCGGGCTTCCTGATGGAGCATTTCCACGCCGGAATAGTCGATGAAGTTGATCTGCTGCGCCTCGATCACCACCCGCGCGCCGTGCATCCGTTGCAGGCGCACTTGCAGGTAGTGGCTGGCGCCGAAGAAGATCGACCCGCCGACCCGCAGCACATCGTCCTCGCCGTCGCGCCAATGCTGCACTCGCGGCTGCGAAGTGCGCTTGAGATAGAAAAACAGCGAAGCCAGCACCCCGGCGTAAATGGCCGTCTGCAATTCCAGCAGCAGTGTGGCCACGCAGGTCAGGCCCATCACCACAAACTCGGCCCGGCTGACCCGCAGCAGTGCACGAATGCCGCGATGATCCACCAACCCCCAGGCGATCAACAGAATGCTGCCGGCCATGGCCGGGATCGGAATGTGCGCAATCAGCCCGGCGCCGAAAATCGCGAACAGCGCCACCCACAACGCCGAAAACACCCCGGCCAGCGGTGAACAGGCCCCGGCCTCATAGCTCAGCCCGGAGCGGGTGAACGAACCGGCGGACAACGATCCCGAAAAGAACGCCCCGATGATGTTGGAAAGTCCCTGCGCGCGGACTTCCTGATTGGCATCGAGCAATTGCTGGGAACGCGCGGCAATCGAACGGGCAATCGACAGACTGGTGACCAGCCCGAGCATGCCCACCGCCACGGCGCTCGGCAGCAGACGCAGGACCAGATCCATGTCCAGCGGCAACCTGCTGAACGGCGGCAACCGCCCGACAAAAGCACTGACCAGGTGAACATGGCCAAACATCGTCGGCCACAGCCACACCACCAGGCTGCCGAGCACCAGAGTCATCAGCAGCGTCGGCCAGCGTGGCAGCAGTTGTTTGAGCAATACGCCAACCAGCACCGTAGCGACGCCGAGGACGAAGGATGGTTTATCCACAGCCCCGAGATGGCGCAGCAAGTCCATCAGGCTGGCCAATGCCGTGGCCTTGGCCGGCAGATCCAGCCCCAGCAGGTTCGGCAATTGCCCGATGGCAATGACCACCGCCGCGCCGAGGGTGAACCCCAGCACCACCGAGTGCGAGACGAAATTCACCAGTGCGCCAAACCGCAACAGGCCGAGCAGCCACTGGAAAATCCCCGCCAGGAACGTCAGCAGCAGAATCAGGGTGATGTAGTCCTGTGATGCCGGCACGGCCAGTGGGCTGACACTGGCGAACAGTACAATCGAAATGGCAGCGGTCGGGCCGCAGATCAGATGCCAGGATGAGCCCCAAAGGCAGGCGATCAGCACCGGGATGATCGCCGCATAGAGGCCGTACTCGGGTGGGAGCCCGGCGATCAGGGCGTAGGCAATCGACTGGGGCAACGCGAGAATCGCACCGCTGAGGCCGACGACCAGGTCCCGCCCGACGCTGGTGCGGGTCTGCCGGGGCAGCCAGGTCAGGAAGGGAAACAGTGAGCGGCGGCTGGGGAAGGCCATGGGTCCTCTCGGGTGAAATTTTGCGCATTGTACGCAGCTCGGGACGCGGAGCGTCCATGGCGGCATTCCCACGCAGAGCGTGGGAACGATCGGCCCGCGCAGTTACAGTTTGGCTTTAACCGCCGGCAACGCATCTTTGCCGTCCACGGTTTTCACCCCATCAAGCCACTTGTCCAGCACCCCCGGATTCGCCTTGATCCAGGCCTTCACCGCATCCGCATTGCTGACCTTCTTGTTCACCACCTCGGCCATGATGCTGTTCTCCATCTCCTGAGTGAACGAAAGATTGGTCAGCAATTTACCCACATTCGGACAGGCCTCGGCGTAGCCCTTGCGCGTCAGGGTGTAGACGCTACCCGTGTCGCCGAAGTATTTCTCGCCACCCTTGAGGTAATGCATTTTCAGCTGCACGTTCATCGGGTGCGGGGTCCAGCCGAGGAAGGTGACGAATTTCTGTT
This sequence comes from Pseudomonas sp. R43(2017), assembly GCF_002112345.1. NCBI lineage: Bacteria > Pseudomonadati > Pseudomonadota > Gammaproteobacteria > Pseudomonadales > Pseudomonadaceae > Pseudomonas > Pseudomonas sp. R43(2017). The sequence goes on from NZ_NEHJ01000002.1 coordinate 732,214, forward strand.
TCTTCACCGCCCGCGAGACTTCGGCAAGCATTGCCTGTTCGCTGGACTCGATCAGCTTCCACTGACCCATGTCGAAGTCGTTCTTCTTGATGATCTCTTGCAGCGAGATGTTCGCCGGCGCGCCGGAGCCGATGCCGTAGATCTTGCGGTCGAACTTGTCGGCAAATTTGTTCAGGTCGGAAAAGTTATGCACACCCGCATCCCACACGTAGTCCGGCACGGCCAGGGTGAACTCGGTGCCGTCGAGGTTCTTCGCCAGTTGCGTGACGTCACCGGTGGCCACGAACTTGTCGTAGAAACCCTGCTGCGCCGGCATCCAGTTGCCGAGGAACACGTCGACCTGGCCATCCTTCAAGCCGCCGAAGGTGATCGGCACCGCGAGGGTGTCGACCTTGGCCTTGTAGCCCATGCCGTCCAGCAGAAACCCGGTGATGGCGTTGGTCGCGGCGATGTCGCTCCAGCCGGGGTCGGCCATTTTCACCGTGTCGCAGCTCTCGGCGAACGCGGACGCGCTGCCCAGTGCCAGCAGGCTGACCGTCACGACTGTGGATAACTTGACCATGGACTTCCCCTTAACGTTATTGGTTTTGGCAGGGTTGTGGGTAACGGGCCTTGCGCTCCAGGTCATCGAGGTCGATGTGGTTGCGCATGTACTGCTGACTGGCGTCCACCAGCGGCTGGTGATCCCAGCTCTTCAGCTTGCCGATGGTCAGCGCTTCGGCTACGAAGCGCCGGCGCCGCTGGCTTTCGAGCACCTCGCGGTGAATCGCCGGAATGTCCCACTTGGCCCGTGCTTCGGCGAGAAAATCGTCGAACAGTTGGCGATGTTGCGGTGACTGGCTGAGTTCTTCCTGCTCCCGTGGATCGTTATCCACATCGAAGAGTAGGCAAGGGTCGGTTTCGCTGTAGATAAATTTGTAGGCGCCACGACGAATCATCATCAGCGGGCTGATGGTGCCTTCGGCCATGTATTCGCCGAATACTTCGTCGTGACCGCCCTGCCCTTGCAGGTGCGATACCAGCGAGCGGCCGTCCAGCGGCAGGTTCGGTTCCAGGCTGCCGCCGGCCAGCTCCACGAAGGTCGGCAGCAAATCGGCGGTGGACACAGCAGCGCTGATGCGGCCGGATTTGAACTGACCGGGCGCACTTATCAACAGGGGCACCCGCGAGGCCATCTCGAACCAGTGCATTTTGTACCAGAGGCCTTTTTCCCCAAGCATGTCGCCGTGGTCGCCCGAGAACACGATGATGGTGTCATCGATCAGCCCGGTATCTTCGAGGGTTTGCAGGAGTTTGCCGACGTTGGCGTCGATATAGCTGCACGCGCCGAAATACGCCCGGCGCGCATCGCGGATCTTATCCACAGGCAGCGGCTTGTCCCACAGGTCGTAGACCTTGAGCAACCGTTGGGAATGCGGATCGAGTGAATGCTGATCCGGTGTTGTGGGAAGCGGGATATCCGCATCGTCGTACAAGTCCCAGAACGCCCTGGGAATCGTGTACGGATCGTGTGGGTGAGTCATCGACACCGTCAGGCAGAACGGCTGGTCGCCGTCCTCGCGGATGTGATCGAAGAGGTATTGCTGCGCCTTGAACACCACCTCTTCGTCGAAGTCGAGCTGGTTGGTGCGCACGCACGGCCCGGCCTGCAGTACCGAAGACATGTTGTGGTACCAGCTCGGCCGCACGTCGGGCTCATCCCAGTTCACCGCCCAGCCGTAGTCGGCCGGGTAGATGTCGCTGGTCAAGCGTTCTTCGTACCCGTGCAATTGATCGGGGCCGCAGAAATGCATCTTGCCCGACAGCGCAGTGCGGTAACCGAGGCGCCGCAGGTAATGGGCGTAGGTGGGAATGTCGGCGGGGAAATCCGCGGCGTTGTCGTATGCGCCGATCTTGCTCGGCAACTGGCCGCTGACCAGGGTGAAACGCGACGGTGCGCACAGCGGGCTGTTGCAGTACGCGGCATCGAACACCACGCCCTGTTCGGCGAGGCGGCTGAGATTCGGCAGTTTGATCGGCGACGGGCCGTAGAACGGCAACATTGGCGCGGCCATTTGATCGGCCATGATGAAGAGAATGTTCTTGCGCTTCATGTGATCGCGGCATTCCATAGTGAATATTTATGCGACATTGCTGCGATCGAGCATGGATTCCACGCAATCTCCGGTAAAGCCCGTGCCGGACAATGACTAGGATAAGCACAGCTTATGTATGAAGCCCTCGGTGATTTGTCGCTGGACCTGCTGCGCGCCTTCGAGGCGGCAGCCCGTCATCGCAGTTTTACTGCCGCTGCGGTGGAACTCGGCACCACTCAACCGGCCATCAGTCAGCAAATCAAAAGGCTGGAGGAGCAGCTCGGAACACGGCTGTTCGACCGGATCTACCGAGGTATCGAGCTGACCGAGGTCGGTTCGATCCTTTTCGAGCAAGTCACCCTCGGTTTGCAGAATATCGACGCAGGATTGAGCGCGATCAGCGCACAACAGCAACATGAGGTGCTGCAGGTCGCCACCGATTTCGCCTTCGCTGCGTACTGGCTGATGCCACGTCTGCATCGTTTTCACGAAGCCAATCCACAGGTGGATGTCAGCCTGGTCACCAGCGAGCGCAATCACAACATGCTCCGGCCGGATATCGACGTTGCCGTGCTGTTCGGCGACGGTCGCTTCAAACAGGGCGAAAGTCATTGGCTGTTCAGCGAAGAAGTGTTCCCGGTGTGCAGCCCGCAATTGCTCAAGGATCGCGCCCGGCCCTTGCCGCCTCAGGCGCTGCTGGAGTTTCCGCTGCTGCATTTGCGCGGTGAGAACAGCAGCAACTGGTTCGACTGGAGCGGGCTGTTCCGCGAACTCGGTATCAACACGCCGCCTGCGCCGGGCCAACTGCGTTTCGATAACTACACCTTGCTGATTCAAGCGGCTATTGGCGGTCAGGGTGTGGCCATCGGCTGGCGGCACCTTGTGGATAACTTGCTCGCCCAAGGTTTGTTATGTCGGCCGATTGCCGAGACCACCCTCTCCCGCCTCGGCTATTACGTGGTGCTGCCGCAGCGCAAGCGTCGTGGGGCGTTGATCCAGCTGTTTGTCGATTGGTTGATGGCCGAACAGGCCAGCAGCGCGCAGTCGCTGAAGGGAATGGATTTGCCTTCGATCGCGGTGTAATCAGACGTCCGACACCGCGACAAAACTCACGTGTTCGCCCACATGCAGATTCAACCGCAGCTCATCGGCCATCCCGATGGCCACCCGGTTCAGGCGTTCCAGCGGTTCGGCCAAGCCCGGCTCAAGGCTGCTGCTGACCTGGCTGAAATGCTCGATGGTCAAGCCCGCCACTCCGCGTGGCGCATCGACCAGCGTCCAGTGCAACGGGCTGCCTTGCAGGGCTTCGCGGATTTCCTCGGCGGCGTGGCGTTGCAGGCGATCATCCAGGTCCGGCTCGTCCAGCAGCGCGAAATCCCCCACGACAAACAGCCGCGACACTTGCGCCGCTTGCAGGCCTTCGATCAGCGCATCGACCGCCAGCACCTGTTCCACCGGCCCGAGCACCACGGACTTTTCCACATGATCGCTGCTGAACGGCAGGCCCGGCGCATCGAGCAGGCAAATCACCGCCGAGCTGCCGGCCACACTCTGGTTGACCCGTTCGGCATCGAACAGATCGCCGCTTTTGGTGCGCAGGCCAGGACGTGGCGCCAGGGCGGTCAGGTCGTCGAGGATGGCGATGACTTCGTGCTGGCGGCGCAGCAGTTCAGCCATCAACGCACTGCCCAGGCTACTCATGGCACCATAGAGCACCACTTTCACCACCGGGGTTTCGGCATTTTTCATGGCTGAGGTCCCTTTTGTTTTCCCTTGTATGGCGTGTGACATACGGCCAGCGCCGAGGGTTCGAACCGATTCAGAGGGTTTGCGATGCAGACGATCAAGGGTTACCACGCCCACGTTTATTACGACGCCAGCACCATCGAACAGGCGCGTGCGCTGTGTGAGCAGGCCGCGCAATTGTTCCCGTTGAAGATGGGTCGCGTGCACGAACGCCCGGTGGGCCCGCACCCGGACTGGAGCTGCCAACTGGCCTTCGGGCCCGAGCTGATCGGCGAAGTGCTGCCGTGGCTGGCGCTCAATCGCAGCGGCCTGGTGGTGTTCCTGCACCCGGACACCGGCGATGACTTGCTCGACCACACCGAGCACGCGATCTGGATGGGCGCGATGCGGCCGCTGGACCTGTCTATTTTTTGATCAGATCGTTTCTTCACTGGTCGAGAAGTGGCAATGGGCAATGTCGCGCAACGCTCCGCTGAACTGATAGCGGATATGTCCGCAGTGACAGCTGCCGCTGTGCAATTCATTCATCACCCTGCCCTCCCGTTCCCGTGTTTATTGACTCCAGTCGCATCCGACGGTCGGTTGGCCGTTCGCATCGAAGCTTTCACCCGCGAAAGCTGGCTGAAAGGTTGCCCCATTAGGATCGCCGCCACTACCGGCAACAGACCGGTTGGCCAACGCGTGTGATTGCTCCCGCGTCAGGCCCAATTAACAACAACAATGGTGATTCTGATGTCCTCTGTAGCCCGCCTCCTCGCTCCAACTCCGCCCGTACGTCTCGTGCTTCCCGTTCTGCGCTGATCCCGCCCGATCCGCTCACTTACCTAGCCGCGCTACGCCTGGAGTATTCCCATGCTGACTTTCCTTGGCTTCGCCATGGTCATCACGTTCATGTTCCTGATCATGACCAAGCGCCTGTCCGCGCTGATCGCTCTGATCATCATCCCGATCCTGTTCGCCCTGTTCGGTGGTTTCGCCCCGAAGATCGGCCCGATGATGCTCGAAGGTATTACCAAGCTTGCGCCGACCGGCGTGATGCTGATGTTCGCCATTCTGTATTTCGCCCTGATGATCGACTCCGGCCTGTTCGACCCGGCCGTGCGCAAGATCCTCAAACTGGTCAAGGGTGACCCGCTGAAAGTTTCGGTCGGCACCGCCGTACTGGCGCTCGTCGTTTCCCTCGATGGTGACGGCGCGACCACTTACATGATCTGCGTGGCCGCCATGCTGCCGCTGTACAGCCGCATCGGCATGAGCCCGCGGATCATGGCCGGCCTGATCATCCTCGCCGGCGGCGTGATGAACATGACCCCGTGGGGCGGCCCGACCGCCCGTGCCGCCAGTGCGCTGCACGTGGACCCGTCGGACATCTTCGTGCCGATGATCCCGGCCATGGGCGCCGGTGTGATCGCGATCCTGATCATTGCCTACTTCTACGGCAAACGTGAACGTGCGCGTCTGGGCGAGCTGCACCTGATCGGCGACGAAATCGATCACAGCGAAATCAGCGTGTCGCAGTTCCCGGATGCCCGTCGTCCGAAGCTGATCTGGTTCAACGGCCTGCTGACCCTGGCGCTGATGTGCACCCTGATCGCCGGCCTGCTGCCGCTGCCGGTGCTGTTCATGGTGGCGTTCAGTATTGCCATGATCGTCAACTACCCTTGCCTGCAAATGCAGAAGGATCGCGTCGCGGCGCACGCCGGCAGCGTGCTGTCGGTGGTCAGTCTGATCTTCGCGGCGGGCATCTTCACCGGTATCCTGTCGGGCACCGGCATGGTCGATGCCATGTCGAAAAGCCTGCTGGCGGTGATCCCTGATTTCCTCGGCCCGTACCTGGCGGTGATTACCGCGCTGGTGAGCATGCCGTTCACGTTCTTCATGTCGAACGACGCGTTCTACTACGGTGTGCTGCCGGTGCTGTCCGAAGCAGCCAGCCATTACGGCATCACCGCCGTGGAAATGGCCCGCGCCTCGATCGTCGGTCAGCCGGTCCACCTGCTGAGCCCGCTGGTGCCGTCGACCTATCTGCTGGTGGCACTGGCCGGGATCGAGTTCGGCGATCACCAGCGTTTCACCCTGAAGTGGGCAGTGCTGGTCTGCCTGTGCATACTGGCCGCCGCACTGTTGTTGGGGACTTTCCCGCTGTTCAGCACTTTGTAACGGCATCAACTCACCAGAACGCCAGCTGCTTGCTGGCGTCCTGGTTTAACACACGCTCAAAGGAATACACATGGAATGGCTGACCAACCCTGAGATCTGGGTTGCCTTCTTCACCCTGACCGCCCTGGAAATCGTCCTGGGCATCGATAACATCATCATGATTTCGATCCTGGTCAGCCGCATGCCCAAACACATGCAGCAGCGCACCCGGATCTTCGGTCTTGGCCTGGCCATGATCACGCGGATCCTGTTGCTGCTGTCGATCACCTGGGTCATGCGCCTCACCGCCGACCTGTTCGTGGTGTTCGGCCAGGGTATTTCCGGGCGTGACCTGATCCTGTTCTTCGGTGGCCTGTTCCTGCTGTGGAAAAGCTCCCAGGAGATGTACCACGCGCTGGAAGGTGAAGACGAAAGCGACGACGCGCCCGGCGGCAAGGGCGGCAACTTCCTCTACACCATCATCCAGATCGCGATCATCGACATCGTGTTCTCGCTGGACTCGGTCATCACCGCCGTCGGCATGGTGTCCCATGTGCCGGTGATGGTGGCGGCGATCATCGTCGCGGTACTGGTGATGATGGCGGCCTCGGGCAAGATCAGCGAGTTCATCGACAAGCACCCGTCGCTGAAAATGCTCGCGCTGTCGTTCCTGCTGGTGGTCGGCACCGTGCTGATCGCCGAAGCGTTCGACGTGCACGTACCGAAAGGCTACGTCTACTTCGCCATGGGCTTCTCGCTGGCGGTCGAGGCCATCAACATCAAGCTGCGCACCGCGATGGCAAAAAAGAAGAAACAGCAGGATCCGGTGAAACTGCGCAAGGATGTTCCGGGTCAGTAACCCGAGCGCGGTAGATATGACAAAGGGGCCTTCGGGCCCCTTTTTCCTGTCCGGCCGAACCGCGCCGGAGCCCTTGAAGGTTGACGCACCGGGCTGCGCTGGTTAGCGTCCCCCCTCGCTTCGACAATGACAAGGAACGTACATGTCTGGAAAGCCAGCCGCACGCGTCACGGATCCGACCACCTGCCCGCTTCCTGGCCACGGCACCAACCCGATTGCCAGCGGCTCGCCCGATGTCTTCTTCAATGGCCTCGCCGCCGCTCGCCTGGGTGACGCATGCACCTGTGGGCAAGCCCTCAGTGGTGCCTTCTCCGCCACCGTGTTCATCAACGGCAAGAACGCCATGACCCTCGACAGCACTGCCAGCCATGGCGGCGTGGTGGTCGGAGGTTCCGGTGACGTCATCATCGGCAGCAGCCATACGTCCGCGCCGTTCATCCCGCCGTTGCCGATCATTGGCAAGCCACTGGTGGAATTCAAAGCGGTCAGCGCCGGCAACGGCGAACCCATCGCCGAACAAGGCTACGAAATCGAAACCGCCGAAGGCCGTATCGTCAAAGGCCAGACCAACGCACAAGGCATGACCCAAAGCGTCGCGACCCTCCAGCCGGATCTGGCGGTCGTGCGCTGGACTGAATGAGCCTCAAGGAAGAACCGATGACCGGACAATGCATCGCCCCCGACGACCTGGACATGAAAAAGCTCTGGAGCAGCACCTGCGAGCTGCCGTCCTGCAAGCGCGAAACCACCACCACCGGGCCCAATCCGAAAACCCGTGTCGAAGTCCCGCTGCTGACCTGCAACTGCCTGTGGCGCCGCTTCCAGAAAGAGGCCGAAGAATGGGTCGCCCCAGGCGGCGTATTGATCGCCGACCCGCAGGCACGCAACCGCAAGATCAACGCGGCATATGCGCAGTTGTGGCTGGCGGACAACCGGTTTCAATGGGCGGGGCTGGCGGCGTTTGCTTCGAAGCAGGTGGGGTGTGGGCTGATCCACGCAACCAAACTGCAAACCGCGATAGCGGCGCAGAAAGCCGCGCAGGAGAAGCTTCGTACCGCCAAATCGGAAACGATTTTTGAAGGCTTCGGTTTCAAGCTCAGCAAGACCAATCCTGAGGCGGAGCGCGAACTGGAGAAAGCCCGGGCTGCCAACCCGTTGCCGACTGAAGACATCACCTTCGGCGACAACCCGCGCTCGGTGGTGCAGCAGCAATTGGACTATGTGTATGAGATGTTGGCGCTGGGTAATACATCGTTGTTTCTGGACGTTTATCCGCTGCACCGGTTTTTTATGGTGCGGGGGTACAAGGAAATGGAGAAGTGCCTGAAGAGCCGGCGCGAGATCGTGAAGGATGTGATGTGGCCAATTGCCGATAAGGTGGATTTTGGCGCCGATACTCAAGAAATCTATTCGACATTCAGAGCCATTGATCAAGGAAACATCTCAGGTAGTGTTGAGCAAATGGCGCTCCACGAACAGGTCAATATTCTGCAGCCGGCGATGTACGACGAAACCCATTTCGCCCTCCTGATGCGAGGCACACACGGCGGCGACGTGATTTCTGTTGTAACTGGTTTACTGCCGGGCGCTGCCGAAGAAATACAGCTCACTCTCGCTAGCCAATGCAAAGCACCAGACAATCGAAAGGTCGCTTTTGGCAACAATCCGCTAGCCAACCTTGCAGATAAAGATCAACGAATGAAGTTTGTGCTGCGCGCCGCTACTCAATTTGATGAATTACTTAAACAACCTGCCTCTCGCGCAAAACTGGAGCAGTCCATCCGTGAAATTGCAGCGGGTGGGGGCGTCAAATGATGCAAAAGCGCAATGTATACGTTGCGGTCGCAGTCGCCGTGGGAGCTATTGCGCTGATGCTCTATCTCAGCCGTGCTCCGGATCAAATCACCTTTCGCATTGGAAAAACGTATGACGATGTGGTGCAGGATTCGTCTTTTCCGGTGAAGGATAAAACTGCCATTTATCCCAGTACGCCACCGCATCCAAGTTCTACATGGATCACTAGTCCGGTAATCATTACCTTCGATGACAGCGTGCACGGATTCACATTGCCAGTGACGAAATTCGGTGCGATCGGCTGGTCTGATTTCAAGGCGACCACTTTTACTACTTCACCAATGCTGGAAACCTTGCCCTTTGAGAAAGCGGTGAAACTTCTTGGTGATCTTCAACTGATGTTCAAAAAGGCTGGTTGGTCGCCAGACGCTGTTGAAGGGAATGATTGGCTCAAGACTGAAACTCAGGAAGACAGATCTCGCCTCCAAGCCAAGCTTTTCGATCAACTGGATGGCGTCATTTTGTTGGTTCCACACAAGTACAGTCTGATTCTCCATATCAAATGCTATGCGCGATGCGACGAAAGAAATCCCGACACGGCCAGGTATCTGATTGATGTCGGGCTGGGCGAAGATCATTTCAGCGATTGATCCTGTGAAATTACAAACGCTGTGGGAGCTGAAACCATGGCTGGCAAGACCATTCCCATAAGATTTGGTGTGATGTTCGATGGCGCACATGAACCTGTTTTCATGACGCTTTTGTTTCAATCCCCACTTTAGCTGTGCAATGCTGGCGCCCGGACCGTTAGCCAACTACAGCTTAAGAACAACACGTAGAAACCGCGCGGTATCGTCAACTTGCCCCTTTAGGGCGCTGCAAATACAGGGGGTCTGCATGCTAACCCTGCTCAATCTGCTTTCTGCCGTGGCCTTGCTGATCTGGGGCACGCACATTGTTCGAACCGGCATCCTGCGGGTGTACGGCACCAACCTGCGGCATGTGATCGGCCAGAACATGTCCAGGCGCTGGCTCGCGTTCATCGCCGGCATCCTCGTGACCGCCATGGTGCAGAGCAGCAACGCCACCGCCATGCTCGTCACCTCCTTTGTCGGCCAGGGCCTGATGGCGCTGACCCCGGCCCTGACCACCATGCTCGGCGCCGACGTCGGTACGGCGTTGATGGCGCGGGTGCTGACGTTCGATCTGTCGTGGCTGTCGCCGCTGCTGATTTTTCTCGGGGTGATTTTCTTTCTCTCGCGCAAACAGACGCGGCTCGGGCAAATGGGCCGTGTGGCCATCGGGCTGGGGCTGATCATTCTGGCGCTGCAACTGATCGTCGAGGCCGCCGGGCCGATCACCCACGCAAAAGGCGTGAAGGTGATCTTCGCCTCGTTGACCGGCGACATCCTGCTCGACGCCCTGGTCGGTGCGTTGTTCGCGATGATTTCCTACTCCAGCCTGGCCGCCGTGCTGCTGACCGCGACCCTGGCCGGTGCCAATGTGATCAGCCTGCCGGTGGCGATCGGTCTGGTGATCGGCGCCAACATCGGCAGCGGCGTGCTGGCCTTCATGAGTACCAGCATGCAGAACGCCGCCGGCCGGCAAGTGGCGCTGGGCAGCCTGTTGTACAAACTGATCGGGCTGCTGCTGATCATTCCGGTGCTTGATCCGCTGGCGCACTGGATCGACAACCTCGATTACAGCCCGCAGGAAATGGTCATCGGCTTCCACCTGCTCTACAACACGGCGCGCTGCCTGATCCTGTTGCCGACGGTCGCGCCGATGGCACGGCTGTGCGCCTGGCTGTTGCCGGAGCGTCCGGAGGTCAACGGCGCTGCCAAGCCGCGTCATCTCGACGCGACGGCACTGGTCACGCCAAGCCTGGCGCTGGCCAACGCCGCCCGGGAAACCCTGCGCATGGGCGACCTGATCGACAACATGCTCGACGCCGCCCTCGATGTGCTGCGCGGCAAGCAGACCGCCGTCACCCAGGAAATGCGCAAACTGACCGATGACGTCGAGGCGCTGTACAGCGCGATCAAGCTGTATCTGGCGCAGATGCCCCGGGAGGATCTCGGCGAGCAGGACAGTCGGCGTTGGGCGGAAATCATCGAACTGGCGATCAACCTCAAGCTCGCCAGCGACCTGATCGAACGCATGCTGCGCAAAATCCAGCAGCAGAAGACCTCGCAACGCCGCTCGTTTTCCGAAGACGGGCTGGAAGAGCTGGCCGGGTTGCACCAGCAATTGATCGCCAACCTGCGGCTCGGGCTGTCGGTGTTTCTCAGTGGCGACAAGGAAAGCGCCCGTCAGTTGTTGCGCGAGAAACGTCGCTTCCGCGCCCAGGAACGCCGGCTGGCCCACGCCCATGTCAGCCGTTTGCAACGCAAGATCGTGCAAAGTATCGAGACCAGTTCGCTGCACCTGGAGTTGATTGCCGACATGAAACGTTTGAATTCGCTGTTCTGCAGCAGCGCGTACGTGGTGCTGGAAACCTCCGACACCGGAGCATTGGCAGCGGATGAAATGGCTGACATCACGCATTCGCCTTGAACGTCTGGGGTTGCGGTCAGTCAGTAACTCAGAGTTGAGTCTCAAGGACGCCTTCGCGAGCAAGCTCGCTCCCACATTTGAAATGCATTCCTTTGTGGGAGCGAGCTTGCTCGCGAAAGCGATCTGACTGACGACACGGATCTCCAATTCAGCTGTATGGAAGCTCGTTATGCGTTGCCTGTTGTTCGCTTGTCTGCTGCTCGGTTCCCTGCCCGCCTTCGCCCTGGATCGTTTCCAGGTCGAAGGCTATGCGCTGCCTAACGGCCTGCAATTGCTGCTCAAGCCCGGCACCGAACGCGGGCACGTGGCGATCCGGCTGGTGGTGGGCGTCGGTCTCGACGACTTCGACTGCAATGAAAAGGAGCTGCCGCACCTGCTCGAACACTTGCTGTTCAGCGGTATCGACGCTACCGGTGAAGGCGGCCTTGAAGAGCGCATGCAGGCCCTGGGCGGTGACTGGAACGCCTTTACCAGCAACGCCGACACCACCTTCGTCATCGAAGCCCCGGCGAAAAACCAGCGCAAGGTGCTCGACCTGCTGCTGGACCTGCTGACCCAGACCCGTTTCGACGACAATGCGATCAACGCCGCCAAACGGGTGGTCGAGCGCGAGGATGGCGGCCATTACACCCGTCTGCGGCGCTTTCTCGACCGTCAGGATCTGGGCCACAGTGCGAGCAATCAACTGGCGGTCGAGCTGGGCCTGAAATGCCCGCAACGGGCCGAAGTCGAAGGCCTGACCCGCGAGCAGCTGGATAAGGTGCGCAAGGCCTGGTACGCGCCGAACAACATGACCCTGATCGTCGTCGGTGACCTCGACAAGCTGCTTCCGGCCTATCTGGAACGGGCGTGGGGCGCGCTCGAGGCGGTCGATCCGAGCGAGCACCGGCCGTTGCCGGACATCCGCACCAGCGCTGCTCACGAACGCACGATCACTCGCGGTTTCATCGGTAACAGCGCCAAGTTGCACTGGCTGGTGCCGGAGCCGATGCTCGACGATCAGTACGACGAGACTTTCGACCTGCTCAAGGAATATCTGGAGTGGGCGCTGTACCGCGAGCTGCGCTTGAACCATGGTCTGTCCTACGGGCCCTGGGCCGAGCGTGAGGTGTTCGGCGGTGTCGGCTTCATGAGCCTCAACGCCGATCTGGATCGTGGCGATATCACCGAAGCCGAACAGGTGCTGGAAGACCTCAAGGCCAGCCTGCTGAAAAACGGCCTCGATGCCGATACCTTCAACCGTATCAAGCAAGCAGCCATCGCCCACCAGGCCTGGGCCGTGCAGGGCAACAGCGGCATGGCCGACTATTACTGGAGCGCGCTGGGCGACTACGAAGATGGCCGTTTCGCCGATCCCGCCCGGGAACTGCAAGGGGTCACGCTGGAGGCGGCGAACAAAGCCATGCGTGAACTGCTGTTGCAGCCGGGGTATCTGCGGATCGAGAAGCCGCTGTTCAGTGACGATCAGGTGCTGTGGCTGATTGGCGGCGCGGTCGGTGTTCTGGGGCTTGTCCTGCTCGGCTGGCATCTGCGCCGGCGCAAATCCGTGCCTTCAGACTGATCGACAGCCTCGCCACAGCCCCCGGCGGGCGGTACTCTGTCGAGGTTTTTTTCTTCGACTGTCGTGAACCGCCCAAATGCCCAAATTGACCCTTCTGATCCAGCGCATCCTCGAACTGATGAAGCGCTACCCCGGGGTCATTGCGCTTGGTGGTTTCATCGCCGGCGTCGGCAGTTTCATCCTGGTCGACCGGCAACAGGGGCTGGCGAGCTGGATCACCACGATCATGCTGCTGAGCTGGATCTGGCTGATGCTGGAAAACAGCCTGACCGAGCTGTTCACGCGGGTTTTCAAACGGGAAATCCCCCAGCCGCTGCTGCGTTATGCGACGCAGATGATCCATCAGGAAAGCCTGTTTTTCGTCCTGCCGTTCTTCTTTATCACCACCACCTGGAACAGCGGCCAATTGGTGTTCACCGGGTTGCTGTGCATCGCCGCGCTGATCTCGATTGTCGACCCGCTCTACTACAAATGGCTGGCGCCGCGACGCTGGGCGTTTCTCGCGCTGCACACTCTGACGCTGTTCGCCGCCTTGCTCACCGCGTTGCCGGTGATCATGCACCTGACCACGTCGCAGAGTTTCAAATGGGCTCTGGGGACTGCCGTGGTGCTGTCGTTCCCGAGCCTGGCGTCGATCTTCCCGATCCGCACCGTGCGCAACGCGCTGGCGATCCTCAGCATCACCATTGGTATCGGCGGCGTCGGTTGGGTGCTGCGCTCTTGGGTGCCGCCAGCGACACTGTGGATGACCGATGTGGCGATCAGCACCCAGTTGCAGGATCGCACCCCCGGCGCCAGCCTCGAACAAGTCAGCGCCGAGCAGATCCGCAACGGCGGGCTCTACGCCTACACCGCGATCAACGCACCGCGCGGGCTCGATGAGCGGATCTATCACGTGTGGCAGTTCAACGGCAAAGAGGTCGACCGCATTGCCCTCGACATCCACGGCGGGCGCAAGGAAGGCTACCGGGCGTGGACCCACAAGCAGGTTTTCCCCGGCAACCCGGTCGGTGACTGGCAGGTGCGGGTGCTGACCGAAGACGACCAGGTGATCGGCGTGCTGCGCTTCGAAGTCACGGACAGCACACCGACCAAAGAAAAGTAATCCGGTTCGTGCTATTACGTAGGTTCGCGAATTCAGCCGAACAAGCACGGAGCTTATGACCAGCAGCTCGATGACCGGTAATGCCCGACTGGACACCACGATCAGCCCTGCCCGTCTGCGGGTCACCGGGGACTGGACGCTCGCCCATTACGCCGAACTCAAGCATCTGAGCGAAACGCTCCGCGGTCAGTACGACGCCAGCACCACCATCGATCTCAATGGCCTCGGCGCCCTCGACACCGCCGGCGCCTCGCTGCTGGTGGAACTGCTTGGCTCCGAGCGACTGGGCAAATCCGCCGAACATCCCGACTGCACGATTTCCACGGCCGACCGCGCGTTGCTGCAAACCGTGTATCGCTCGCTGACCGACTTCTGCGTGCCGATCAAGGAGCCGGAAATCAGCGTCAGCGTGCAGCTGCTGACCCGCATCGGCCGCGCCGTGGACACGGTCTGGCAAGACACCCTGCAATTGCTCGGTTTCGTCGGCCTGATCCTCGAAACCATCGCCCGCAGCCTGTTCCGGCCCAAGCGCTGGCGGATCACGCCGATGATCGCGCACATCGAACAGACCGGCCTCGACGCCGCGCCCATCGTGGCGTTGCTGACCTTTCTGGTGGGCGCCGTGGTGGCGTTTCTCGGGGCGACGGTGCTGGCCAGTTTCGGCGCCAGCGTGTTCACCGTGGATCTGGTGGGCTTCGCCTTCCTGCGCGAGTTCGGCGTGTTGCTCACGGCGATCCTGATGGCCGGCCGCACCGCCAGTGCCTTTACCGCACAGATCGGCTCGATGAAGGCCAACGAGGAAATCGACGCAATCCGCACCCTCGGCCTCGACCCCATGGAATTGCTGGTGGTGCCCCGCGTGCTGGCGTTGCTGGTGGCGCTGCCGATGCTGACCTTTCTCGCGATGATCTGCGGGATCATCGGGGGCGCGGTGGTCTGCGCCGTGTCGCTGGATATTTCGCCGGCGATGTTCCTGTCGCTGCTGCAAAGCGACATAGGGATTCAACATTTCCTGGTTGGCCTGGTCAAAGCCCCGATCTTCGCGTTCCTGATTGCCGCCATCGGCTGTCTGGAAGGCTTCAAGGTCAGCGGCAGCGCCGAATCGGTCGGCGCCCACACCACCTCGAGCGTGGTGCAATCGATCTTCGTGGTGATCGTGCTCGATGCGGTCGCCGCGCTGTTCTTCATGGAGATGGGCTGGTGAGTCGTCTACCCCGCATGCCGTCCGAGGCGGTGATCGAAGTCCGTGGCCTGTGCAATCGCTTCGGCAGCCAGAGCGTGCACGAGAACCTCGACCTGGACTTGTACAAAGGCGAAATCCTCGCCGTGGTCGGCGGCTCCGGCAGCGGCAAATCGGTGCTGCTGCGCAGCATCGTCGGCCTGCGCCGGCCCAGCGAAGGCAACGTGAAAGTGTTCGGCCAGAACCTGCCGAGTCTGTCCGAGCACGAGCGGTCGTTGGTCGAGCGGCGCTTTGGCGTGCTGTTCCAGAAAGGCGCGCTGTTCTCCTCGCTGACGGTCACCGAGAACGTCGCCCTGCCCCTGATCGAACATGCCGGCCTGAGCCGTGACGACGCCGAGCATCTGGCGGCGGTGAAGCTGGCGCTGGCCGGGCTGCCGCTGTCGGCGGCGGACAAATACCCGGCGTCGCTGTCCGGCGGCATGATCAAGCGCGCGGCGCTGGCCCGGGCGCTGGCACTGGACCCGGACATCCTGTTTCTCGACGAACCCACTGCCGGCCTTGATCCGATTGGCGCGGCGCAGTTCGACCAGTTGATCCTGACCCTGCGCGATGCCCTGGGCCTGAGCGTGTTTCTGGTGACCCACGACCTCGACACGCTCTACACCATCACCGACCGGGTGGCGGTGCTGGCGCAGAAAAAAGTGCTGGTGGCCGGGCCCATCGACGAGGTCTCGGAAACCGACGACGCGTGGATTCACGAATATTTCCACGGCCCTCGCGGCCGCTCGGCGCTGGACGCCGCCAAACTGCTCAACGAGGTCTGACATGGAAACCCGAGCCCATCATGTGTTGATCGGCCTGTTCACGGTGATTGTGGTGGCCGGCGCCCTGCTCTTCGGTCTGTGGCTGGCCAAGTCCAGCGTCGACACCGAGTTCAAGGATTACGAAATCGTCTTCAACGAGGCGGTCAGCGGCCTGTCCCGGGGCAGCCCGGTGCAGTACAGCGGGATCAAGGTCGGGGATGTGGTCAGCCTGCGGCTCGACCCGAAGGACCCGCGCCGGGTGCTGGCGCGGATTCGCCTCGGCGGCGACACGCCGGTCAAGGAAGACACCCTGGCCAAACTGGCCCTGGCCGGGATCACCGGCACCTCGATCATCCAGCTCAGCGGCGGCACGCCAGAGAGCCCGAAACTGCGTGGCAAGGACGGCGAGCTGCCGACCATCGTCGCCTCACCCTCGCCTATCTCTCGGTTGCTTAACGACAGCAACGATTTGATGAGCGGGGTCAGCACATTGCTCAACAATGCCAACCAGATGTTCTCCGCCGACAACATCGAGCGCGTGAGCAAAACCCTCGAACACCTGGAACAGACCACCGGCTCGATCAACGATCAGCGCGGCGACCTGCGCCAGGCCATGCAACAACTGGCGACCGTCGGCAAGCAGGCTGGCAGCATGCTCGAGCAGACTTCGGCGCTGATGCGCAACGCCAACGGCCTGCTCAACGATCAGGGCAAACAGGCCCTGGGCAGCGCCGAGCAGGCGATGAAGTCGCTTGAACAGAGCAGCGCCACCATCAATGGCTTGCTCAGCAAGAATCAGAATTCCCTCGACAGCGGCATGCAGGGCCTCAATGGCCTCGCGCCGGCAGTGCGCGAACTGCGTGAAACCCTGACCTCGCTGCGGGCCATTTCCCAACGTCTGGAGGCCAACCCCAGCGGTTACCTGCTGGGCAGTGAAAAGAACAAGGAGTTCACGCCATGAAGCTGACTCGCCTCGCCCTCCTCGCCGGCTTCACGCTGATCGGCGCCTGCTCGATTCTGCCCAAGTCCGAGCCGCTGGACGTTTATCGCCTGCCTTCTGCACAGGCGCCGGCCTCCGCCAGCGTGGCGACGCAGCACTGGTCGCTGCGTCTGAACAAACTGCAAGCCAGCGAAGCGCTGAACCGTCCGGGCATCGCCGTGATTCCCCAGGGCGATGTGATCAGCACCTACAAGGCTTCGCGCTGGAGCGATCCGGCGCCGGTGCTGATGCGTAACAGGCTGCTCGATGGCTTTGCGCGTGATGGCCGGGTGACGTTGCTGAGTACCGATGACAGCAATTTTGCTGCGGATCTGGAGCTGGGCGGCAGCTTGCAGGCGTTCCAGACGGAGTATCAGGGCAATCAGGCCAGCGTCGTGGTGCGGGTCGATGCGTTGCTGGTGCGCGGCTATGACCAGAAGATTCTCGCCAGCCGCCGCTTTGAAGAGCGCCAGCCGTTGAGTGATGTGAAAGTCCCGGCGGTGGTGGCCGGGTTTGGTCAGGCCAGTGATCGGCTCACCGCGAAAGTCGTGGCATGGGCGGTGGAGCAAGGGCAGAAAGTTGCCCCACCTGCCCGTCCTTGAGCCTTAACCGAAGAACCAGTAGCAGACGCCGATAGCGCCGAGCACGCCCGCCAGCTCGGCCAGCAGCGCGCAACCCACGGCATGCCGGGCACGCTGGATGCCCACCGCGCCGAAGTACACCGCCAGCACGTAGAACGTGGTCTCGGTGCTGCCCTGGATCGTCGCCGCCACCAGCGCCGGGAAGCTGTCGACGCCGGAGGTCTTCATCGTTTCGATGAGCATCGCCCGGGCGGCGCTGCCGGAGAACGGCTTGACCATCGCGGTCGGCAGCGCATCGACGAAGCGCGTGTCCCACCCTGCCCACTGCACCAGATGACGAATGCCGTCGAGGCCGAAATCCAGTGCGCCTGACGCGCGCAATACGCCGATCGCGCAGAGCATCGCCACCAGATACGGCAGCAGATTCTTGGCGACGTCGAAACCTTCCTTCGCACCTTCGACGAACGCCTCGTAGACCTTCACCTTGCGCAAGGCGCCGATCACCAAAAACAGCATGATCAGGCCGAACAGCGTCAGGTTGCCGAGGATCGACGACAACCCCGCCAGCGCCGTGGCCGACATCGTCGCCAGCAACGCCATGAAGCCGCCGAGGATCAGCGCGCCGGGAATCAGGTAGGCCAGCACCACCGGGTCCCAGACCCGCAGCCGCTGCATGAACGCCACCGACAGGAAGCCGACGATGGTCGAGCAACTGGTGGCCAGCAGGATCGGCAGGAATACCAGCGTCGGGTCCGGCGCGCCTTGCTGGGCGCGGTACATGAAGATCGTCACCGGCAGCAAAGTCAGGGATGACGCGTTGAGCACCAGAAACAGGATCTGCGCGTTGCTGGCGATGGTCGAGCTGGGGTTGAGCTCCTGCAGCGCCTTCATGGCCTTGAGGCCGATCGGCGTGGCGGCGTTGTCCAGGCCCAGGCCGTTGGCGGCGAAGTTCAGGGTAATCAGGCCCAGCGCCGGATGCCCGGCCGGCACCTCCGGCATCAGCCGCAGGAACAACGGCCCGAGTACCTTGGCCAGCCATTCGACAATCCCGGCTTTCTCGGCAATGCGCAGGAAGCCCAGCCACAGGGTCAACGTGCCGAACAGCAGCACCATGACCTCGACCGACAGCTTGGCCATGGCAAAAATGCTTTCCACCATCGCCGCAAAGATTCCGGCGTTACCGCCGACCAGCCACTGCACCAGTGCCGACACGGCTGCCACGATGAAGAAGCCAAGCCACAGGCCATTAAGCATCAGTCAAATCCCCCGGAAGATGCGGCGAATGATAGCGGGGTCGCCAGAAACGACAAACCCCGGATTTCTCCGGGGTTTGTCAGGGTGCCTTGCGGGCGGGGATCAGTTTTTCGAAACGTCACCGGCCGGCAGTTTTTCCTTGCTGCGCCAGTGCGGCAGCGAGTTCCAGTAGCGCTGGCCTTTCGCGTCGTCGTACATGCCTTCCCAACGGGCGATGACCAGTACGGCGAGGGCGTTGCCGATCACGTTCAGGGCGGTACGCGCCATGTCCATCACACGGTCGACACCGGCGATGAAGGCCAGGCCTTCCAGCGGAATGCCGACGCTGCCCAGAGTGGCCAGCAGTACCACGAAAGACACGCCCGGCACGCCGGCGATGCCTTTGGAGGTCACCATCAGGGTCAGGACCAGCAGCAGTTGCTGGCTGATCGACAGGTCGATGCCGTACAGCTGGGCAATGAAGATCGCCGCGATGGACTGGTACAGGGTCGAACCGTCGAGGTTGAACGAGTAACCGGTCGGGACCACGAAGCTGCAGATGGCTTTCGGCGCGCCGTAGGCTTCCATCTTCTCGATCACACGTGGCAGCACGGTTTCCGAGGAGGCGGTGGAGTAAGCCAGCACCAGCTCATCCTTGAAGATGCGCATCAGCTTGATCACCGAGAAACCGAACATCTTGGCGATCAGGCCCAGCACCACGAAGGCGAAGAAGGCGATGGCGACGTAAACCAGGATCACCAGCTTGGCCAGCGGCAACAGCGAAGCGAAACCGAAGTTGGCCACGGTCACCGCGATCAGGGCGAACACGCCGATCGGGGCGTAGTTCATGATCATGTGGGTGACTTTGAACATGCTTTCCGAGACGCCCTGGAACATCTTCACCAGCGGCTCGCGCAGGTCCGACTGCAGGCTCGACAGACCGAGACCGAACAGCACGGAGAAGAAGATGATCGGCAGCATTTCACCGCGGGCCATGGCCGCGAAGATGTTCGACGGGATCAGGTTGAGGATGGTCTCGATGAACGCGTGTTCATGCTGTACCTCGGCGGCGGTCGCCTGGTACTTGGAGATGTCCACGGTGCCCAGGGTGCTCATGTCGATGCCGGCACCCGGATGGAACAGGTTGGCCAGCAGCAGGCCGACGACAATGGCGATGGTGGTGACGATTTCGAAGTAGATGATGGTCTTCAGGCCGATGCGCCCGAGCTTCTTGGCGTCGCCCACGCCGGCGATGCCGACAATAAGGGAAGAGATGACGATCGGGATCACGATCATCTTGATCAGACGGATAAAGATATCGCCTGCCGGTTGCAGGACGTTGCTGATCCACCAGGCCTTCTCGGCACTGAAATGGTTGAGCAACGCACCGATTGCAATCCCCAATACCAGACCGATGAGGATCTGCCAGGCGAGGCTAAGCTTTGCCTTCTTCATATTCTTTACCCTTACTTGCGTTTGACTCAAGGCACATGCAGGAACTGGAACGCTCTTGGCGGAAAAGTCTGTGCATCTGCCTCCGTATAAGGTGCCCCGAAGCGCGTGTTTACGGCTCTCCGGCAGGCGAAAAAAGGCGCAACTATTCCGATGCGAGGTTGCGCCGTCTAATGCCGTAAACGCCTACCCTATGCCGAATCGGCATGAGCTTTTTTAAATGAAACTGGCGTCCCAACCGGTTCGAATACGACATTTCGGCAGGCATAAGTGCCGTGAACCGGCCATTACAGCGTAGATTGGTTATTTTTTGAACGAGTGATTTCGACGAAAATTTTCCGAAAAAGCCTACGTTTCGAATCTAAAACGCCGACTGGCTTTATCGACTCTTTCTCGATATACGGTCGCGAGGAAACACCGCGAAATGCTTTTCGCGCGCAGTGTGATCGATAAAAAGATGAGCAGAACGCTCTGGATCAATGTTTTGTCACTTTGAAAGCCCAGCGCAAGTCCGTCGAACCGCTCCGGGTTGGCGAACTTGCGTCGCAGCTTTTACCCTGACCCGGCCCTCATCGCAGGCACTCCCTGTACCCGTAGGTCACTCCGACCCTGCAACAGTCAGAACGTCCCGGCCCCCTGGTCATGCACCGGCCTTCCTCGGGCGGGCGCAATGGAAGGCAGCTGTGGGCTGCCTTCATGTTCAATACCAGTTCGGATCTTTCTTCAACGTTTCCATCAACAGATCCTGCATGCCCTGATCGGGTTTGCCGAGGAAGCGGTAGGTGGCATGTCGCGTCGGCGACTTGTCGGCCGGCAATCCTTCGGGCACATCGACCAGCATGGCGTACGCGTGCTTCTTGTCGAAGCTGAACGCGACGATCAAGCGATGGTTGAGGCATTTGTCCTGCGATTCGCAGAGCGGCCCGACCAGATACTTGTCGCCGTCTTCAGTGACGGCATTCATCTGTTGGTCCGGCGTACCGGAGAGGTTCATCACCCATTCCGGCAGGCGTTCTTCCTTCTTCACCACGCCTTCCCAGGTTTCCCTGTAGTGCGGGTCTGAACTCAGCAGTTCGTTGACCCGCGTCTGGCCATCATTGGCCGCCATCGCCATGGCACTACCGCCCAGAAGCAGGGCGGCTGCCAGTGTCTTTAAAGCACTCATGGTCAACCTCGGCCGCGACGGCCAAAGAAGAACGAGGCGATGAACATCACCAGGAACACGACAAAGAGAATCTTGGCGATACCCGTGGCGGTGCCCGCGATACCACCGAAGCCCAGTACTGCAGCGATGATGGCAATGATCAGGAATGTGATTGCCCAGCTCAACATGGTGATTCTCCTTGTTTCTATTTAGGGGTGTTGCCGGTCTCGGCGCAGCGGCGCCCAGATTCGTGGATCAGAAAACCCAGCGTTCTTCACGTGGCATGTCGCCCAGCGGCTGCGGCTGGTCGACATCCATCATGCGCATCGCACCGTTGTCGGCCTGGCTGCTGCTGACGGCGCTGAAGTGCGTTTGCGTCGCGTGCTGCATCGAGATCAGGGGCTCAGGTTGCTGACTCTGTTCCCAGCGCAGGTATTGCTGGCAGGCGATCAGAGTAATCAGCAGCGCAAGTGCGCCAAACAGGGCCTGCTGCAGGTGCAGTGGCGAGATACGCATTTGGGCGGCACTTGGGCGAGTCATCCTGGGTTCCTCACTCTTATTCGGTTAGGGCAGTGCATATCTGCCCGGGCTGAGAGAGGTATTGCAGCCTGCATGCCAGCTTTTTTGTTTTAAAAAATCCAATAAAATCAGATAGTTACAAGCGCGATGAGAAATCGTGACGACGCATCCTGCACGATGGGTCATCCAAGGTCGTGCGAAATGCACGAATGTTTCGTAGGAGAAATCATTCTTTTTGAATTGAGAGCAGGGTGCGGATGTCAGAAAAGGAAGCAGGCAAATGCCTGAAAAACGCCGTTTGTTTAAAAAATCAACAAAATCAGTGAATTAGCCGTGAGGGCAGGAGAGAGCTACCCTGCTATGACTGGAATCGATCAGAATCAACCATGCAACTTGCCCGATTTTTCCGGGACTAACCCAAGACATTCACTTATGGAGCGTAGGAAAAATGGAATCAGCCACTGAGCATCAAGGCCGCATTCTGCTGGTGGACGATGAATCCGCCATCCTGCGAACCTTCCGTTATTGCCTCGAAGACGAAGGCTATACGGTTGCCACCGCCAACAGCGCGGCCCAGGCTGACGCGCTGTTGCAGCGTCAGGTGTTCGACCTGTGCTTCCTCGATCTGCGCCTCGGCGAAGACAATGGTCTCGACGTGCTGGCGCAGATGCGCATCCAGGCGCCGTGGATGCGGGTGGTGATCGTCACCGCGCATTCGGCTGTCGATACGGCGGTGGACGCGATTCAGGCGGGCGCCGCCGATTATCTGGTCAAACCGTGCAGCCCTGACCAGCTGCGCCTGGCGACCGCCAAGCAGCTTGAAGTCCGCCAGTTGTCTGCGCGTCTGGAAGCCCTCGAAGGCGAGATCCGCAAACCCAAGGACGGTCTCGATTCCCACAGCCCGGCGATGAAAGTCGTACTGGAAACCGCGCGGCAAGTGGCGAGCACCGACGCCAATATCCTGATACTCGGCGAGTCCGGTACCGGTAAAGGTGAGCTGGCCCGGGCGATTCACGGCTGGAGCAAGCGCGAGAAGAAATCCTGCGTCACCATCAATTGCCCGTCGCTGACTGCCGAGCTGATGGAAAGCGAGCTGTTCGGTCACAGCCGTGGCGCGTTCACCGGGGCCAGTGAAAGCACCTTGGGTCGGGTCAATCAGGCGGATGGCGGCACGCTATTTCTCGACGAGATCGGCGATTTTCCACTGACATTGCAGCCAAAGTTGCTGCGATTCATTCAGGACAAGGAATACGAGCGGGTAGGGGACCCGGTCACCCGCCGCGCCGATGTGCGCATCCTCGCGGCCACCAACCTCAACCTTGAAGACATGGTGCGCGACGGTCGTTTCCGTGAAGACCTGCTGTATCGCCTGAACGTCATCACTCTGCATCTGCCACCGCTGCGCGAGCGGGCCGAAGACATCCTGACCCTGGCCGACCGCTTCCTCGCCCGTTTCGTGAAGGAATATGCCCGCCCGGCCCGGGGCTTCAGTGACGAGGCGCGGGAAGCGCTGTTGGGTTACCGCTGGCCCGGCAACATCCGCGAGCTGCGCAACGTGGTCGAGCGGGCGAGCATCATTTGCCCGCAGGAACGCGTGGAAATCAGCCACCTCGGCATGGCCGAGCAACCCGCCAACAATGCGCCGCGCGTCGGTGCGGCCTTGAGCCTCGACGAACTGGAGAAGGCCCACATCGGCGCTGTGCTGGCGACTGCCGGCACCCTCGACCAGGCGGCCAAGACACTCGGGATCGACGCCTCGACCCTGTATCGCAAGCGCAAGCAGTACAACCTGTGAGCGCCCGCCGATGAAACTGGCGATGAAGTTGCGGACCCGCTTGTTCCTGAGCATTTCCGCACTGATCACCGTGGCCTTGCTCGGGCTGATGCTCGGGCTGGTCAGCGTGATGCAAATGGCCGGTACTCAGGAGGCGTTGATCCGCAACAACTTCGTCACCCTCGATCTGGGCCTCAAGCTGCGCCAGACCTTGGGCGATCAACTGATCATGATGCTTGCCGAGAAGCCCGATCCGGTGGCCTTCGAAGCGTCCAAGCAGCATTACTTCGAACTGCTCGACGAGGGCATCGCCCAGGAACAGAAGGACGACGGACGCCAGTACGGGTTCAGTCAGGCCAAAGCGGATTATCTGAATTTCCTTCAAGCGTTCGATGTGTCCCGCGACCCGGCTGCGGCCCTGAGCGGCAGCGGCGATCTGCGCGAACGCTTCAATACTCTGCGCAACGGCTTGATCGCCGAGCACAAGCACGCACTGGATAACATCAACTCCGTACAACATGCCGCCCGCGACCGGGCCTTGCTGATTGCCGGCCTGCTCGGGCTGGTGGGGCTGGCGGTGTTGATCATCGGTTTCATCACCGCCCAGGGAATCGCCCGCCGGTTCGGTGCACCGATCGAGGCGCTGGCGAAAGCCGCAGACAACATCGGCCAAGGCAATTTCGAGGTGACCTTGCCGGTGTCTTCGGCCATGGAAATCAACCTGCTGACCCGGCGTTTCGGGCTGATGGCCGAAGCCCTTCGCGAGCATCAGGCGACCAATGTCGATGAACTGCTGGCCGGCCAGCAACGTTTGCAGGCCGTGCTCGACAGCATCGATGACGGTTTGTTGATGATCGACCGCCAGGGGCATCTGGAGCACTTGAACCCGGTGGCCCAGCGGCAATTGGGCTGGGACAGCGACCGTTTCGGCGAAGGGCTTGGCAGTGCGCTGCAACGTCCAGAGCTGGATGCGCAACTGCAACTGGTATTGCGCGGTGGCACCCTTGAGCGCGCGCCGGAAGATTTGAGCATTGAAGTCGATGGCGAATCGCGGCTGCTGACCTACAGCCTGACGCCGGTCAGCCATACCCAGGGGCATATCCTCGGCGCGGTGATGGTGCTGCACGACGTCACCGAACAGCGGGCGTTCGAGCGGGTGCGCAGCGAATTCGTATTGCGTGCCTCCCATGAACTGCGCACGCCAGTGACCGGCATGCACATGGCGTTCGGGCTGTTTCGCGAGCGGGCGAAGTTTCCGGCGGAATCCCGCGAGTCGGATCTGCTCGACACGGTCAATGAAGAAATGCAGCGCCTGATGCAGTTGATCAACGACCTTCTGAATTTCTCACGCTATCAAAGCGGCTTGCAGAAACTCACGCTGGCGCCGTGCTCCATCGAGGATTTGCTGACTCAGGCGCAATCGCGTTTTGCCGACACGGCGGCGCAGAAGGGCGTGGCATTGAATGTCGAGGTACAGAGCCCGTTACCGCGTTTGCAGGCCGATCAGGCCCAGCTGGATCGGGTGCTGGACAACCTGATCGACAACGCCTTGCGCCATACGGCCCGCGACGGCCTGATCCGGTTGCAGGCGCGCCGACATGGCGAGCGGGTGATCATCAGCGTCGAGGACAACGGCGAAGGCATCGCTTACGGCCAGCAAGGGCGAATTTTCGAACCGTTCGTCCAGGTCGGACGCAAGAAGGGCGGGGCCGGACTCGGGCTGGCGTTGTGCAAGGAAATTGTCCAGTTGCATGGCGGCCGGATGGGCGTCTATTCGCGGCCGGGGCAGGGCACGCAGTTCTACATGGCGCTGGCGGTCTAGGCTTCGTCGTCCATCCGGCGGCCGGCGAGCCGCCGTCCCCGGGTAATCAGCTCGATGAATTGCACGGCGCTCAAGGCATGGGCGAACAGCCAGCCCTGACCGAACTTCACGCCTTCGCTGCTGAGCAGCGCCGCCTGGGATTCATGCTCGATACCTTCAGCGATCACTTTCAGATCCAGTGCCTGGGCCATGTGAATGATGTGCGGCGCCACACCGCTGCTGGCCGCGTCATGGCCGAGGGCATCAATAAACGCCTTGTCGATTTTCAGGCAGTCCACGGGCAGGGTCTGCAGGTAGGCGAGGCTGCAATAGCCGGTGCCGAAATCGTCGATCAGCACTTGATGGCCGACATCGCGCAGCGCTTGCAGGTTTTCCCGTGCGACCACCACATCGATCAGCCCGCGCTCGGTCACTTCAAACGCAATCTGCCGCGCTGCCACCCGGTGCAGGCTCAGCAGCCGCGCCATGACCTGGCCAATGCGCGGCACCATCACGTCACAGGCCGCCAGGTTCACCGAAATATACAGCTGCGGATTGGCTCGCAGTAATTGACCCAGTTGCTCCAACAGGCGCTGGAGGACGAAATCGGTCATCTGGCGGATCTGCCCGGTGTTTTCCGCCATCGGGATAAACAGGTCGGGGCTGGTCAGCGTGCCGTCCGGCCGGCGCCAGCGCAGCAAGGCTTCGGCGCCGACGCAGTTGCGGCTGTCGAGATCGAAGATCGGTTGATACAGCACCTGCAATTCGCCTCGACGGATCGCACCGTGAAGCTCGGCATCCAGAGACTGACGCTGGCGGACGATCCAGAACACCAGCACGCCCACCAGCGCCCCGAGTACCAGGCAGAACGGCACCATCCACCACCACAGCTCCGGAATGTGCATGCCCGTGCGCGGACTGATCAGCACCAGCTGATATTCCGGGTTGTCGGTGGGCATGCGATAGATCAGACGCGTCTGGGTGACTTGCAACGCGTCGGTGGATTTCGGCGGCCACGGCTCAGTGGGCGGCCAGGCCTGTGGCACGCCGAGCACCGGAATCGCCCGGGTCCCGTGATCCAGCACCACCAGCAGGCTGCTGTCGGGAGACAGGTCGACCATGTCGGTCAGGTGCCCGCGTGAGGTGGCCACGCGAAAGTTGCCGCGGCCGAGCATCAGCGCTGCGCGGTTTTCGTCGGGTTCGGTGGTGGTGTTCAACCAGTAGCTGTATGTCGGGCCCTTGATGTCCGGCGGGCGGACGACTGACAGGCCTTCCTGGCGCGGGCGGTTGGAGCAGATGCGCGATGCATCCATGTAGGCGGCTTCATAGACGAAGCGGTAGTTGAAGGTCACTTGCTGCAGCGTGGCGATCATTTCGTCGTCGCAACTGCGCAATGGCTGGGCTTCCAGATCGTCCAGACTCTCGCGCAACTGGCCGAACAATTGCTCCAGGCGAGCCAGGAAGCGCTCGCCCTGGGCGTTCATTTCCTGGCTTTCGCTTTGTTCGACCTGATGCATGGCGACGAACAGCCCGCCGGTGATCAACAGGCCTGCACTGAGGACAGCCGCCAGCATCGCCAGAAACCACGGACGATAAAACCAGCTACGCAGCGTCTCTCGGGTAGCAACCATATGGATATCCGAAGAATTACCAATGAGTTATAGCTGCTGATTGCGTTTTCGCCCTGACCGTCGGGCGGGCGTCATTATTTTGTCTGATTCAACACCAGCAGCAACGCTGCCGTTTGCGCATCCGGAGTACCGTCAAAGCGGGCAGGGCGGAAGTGCATCTGGAAGGCTGCGAGTACATGGCGGGTCGCCACGTCCAGCTCGCCGTTCTGCGGCGTTGCGTAACCCAGGCGCGCCAGTTGCGCCTGGAACCAGCTGATGCTCGGCAATTCCACCTCGAACCGCACTTGCTGGCGGGCGACGGCTTGTTCGTCCGGCCACAAGCCAAGGCCTTCGGCAGCCAGGCGCTTCCACGGGAACAATGGGCCCGGATCAAGCTTGCGCAGCGGTGCGATGTCGCTGTGACCGATGATGTGGTCCGGGCTGATGCCGTTGCGTTTGCTGATGTCCTTGAGCAGGACGATCAGCGACTGAACCTGGGCTTCGCTGTACGGATACCACACGCGCCCGGTCGGGGTGTCCTTGAAGCCCGGGTTGACGATTTCGATGCCGATGGAGCTTGAGTTGAGCCAGGTACGGCCTTGCCATTCGCTTTCACCGGCATGCCAGGCGCGCAGGTTTTCGTCCATCAACTTGTAGATCGTGCCTTTCTTGTCGTCGCCGATCAGGTAGTGGCTGCTGACTTCGCCGTGGGTCAGCAGTTGCAGGGAGCGCTCAAGGGAGGCGGAGGTGTAATGCACGATCACGAATTGCGCGCGGCTGTCGTGATTGGCAGAAGGATGGCTGGTGTCGTAGCGCGGCCCGCTGGCACAACCGGCCAGAATGAGCAGCGAAGTGATGAGGGCAACGAATTTCATGGCAGTACACGCAAGTCAGTAATGCAACAGTGTAACGTACTGACCTGCGTGCGAACGGCAAAAGGGCTGATTTAAATGAAATGGAACAATTGTCTTCAGCCTAGCTCCACCCGGTTGCGACCTGCGTTTTTGGCTCGGTACAGTGCCTGATCGGCTCTTTTGAGCACCAGATCGCTGTGTTCTCCCGGTCTGAATGCCGCCAGCCCCATGGAAATGGTGATCGTGACTCGCTCACCCTTGAAGTGGAACGGGCAGGCCTCGATGGACGCGCGCAGGGTTTCCAGCAGTTTGGCGCCGACGGCCGGCGGAGTTGCCGGCAGCAGCAGGACGAATTCCTCGCCGCCGAACCGGGCAATGAAATCGCTGCCGCGCAGGCGCTTGCGCAGCACCGTGGCAATGATCTTCAACACTTTGTCGCCGGCCAGATGGCCGTAGTTGTCGTTGATCCGCTTGAAGTGATCGAGGTCGAGCATGGCCAGGCTCAGAGTATTGCCATGCTGCTGCCATTGGGCGATTTCGTGTTCGAGCCGCTCGCTCCAGGCGGCGCGGTTGGGCAGGCCGGTGAGCGGATCGATCAGGGCTTTCTGGCGTTGCTCTTCAAGGTGTTCGCGATAGCCCAGTGCTTCCTGTTCCATATGCGCCACCCGTTCGGCGAGGCTTTTCAGGCGCCCAGCCACTTCCTGCTCACGGGCGTCACGCTGTTTCTGATGCTGGTCCATCGTGCCGAGCAGGCCTTCCAGGTGGTTTTCCAGTACCTGCTTGAGATCGTCCAGGTCCGCCGCTTCCTGCACGCTGGTCTGCAGGCCATCGACTTGTTCGCGGATCTGCGTGTCCATCGCTCGCGCCGCCGAGCTGTTGTCGGCGTGACCTTCGCTGGCAGCCTGCAGGTTGCTCTGGAACGCTTCGAGGCGCTCGTTGAGCTGCTGCAGATAGGCTTCGAACTCGTGCTGACCGCTGTCGGTGATGGCCAGCATCAAGGTCGCCAGATCGTCGAGGATCGGTAGCAGTTCGTACCAGTTCAGGCCATTTTTCAGCCGGTCGCGCATGGCCTCGGCTTGCGGTCGGTGGCGCTCAGGCAGGGTCAGGTCGTCCAGCAGGCCGATCAGCGTATCTTCGATGTGCTTGGCCACCGAGCTGTAGGAGGGTTCGGGCGAATCCGGCAGGGCGTAGAGAATGTCTTGCTCGGGTTGCTCCGGATCGATGGCCGCCAGGGCCTGCGCGATGGGCTCGGGCAGGGGCAGGCTGTCGAGGAAGACCGGGGGCGGGTTATCGCCGGGGTGGATCAGTTCGTCAGGGTTGATGGCGATCGGTGTCGATGGCGCAAAGACCGGAGGCGGTGTGAAGGCTAGCGGCTCGGGTTCTGGCTCGGAGGGTTCCGGTTCGCTGGGAGACGGAACGACTTCTGTGAGGATCCGGGCAGGCTCGAAGGCAACCACTTCCGGCTCTGCAACAGGCTCAGGTGTTGATATTGCTGCTTGCATTGGCGCGGCCAGAGGTACAGCGACCGGTGCTTCACTGACGGTGGCAACAGCTGCCGGCTCGGCGATTGCGGCAGGCGCTTCTGGCATTGGCGCGCTTTCAGGCGCGGCGGGCGGTTGCTCTGGCTGAGCGGCCGGAGTGATCACGGCAGGCTGAGCTACAGGTGCAGGCGTTTCCTCGCTGTCGCGGCTGCCAAACAGGCGTTGCAACAATCCAGGACGTCCCGGTTCCGCCGGCGTCTCCAGTTGACTCAGGGCCTTGCCCTGCAAGCCGCTGAGCTCACTGAGCAGCAGCGGCATTTCTCGCGCCTGACTGACTCGCCCATCAAGTTGTTTGGCGAATTTCTTCAACGGCTGGGCGACTTCCCGGGGTAACGGCAACGCTTGCAACTGAGTGACCAGCGAGTTCAGCGCGGTGCTGACCTGCTCGATCCGGGTTTCACGGCGTTGCTCGGAGTCGAGCACGGCTTTTTCAAGACGCGGCAACAGGGCGGCGAGGCCGGCATCCATGTCGTCGGTGCGCACCACATCGCGCATTTCCTTCATGCATTGATCGACCACGCGATCAGTGCCTTCCGCTGCCAGGGTGCTACGCACCAGGCCGCGACGCAGCAGGTCGAGCCGGGCGTCCCATCGACGTTCGAGCTTTTCCTGTTGTTCGATGCTTTTGAGGTATTTCTCTTTCCAGCGCTGGGCTTCGTCGCTCATTCAGGCGTTCCGCGAGGGGCAGGACTCAACGCGGGCAATGCATCGGCCGTGAGCGAACCCGGCAGACGAATCTCTACCGCGACGGGCAGGTGATCGGAAATCGGTTGGGCCAGCACTTCGACCTTTTCCAGCGTCAGGGTCGGGCTGAGCAGAATATGGTCCAGGCAGCGCTGCGGGCGCCAGCTGGGGAATGTCGCTTCGAGTTGCGGGGCCAGCAGGCCGAGGTCGCGCAGGGGCGAGTGTTGCAGCAGGTCGCTGGCGTGGGTGTTCATGTCGCCCATCAGCACCTGATGCTTGTAGCCGCCGATCAGCTCGCGAATATAGGCCAGTTGCATGGTGCGTACCCGGGCGCCGAGCGCCAGGTGCATCATCACCACCACCAGCGCCTCGGGACCTTCACCAAAGCGCACCAGGATCGCCCCGCGACCTTTCGGCCCCGGCAGCGGATGATCCTCGATCGCCCACGGGCGCAGGCGACTGAGCACGCCGTTGCTGTGCTGGGCCAGTCGGCCGAGGTTGCGATTGAGTTGTTGATACCAGTAGGGGAAGGCGCCGAGATGGGCCAGGTGTTCGACCTGATTGACGTAGCCTGAGCGCAGGCTGCCGCCATCGGCTTCCTGCAGGGCGACCAGGTCGAAGTCGCCGAGCAGATTGCCGATCTTCTGCAGATTGCCGGAGCGCCCGGGGTGCGGCAGCAGATGCTGCCAGCTGCGGGTCAGGTAATGCCGATACCGCTCGGTGCTGATGCCAACCTGGATATTGAAACTGAGCAAGCGCAAACGGCTGTCTGCGGGCAGGCCCGTGGACTCCAGGTGATGCTCGTTGACCTGCGGATCATGCAGGCCGACGAGACGTTCGGTTCCCCAGCGGCGCATGGCGATTGCCGCGCTTAGTTGGCGGCTGCCTTGTTGGCCGCTCGCTCTTTGGCGACCAGTTGGTCAGCCAGTTTCAGAGCTTCCTCGGCACCACCGGCGGAGCCGATGTCAAAGCGGTATTTGCCGTTGACGATCATGGTTGGAACGCCGGAGATTTCATATTTCTTGGCCAGTTCGCGAGCCTTGACGATCTGGCCCTTGATGGCGAAGGAGTCGAAGGTGGCCAGGAACTTGTCCTTGTCCACGCCTTGGGTGGCGAGGAAATCGGCCATATCATTCTTGTCGGTCAGCTTCTTGTGTTCTTTCTGGATCGCGTTGAACACGGCAGCGTGAACGCTGTGCTCGACGCCCATGGCTTCCAGGGTCAGGAACATCTGACCGTGTGCGTCCCAAGGGCCGCCGAACATGGCAGGAATGCGCACGAAGTTGACGTCGGAGGGCAGCTTTTCAACCCAAGGATTGATCACGGGCTCGAACGCGTAGCAGTGCGGGCAGCCGTACCAGAACAGTTCCACCACTTCGATCTTGCCAGGCACGGCAACCGGAACCGGATTGCTCAGCTCGACGTACGGGGCAGCAGGTGCTTCGGCAGCCTGGGCGGTCACGCCGAACAGGCTGGCAGCGACGAGAGCGGCGCTGATGATCAGATTACGCATGCTTTACTCCTGGACAATTTTGTTCGCCTCGCGCGGGCTGTTTTCAGACAGATCCTGGCGGGCATGAGTTCTGTAGTGTAACGGCAGCGGCCACAAAAAAGGGCGGCCAAAGCCACCCTTTTTATACTTCATGCAACGGATTAATCGAGCGTTAACGTGGCAGGCGTTGCCCTTCGCGCGCAACGCTCGAATCACCATCGCAGGCCTGGCCTTAGTGCAGGCCTTGAATGTAGCTGGAGACCGCCGCAATGTCCTCGTCGCTCAGCTTGCGAGCGATGGTGCGCATGGTCATGGCATCGCCGTCGTTGTTGCGACCGGCTTCTTCCTTGCGGAAATCGGTCAGCTGTTTGGCGATGTATTGAGCGTGCTGGCCACCCAGGTGCGGGAAGCCGGCGGCGGCATTGCCCGCGCCGTTCGGCGAGTGGCAACCGGTGCAGGCTGGCAGGCCTTTTTCCAGGTTGCCGCCACGGAACAGGGCTTCGCCGCGAGCGACGATCTTCGGATCGGCGGCGCCGACGCTGCCTTTCTGGCTGGCGAAATAGGCGGCGATGTCGGAAAGGTCCTGATCGCTCAGGTTGGTCAGCAGTCCGGTCATTTCCAGAACGGTGCGCTTGCCCGACTTGATGTCGTGCAGTTGCTTGGTCAGGTAGCGTTCACCCTGGCCGGCCAGTTTCGGAAAGTTTGGCGCCATGCTGTTGCCATCCGGGCCATGGCAGGCCCCGCATACGGCAGCCTTCGCCTGGCCTGCGGCGGCATCGCCTGCAGCATGGGCGAAACCTGAGATTCCCACGGTCAACAGCAGACTCACGATCAGTTTGTTCATCAGCTAATCCAACTACGGCTAAGGGTTAAGAGTTATGGACCGGGTTTACTTCCGCTCATCCAGAGGATGATGGCCTGGTAATCCTCGGCACTGCAGTCCATGCACAAACCACGCGGCGGCATCGCCTTGAAACCCTGGGTCACGTGTTGCACCAGCGTCTCCATACCTTTCGCCAACCTCGGCGTCCAAGCTTCCTGATCGCCTCTTCTGGGCGCCATGGGTAGTTGGCCGGAATGACAGGCACCACAAACACGGTTGTACACGGCTTCCGGATCCTGTGTAGCCTGTGCGCTGTAAAGCGGCATCAGAACTCCGGCAGCCAGCAGCCATTTCGTCATAAAACGACCTTTTCAGGGTTGAGAGCGATCTGCGTTCTGTTGCGCAATCAAAGTCTGTCGCTCTCGTGAACTTCATCCTTCGCTGGGACAAAGCACACACAAAATCTGCGGCATTATATACTGGCGTCACTGAAACGGAAGCGACACCGCGTTCCGCGCCCAATCCCGGCGCCGCCCACATCGGAAATCCCATGCAACTCAAGAATCCCATCCTCGGCCTGTGCCAACAGTCCACGTTCATGCTCAGTGCCGCCAAAGTCGATCAGTGCCCCGACGACGAAGGCTTCGAAGTGGCGTTCGCCGGTCGTTCCAACGCCGGTAAATCCAGCGCGCTGAACACCCTGACTCACGCCAGCCTGGCGCGCACCTCGAAAACCCCGGGTCGCACACAGCTGTTGAACTTCTTCAAGCTAGACGATGAACGGCGTCTGGTCGACCTGCCGGGCTACGGTTATGCAAAAGTACCGATCCCGCTCAAGCAACACTGGCAGCGTCACCTCGAGGCTTACCTCGGGGGCCGCGAGAGTTTGAAGGGGCTGATTCTGATGATGGATATCCGTCATCCAATGACCGACTTCGACCTGCTCATGCTCGACTGGGCCGTTGCGGCCGGCATGCCGATGCACATTCTGCTGACCAAG
Organism: Pseudomonas sp. R43(2017); assembly: GCF_002112345.1. Lineage (NCBI taxonomy): Bacteria > Pseudomonadati > Pseudomonadota > Gammaproteobacteria > Pseudomonadales > Pseudomonadaceae > Pseudomonas > Pseudomonas sp. R43(2017). Next base: position 765,519 of record NZ_NEHJ01000002.1, read on the forward strand.
GCCGACAAGCTGACCTACGGCGCAGCCAAGAACACGCTGCTCAAGGTGCAGTCGGAAATCCGCAAGGGGTGGGGCGATCTGGTAACGATCCAGCTGTTCTCCGCACCAAAACGCATGGGCCTGGAAGAGGCCTACACCAAGCTGGCGGGCTGGATGGAATTGGCGGATAAAGGCGCGGAAACGGCGGCTGAGGCAGAGTAAGGGGATTTCAAAACTGTCTGTGGTGCTGCGAGGCAAGGCAAAAGTGCAACAAAAACGGCCGGGGTCGCGCTCGACTTTAGGGGACCTAAATGAGCATTTTTTGTTGTGCTTTTAACGCAGCATGGCTGCGCCACAGCCAGTTTTGGGGCAAAAAAAGCCCCGGACTTCATATGGGGAGGGAGAAGTTCCGGGGTCCAAGTTCCGAACCGCTAGGGCGGGGTTCAGATATCTGCCAACACTTAACACAACATAGGAGCATCGAAGGGCTTCACCAGCCATTCAGTACCTCTGAGTATCAGCCTGCAAGATTAGTTCAGAATTTTCTAGAAAAGGTTTGGAATAAATTCCAGAACCTTAAGGACTAAGTGCCTGCAAAGGGCTCTGCTGCGGCGTTATGCCCCGGCAGAGCCGGCCTCTGACCGATCAGTGGGCCTCGTCCCAGTTGTTGCCGACTCCCACTTCCACCAGCAACGGCACATCCAGCTTCGCCGCTTCGCTCATGTGGACGCGAATTTCGTCGCGAACCTGATCCACCAGATCCTCGCGAACCTCCAGCACCAGTTCGTCGTGCACCTGCAGGATGACTTTGGCGTCCAGACCCGAAGCGCTCAGCCAGTTGTCCACCGCCACCATGGCTTTTTTGATGATGTCCGCTGCGGTGCCCTGCATCGGCGCGTTGATCGCCGTGCGTTCAGCGGCAGCGCGTTCCTGCGGCTTGTTGGAGTTGATGTCCGGCAGATACAGGCGGCGGCCGAAGATCGTTTCTACGTAGCCTTGATCCGCCGCCTGTGCACGGGTGCGGTCCATGTATTCACGAACGCCCGGGTAGCGTGCGAAGTAAGTATCGATGTAGGCCTTGGCGGTCTTGGTGTCGACGCCGATGTCCTTGCCGAGCTTCTGCGCGCCCATGCCGTAGATCAGGCCGAAGTTGATCGCCTTGGCGCCACGGCGCTGGTCGGACGTCACTTCGTTCAGCTCGACCTTGAACACTTCGGCGGCAGTTGCGGTATGCACGTCCAGATTGTTGCGGAACGCGTTCATCAGGCCTTCGTCGCGGGACAGGTGGGCCATGATCCGCAATTCGATCTGCGAGTAGTCCGCTGCCAGCAGTTTGTAGCCTTTCGGCGCGACAAAGGCCTGGCGGATGCGTCGGCCTTCAGCGGTGCGCACCGGAATGTTCTGCAGGTTCGGGTCGCTCGACGACAGGCGCCCGGTCGACGCGACGGCCTGATGGTACGAGGTGTGGATACGCCCGGTGCGCGGGTTGATCTGCTCCGGCAGGCGATCGGTGTAGGTGCTTTTCAGCTTGCTCATGGAACGGTGTTCCATCAGCACTTTCGGCAGGCGGTGATCGTCTTCGGCCAGTTTTGCCAGCACTTCTTCGGCGGTGGATGGCTGACCCTTGGCGGTCTTTTTCAGCACCGGCAGGCCAAGTTTTTCGTAGAGGATCACGCCCAGTTGTTTCGGCGAACCCAGGTTGAATTCTTCACCGGCGATTTCGAACGCTTCACGTTCCAGTGCGACCATCTTGTCGCCCAGCTCGATGCTCTGAACGCCCAGCAGCGCGGCATCGACGAATGCACCCTGGCGCTCGATGCGGGCCAGCACCGGCACCAGCGGGATCTCGATGTCGGTCAGTACGCTGGCCAGGCTCGGGATGGCGCTGAGTTTTTCGAACAGGGTCTGGTGCAGGCGCAGGGTCACGTCGGCATCTTCGGCGGCATACGGCCCGGCCTGTTCCAGCGCGATCTGGTCGAAGGTCAGTTGCTTGGCGCCTTTGCCGGCGATGTCCTGGAAGCTCACGGTGGTGTGATCCAGATACTTCTGCGCCAGGCTGTCCATGTCGTGGCGGGTGGCGGTGGAGTTGAGCACGTAGGACTCGAGCATCGTGTCGAAGGCGATGCCGCGCACGGTGATGCCTTCGTTCTGATCGCCGCCGATGGCGCAGTTGGCCAGGATGTTCATGTCGAATTTGGCGTGCTGGCCGACCTTGAGCTTGTTCGGGTCTTCGAGGATTGGTTTCAGCGCGCGCAACACGGTGTCGCGATCCAGCTGCTCCGGCACGCCGATGTAGGAGTGGGTCAGCGGAATGTAGGCTGCTTCATTGGCCTGCACCGCGAAGGACAGGCCGACCAATTGCGCCTGCTGTGCGTCGACGCCGGTGGTTTCGGTGTCGAAGGCGAACAGCTTGGCGTTCTTCAGTTTTTCCAGCCAGACATCGAAACGGGCCTGATCGAGGATGGTTTCGTACGCGGCCTCGGCCGGAGCGACCGGCGCTTCTTCCGCAGGCGCGCTGAACAGATCGCCGGCCGGCTCAGGCGCGGCGGCGCTGCTCAGTTCCAGGCGTTTGGCATCGCGCTCCAGATCGTTGATCCAGCTCTTGAACTCCAGCAGGGTGTAAAGCTCAAGCAGCTTGGCCGGATCTTCCGGGCCCATTTGCAGGTCGTCGAGGCCGATGTCCAGCGGCACGTCGACCTTGATGGTCGCCAGTTGATAGGAGAGGAACGCCATCTCCTTGTGCTCTTCGAGCTTGGCCGGCAGGGTCTTGGCGCCACGAATCGGCAGGGTCGGCACGATATCGAGCTGCGCGTAGAGCTCGGTCAGGCCGCCGTTGACGCCGACCAGCAGGCCGGACGCGGTTTTCGGCCCGATGCCGGGAACGCCGGGGATGTTGTCGGAAGAATCGCCCATCAGGGCCAGATAATCGATGATCTGCTCCGGAGCGACGCCGAATTTCTCCTTCACGCCCTCCACGTCCATCGAGCTACCGGACATGGTGTTGACCAAGGTAATGTGGCCGTCGACCAGTTGCGCCATGTCCTTGTCGCCGGTGGAGATGATCACCGGGCGGTTGGCGGCCGCGCTGCTGCGGGCCAGGGTGCCGATCACGTCATCGGCCTCGACGCCTTCGACGCACAACAGCGGGAAGCCGAGGGCTTTCACGCTCTGGTGCAGCGGCTCGATCTGCAGGCGCATGTCGTCGGGCATGCTCGGGCGGTTGGCCTTGTATTCGGCGTACATCTCATCGCGAAATGTCCCGCCCTTGGCGTCGAACACCACAGCGAAGGGGCTGTCCGGATACTGTTTGCGCAAGCTCTTGAGCATGTTCAGCACGCCCTTGACCGCGCCGGTCGGCAGGCCTTTGGACGTGGTCAGCGGTGGCAGCGCATGAAAGGCGCGGTACAGGTAAGACGAACCGTCCACCAGGACGAGGGGGGCTTGGCTCATGAGCAGGATCAACCTTTTCGGCGGGTCCGGCGCTAGAATAGCGGGACCGTTGACGACAAAGGGACAAGGTTATCATGCGTACGTTAAATCGCTTGCTGCTGGTCAGTTTGATTGCTGTCTCACCCTTGCCTGCGATCGCGGCGGATGATGCGCCGTCAGCGGAGCCGGAAGTCACCATCCGCACCGAGGGTGACAGAACCATCCAGGAGTACCGGCAGAACGGTTTCCTGTACGCGATCAAGGTGACCAAGAAGGGTTTCCCGCCCTATTTTCTGGTGCGTGCGGACGGTACTGATGCAAACTTCATCCGCTCGGACCAGCCGGATATGCTGATCCCGTCGTGGAAGATTTTCGAGTGGAAGTAGTTTCTTAATTTCAACCGGCGCCGGCTCGATGGCGGCGCCAGAACTGAGCAGTTTTTAACCATGTCTGTGTTCACCCCCCTGGCTCGGCCCGAGCTGGAAACCTTTCTCGCCCCTTACGGGCTCGGCCGTCTGCTCGATTTCCAGGGGATCGCCGCCGGCAGCGAAAACACCAACTTCTTCATCAGCATGGAAAAGGGCGAGTTCGTCCTGACCCTGGTCGAGCGCGGCCCGGTGCAGGAAATGCCGTTCTTCATCGACCTGCTCGACGTCCTCCACGAAGCCGACCTGCCGGTGCCCTACGCACTGCGCACCACCGACGGCGTGGCCCTGCGCGAGCTGAAAGGCAAGCCGGCGCTGCTGCAACCGCGCCTGGCCGGCAAGCACATCAAACAGGCCAACGCCCAGCATTGCGCGCAGGTCGGTGACTTGCAGGCGCACCTGCACCTGGCGACCCAGGGCGACAGCATGATCAAGCGCAAGACCGATCGTGGCCTGGACTGGATGCTGGAGGAGGGGACCGAGTTTCTCTCGCACCTGAGCGACGAGCCGCGTGCGCTGCTGCAAAAGGCGCTGGACGAAATCACCCAACAGAAAGAGAAAATTCTCGCGCTGCCGCGGGCGAACATCCACGCCGACCTGTTCCGCGACAATGCGATGTTCGAAGGCACGCACCTGACCGGGCTGATCGACTTCTACAACGCCTGTTCTGGACCGATGCTCTACGACGTGGCGATTGCCTTGAACGATTGGTGTTCGGACGATGACGGCCTGATTGACGGCCCACGTGCGCGGGCCTTCCTGGGTGCCTACGCGGCACTGCGTCCGTTCACGGCGGCTGAGGCCGAACTGTGGCCGACCATGCTGCGCGTGGCGTGCGTACGGTTCTGGCTGTCGCGGTTGATTGCGGCGGAATCGTTCGCCGGGCAGGACGTTTTGATTCATGATCCGAAAGAGTTCGAGCAGCGACTGGCGCAGCGTCAGCAGGTCAACACACCGCTGCCGTTTGCCCTGTAGAAGAAAAAAACCGCAGCCTGTGCAGGCTGCGGTTTTTTTGTATCAGAGCGACTCCAGGCAACCCGCCAGATCATTCCCCAGCTTCTCCAGCACCTGCTCATAACCCTGAGCCGTCGCTGGCGTATACCCGCCCAGTGCATCCAGTTCCGCCAGTTTCACCGGCAGGCCAGCCACCAGGGTTTCCGCCAGGCGTGGGCGCAGCGGTGGCTCGCTGAACACGCAGGTCTTGCCGACTTCCTGCAACCGCGCGCGCATTGCCGCGACATGCTGAGCGCCCGGCTGCACTTCCGCCGCCACGCTGAATACACCGGTGTGTTTCAGGCCGTAGGCATCTTCGAAATAGTCGAAGGCTTCGTGGAAGACGAAGTAGGGTTTGCCTTCAACGCTGGCCAGACGCTTCTTCAAGCGTTGATCCAGTGCATCGAGACGCTCGTCGAACGCCTTGGCGTTGCTCTGGTAGCGCTCGGCATTGGCCGGGTCGGCAGCGCTCAGGTCAGCGGCCATCTTGTCGGCAATCACCCGCGCGTTCACCGGCGATAGCCACAAATGCGCATCGAGGGTGCCCGGGCGGTGATCGTGATCATGCTCGTCGGCATCTTCGGCGTGGGAGTGGCTGTCTTCAGCGAAGCGGCGCAGCTTCATGCCCGGCAGGTCCTGCACGGCGACGCTCGGCAGTGTACGACCGTTCAGCACGCGAGGCAGGAAACCTTCCATGTCCGGGCCGATCCAGTACAGCAGGTCCACCGATTGCACCTTGCGCACATCGGACGGGCGCAACGCATAGTTATGCGGCGAGGCCCCCGGCGGCAGCAACACTTCCGGAATCGCCACACCGTCCTGCACCGCAGCGGCAATCAATTGCAGCGGCTTGATGCTGGTGAGGACTCTGACTTCGGCCTGAGCCGAACCGATCAGCAGAAAACTGGCGACAAAGGCCACAAAAACAGAAAAAAGTCGGGACACGATGACCACTCAAGGAGGCGAGAACGGGTAACATAATAACGTCTCTAACCAAACTCGTCGCCGCTCATGCCTATTACCCCGATTGCCAGCCGTCCCCACGACCACTCTCATTGCGTCCACAGCGCCCTGTCCGAGGCCGATGCCTTGTGTGCACAGAAAGGCCTGCGCCTGACCGCATTGCGTCGGCGGGTGCTGGAACTGGTCTGGCAGAGCCACAAGCCGCTGGGTGCCTACGACATCCTCGCCGTGCTCAGCGAGCAGGACGGCCGTCGCGCCGCGCCGCCGACCGTGTACCGCGCGCTGGATTTTCTGCTGGAAAACGGCTTGGTGCACCGTATCTCCTCGCTGAACGCCTTTGTCGGCTGCGTTCATCCGAAGCATTCGCACCAGGGCCAGTTCCTGATCTGCCGCGAATGCCACGCGGCTATCGAGCTTGAGCAAAAAACCATCAGCGACGCCATCGTCCATAGCGCCAAGGACGTCGGCTTCATCGTCGAGGCCCAGACCGTCGAAGTGGTCGGCCTCTGCTCCGGTTGCCGGGGGGCTTGATGAGCGATGCGTTGATCCGTCTTGAGCAGGTGGCTGTCCGGTTTGCCGGGCAGAACGTGCTGGACAACATTCACCTGAGCGTCGAGCCGGGGCAGATCGTCACCCTGATCGGCCCCAACGGCGCCGGCAAAACCACGCTGGTACGCGCCGTGCTCGGGCTGCTGAAACCCGACAGTGGCAGCGTCTGGCGCAAGCCGAAACTGCGCGTCGGTTACATGCCGCAAAAGCTGCACGTCGATCCGACCCTGCCGCTTTCAGTCCTGCGCTTCCTGCGGCTGGTGCCGGGCGTCGATCGTCCGCGTGCGCTGGCGGCACTCAAGGAAGTCGGCGCCGAACACGTCATCGACAGCCCGGTGCAAAGTGTTTCCGGCGGCGAAATGCAGCGCGTGCTGCTGGCCCGGGCGCTGTTGCGCGAGCCGGAACTGCTGGTCCTCGACGAGCCGGTGCAAGGCGTCGATGTCGCCGGGCAAGCCGAGCTGTACAGCCTGATCACCCGGCTGCGCGACCGCCACGGTTGCGGCGTGCTGATGGTGTCCCACGACCTGCATCTGGTGATGAGCACCACGGATCAGGTGGTGTGCCTCAACCGTCACGTCTGCTGCTCCGGGCATCCCGAGCAGGTCAGTGGCGATCCGGCCTTCGTCGAGCTGTTCGGCAACCACGCGCCGAGCCTGGCGGTCTATCACCACCATCACGACCACGCCCACGACCTGCACGGTTCGGTGGTCAAGGGGCCTGTGAAAGGCCAACCTCACGTTCACGGAGATAGCTGCAAGCATGGCTGATTTTCTGTTCTACGCCCTGCTTGCAGGTCTGGCGCTGGCGGTGGTCGCGGGGCCGCTGGGCTCGTTCGTGGTCTGGCGGCGCATGGCCTACTTCGGCGATACCCTGTCCCACGCCGCACTGCTCGGCGTGGCGCTGGGCTTTCTGCTGGATGTCAGCCCGACGGTCGCAGTCACCGTGGGCTGCCTGCTGCTGGCGGTACTGCTGGTGACCCTGCAACAGCGCCAGCCGCTGGCGTCCGACACGTTGCTGGGCATTCTTGCGCCGAGCACACTCTCTCTCGGGCTGGTGGTACTAAGCTTCATGCATGAAGTGCGGATCGACCTGATGGCCTATCTGTTTGGCGATCTGTTGGCGATCAGCCCGACTGACCTTGCCTGGATCCTCGGCGGCAGCGCGGCGGTGCTGGTGCTGCTGGTGACGCTGTGGCGACCGCTGCTGGCGATCACCGTGCACGAAGAACTGGCCCGGGTCGAAGGCCTGCCGGTGGCCGGTTTGCGCATGGCGCTGATGCTGCTGATTGCGGTGGTGATCGCCGTGGCGATGAAAATCGTCGGTGTGTTGCTGATTACGTCGCTGTTGATCATCCCGGCAGCTGCGGCACAACGTCACGCCCGTTCGCCGGAGCAAATGGCACTGGGCGCGAGCCTGCTGGGCATGCTCGCCGTGTGTGGCGGGCTGGCGCTGTCCTGGTTCAAGGACACCCCGGCCGGCCCGTCAATCGTTGTGACGGCGGCCGCACTGTTTCTGCTGAGTTTTGTTCTGCCCCGTCGAGGGGTGTAGACTTGCTCGTTTTTTGCGCAAATAGAGAGTCGCAGGAATGAAGCCGTTCGCCTCCCGTTATCTGCTCCTTGTCGCATTTTCAGTGCTGCTGGGCGCCTGCCAAAGCACGACGCCGGTGGCCGAAGCCCCCGATGCGCGGGCCACGGCCATCGCACAGCTGGAGCAAAGCCTGGCCAGCAGCGAACTGGCCACTGCCGAAGACCAGTTGGCAGCCTTGCAGGCCGAAACGCCCAACGATCAGTCCCTTGAGCAATACCAGCGCCAGTTGGCCGAAGCCTATCTGCGCCGCAGCCAGATCGTCCTGCAGAAGGGCGATGTGAATGCTGCCGCAACCGCTTTGGCCCGGGCCCGCGCGCTGATGCCCAAGGCCCCGGCGCTGACCGGTGGCGTCAACGGCGCCATCACCGAAGCGCGCAAGGCTGAGCTGGAAAAAGCTGAAGCAGCGCTCCTGGCCGCCGAGGCCAAGCCGAAAGCCAAGGTGATCGATCCGACCGCCGAGAGCACCACGGTTGCGTTGAATATTAACGATAGCCGCAAACTTCGCCGTCAACTCGACGCGATCGCCGCCGATGTGGTGAATTACGACTGTGCGGTGAGCATTCAGGCGCCGCGTACCAATGATTACCCATGGCTGGCGACATTAATCACCAAGCGCGTGAAGAAACTCGATCCGGATTTCGATCTGCAGATCGAGAAGCAGATTCTGCGCACAGTGCCGGCACAGATGGTTCTGAGCCCGCGCAAACCTTAAAAAGCATCGCGGGCAAGCCCGCTCCCACAGGTACAGCGTGATTCTTGTGGGAGCGGGCTTGCCCGCGATGGCTATTTATCAAACGCTACATAACCATCAGGCCGGAATCGTTTTGGCCTTCGCCTCCCGATCCCAGACCCGATGCTGCCCGATCGCCGCAAAGAACGGCTTGGTCAGCGCTTTCACATCCTTGCCCTCGATCAATCCGGCATCCGCCTCCAGCTTCAGCACATCCAGCAATTGCTTGGCCTCGCCTTGCAGGGCAATCGCCTTCAGGTGCTTGTACGCCTCCAGCAGGTAATGCAACGCCACGCCGTCTCCGCTCAACGCCTTGACCGACGCCGCGCCACCCGGCACGAACACCGCGTCGAACGCCACCGACGGCAAACCTTCCATCGACGCATCCACCGCCAGGCTTTTGCCATCGGCCGCCTTCACCGGTGCCGAAGTCGGGCCGAGCAGTTTGGCGCGCGCGCCTTCTGCCGCCAGAGCCTTCTTCATTGCATCAATCGCGGCACCATCGACGCCGTTGGCTGCCAGAATCGCCACTTTTCGCGTCTTGATATTCTCCGGCAACAGGTTGGCCTGACTCAGTGCCGGTGAGTGATCCAGTGATGTCTTGCGCACCTCGACCGTCCCTTTGGCTGGCGCCGGCAACCCGAGGTTCTGAGCCACGCGCTTGGCCAGTTCCAGGTCGATGTTGGCCAGAATCTCGTTCACCTCCCGCGCCCGGATGTGTTCCCGCTCGACTTTGCCCAGTTCGAAGCTGTAGGCCGAAATGATGTGTTCCTGCTCGTGTTTGCTCATGCTCTTGAAGAACAGCCGCGCCTGGGAGAAGTGATCGCTGAACGACTCGCTGCGCTGGCGGATCTTGTTGGCGTCGATGCGCTCCGCATAGCTCTCGAACCCGCCGTCTTGCGCGGCTGGCGGGGTTTCTTTCGGCCAGCCACCATCAATCGAGTTCGGCTCGTAGGACGCACGGCCCTTGTCGATCACCGTACGGTGCTGGGCATCGCGCTGGCCGTTGTGGAAGGGCGCCACCGGGCGATTGATCGGCAGCTCATGAAAGTTCGGCCCGCCGAGTCGGCTGATCTGCGTGTCGGTGTAGGAAAACAGCCGACCTTGCAGCAGCGGGTCATTGGAGAAGTCGATACCCGGCACGATATGGCCGGGGCAGAACGCGACCTGCTCGGTTTCGGCGAAGAAGTTGTCCGGGTTGCGGTTGAGAGTCATCTTGCCCAGCGGCGTAATCGGAACGATTTCCTCGGGAATCAGTTTGGTCGGGTCGAGGATGTCGAAATCGAAGTCGTGCTCGTTTTCCTCCTCGATGACCTGTACGCCAAGTTCCCATTCCGGGTAGTCCCCGGTCTCGATGGCCTCCCAGAGATCGCGCCGATGGTAGTCGGTGTCTTTACCGGCCAGCTTCTGCGCCTCGTCCCACACCAGCGAGCAGGTGCCGGCGGTGGGGCGCCAGTGGAATTTGACGAAGCGTGATTTGCCTTCCGCGTTGATCAGCCGAAAGGTGTGTACGCCGAAGCCCTGCATGCTGCGCAGGCTTTTCGGGATGGCCCGGTCGGACATGGCCCAGATGACCATGTGCGCCGATTCCGGCACCAGCGACACAAAGTCCCAGAACGTGTCGTGGGCCGAACCACCGGTAGGCATTTCGTTGTGCGGTTCGGGTTTTACCGCGTGGACGAAGTCGGGAAACTTGATCGCGTCCTGGATGAAGAACACCGGCATGTTGTTGCCGACCAGGTCGAAGTTGCCTTCGTCGGTGAAGAATTTCACCGCAAAACCGCGCACGTCACGCACGGTATCGCCGGAGCCCCGTGGCCCTTGCACCGTGGAAAAACGCACGAAGACCGGTGTTTTCTTCCCCGGATCCCGCAGGAAACCGGCCTTGGTCAGCGCCGAATGATTCTCGTAGGTTTGAAAGAAACCATGGGCCCCGGTACCGCGGGCATGGACGATGCGCTCGGGAATCCGCTCATGGTCAAAGTGCGTGATTTTCTCACGCATGATGAAGTCTTCCAGCAGCGACGGCCCCCGCGGCCCGGCCTTGAGGGTGTTCTGGTTGTCCGCGACCTTCACGCCCTGATTGGTGCGCAGGGCCTGGCCGGTGGCGTCGGAACGGAATTTTTCCAGGCTGTCGAGTTTGGCGTTGGTGTTGGCGCGATCCGGGGTGTCGGTGCCGGCCATCTGGCTTTTGTCTGTGGCAGGTTTTTTCGTACTCATCAGTCGTGAACTCCTGTCTGCTCCGGCGTTGCGCCGGGGCGCTCGAGTGGTTCCCGGGCACGGCACCCAGGGTTTTCAAGTCGCTTACCTAGTGACTGACGAGGGTTTTGGGCGTTCCTTTTTTATGACCTTTGATCCTGTTATTGCCAAATCGAAGGTTAATTGCGAAATAAATGCTAAGAACCTCTATACGGACAGGCTAAAATGCGCGCCCGGCTAACCGCTGATCCTTTTCTAACGCGCCCCACAAGGTTCGCTACGTGATCGAGTTTCAAAACGTCCATAAGACTTACCGCGTCGCCGGTAAGGACATCACCGCGCTGCATCCGACCAGTCTCTCCATTGAGAACGGTCAGGTGTTCGGCCTGATTGGCCATTCCGGCGCGGGAAAAAGTACCCTGCTGCGTCTGATCAATCGCCTGGAAGATTCCAGTGGCGGCAAGATCATCGTCGACGGCGAAGAAGTCACCGCGCTGGACGCCAACGGCCTGCGCCGTTTCCGTCAGCAGGTCGGGATGATCTTCCAGCACTTCAACCTGCTGGCATCCAAGACCGTGGCCGACAACGTCGCGCTGCCGCTGACCCTGGCCGGTGAACTGTCCCGCGCCGAGATCGACCAGCGTGTGGCCGAGTTGCTGGCGCGGGTCGGTCTGTCCGACCACGCGAAGAAGTACCCGGCGCAGTTGTCCGGTGGCCAGAAGCAGCGCGTCGGCATCGCCCGCGCCCTGGCGACCAAGCCGAAAATCCTGCTGTGTGACGAAGCCACCAGCGCCCTCGATCCGCAGACCACCGCTTCGGTCCTGCAACTGCTGGCCGAGATCAACCGCGAGCTGAAACTGACCATCGTGCTGATCACCCACGAGATGGACGTGATCCGCCGTGTCTGCGATCAGGTGGCGGTGATGGACGCCGGCGTGATCGTCGAACAGGGTTCGGTGGCCGAGGTGTTCCTGCATCCGAAGCACCCGACCACCAAGCGTTTCGTGCAGGAAGACGAGCAGATCGACGAAAGCGAGCAGCGCGATGACTTCGCTCACGTGCCGGGCCGCATCGTGCGTCTGACCTTCCAGGGCGAAGCGACCTACGCGCCGCTGCTGGGTACCGTCGCCCGGGAAACCGGCGTGGACTACAGCATCCTGGCCGGTCGTATCGACCGCATCAAAGACATTCCTTACGGGCAATTGACCCTCGCCGTCACCGGTGGCGACATGGAAGCGGCCTTCGCCCGTTTCACCGCCGCTGACGTTCACATGGAGGTGTTGCGCTAATGGCAGACCTGATGAGTTTCTTCACCAATATCGACTGGTACGAAATCTGGCTGGCCACCGGCGACACCATGATGATGCTTGGCGGTTCGCTGCTGTTCACCGTGTTGCTCGGCCTGCCGCTGGGCGTGCTGCTGTTCCTGTGCAGCCCGCGTCAGTTGCTTGAAGCAAAAGGCGTATATGCGCTGCTGTCGCTGGTGGTGAACATCCTGCGTTCGCTGCCGTTCATCATTCTGTTGATCGTGATGATCCCGTTTACCGTGCTGATCACCGGCACCTCGCTGGGCGTAGCCGGTGCGATTCCGCCGCTGGTGGTAGGTGCGACGCCGTTCTTCGCGCGTCTGGTGGAAACCGCCCTGCGTGAAGTCGATCGCGGGATCATCGAAGCGACCCAGTCCATGGGCGCGACCACTCGCCAGATCATCATGAACGCCTTGCTGCCGGAGGCCCGTCCGGGCATCTTCGCAGCGATTACGGTGACGGCGATTACACTGGTTTCCTACACGGCGATGGCCGGTGTGGTCGGCGCCGGTGGTCTGGGTGACCTGGCAATCCGTTTCGGTTACCAGCGTTTCCAGACCGACGTGATGATCGTCACCGTGGTGTTGCTGCTGATTCTGGTGCAAGTGCTGCAAATGGTCGGCGACCGACTGGTCGTGCATTTCTCGCGCAAATAACCCGGTTTGGTAATCAAAAAATGAGCCGGCCATTCGCTGGCAGGTGCCACACGGGCACCTCAAAAGGAGTTAGCTGAATGAAAAAACTGATCGCTGCTTTCGCTGCCGTAGCCGCTTTTTCGGCTCACGCTGAAACCCTGACCGTAGCTGCCACCCCGGTGCCGCACGCGGAAATCCTCGAATTCGTGAAGCCGGCACTGGCCAAAGAAGGCGTGGATCTGAAGGTCAAGGTCTTCACCGACTACATCCAGCCGAACGTGCAGGTGGCCGAAAAGCGTCTGGACGCCAACTTCTTCCAGCACCAGCCGTACCTCGATGAGTTCAACAAGGCCAAGGGCACCAGCCTGGTGGCCGTGACCGGTGTGCACCTGGAGCCGCTGGGCGCCTACTCGAGCAAGATCAAGAAAATCGAAGACTTGCCAGGCGGCGCCAACGTGGTGATCCCGAACGACGCCACCAACGGCGGCCGTGCGCTGTTGCTGCTGGACAAGGCGGGCGTGATCAAGCTGAAGGATTCGAAAAACATCCTGTCGACTGTCAAAGACATCGCCGAAAACCCGAAAGACCTGAAGATCCGTGAACTGGAAGCTGCGACCATCCCGCGTGTGCTGACCCAGGTCGACCTGGCGCTGATCAACACCAACTACGCGCTGGAAGCCAAACTGGATCCGTCCAAGGACGCGCTGGTCATCGAAGGCAACGACTCGCCTTACGTGAACATCCTGGTGTCCCGTGCGGACAACAAGGACAGCGACGCCATGCAGAAACTGGCCGCTGCACTGCACAGCCCGGAAGTGAAGAAATTCATCACCGAGAAGTACAAAGGTGCGGTGTTGCCGGCGTTCTGATTCGGACGCTGCAACGAAAAAGGGGACGCCAATGGCGTCCCCTTTTTTGTGCGTCCAGCGTTTACTTGCGGTTCAACATCACCGGCAACTGCGCCACCAGCTTGGCATTGTTCAACGGCGCCCGAATAAACCCACGCTGCGTCCCGTCCGGCCCGATCACCGCCAGATTCCCACTGTGATCCACCGTGTAATTCGGCTTGCTGGTATCCGCCGGAATGAACGGAATGCTCACCGCGTTCGCCACCTTCTGCAGCTCCTCGATCGACTTCGGCGTCAGGCCGATGAATTGCGGATCGAAGTAGCCCAGGTACTGCTTCAACTGCGCAGGGTTGTCGCGGTTCGGGTCGACGCTGACCAGCACGATCTGCAACTTGTCCACAGCATCCTTCGGCAGTTCGCTCTTGATCTGGCGCAGCTGGGCGAGGGTGGTCGGGCAGATGTCCGGGCAGAAGGTGTAGCCGAAGAACAGCAGGCTCCACTTGCCCCTGAGCTCGTTGACCGTGACCGGCTGGCCGTCCTGATTGGTCATCGTCACGTCCGGCAGGTTGCGGCTCTGCGGCAGCAGGATGATGCCGGCGTCGATCAGCGCGGTCGGGTCGCCCTGGCCCTTGCCGCTCAGCACTTTGTTGACGGTCAGGCCGAGGATCAGCGCGATCACGGCCACGAGGATGAAGACGGTTTTCTGGGTTCGAGTCATAGGTTCAACAGTAAGTAGTGGTCTACGAGCAGGGCGATGAACAGCAGAAACAGGTACCAGATAGAGTACTTGAAGGTGTTGATCGCCGCGTGCGGCCGAGTGCCACGGTACAGCACCACGGCCCATTGCAGAAACCTGGCGCCCAGTCCGAGGGCGCAGATCAGGTACAGCGCGCCGCTCATGTGGATCACGTACGGCAACAGGCTGACCGCCAGCAGGGCGAAGGTGTACAGCAGAATGTGCACCTTGGTGTAGTGCTCGCCGTGGGTGACCGGCAGCATCGGGATGTCGGCCTTGGCGTATTCCTCCTTGCGATGGATCGCCAGCGCCCAGAAGTGCGGCGGGGTCCAGGCGAAGATGATCAGCACCAGCAGCAACGGTTCGGCACCGATATGGCCGGTGGCGGCGGTCCAGCCGAGCAGCGGCGGTGCGGCGCCGGCGAGGCCGCCGATGACGATGTTCTGCGGTGTCGCGCGTTTGAGGAAACCGGTGTAGATCACCGCGTAGCCGAGTAGCGAGGCCAAAGTCAGCCACGCGGTCAGCGGATTGGTGAAGGTCAGCAGCAAGGCCTGCCCAAGCAGCGCCAGCACCAGTGCAAAGGTCAGTGCCGCCGTGGGCGAAACCCGGCCCTCGGCCAGCGGCCGTTTGTGGGTGCGTGCCATGACCGCATCGATGCGCCGGTCCACCACATGATTGACCGCCGCCGCACCTCCGGCACACAGCGCGATTCCCAGGTTGCCGAACACCAGTACTGTCCATGGCACGCCGGCGCGGGTCGCGAGGAACATGCCGACCAGCGAGGTGATGAGCATCAGCACCACGACTTTCGGTTTGGTCAGCTCAAGATAGTCCCGCCACAACGCCTGTGCATGACGCTCGCCGATCAGAATCGCCATGGCGTCTCTCCTTTTAGGGTGATGGGCGCCGCCGAGGGTTTACGCGGGCTCAGGCGCCAGCGCGCGAGCATCGGTTGCTTGACCCGGACCAGACTGGTTCGCGCGTGATAGTTGACCAGCACCATGGTCAGCAGCAGCGCAGCGCCGCCGGCGTTGTGCGCCACGGCCACCGGCAGCGGCAGATGAAACAGCACGTTGCTGATACCGAGGGTGATCTGCGCGCCGAGCGCAACCAGCACCAGCCCGGCCAGTCGCGTCATACCCACCACTTTCAGTTGCCACGCCAGACCGAGCAGGACAATCGTCACCAGCAGGGCGCCGATGCGGTGGGTCAGGTGAATCGCCGTGCGTGCATCGCTGTCGAGTTGCCCGCCGAGGTAGTTGGGGCCGATGTGCTGGGTCAGGTGAAAACCGTTGGCGAAATCCGCCGGCGGCAGCCATTGGCCGTGGCAGGTCGGGAAGTCGATGCAGGCCACTGCCGCATAGTTGGAACTGACCCAGCCACCGAGGGCGATCTGGCCGATCACCAGCAGCAGTCCGGCGGTGGCCCAATATTGCAGACGCTTGGGCACGGTCAGCGCCGGCAGCACGCCGGACAGTCTCAACGTCAGCAGAAACAGCAGACTCAAGGTCGCGAAGCCACCGAGCAAATGCCCGGTCACCACTTGCGGCCAGAGCTTGAGCGTCACCGTCCACATGCCGAACGCCGCTTGGGCAAACACCACCGCCAGTAGAAACAGCGGCAGTTTCAGCGGCTGCCCGGGATGCCGCCGATTGACCCACGCGCGACCGGCCAGAATCGAGATCAGCATGCCGAGGGTGCCGGCGAAGTAGCGGTGGATCATCTCGTTCCAGCCTTTGTGCGCCTCAACCGGCGAGTCCGGGTAATGCAGTTCGGCATGGGCCAGTTGGGCTTCGCTTTTCGGCACGCTGATGAAGCCGTAGCAGCCCGGCCAGTCAGGGCAGCCGAGGCCGGCGTGGGTCAGGCGGGTGTAGGCGCCGAGCAGCACCACGATCAGTGCCAGCAGGGTGGCAAACAGCGCGAGGCGAAATCCAGGTTTGGCCATGACGATGCCCTTATCCGATGTTCGACAGTTTCAGCAGGTGACGCAGGTCGTTGAGCAGATCCTTGCCCTTCACACTCGGGTCGTAGCGCAGCACGAGATTGCCGTGGGGATCGATGATCCACAGCTGCGGCGTGGCTTTGTCGCCGGTGGCCTTGCTGAATGCGGCGGCGTCCAGCGGATAGCGTTGCAGCTGCGGATATTCGCGAGTCAGCTTGGCTTCGTAGTCGGCCGGCAGCGGTTGCGCGGCGGCGAGGGCATGGCTGGCGCGCCCGGCATCGCGGCCAAGGCCGATCTGGATCTGCCGCGCCAGATAAACCAGTTGCTGGCAGTCCACCGCGCAGTCTTTCGGTGCGGTCACCAGCATCTGCCAGCGCTCTTCGTCAGCCGTCACGCCGAGGTCGGCGCGGCTCTGGCCGTTGCCGATCAGTTCGCCGTGATAGCTGCGACCTTCCGGCACCCAGAACTGCAATTTGTACATGCCCGTGGCGAGGATCATCGGGCCGATCACGCCGAGCAGGATCAACAGCAGTTGAATGCGCCCGCGGCGGCGACCGGCCGGGGCCTTGGCTTCAGACATGCTGGGTGGATTCATGGCCGCTCCCATGGTGTTTCTCCTTCGCGTTGTGCAATCCGAGGTAGATGTAGAGACCGAACAGGGCGGTGGCCATGGCGAACCACTGCACGGCGTAGCCGAGGTGTTTTTCCGGGCCCATGGCAACCACCGGCCAGTCGGCCTGATAGCTGGCGGGACCGGGTTCAGCGCGCAATTCATAGGCGAAGCCGTCGCGCTCGAGGGTTTTCCACAATTTGGCCGGTTCGACGGCGGTGACGGTTTGCGGCCAGGTGCTGCTGACCGGGTCGGCGTGCAACTGGAAGGTCGCGCCGGGGGCGACGTAAACCCAGGCATCAACATTCACGGCATCGGCCGGTGTGTTGAATTGCGGGGTAACGCGGCGGTCCGGCCACGGCAGCCAGCCGCGATTGACCAGCAGCCACAGGCCGGTGCGCTGATCCTGAAACGGTTGCAGCAATTCGACGCCGACCTTGCCGTCCCGCTGCCGGTTGTCCAGCAGCAGGCTGTGCGCCGCATCGAACTGGCCATGCAGATGCACCCGACGAAAGGCCGGGTCGGCGCTGTGCAGCAGCTCCGTACTGGCCATCGGCTCGGCGGCCCGGCGTTCGGCGTAACTGGCGAGCAGGGCGGTTTTCTCCGCGCCCCGGCCCAGTTGCCAGAAGCCCAGCGAAATCAGCAGCGGCAGCAGCAAGGCGACCACCAGCGTCGGCACGACGCCCGGCCGGAAGCGCTTCATGGCCGCGCCAGAAAAGCAGTGAATGCGACCGCTATACTTGATTGCATCGCCTGTACCCCCGGAGTCTTCCCATGCTCAAAGCAGCGATCGTCCTGATGCTGATTGCCACGGTGATCAGCCTGTTCAGCGGCCTGTTTTTCCTGGTCAAGGACGACAGCAGTTCAAATCGCCTGGTCATCGCCTTGAGTGTTCGGGTGGCATTGGCCGCTTGCACCGTCGGCTTGATTGCCTGGGGTTTTTACAGCGGCCAACTGGTGTCGCACGCGCCCTGGTAGCTCTGTCCGATCCTCAGAGCACGTAAACGAAGATGAACAGACCGATCCACACCACATCGACGAAGTGCCAGTACCAGCTCGCGGCCTCGAAGCCGAACTGGTGCTCGTTGTCGAAGTGGCCCTTCATGATGCGCATCAGCATCACGAACAGGATGATCGTGCCGATGGTCACGTGGGCACCGTGGAACCCGGTGAGCATGAAGAACGTCGCGCCGTAGATCCCCGAACCGAGGGTCAGGCCCAGTTCGTGGTACGCGTGCATGTACTCCTCGGCCTGCAAGGCGAGGAAGCCGCAACCCAGCAGCACGGTAATCGCCAGCCAGATTTTCAGCGCGCCGCGATGGCCTTTCTTCAGCGCATGGTGGGCGATGGTGATGGTCACGCTGGAACTCACCAGCAGGATGGTGTTGACCAGCGGCAGGCCCCAGGGACTGATGACTTCCTTGGGCGGCGGGAACAGTTTCGGGTCAGGCGTGTGCAACAGCGGCCAGGTGAACTGGAAGTTCGGCCAGAGCATGTGCGCAATGCCCTTGGTGCCTTCGCCGCCCAGCGCCGGGCCGGAGATGTGCCGCACGTAGAACAGCGCGCCGAAGAAGGCGATGAAGAACATCACCTCGGAGAAGATGAACCAGCTCATGCCCCAGCGGAACGAGCGATCCAGCTGCGGGCTGTACAACCCCGCACGGCTTTCCTTGATCACCGCGCCGAACCAGCCGAACAGCATGTACGCCAGCAACAGCCCGCCGACGAAAAAGATGTATGGCCCGTGGGATTCCGGGCGTGCCGCCTTCAGATCGTTGAACCAGGTGGCCAGGCCGTAAACGGTGATGACCATGCCGAAGGTGGCTATGATCGGCCACTTGCTCTGGGCCGGGACGTAATAGTGCTCATGAGTTGCCATTTATTGTTCTCCTTATCGGGCACGCTTAACCGCCAGTGTTTGCAGCCACCGGAGGATGTCGGGCGGTGATATCGAACAGCGTGTAGGACAGCGTCAGGTGCTTCACGTCCTTGGGCATGTCGCGGTCAACGATGAAACGCACCGGCATCTCGATCTGCTGACCGGGCTGCAGCACCTGCTGGGTAAAACAAAAGCATTCGGTCTTGTGGAAATACGCCGCCGCTTCGCTCGGGGCGATGCTTGGCACGGCCTGGGCGCTCATCGGCTTGTCGGTGGGATTGCGGGCGATGAAGATCATCTCGTTCACCCCGCCCGGATGGGCAACCAGCTCTTCGCCTTTGGGGTAGAACTCCCAGGGCATGTCGGCGTTGTTCATCGAAAGGAACTGCACCCGCACCTGTCGCGAGTTATCCACAACCTGCTCGCCCTCGTACTGCCCGGCGGTCTTGCCATTGATGCCGAACGCCTTGCACATCACGTCGTAGATCGGCACCAAAGCAAAACCGAAAACAAACATCGCCACCACCACGCCCAGCAGTCGGGTCACCAGTTTCTTCAGCGAAATCGAGTCAGCCATGGCGGCGGCCCTCAAGGGCTACAGGGTTCATTTCACTTCCGGCGGCGTGGTGAAGGTGTGATACGGCGCCGGCGACGGCACACTCCACTCCAGACCTTCGGCGCCATCCCACGGTTTGGCCGGTGCCGGCTCCCCGCCCCGGATGGTCTTGATCACGATGAACAGGAAGAAGATCTGCGTGGCGCCGAACATGAACGCGCCGATCGACGAGACCATGTTGAAGTCGGCGAACTGCAGGTTGTAGTCCGGAATCCGCCGTGGCATCCCCGCCAGTCCCACGAAGTGCATCGGGAAGAACGTCAGGTTCATGCCGACGAAGGAGAGCCAGAAGTGCAGCTTGCCCAGGGTTTCGTCGTACATGTGGCCGGTCCATTTCGGCAGCCAGTAGTAGGCTGACGCGAAGATCCCGAAGATCGCCCCCGGCACCAGCACGTAGTGGAAGTGCGCGACCACGAAGTAGGTGTCCTGGTACTGGAAGTCCGCCGGAGCGATGGCCAGCATCAGCCCGGAGAAACCGCCGATGGAGAACAGGATCACGAACGCCACGGCAAACAGCATCGGCGTCTCGAAGGTCAGCGAGCCTTGCCACATGGTGCTGGCCCAGTTGAACACTTTCACCCCGGTCGGCACCGCGATGAGCATCGTCGCG
This sequence comes from Pseudomonas sp. R43(2017), assembly GCF_002112345.1. NCBI lineage: Bacteria > Pseudomonadati > Pseudomonadota > Gammaproteobacteria > Pseudomonadales > Pseudomonadaceae > Pseudomonas > Pseudomonas sp. R43(2017). The sequence continues at coordinate 785,556 of NZ_NEHJ01000002.1, forward strand.
TACATGAAGAACAACTCGCCCACCAGCGGAATGCCCACCACGAACATGTGGTGCGCCCAGACGATGAACGACAGGAACGCGATGCTCGCGGTGGCGTAGACCATCGAGGTGTAGCCGAACAGCGGCTTGCGCGAGAAGGTCGGGATGATCTGGCTGACGGCACCGAAGGCCGGCAGGATCATGATGTACACCTCGGGGTGGCCGAAGAACCAGAACACATGCTGGAACAGCACCGGGTCACCGCCACCGGCGGCACTGAAGAAACTGGTGCCGAAGTGGATGTCCATCAGCATCATCGTCACGCACCCGGCCAGCACCGGCATCACCGCGATCAGCAGGAACGCGGTGATCAGCCAGGTCCAGACGAACAGCGGCATTTTCATCAACGTCATGCCGGGGGCGCGCAGGTTGAGGATGGTGGCGATCACGTTGATCGCGCCCATGATCGAACTGATCCCCATCAAGTGGATGGCGAAGATGAAGTAGGTCACGCTTTCCGGCGCATAGGTGGTGGACAGCGGCGCATAGAACGTCCAGCCGAAGTTCGGCCCGCCACCGGCGGTGAACAGGGTCGACACCAGCAACAGGAACGCCGCCGGCAGCAGCCAGAAGCTGAAGTTGTTCATCCGTGGCAGGGCCATGTCCGGCGCGCCGATCATCAACGGGATCATCCAGTTGGCGAGGCCGACGAATGCTGGCATCACCGCACCGAATACCATCACCAGACCGTGCATGGTGGTCATCTGGTTGAAGAACGCCGGTTCGACGATCTGCAGGCCGGGCTGGAACAGCTCGGCGCGGATCACCATGGCGAACGAGCCGCCGAGCAGGAACATGCAGAACGCGAACCACAGGTACAGCGTGCCGATGTCCTTGTGGTTGGTGGTCAGCACCCAGCGCATCAGGCCTTTGGCGGGGCCGTGGGCGTGGTCGGCATGACCGTGGTCATCGATGACAGCGCTCATGGCCGGTCTCCTTCAAGTGAGTGGACTTGGCAGACCGGGGCGCCTTGCCCCGGCCGGTTCACGAAGTACGCAATAGACCGGCTCATTTGCTTTCCGCCTGTTTCAGCTCCAGCACTTCTTTTGGCGTGACCATGTCGCCCTTGTTGTTGCCCCAGGCGTTACGTTCGTAGGTCACGACCGCTGCGATATCGACTTCCGAGAGTTGCTTGCCGAACGCCGCCATGGCGGTGCCCGGTTTGCCGAAGTACACGCGGTGCAGGTGATCGGCTTTCGGCCCGGTGGCAATCGGCGAGCCCTTGAGCGCCGGGAACATCGGCGGCAAGCCCTGGCCTTCGGCCTGGTGACAGGCCACGCAGGTGGTGTGGTAAATCTTGTCGCCGCGCTCCTTGAGCTCGTCGAGGGTCCACTCCTTGCTGGTCAGCTCCTTGAGTTGCGCAGCCTCGGCCTTGCGGTCGGCCAGCCATTTTTCGTAGTCGGCCTTTTCCTTGACGTCGACTACGATCGGCATGAAGCCGTGATCCTTGCCGCACAGCTCGGCGCACTGGCCACGGTAGATGCCGGGCTTGTCGATGCGCGTCCAGGCTTCGTTGACGAACCCGGGGATCGCATCGCGCTTGACCGCGAAGGCCGGCACCCACCATGAGTGGATCACGTCGGCAGACGTGACGAGGAAGCGCACCTTGGCGCCGATCGGCAGCACCAACGGCTTGTCGACCTCGAGCAGGTAATGCTCGCCCTTGGCTTCCTTGTTGTGGATCTGTTCGGCGGGGGTGGCCAGGTTGCTGAAGAACTCGACGTCCTGGCCCAAGTATTTGTAGTGCCACTTCCACTGGTAGCCGGTGATCTGGATATCGATATCCGGCTCACTGGTGTCGTACATGCGGATCAGCGTGGCGGTCGCCGGAACGGCCATCGCCACCAGAATCAGCAGCGGGACGACGGTCCAGAGAATCTCGACGGTGGTGCTTTCGTGGAATTTTGCGGCGACCTGACCGGTAGAACGGCGGTGCACCATCATCGACCAGAACATGGCGCCGAAGACGATGATCCCGATCACCACACAGATCCAGAAAATGGTCATGTGCAGGTCGAATACTGCGTGACTGATTTCAGTCGCTCCAGGCGCCATATTCACAGTCCAGGCGGCGTTGGCCTGACTGAAAATCGACCACAACAGGAGGCCCATCCAGACGTGTGGATGTCGCATCATTGCGGGTTCCCCTTATCGTTCTTGTTATCCCGCCGGCTTTCGCCTGCGGCAAGGGAGCGGCTGCATCAGACTACGAACTTGAATCGCCGGGCCTTGCTGCGGGTGCAGTCGGGCGTCATCAGCTAACTCCATTCAATGGCGAGTATAGACAGCGGCGGAAAAATGCAATGTGCGGACGTAAATCGAATGAAACAGCTGGCACTTGCGTTCCAGGGCACGAATGGAGAAGGATGCAGACGAGTGGTGGCAAACCGATATAACGCAGGTGTATCAAGGATGAAATAATTATGACAAATGCGTCTTAGCATTTTTCGTAAGCCAGCTAAGTTATGTCTTCCCTATTTCATTGCCTTGTTTCCTGGAGTTTTCATGAACACCGCCGCATTGCGCGAGCAGATCCACATAGCCCGACAACACGAGATCGAAACCGGAAAGCTGACCCGTCAGCTCGAAAATCAACTGCAACACCTGCACCCGGCCATCCAGTTGCCGGAAACCGACGCCAACGGCGTGCTGACGCGTTTTGTCGCCGCCTACATCGATGAAGTGCCAGACCTGCTGGATGCAGCCAATGAAGTCGCCAGGGAAGCGGGAATCGAGTCACAGATCAAACCGGTGCTGAAAATCGCCGAACAGTACTTTCTCCAGCCGCCGGTCGGCCTGGACAGTCTGCTGGACGAGGCCTATCTGGCCCACCGCTTTGTCGAAGAGGTCAACGACCTGTACATCAAGCATTTCGGCCAGCCACTGATCCCCCTGGACATGACGGTCGCCAATCTGATTGCTCACCAGTTGCTCGGTGAGGAATTTGCCAATCAACTCGATGAAGTAGTGCACCACGCAGTGGACAGCATGCTCGACGACGACAGCTTTGCGCTGGAGTCGGTGGAAGCCTACCGCGAGAAACTCAGCAGCCCGGACACCGGCGCGGCGTGGAAGCGCTGGCCGTGCATGAGTCGCCGTCTGGGCGTGGGCCTGGAACTGGATCAGCCTGCGGCTTGATCTCGGCGCAAACGTTTGGGGGAACAGATTGCTCTGTTCCCCCAGATTTTTCAGCCTGCCGCACCGATACCGGTAGTGGTACGGATCCGTCCTTCAAGCCTGCGTTTCAGTCCGCGCGACTCGATCAACAGCTTCGAACCCTTGGCCGCATTGGCCCGGCCCCACTCTTCCAGCAGTTCCAGACAGGAATGGTCGATGTAGCTCAGGTTGTTGAGCGGCACATGCACCGTCGTGCCCGGTGGAATACTGCCCAGCACCTGAGTCAGTGCCGGCACCTTGAGGAATGTCGCCGCGCCCACCAGACGCAACTCCATCTCCCCGTCCTGCGGCAGATCGATCAGGCTGATCTTCAGTCGCGAAGCCTTGAACGCCAGTTTCACCAGGGTCAGGCCGAAACCGATCAACACGCCGGTCAACAGGTCAGTGAAAATGATCGCCAGCGCTGTCGCCGCGTAGGTGAACATCGGCATCCGGCCATAACGCCCCAGACCACGAAACGCCTTGAGATCCACCAGTTTGAAACCGGTGTAGACCAACACCCCGGCCAGACTCGCCACCGGAATGCTTTGCAGCAGACTCGACAGCAACAGCACGAAAGCCAGCAGCCACAGACCATGGAAAATCGTCGAGTAGCGCGTGGTCGCACCGGCCTGGACGTTGGCAGAACTGCGCACGATCACCCCGGTCATCGGCAACGCGCCGACCAGGCCGCAGAGCATGTTGCCGACCCCTTGTGCCGACAGTTCACGGTCGAAATCCGAACGCGGACCGCTGTGCATGCGATCCACCGCCGCGGCGGACAGCAGGGTTTCGGCGCTGGCGATGAACGCCACGGCAAACCCAGCGATCAGCAGCGTCGGGTCGGCCAGGCTCAGCAGGTCCGCCGGCTTCAGCCAGTCGATGGCTTCGGCGAGATTCGCCGGTACTTCAACCCGCTTGACCTGCAATGCCAGCAGCAGACTGGCGCCGGTTGCCAGGCCGACACCGAGCAGCGCACCGGGAATGAAACGCAGCGAGTGCGGACGGAATTTCTCCCACAGCCACATCACGGCGATGGTCGACAATCCGAGCAACCCGGCCTGCCAGCCAAAGGACGGCAAGGCCTGCGCCACTGCGCCGGGGAACGCCGTCAGGTTGTCCAGCCCGGAGGGTTTCGGCGCGGCATCCAGCATCACGTGCACCTGTGAGAGCACGATCAGCACACCGATCCCCGCGAGCATCCCGTAGACCACCGCTGGCGCCGTGACCCGGAACCAGCAACCGAGCTTCAGACGCCCGGCCAGCAGTTGCAGAAAACCGGCGAGCAGCAGGATCGGTCCGAGCATCTCGATCCCGTGCTGGCGCACCAGTTCGAACACCAGTACCGCCAGCCCCGCCGCCGGCCCGCTGACCTGCAACGGCGACCCCGCCAGCCAACCCACCACCAGACCACCGATGATCCCGGTAATCAGGCCTTTGGCCGGCGGCAACCCTGAAGCAATCGCAATGCCCATGCACAATGGCAGGGCGACCAGAAACACAACCACCGAAGCCAGCAGCTCCCGTGGCAACACCGCTTTCAATTGAGCTGCACGCATGATGACTCTCCCGAAGTTTTCTTCAGGCATGGCGAAGCCGGGTCGCTTGAACAGCGACCGGCATCAGACCACACGGATTTTTAGGAGGATTCAGAAGCGCGCTTTGGGCGTCGCCACCGGAATCGGATGGCTGCCGTCGAGCGGCAGGAAGCGTCCCTGATCCGCGTCGTAAGCTTTGATTTCACTGGTTTCGATGTTGTAGACCCAGCCATGGATGAACAGATGACCGTTCGCCATGCGCGAGGCTACCGAAGGATGGGTACGCAAGTGCTGCAGTTGGGCTATGACGTTTTCCTCTGTGAGGATCGGCATGCTCTCTTTTTCGTCGGTGCAGTTGCAGTTGTCATGCACCATGGTTTTCGCGACTTCAGCGTGGCGCAGCCAGGCTTTGACCGTCGGCATCTTTTCCAGGCTGCCCGGATTGAGTACCGCGCGCATGGCGCCGCAATCGGAATGGCCGCAAATGATGATGTGTTGCACGCCAAGGGCCAGTACCGCGTATTCGATGGCGGTGGAAACGCCGCCGTTCATCTGGCCGTAGGGGGGAACCACGTTGCCGACGTTACGGGTCACGAACAGATCGCCGGGAGAGCTCTGGGTGATCAGTTCGGGAACGATGCGCGAGTCGGCGCAAGTGATGAACATCGCCCGTGGCGACTGGGCCGTGGCGAGTTTCTTGAAGAGCTCTTCCTGTTGCGGAAAGACCTCATGATGAAAATGCAAAAAGCCGTCAACGATATGTCGCAGTGCTGCATCGGCGGAATCCGCCCCGGGGACGGCTTGCGCCGACGCAGCCAACGGCTGTTTATCCTTGTCACTCATGATTCATCCTCTTTGGCGGATTCGGGGAGTCATTCCCGTGTATTCCGGTATGAAGCCAGTGGCTGTTTAAAACATCCGGGTCATCCCGACCCGTCAGTCACTCGATGAACACGGTAACCGCCGAAACTTAACTCAAACTGAATGAAGCGCTCTAGAACGTGTGTTCCAGGTCACAAAAAACGTGACTGGGGTGAACCTGGCCAGTCATTCCCTCCTTAAATCAGCGCCATCTGACGACCCGGCGGGCAAAAGGCTGTGCAGTCGAGATTGAAACCTTCGCGGTGATTGAGTCCAAGGCGTTTCAGGGCCTTGGCGAAGCGTTGCGCGAGCAGGTCGGCGAACGGCCCTTCGCCGCGCATCCGGGCGCCGAAACGGCTGTCGTACAGTTCGCCGCCTCGGCTCTGGCGGATCAGGCTCAACACATGGGCGGCGCGCTGCGGGTAATGCGCCCCGAGCCATTCCTCGAACAGCGGCGCCACTTCCAGCGGCAAGCGCAACATCATGTACGCGGCACTTTGAGCGCCTGCAGAGTGGGCTTCGGTCAGCAGGCTTTCGATTTCGCTGTCGTTGATCATCGGAATCATCGGCGAACACAGCACGCCGACCGGAATCCCCGCCTCGCGCATCACCCGGATCGCCCGCAACCGGGCCTTGGGCGCTGCGGCACGGGGTTCGAGGATGCGTTTGAGCTCATCGTCCAGGGTGGTGAGGCTGATCATCACCGCCACCAGCCGTTGCTGCGCCAGTTCGGTGAGCAGGTCGAGGTCGCGCAGGATCAGCGAGCCCTTGGTGACGATGGTCACCGGGTGCCGATAGCGCAGTAGCACTTCGAGGGTCTGGCGGGTGATTTTGTGTTCACGTTCGATCGGTTGATACGGGTCGGTGTTGGAGCCCAGATTGATCGGCGCGCACTGATAGCCTTTCTTGCCAAGCTGTTCCTCCAGCACCTGGGCGGCATTGGTCTTGGCGATCAGCTTCGTTTCGAAATCCAGCCCCGGTGACATGTCCCAATAGGCGTGGCTCGGTCGTGCGTAGCAATAGATGCAGCCATGCTCGCAGCCGCGATAGGGATTGATCGAGCGGTCGAAGGGCAGGTCCGGCGAGGTGTTGCGGGTGATGATGGTTTTCGCCGTCTCGAAACTGACTTCGGTGCCCTGGGTCAGTGGCACTTCCTGAAACCAGCCGTCGTCCTCGGCCACCGAACGGCTCGGCGCGAAGCGGTTATGCGGATTGGTGGCGGTGCCGCGACCGCGTGGGGGCAAGAGGCTGGTCATCACGGGTTCCCTTTGTCTGTATATGCATACAGTATCTGCAAGGTCGCGGATGATCCACTACCGTTCGGCCGTCCATCAATAAAACGCACGGTTAGTTGTAAGTTTGTTTAGATGTAAAGTTGTAATGGTGCAAATTGAAGAAACATAAGTCGGCTGTTCGTTTGCTATTCAAGTTCGTAGTATTCACCCCGCTTCACAGCACTTGAATATATAAAAGACAAAAGGAATTGATGATGTCGTTTTTTAATTCGCGCGGTATTTTCCTGCAACTGATGCAGCCCGGCCCATCGGAACCCAATACACTGGTTTCCATGCAACTTGCGCGTAAGGAACTGGGCTGGGATGCCGAGGCCGGCGAGCAGACTGAAAGGCTGGTTGACCCGATTTTTGTAACCGCAACCTCCAGGGATGGTGGCCATACCTTCAGCATTGGCCGTCTGGAGCACGATGTGGATCGTGACGGTGAAATCGGTGAGCAGGATCGGGCCAAACTGGTTGCCCTGGCCAAAGCCTATGCCAGTATTACCAACCCGTAACAACGATTGAATGAATAACCCCTGCATGATTAGTCATGCAGGGGTTATTGCGTTTAGTTGTGACTTGTTACTTGTCCAAGGTCGCCGGCTGATGTTGTGTTCATATCGTCGGTACGTAACTTGGCAACATCTTTTGCAGTGACGGCGGAGCCCTTGTTACCCCAACTTTCACGAATAAAGCTCACGACATCCGCCACTTCCTGATCCGACAGACGCCAGGCAAAACCCGGCATGGTGAAAGTGGATGGTGCCGTGTGCGTTGCAGGCAGGGTGCCGCCCTTGAGCACGATGTGGATCAACGAGGTCGGATCCTCCGATTGCAGCACCGGATTGCCCGCCAGCGCCGGGAACACCCGGGTGTAGCCGTGGCCGTCAGTACGGTGGCAGGCCGCGCAGTTGTCGATGTACACCGAGGCGCCACGCTGACTGTCGTCACCGTTCCACAAGGTCTTGGCAGCTTTTTCGTCGTACTGGTGCGGCTGGTCGGCAGAATCGTTGGCCGGCAGCGATTTCAGGTAACGGGCGATCGCGGTCAGGTCGGCATCGGTCATGTACTGCATGCTGTGGGTGACCACGTCGCTCATGCCACCGAACACCGCACTGCGGTCGCTGCGGCCGGTCTTGAGGAACTGCACCAGTTGCTCTTCGCTCCAGCTGCCGAGGCCGTCCTTGTGGTCACCGCGCAGGCTTTTGGCAATCCAGCCTTCAAGTGGCGCACTGCCTGACAGAAAACTGCTGCCTTCGGCCGCACTCAGGGATTTTTCCTGCATGGTCAGGGCCCGTGGCGTATGGCAGGCGCCGCAATGTCCGAGGCCTTCCACCAGATACGCCCCACGACTGATGACGGCATCGTCCGACGCGGGTTTGTAGTCCTCGACCTTCGGCGCGAACAGCCAGCGCCAACCCATCAGCGGCCAGCGCATGCTCAACGGCCACGGGATGTCGCTGGCCTTGTTTTCCTGTGCCACCGGTTCAACGCCGTGCATGAAGTAGGCGTACAGCGCCTGCATGTCATCCTGACTGACGCGGGCGTAGGACGGGTACGGCATCGCCGGGTACAACGTACTACCGTTTTTGGCGACACCATGACGCACGGCCTGGTCGAACTCCTCGAAGCCGTAGCCGCCCAGCCCGGTGTTGTCCGGGGTGATGTTGGTCGAGTAGATCGTGCCGATCGGGGTCTCCATCGGCAGGCCACCGGCGAACGGCTTGCCGTCCTTGGCCGTGTGGCAAGCCACGCAGTCACCGGCACGGGCGAGGTATTCGCCTTTTTTGATCAAGGATTGATCAACTTCGGCACTGTGAGCGGCAACGCTGCCAAGCAGCGCCAGGGTCGCGATAACGAAAGTCTTCATGGTCATCGCTCCTTAAGCCTGAACCAGCGGGCCGGGGTTTTTCAGGTATTGCTCGCGGATCGCTTTCGCCGACCAGTAGGTCAGTGCGGCAACCAGCCCGGTCGGGTTGTAACCCAGGCCCTGCGGGAATGCCGAGGCACCCGGGACGAACACGTTGTGCACATCCCAGCTCTGCAGGTAGCGATTCAGGGCGCTGGTCTTCGGATCAGTACCCATGATCGCGCCGCCGTTGAGGTGGGTGGTCTGGTAGGACGCCGTGTTGAAATGTTCGCCGACTTTCTTGCCAAGCACGGCAATGGCTTTCGGGCCCATGGCTTGCGCGACCTTGCTCATTTTCTCGACCATGAAGCGATTCATCTTGATGTCGTTTTCCTGCCAGTCGAATGTCATCCGTAGCAGCGGCAGGCCGTAGGCATCCCGGTACACCGGGTCCAGATCGAGGTAGTTGCCACGGTAGGACTGATGCGCACCGTGGGCGTCCATCGACACCTGGTGGGTGTAGTAATCGGCGGTCGCGCGCTTCCAGTCACTGCCCCAGGCCGGGGTGCCCGGCGGGTTGGAGGTGCCGGCAATCGGTCGGCTGCCGGCCTGGTTGACCCACATCGGCGAGCCGCCAACGAAGCCGTGCGGCCCGTGGTCGAAGTTATCGGCGTTGAAATCGTCCAGCGCCACACCGTTGCCGCCGGCGCCGATGAAGTTGTTGGTGTGGGTGTCCTTGTCGAAGAATGCCTTGATGGTCGCCATGTTCTGGTAGGCGAAGTTACGCCCGACCACACCTTCACCGCTGACCGGGTCATACGGCTTGCCGATGCCGGAGAGCAGCATCAGGCGCACGTTGTGCAACTGGAACGCGCCGAGAATCACCAGATCCGCCGGTTGCTCGATCTCCCGGCCCTGGCCGTCGATGTAGGTGACACCGGTGGCTTTGGTTTTCGTGCTGTCGAGGTTGACCCGGAGCACGTGGGCGTTGGGCCGCAGTTCGAAATTCGGCAGCGGTTTCAGCGCCGGCAGAATGTTCACGTTCGGCGAGGCCTTGGAATACATGTAGCAAACGTAGCCGCTGCAGAAACCACAGAAGTTGCACGGGCCCATTTGCGCGCCATAAGGGTTGGTGTACGGCCCCGAAGTATTCGCGGAAGGCAGGTTGTAGGGTTTGTAACCGACCTCTGTGGCCGCTTTGCCGAACAGCTGTGCGGAAACCGTGTTCTTCTGCGCTTCCAGCGGGAACGGGTTCGAGCGATCCGGCGCGTACGGGTTGCCGCCCTTGCCCTGACCGACCAGTTGGCCTTTCACGGTCCAGGCCTGGCCCGAGGTGCCAAAGACTTTTTCGGCGAAGTCGAAGAACGGTTCCAGCTCTTCATAGCTGACGCCGAAGTCCTGGATGGTCATGTCCTTGGGGATGAAGCTTTTGCCGTAGCGTTCTTCGTAGTGGCTGCGCATGCGCAACTCGATCGGATCGACGCGAAAGTGCACGCCCGACCAGTGCAGGCCGGCGCCGCCGACGCCGTTGCCCGGCAGGAACGCGCCCAACTGGCGGTTCGGCAGGGCGATGTCGTTGACGCTGTGGCGGATGGTGACGGTCTCTTTGGAGATGTCCTGGAAGAGTTTTTTCCGCACGCTGTAGGTGAGTTCGTCGATCACCTGGGGATAGTTGCCGTCAGGGTAGGTGTCCTGCATCGGCCCGCGTTCCAGCGCCAGCACGTTGAGGCCTGCCTCGGTCAGCTCCTTGGCCATGATTGCGCCTGTCCAGCCGAAACCGACGATCACTGCGTCGACCTTCTTCATTACCGTTGCCATGCTCACGCCCTCTCGCCGCGAATCGAAACTGCCGGGAAGGGGTATTGCTCGTTGCGTTCCACCCAATCCATGAAATCGGCGCGGGCGCCGGGGAAGCCGATCATGGTCCAGCCGACCATGCCTTTATTGCCACCGTGGATCGGGTCGCAGAAGAACCCTTCCTTGGTGTTTTGCAGCAGCAAACTGAAGAAAATCTTCGCCGGAACGCTGTCGAATTGCGGTTTCCCGGCTTCGAGCTGCTTGAGCAGATCGTCTCGGGTAGCGCTGTCTTGCTCGGCAAATGTTTTGCCGTTGAGGGATTTTGTCCACTGATCCGTGGCGGCGATGCCGAGGCGATAGATTTCTTTGGGAACCAGTTTGCTCTGCCAGCCCATCTCGGGCGCAGCGTCGGCGTTGAACGGGCCTTGCATGTACCACAGGGCACCGGCGGCGTACGGTGTGTTCATCTGACGGTCGATGTATTCCGGCACGCCGGCCTCCAGAGCTCCGGGGCCCTGGGCATCGTTGGGGATCAATTGCGCGACGGCGGCATTGATGAACGCCCACTCTTCGGCGGTGAAGTAGCTCGGCTGGTAGGCGCTTGTCTCTGCGGCAACCGATTTGACGGGGGCCGGGGCTGGCGAGCTTTCGGGAGCCGCTTGCAGCACGCTGCTACCCAGGCCGGTGCCGGCGAGGGTGACCACCGGGATCAGGGTCAGGGATTTGCGCAAGAACTCACGCCGCGGGTTGTCTCGATCTTGATCAGACATGGGGGTGCACCTCATCAGGCATTGATGGTTATCAGCCGTTTCTGGGGACGGCTTTTTGAGTGGTCGGTTGCAACGTGGCAGGAAATGACCCGGAAAACGGGGACGCGTCTGCAACATGATGTGACAAATGGTAGCAGCCTAACCAACCGGATGAATCGATTCAGCCGAAAAAAAGCCCAGAAATGCGACGAAGGAAGTCCCCGGCTTCACGTTTCTTTGACAATCGCCTCACAGGGATTTGACTGGACAACCCGCAAGCTGCCGCCCTCACTGACGAATCCCATACGGTCACCGCACAGCATGTCCTTGAAGCGTTTTTCCTCCGCGATCTGTTTCTCGCTGTTTGCCCTGCTTGGCTCGATTTCGGCCCATGCCGCAGATGCGCCGGTTTCTCGCCCTCCGGAATGGGCACAACCGGTCGAAATGAAATACAACTTCTTCCAGATGTCGCCCACGCTTTATCGCAGTGCGCTGCCTGACGCCGGTGCCGTGCCGTTGCTGCAAAATCTGAAAGTGGCCACGGTCATCAACTTCCTGCCGGAGGCGGACTCGAGCTGGTTGAAAACCCCGGGCATCAACCAGGTGCAATTGCCGTATCGCACCAATCATGTCGATGATGCCGACGTCCTCAAGACCCTGCGTGCGATCCAGACCGCCGAGGCCAACGGCCCGGTGTTGATGCATTGCAAGCACGGCTCCGACCGCACCGGCCTGATGGCTGCGATGTACCGCATCGTCGTGCAGGGATGGAGCAAGGAAGACGCCCTGAACGAAATGACCCAGGGCGGTTTCGGTGAAAGCGGCCACTTCAAGGACGGCGTGCGCTATGTGATGCAGGCCGACGTCGACAAGCTGCGCACCGCGCTGGCCAATGGCGATTGCAGCACCAGTGCGTTCGCTACCTGCTCGATGAAGAGCTGGTTCCAGACGGTCAATCTGAAGTAACCCGCCGGTTGATCGGCCGGCCGACACACAGTTCTTCACAGATCGGCTGGCCAACGAACGCCTCCACCGCTTCCAGCAACGGGCGCCCGGCCCCGGGCGCAAAGAACGTTTCCCGGAACGCCCGGCCGGTCTGCACGTTGAACACCCAGTCACGACTGAAGCGTTTGAACGCTTCCTGAGCCAGCACCCCTGACCAGACATAGGCGTAAACCGAAGCGTCGTACTGGGTCACCATGTAATCGAAACCATTGGCGAACCGGTGACTGTCGGGCAGTTGCAGGTGAGCCATTGTGCGCTGCACGTCGGCGCAAACCTCTTCGACAGAACGCCCGTCGCCGTAGGTGGCGTGCAGTTCGAAATCGATGAGCGCTCCCATCAGTATCAAGGCCTGTTGCCGACTGGAGTGGGCCTGGCTGGCCGAGAGGGCGGCGTCGACCCGTGCAGCGCTCAAGCGTTCGCCGGTCTGGAAATGCGCGCCGAGCCACAGCACGAACTCCCGCGACTGACACCACTGCTCGAACAATTGCCCGGAAAACTCCGCCGCCTCATGGCCCAACTGCTGGATGCCGGAAAGGGTGTGATGGGGCGAGCGCGTCAATACGTGCTGAAGGCAGTGGCCGAATTCATGAAAAAGTACCCGCAACTCACTGAGTTCGAGGCGGCAAGGATGGCCGTCGGTGGCCGGCGTGAAATTGCTGTACAGCACGGCAATGGGTAGCGCCGGTCGGCCTTCGGCATTGATCCGACGATTGCGCAGTGTGGACGTTCCAGCGAAATCAGCAGCGTTATCGCGATGAAACGGGTCGAGGTAGATGTAACCGATGACCTGCTCATGCTCGCTGATTTCCAGCAGTCGCACATCCTCATGCCAATGTTTCCCACTGACCTGTTCGACGATACGGATCCCGAACATGCGTTCGCAGAACAGACAGAGCCGGCGCAGGGTGCCATCGAACGCGAAGTAGTCACGCAGGTTATCCAGCGCTCCGGGAAACTGTTGCTGCCGCCATTGCTCGGCGAGAAATTCTTCATCCCATGGCTGGACCCGGTCGATTCCGTGTTGCCGGGCGAATGCGGACAGTTGTCCGGAGTCCTGCTCCAGGATGGGGGTCAATTGCGTGACCTGGCACTCGAGAAAATCCCTGACCCAGGCCGTTGTTCCGACCGTACTTTTTGCCAGACTCAGTTGCGCGGCGTTTTCGTGGCCAAGCAAGCGGGCTTTCTGCTGGCGCAAGGCAAGCAGCTTCGTCAGCACCGGACCGTTGTCGAAGCGCCCGGCCAGTGGCCCTTGATCGGAGGCGCGGGTCGCGTAGGCCACACAGCATTCCTCGCGCAACGTACGATTTTCCGCGTATTTGAGGATGTGCTGGCAGGTGTTCTGGTCCAGTCGAATCAGCCAGCCTTCATGTCCGGCCTCGCGTGCGGCGCGCGCCAGGTGATCCTTTATCGACGGGGTCAGGCCCGCAAGCTGTGCAATATCGTCGACCCGTTTACTCCAGGTCTCGGTCCAGCGTTCGAGGTGGGTCAAGAATCTGGATTCCAGTCCGCCGATCTCAAGGTTCAACCGGGCCAGTTCCTGCTGCTGCGCGGTGGGAAGCTCGATGCCCGACTGCCTGAATTTGCGCAGTATCCGCGCCAGCACGGTCTTGCGTGATTCATCGAAACTGGCCGCGATCGAGCTCTGCGCCAAACGCTGGTAAGCCTCGTACAACGGGCGATTGCGGTTTCTTTCGGAACGATATCGGTTGATCGCAAGCTGAGCCTTGGCGCTTTCCACGAGCCAGTCGGCATCGTCGGATCCGACCATGGACAGTGTTTCGAGAATCGACCGGAATTCACCGAGGCGGGCATCGGCTTCGTCGATGCTCAGTACCAGATCGTCCCAGTCGGGATGTTCCAGCTGAGTGGCGAGCACTTGCGCAATGATTCGTCGGTGGTCGGCAATGATGCTGTTGATCGCCGGAAGCAAATGCTCGGCGCGAATCGCTGGCCAGGGCGGCAGGATCCAGTGTTGCAGGAGGGGATTGGAGTCAGGCATGGCAACTTCCTTCGAGGCATGGCGGAAACGGCCAGCCTACGAAGCAAGTGCAGGGCACAGGTGTTAAGCCAATACCACCTTCCACCGGAAATCGGTGGAAGGTGGTGCCGGATCAGTGTTGCTCGTCGGGCTTTTTCTTCAGCTTCGGGTTCGGGAAGAACTGCACCGCCTGAACCGTCTTGTCCGGTGCAGGCTTGAGCGCGCTGGTGTTGACCCGCGTGCCCAGTTCCTTCGGAACCGACAACCCTTGGGCATTGAGCGTATCGCTGTAGCCGCACGCCACGCATTCGCGGTGCGGAACATCGTCCTCGCTCCACATCATCAGCTTGTCCGGTTCGCTGCACGCCGGGCAGACCGCCCCGGCGATAAAGCGTTTTTTCGTTTTCACAGGTGCCTCACTCATGCTGCCGCGTCCTCACTCAGGCCGCTGTGGCGCAAGAGTGCGTCAATCGATGGCTCACGGCCACGGAAGTCGACGAACAGCACCATCGGCTCCTGCGAGCCGCCACGGGCCAGGATCGCTTCGCGAAAGGCGCGACCGGTGTCGGCATTGAGTACGCCGTCTTCTTCGAACTTGGAGAAGGCATCCGCCGACAGCACTTCCGCCCACTTGTAGCTGTAGTAACCCGCCGCGTAACCGCCGGCGAAGATGTGCGCGAAGCTGTTCGGGAAGCGGTTGTAGGCCGGAGGACGCATCACCGAGACTTCATCCCGCACGCCTTCCAGAACCTGCGCGACACTGCGGCCATCGCCGTGGGTGGCGTGCAGTTCGAAGTCGAACAGCGAGAACTCCAGCTGACGCACCATCATCAGGCCGGACTGGAAGTTCTTCGCCGCGAGCATTTTTTCCAGCAGATCCTGCGGCAATGGCTCGCCGGTTTCGTAGTGGCCGGAAATCAGCGCCAGACCTTCCGGCTCCCAGCACCAGTTTTCCATGAACTGGCTCGGCAGCTCGACTGCGTCCCATGCCACACCGTTGATGCCGGATACGCCGGCATGTTCGACGCGGGTCAGCAGGTGATGCAGGCCGTGGCCGAATTCGTGGAACAGGGTGGTCACTTCATCGTGGGTCAGCAGCGCAGGCTTGCCGCTGTCGGCCGGGGTGAAGTTGCACACCAGGTTGGCCACCGGGCTTTGCAGCACGCCGTCGAGGGTGCGGCGACGGTCGCGGGCGCCGTCCATCCACGCTCCGCCGCGCTTGTTGGCGCGGGCGTAGAGGTCGAAGAAGAAGCGGCCGACGTGCTGACCGTTTTCCTTGATCTCGAACAGGCGCACGTCCGGATGCCAGGTGTCGAAGCCTTTCAGTTCGGCGATTTCGATGCCGTACAGACGCTGAACGATGGCGAACAGACCGCCCAGCACTTTGTCGATCGGGAAGTAGGCACGCAGGGTTTCCTGGGCGACGCTGTAGCGTTGTTCACGGAGTTTTTCGCCGTAGAAACCGCTGTCCCAGCTTTGCAGATCGGCGCAGCCTTGTTCGGCAGCATAAGCCTTGAGCTGTTGCAGGTCCTGGGCGGCAAACGGTTTGCTGCGTTTGGCCAGATCGCGCAGGAAACTCAGCACCTGATCGCTGGATTCGGCCATTTTGGTCGCCAGGCTCAGTTCGGAGAAGCTGGAGAAACCGAGCAGCTTGGCCAGTTCCTGACGCAGGTCGAGGATTTCGCCCATCACCGGACCGTTGTCGTTCTGGCCGGCGTTCGGGCCTTGATCCGACGCACGGGTGCAGTAGGCGGCGTAGACTTCTTCACGCAGCGCACGGTCCTGGGCGTAGGTCATCACCGCGTAGTAGCTCGGGAATTCCAGGGTGATCAGCCAGCCGTCGAGGCCTTTGGCCTGTGCGGCGGCAGCCATTTGCGCCTTGGCCGAATCGGTCAGGCCGGCGAGGGCAGCCTCGTCGGTCAGGTGCTTGGTCCACGCCTGAGTGGCATCGAGCAACTGGTTGGAGAAGCGGCTGCCCAGCTCGGACAGCTTGCTCTGCACTTCGGCGTAGCGCTTCTGCTCGGCTTCCGGCAGGTCGATACCCGACAGGCGGAAATCACGCAGGGCGTGTTCCAGAATGGTTTTCTGCGCCACGTCGAAACCGGCGGCTTCCGGGCTGTTGGCCAGGGCTTCATAGGCCTGGAACAGTTCGCGGTTCTGGCCCATCTCGGTGGAATAGGCACTCAGGGCCGGCAGGCAAGACTCGTAGGCTTCACGCAGTTCGGCGCTGTTGCACACGGCATTGAGGTGGCTGACCGGGCTCCAGGCAGCGCCCAGGCGATCATTGAGTTCGTCCATCGCCAGCACCAGCCCGGCCCACGTCGGGTTCTGGCCCTGGGTCTTGAGGATCTCGGCGATGGCGGCGCGGTTGTCGGCCAGGATGGTGTCAATGGCCGGCTGCACGTGTTCGGCACGGATCGCGGAGAACGGCGGCAGGTCGTAGGACTGCAGAAGAGGGTTGTTCACGCTCACGGTTGCACCTTGGCTGGAAGAAACATGCGCCCATCTTAATTACAATCGACACCCACCGCAGCTATCGGCGACAGAGAGAGAACTAATCGTGTCCCTTCGCAAGTACCAGAATCACACCCCACGCTTGAGCCAAGGCGCTTTTGTCGACGGCTCCGCGGTGGTGATCGGCGACGTCGAAATCGGCGAAGACAGCTCCGTGTGGCCGTTGACGGTGATCCGCGGCGACATGCACCGCATCCGCATCGGCGCGCGCACCAGCGTGCAGGACGGCTGCGTGTTGCACATCACCCACGCCGGCCCGTTCAACCCGGACGGCTTCCCGCTGCTGATCGGCGATGACGTGACCATCGCCCACAAGGTCATGCTGCATGGCTGCACCGTCGGCAGCCGCGTGCTGATCGGCATGGGCAGCATCGTCATGGACGGCGCTGTGGTCGAGGACGACGTGATCATCGGCGCCGGCAGCCTGGTGCCACCGGGCAAGCGTCTGGAAAGCGGTTTCCTGTACGTGGGCAGCCCGGTGAAACAGATTCGCCCGCTGACCGACAAGGAAAACGCCTTTTTCACCTACAGCGCGGCGAACTACGTGAAGCTCAAGGACCTGCATCTGGCTGAAGGCTACGACCAGCTCTGACTTTTCTCTCTATTGCCCGGGATTTTTCATGCATTACCAGACCGTACTGTTCGACCTTGATGGCACCCTGACCGACCCGCGTGAGGGCATCACCCGTTCCATCCAGTTCGCCTTGGCCAAACTCGGTATCGATGAGCCGGACCTGACCAAACTGGAACACTTCATCGGCCCGCCGCTGTTGCAGGCGTTCATGCAGTTTTATGGTTTCGACGAGGCCAAGGCCTGGGAGGCGGTGAATTTCTATCGCGAGCGCTTCAAGGTCACCGGTCTTTACGAGAACCGGGTGTTTGAGGGCGTCACGCCGTTGCTGGAAACCCTGAATGGCCAGGGCCGGCAGCTTTACATCGCGACGTCGAAGCCGTGGGTGTTCGCCCGGGAAATCGCCCGGCACTTCGATTTCGCCAAACACTTCAAGGTGATCTACGGCAGCGAACTGGATGGCACTCGTACCAACAAGGTCGAGCTGATTGCCCACCTGATGGCCGAGGAGGGGCTGGATCCGGCCAAAACGCTGATGATCGGTGACCGTAAACACGACCTGATCGGCGCCCGCAGCAACGGTATGGATGCGGCAGCCGTGGGTTATGGCTTCGGTAGTCATGAAGAGCTGAGCGCCGAGGCGCCGGCTTATCATTTTGAAACCCTGGCTGAGTTGCATCAGGCGTTTTTGCAGCGCTGATCGTCAATCGGAGCGAAGGGCAGCCAGCTCACGCAGGGCTGTCTTTCGCTTGTCTGTCGGCAATCCGCCCAGTTGTTCGACCCGCGCATAAAACTGCGGCCAATCTCCCTTAACCTGCCTGAACAACGCCGCAAACGCCGGCACCCACTGGTCATACAGCCCGAATGGCAACAATCGCGCATTGTTCAGCGGCGCATTGACCCAGGCGTCATAACGCTTGTCCCCCGCCCACTGGCCGTCGCGCATCTCCCGATAGTCCCGGCGAAACCGTTCGAATTCAGCGGCCTTGCGTTCGCGCATCTGCTCGACGGGCATCTGTTGTGTGTACAGCTTTTCCAGCCGGGCACGGGTATCGAGGATCAGTTGAATGAACTGGTCGCGACGTTTGAGTTGAGCGTCATTTTCTGGTGGCAGGCCACGAAACGCCCGCCACTGCCGGGTGCCTTCCTGCTCGACAAAGGTGGCGTAGGACTCGTTGAACTCGGTGTCATCCTTCACATAGAAACGTTGGTGGCCCAGTTCATGGAAGATCAGCGTAGCCAGGCGTTCGTCACCCCAGCCCATCATCGAGTTGAGGATCGGGTCATTGAACCAGCCCAGGGTCGAATAGGCTTCGACGCCACCAATCGACACATCCATGCCTTGCAGGCGCTGGATCGCTGCCTCGCCTCGCGCCGCACTCTGGCTGTAGTAACCGCGATAGGCCACGCACCCGGCAATCGGGAAGCAGTGGTTCTGCGGGCTCAGGGAAAACTCCGGGGTGGCGAACACGTTCCACACCACGTACGGCCGGTGGATGTCGGCGTACAGGCGATAGCTCTGGTTATCCGGCAGGTGCAGGTGTTGGCTGGCGAAATCCCGAGCCTTTTGCGATTGGGCCAGGTGGGCGCGCAGCGTTGCGTCGCGGTTCGGGTCGGCAATCACCTTGGCCACCGGCTCCCGCGCCCGCAGCAATTGCAGCTGACCGCTGGCCAGCTGGCTGTAATAGCTGACGCTGGAACAACCGTTGAGCAACAAAAACAACACACCCGGAAACAAAACCCGCAAAACGCGATCAAGTAACCCAAGGCTTGGAAACGGCCTGATCACAATAAGAACATCCCTGGAAAGTCTGATCGCAAGACTATCCCGCCCATTGGAGCTTCGCCATGCGCATCTTGATACTGACGGGAGGCCTGCTGACGCTGGCCGGTTGTGCCGGATTCGGAATGCCTTCGCCAGACCCCACGCAAGCCTGGATCGATCTGGACGCCCGGCAACAGGACACGGCGCTGCAAGCGCTGGAAGTCGACAGGAAGGCCGCCGTCGACAAACGTTACTTCGAAGTACAGCCCGGCAGCCATGAACTGAAGGTGCGCTACCAGTTTCCGGTGGAAGCGACCAACATCGGCCCGGACGCCGAGCCCCTGTGGCGCGATTGCCAGTTGAACCTGAAATTCACGGACTTCAACGCCGGCCAGCGCTATCAGCTTCAGGCCGGCTACATCGGTTTCCGGCCGTGGGCCAAGCTCTATGACCAGCAGAAAAATGTAGTCGGCCAGGGCAAACCGGCAGGCTGTCAGCGCACCTGATCGGCGTTATGCTGGATGTCCGAATTCACGGACATTCATCATGCGCAAGTCAATGCTGTTGCTGGTTGCCGGTGTGCTCGCCGGTTGTCAGACGCCGATGCCCCCGGTCGACCCCAACATGGCCTGGGTCGAGTTCTCGACGCCGACCCCGGGCGGAAAACTGCTGATGGCCGAACGTCTCGACAAGCAGCGCCTGACTGACGGACGTTTTTTCCAGGTAACGCCCGGCAGCCATGAGTTGCTGGTGCGTTTCGATTTCGAGGCACCCGGTGGAGGAGCTGGGATGTTGAACGATCCCGTGGAGCGCCTGTGCTACCTGACCATCCGCTTCGACCATTTCGAAGCGGGTCAGCGTTACGTGCTGGAGGGTCGCTCCCTGATGTTTACGCCCAGTGCCCGGCTGTATAACGCCAAGCGGGAAATCGTCGCCGAGGATCGCGACACCTATTGCGCCATCTAGCGTGAATCAGCTGTCGTTCTTCTGGTAGATGATGGCTTTGGTGCCGTTCTCGCAAGTGCCGACGATCATGGCGACGTCGTGCTTTTCGGCTTCCTCTTTGGAGACTATCTCCAGTGTGTAGGAAGGCACGGCGTTCGCCTGAATCTTGATTTCGATCTCTTTCCTGAGTTCTTCGCAATCTTTGGGTGCCGCAAAGGCCGAAGTTGCCAGCACGCCACAGATAACCGCCAAAGCAAAACGTTTCATGGTTGAAGCTCCTGGGAGCAGTGCGCACGACGATGCGCGAAAGCTGCTGTCATTTATTCGACCACATTTTTGCCTGGCGGGTTCTGATTCTGCTCAAGTCGATCAGCTGACCAGCGACGCATCCAGGCTGATCTTCGCATTCAATACCTTCGACACCGGGCAACCTTCCTTGGCCTTGTTACTCAGTTCTTCGAACTGCGCCTGGGTGGCGCCCGGAATCTTCGCCTTGAGAATCAGCTTCACTGCAGTGATCGCGAAACCGCCGTCAACCTGATCGAGGGTGACTTCAGCCTGGGTGTCGATGCTTTCGGCCTTCAGCCCGGCATCGCCGAGGATCATCGAGAATGCCATGGAGAAACAGCCGGCATGGGCGGCGCCGATCAGTTCTTCCGGGTTGGTGCCCTTGCCGCCCTCGAAGCGGGCCTTGAAGCCGTATGGCGCTTCCCGCAGGACGCCGGTTTCGGTGGAGATCGAGCCGATGCCGGTTTTCAGGTCACCTTCCCAATGTGCGGATGCCTTCTTCACGATAGCCATGTGTGCCTCCTTCAATTCGGGCGCGAAAGGCCGCGCCGTCGTGGTTTTTGCCTGCAAGGCTTCTGAGGATAGACGCCGGAACAAAGTTCAGCCCGGCTGAATCGTTGACTTTTTTAGTAGGAAATTTCGGATCGGCTATTGAAACTCGGGTATATGCCCTTATTGCAGAGAACACGCTTATGAATTGGGCAGGTTTGCGTTCGTCAGGAACAAACCGGCGCCCTCAATCGGAGATGCAGGTTCATGAAGCAACTGTCCGACGTAAAGTTTTCCACCCTCGATCTGGTGCCGGTGCGCGAGAACGGCAGCCCGGCTCAGTCGCTGCGCAACTCGCTGGATCTGGCGCAGCATGTCGAGAAGTTCGGCTACACCCGGTTCTGGGTCGCCGAGCACCACAACATGGATGGCATCGCCAGTTCTGCCACGTCGGTGCTGCTGGGTTACCTGGCCGGCGGCACGTCGACCATCCGTGTCGGCTCTGGCGGCGTGATGCTGCCCAACCACGCGCCGCTGGTGATTGCCGAGCAGTTCGGCACCCTTGAAAGCCTGTATCCGGGGCGGATCGACCTCGGTCTGGGCCGTGCCCCCGGCTCCGATCAGATGACCGCCCGCGCCCTGCGCCGTGAGCGCTCCGGCAGCGCCGACGATTTCCCTGAAGACGTGGCCGAGCTGGTGCGCTTCCTCGGCCCGCGTACACCGGATCAACGGGTGATCGCGATGCCTGGCACTGGCACCAATGTGCCGATCTGGCTGCTCGGCTCCAGCCTGTTCAGTGCGCAACTGGCCGGCGAGCGCGGTTTGCCCTACGCCTTTGCCTCGCATTTCGCACCGCGCTTCATGCACGAGGCGATCCGCGTCTACCGCAATCACTTCAAGCCGTCGGCGGTGCTCGACAAGCCGTACGTGATGCTCGGCGTACCGCTTGTGGCGGCCGACACCGACGAACAGGCCGATTACCTGGCGACCTCGGTGTACCAGCGAATTCTCGCGCTGATGCGTGGGCAAAGTCTGGTGCAGCGTCCGCCGGTGAAAACCATGGACGGCCTGTGGCTGCCACACGAACGTGAGGCGGTGGGCGATTTCCTCGGTCTGGCGATGGTCGGCAGCCCGCAGAAAATCCGCGCGAAACTGGAAGTGCTGATCGAGCAGACCCAGGCCGATGAGCTGATCTTCACCTGCGATCTGTACGAACATGCCGATCGCCTGCACTCCTATGAATTGCTGGCGCAGGTGATGAAGGGCTGAAAAAGATAGCCGGGTACAAAAAAGCCGACGCATTGCGTCGGCTTTTGCATTTCAGGCGCGATCAACCGCGTTTGTAGACGATTTCCTTGGTGCCGCCCTCGCACTTGCCGACGACTTTGCCGCCCGCTGCTGCACCTTTATCGACGATTTCCAGCGAATAACCGGAGACGTGTTTCGCGTCCAGTTTTGCCGCGATCTCGGCTTTCACTTCTTCGCAAGGCTTGCCGGCAGCAAACGCACCACCCGCAAGGCTCAACAAACCTACTGCCAATATGAACTTCTTCATCGGTCGCACTCCCTGGTCGGATTAAAAGAGGCGGGCATCAAGTTCGCTCGATGCGTCCACCCTGTAGCGCTTTGCCATTCCTATGGCATTCGGCCAGCGCGCAAGTTCAGAAGCGTAGCCCAAACTCAGCTGCTGGCAATCCGGAACCCGACTTTCAGGGTCACTTGAAAGTGGGCAGCCTTGCCGTCCTTGATGTGGCCGCGGGTATCGACCACTTCAAACCATTCCAGATGCTTGATGCTCTTGTTGGCCTCGGCCAGCGCGTTGTTGATGGCGTCTTCGATGCTGCTGGTGGACGAACCGACCAGCTCGACTTTCTTGTAGGTGTGATGGTCACTCATGGCGATCTCCTTGACGTGTGGATTTGAGCCTAGCAGCGATTTGCGCTGTTGATTTCGGTCGCCGGGAGAAACCGGAGTTCAGATTTTCTGCACTTTCCAGAACCGGTGAAGTCCCAAACAACACACGCCACTCATCACCAATGCAGGAGAGCCACCATGGCCAACACCTCGTTACGCAAAGCCTCGTTGCAAAGCATGGAAGCGGAGATCGAGAGTCTGCTCAAGTCGTTGGAAAGCCTGAAAGACGACGCTTCGGACGAGTCGCGCAAGACCCTCAAGGCGCTCAAGGGCAACGCTGAAAGTGCGCTGAAGCATTCGCGCAGCCTGCTCAGCGATGCCTACGAAGAAGTCAAAGTCAAAACCCGCGAAACCGGGATCGCCACCCGCGATTACGCACAGGAACATCCGTGGACGACCGCCGGTGTGGCGGTCGGTGCGCTGGGTCTGCTGGCCGCTTACTTGCTGTTCAAGCGCGGCGAGTGATCCGCCTGGCGCAGCTCGTTCCTGAGCCACTGCGCCAATTGCCGGGCGCGCCCGTCGGCGGCGCGCTTGGGTAGCCACAACGCCAGTTGCGCCGGGGTTTCACTGAAACCCCACGGCGCGACCAGGCGCCCGGCCTTCAAGTCTTCGGTCACCAGCGGTTCCGGCGCGATTGCCACGCCCAATCCGGCGACGGCCGCTTCCAGCAAGTAATACAAATGCTCGAAACCTTGCCCCAGCTTCAGCGCCTTGGCGTCGAGGCCGCTTTGCTGCGCCCAGCTCGGCCAGGCTTGCGGGCGAGAGGTCGTGTGCAACAAGGGCTCGCCGAGCAAGGCCGCGGGCGGTGCTGATTTCAGGTGCTCGTAACCGCTGAACAGCGGGCTCATGACTGGCCCGATGCGTTCGCTGGCCAGCTCATAGACCTGCATGTCGGCCGGCCATGGCGGTTCGGCGAACAGCAGCAGCGCATCCAGTCCCGGGCGGCGCGGGTCGAGATCGCCTTCACCGGCCGACAGGTGCAGACGCAAGTCCGGCAGATCGGCATTCAGCCTTCCCAGTCGTGGAATGAACCAGCGAGCCAGCAGGCTACCGGAGCAGCCGAGTACGAACGGCGCGTCGGCGGTGCTTTGGGTCAGCTCGGCGCAGACGCTGCGCAAGCGGTCGAACGCCTCGCCGCTGGCATCCCGCAGACGAATGCCGGCATCTGTGAGTTTCAAGCCGCGACCATCCTTGACGAACAGGCTGACGCCCAGGTGCTCTTCAAGCACCTTGAGCTGGCGGCTGACCGCGCCGTGGGTGACGTGCAGCTGCTCGGCAGCCTGACTGACGCTGTTCAGCCGGGCGGTGGCTTCGAAGGCGCGCAGGGCGTTCAGCGGGGGAAGGTCATGGCTCATGATATCTGTGAGTTTTCCTGACAGGTTGTGGCGATCTTATCGGTTTTCAGTCTGGAAGGTCAGGGGTAGAGTGAACGCCATTGTCTTCTCGTGAAATCCGCTGGAGCGAACCATGACCCAGACTTCGAACACCTCCGATCTGCGTAACGGCCCTGACGCCAACGGCCTGTTTGGCTCGTTCGGCGGCCGTTACGTTGCCGAAACCCTGATGCCGTTGATCCTCGATCTGGCCCGCGAATACGAAGCGGCCAAGGAAGATCCGGCGTTCAAAGAGGAACTGGCCTACTTCCAGCGCGACTACGTCGGACGTCCGAGCCCGCTGTATTTCGCCGAGCGCCTGACCGAGTTCTGCGGTGGCGCCAAGATCTACCTCAAGCGTGAAGAGCTGAACCACACCGGCGCGCACAAGATCAACAACTGCATCGGCCAGATCCTGCTGGCGCGGCGCATGGGCAAGAAACGCATCATCGCCGAGACTGGCGCCGGCATGCACGGTGTGGCCACCGCCACCGTGGCTGCGCGTTTCGGTCTGGACTGCGTGATCTACATGGGCACCACCGACATCGAGCGCCAGCAGGCCAACGTGTTCCGCATGAAGCTGCTGGGCGCCGAGGTGATCCCGGTGGTCGCCGGCACCGGCACCCTGAAAGACGCGATGAACGAAGCGCTGCGTGACTGGGTGACCAACGTCGACAGCACCTTCTACCTGATCGGCACCGTGGCCGGCCCGCACCCTTATCCTGCGATGGTTCGCGATTTCCAGGCCGTGATCGGCAAAGAAACCCGCGAGCAGCTGCAAGCTCAGGAAGGTCGTCTGCCGGACAGCCTGGTGGCGTGCATCGGCGGCGGCTCCAACGCCATGGGCCTGTTCCACCCGTTCCTCGACGACAAGAGCGTGGAAATCATCGGTGTCGAAGCCGCCGGTTACGGCATCGAGACCGGCAAGCACGCGGCCAGCCTCAACGGAGGTGTACCGGGTGTGTTGCACGGTAACCGCACCTTCCTGCTGCAGGACGATGATGGTCAGATCATCGACGCCCACTCGATTTCCGCCGGCCTCGACTATCCGGGCATCGGCCCCGAGCACGCCTGGCTGCATGACATCGGCCGCGTCCAGTACACCTCGGTGACTGACGACGAAGCCCTCGCTGCGTTCCACCAGTGCTGCCGCCTCGAAGGCATCATCCCGGCACTGGAAAGTGCCCATGCCCTGGCCGAAGTATTCAAACGCGCACCGAAGCTGCCGAAGGATCACCTGATGGTGGTCAACCTGTCCGGTCGCGGCGACAAAGACATGCAGACCGTCATGCACCACATGGAAACTTCCAAGCAGGAGAAACACTGATGAGCCGCCTGCAAACCCGCTTTGCCGAACTCAAGGAACAGAACCGCGCCGCACTCGTGACCTTTGTCACCGCGGGCGATCCGGACTACGACACTTCGCTGGCAATTCTCAAAGGCTTGCCAAAAGCCGGCGCCGACGTGATTGAACTGGGCATGCCGTTCACCGACCCGATGGCCGACGGCCCGGCGATTCAACTGGCGAACATCCGTGCCTTGGGCGCCAAGCAGAACCTGATCAAAACCCTGCAAATGGTTCGCGAGTTCCGCAAGGACAACAGCGACACGCCGCTGGTGCTGATGGGTTACTTCAACCCGATCCACAAGTTCGGCGTCGAGCGTTTCATCGCCGAAGCCAAAGAGGCCGGCGTTGATGGCCTGATCGTGGTCGACATGCCACCGGAGCACAACTCGGAGCTGTGCGACCCGGCCCAGGCTGCCGGCATCGACTTCATCCGCCTGACCACGCCGACCACTGATGACGCACGTCTGCCGAAAGTGTTGAACGGCAGCTCCGGCTTCGTTTACTACGTGTCGGTCGCCGGTGTGACCGGTGCCGGTGCGGCGACTCTGGAGCACGTCGAGGAAGCCGTGGCGCGCCTGCGCCGTCATACCGACCTGCCGATCAGCATCGGTTTCGGTATCCGTACGCCGGAGCAAGCCGCGTCCATCGCGCGTCTGGCCGATGGTGTAGTGGTGGGCTCGGCACTGATCGATCACATTGCCAACGCAACCACGCCGGCTCAGGCCATCGATGGCGTGCTGAGCCTGTGCTCGGCGCTGTCCGAAGGCGTGCGTAAGGCCCGCGTCAGCTGAAGGTAAAGTTCCTGATACAGAGGAATTAGCGCCTCGCGGCACAGACTAATTCAGCAAGACCGAGGGATTCAGAACCACGTTCTGAATCCCTTTTTGCTGTCAGTGCAGTGAGGGAAACCCATGAAAATGCCGAAACGTCTGATTGCCAGTCTGGGCGTGCTGATGATCAGCGCCACGCCGCTGCTGGCCAGCGCCGACCCACGCGACGATCACGACCACGGCGGCCCGCAGCAGGGCCACTACGACGATCGCGGTGGCGACCATCATGATTGGCAAAGCAGCCACCGTGGCGGCCCGCCACCTCGTGACTTCGGGCCGGTGCGTCAGGTGATTCGTGACAACCACGGTTACTTCGTTCGCGGTGCGCCGCCACCTCCGGGCATTCGCCTGGAGCGCGGTCGGCCGTTGCCCCACGGTTATTACGGTGAGCGGCTGGATCCCCGGGCGTTGGGGCGTTTGCCGGTTTATCCGGGCTATGAGTGGCGTCGGGCCGGTGGCGATATTGTGTTGATCGCGGTCGGTACCGGGATCGTCTACGAAATTCTGGATGGCGTTCTGTACTGATTTGCAGGCAATAAAAAAGACCGCAGCCTTGCTTAGGCTGCGGTCTTTTGTTTTTCGGGGCCGTTGTTTTCAGGGCAGTTCCAGGCCACCCGAGGCTTTGTGCAGTTTGCGCAAATGTTCGCCGATTTGCTTCACGTTGGCCTCGTTGGCGGCAATTTCTGCTGCTCGCTTTGGTTCCAGCAGCGCGCGTACTTCCTTGTCCAGATCACCGCTCAGCACCAACAGCTGTTTCTGGCGCTGGCTGCTTTCGGCTTCCAGTCGGCTGAATTCGCTGGGTTGCGGCAGGCCGTAACCACGAGAATCGAGCAGTTCCGCCGGGCGGCTGAGGAAGCCGCTGTTGGCGAGGATCTGCTGCAACGTCGCGTTGGCTTTGTCCATGCCGCCGTTTTCCAGCTCCCGGGCACCGAGGTAGCGTTGCTTGACCTCATCCTGGGCCAGCAGCAACTGGCGACGGAAACTCGCCTGTTCCAACAGCAACAATGCAGCGCTGGTGCGCAGGTCGGCGCGTTCGAACCAGGGCCGTCGCTCTTCTGCCGACAACGACAGCCATTCCTCGACGCTGGTCTGCTTGATCGGCAGTTGCTTCTTCAGCACCTCGAACATCGCCTGATAGCGATCGCGGAACGAGTCGAAACGATACCCCAGACGCAACGCCTCTTTGGGGTTGTCCAGCACGCTGGTATCCGCCAGGCCCCGGCCCTTGAGCACTTCCAGCAGGCCGTTGGGCATGATGCTGTCGAGGCCGACAAGCTGCGAGTTGTTGCTGCCGCTGCGCAGCAGCTTCAGGCTTTCTACCGCGCAGTTGTTGGACAGGAAGAAGTAGTTGCCGTCGTAGCTCCAGTGCATTTCGGCGGCGTGTTCGACCACGTCTTCGATCTCGCTGCGCGACAGGTTCAACGGCACCGAGGCGAGGCTGCGCAGCTCGGTCTTGGTGTATTCGTCGATCACCTGAGCCAACGGCAGGACAAACAGGCGCGACGGATATTTGCCGACCAGTCCGTCCCAGCTCGACAGCTGCACATCACCGACGAATGCGCGGTAGGACAGCACCAGATGCTGGTCCAGGTCCAGTCGGCAGTCCGGCCCGCGCGGCCGGCCCGGGGCGCAGATCACCAGGCGCAACATGCTGTGTCCCCAGCGGCTGACCCAGTTCTGATTCGCTTCGGCCAGCAGGTAGTCGATGGCGTAAACCCGTTCCGGATCGACCTGCCCCAGCGGCTGTTTGGCAAAGTCGTTGCCGGCATTCAGGAAAGCGAAGGATTTGGCGCAGGTGTCCTTTTCCGGCGGTGCCCAGCCGAAGTGTTCCTTGTAATAGCGATATAGCGCCGGACGGCGGCAGGCGTAGCTCGGGTCGAGGAGGAAGTACTCCATGTTGACCGCGACGAACTCCTTCGGACTGGAGATTTCGTACAGGTCCGGGCTGCGGGCAATCTGCCGGTTGTGCTGTTCACGTTCGCCACGGCGGCCGACGTATTGCTGCCAGCCGGCGAGGTCGAGCAGGCGCGGGTCATCGCTGAGGGTGAAGCGCCGGTCGTTCTGTCCACGGCACTCGTCCGGCAGGCCGATCAGTCCGGCACTGTTGTTACGTCGGGTGCAGCGCTGGATCAGCGTGCGTTCGGCGGCTGGCCACAGGCGTGCGCGGTCGTAAATGTGGGTGATTTCGTGCAGTACCGTGGCCAGCAATTCCTGGCGCACAGTGCCGTGGGGGCGGCTGGTCTTTTGTTTGGCCGCGCTGCCGTCGGTGAGACTGGCGAGCAGTTTGCGGTTCAGGTCAAGCTCGGAAACAAGAGCCGCCTCACCGTAGGCATTGTCGGGCATCTCGTCGGTCCAGCCGACATCGATGCGTCGATCCAGGCGTTCTATGAAGCTGGGCGGCAGTTTCTGCATTGCTTCATCGAGCAGCGCCTGGCTGGCCTGTTGTTGGGCGGGGCTCAGACCCTCGGTCTTGAGCCGCAGTTGCAGGCTGGCGTGGGCGTTGCTGCCGATCAGCAGCAGCGCCCCGGCCAGCAGCCAGGCGCTGAGAGATTTCACAATGCGAGGATGGCTTCGGCGAGTACCTGGTCACTGGCGTCGCGGGCTTCCGGCACGCGGGTGCGCAAGGTATTGAGGGCGGCTTCCAGGTGCGCGCCACGGATATCACCGTTGCTGGCAACGAAGCTGGCGGCGTCGTCGTGGGCTTCGCGGATGATTTTCGAATCGCGGATCGACGTGGTGGTGTCGGACGTGAAATCGATGGTGCGCTGGGAGGCACGAACGATGATGTTACTGGTGGCTACCAGGGTGTGCGCCTGGGCCATATCGGCCAACAACAGCAGGCCAAGGGCGGCAGCAATCAGCGGGCTACGCATGGAACGACTCCGGAGGGGGCAAGAATAACTATTGGACGAGAATTGCCTGTGCCAGTTCAAGGTCGCTTACATGAAGTTTTGGCCGGGATTTACGCAGGTAATGCAGTGCGGATTCCAGCTGGGCGCCTCGCAATTGGCCGTCACTGGCAACGAATGCCGCGGCATCGTCGTGGGCGGCGAGCACTAGTTTACGGTCGAAAGGCGCGGAAGACACCATGCTGGTGGCGTAACCGCTGACGACGGTGTTTTGCGTCAAGACATCAAAGGCATCGACCGAGGTCGTCCAGCAGGCAGTGAGCAGAACAGAAGGGATAAGCAGATTTTGATAAAAACGCATGGGTCTCAGGAGCTGTTAGCGAGTCCCAAGGCTAGCGCAATGCCCGGTCCAGAGCCAGCGGCGAAACATCGGGACACGGCTGGCGTGTCCCTTCCAGCAACATCGGATCAGATCGCCAGGATGGCTTGTGCCAGTTGTGCGTCGGTTGCATTCAGTTGCGGAGCCTGATGGCGGATAAGGTCCAGGGCACTTTCCAGTTTCACGCCGCGAATCTGGCCTTCGCTGGCAACGAAGCTGGCAGCATCGTCACGGGCAGCAATCACGACTTTGTTGTCACGCAGCGAAGAGCTGACGTCGGAAGTCGCGTCCGAAGACGACTTCAGCGCGCCGACAACGGCGTCGGTGGTCACGATGAAACTGGTAGCGCTGGCATTGGCAGCCACGGCCAGCAGGGCGGCAGCGCTGAGCAGGCGAAGACGGGACATGGTGTAACTCCTCTGGAAATTTCGTATTGAGAGGTGGCTTGGTGTCTGGGGAGTCAGACGCCAGTCGCACGGCATTCGCCACGTTCTGCCCGGATATTAGGCCTGTGTGGGAGGTTTCGCACAGAGGGCAAAATGCTAGCGCCAGAAGGGTTTCTCCAGTTCGTTCAGTCGATCCGCGTGGCTGAGGCCGAGATCGGCGAGTTCCCGCCCATCGAGTTGAGCCAGCAGGCGCCTTGTGTCCTGGCGCGCTCCAGGCCTTGCCAGAAGCCTTTGAATAGCCGCCGTACAAGACCGCAGTGGGGAGAGCGTTCGACTGTAGCGGCTGAAACATCCTGTAAGTGATTCATGACGTCTTCCTTTTGCCAGTGGAGGCGGAAGGTCATGTTGATCTCAATGCAGTGAGCTTGGCAGATACACCGTGACAAAATTGTACTGGTTCAGTTTTGGTTTTTCTGGAACTGTACCTATCTGCGATACAGACACCTGTATCGCAGATTTTCCGACCCCAAAACGACAAGACCCGTCGCGGTTTCCCGCGACGGGTCTTGTTTGTTCAATTCGGGTTGCTGGCGGTGGGTCTGGCGACCAGAGCCAGCGACGCTACTTAGCGCCAGAACGGCTTGCTGAGCTCTTCGTAGCGTTGTGCTTCGCTGATACCGGCGTCAGCCAGCAGACGCGAATCCAGACGAGCCAGTTGATGGCGGCTGGAGATGCGGCGCTGCCACAACATCAGGTTGGCGATAACGCGCAGAGGCAGGGAAGCCTGGGTTTTTGCAGCTTTGTCTTCGAAGAACAGTTCGGAACTGAGTGTACGTTCCATGGTTGACATCCTTCCGCTTGTGGCGGGATCAGGTAGTGGTTTAACTGGTGCCCATGATCCTCTCGTTTGGCCAGACTCTCTAGATACAGTTCACTTGTATTGTGAGTGACCAGTTAACTGTTTATAGGGGGTGTACGGGTCAAAATCGCGCAAACTGTACCTGTCTGCGCCTATTTGGTGCATTTTGCTCGATTCAATGATGCGAGTAGGTAAAAGCTGTAGGAAAAGACCGGTACAGCAGTACAGTTTTTGACGGGATCGGAGATTTTCAAATTTCCGCTGACGAAACTGTGTTTGCGCCAGCGGAATATCTGTGCGGATCAAGCCTTCAGCATGTGCCCGGTTTCTTCCAGATTGATGTGCCAGCTCAGGGCATCGCGCAGGATGTGCGGGGTGTGGCCGCCGATGGCGCAGGCTTTGTCGAAGTAATCATTCAGCGCCTGGCGGTAGTCCGGGTGCACACAGTTGTCGATGATGACCCGGGCGCGTTCCCGTGGCGCCAGGCCACGCAGGTCGGCCAGGCCCACTTCGGTTACCAGGATGTCAACGTCATGCTCGGTGTGGTCAACGTGACTGACCATCGGCACCACGCTGGAAATCGCGCCGCCCTTGGCGATCGACTTGGTCACGAACACCGCCAGGTGCGCGTTGCGTGCGAAGTCGCCCGAGCCACCAATCCCGTTCATCATCCGCGTGCCGCAGACGTGAGTGGAGTTGACGTTGCCATAGATGTCGAACTCGAGCGCCGTGTTGATGCCGATGATACCCAGGCGACGAACCACTTCTGGATGGTTCGAAATTTCCTGCGGGCGCAGCACCAGCTTGTCCTTGTACTTCTCCAGGTTGCCGAACACGTCGCTGTTGCGCCGCTCCGACAGGGTGATCGAGCTGCCCGAGGCGAAGCTCAGCTTGCCCGCATCGATCAGGTCGAAAGTCGAGTCCTGCAGCACTTCGGAGTACATGGTCAGGTCTTCGAACGGCGAATCGATCAGCCCGCACATCACCGCGTTGGCAATGTTGCCGATCCCGGCCTGCAGCGGGCCGAGCTTGTTGGTCATGCGTCCGGCATCGACTTCCTGCTTGAGGAAGGTGATCAGGTGATCGGCGATGGCTTTGGTGTCGACATCCGGCGACGAGACGGTAGACGGCGAATCCGACTGCTGGGTGATGACGATGGCGACAATCTTCTCCGGAGGAATCGGGATCGCGGTGCTGCCGATTCGGTCGTCGACCTTTACCAGCGGAATTGGCGTGCGGGTCGGGCGGTAGGTCGGGATATAGATGTCATGCAGACCTTCGAGGTTGGCGTTGTGCGCCAGGTTGATCTCGACGATCACGTGTTTGGCGAAGATCGCGAAGCTCGCCGAGTTGCCCACCGAGGTGGTCGGCACGATGTGGCCCTGTTCGGTGATGGCCACGGCTTCGATCACGGCGATATCCGGCAGCTTCAGTTGCTGGTTGCGCAGTTGTTCGACGGTTTCCGACAGATGCTGGTCGATGAACATCACTTCGCCGGCGTTGATCGCCTTGCGCAAGGTGCTGTCGACCTGGAACGGCATGCGCCGGGACAGGACGCCGGCCTCGGTCAGTTGCTTGTCGAGGTCGTTGCCCAGGCTGGCACCGGTCATCAGGCTGATCTTCAGCGGCGTGACCTTGGCTCGCTCGGCCAGTGCATGGGGAACGGCCTTGGCTTCGCCGGCGCGGGTGAAGCCGCTCATGCCGACGGTCATGCCGTCCTCAATCAGCGCAGCGGCGTCGGCGGCGCTCATCACTTTATCCAACAACGAAGGCAGGCGAATACGGTCACGGTACATGGATTATTTTCTCGGGCAGCGAGTAGCAGGATGCGCAGTCTAGTGAATTTCGCGGGCGCCTGTCCCGCTACCAAGGTCGCAAACGAGGCGTCTATTTAGCGGGTTTCAAGTAAAACACCGTTACCGGATCTGCAACAACGCGGCAAATTGTCCGACGGTTTTTGCAAACAAAAACGCCCCGACAAGTCGGGGCGTCCGGTACAGCAGCGAGCGAGTTACTCGACCGCTTTGACCATGTCTTCGATGACTTTTTTCGCGTCGCCGAACACCATCATTGTCTTGTCCAGGTAGAACAGTTCGTTGTCCAGACCGGCATAGCCGCTGGCCATCGAGCGCTTGTTGACGATGATGGTCTTGGCCTTGAACGCCTCGAGGATCGGCATGCCGGCAATCGGCGATTTCGGATCGTTCTTGGCGGCCGGGTTGACCACGTCGTTGGCGCCGAGCACCAGCACCACGTCGGCCTGACCGAACTCGGAGTTGATGTCTTCCATCTCGAACACCTGGTCGTACGGCACTTCGGCTTCGGCCAGCAGTACGTTCATGTGGCCCGGCATCCGACCGGCCACCGGGTGGATCGCGTACTTCACGGTCACGCCGTGGTGGGTCAGCTTCTCGGTCAGCTCTTTCAATGCGTGCTGCGCACGGGCCACCGCCAGACCGTAACCCGGAACGATGATCACGGTGTCGGCGTTGGTCAGCAGGAAGGTTGCGTCGTCAGCCGAGCCGGATTTCACCGGACGGGCTTCCTTCTCACCGGCGGGACCGGCGTCTGCTGTATTGCCGAAACCACCGAGCAGTACATTAAAGAAGGAACGGTTCATTGCCTTGCACATGATGTACGAGAGGATCGCACCGCTCGAACCCACCAGCGAGCCGGCAATGATCAGCATCGAGTTGTTCAGCGAGAAGCCGATACCCGCCGCCGCCCAGCCGGAATAGCTGTTGAGCATCGATACCACCACCGGCATGTCGGCGCCGCCGATCGGGATGATGATCAGCACGCCCATGACGAACGCCAGGGCCAGCATCAGTGCGAACGCGGCCAGGTTGCCAGTCAGCATGAAGGTGATGCCGAGGATCAGCGTCGCCAGCCCCAGTACCGCGTTCAGCTTGTGCTGACCACTGAACTGTACCGGTGCACCCTGGAACAGGCGGAACTTGTACTTGCCCGACAGTTTGCCGAACGCGATCACCGAACCGGAGAAGGTGATGGCACCGATGGCTGCACCGAGGAACAGCTCCAGACGGTTACCCGCCGGGATCGAGTCGCCCAGTTGCTTGACGATGCCCAGCGACTGAGGCTCGACCACCGCAGCAATGGCGATGAACACCGCTGCCAGGCCGATCATGCTGTGCATGAACGCAACCAGTTCCGGCATCTTGGTCATTTCAACACGCTTGGCCATGATCGATCCGGCGGTGCCGCCGATCAGCAGGCCGACGATCACGTAGCCAATACCGGCGGTGGCCAGCTCAGTCCCGAGCTTATAGATGAGGCCGATGGTGGTCAGGATCGCCAACGCCATGCCGAGCATGCCGAACAGGTTGCCGCGGCGCGACGTGGTCGGGTGCGACAGACCTTTGAGGGCCTGGATGAAGCAGATCGACGCGATCAGGTAGAGCGTCGTGACGAGGTTCATGCTCATTACTTAGGCGCCTCTTCTTTTGCTTTCGGGGCTTTCTTCTTGAACATCTCAAGCATGCGGCGGGTGACCAGGAAGCCACCGAACACGTTGACCGCGGCCAGTGCTACGGCGAGGGTGCCCATGGTCTTGCCCAGCGGGGTGACGGTCAGGGCGGCCGCGAGCATGGCGCCGACGATCACGATCGCCGAAATGGCGTTGGTCACCGCCATCAGTGGCGTGTGCAATGCGGGTGTAACGTTCCAGACCACGTGGTAACCGACATAAATCGCCAGCACGAAGATGATCAGGTTGTAGATACCGGGGGAGATAAGCTCTTCCATCGTCTGAATCCCTGCTTAGGCGTTTTTGCGGATGACTTGGCCGTCGCGGCACATCAGGCACGCGGCGACGATGTCGTCTTCGAGGTTCACTTCGAACTGGCCTTCTTTGGTGAAGATCAGCTTCAGGAAGTCCAGCAGGTTGCGTGCGTACAGCGCCGAAGCGTCTGCGGCGACTTCACCGGCGAGATTGGTCGGACCGACGATGGTCACGCCGTTTTCGATCACGACCTGATCAGCCACGGTCAGCGGGCAGTTGCCACCCTGGGCTGCAGCGAGGTCGATGACCACCGAGCCGGGTTTCATTTGCGCCACTGTGTCCGCGCTCAACAGCACCGGTGCCTTGCGGCCCGGGATCAGTGCGGTGGTGATGACGATGTCAGCCTGCTTGGCGCGCTCGTGCACGGCCTGGGCCTGACGCTGCATCCAGCTCGCCGGCATCGGGCGTGCGTAACCGCCGACGCCGACCGCGCATTCGCGTTCTTCATCGGTCTCGTAAGGTACGTCGACGAACTTGGCGCCGAGGGACTCGATCTGTTCCTTCACGGCCGGACGTACGTCGGACGCTTCGATGACGGCACCCAGACGTTTCGCCGTGGCAATCGCCTGCAACCCGGCCACGCCTGCCCCCAGAATCAGCACGCGCGCCGCTTTCACGGTGCCCGCAGCGGTCATCAGCATCGGCATGAAGCGCGGGTAGTAGTGAGCGGCCAGCAACACGGCCTTGTAGCCGGCAATGTTCGCCTGGGACGACAGCACGTCGAGGCTCTGGGCCCGGGAGGTACGTGGCGCCGCTTCCAGGGCGAACGCGGTAATCCCGCACTCGGCCATCTTCGCGATGGTGTCGTTGTTGAACGGGTTGAGCATGCCCACCAACACCGTGCCACGCTTGATCAGCGTCAGTTCGGCATCGGTTGGCGCGACCACTTTGAGAATCAGCTCGGCGCCAAACGCGTCATTGGCACTGCCAATGGTTGCGCCTGCCGCTTCATAGGTACTGTCGACAACGCTGGCTTTAACGCCGGCGCCGGTTTGCACAGTGACCTTATGACCTTGGCTGATCAGCTTTTTAATGGTTTCCGGGGTTGCAGCAACCCGTGTTTCACCGGTCTGGGTTTCGAGAGGAACACCAATGTGCACGTCAAATCTCCTGCGTGATCTTATTGAGTAAACCCATGCACTACGGATGGTGCGACTGGGGCGGCCGATCAGCACGATCCCGCCGAATCAGGGCGGGGCGCGGCATTTTGCAGGCGAAGTTTATGCCCTTCAAGGGATTATGACGGGTGACGGAAAATTAACTACAAGTCATCCCGTGACCGAATGTCGCAGATGGCCAGTTGAATCCCTTGCAGGCCGTGCCTTTCAAGGAGTCTGGATAAATTTGAAGAATTTTCTCATCGGTGACGTGAATAGGCCGCAATGAGTCGCGAATGAGGGCTCAAAGCCACGTCGGCAGGCGCTTGTGGGACGTCTGTACGACTTTCGGATACAGTCTTTCGATTTGCGACAAATAGTTATATCTGTAGGGCTTTGAATATCCTGACTACGGGGTTAGTAATCGCTGAAAGCCTTTATCCTTCGAGGTTGTAGCTGTGTGCCTGATTTACCAGCCAGTCGCGAAATGCCTTGAGTGACGCGGATTCGACCTTTCGCTCTGGAATCATCAGGTAATACGCCTTGATGCTGGAGAGCGCATTCGAGTTGGCAATCACCAGGCGTTTCTCGGCCAATTCGCGCTGGATCAGGAACGGAGGAATCAGCGCGATGCCCATGTCGTGCATGGCTGCCTGGGCCAGCATGGAGAATAGCTCGTAGCGCGGACCTGTCATGTCGCGGGGGATGTTCAGGTGTTGCGAGTTGAACCACTGTCGCCAGGCATAGGGGCGGGTGGTTTGCTGGAGCAGAGGGAGATCGGCGATTTCAACGGGAGTCAGATGCGTCTTGTTGCCGAGCAGGGCGGGACTGCACACCGGCATCGGATTCTCACCCATCAGCCTGTGGGATTCAGTACCGGACCAGTCGGCATCACCGAAATAGATGGCGGCATCGAAGTCGGTGTCGGCAAACAGGAAGGGGCGGGTTCGGTTGGTCAGGTTGACCGTGACCTCCGGATGTTTGAGCTGGAAGTCCTTCAGTCTTGGCAGCAGCCATTGCGTGCCAAAGGTGGGCACCACAGCGAGCTCGATCACGTTGGTGCCCTGCTGACCCATCACCGACAGGGTGTCGCGCTCCACGGCATCGAGTTGGGTGGCAACCCGGCGGCTGTAGGAAAGGCCCGCTTCGGTCAGCTTCACCCCGCGTCGCGAGCGTCGGAAGAGTTCGACGCTGAGAAAGTCCTCAAGGCTTGCGATCTGTCGGCAAATGGCGCCCTGGGTGAGGGAAAGTTCTTCGGCGGCCTTGGTAAAGCTCTCGTGGCGAGCCGCGGCTTCGAAGCTGATCAGGGCGGTGGTGCTGGGTATCTTGCGGCGCATGTACGTCAACCTCACTAATACATCGCTCAATCGGTATTTCGCGACGTTTCGGAGTGAGAAATTAGCACAACAGGATGCGAAATCCTCGTTTGCCGGGAGGGTGAAGCGGGCCTAGGATCAATGCCACGTTAATTCACCCGATTTGCGAGGACTCACTCATGGGCGGTAAAGCTAGCTTCAACTGGATCGATCCACTGCTGCTGGATCAACAGCTGACTGAAGAAGAACGCATGATCCGCGACACTGCCGAGCAATTTGCCCAGCAGAGCCTCGCTCCACGCGTCCTCGAAGCCTTCCGCCATGAGAAGACTGACCCGGCGATCTTCCGTGAGATGGGTGAAGTCGGCCTGTTGGGTGCGACCATCCCCGAGCAGTATGGTGGCAGCGGCCTCAACTACGTCAGCTACGGCCTGATTGCCCGTGAAGTCGAGCGCGTGGATTCCGGCTACCGTTCGATGATGAGCGTGCAGTCTTCGCTGGTGATGGTGCCGATCAATGAATTCGGTACCGAAGCACAGAAACAGAAGTACCTGCCGAAACTGGCTTCCGGCGAATGGATCGGCTGCTTCGGTCTGACCGAGCCGAACCACGGTTCCGACCCGGGCGCAATGATTACGCGTGCACGCAAAGTCGAAGGCGGCTACAGCCTGACCGGCGCCAAGATGTGGATCACCAACAGCCCGATCGCCGATGTGTTCGTGGTCTGGGCCAAGGACGACGCCGGCGATATTCGCGGCTTTGTATTGGAGAAGGGCTGGAAAGGCCTGAGCGCTCCGGCGATTCACGGCAAGGTCGGCCTGCGGGCTTCGATCACTGGTGAGATCGTCATGGACAACGTGTTCGTACCGGAAGAAAACATCTTCCCGGACGTGCGTGGTCTGAAAGGTCCGTTCACCTGCCTCAATTCTGCACGTTATGGCATCTCCTGGGGTGCGCTGGGCGCGGCCGAGTTCTGCTGGCACACCGCTCGCCAGTACACCCTGGATCGTCAACAGTTCGGTCGTCCTTTGGCCGCTACTCAGTTGATCCAGAAGAAGCTGGCCGACATGCAGACCGAAATCACTCTGGCACTGCAAGGCTGCCTGCGTCTGGGTCGCATGAAGGACGAAGGCACTGCTGCGGTTGAAATCACTTCGATCATGAAGCGTAACTCTTGCGGCAAATCGCTGGATATCGCTCGCATGGCCCGTGACATGCTGGGCGGCAACGGGATCTCCGATGAGTTCGGTGTGGCCCGTCACCTGGTCAACCTGGAAGTGGTGAATACCTATGAAGGTACTCACGACGTTCACGCGCTGATCCTCGGTCGTGCGCAGACCGGCCTGCAGGCGTTCTATTAACAGGAGAGCGACCATGGGCGCGCTGTCGCATCTGCGGGTACTGGATTTGTCGCGAGTGCTGGCCGGCCCATGGGCCGGGCAGATTCTTGCCGACCTTGGGGCGGAAGTGATCAAGGTCGAGCGCCCGGGCAATGGTGACGACACCCGTGCCTGGGGGCCGCCCTTCCTGAAAGACGCCTATGGTGAGAACACCAGCGAGGCGGCTTATTACCTGTCGGCCAACCGCAACAAGCAATCGGTGACGATCGACTTCACGCGTCCTGAAGGTCAGAAGCTGGTGCGGGAGCTGGCAGCCAAGTCGGACATTCTGATCGAGAACTTCAAGGTCGGTGGGTTGGCGGCCTATGGTCTGGATTACGAGTCGCTGAAGGCGATCAATCCGGATCTGATCTACTGCTCGATCACTGGTTTTGGACAGACCGGGCCGTATGCCAAGCGCGCGGGTTATGACTTCATGATTCAAGGGCTTGGCGGGCTGATGAGCCTTACCGGGCGACCTGAAGGTGATGAGGGTGCCGGGCCGGTGAAGGTGGGTGTGGCGCTCACGGATATTCTGACCGGTCTGTATTCGACCGTGGCGATCCTGGCGGCACTGGCTCACCGTGATCACGATGGTGGCGGTCAGCACATTGATATGGCGCTGCTGGATGTGCAGGTGGCATGTCTGGCTAACCAGGCGATGAACTACCTGACGACGGGCAATGCGCCAAAGCGGCTGGGCAATGCGCATCCGAATATCGTGCCGTACCAGGACTTTCCGACGGCTGATGGTGACTTCATTCTAACGGTGGGTAATGACGGGCAGTTCCGCAAATTCGCCGAAGTGGCGGGGCAGCCGCAGTGGGCGGACGATCCGCGTTTCGCGACCAATAAGCTGCGTGTGGCGAATCGGGCGGTGCTGATTCCGTTGATCCGTCAGGCGACAGTTTTCAA
The DNA here is from genome assembly GCF_002112345.1 of Pseudomonas sp. R43(2017). Lineage (NCBI taxonomy): Bacteria > Pseudomonadati > Pseudomonadota > Gammaproteobacteria > Pseudomonadales > Pseudomonadaceae > Pseudomonas > Pseudomonas sp. R43(2017). The sequence goes on from NZ_NEHJ01000002.1 coordinate 824,824, forward strand.
GACGACCGCCGAGTGGGTGGCTCAGCTGGAGCAGGCGGGGGTGCCGTGTGGACCGATCAATGACCTGTCACAGGTGTTCGAGGATCCACAGGTGAAGTCTCGCGGGTTGGCGATTGAGCTGCCTCATGCATTGGCAGGGATGGTGCCGCAGGTGGCCAGTCCGATTCGGTTGTCTCGGACGCCTGTCGAGTATCGTCGTGCGCCTCCTTTGTTGGGCGAGCATACATTGGAGGTTTTGCAGCGGGTGCTGGGTCTGGGAGCGGGGGCGGTGGCTACGATGAAAGAGAATGGAGTGCTCTGAAGGTTCTCTCTATATAGAAGGGGTATTGAGTCCTTCTTCTATATAGAGGGTATTGAGCGTTTTGTGGTCTATCTGCAAGTTATTGAAAGAAAACCAAATTAAGGGTTGACGGCAGATTCTGAGTCTCTATAATTCGCCCCACTTCCGGCGCAGTCGAAACGGAAAACTCCTTGAAATTCAACGAGTTATGTAGGTTTCGATGGCGGATTGCTTCAGATCATCGAAGCCTGGAAGGAGTTGGAAATGCCGGTTTGTCTGGCGCTTTCAACGGTTCGGTCTTC